>DATLWK010000018.1:0-2321 GCA_035576365.1 Sphingomicrobium sp. | reverse complement strand
TGGCGAAGGTCTCCGGACTCCCTGTCGGCAGGTGCATGGGCGCCTGGCTCGAAGACACGCTTGAAGGTGCGGAGTTTGTGACCGGGCAGCTGGAGAAGGCTCGGGAAGCGCCTCGCCAGGTCGTCGCGGAGATGCGGCAATGGGCACTGGGTGCAGTTGATCAGGCTGACGAACTCTTGGGCGCGATGCGGGCCGGCAAACCGTTGAACAGCGTGAAGGTGCTGGTTCCGGGGCAGGAGGGGGGACCCCGCGCGCGGGGGGTTCCAGCTGCTCCGGAGGCGGCATCCCCCCGTCCTGTAATACGGGGGGGAAAGTCATCGAAGAAAGCTCCTAGAGGCCCGAAATAATGACCCAAAAGACCACAGTTGATTGGCTCCGGTTCAGGGTCCAGGCGGAGCATCCAGGCCAAGTGTTGGAGGCCCTTCGTCCCCTCTTCGGGGACTGGGGGAAGCACCTCGGACTGGGAAAGCACGGGCGCGGTCTCTTCGGGTTCCAGCACTCGTTGCCGGTCGTGATTGCTAATCAAATGGCGATAGGTCGGATGGATTTCGGAGGCGAGTCGCAGAGAGGCTGGATCAGGGTTGATGTGCCAGGCAAGGGCTGCGCGATGGTCACCGATTGGGACGCCATCGAGGAAATCGAGAAGCTGCCGTCCTCGGAGCCAAGGCGGCTTGACCTGGCGCTCACGACCTGGCGGGGAGAGGTTGGTCACGATGACGTTGTGAAGGGTCACAACGAGGGCCGTTTCTCCACTGGCGGCAGGCCTCCGAACCTCCAGACGATCATCAACAGCGACAACAGCGGACGCACCTGCTACGTGGGCAAGCGTGATTCGGACAAGTTCTTCCGGGGGTACGAGAAGGGCTACGAGCTGGTGGGACAGATGGGAAACATTCCCGGGATCGTGACCCACATTGACGGCTTTCGGGTCGAGGACATCTACCGCAACGAGGTCGAATTCAAGGCTGAATCGCGCCCCATCCCATGGCAGGCGATCGACCGGCGGGATCAGTACTTCGCGGGTGCCTACCCCTTCTGCGCGGACGTTCTGCCGGGGGTAGAGGCGGACATCCTCCAGAGACGGCCAGAAAAGGTCATCCAGCGCGATTTGCAGGCCGCCCTAGCCAATGCCCGCGCTCAGTACGGAAAAACGCTTTTCACGGCTCTAGCGGCCTACCACGGGGACATCGGCGCTGTGTGGGATCGCATCGTCGCCAAGGAACACAACGAGGCTCTAGTTGCGGCTGGGGTGCTCCTGGTTGATCACGACTGAACAAAGTCGTGACGGCATCCATGGGTGCCGTTTTCCACGCACCCATGATGGCTCAGTACCTGGCCCTTAGTTCAATGGATAGAACGGGGAAGTCTTAGATACAGGTTCGATTCCTGTCGGGGGCAGCCTCAATACAGCTGTTCCAGGTTCGTCAGCTTGGGCTGCCCCTAGGCCCTGACCGATCAGCGTGAAACTCGTTCGTGAGTTCGAACCAACCGTTCAGCCTAAAACTCGGCAGCTAACTCGTACACCTGATTTCGAGTCCGGTGCATCAAAGCTGTGTTGTTAGATGCCCGAGGCCGGCACCTAACCGGCATGTCGTATTGACTGTCCTGACTGGTTTGACTGGCTTGACAGTACATACCGTATAGCTAGCCTAGATATGCGAGCTATCGCAGCTTGGTAGCGCACTTGCATGGGGTGCAAGGGGTCGCGAGTTCGCTCAGCGGTAAGAGCAGGGGACTCAAAATCCCCTGCTGCAAGACATGCAATGGGGGTTCGAGTCTCCCCCTGAGCATCGAACAAGCTAAGCCGATGATGTAGTTCATCTCGGGCTAGCCCAGCATCTCGTTTACTCGTGCTCCCTCCCCTCTTGCTCTCCCCCTGGGGTGGGGGCACCTTTTTGCTGTTGCGTCAGCGCCGTCTTAGGCATAGACGACCCGAGGGATACCCGAGGGGTCCACGGGTCTAGTCGGAGACATTGAGCGACCAGCAGAAGCAGGGGCACGGGCACGCTGAGGGGTAGCGTCGCGGCAAGTCCGGAGGGTCGCTTAGGCGGTTCTCGCGCCCTATTGACGAATTCTGGTGCAACATGGTGCAATCTGCACCATGGCAAACCCCCCATCCCCCGAGAAGATCCGACTCACGATCACCGTGTCGCCGGAGGTTCACGCTGCGTTCTCTCGCATGGCGAAGGTCTCCGGACTCCCTGTCGGCAGGTGCATGGGCGCCTGGCTCGAAGACACGCTTGAAGGTGCGGAGTTTGTGACCGGGCAGCTGGAGAAGGCTCGGGAAGCGCCTCGCCAGGTCGTCGCGGAGATGCGGCAAT
>DATLWK010000017.1:0-1031 GCA_035576365.1 Sphingomicrobium sp. | reverse complement strand
TGTCGTTTCCAAGAAGGTTGTTCAGTTTCTGCCAGGGGCTGAGGTGGCCGATGCCGGCGTGAGGTCGGCTGAGGTTGTAGCTATCGATCCAGGGTTGGATGGCGGCGCTGCGCTGTTCGGATGAGGCATAGGCCCTGGCGTAGGCCCATTCGCGCAGGCTGGTCTGGATGAAGCGCTCGGCCTTGCCGTTGGTGCGCGGCGTGTAGGGTCGCGTTCTCAAGTGGCGGGCGCCGGCCTTCTTTAGGGCGGCGGCGAAGCGCTTGGAGCGATAGGCCGAACCGTTGTCGGTCATCACCCGCTCGACGGTCACGCCGAGGCGCGCGTACCAGGCCAGCGCCCGCTCGAGGAAGGCGGTGGCGTCGTCCTGGCCGAGGCTCGGCAGGATCTCGGTGTAGGCCAGGCGCGAGGCGTCATCGATCGCCACGTGCAGGTGTTCGTAGCCGATCCCGCGGGCGCGGTGATGGCCTTCATGCTGGCCGGTGATGCGGTGGCCCACACCGTCGATCCGGCCGAGCGTCTTGATGTCCAGGTGGATCAGCTCGCCCGGCTGGGCGCGCTCGTAGCGCACCACCGGCGGCTTGGGATCGAGCGCCGATAGCCGGCCGAGGCCAAGCCTGCGCAGCACCAGGCCCACCGTCGAGCGCGCCATACCCAAGGCGGCGGCGATCTGCGCGCCACTCATCCGCCGCCGTCGCAGCTGCTCGATCTCAGCGACGCGCTGCGGCGAGACCCTGCGCGGACATCGTCGGGGCGCCGAGCTGCGATCCGTGAAGTCTTCGCTCGGCCCCCGACGACGCCGGCCCAACCACTTATGCGCCGTCCGCTCCGAAACCCCGGCGGCTTCCGCCGACGCCTTCACCGACCAGCCTTCATCGAGAATTCGAGACACCATCCGCGCTCGACCACGCGGCGTCAGACGCGCATTCTTGTGGACGTTCATCCGGAGCCTTCCGGGCCAGGTGTTGGAGCTTCACAACCCCAGCCTCTCAGCCCCGCTCCGGGTGAACAACCTTCATAGCTTCGACACCTAG
>DATLWK010000016.1:0-5776 GCA_035576365.1 Sphingomicrobium sp. | reverse complement strand
CGAGCGGCGCACGATCGCATGGATGCGCGCGACCAGCTCGTCGCGATGAAACGGCTTGGTGACATAATCGTCGGCGCCGAAGCCCAGGGCCCGCACCTTCGAATCCATTTCGCCGATGCCCGACAAGATCAAAACAGGCGTCGACACCTTGGCCGTGCGCAATTTCTTCAGCACGTCATAGCCGTGCATGTCGGGCAGGTTCAGGTCGAGGAGGATGATGTCGTAATCGTACAGCTTGCCGAGATCGAGGCCCTCTTCGCCCAGATCGGTCGTGTAGACATTAAAGCCTTCGGTTCCGAGCATCAGCTCGATGCTCTTGGCCGTCGTCGGCTCGTCTTCGATCAGCAGGACTCGCATAATTTTCCTCCGGAACTTCGTTCTCATCAATGCGCACCATTTCGCTCGTTAGGCATTTGGAAACCAGATCGGGAAAACACTGGCCGTAGTTTCACTGCCTTCCAGGATGGTCGCGCCACAGCTGATGAACTGCTGGGCATGGCGGATGTCGAAAGAGCAGAGAGTTGAGAATGGCAAATCATCGTGTTTACATCGTCGAGGACGACCCGGCACTCCGGCGCACGATCAAGCGAATGCTTGCCGAGCCTGCGTTTGATGTTTGCGAATACGGGTCTGCCGAAGAGTTTCTCGTGGGCTATTCCGATCGCCCTCTGGGCTGCGTGCTCCTGGACATGAAATTACCGGGAATGGGTGGGCTAGAGTTGCTCGAGCACATGTCCGACTTACTTCCAAACAACCGCGTCGTGATGCTGTCCGGCTTTGGCGATATTCCGTCAGCGGTGCGAGCTGTGAAGAACGGAGCACTAGATTTTCTCCAAAAACCGTTTCAAAAAGAACAGCTACTAGAGGCCCTGAACCGAGCTTTCGAAAAGATCGAAAAAATGACAGCTGGGGAGACGGAGCTCCAAAGCCTTACCCCGCGGGAACGAGACGTATTAAAGGCATTTAGCGACGGCGCCCCAAATAAGGTCGTTGCCGCCCAGCTCGGACTTAGCCCACGCACGGTTGAGATGCATCGCGCGAGAATCTTCAAAAAGCTTGGCGTCAGCAACTTATCACAGGCGCTTTTACGCGCTCGGAACACCCTCTTTTAGTTCGGGCATGCCAGCACGGTCTGGTATGAAGACGCGGGCGGCTGCGCCTCGCCGAGACATCCAGGGCAGTATTTTTACCAACTAGAAGGAAGCAAGATTTTCGGGCAGCCACGGCGTTGTGACGCCCGGCCCGACGCTCAATTCGCAAGTTATCGACGGTGGAGCAAAATCTATGCTACTATCGTTAGTTAAGCGGATGGGCAACGCAACTCATAGCCTCGTTTATACAAAGCTAGACGAGTTTGTACCTGCTGGGCGCTTCTCCTGGGGCGCAGCTCTCGCCGTCGCCGCTGCATCTGTTGCCCTCGCGGCTATTGCTCGTGGCGCATTGGGCACACTGATCGACCAAGCTCAATTCGTCACGTTCTTCCCTGCCGTGATTGTGAGCGCCCTCGTCGCGGGAGTTAGAGGAGGCCTATTGGCGGTTGCACTCGCGGCGGGAGTTTGGTGGCTGTGGTTTGCATCCTCTCTCCCGGACCGGGGGGTGGGACAGGCCATAGCAGTTGGTTTGTTCGTCCTCCTAAGCAGCATCGTCGTACTGATCATTGGCGCAATGCGCGTAGCCTTAAGTGAGACGCGTGACCGGACCAGTGAGATCCGGCGATCGATGGACCTGCTTCGCAGGGTGATCGACGGGATGCCCGATGCGATTTTTCTGTATGAAGGCCGCGAGGAGGAGCTCCGCTTTTCCTACATCAACTCTTCTGGAGAAGCATTCCTCGGTCGTCCGCGTGCGGAGGTTATCGGCAAAGCGGACAAAGAGATTGTCGATGCGGCGCATGCTTCGGAAAACTGTCAGGTGATCGCATCGAACCAACCACTGCGAGTCAATGAAAGGCTTTTGGAGACGGCGGAGGGCACCCGCTGTGTTGAAATTCGCAAATTTCCGATCAAGCATGTTGCTGCTGGCGGCACTGGCCTGCTCACCATTATCCGCGACGTTACCGACCTGAGAGAACTTGAAGATTCACTCCGTCAACGGCACCGGATTGACGCCCTTGGTCAGTTAACAGGCGGCATCGCTCATGACTTCAACAATCTGCTCGCTATCGCAATCGGCAACCTAGATCTCGCCGCCGAGCAAGAGGTCACGTCGGCAGATACCAAGGAACTTCTCGAAGACGCTCGAAATGCGTGCTTACGAGGGGCGGAGCTCACAAGCCGTCTCTTGGCATTCGCCCGGAAACAAACTCTGGAGCCCGTTACCACGAACTTCAACGAGCTCCTGTCTGACTATACTAAGCTCCTGACTCGATTGCTAGGCGCGGACATCGATCTGCGATTGAGGCTTGCGAACAACCTTTGGGAGGCCATTGTTGATCGGGCCCAGCTGGAGGCTGCAATTACCAATCTAGCGACAAACGCTCGCGACGCTATGCCCCGAGGGGGCCGATTGATCATTTCTACTCGCAACGAGGTCTTGGAGGCCAATTACACGGCCAATCATCCAGGGCTCGACCCTGGCAAATATGTTGCAGTCGAAGTGTCAGACAATGGCCACGGGATGACTGCTGAAGTTCAGGAGAAAGCAGTTGAGCCGTTCTTCACCACCAAGGCTGAAGGGCATGGCACTGGTCTTGGGTTAAGCATGGTCTTTGGCTTTGCTAAGCAGTCCGGCGGCCATGTGCGAATCTACAGTGAGCCTGGTCAAGGTACGACTGTCACATTGCTCCTCCCCCGGGCCGAGGGTGCTGGCGCTGGCGAGGCGACAGAGAGGTTGGGTCCGCCTAGAGCGACACGCGAAGAAACACTGCTTGTCGTTGACGACAATACGAGCCTCCGACGTGTCACCGTGCGGCAGCTAACGTCGCTCGGCTATCGCGTTCTTGAAGCGGATGATGGGCCGTCCGCATTGCAGGTGCTGAGAGAGGAGGGCGGAATCGATTTGCTACTCACCGACATCATCATGCCGGGCGGATTAAGCGGCGTTGACCTCGGTCGCGAGGCGCGTCAAGTGCGCCCCGATTTGAAGCTCATCTACATGTCCGGCTTTCCCGAGGCCGCCTTTGGGGATCGCGCTGATCTTGAGCCTGGCGTCGTCCTGCTGAGAAAGCCGTTCCGCAAGGTCGAGTTGGCAACTCGAATCCGTGAAGCTCTTGGCGGTGATGACGGACGCTGAAAACGCTTGCTTCCGACTTAGCCCTTGAAGAAAGAGCGTACATCCTTCGCCTCGTGCATCTCGAACGATCTTATCCGATTCCAGGCAATGAAGCGCAGGCGCTCTTACCTTGCTCGCAGTGCGGTTCACTGACTGCGACAGCTACTCGCCTTCGTTGGGCTTGACAGCCAAGCGTAACCGAGACGCTATCGGTTGCCGATGCGAGAGTCCATGCGCCCGTAAAACTGCTAACAGTGAGACTACCAGACGGTAGTTTGCCGAATATTTTCAGACCGCATCCTCGATCATAGCGGCCTCTCAAGACGAGGCGGGTAGCGGCAATAAGCCGCCTCGCCGAGATACCGGAGAGGCTTCATGCACACACTTGCAAATAGCGCATTTTGCGCAGCGGTTTCGCTCGCCCTTTTTTCATCGCCAACTGAAGCTGCTACGACGCCCGGGAATGTTCCGGCGGTGTTCGGCACGGCCGTGATTGCAGCCCATGCGACCCCCTACGATGGCCGTTGGAGCAAGGTTCAGTCACAAGGTCTGGCTGCCGGCGCGCGCATCGCTTTCAAGGCACGTAATCTTCACGGTGTCGAGCGTTTGCGCTTCGTGAACCGCGCAGTGAACGCAGCTATCGAATATCGCACTGACACAAGCGACTCTTGGGCGAGCGCCTCGGAGTCCTTTAGCCGAGGCGCCGGTGACTGCGAGGACTATGCGATCGCTAAGATGCAGGTGCTTCGTGCAGCTGGCGTGACCGCGTCTGACCTGTTCCTGGTCATTGGCAGGGATCTTGCTGCGCGCGCCGATCACGCAATGTTGATCGTTCGAGCCGAGAACACCTATTGGGTTCTCGACAATTTCTACAATGAGGTTCGCGCCGACAGCGCCTACCGGGACTTCCGGCCGGTCATTACCCTATCAAACCGCGGTAGCTGGCTGCACGGCTACAAAGCTGGGACGCAGGTCATGGGAGCACCCGCTGGTAGCTTTCGGGAATCAACGAGCGGCAGCTTCGCTGCGATCATCGCCGCGCAGAATGGCCGCTGAAGGTCTGACGAACATGCGCTGGCTTGCGACCCTGACATCCAAGGTTACCCCTGCGAGGATTATTGGAAATTCCCTTCGTTCGTAACACGCAGTTCGTGCCAGGCCGGGAGAATCAGGACATGCCGCGACCGGCACCGCCGTCGCCCGACGGGACACGCATGCGCTTCAAACTCGTGCGTCAGCCGGCCTAAACGATAAGCGTGGTGGATCGAACGGGTTTCCGGCCCCCTTGCATGGTCGTGCGCAAGGCGGAATGGATGGCAATTGTGCGATGTTGACCAGCAGATGTTGGTCGTAAATGCTGATCGTTAATGTCCGCTTTCCACCCATTGCGAACACAGGATACTGTCCTGTTTACGGCTCGAGCTTGTCCGCGATCGCTGCTTTCGATCTCAACTTCAATTGCAATATCGTGCATAAAACTTCAACGACCTGGCGAACCACTGGTGGCGGAGTACGCAACTCAGAGCCACGTTCGCTCACGCCGGATCGGTTCGGTCGGTCACGCGCCGTTAAAACATGCGTAGTATAGACAAGTCAGCTCAGATGAGCGGGTGCGGCAGCATCTCCACTTGCTGCCGCACCCTTGTTCATAGGTGTGGCGATCATTTTGCTGGTTAGGTCGTACAGGCTGAGGCGTTTTCCATGAAGCATGAATGGATTGACACGGGGCAGCCGCGCCAGCGCGTCCCCAGGCCTCGTAGCAACGCGAGAGTAGCTGTCAAAGCGGAGGTCCTCCTCGGACGGCCAGGTCAGCGAACCTACCGTGTGAGAGCGTATGATTTTTCGCGTTCCGGCTGCAAGATCGAATTCATCGAGCGCCCACAGCTAGACGAGCGAGTCTGGGTTAAGTTCGAGGGTCTTGAAGCGCTATCGGCTTGGATATGCTGGCTGGAGGGATTTGTCGCAGGAGCGGAATTCGAAAGGGCCATTCACCCAGCCGTTTTCGATCACTGGGTCTCTCGCTTCGCCAAGTGAAACGGTTGGCTCATGCGCTGGCAAGCTGACGACGGCCGGCTTCCGATCTTTTCGAGCCACACGCCAAAGTCCGCTTTCCATCCTTTTCGAACATTGCGCCGAATGTCCGGTATCGACCCATTGCGGACATTAGCAGAGGTGCACGTCCAGCCCATTTCCGCTGCCAAGGCATATTAAAGGCCCTTCAGGCGCGAACTTCGTAAGAATTTGTTTACCTTTCAGCCGCATTAACCAATCTCTGCAATGATTTCAGCATTGCATCCGCGTGCGCCCGGTCGGATGCCTTGAAGGGTAGTTGTTTATGCGAGTCCTGCTGATCGAAGACGAGCCGACGACGGCCAAGAGCATCGAGCTGATGCTCGGAACCGAAGGCTTCAACGTCTACACGACCGATCTGGGCGAAGAGGGCCTCGATCTCGGCAAGCTGTACGATTACGACATCATCCTCCTCGACCTGAACCTGCCCGACATGCACGGCTATGACGTGCTGAAGAAATTGCGCACGGCCAAGGTGTCCACGCCTGTTTTGATC
>DATLWK010000015.1:5000-357968 GCA_035576365.1 Sphingomicrobium sp. | reverse complement strand
GGGACTCGAACCCACGACCCCATCATTACGAATGATGTGCTCTACCAGCTGAGCTAAAGCGGCGCCGCTGCACGGAAGCCGCGCCCCTATCAGCGCCGTCGAGGGCAGGCAAGGGCGCGGCCAGCGCCCTGCCTAAATGGTTACGGTTAACGCTTTGGTAAAGCTTGTCGGCCATTCCTGCCACGGACCGAGAAGTGGGGCTTCGTTCAATGGACGGCTATCGCGATTTCCCGAGCGACTTCGAACCATCGACCGCGAGTGAGGCCTCTCCCGAGTCCGACGTCGCCGCGGCCATCGGCACCGACGAGCGACGAATGCACGTCCGCGCCTACAATTACTGGGTGTCGCTGCTCGACGGGCGCGATTATCCGTCGATCGAGGACCTCGAGCCCGGCGACCTCAAGGACTTCGCCGACAACAGCGTGCTGCTCGATTTCACCGCCGGCCGCGACAATCCGGCGACCGCCTATATCGGCGCGGCGATCCGCGAGGAGTGCGACCTAGCCGAGGACATCCGCACCATCGGCGATGTGCCGAGCCGGTCGCTGCTGTCGCGGCTCACCGACCATTATCTGCAGATCATCGCCAACCGCGCGCCGATCGGCTTCGAGGCGGAGTACGTCAACCAGCGCGGCGACAACATCTGCTACCGCGGAATCCTGATGCCGTTCTCGTCGGACGGCGACACGATCGACTTCATCTATGGCGTGATCAACTGGAAACGGGTCGGCGAGCAGCCGGCCGACATCGCGCCGGGCGAAGCGGTCGAGGCGGATGGCGCCGCGCAGCAGGCGCCGGTCGCCGACGAGCTCGGAATGCCGGAGCCCGCCGAGCCGGAAGCGGAGCAGCCGCCCGTCGCGGAACCGATCGTCCAACAGCCGGCCGAGCAGAGCGATTTGCCGGCGATCGAAATCGAGCAGCCGCCGGTGCATTTTTCCTGGGAGGACGGGCCGCTCGCCGACGCGGACGAGATCGACGCACCGGCGATCATGCTCGGCGAGGATGCCGGCCTCGCCGACCGCCTGTGGGCAGCGCGCGAGACCGCCGAGGCGGCCAAGGCGGCGGACGGCCGCACCCGCGCCGCGCTCTACCGGGCGCTGTCGCTCGCATATGACTTCGCCCTCGCCAGCCAGCGCATGCCCGAGGACTATGCCGAGCTTCTCGAGGAATCGGGAGTGAAGGCGCAGGCCCGAGCGCCGATGACCCCGATCGTCAAGCTCGTCTTCGGCATCGATTATGACAAGACGCGGCTGACCGAGTTCGCCGCCGCTTTGTCCTACGCGCAGCGGCAGGACATCGCCCTCGGCGGCTTCCTCGATTTCATCGAAAAGACCCCCGGCGGCCTCAAGGCTCTGGTCGCCGCGGAGCGTCAGGCGCGCCGGCCCGAGGCCCGGCCCGACAATTCCGAAACGGCTCGGGCGCGGCTTCGCGCAGCCGCGCCGATCGCGCTCGAAGAAATCAGGAGCGACGACGAGTTCAGCCTGGTGCTGACCCGTCGCGCCGGCGACGGCGGCCAGGAGGCGGTGGCGGTGATCGACGATCCGGCCATGGTCGAGCGCGCAATCCGCCGCGCCGCCGCTTGATCATCGTCTCACGCGGGGTTGTCGCACTCACTGGGCGGGGGCTATAGGCGGCGCCCAACGCACCTCTTGCGGAGCCCCAGCCTTCGATGACGGCCCACACGCGCCTGGCCAAGCCCTTGGTCGAGTCCCTGCGCAAGGCGCTGACCGCCAATGCCCTGCCCGGAGAGGTCGAAGGCCTGACCCGGCAATCCGAGCGCGAGGCCGCCGAGTTCCTCGCCCGCGTCGCCGGCCGGCGCAAGCGCGGCCGGGCCGAGGTTGCGGTCGAATCGACAGGCGGTGAGGCGGGGCAGCGGCGGATGCGGATCGGCATCGCCAACGACGACATGCCATTCCTGGTCGACTCGGTCGCCAACGCCATCGCCGCCCGGCATCTGACGATCCATCGCCTGCTTCACCCGGTGGTCTGCGTCGACCGCGGCAAGGATGGACGATTGCTGGCGGTCGAGCCGCTTTGCGGCGATCCCGATCGCCAGGAATCTTTGATGTACATCGAGCTCGACCGCGCAGACGCGCGCACTCGGCGCGAGCTCGCCGACGAGCTTCGGGCGGTGCTTGCCGACGTTCGCTCGTCGGTGTGCGACTGGCGCGCACTTCAGCAGCAGATGCGCCGCGATGCGGAGGCGATCGAGCAGCCGGAAGGCCGTGCCCTGCTCGATTGGTTCGCCGATGGCGCCATGACCATGCTCGGCTACCAGGTGGAAAAGCCCGGCGAGGAGCCGTCCAGCGCGCTCGGGCTGTTCCGCATTCCCGGAGCGCCGACCGACGATGGCGGCTGCCTCGGCGCGATGCGCTATTTCGAGGCCGGCGGCGAAGTGCCGTTGCTGGCCAAGGCGGAGCGCAAATCCTCGGTCCACCGGCGGGTCCCGCTCGACCTCGTCGTCGTTCCGGTGCGCGAAGGCGGCAAGATCACCGGGATCGGCGTCCACGCCGGGCTGTGGACCAGCCAGGCCTTGACCCTTCCCGCCGAGGAAGTGCCGGTGCTGCGCAGCCGCCTGAAGCAGCTCGATGAATATTTCGGCTTCGATCCCAAGGGCCATAGCGGCAAGGCGCTTCGCCACGCCGTCGCGTCGCTGCCGCGCGACCTGCTCGTCAACCTCAGCTTCGATTCGGTCCGCGAGCTGGTTGCCAAGGCGATGTCGCTTGCCGACCGGCCGCGGCCGGCGCTGCTCCAGGTCAGGAGCATCCTCAAGGGACACCTGTTTACGTTCGTCTGGCTGCCGCGCGACGATTTGACGACCCAGCGGCGCCGCGACATCGGGCTGTTGCTCGAGGAGATCGTCGGCGCGGGCATCACCAGCTGGTCGGTCGAGCTCGGCGAGGGCGACCTGGCCCTGATTCGATACACCCAATATATCGAGCCGACAGCGCCACTGCCCGATGCTGCCGCGCTCGAGCGCCGCCTCAATGCGATGGTTCGCGGCTGGGCGCCCGGCGTCGAGGAAGCGTTGATCGACCGGGTGGGAGCGGCGCGCGCGACCCGCCTGGCCCTGAGCTTTGCCGGCGGCTTTCCCGACAACTACCGCTCGCGGACGAGTCACGGCGAAGCGGCCGAGGATATCCTGCGGATGCGGGCGCTGGCGGACAGCGACGCGCGCGGCGTCCGCCTGTTCGGCAATGCCGACGACGCGGCGGGAGAGCTGCACCTCAAGACCTACCGCCGCGGCGGCCTCATCCCGCTGTCGGAAGCGGTGCCGGTGCTCGAGAATTTCGGCTTTAGGGTGCTCGAGGAGGTGCCGCACAAGCTGTCGGACGGAATCCTCGGCTATATCCACGACTTCCGGCTCGAGCTTCCGCCCGAGGCGGACGTCGACGCCATCATCGGCCGCGCCGACACCATCGAACGGGCGATCGCCTGCGTCCTCTCCGGCGCCGCCGAGGACGACGAGTTCAACCAGCTGGTGCTGTTCGCCGGCCTCGACACCGAGCCGGTGGTCTGGCTCCGCGCCTGGTTCCGCTACCTTCGCCAGACGGGAAGCAGCTTCGGCCTCGTCACCGTCGTCGACGCACTTCGCCGGGCGCCGAAGGCGACCAAGGCGCTGGTCGGCCTGTTTACCGCCCTGCACGATCCTGCCGCAGGGCGGCGCCGGCAGCGAGAGGTCGAGCGGCTGAGAGTCGATTTCGACGATGCGCTTCGCGACGTCCGCTCGATCGACGACGACCGGATCCTGCGCAAGCTTCGCTCCGTCGTCGAGGCGGTCGTCCGGACCAACGCCTTTTCACCGGCCGCCGAAGAGGCACTCGCATTCAAGATCAATTCGAGTCTCGTGCCGGGCCTTCCGGCGCCGGTGCCGTGGCGGGAGATCTGGGTCTATTCGCCGCGCGTCGAAGGCATTCATCTGCGCGGAGGGCCGGTCGCTCGCGGCGGCCTTCGCTGGTCGGATCGGCGCGACGACTTCCGGACGGAAATCCTGGGCCTGATGAAGGCGCAGCTCGTCAAGAACGCAGTGATCGTGCCGACCGGCGCCAAGGGCGGCTTCTATCCGAAGCAGCTGCCGCCGGCATCGGAACGCGACGCCTGGCTGGCAGAGGGCACCGAAAGCTACCGCATCTTCATCCGCTCCTTGCTGTCGATCACCGACAATATCGTCGACGACAAGGTCGTCCCGCCGGCCGACGTCGTCATCCACGATGGCGAGGACCCCTATTTCGTCGTCGCCGCCGACAAGGGGACGGCGACCTTCTCCGACGTCGCCAACGCCATCGCCCTCGAGCGCGGTTTCTGGCTCGGCGACGCCTTCGCCAGCGGCGGGTCGAACGGATACGACCACAAGGCGATGGGCATCACTGCCCGGGGCGCGTGGATCTCGGTGCAGCGCCATTTCCTGGAAATGGGGATCGACGTTCAATCCGACCCGGTGACGGTCGCCGGCTGCGGCGACATGTCGGGCGACGTGTTCGGCAACGGCATGCTGCTGTCGAAGGCGCTCAAGCTCGTCGCGGCATTCGATCATCGTCACATCTTCATCGATCCCGATCCCGACCCCGCCGCCAGCTGGACGGAGCGCAGACGGCTGTTCGATCTGCCGCGCTCGTCCTGGGACGATTACGACCGCAAGCGGCTGTCTAAGGGCGGCGGCATCTTTCCGCGCAGCCAGAAGTCGATCCGACTGTCGCCGGAAGCGCGCGGCGCGCTCGGGGTGGAGGTGGATACGATCGACCCCGCAGGGCTGATTAGCGCGATACTCAAGAGCCCGGTCGACCTGTTGTGGTTTGGCGGCATCGGCACCTACGTCAAGGCATCGACACAGTCCCACGCCGACGTCGGCGACCCAGCCAACGACGCCCTTCGGGCCGACGGCAACGAGCTTCGCGCCAAGGTGATCGGCGAAGGCGCGAACCTCGCGATCACTCAGGCCGGCAGGATTGAGTTCGCTGAAGCCGGCGGGCGCATCAACAGCGACTTCATCGACAATAGCGCCGGCGTCGACTGCTCGGACAACGAGGTCAACATCAAGATCCCGCTCAACCGGGAAATGCGCGAGGGTCGGCTGAGCGTCGCCAAGCGCAACGCCTTGCTCGCGAAGATGACCGACGAGGTGTCCGAGCTGGTGCTCGACAACAACCGGCTGCAGAGCCTCGCGCTATCAATCGCTGAAAGCGGCGGGCCGCGAGCCCTGCCGAGCCACGTGCGCACGATCGAGCTGCTCGAGCAGTCGGGCAGGCTCGATCGGAAAGTCGAAGGCCTCGCGAGCAGCGAGGAGCTTCTGCGCCGGATTCAGGAAAACCGAGGCCTCACGAGGCCCGAAATCGCCGTGTTGCTGTCGATGTCCAAGCTGGCTCTGCAGGATTCGGCGGAGAAGCTTCGGCTCGCCGACGAAAAAATGCTCGAGGAGCAGCTGTTCGCCGCCTTTCCCAAGCCGATGCGGCGAGCGCATGCCGAGGCCATTCGCGCGCACCGGCTGCGCCATGAGATTCTCGCGACCAAGGTCGCCAACCGAATCGTCAACCGGCTTGGACCAAGCGTCGCGCTCGACATGACGGAGGAGGAGGGATCGTCCCTCCGCCAGGTGATCACCGCCTTCCTCGTCGCCGAGCGGCTGCTCGACCTGGATACCTTGTGGGCCCAGATCGAAGCTGCGTCGCTTCCAGAAGCGGTGCGAATCGAATTGATGGCGATCGCCTCGGCGAGCGTGCGCGCGCATCTGTCCGACATCTTGCGCGCGATGGGCAACGAGACGCGGGTCGGGGCCTTGTGCAGGATCCTGGAACCGCGCGTGCGCAAGATCGCCGCTGCCGCGACCAAGCTGATCCGCACCCAGGTTCGCAACGAGGCCGCGATCCGGCGCGACCGGCTGATTGCGCTCGGAGCGAGCGAAGAGGTCGTCAAGGGCCTCGTGCGGCTGTTCGAACTCGACGGGATTTTCGGCCTCGCCGCCCTCGCCGCCCGGCGCAAGGTCGACGAACTTCAGCTGACCCGCGCCTACACCAAGCTCGGCGAGATACTCGGCATGGACTGGGCTCAGCAGCAAGTCGCTCGATTCGTTCCCAGCGACCAGTGGGAGCGGTTGTTGACCGCAGGGCTGGCACGGGATTTCGAGCAGCTTCGGATCGATTTCCTGTCGCGCAGCCGCAGCAAGGACCCGCAGGAATGGGTCGAACAGTGGGCCGAGGCGCAAACACAGCGCATCGAGCAATTCCGCAAGCTGATCGACCGCGCTCGGGCTACCGGGAACGTGTCCGCGCCCATGCTGGCACAGATCGCCAGCCAGGCGCGCATCCTGCTTTCGCGCTAGGTGCGGCTCGCCTTTCTAATCCCCGCGCCCGACGTCACCGAGCCGTGGCGATGGGCCTTCGAGGCGGAGGCCGACGCGCTCCGGCTTGCGGGGGTGGAGGTGCAGCCGATCGTTTGGACCGAAGCGCGTGACCTGTCCGAGTTCGACCTGATCCTGCCGCTGCTCGCCTGGGGATATCATCGCCGCTATGTCGAGTGGCGAAGATTCCTCGATCGGCTGGAAGCGGAACGGCTGCCGGTGGTGAACCCGCCCGAGCTGCTGCGCTGGAACAGCGACAAAGCCTATCTCGCGGAGCTAGGCGAAGCCGGTATCCCGAGCGTTCCGACCATCGCCGTCGAGCGCCTGACCGCCGACGTCCTTCGGTCGGCCGCGGACCGCTTCGGGATCGACGAGCTGGTAATCAAGCCGGCGGTGTCGGCAGGCGCGGAGCGCACCGAACGAATCCGAGTCGATCAGACCGTGCCGACGCCGGAGCGCCGCGGCCGGACGATGATCCAGCCGTTCCTCCCGGCGATCGCTGACGAGGGCGAATATTCTTTGATGCTGTTCGACGGCGCGTTCAGCCACGCTGTCGTCAAGCGGCCGCCGCCGGGCGACTTCCGGGTGCAGCCCCACTTCGGCGGTGCCCACCATTGGTGCGAAGCGCCCGCGGGCGGCGAAGCGCTTGCCGCGGCGGCGCTCGCCGCGGCCCCGGCCGAGGCGGTCTATGCGCGAGTCGACATGATTCGCGGAACCGGCGGCGAACTGCAGATCATGGAGCTCGAGCTGGTCGAGCCGGCGCTGTTCCTCGACCATTCGCCGGATGGCGGCGAGGCCTTCACCCACTCAGTCCTGCGCGCCGCCGAGCGCCTCGCGAAGGAGCCATTGCCGGAGCGCTGACGTCAGGCTGGGCGTGGGCCGAGAGTCATGCCGTTGCGAGTCCACCCTGGCGATCAGGGCATTCAGCGGAACGGCCTCGGCGGCGGCGGCCCTCTCGAGAGCCTGCCAGTAGATCGGCTCGAGGCTGATCGACGTCTGGTGGCCGGCGATCGTCACCGACCTTTTCACCGGCCGGCCGTAGGCAGGTCGGGCCGCCATCAATACATATGCTGGCCGCCGTTGATCGACAGAGTCGAGCCGGTGACGAAGCCGGCATTCTCATCGACCAGGAAGGCGACGCCGCGGGCGATCTCGTCGGCTCGGCCGAGCCGTCCGACCGGAATCCGCGCAACGATCTTGGCGAGCACGTCCTGGGGCACAGCGGCGACCATGTCGGTGTCGATGTAGCCGGGCGCGATCGCATTGACGGTCACGCCGCTGCGCGCGCCCTCCTGCGCCAGCGCCTTGGTGAAGCCGTGGATTCCTGATTTTGCGGCGGCATAATTGACCTGGCCGTACTGCCCGGCCTGGCCGTTGATCGAACCGATGTTGACGATCCGCCCGAAGCCGCGCCCGGCCATCCCGTCCCACACCGCCTTGGCCATGTTGAAGCAGCCGCCGAGATTGGTGTCGATCACCTCCTGCCACTTGGCATGGTCCATCCTCTTCATCGTTGTATCGCGCGTGATTCCGGCATTGTTGACGAGCACGTCGACCTGGCCGAGCTCCGCTTCGACCCTGCGAACGCCTTCCTGGCAGGCTTCGAAATCGGATACGTCCCACTTGAAGGCGGCAATTCCGGTGCGGCCGGTGAATTCGCGCGCGCGCTCGTCATTGCCGGCATAATTCGCCGCCACCGTCATCCCCAGGTCGCGCAGTGCGATGCTGATCGCTTCGCCGATGCCACGCGTGCCGCCGGTGACGATTGCCACTCGAGCCATTGCCTGCCTCCTGTTGTTGGTCGAACCCTGCGCTTATTCGCCGCTCGGCCAGCCCGCAAGTTCGCGCCTGACCAGCCCCTCCAGCATGTGCATGCCTTCGGTCGAATCGTTCAGGCAGTCGAGCACTGCGAAGGCTCCCCCGCCGGCCGCTTCGAATGTCTCGCGTCCGCGGATCGCGAGCTCCTCGATGGTTTCGACGCAGTCCGCGGAGAAACCCGGGGCGGCGATGGCGACGCGACTGATTCCGTTGCCCGGATAAGCGGCAAGCACGTCCTCGGTCGCCGGCTCCAGCCATTTGGCTCGGCCGAAGCGCGACTGGAAGGCGATGTCGGTGGGGACATCGAGCCGCTCGCCGACCAGGCGGGCGGTCTTCCGGCAGTGACAATGGTAGGGGTCGCCGAGCTCGAGCGTGCGCTGCGGCATGCCGTGGAAGCTGAGCAGCAGGCGCTGCGGCTCGAAGTCCAGGGCGCCGAGCTGACTTCGAATGCTGGTGACCAGCGCGTCGATGTACAGCGCATCGTCGTGATAGGGCGGAAGCGTCCGCAGTGCCGGCTGCCAGCGCATGGTCGCCAAACTCGCGAACACTGCGTCATTGGCGCTTGCGGTCGTTGCCGCGCAATATTGCGGATAGAGCGGCGCGGCGAGGATCCGAGTGCAGCCGGCCGACGCCATCCGCTCGATCGCGGGACGGACGCCGGGGTTGCCGTAACGCATAGCCCAGTCGACCGTGATCGCCTCGCCCAGCCGATCCTGCAGCTTCTCCGCCTGGCGCCTCGTGATCGCCGCCAGCGGCGAGCCCTGATCGGTCCACACCTGGCGGTAGGCATGCGCCGACTTGCGCGGCCGGGTGCGAAGAATCACTCCATACAGGATCGGCAGCCAAGCGATGCGCGGCACCTCGATCACCCGCGGGTCGCTCAGGAATTCGGCGAGATAGCGGCGCACGGCGGGCGCCTCGGGCGAATCCGGCGTGCCGAGGTTGATCAGCAGAACTCCGATGCGCTCCGGCGGTACTGCAGGATGTTCGGCTGACGCGCTCATCCCGCCGACATCGGGTCGAACGGTAGCGAGCGCAAGCGCCGGCCGGTCCCGGCATAAATGGCATTGGCGACGGCGGCGGCGATCGGGACGGCGCCAAGGCCGCTGACACCGCCAGGGTCGGCCCTGCTGGCGACCAGCTCGACCTGGATCCGAGGCGTATCTCGCAAGCGCGGCAGTCCGCTCTGCTCGAACGGCACAGCCAAGGGCATTCCGCCACGCCAATGGGGCGGCGGCGCCGTCGCCTGGCCGAGGCCCCAGATCAGTCCGCCCTCAATCTGCTGACGGACGATTTGCGGGTTGGCGACGCGGCCGCAGTCGACCACGGCGACGAGCCGGTGGACCTGCACTTTTTGGCCGTCGCCGAGGCTGGCGTCGGCGAGCAGACCGATGTGCGATCCGAACGCAGAGCAAGCGGCGAGCCCCATCGTGCTTCCGCGCCCACCGCCGTCCCAGCCACCGAGCGCCGCTGATCGCGCAATGCAGTTGGCGAGGCGGACGTTGCGACCCAGCAAGGCCATCCGGAATGCGAGCGGCTCGCCGCCGGCCGCGCGGGCGAGCTCGTCGATGAAGCTTTCGGTCGCGAAGGCGAAAGCGCTGGCCGGAAAACTTCGAAGGTAGCCGGTGGCGAAGGGCAGGTCGACCGCGAGCGAATCCACCGAGACATTGCCGATCCCGTAGGGCGGCACAGCGACACGAAGGGCGGAATCGTGAATGGATTGCGGTCGGTCCGCCGCGGTGAGCCTGGCCAGCGCCGCGCCGAGCCCGTCAGCGGTCGCGACGCGCATCCGCCAAGCGGTGATCGCGCTTGCTCCGGGAAGCGCGAAGATCCGCGCCAGCACGGGCGGCGCAGCCGCCTCGAGATTCTGGCTGGCAAGCTGGGGGAAGCCCACTTGGACAGGCCGCCGCAGAGTTCGCGCCAGCTCGACGGCGATTGGCACCGCCGGCGCTTCGATTACCGTCCCGCTCGGTTCCCCGGGGGGCATCGGATATAGGTTGATGTCGGCGGCGGTCAGCCCTGAAGCATCGGCAGCGACCTGCCGCGCCAGGCCGGCAGCGATCGTCGGCGCCCACACCTCGAGCGTCGCGCCGCGCCAGCGCGCCGTAGCGGTCCGCGGCTCGAGCGCAAGATGCCGCGTCGGGGCAATCCAATAGTCCGCGGTCAGCGTGGTGCGGCCGCGAACAGCCGCCGAATAATCGCCGCGGCGGTGAGTCGTCTCCGCATCGGCGCCGTCCATCGCCGCCTCGCACAGCGCCCGGACTTCTGAAGCGTCCAGCGACGAACGTCCTCGGAACCGGGCGCTTGCTGCTTCCAGCCCGCGCTGCGCCGCCCAACCATTGTCCGCGACGACCGCGAGCCAGCCGCGGCGAGCAATGACGCCTCGAACTCCCGGAACGGTTTCTGCGGCCTCGCGCGAGAATGCCGTCAACCGGCCGCCGGGCGGAACGACGCGGGCAGCCGCGAACAGCATGTCCGGCAGGCGCACGTCGCCGGCGAAGCGGAAGCTGCCGTCGCTCTTCGGCGGAAGGTCGAGCCGGGGCAGCGGCTGGCCGGCAAGCCGGCGCTGACTCGCTTGGCGAAGCCGCGGATCCGACGGCGGGGTGTGACGGGCTGCAGCCTCGGCAAGCTCACCGAAGCCAAGCCGCTGCGAGCCATGCAAGGCAAAGCCGTCCGCGGTGTCGCATTCGCGCGCGTCGACGCCCCAACGCGATGCGGCCGCCGCAATCAGCATTTCGCGCGCCGCGGCGCCGGCCTGGCGAAACGGCATTTCGAAGGCACGCATCGAAGTCGACCCGGCGGTCACGCGCATCATCCCGGAATTTGTCAGCCGGTGCTGTCGAAGCGGGCCGAAGCCATCGAGCCAGCCCTCCTCCGATGCCAGTGGATTGGCATATTCGGGCAGTAACGGGGCAGGCTCGACCCCGACCATCTCCCATGCCGCGCCGAGCTCGTCAGCGAGCAGTTGCGGCAGAGTCGTCCAGATGCCCTGCCCAGTCTCGGCCTGCGGCACCGCCACCGTCACCCGCCCGTCGCGGCCGATCTTGAGATAATGGCCGAGCAGATGTTCGCCCTGCTCGCGCCGCAGGCCGCTCACCGGTTGCCTCGGCCAGGCAAGGAAGGCGACGACAAGGCCAAGACCGGCGCCGCCGCCGATGAGCAGCGTCCGCCGATCGACGGTGGGCAGGTTCGGTTTCAAGCGGCGTGCAGGGTGCGAAGCGCCACCTTGTCGATCTTGCCGGTGCCGAGCCGGGGCAGCGGCTCGGACGTGAAGATGAAGCGCTCCGGGATCTTGAAGGCGGCGATGCGCCCCTGGAGGTATTCACGCAGGGCGGCCTCGTCGAGGTTGCTGTCGGCATGGCGGTAGACAATTGCGACGGGGACTTCGCCGAGCCTGTCGTCGGCAATTCCGAACACCGAGGCTTCCGCGACCTGTGGGCAAGCGTAAATCGCCGCTTCCACTTCCTGGCTCGAGATATTCTCGCCGCCGCGAATGATGATGTCCTTCTTGCGGTCGACGATGAACAGATAGCCGTCCTCGTCGAGATAGCCGATGTCGCCGGTTCGGAAATAGCCGTCGTCAGTGAACGCCGCGGCCGTCGCTTCCGGCGCCTGCCAATAGCATTTGATGTTGGCTGCGGAGCGAATGGCGATCTCGCCGCGTTCGCCGAGCGGCAGCTGGTCGTCATCCGGCCCGAGGATCGCGACTTCGACGTACGGCCGCTGCGGCCGCCCGGTGGAGCCCGGCTTGGCCGCATAGTTGCTCCAGAAGTTGCTGCAGCCGACCGCGTTGGTTTCGGTGAGCCCATAGCCGAGCGCCGGCTGGGAATTTGGGAATTCTTTCTGCAGCCTCTCGACATGAGCGACCGGGCGCGGACTGCCGCCGGCGGCGATGTCGGTCAGCGACGACAAATCGTACGTGTCGCGGTCGGGGTGGTTCATCAGCTCGAGGCTCATCGTCGGCACACCGACGAAATAGCTGATTTTCTCCTTCTCGATCAGCCGCAGTGCTTCGCCCGCGTCCCACTTGGGCATGATCACCATCGCCCGGCCGATGACGAAGCTGTTAAGCATCACCGGCACCTCGCCGGTAACGTGGAACAAGGGCACGTTGACGAGCGTCCGCGGGGGGCTTTCCGGCGCCCTGTCCTCCTCGGTCAGTAGACCGAGCAGCACCATCAATCCGGTCGCATAGGCGTAGACGCCGGTGGTGACGGCACGGTGGGTCGACAGCGCACCCTTCGCGTCCCCGGTCGAGCCCGAAGTGAACAGGATGGTGGCATCATCGTCAGGGGCGACCTCGGGCAGCTCAACGTCCCCGCCGCCCCCGCCCAACAGCGGCTGCAGCGCCTCTCCGATGGGCTGATCGACGTCGAGGCTGACCAGCTCGAAGCCGCCGCCGATCGGCTCGATTCGCCGAGCCCGACCAGGGTCGGCGAGGACCAGCCGCGGCGGCGCCAGGGCAAGCGCATGAGCGAGCTCGTCGGTCTGCCACCAGCCGTTGAGCAAGGTCGCGATGCCGCCGGCCTTCAAGATCGCCATGTAGGAAACGATCCAGGCCGGTGAGTTGCGCATTGCGATCGCAACCCGCTCGCCCTTGGCAATGCCGCGGGCGACCAGCGCCCTCGCCAGCTCTTCGGAGATGCGATCGAGATCGCCGAAGGTAAGCCGCTCCTCGCCGGCGATTACGGCCTCGCCCTGGGCGTTCAGTGCGCAGAAGGCGCGGAACAGCGACGGCAATGTCGGCGGGAAATTGGCGACGATGGCGCGCCCCTGCGGATCGCGGGCGATGACGATCCGCCCTCCCTGGCCCGTCACTCGGCCGAGCATCTCATCGAAGCGACGGTCGAGTTCACTGGGCATGTCTGGCCGCTCCTTTGCCTTTCGCTCAGCCGACCTTATGAGGCGCTGATCTTGAACGGGGAAGCCCTTGCTAAGCAACTCCACCACGAACGCCATCATCTGGAGCGACCTCGGGCTCGATCCGGTCGCTCTCGATCTCGGCTTTTTCGAGCTTCGCTGGTACAGCCTCGCCTATCTTGCCGGGATCTTCATCGGCTATTGGTATGTGCTCCGCTTGCTTCGCGAGCCTGGCGCGCCGATGGCCCGGCGCCATGCCGACGACCTGGTGTTCTACGCCGCTCTGGGCGTGATCTTCGGCGGCCGCCTCGGCTACGTGCTGTTCTACAATCTCGGCTATTATGTGCAGAACCCGGTCGACATCCTGAAGCTGTGGGACGGCGGAATGTCATTCCACGGCGGGGTGCTCGGTACGACGCTCGGCATCCTCTACCTGTCGTGGAAGCAGCAATTGTCGTGGTTGCGGGTCCACGATTATGTCGCCTGCTGCGTTCCCTTCGGCCTGTTCTTCGGGCGGCTCGCGAATTTCGTGAACCACGAATTGTGGGGCGCCCCGACCACGGTGGCATGGGCCGTGCGCTTCCCCGAATATATCAACGGCGCGATGGTGCTCGGGCCGCCCCGACACCCCAGCCAGTTGTACGAAGCTTTGCTCGAAGGGCTAGTTCTATTTGCCATCCTGTGGTGGATGTTCTGGAAAACCGGGGCGCGATACCAGCCCGGCAAGCTGGTTGGCGCGTTCCTGTTTTTCTACGGGCTGTTCCGCTTCGTCGTCGAATTCGTCCGTGAGCCGGATTCGCATCTTGTCGAGTTCGCCCAGGCGACCGGCCTCCACATGGGGCAGTGGCTGTCGCTGCCGATGATTTTCGGCGGAGCCTGGCTGATGTGGACCGCGAAGGCGCGCCAGATGCGCGTCGAGGCGGCCGCGGCGGCTTGACCCCGCTCGAGCGGGCGCTCCGCGAGCGGATCCTCGCCGAGGGTCCGATCAGTGTCGAAGCCTATATCGAGGCCTGCAACAGCTATTATTACGCGACCCGCGACCCGCTCGGGGCAACAGGCGACTTCACCACCGCGCCCGAGATCAGCCAGATGTTCGGCGAGTTGATCGGAGCGGCGCTGGCGGACTGCTGGCGACGCGCGGGCAGCCCGAAAGAGACGCTGTACGTAGAGCTTGGCCCCGGCCGCGGCACGCTAGCCGCCGATGCGCTCCGAGTGATGCGCCAGGCAGGTCTCGAACCCGGCGTCCACTTCGTCGAGGCCAGCCCGGTGCTGCGCGCCGAACAGGCTCGAAACGTGCCCGTTGCGCATTGGCACGACAGTATTGGCGAAGTTCCGCACGCCCCGCTTCTGGTCGCCGCCAACGAGTTCCTCGATGCGCTTCCGATCCGGCAATTTGTCGCCGGCATCGAACGCCGGGTGGATGTGGTCGGTGGCGGTCTCGCCTTCGATCGCGACGGCGACGTTACCGAGGATTCGCCCGCCCGCGAGGCCGTGGTGACCGAGCTTGCCCGACGGCTGGCTCGGGACGGGGGCGCAGCCTTGATCGTCGACTACGGCCACTCGAGGAGCGCGCCCGGCGATACCTTGCAGGCGGTGCGCGGCCACAAGTTCGCGCACGTGCTGCAACGGCCGGGCGACCAGGACCTCACCGCCCACGTCGACTTCGAAGCAGTATCAAATGCAGCCAGGGCCGCCGGAGCACAGGTGACCAGGGTCATCGCCCAAGGCGACTGGCTCGAGCGGCTTGGCATCCGGGCCCGCGCCGAAGCGCTCGCCAAGGCGCACCCGGATCGCGCCGAAGAGATCGAGACGGCGCGGCGCCGGCTGTGCGATAGCGGCGAGATGGGCTTGCTATTCAAGGTCATTGCCATCCATTCGCCGGAATGGGCGGCTCCGGCCGGGTTCGAATGAGCGCCGTCTCGTACCGCGACGCGACACCGGCTGACGCGGCGGTCGTCGCCGACCTGTTCGCCCGCGCCTTCGTCGAGACGTTCGGTCACCTCTACAGTGAGAAAAATCTCAAGGCTTTCCTCGCGACTGTCACCGCCGATGGCTATGCCGCCGAGCTCGACGATCCGGCATTCGAAATCCGGATCGCCGAGGCTGACGGCGTGGCCGTGGCGTTCGCCAAGATTGGCCCGCCTTCCTTGCCCGTCGAGCCGCCGCCGAACACGGTCGAACTCCGGCAAATCTATGTCCTTGCGCCGTGGCAGGGCAGCGGCATCGGCCCGGCGCTGTTCGACTGGGCTGCGGGCCGGGCGCGAGCCCGCGGCGCCGAACACCTGCAGCTGACGGTCTATCTCGACAATCATCGCGCCAAGGCATTCTACGAGCGTCGGGGCTTCAGCGAGACAGGGCGCTACGCATTCATGGTCGGCAACCAGGCCGACGAGGACATCATCATGCGGTGCCGGCTGTGAGTTGCGAGGTCATCCGCGCCGCCAACATCGGCGTTCCGCACGGCTTTCTCGGCCGCCGCGGCGGCGTGTCCGAAGGGGCGATGTGGGGCCTCAATACCGGCTTTGGCAGCGGCGACGACAAGCGCGCCATTGCCGAGAATCGCCGCCGGGCGACCGAAGCGGTGCTTGCCGGAGCCGATCTCGCCACCGTCCATCAGGTACACAGCGCCGAGTGCGTCGTTGTGGATCGGCCGTCGCCGCAGGACGCGCGCCCGCACGCCGACGCGATGGTCACCGACGGGCCCGGCCTATTGCTCGGGATTCTTACCGCCGATTGCGCGCCGATATTGTTCGCGGACGAAGTCGCCGGGATTGTCGGCGCGGCCCACGCCGGCTGGCGCGGAGCGCTCGCCGGAGTGACCGATTCGACCATCGCGCGGATGGAGGAGCTCGGCGCCAGCCGCGAGCGCATCGCCGCCGCCGTCGGCCCGTGCATTGCCCAGCCGTCCTACGAAGTCGACGAGACATTCCGGCAGCGCTTTCTCGACGCCGACACCGACAACGACCGGTTCTTCGTGCCCGGCGGATCTGGGCGGCCACACTTCGACTTGCAGGCCTATGCCCGGCACCGGCTCCTCTCCGCCGGAATCGGCGAGGTCGAGACGGTACGACTCGACACTTATGCCGAGGAGGAGCGCTTCTTCAGCTACCGTCGATCGACCCATCGCGGCGAGCCCGACTATGGCCGGCAGATCAGCCTGATCGGGCTTCGCGCCTAGAGATCGCCCTAGCGGTCGCCCTTGTCGCCCTCTCCGCGCTTGGGTTTGGTGGCGGATTTCCTCTTCTGATCCTGGGCGAGGCTGCGGCCGACGTCGTCGCTTTCCTTGAAACGGCCCTCTTCGTCCCTGCGGACGAAGCGCTTGTCGGTTCCGGTGTCGATGAGCTCACGGGGCATAACAATCTCCTTCGCCGTCAAAACCCCATGGGTTGCGCGAAGTTGCGCGGCCGAGCGCGGTTTCCGCCCAACCAGTCCGCGGCAGGCTCCTCGCCGACGTGAAACGTCAGGCGAGCGGAGGCGGTCCGCCCTGCGCGGTGTCGACCGCGCCGCTGGCACGCCGCCGGCCGAGCCAGGCGCCAAGCAGCCCCGCCAGCAGCCACACCGGAGTCGCGACGGCTGCCAGAATCAGCCCGACGTAGAAACCGAAGCGGCCGCTCTCGCTTTCCAGGTCGAAGACCGGCCGGTCGAACACGAGCGAATCCTTCACCGACAGGATAAGCCACGCCAGCAGCGGCAAGCTCGCGGCGAGGACTACGGCCGCGACGCGCTGCCAGGCGCGCGGGCGCGCAGCGCCAAGATAGGCAATCACCACGCCAAGCAGAAGGTAGCCGAGAATGATGCCCAGAAACGCCATGCGGAAAAGAATAAGCCATGCCCCGAGCACAGGCTAGCGCCGCAATTCCGATCAAGCTGGCCGGATCGCAAACTGTCTGGCATCAAATCGTCCGAAGGGGGACTGGATGGCCGCACGCTGGGGGCTCTGGGGCGGGCTTGCCGCATTTCTGATCATGCTTGCCTTGCCGGCGCCCGGCGACATGCCGCTTGCGGCCTGGCGGACGACGGCTCTGGTGGTGCTGATGGCGAGCTGGTGGATGAGCCAGGCGCTGCCGCTGACCGCGACCGCGCTCCTCCCTTTCCTGGCTTTCCCCTTTTTCGGAGTGATGACCGCGACCGAGACTGCCGGCTCTTATTATTCGCCGATCCTGTTCCTTGTGCTCGGCGGCGCCATGATCGCGCTGTCCATCGAGCGCACTGGCCTCCACCGCCGCTTGGCGCTTGCGATCATCAGCCGCGGGGGCACGACGCCGGGAGCGATGCTGTTCGCCTTCATGGCTGCGACCGCCATCCTGTCGATGATCGTGTCCAACACCGCGACGACCCTGATCATGATCCCGATCGCGGTCGCCGTGCTTCGCGCCGCGGGAGTGAAGGAAAAGGAAACCGCCGGCCTCGCCGGGGCGATGGCGATGGGCATCGCTTTCTCGGCCTCGATCGGCGGGCTCGGCACCCTGGTCGGCTCGCCGACCAACGCTATCGCCGTCGGAATCATCGACCGGATCACGGGCGTGCGCATTACGTTCGTCACCTGGGCGCTCTACGGCCTGCCGCTGGTCGCGGCCGCGATTCCCTTGTGCTGGCTGATCCTGATGAAGGTCCAAAAGGTCGCCTCCGGCCAGTTCGATGCGGCTGCGGCGACAGCGGCGATCGGCACGCCGGGCCCCTGGTCGATCGCCGAGAAACGGCTGGTGCCTTTGGTCGCTGCGGTGGTCACAGCCTGGGTGTCGCTGCCGTTCGTCACGCCGCTGGTTCCTCGCGACGCAATGACCGACGGCACCATCGCCGTCGCCGGGGCGCTGTTGCTGTTCGTCATTCCGGACGGCACCGGCCGAGCCATCCTCAACTGGGACGAGGCCAACCGGGCGCCGTGGGGCGTGATCATGATGTTCGGCGGCGGCCTCGCCCTCGCCGCCGGCATCGGTGAATCGGGGCTCGCCGAATGGCTCGGAACGGCGCTCGAGCCGCTTCGCGCCGTACATCCGCTGATCATCGCACTGGTGCTGGTGGCGCTGGTCGTGCTGGTCACCGAATTCGCATCCAACGTCGCCACTGCCAGCGGCATGATCCCGGTCGTGGGAAGCCTGGTGCTGGCCACCGGCATCGACCCGATGCTGCTGGCGCTCCCAGCGGCGCTGGCGGCAAGCTGGGGCTTCATGCTGCCCTCAGGGACCGGCCCCAACGCCATCACCTGGGCAACCGGCCACATCGCTTTGCCGCGAATGCTCAAGGCCGGTCTCATCCTCGACATCGCCGGAGTGCCGCTGATGGTCGGGACGGTCTGGATGATGCACGGCGTGTTGGGCTAGGGGGCGGCAATGCCCAGCTCCAACGACCGCCCGCACCGCCGCCCCAAGCCCTCGCCGACCAGCATCGGCAACCACAAATTGAAGCCCTCGACCCTGATGATGGGCTACGGCTTCGACCCGGCGCTGAGCGAGGGGTCGCTCAAGCCGCCGGTGTTCCTCACCTCGACGTTCGTGTTCGAGAATGCCGCCGCCGGAAAGCGCTTCTTCGAAGGAGTCACCGGCAAGCGCCCGGGCGGCGCCGAGGGGTTGGTCTATTCGCGCTTCAACGGCCCCAACCAGGAAATCCTCGAGGACCGCCTCAGCGTCTGGGAGGAAGCTGACGACGCGCTTGCCTTCTCCAGCGGCATGTCGGCCATAGCGACACTGCTGATGACCTTCGTCCAGCCGGGCGATGTCGTCGTCCATTCCGGCCCGCTTTACGCCGCTACCGAAACCTTGATCGCCAAGATTCTCGGCCGCTTCGGAGTGTCGTGGCTCGATTTCCCCGCCGGAGCGACCCGCGAGGAGATCGAGGCGGTGATCGCCGAAGCCCGGAGCCGCGGGCGCGTGTCGCTGATCTACCTCGAAAGCCCGGCCAACCCGACCAATGTGCTGGTCGACGTCGAGGCGGTGGCCGCCGCCCGCAACGCCGCCTTCGCGGAAGGGGAACGCCCGCCGATCGCCATCGACAACACCTTCCTCGGACCCCTTTGGGCGCATCCGCTCAAGCAAGGCGCCGACATCACCATCTACAGCCTGACCAAATATGCCGGCGGCCACAGCGACCTCGTCGCCGGCGGCCTGACCGGCCGCCAGGGGCTGATCGACCAGGTGCGGATGATGCGCAACACCATCGGCACCATCTGCGACCCCAACACCGCCTGGATGCTCTTGCGCAGCCTCGAGACTCTGGAGCTCAGAATGCAGCGCGCCGGCGAAAATGCCGCGCGGGTATGCGAATTCCTCCGCGACCATCCCAAGGTCGATCATGTCGGCTATCTCGGCTTCCTCGAGGAAGGATCGCGCCAGGCCGACATCTTCCGCCGCCACTGCACCGGCGCCGGCTCGACCTTCTCGCTTTATCTGAAGGGCGGCGAGAGGGAGGCCTTCGCTTTCCTCGACGCGCTCAAGATCGCCCATCTCGCCGTTAGCCTCGGCGGCACCGAGACCTTGGCCAGCGCGCCGGCGGCGATGACCCATTTGTCGGTGCCCGACGAGCGCAAGCAGGCGCTCGCCATCACCGACAATCTCGTGCGCATCTCGATCGGCGTCGAAGATCCCGACGACCTCATCGCCGACTTCGAAAATGCGCTGAGGGCGGTTTAGCCCCAATCCTCCACCGCCCAGCCGCGCTGGTCTGCCAGGCGCCGGAGCCGCCCGTGCGGGTTGACCGCCACCGGCTCGTCGGCCCATTCGAACACGGGCGCGTCGGACGCGTGGTCGGAATAGAAACGCACGTGGCCGTGCACGCCCTTCAGACCCGACTTCTCGACCCAGTCGGCGATCATCCGCAGCTTGGCCGGGCCATAGCAATTCTCGCCATCGATCTTGGCGTGCACGCGTTCGTCGAGGCCGATGATCGAGCCGGTGCCGATAACGTCGTCGAAGCCGAGCCGCTCGGCGATCGCCGAGGCGTAAAGCCGGTAGGACGCCGTCGCCATCACCAGCCGCCGGCCTTGTTCGCGGTCGCGCTCGACCGCCGCCAGAGCCCCCGGGCGGATGTTGGCGCGGACCGTCGCGTCGGCGAAGCTGTCAACCAGCGGCTTCAAGTCGGCGGGGTGGACCGCTCGCCCGAGCAGCAAAGCATGATTGATCTCCTTGAGCTTTGCCCGGTCGATCAGCTTGGCGACATAAGCGAGCATCGACAGCAGAACGAGCGGGGCGAACAGCAGCCGCCAGGGCGCCCGGCGAAGCGCGCAATGGACCAGGAACGGCGTGTAGGTCGCGCGCCGGGTCAGCGTTCGATCCATGTCGTAAATCGCAAGGTCGCTCATTCGCGCCCTTCGAGAATCGCCTCGACGAGCAATTTGTCGGCCTGCTTGTCGACGTCGACTGCGGCGAGCGGGTCGGCAAGCTCGACCGCACGGATCGTCATGCCGAGCCGGCGGCCGACGCGATCGAGCGTCTGATCGATCGTCCGCAGCCGAAGCATGGCGCCGAGGAAGGCCGCGGGTCCGAGCGCCCACAGCAAAGTCGCGACCTTCTTGCGGTCCTGCTCGACCGATCGCCACAGCTCGAGCGCCGGGACCACCTTGCGGCTGCCGAGCATGAACAGATTGGCGCCGCTGTATGCACCGCCCCGCAGGCGAATCCAGGTGCGTTCCGCCTGCGGCAGCCGGTGACGCAGCGCGCGGCGCTCGACGACTCCGATCGCCAGGTCTGCGTGTTTCGCCAATGCGCAGAAATCCTCGATCATCTCGCCATCGAGCAAGGCATGGTCGGCGGTCGTCACCAGCAGCGGCCACTGAACGGCCGAATCGAAGCAATAAGCTTCGAGAGTCGCGGCGATCGACCCGCCGGAGACGTGAACCGACAGTTTCGGGTGCGCCGGAAGGACCTCGGCGATGCGCTCCGGCTGCTGGGCGAGGACATGGACGGCGCCGACCTCGTCGCTGGCGAGCAAGGCATCGACCGGCCGGCGCACCATCGGCACGCCGGACACGGGGATCAAAGCCTTGAGGTTGGTTCCGTATGCCTCGGCGAAAGAATCGTTCCCGGGCCGCGATCCGGCCAGGACGATGGCAGTCACCTTGCTCATGCCAGCCATGAGGTGACGGGCTGGCGCCGATACCGCATCGTATTCGCCTGCGCGAGGCGAACCGCGTGGAACAGAAGGGACAGGACGGTCCACAACGCGACAAGCTCCAGCCCGACATCGGGGCGCGCGATCAGCAGCGCGGCGACGAGCAGGACCATGTTGGGATTGCGGCGGGCGGTGATCAGCCGGAACTGGCTGTCGATCTTCTGCCAGACGTGAATGTGCATCCCGTAAAGGCGGATGAAAATGCCCTCGATCGCCCGCTGCGCAACATAGCCGCCGACAATCGTCGCGAGCAGCATCGCCTGATAGACCGGCTCCAGCGGCGTCCCGTAGGCGGCGAGGCCATGCGCCCACGCCCAATACCAGAAGGGCGGGTGGACGAGGTCGATGCCATGGTCGAAGATGTTGCCCCATTTCGACGACGCGCCGGTGCAGCGCGCGAGCTTGCCGTCAACGGTGTCGAGCACCATGAACGCGAAGCCAGCCGCGACACCGAGCCAATAATGGCCTTCCCAGAACAGCCAGAAGGCTAACACGCACAACAGCGCGCCGATTGCGGTCACCATGTTCGGGGTCATCCCCGCCTCAGCGGCCCAGCGGGTCAAATGAAAGGCCGGCCGACGCCACAGATAAAGCGTGAGGGCATCGGTCACCCCCTTGTAGGCGCCGTCGTAGGCCGCCTGCTCGACCGCGAGCGTGTTCGCCGAATTGAGCCGCAGGACGAACGGCCGCTCGCGCTTCCTCAGTTCGCCGTAGCTGATTTCGCCATGTTCGGCGGAGATTGCTTCGAGCCCGTCGAGGCGTTGGCCGGCCAGGACCATTTCCGCGTCTTCGCGGCTGCTCCCCGCTGGCAAATGGGCCAGGACCGGCCGGCCTTGAAGCGTCAGCGCCGACCCGGGCTTCGCCGCGATCGCCTTGAGCCAGGCCGGGTCCCAGGCATAGTCCATGCTTGCCGCCAGCAGGCCCCGGTTGCGATCGATGTCGTCCACTGGCGGAAAGCCGGCATTGGCGGCGATGCGGCAGGCGCGCTCGCGCGCATCCATCCCGAAAAGCCGCGCGTCATTGTCGCCAATCGGCACGAACTGAAGAGAGGAAGCGCTCGCCATAGCAGCGGGGCTTAGAGTGCAGACGAACGGCAGGAAAGTGCCCGATCGTCGCCGCTCTTGCCCCCTTTTCGCATTTCGAGCAGTTTTTGGCCCGATGGCAGCCACCCCCACCCCTGCTGACGACAGCGAGGCGAACCACGTTCGAGTCAGCGGCTCGCTGACGATTTCCCGGATCGGCGGAATCCAGCGCGATATCGACGCGGCATCCGATCCGTTGACGATCGACCTTTCCGAGGTGGAGCGGATCGACACCGTTGGCGCCTGGATCGTCTATCGAACCGTCAGGGACCGAAATGCGCAGGTGACCGGCGCCAATGACGAGGTTCGCGGCCTGCTCGATCAGGTCGCCGAATATGACAAGCCGGTCCAGGTGCGGCCTGATGAGCGCAGCAGCGTCCTGCGCGTGGTCGGCGAAATCGGCGAGTGGATCGCCGAATCCGGTCGGACCCTCGTGGGTCTGCTCGGCTTCTTCGGGGCAACGTTGATCGGCTTTGCCAATTTGGCCCGGCGGCCGCGCCGCTTCCGCTTCAACGCCGTCGTGCAGCGGTTCGACGTCGTCGGAGTCCGCGCGCTCGGCATCATCGGCCTGATGAGCTTCCTGATCGGCATCGTCGTCGGCCAGCAGGGCGCGGTGCAGCTCCAGCAGTTCGGCGCCGAAGTCTATACCATCAATCTGATCGGCCGGATCACGGTGCGCGAGCTCGGCACTCTCATGACCGCGATCATGGTCGCGGGCCGCTCCGGCTCGGCCTTTGCCGCGCAGCTCGGAACCATGAAGATCACCGAGGAAATCGATGCGATGCGCACCATCGGCGTGTCGCCGATCGAGGCGCTGGTCATCCCGCGCATGCTTGCCGCCGTGATCATGATGCCGCTGCTCGCGTTCTTCGCGATGATGATGTCGCTGCTCGGCGGAGGCCTGTTCGTCTGGCTGTTCCTCGACATACCGCCACTCACCTACATCCAGCGCTTACAGGAAGTGATCCCGATCACGGACCTGTGGATCGGCCTGATCAAGGCGCCGGTGTTCGGTTTCATCATCGCCTTGACCGGTTGCTTTCAGGGGATGCAGGTCAAGGGCGATTCCGAGGAGGTTGGCCTGCGCACGACGACCGCGGTCGTGCAGGCGATCTTCCTGGTGATCGTCCTCGATGCGGTCTTCGCCGTCTTCTTCAGCTCGATCGGCTGGAAATGAACGGCGATACGGTCATCACCGTCAGGGGCCTTTCCAACCGGTTCGGCGAGGAACGGGTTCACGAACAGCTCGACCTCGAGGTTCGCCGCGGCGAGATCCTCGGCGTGGTCGGCGGCTCCGGGACCGGAAAGTCGGTGCTGATGCGCTCGATCATCGGTCTCCAGAGGCCGGAAGCCGGCGAGATCGAGGTGCTCGGCGAAGACATGATCGACCGCACCGAAGACGAAGCGAAGAACATCCGCCGGCGCTGGGGCGTCCTGTTCCAGGCCGGAGCGCTGTTCTCGACTCTCACCGTCGCCGAGAATGTCGAGGTGCCGATCCGCGAATATTTCCCGCACATCGAGCCGCCGGTTCTCGACGAGATCGCCGGCTACAAGATCGCGATGAGCGGTCTGCCCGAAGAGGCCGGGCCGAAATATCCGGCGGAGCTGTCGGGCGGCATGCGCAAGCGAGCGGGCCTCGCCCGAGCCCTTGCCCTCGACCCCGAGCTGCTGTTCCTCGACGAGCCGACCGCGGGCCTCGATCCGATCGGCGCAGCCGCTTTCGACGAGCTGATCGCCTCGCTTCAGAAAAAGCTCGATCTGACCGTCTTTCTCATCACCCACGACCTCGATACGCTTTATGCGATCTGCGACCGCGTGGCCGTGCTTGCCGACAGGAAAGTGATCGCGGTCGGAACGATTCCGGAATTATTGTCTTTGGATCATCCTTGGATTCAGGAATATTTCAACGGACCCCGGGGTAGGGCGGCCCCCGGAGCGACGAAGGGACAGATCAAGGCCTGATGGAAAACCGGTCCAACTTCGTAATGGTCGGAGCCGTGACGCTGGCGATGCTGGCGGGCCTGCTGCTGTTCACGGTCTGGCTGGCGGGGCTCTCTGGCCGGACCACGAAGTGCTATGACATCTATTTCGCGCAGGGCGTCGGCGGCCTCAACCGCGGCTCGACCGTCAGCTTCGCCGGCGTGCCGGTTGGGCAGATTGCCCGCATCTCGCTGCTGCCGCAGCGGCCGGAGTTCGTCTGGGTGCGGATCGAGGTCAATGAGGACACTCCGATCCTCCAGGGCACGACCGCGCAGATCCGCGGCGTCGGCTTCACCGGAGTCAGCGAGATCCAGCTGGCAGGAGCGGTGCGCGGAAGCCCGCCGATCCAGCAGGCCGGGCCCCAGGGCTGCCCGGTCATCCCGTCGAGTGCCGGCGGACTCGGCGCCCTGCTCAACAGCGCGCCCGAGCTGATCGATCGAATCCAGCGCCTGACCGAGCGGCTGACCGAACTGCTCAGCGACCGCAACCAGAACGCCATCGCCGACATTCTCGAGAATGTCCGCCAGACCACGGCCGTGCTGCGCGACCGCGCTCCGGAGATGGCCGACGCGATCGCCGATGCGCGCATCGCCGCCCGCAATGCCGGCATCGCCGCCGAGCGCGTCGCCCGGCTGGCCGACAGCACCAACACCCTCGTCGAACAGGAGGGCCGGCCGGCGGCGCAAGACCTCAGGCGGGCGATCGCCTCGGTCGAGCAGGCGGCGCAGAACCTCGACGCGATGGTCGCCGATGCCCGGCCGGGTGTGCAGAATTTCTCCAAGTCGACACTGCCCGAGGTCAACCGGCTGGTCCGCGACTTGCGCGAGCTTTCGGAATCGCTGCGCGGTTTCTCCGAGCGGCTCGAGCAGGGCGGCATCGGCGGAGCCCTGGGGCCGGAGAAGCTGCCCGACTACAGACCGAGGAGGCGGCAATGACCAACCTGTTGCGTATCGCTGCGCCGCTGACGCTGGCGCTGTCGCTGAGCGGCTGCGCCTTGCTCGGCGGCGGGCCCAAGCCGCCCCCGACCCTGCTGGCGCTGACGCCCGAAGCCGCGTCGCCCGGCGAGTTCGCCCGCTCGGCGCCGGCCGGGCAGGCGGTCACCGTCAGCGTTCCGGTCATCCCCCGCGAGCTTCGCACCCCGCGGGTTCCGGCAAGGGTCGGCCCGAGCGACGTCGCCTACGTCCGCAACCTGCAATGGGTCGACACCCCCGACCGCTTGTTCAAGGATCTGCTCGCCGAGACCATCCGCCGGACCACCAACCGAGTCGTTCTCGACCCGCGCCAGGCGGCGCTGGACCCTGGGCTGGTCGTCACCGGCCACCTCCACGACTTCGGCTTCGTCGAGGCCGAGCAGGCGGTGCTGGTCCGCTTCGACGCGTCGCTTTCGACGCCGGGCGGAACCCACGTCCAGACCCGCCGCTTCGAAGCCCGCGCCCCGGCCGACGGCACCGCGCCGACGGTCGGCCCGGCGCTCAACCGCGCGGCCAACCAGGTGGCAATGGAGGTCGCCCGCTGGATCGGCAGCTAGGGCCCCTCCACCGCCTTCGGCGGTGCCGCTCCCCTCGAAATCGAGGGAGGATCAAGACAAACTCTTCGACGCCTGCTCGAACACGTCCTTCGACAGTCCGGGAGTGGCGACGATTCGCTCAAGCTCTGAACGCATCAGTGACGCCCGGCCGGGCTCGAACCGGCGCCAGCGGCCGAGCGGCGGCACCAGCCGCGCCGCGACCTGCGGATTGAGCTTGTCGGCGGCGAGGATCATGTTCGAAACGAAGCGGTAGCCGCGGCCGGACGGGTGGTGGAACGCCCACTGGTTCATGGCGAAGCTGCCGGCGAGCGCTCGCAGCCGGTTGGGGTTGGACAGAGTGAAGTCCTCATGCGTGGCGAGCCGCTCGACCTCGTCGACGGTCTCGGCACGCTGCGCCGCCGCCTGCAAGGCGAACCATTTGTCGAGCACAAGGGAATCGCTTCGGAAGCGGTCGTAGAAGGCGTCGAGCGCGGCGGTCCGCTCGGGCGCGTCGAGCGACACGAGGATGCCGAGCGCGCCCTGGCGGTCGGTCATATTGTCGGCGGCATCGAACTGCGCCTTGGCGAGCGCCGCGCCCTCGCCGCTGTCGCCGGCGGCGAGCAGGCCGAGCGCGACGGTGCGGAGGCGGCGAACGCCCTTGGCATGGGGGCGAAGGTCGCTGCCGTCGACATCGCCGGCGCGGTGGGCGGTCAGCAATTCGTCGCGAAGCGACGAGCCGATCGCGGCGCGGAGCGCCTCGCGGGCGGAGTGGACGGCGTCGGGGTCGACCATGTCCATGCGGTCGCCGACCAGGCTTTCGGGCGGAAGCAGGATCGCCTCGCCCTTGAACGCCGGGTCGAGCGCGTTGGACCGCAGCGTGTCGCCGACGGCGCGGACAATCGGCCCGAAATCGGCCGCCTCGCCGCGGGCGCCGGCGATCAAGGCGCGAAGCATCATGTCCTGGAGCGCCTCGAAGCGGGCGAAGGGGTCGCTGTCGCTCGCCGCCAATTTTTCGAGCTCGCCCGGCCGCCGCTCGGCCTCGACGATGACCGGCGCCGAGAAGCCGCGGTTGATCGACAGCAAGGGCGGCTCGGTGACGTTGTCGAAGCGGACCTCCTGCCGCTTGGAATCGAGCAGGATCAGCCGCTCGGAGGCGATATCGGCGCCGCTGTCGGCACCGATCAAGGCGGTGCGCAGCGGCAGCGGCATCGGCGCCTTGTCCGGCTGCCCGGGGGTCGGCGGCACCGCCTGCTCGAGGTGCAGGGTCGCGGCCGAACCGTGCGGGTCATGCTCGAGCCGCGCCTTGACCTTGGGCGTTCCGGCCTGGCCGTACCAGATTTTGAAGGCCGACAGGTCGGCTCCGCTCGCATCCTCGAGCGCCTTGACGAAATCGTCGCAGGTCGCCGCCTCGCCGTCGTGGCGCTCGAAATAGAGGTCGGTGCCGGCGCGGAACTTTTCCGGGCCGAGCATGGTGTGGAACATGCGGATGAGCTCGGCGCCCTTGTTGTAGACCGTCGCCGTGTAGAAGTTGGAAATCTCCACGTAGGAATCGGGCCGCACCGGATGGGCGAGCGGCCCCTGATCTTCGGGAAACTGGATGGCGCGAAGCAGGCGCACGTCCTCGATCCGCTTGACCGCGGCGCTGCCGATGTCGGCCGAGAAGCTCTGGTCGCGAAAGACGGTGAAGCCTTCCTTCAAGCTGAGCTGGAACCAGTCGCGGCAAGTCACCCGGTTGCCCGACCAATTGTGGAAATATTCGTGGGCGACGACCCCGGCGACGGCGTCGAAATCGGCGTCGGTCGCGGTCTCCTGGTCGGCGAGGATGTAGCGCGAGTTGAAGATGTTGAGGCCCTTGTTCTCCATCGCCCCGAAATTGAAGTCGTCGACGGCGACGATGTTGAAGACGTCGAGGTCGTATTCGCGCCCGTAGACCTCCTCGTCCCATTTCATCGACGCCTTGAGGCTGTCCATGGCGTGCCGGGTCTTGGGCAGATCGGCCTGCCGCACCCAGATGGCGAGATCGACCTTGCGGCCGGACATAGTGGTGAAGTGGTCGCGATTGGCCTTGAGATCGCCGGCGACGAGGGCGAACAGATAACAAGGCTTGGGGAACGGATCCTCCCATTCCGCCCAGTGCCGGCCGCCCTCCCCCTGGCCTTCGCCGACGCGATTGCCGTTGGCGAGAAGCACCGGGTAGCGCGCCGCGTCCGCCGCCATCCGCACCCGGTAGCGGCTGAGCACGTCGGGCCGGTCGGGGAAGAAGGTGATCCGGCGGAAGCCTTCGGCCTCGCACTGGGTGCACAGGATTCCGCCCGATTCGTACAGGCCCATCAGCCTCGTGTTGGCGGCCGGCGCGATCTCGACCTCGGTCTCGACCGTCGCCCGGTCGCCGTCCAGCTCGACCACCAAGGCCGAGCCGTCCATCGACCAGCGCGCCTCGCCGCCGTCCACCGACACCCGAAGCGGCACCAATTCGCCGCCGTCGAGGCGAAGCGGCCGGCTGTGATCGCCGTTGCGCTCGACGGTCAGGACCGCGCGCACCCGCGTCGCCCGCGGGTCGAGAGCGAAGTCGAGCGCGATGTCGGGCACCAGCCAGTCGGGCGGCCGGTAATCCTCGCGGCGGATGGCAATGTGGGTCGGCGAGGGCGGTTCTTCGGGAACGATGCGGGCGTCGGCCATGGCGCCGACTTAAGGTCCGAGCCCCGCCGGCACAACCGAGCGGGCCGCGACTGGTCCCGCCGGACAGGCGAAACGCAGCAAACGCAGCGAAGCAACGCGCACGCACGTACGCGCGCACGTGCGCGCGCGCGAAGCCGCTAGCCGCGATCGTCGTCGCCGATCTGCTCGCCGCTGCCGGTTTCGCCGAGCCGGTCGTCGAGAAAGTCGATCGGCTCGACCGCGCACTCGGCCGGGTCGACGTCGGCAAGCTGTTCGGTCAGGCGCGGAAGCTCGCTTATTGCAACACTGCGAGCATCACCCTCGGCGGAGGCCGCCGCCAGCGCCCGGGCGGCCGGCGAGCCGAAGCGCAACGGATCGAGCCGGGCGAGCAGCCAGGTGAGCAGATGGTCGGACGGCATGCGCCGCTCCATCACCAGCTTGCCGTCCCGGTAGAAGCGCTCGGCGCGGCCGTTGATCGCCCGGTCGAAGGCGATTGCGGCAAGGCGGGTGGCCGACATTTGCAGCGCCCGGTCCCAGGCGCGGGCGAAGCTTTCGGCGCCGGCCTTGTTGCGCAGCCGGTACGCCGAGCTCGACGCGACTCCGACCCGGGCGCAGGCCTCGCCGATGCTTCCGGTCAGCGCGAGATGGTCGATGAATTGGCGCTGGCGCTCGGCGGTCCAGCCGGAATGCCGGTTGCGGGTCGGGGCGGGCGTGAATTGCGGGGGCTGCGGCTCGGCCGCGGCCGCGACTTCGCCGACGACTTTCAATCTGGTGGCCATGAGCGACTCCTTGGTGAGGACGAGTCGCTCATTGTGAACCAAATCGGTGCGTGTAGGACAGCGGAAATTTGCCTAAGCGGCATCCGGAGCCGGGACCACCGAGCGCGGGCGGCTGAGCGCGCCGGCCATCCCGCCGAGCGCGAGCAGGGCTCCAGCGGCGGCGAGCGGAGTCCAGCGATAGCCTTCAAAAATCGTCGACAAGCCCATGGCTATGATCGGCACCAGCACCGCCGAATAGGCGGCCTTGCCGGGGCCGATCTTGCGCACGACCGGATAGAAGAGAATGAATGTCAGGACCGAGGCCGGGATGGCGAGGTAGAGGAGGCCGAGCCAATAGCCGGGGCGGCTGTCGAGCATCGGCGGCCCGGCGGTGGCGGCGGCGACCGCGAGGTTGAACGCGGCGCCGAAAATCATCGACCAGGCGAGCAGGCTGAGCAAAGGATAGCGGCGGAGCTCGGGGCGCGCCTGGAGGACGCTGGCGGCGGCGGCGGCGAGCATTCCGAGGAGGACGAAGGCGAGGCCGGCCATGATCGCCCCGCCGCGGCCGGGATTCTCGCCGAGTTCGTGGGCGAACATCATGCCGATGCCGGCAAAGGCGATGAGCGAGCAAAAGACGAAGCGCAGCGACGGCCGCTGGCCGAGGAAGGCCCAGCCGAGCAGGCTGCTGGGGACGACGACGAGGGCGAAGAAGGTGGCGACGACGCCCGAGGTGATGTGCTGCTCGGCGAGATAGACCATGTTGAAGTTGAGGCAGAATTGGGCGAGCCCAATGAGGAGCGCGGCGGTAGCCAGGCCGCGGTCGAGCCGCAGGCTGTCGCCCTTCAGCCGGGCAAGAAGCAGCATCGCCGAGGCGGCGATGACGAAGCGGTAGGCGACCGACCATTGCGGCGGCACGGTCCCCAACTGGTCGCGGATGACGATCCAGGTCGAGCCCCAGATGGAGGTGAAGATGATGAAGGGGAGGATGACCGTGCGGAAATCCGTTCGCCCCGAGCCCGGTCGAGGGGCGTTCATCGCGACCGTGCCTCGACTTCGCTCGGCACGAACGGGGCAGATCGGTTTGCGCGCCTCACAGCGCGGCGATGGCGGCGGCGAGGCGCTCGACCGGCTCGCCCTGCTGGTCCCAGCTGGTCACCAGCCGGATTTCGCCCGGCCCCCAATCGTAGAAATCGAAACCCTGCGAACGGAGGCTGGCGGCTTCGTCGGGGCTGACCTTGAGGAAGATCTCGTTCGCTTCGACCGGGTGGATCAGCCGTTCGCCGGCGGCGGCGGCGATCGCCTGAGCGGCGGCGTTGGCGGACCGGGCGTTGGCCAGCCACAGGTCGCCGTCGAGCATCGCCAGCAGCTGGGCGGCGAGCATCCGGCCCTTGGACAGGAGATGGCCGGCGCGCTTGCGGCGGACGGCGATCTCGTCGGCTAGGTCGGTGCGGAAGAGGATCAAAGCCTCGGCATTGAGTCCGCCGTTCTTGACGAAGCCGAACGACAAAGCGTCGATTCCGGCCCGCCAGGTGAGGTCGGCGGGGCTGTCGCCGGTCGAGGCGACGGCATTGGCGAAGCGGGCGCCGTCCATGTGGAAGCCGAGGCCTTGGCTCCGGGCGAGGTCGCCGAGCGCGGCGACCTCGGACGCGCGATAGGCGAGGCCATATTCGGTAGCGTTGGTGATCGACAGGGCGCGGGGCTGGACCTGGTGGACATCCTTGCGGACCCGGTCGATGGCGGCGACGACAGTGTCCGGAGCGATTTTGGCGCCGGGGCCATCCAGGAGCATCAGCTTGGCGCCGTTGGTGTAGAAGCCCGGCGCCCCGGCCTCGTCATTCTCGATATGCGCGTCCTTGTGACAGAGGATCGCGCCGTGCGGCGGGCAGAGGGCGGCCAGGGCGAGGCAATTGGCGGCGGTGCCGGTGGTCACCCACAAAGCCCGCACGTCGGTTTCGAACACTATGGAAAAAGCGGAATCGAGGCGGCCGCTCCATTCGTCGCCGTCGTAGGCGGTGTCGAGCCGGTTGGACTCGGCGATCGCCTCGATCACCCTGGGGTGGGCGGCGGCCGCATTGTCCGAGAAAAAGCGCATTTCGACCGCCCCCAAGCCCATCGCGGCTCGCATGGCAAGCCAAAGCTGATAGTTTGCGGGCGAGAGACTCGGGGAGAGGTTTTTCGACGTGACTGCCAGGGACGATCCGTTCGACGCCGCGACAATCATGGGCGGCCTCTACGGCGATGGAATCATCGGCTTCAAGGGCGCGTTCAGCCGCGAATGGGCCGACGCCATGCACGAGGACATTTTGGCTCTGTACGAGGAAGCCAGAGCGGTTGCGGGCGGAGCGCTGCCGAGAGGGCCGCAGCGCTTCTATGTCGAGGTGCAGCCGGAGCGGGTGCGCGGCTTCGTCGACATCGCCACCCACCCCTGGTTCGTCGCGGTGTGCGAAGCGGTGCTGGGGCCCGAATACAGGATCGTCGAGGTCGGCTTCGACATCCCCTTCCCCGGCGCCGCCGACCAGCCGTGGCACCGCGACTTCCCGGCGCCGGAAGCGACGCTGAAGGGGCGGCGCCTGAACAGCCTCGCCTTCAACCTGACGGCGGTCGACACCCGCCAGGAGCACGGCGCCTTCGAGATCGCGCTCGGCACCCAGTGGGACGACATTACCGGAGCCAAGGACGGCATGTTCCCGGACAAGAGCCTGTGGGACCGCTACATCTCCCGGGCGGTGCAGAAGCTGCCGCAGCGCGGCGACATTTCGGCCCGATCGGCGCTGACCATCCATCGCGGCACCGCCAACCGGTCGAACGAGGCGCGGCCGGTGCTGGTGGTCGGCGTCGACGCACCCGACGCGACCAACGCCAACCACCACGATCTGCAGGTGACCAGGGAATATCTCGACGGCCTTCCGGCGCAGGTTCGCGACCATCTCACCTGCCGCGTCACCGACGAGCTTTCGCAAGTGATCCAGCACCATGTCATCGAAGGGCTGCTCGAGGCGGATTATTCGTAAATCGCGAGGAATTGGCGAGCCTTGCAAAATCGCCGCGAGCAGGCACTATGCACGTGCCGGCTGGCTGGATGCCGCCGGCAAAGGGGGGCGGATCATGGTCCTGGTGCGTTGTGCAATCGTTGCCGCTTGTGCCGCTTTGGCGGCTGCGACCGGCGCATCCGCCGCGACCGGCGAACGGAAAGCCCCGGCGCCGCCGATCGGCGCCGACAGCGAAGGCATGTTCTTCGTCTCCTACCCCAAGGTTTCGCTTCAGCGCGGCGAGCAGGGAGTCGTCCATTATCGGCTGGATGTCGCGCCCGACGGGCGGCCGATGTCCTGTTCGGTCACCAAAAGCAGCGGCCATCGGCGGCTCGACAATCTGACCTGCGCGGCAGCGGTGCATCTGGCCCGCTTCACCCCGGCGACCAACGCCAAGGATTTCCCGATCCCCGGAGTCTATGACGGCAAGGTAAGCTGGACTATCCAGTGATGCAGGTTAAGAGTTCGACCAGCCCAGAAGGGATTTGAATATGCGATTCCTGACTTTCGCTGCCGCCTGCGCGGTGCTCGCCGCGCCTTCCGCGGCCTTCGCTCAGGAAGCTCCGAAGAAGGACGACCGCTACGATCCGGACAAGGTCATCTGCAAGACGAAGGCGGTCACGGGATCGCGCATCGCCAGGGAGCGGACCTGCATGACCCGCAGGCAGTGGGACGACCAGGCGGCGCGCAGCCAGTCGAGCGTTGAAGAAACGCTCGAAAACGCCCGCAGGGCGGCATCCGCCGTCGGCGGCACCTAGGGCAGTCGGGCACGCGGCGCAGCGGAGCCGCGCCTCCCAGGCCATCAATTCACTCGCCGCGCCGGCCGATCCCGGCAGAAGGCTTGTCGCCGCAGTCGCCCTGCGCTCGCGACTGCGCCTTGCGGCGGCGGAGGTTCTCGCGAAGCGCGGCTGCAAGCCGCTCCTCGCGCGCCTTGTCCTTGCCGCCGGTCATGCCCATCTCTCGCGTCCCGGGGCGGGAGAAGGCCGGGTTGACAGGGAGTTGGCCGCGCGGCCATAGGCGCCCGTCCCCCGCGAGACATGCTGCCGTAGCTCAGTGGTAGAGCGCATCCTTGGTAAGGCTGAGGTCGTGAGTTCAATCCTCACCGGCAGCACCATCGTCTCCTGGAGCTGATCCGGGGGATCAGCGAAGCAGGCGATCGCCTGGAGCCATGCCGGGGGCATGGCGAAGCTGGAAATCCGACCGTAGCGAGGCACGGTCGCCGCCATTGGCTGCGCCGGTCTGGGCTCCTGCCTCCGCAGGAGCACTAGATCGCCGCGCACGCCCGTTCCAGCCACGCTTTTTCCTCACCCTCGAGCCTCGGGCCGATCCTCGCCAGCACCTCGGAATGATAAGCGTTGAGCCAGTCGAGCTCGACCGCGCTCAGCATTTCGCGGACGATCAACCGGCGGTCGATCGGAGCGAAGGTGAGGGTGTCGAAGCCGAGCATTTCCTTTTCGGCGCCCGGCACCGCCTTGTCGACGACCAGGACCAGATTCTCGATGCGAATGCCGTACTCGCCGCTTTTGTAATAACCGGGCTCGTTGGAGAGGATCATGCCGGCGCGGAGCGGCTCGTCGCCGCCCGACTGGGCGCTGCCGTAGGGCGAGATGCGCTGCGGCCCCTCGTGGACCGACAGGAAGCTGCCGACGCCGTGGCCGGTGCCGTGGGCATAGTCGAGCCCGACCTCCCACAAGGGCCGGCGGGCGAAGCTGTCGAGCTGGCTGCCGCGGGTGCCCCTGGGGAATAAAGCGGTGGCGACGGCGATATGGCCCTTGAGCACGCGGGTGAAGCGGTCGCGCATCTCCTCCGCAGGCTCGCCGATCGCCACCGTGCGGGTGATGTCGGTGGTGCCGTCGACATACTGGCCGCCCGAATCGACGAGATAGAGCGAGCCGCGCTCGAGCTTGCGGTTGGTCTTGTCGCTCGACCGGTAATGGACGATGGCGCCGTTCGGGCCGGCGCCGGAAATCGTGTCGAACGACAAATCGCGAAGCTCGGGATTCTCGCGGCGCAGCGCTTCCAGCCGGTCGGAGGCGATGAGCTCGTCGACCTCGCCCTTCAGAGCCTCCTCCTCGACCCATTTGAGGAAGCGCGCGATCGCCGCCCCGTCGCGTTCCTGCGCTGCCCTGTGGCCGGCGATCTCGACCCCGTTCTTGATCGCGCGCGGCAGCACCGTCGGGTCGCGGCGAACCAGGATCCGCGCCCCGGCCTTGTCGAGCGCGGCGAAGACGGCGGCGACGGCGCGCTCGGGATCGACGGCGACACATTTGCCGGCGAGCTCGCCGAGCGCCGCTTCGAAGTCGGAACGCTCGTGCAGCCGGACGGTGTTGCCGAGATGGCGGCGGACCTCGTCGTCGACTTTTTCCGAAGCGACGAACAAATCGGCGGTGCCGTCGCCATGGACCAACGCGAAGGCGAGCGCGACCGGGGTGCGGGCGACGTCCTGACCGCGGACGTTGAACGTCCAGGCAATCGAATCGAGCGCCGACAATACCGCGGCGTCGGCGCCTTCCTTGGCCAGCCAGTCAGCGATCTCCTGGCGCTTTTCGGCCGAGCTTCGGCCGGCATATTTGTCGGGGTGGACGGCCAGCCGCGCCTTCGACGCTTCCGGCCGGTCGGCCCAGATCTTGTCGATCGGATTCTGCTCGACGGCGACGAGCTCGGCGCCGCGGGCGGCGAGCTGCTCGCTCGCCTGCTTCACCCAGTCGCGGCTGTGCAGCCACGGATCGTAGCCGATGCGACCGCCGCCGGGCGCATGTTCCTTCAGCCATTCGGCGACGCTGGTCTCGGGGACCGATTGGTAGGACCAGTCGTCGGCGCTGACCTGTTGGCGGACCTGCAAGGTATAGCGGCCGTCGACGAAGATCGCCGCTTCGGCAGGGAGCACGACCGCGGTCCCGGCCGAGCCTTCGAAGCCGGTCAGCCAGGCGAGTCTTTGCGCATAGCTGCCGACATATTCGCTCATATGCTCGTCGGTGAGCGGGACGACGAAGCCGTCGAGGCGGTCGGCGGCGAGCTGCTGGCGAAGGGCTTTCAATCGGTCGGCGTAGCTGGACATGGGCGCTACCTAGGCCCGGGCGAAGGCGGCAACAAGATCGAGGAACAATGTCTCGCCTACTTCGGGCTTCCCAGCCATTGCGATCTCAGCCGGCTGCAGGCAAGCGCGTCCTCATGATCGAAAAGGGCTTCCCAGGCGGTGTTGTCCATGACCTCCCGGCCGACGTTAAGGACGCGTTGGAGGGTGATGCGGCGGCGCTGCGGACCTGGCAGGCTATTACGCCCTTGGCCCGCAACGAATGGATTTGCTGGATCGAGTCCGCCAAGAAGCCGGAGACCCGACGCAAACGCATAGGCTGGGGCTGCTCGAACCTGAGCGAAGGAAAGCGCCGTCCCTGCTGCTGGCCCGGTTGTCCTCATCGATGAATGCGGAGATTGCCGCGGACCATCGCTGATCGGTCGCTGCGTGGGCCCGTCTGGCGAAAAATTTGCTTCGCCAGCTTTCCCTTCACCTATCCGCCCGCGGCGCTAAGAGCGCTTCCCATGGACAAGCCGACCGCCACCATTCCCCACACCGCCCCCCCGGTCGCCGAGCAGCGGCCGCACCGCTACGAGCGCCACGGAGTCGCCATCGACGACCCCTGGGCCTGGCTTCGCGACCCCAAATATCCGCAGGTCGAGGACAAGGACGTGCTCGCCTATTTGACGGCCGAGAACGATTATTTCGAGCGCTGGGCAGAGCCCAAACGCCCGCTGATCGAGCAATTGTTCCAGGAGATGAAGGGGCGGATCAAGGAGGACGACAGCTCGGTCCCGATCCGCGACGGCGACTGGCTGTACTGGTGGAAGTTCGAGCCGGGCGCGCAATACCGGACATGGTACCGGAAGCCGGTCGGCGGCGGCGACGAGCAAATCGTGTTCGACGAGATTCTCGAAGCCGAGGGCAAGGAATACTTCCGCCTCGGCGCGCTCGAGGTCAGCCCCGACGGCAAGCTTTCGGCGGTGCTGGTCGACATCACCGGCTCCGAGCGCTTCACGCTCAGAGTCCGCGACATCGCCAGCGGCGAGGATCTGGAGACGGTGACCGACGTCGCCATCGGCTCGCCGGTGTGGACCAAGGGATCGGACGGCATCGTCTTCACCGAGGTCAACGAACATTGGCGAAGCTACCGCGCTCGCTTCCACCGCCTCGGCCGGCCGACCGACGAGGACATCACGCTCTACGAGGAAAACGAGGACATCGGCTTTTCGGTCGGGGTCGACAGGAGCCAGGACGAAAGCCTGATCTTCATCGCCACCGGCGACAATACGACCAGCGAAGTGCGCTTTGTTACCGCCGACGACCCGACCCGGCCCTTGACCCTGATCAGCCCGCGCCGGCGGGGGCGCGAATATGACGTCGACAGCGCGCACGGAAAGCTGTGGATCCTGACCAACGACGATCACGTCAATTTCCGCCTGGCCGAGGCCGACCCGGCGAGGCCCGACGAATGGAAAACAGTGATCCCCGGGTCTGCCCAAGTCTATCTGCGCGGGGTCACCGCCTACCGCGACCATCTCGCCATCCAGCAGCGGGTCGACGGCCTCGACCAGCTGGTTCTGCGCGGCTACGGCGGCGAGGAAAAGCGGATCCCGTTTGCCGAGGCGACCTACTCGGCGGGCTTCGCCGGCAATCCCGAGTTCGCGCCGGCGGCCTACCGCATCGGCTATTCGTCGATGGTCACGCCCGGCACCGTCTACGACTACCACTCGGGCGAGGACCGGCTCGAGGTGCTCAAGGTCCAGGAAATCCCGTCGGGCTACGACGCCTCGCAATATGAGAGCGAGCGGCTGATGCTGCCGGCGCGCGACGGCAAGCAGGTGCCGGTGTCGGTGGTCTACAGGAAGGGCTTTCCCAAGGACGGCAGCGGCAAGCTGTTCCTCTACGGCTACGGCGCCTACGGCTATGCCGTCCCGCCGGGCTTCAACACCAACCGCATCAGCCTGCTCGACCGCGGCTGGGCCTTCGCCATCGCCCATATCCGCGGCGGCGACGACCTCGGCTACGACTGGTTCCTGCAGGGCAAGCTCGACAAAAGGACCAACACGTTCAACGACTTCGTCGACGCGGCGAAGGGGCTGATCGAGGCCGGCTTCACGCGCCCCGGCAGGATCGCCATCCAGGGCGGCTCGGCCGGCGGCGAGCTGGTCGGGGCGGTAATCAATTCCAACCCCGAATTGTTCGGGGCGGCGGTCGCCGACGTGCCGTTCGTCGACGTCCTCAACACCATGCTCGACGACACCCTGCCGCTGACCCCCGGCGAATGGCCCGAATGGGGCAATCCGATCACCGACAAGGCGGCGTTCGAGCTGATCCGCAGCTACAGCCCGTACGACAATGTCAAGGCGCAGGATTATCCGCCGATGCTGATCACCGGCGGCCTCACCGACCCGCGCGTGACTTATTGGGAGCCGGCGAAATGGGCGGCCAAGCTGCGCGCGACCAAGACCGACGACAATCTGCTCTTGCTCAAGATCAACATGGGCGCCGGCCACGGCGGCAAGTCGGGGCGCTGGGATTCATTGAAGGAAGTGGCCGAGGCCTATGCGTTCATGCTGACGCAGGTCGGGGACGATTGACCCGTCCGACCTTCGAGATGAGCTTCACCGCTCTTGGCGAGCACATCGACGAGCTCGGCCACGTCAACAATGCGGTGTGGGTGCAATGGATCCAGGAGATCGCCGTCGCCCACTGGCAGGCGGTGGCCGCGCCGGAGCACCGCGACGATTATTTCTGGGTCGTGGTGCGGCACGAGATCGACTATCTGCGTCCCGCCTTCGAGGGCGACCGGGTGACGGCCCGCACCTGGGTCGGCGAGGCGCCCAAGGGCGCGCGCTTCGACCGCTTCGTCGAATTCGCCGGCAATGACGGCCGTATCTGCGTTCGCGCCCGGACCGACTGGGCGATCATCGACAAGTCGGCCGGGCGACCGGTGCGGGTGCCGCCGCAGGTAGTGGCGCCGTTCCGTTCCGGCGGCTAAGCATCGGGGCCATGTCCCGCATCGTCCTTCACGATTATTTCCGGTCCTCGGCGGCTTACCGGGTGCGGATCGCGCTCAACCTCAAGGGCGCCGCTTACGACCGCCGCGAGGTGAATCTGCGAGACGGGGCGCAGCGGAGCGAACAATATCGCGCGCTCAATCCGCAGGGCTTCGTGCCGATGCTCGAGATCGACGACCGCCGGCTGACCCAGAGCCTGGCGATCATCGTCTATCTCGACCAGAAGTTTCCCGAGCCGCCGCTGATGCCGGCCGACCCGGCGGACGCCGCGCACGTCCGCGCGCTGGCGCTGACCATCGCCTGCGACATCCACCCGCTCAACAATCTGCGGGTGCTGAAATATCTGCAATCGGCGCTCGGCGCCGACGACGAGGCGAAGAACCGCTGGTACGCGCATTGGGTGAGCGAGGGGCTGACGGCGCTCGAAGCACTGGCGCGGCCGCGCGCCGGCGCCTTCCTGTTCGGCAATTCGCCGAGCCTGGCCGACGTCTGCCTGGTGCCGCAGCTTTACAACGCGCGGCGGTTCAATGTCTCGCTCGACCCGTTCCCGGCGCTGCGCCGGGCCGACGAAAGCGCAAGCAAGATCGAGGCCTTCGCCGCCGCGCATCCGGACAAGCAGGAGACAGCGGTATGAACCGGGTGGAAGACATCAACCGCGGGATGGCCGGCGCCAGGCCGGTCGAGGCGGTCGACATCCCTTCCATGAAGGGCAAGGTCAGCGACGAGGAATGGGCGATCAGGGTCGATCTCGCCGCCGCGTACCGGATGGTCGCGCATTACGGCTGGGACGACCTCATCTTCACCCATTTGTCGGCGCGGGTGCCGGGGCCCGAGCACCATTTCCTGCTCAATCCCTACCAATTGATGTTCGAGGAAGTGACCGCCTCGAGCCTGGTCAAGGTGGACAGGCACGGCAATCCGGTCGAGCCGACGCCGTTCATCACCAACCCGGCGGGCTTCACCATCCATTCGGCGATCCACATGGCGCGCGAGGACGCGCACGCGGTGATGCACCTCCACACCCCGGCCGGGCAGGCGGTGTCGGCCCATTCGGAAGGGCTGCTGCCGCTCACCCAGACGGCGATGCTGGTGCGCGGCGACCTCGCCTTCCACGATTATGAGGGCGTCGCGGTCGACCTCAGCGAGCGCGAGCGGCTGGTCGCCGACCTCGGCGACAAAGGCGCGATGCTGCTTCGCAACCACGGCACATTGGCGCTCGGCCGCAACGTCGGCGAATGCTTCGTCAAGCTCTACTTCCTCGAGCGCGCCTGCCAAGCGCAGATTATGGCCCTGACCGCCGGCGCGGCGGTCAGCGCACCGCCGCAGGGGACGCCCGAGCTCACCGCCGAGCAGGGCTCGGCCGGGCTCGCCGTCGCCGCCAATCTGCTTGCCTGGCCGGCGCTCAAGCGCAAAGCCTACCGGCTCGACCCCGATTTCGCGACATGAACAGGACGATGATGCGCCTTGCACTCTTGACTGCCGCTCTTGCCGTCGCCGGCTGCGCCGAAACCCAGCCGGCCGATCAGGGCCCGCGCAACACGTCCGGCTGGGACTCCGACCGGGCGAGCGACGGCTTTGCCCCGGAGACCGGCGAAACCGCCGGCTCCTGGCATGCGGCTCCGGACGGCAAGGTGCAATTCAGCGACGACAGTGCCGAAGCCGTGTTCAGCATCGACTGCGACCTTCGCGGCGGGCTGATTTTCCACCGGCCGGGGCTCGTGCCGCGCGGCAGCCTGGCGATGATGCAGCTCAGGACCGGCGGGGCGGTTCGACGGCTCGCCGTGACTACCCCGGAAACCGAGCAGCCGACGGTCGAGGCGCGAGCGCCTTACAGCGATCCGCTGGTGCCGGCGCTGATGCGCTTCCAGCAGCCGCTCGAAGTGCGGATCGACGGGCTCGAGACTCTGAGCCTGCCGCCGAGCCCGGTGGTGCGTGAATTCGTCCAGAATTGCGGCCGGATCACCGGCGCGCCGGTGACGATGCCGGAGATGGGGCTACAGGCGAACCAGGCGGTACCCGCAAACGAGGCGGCGCAGTAGTTGGTGATCCACTGAATGACGGCTGCCCCCCGGACAGCCGATTCCGATCCACTGAATGACGGCTGTCCCCCGGACAGCCGATTCAGTGGATGGTCGGGGAGAGAGGATTCGAACCTCCGGCCCCTGCCTCCCGAAGACAGTGCTCTACCAGGCTGAGCTACTCCCCGACCGGAACCCGCGATTGCGACAAGGTCGCGGCGGGAGCCAAGGCCGCGCCCAGATAGGGGGGGGCCGGCGGGAAGGCAAGCCGGGACTTCCGCCATAAACGCCGTTCGGGCTGAGCTCGTCGAAGCCCTGCCCCGTTTTCGTAAATCAGAAAGAATAAGGCAGCCCTTCGACAGGCTCAGGGCGAGCGGATAATCGGGCTTACCGGCCGAGCGTCGCCAGCCATTCCGCGGGCCGGACGAATTTCTCGCGCGGCGAGCCGGGCCGCGCCCGAGCAACCTCGGCCTCCTCGATCCGCCGCCAGTCGGAGAAATCGGTTGCCCGGATGCCGCGGCCGTCGAGCAGGTGCCTGAGGCCCGCCTCCCCCGGCTTGCCGGCGCCACTCCCCGGCGGCATCGCCGCGGCGATGAGGGCGGCGACCTCATAGCCGTCGGGACGGTTGGTGCCGATCGTCCCGGTCGGCCCGCGCCGCGCCCAGCCGACCGCGTACAGCCGCTCGCCGATGCGGCCGCCCTCGTTGATGAAGCGGCCGCCGCGCTCGTCATAGGGGACGCCGTCGATCGGCGGAGTCGAATAGCCGATGCAGCTGACGACCAGGCCGGCCGGGACTGCATAGGTTTCGCCGGTGCCGCGGGCGGCGCCCTTGTCGTCAAGCTCGGTGCGCTCGACGATTACCCGTTCGGCGGTCCCGTCGCCCTCGATCGCCAGCGGCCTGGCGAAGAAGTCGAACATGATGCGCTTGGGCTTGGCCGGGTTGGGCGCACTCGCGGCGAATTCGCGCAGGATGGTGATCGACTTGCGCTGGCCGGGCTCGAGCGCGTCATCGGCCTCAATCGGCGGGAAGTCGCCGGGCTCGACGACCGGCGATGCCGCCTCGAGATGGCCGAGCTCGGCCAATTCCTTGGGCGTCATGGCGATCTGGTGCGGGCCGCGGCGGCCGAGAATATTGATGGTGCGGACGGCCGAGCGATCGAGCGCCTCGAGGGCGTGTCCGACGATGTCCGAGCCTTCGAACTCGGAGCGGGTCTTGGCCAGGATCCGGGCGACATCGAGCGCGACATTGCCGTTGCCGATCACCGCCGCGTGGCTGCCGCCAAGCGGCGGGTCGAGGTCGGCGAAATCGGGATGGCCATTGTACCAGCCGACGAACTCGGCCGACCCGACGACGCCGGGCAGATGCTCGCCGGGGATCCCGAGCTTGCGGTCAATGGGGGCGCCGGTGGCGAGGACGAGCACGTCGAACAGGCCGAGCAGCTCGTCGATCGAAACGTCGGAGCCGACGCAGACGTTGCCGACGAAGCCGACGCCGTCGGTCTCGGCGACCTTGTCGTAGCGTTTCGACACGGCCTTGAGTGACTGGTGGTCGGGCGCGACCCCGAAGCGGATCAGGCCGTAGGGCACGGCATAGCGGTCGAGGATGCTGATCCGCGCCTTGCCATCATAGGCTTTGGCGAGAGCCTCCGCGGTGTAGAAGCCGGCAGGTCCAGAACCGATCACCGCGAAATGCCTCATCGGCGGTCGCGGTCCTTGTCCTCGAGCAGCAGGTCGCCCTTGCGCTGGAGCGCCGCCTCGATCGGGCCGGCGAGCATGGCGAGAAAGCCGGGCAGGATCACCTGGCAGCGCACGAGCCGTTCCTCGACCCCGATCCTGGCTTCGACCGCCTGGCCGAGCGCGTGGACCGTGAGGTTGAGCTCGTCTCCGGCCCATTGATGCTCGACCCGGGCGCCGCCGGGAATGTGCTCGGTCAGCCGGTGGACGTTGGCGGCGATGCGGCGCCGGGCTTCGTCCTTGCCCAGGCTGTGCGGCAGGTCGACCTGGATCGGACGCTCCATGGGCCGAGAGTGGCCGCACGCGGCGCGCTTTTCAAGCCGATGGCTGCGGCTATGGTGGCGGGGTGTACCGAACCCCCCTTTTCGCCCTCGCCATCGCGGCGGCTCCCGCGCACGCGCAGGAAATGCCCGGACCGTGGAACCCCGCGGCCCAATATGTCACCTCCGGACAGGACGAACCGGGCTATCGCGCCTGGCTTGCCGCCGAGCCGGTGCGGCCGCTGCTGGTCGCCGGCTTCGAACATTATTTGCGGCAATGGGAGGTCGCCGGGATCGTCACGACCTGGCAGCTGATCCGAACCGCTTCCTCGTGGCAGCGATGCGACGCGCAACCCTTCGAAGTGCCGCCGCCCGGGCAATGGCACCACATGGTCCAGACCTTGCGCTACATCCGCGCCCATGTCGTGCCAGTCATCGGCCCGGTCGAGCCGGTGTCCGCCTACCGCAACCCCGAGCTCAATAGCTGCGCCGGCGGCTCGCCCGAAAGCGCCCACCGCCATGTCTTTGCCGTCGACCTGGTGCCGCTGCGTCCGACCGAGCGCGAAGGGCTGATCCGCGCCATCTGCGCGATCCACGCCTGGCAGGGCGAGCGCTATGGCGTCGGCCTCGGCTTCTATTCCTTCCTCCGTTTCCACATCGACACGCGCAGCTTCCGGAAATGGGGGCCGGACGGGACTCCCGAGGCATCGCCGTGCACGGCTGTACTGGCAGAGATCGAAGCAACGAAAACCGGCGGGTAAGGGGACTTGTGTTGCCTAACTGCAACACCATATCCGGGGTCAGACAAGGGGTGACCAATGGATCTTGAGAAACTGACCGACCGGGCCCGGGGATTCCTTCAGGCGGCGCAGACCATCGCGGTGCGCGAGCATCATCAGCGGATCGCGCCGGCGCATCTGCTCAAGGCGCTGCTCGACGACGAGCAAGGCATGGCGGCCGGGTTGATCGACGCGGCCGGCGGCGATGCCGGCGCGGCCCGGCGCGAAGCCGATGCTCTCGTCGCCAAAATCCCATCGGTGACCGGCAGCGGAGCGACCTCGGCGCCCGGGCTGGACGGCGACACGATGCGGATCCTCGACCAGGCGGAACAGGTCGCGAAGAAGTCCGGCGACAGCTACGTCACCGTCGAGCGAATCCTGCTGGCCATCGCGCTGGCCAAGACCAGCGAGGTCGGCCAGGCGCTCAGCCGGGCCGGAGTGTCCCCGCAGAACCTCAACGCCGCCATCGAAAAATTGCGCGGCGGCCGAAGCGCCGACACGCAGTCGTCGGAGGACCGGTACGACGCGCTTAAGCGCTACACCCGCGACCTGACCCAGGCTGCCCGCGACGGCAAGCTCGACCCGGTCATCGGCCGCGACGAGGAAATCCGCCGGACCGTCCAAGTGCTGGCCAGGCGGACCAAGAACAATCCAGTGCTGATCGGCGAGCCGGGAGTCGGCAAGACGGCGATCGCGGAAGGCCTGGCTCTGCGTATCGCCAACGGCGACGTCCCCGACGGGATCAAGGACCGGCGGCTACTGTCGCTCGACATGGGCGCGCTGATCGCCGGAGCCAAATATCGCGGCGAGTTCGAGGAGCGGCTGAAAGGCGTGCTCGACGAGGTCAAGCAGGCGAGCGGCGAGATCATCCTGTTCATCGACGAGATGCACACGCTCGTCGGCGCCGGCAAGGCGGAAGGGGCGATGGACGCGTCAAACCTGTTGAAGCCGGCGCTCGCCCGCGGCGAGCTGCACTGCATCGGCGCGACGACGCTCGACGAATATCGCAAGCATGTCGAGAAGGACGCGGCGCTCGAGCGGCGCTTCCAGCCGGTGTTCGTCGGCGAGCCGAGCGTTCCCGACACCATCTCCATCCTTCGCGGGCTCAAGGAGAAATACGAGCTTCACCACGGCGTGCGAATCACCGACGGAGCGATCGTCGCCGCCGCGACCCTGTCCAACCGCTATATTTCCGACCGCTTCCTGCCTGACAAGGCGATCGACCTGATGGACGAGGCGGCGAGCCGAATCCGCATGGAGGTGGAATCGAAGCCCGAGGAGATCGAGAATCTCGACCGGCGGATCATCCAGCTCAAGATCGAGCGCGAGGCGCTGAAGAAAGAGAATGACGCCGCGTCGCGCGACCGGCTCGGCAAGCTCGAGGAGGAACTCGCCAACCTCGAGCAGCAGTCGTCGGAGCTGACCCAGCGCTGGCAGGACGAGAAGGAGAAGATCGCCGCCGAAGCGAGGCTGAAGGAGCAGATCGATGCCGCTCGGCTCGAGCTCGAGCAGGCGCAGCGGAGCGGCGACCTGTCCCGAGCCGGCGAGCTCCAATATGGCCGGATTCCCGAGCTCGAGAACCAGCTGTCCGAGGCTCAGGCGGCGGTCAAAGGGGCGATGCTTCGCGAGGAAGTGACGGGCGAGGACATCGCCGGAGTCGTGAGCCGGTGGACCGGGATCCCGGTCGAGCGGATGATGGAGGGCGAGCGCGAGAAACTGCTGCAGATGGAAGCCGCGATCGGCCGCCGGGTGATCGGCCAGGACGAAGCGGTGAAAGCGGTTTCCGCGGCCGTCCGCCGGGCGCGGGCCGGCCTGCAGGACCCGAACCGGCCATTGGGCTCATTCCTGTTCCTGGGGCCCACTGGCGTCGGCAAGACCGAGCTGACCAAGGCGCTCGCCGAATTCCTGTTCGACGATCCCCACGCGATGGTCCGGATCGACATGTCGGAGTTCATGGAGAAGCATTCGGTCGCGCGGCTGATCGGAGCACCGCCCGGCTATGTCGGCTATGAGGAAGGCGGAGTGTTGACCGAGACGGTGCGCCGGCGGCCTTATCAGGTGGTGCTGTTCGACGAGGTCGAAAAGGCCCACGGCGACGTGTTCAACGTTCTGCTGCAGGTGCTCGACGACGGCCGGCTGACCGACGGCCAGGGCCGCACCGTCGATTTCACCAACACCATCATCATCCTGACGTCGAACCTCGGCAGCCAGTATCTCGCCGCGCTCGGCGACGACGAAGACGTCGCCAAGGTCGAGCCGCAGGTGATGGAGGTGGTCCGCGGCCATTTCCGGCCCGAATTCCTCAATCGCCTCGACGAGATCATCCTGTTCCACCGCCTGTCGCAAGCGAACATGGGACCGATCGTCGACATCCAGGTCGAGCGGCTGCAGAAATTGCTCGAGGATCGCAAGATCACCCTCGAGCTGACCGACGGCGCCCGCGCCTGGCTCGGCCGGGTCGGTTACGACCCGGTGTATGGCGCGAGGCCGCTCAAGCGGGCAGTGCAGAAGCATCTGCAGGACCCGCTCGCCGACGCCATCTTGCGCGGCGAGATCGCCGACGGGGCGACGGTCAGGGTCGACGAAGGCGACGGCGAGCTGGCGCTCCGGCCGGTCGAGCACACCGCTGCGGCGGCGTGATGCGGAAAGGGCGGAGGTGAGCGAGCAGGCGATCGCCCGGGCGCTTCAATCCGCCCATGCCATGCTCCAGCGGGGCGATGCTGCCGGGGCGGGGCGGACGATCGCGGCGCTCGCTGCCCAGCATCCGAGGCGGCCGGACGTGCTGCATCTCCAAGGCATGATCCAGCGTTCGGCCGGCGACCTGGCGGCGGCGCGCCGGACATTCGAGCGCGCGGTTGAGGCCAGCGGCGGCAACCCTGAAATCCGCAACACCCTCGGCAATTTGCTTGCCGACATGGGCGCGCTCGACGAGGCGGATGGCCAGTATGCCGCCGCCATTGCCGCCAGGCCGGGCTATGCGCCGGCGTGGATCAACCGCGGCCAGCTCGCCAGCCGCCGCGGCAGGCACGCCCAGGCGATTGAGATGCTGGACAAGGCATGCGCGCTCGATCCCCGCTCGACGCTGGCACGAACCAGCCTGGCGGCCGCCCACCGCGCCGCCGGGGATCCGGACAAGGCCGTCCAGATCCTCCAGGCGGCGGTGGCCGAGAACCGCGGCGCGCCATCGCTTCGGGTGCGCCTCGGCATCGCGCTTCGCGCCGCCGAGCGGGCGCGAGAAGCGATCGCCGAATATGACGCCGCCGAGCGCGCCGGCTACCGGTCGCCGGAGCTGCTCGACAATCGCGCCGCGGCCTGGATCGACCTCGGCGAGGTCGAGGAGGCGCGCGCCGATTATGAGGCGCTGACGCTCCAGTTTCCCGCCTACATGGCCGGCCATCGGGCACGGGCGCGGCTGTACTGGGAATGGGGTCTCCACGGCGATCCGTTCGAAAGCTTCCGCCGCATCGCCGAAGCCCATCCGTCCGAGCCGGTGATCTGGAGCGAGTGGCTCGGCACGCTGCTGTCTTTCCGCCAGTTTGAAAAGGCCGTCGAGGTCGAGGCCCGGGCGGAGTTGGCGATCGGCAGGACGCCGGCGATCCTGTTCTCGCGAGCGATCGCACTCAGCGAACTTGGGCAATTGCAGCAGGCAAGCGCCGATTTCGAAACATGCCTGCCGGCCTTCGGCAACGAAGCCAGCTTCCTTAGCGCCTTCGCCCGCCACCTGCTGAAAAACCGCGAGTTCGAGCGCGCCGCAACGACCGCCGAGCGCGCGACCCAGCTTGCGCCGCTCAGCCAGATCGCCTGGGCCTATCTCGGCACCGCCTGGCGACTTCTCGGCGACCCACGCGAGTCCTGGCTGCATGATTACGAACGGTTCGTCGCGCAGATCGAGGCGCGGCCGCCGGAATGGGACGGTAGCGCGGCGGAGTTTGCCGAAACCGTCGCCCCGGCGCTCCGCAAGCTTCATCTGTCAAAGGTGCACCCGGCTGATCAATCGCTCCGCCACGGGACGCAGACAGCCGGTGCGCTGTTCGACGTGCGAGACCCGGCGATCCAGCGAATCCGGCAGTCGGTCACGGCCGCGGCTGTCGACTTCTCCGCCAGCCTCCCCGACGACCCGAAGCATCCATTCCTTGCGCGCAAAGCTGCTTTCATCGATTTCGTCGGATCGTGGTCCGTGCGGCTGACGCGGCACGGCTTCCACATCAACCATGTGCACGAACAAGGGTGGCTGAGCTCAGCTTATTATTTCGCGCTGCCGCCAAAGGACCCCGAGGCTGACGGCCACGAAGGCTGGCTTCAGCTCGGCGCCCCTCCGGACGAGCTTTCTCTCGACCTTCCGCCGCGCCGCCTGATCGAGCCGAAGGTCGGCACCTTGGTGCTGTTTCCCTCGTCGATGTGGCACGGCACCGTTCCGTTCACCGTCGAGGGCGAGCGGCTGACCTGCGCCTTCGATATCATCCCCGCACCCGCGACCTGAATCTCGGAGCGGCGCGGCCAGGACCGACTCGCTTCTGCGGTGCATGAAGGGGACAAAAAAGGGCGGCGGGGAAAGACCCCGCCGCCCAGAGTTTGGTCGTTCGCCGACCCGCTTAGAAGCGGACCTTGGTCTGGATCGTGTAGCCACGGCCCAGAATGATCGGCGAGAAGAACGAAGCGTTGGTGTTCGACTGCTCGAAGGTTCCGCTGACCGTCTGCGGCGGCAGCTTGTCGAACAGGTTGTTGACGATGCCGGTGAACTCGAACCGGTCGTTGATCGCCCAGCGCATCGACAGGTCGAAGAAGCTGAGGTCGGGAACCCGCGGAACATTGAACGCCGACGAGAAGATCTGGCCGACCTGCGAGCCACCGCTCTTGTAGATCCAGCGCACCTGCCCGGTCCACGGACCCTGCTCGACGCCCACCGTCAGCGTATTGCCCCACTTGGGGTTGACGCCGCCGAGGCCGGCCGTGGCGGTGTCGACGAAGTCAACGCCGCCGAGCTTGTAGTCCATGGTGTACGAGAAGATGTTGCCGACGCGGAGACGGGCATCCGGTAGGAAGCCGCCGCCGAGAACGTCCGCGAACGGAACGACCCAGTTCAGGCCCGCGTCGATGCCGCGGGTTTCGAACGGACCGCCCTCGTCCGGGCTGTTCCGCCGACCGGTGTTGACGCGGTCGATCTGGCCGGTGTCGGGATTGCGGAAGACCCGCTGACAGGCATCGCTCGCCAGGTTGGCACTGGCATTGCACTGGTTGATGTAGAACTGCGCCGACAGACCCTGAATACGACCCTTGATGACGATGTCGTAATAGTCGACCGTCAGCGACAGGCGCCCAACCGGCCACCAGGACGGGTTGAACACTGCGCCAAGGGTGTAGGTTTCCGCTTTCTCTTCCTCCAGGTCGGGCTGGCCAAAGGCGAAGGCCTGCACCTGCTGGTTGTTCGCCGCGAACGTCGGAATAGCCGCCGCCGGGACGCCCTGCGCTATGCAGAACTGCACATTGCGATTGGGATTGGTAGCCGCACAGGGGTCGGTGTAGGCCGGGAAGCCCTGGTCGCCGCCCTGGAACAGCTCGAAGATGCTCGGCGCGCGAGCCGCCTTGTTGTAGGCGCCGCGGAAGCGGAGCCCCGGCATCGGACCGAATTCGGCAGCGGCCTTCCAGTTGAAGATGCCACCGATGGTGGTGTAATCCGAGAAGCGGCCACCAAGCTCGACCGCCAACAGATCGGGGAAGCCCGAGCCGCCGAGGATCGGGAGGCGAACCTCGCCGTACGCTTCCTTCACGCCAATCCGGCCGCGCTGCGGCTGCTGGGCGTTGAAGCCGATGATCTCACCGCGGATCTTCGCATCGTCCGGCTCGAACGAACCGACATCGCGACGCCACTCGGCGCCGACAGCGATGCCGATCGGGCCGCCCGGAAGCTCGAATGCCGAGCCGGCAAGGTTGACCGACGTGCGGAGCTGCTCGAACTGCGAACGGTCCGTGGTGTCGATCTGGATGAAGTTGACCATCTGCGGAGTCAGCGTGTTCGGTCCGTAAATGTTGACCGGCACGCAGCCCGGCAGCACGCCCGGACCGTTGACGACGCCAGCAGCGTTGCGGCAGCCGACGAGGCCCTGCTCAACGGCGACACGGTTGATGTTGCCGTAGTTGCGCGAGGTCAGGTCGCTGCGGCCCCAGCCGAAGCCGCCGTAAACGCGCCAGTCGGCACCGAGATCGTGCTCGAGCACGCCGCGGCCGATGATGCTCTGGTTTTCGGCGACGCCGACGCGCGGGCCGGTCTCCGAGAAGCGCCGGTCGAAGCTGAACGGCGCGTTCGGGTTGGGCCGGGTGTTGAGCGCAAACTGCAAGTCCGCCGGAAGCGCGCAAGCTGCCTGGGCGCCGGTGCAATTGGCATTGACCACCACCGGGTTGATGGTGAAGCCCGTGCCGCCGGCGGCCGGAGTCGGAGCCAGCTCAACCGTGCTGTTGCTGTTGGTAAAAGCAGCAAAGATTCGTGCCCGGGTGCGGTCATCAAACTCGTACCGTGCGGTCGAGCTCAGGTTGAACCGGTTGTACGGGATGGTCATGAAGTTGTCGGGCGCGAAATTGTAGCGCGACGAACCCAGAGCCCGGATCGGAACCTGACAGAAGCCGGCGCCATAATAGCTGGTCAGCTGGCCGAGGTCGTTGAACGACAGGTTGCTGCCGGTCGGCAAGCAGCCCGCCGGCGCGTTGACCGTACCGAACGGACGCGTCGGGAACGCGGCCTGGAGAGCGGCAATATTGAACGGGTTGGCTGCGCTGTTGACCACCTGGCCCCACGGCGGGGTCGCCGAGCCGCCGGCCGAGAACGGAATCGCGCCCGCCGGAGGATTGTTGGGATCGTCGACGACAACCAGCGTCGAGCCGGCGACGCAGGTCGTGGCCGGCGCTGCCGGGATACACCAGACGGCGGCCGAAGTCCGCGAATGGTCGTAACGGCCCTGGCCGACGCCTTCGCGGTCGAAATAGCCGGCGTAAAGCGTCATGTTGCCGCGGCCGTCGGCGAAATTGCCGCCGAGCAGGCCGGCAATGTTGTAGTTAAAGCCGACGCCTTCCTCGGCGACACCGGTCTGGCCGGTAAGCTCGAGGCCGCTGAAATCCTGCTTGAGGATGAAGTTGACAACGCCGGCCATGGCGTCCGAACCGTAAATGGCCGAAGCGCCGCCGGTGACCACGTCGATGCGCTCGATGAGGCCGACCGGGACCTGCGAAATGTCGACCACGCCCACGGTCGACGAGGGCGGCAGGCGCTCGCCGTCGACGAGGATCAGGGTGCGCTGCGGACCGAGACCGCGAAGGTCGAGGGTTGCGAACGGGAAGCCGCCGGCATTGTTCGACGTGCGGTTGTTGCCCGGAATGAGCTGCGGAAGGTCGTTGATCAGGGTTTCCAGCGTGCTCGTGCCGGTGAGGGCCACCTGCTCGTCGTCGACGATCGTGACCGGGCTGGAAGAAGTGAGGTCGGGACGCGGAATACGCGAACCGGTGACGACGATGGTCGTGCCCGCGGTGCCCGTCGTGCTGACGCCTGGCGCCTCGTCGCTCGGCTCGAGCTCCGGAGCATCGCCACCCGTGGTCGGGGTCGGGCTCTGCGGCACCGGCACGTCCTGGGTGGTGGGAGCCGGTTGCTGGGTCTGGGCCCAGGCCGGGGCGGCCATTGCGACGGTCGCAAAGCCTGAGATTACGGTGGTCGCCAGCAGGCGATTCCAGGTAGCGCTCTTCATCATGATCCCCTTAGAGAGCAGAAAATAACCGAATCCCGAGCGCCATGGCACTGAGAGATTCCACGGCGTTGGTGTAGCGGATGCGATTTCTGACACAATCCGTCCCGCGGAGGTCGGGTCGCTTTTGTGACGATGTTGTTGCAGACGCGCCACAGCCGCAATCCAGGGTCAAACGGCGCGGTTGCGACGAAAAATTCCGAGTCGATTGCTCAGCGACCGCGGAACCAACCGGTGATCGCGAAACGGCCGGCCGGGGCGAACGGCGGGACGAACGTCACGCTGTGCTTCTGCGGCACTCGGAACAGGTTGAGCGCATTGAAGCGCGGCCGGAAGCCGGCGATCACGTCGCCGTCGTCGTCGTAGAACAAGAGATAGCCGCCCCAGTCGGGGCGCCAGTCCTCGGCGCAGAAACTGAGGACATAGGCGATCCGCCAGTCGCCGGCGACGTGGCTGTCGTCATGCTGGGCGAGGAACTGGTTGGGCCCGTAAAGCGTCGCCTGAGCGTCCGCCTTGACCAGCTCCGAAACGCCGGTGATGTCGCGCGCCAGATCGAGCCACGGCTCGGAATTGATATGTTCGAGCAACAGGTCGTGCGGCCCGCCCGGGTTCCATTGGCCCAGATAGGCGTCCAGCATCCGGTACTGGCTGTAAACGAAACCGTAGTCGCGCCCGGCGAGCGCGCGGCTCAGCTTGTCGCCGATCGCCTGCCTCTCGGCCGCACTGAGCCGCGCCAGATCCTCGCTGCGAATGCCGTGAGGCCCGTCGCTGCCGGCCTGCCAGGCGAGGCCCCACGGCGTCTGCTGGGCGAGAATGGAATGGACGTTGCGCGCCGCCTCGGCGGTAAGCACGTCGCGCACCTGGACCCGGCCGTCGGCGGCGAAACGGCGAGCGGCGGATAGGCGGTCGACATCCGGATTGATCTCGAAAAGCGGGATTTCACGATTCACGGACTGCGGCTCCAGAAGCGGCCAGGGTTTCCCGTCAAGGCGTCTAGCGATGCGGTCGCGCGCGCTCCTCGGCCTCGAGGCTGGCGGCGGCATCGACATAGGCCTCCTGGCGCTCGACGCTCCAATATTTGAGCTCGTGCAGCGGGATCCGCTGGCCGGTGACGGCGCACAGGACATGGTCGCCGTCGGACAGCACCCGGAACGTCCCGTCGAGATAGTGAAGCCGGGCCGCCCGCCCGGAGCCGCTCATCAGCATTCGGCCCTCGCTATTTCCCGGGCTCGTCGAACAGGCCCGGATGGGGATCGACATAGGGCCGGCGGCGGCCGCGCTCAAGCCGCGGCGGAGTTCCGCCAGCCTCGGTCACGGCATCGACCCTGCCGTCGCCGAAGTGCAGAGTCAGCAGCCGCTCGGCGACCGCATCGGCGGCGCGGGTGATGGTTGCGCCGGCGCGGCTGGTCACCCGGACGAAGCCCTTGCCGAGCGGCCGGTCGGGATGGACCAGCTCGGCCATCTTCCACAGCGCCGCGAACCTGTCGCCGGCGCGGACGAGGCGGTCGAGCAGAAGCTCGGGGCGAAGCCGCGGAACGACCGCGTTCATATTCGCGCGCGCGTGAGTCGCGCGCGCTGCCAGCGCCCGCGGCAGCCGGTCGGCAAGGTCGTCCGAGCGTTGGACGAGCGGCGCGAACAGGGCCTGCGGCTCGGGCCAGCGTCGGGCGGTGAGGTCGAGCCGCTCGCGCGCCCGGTCGGCGTGGCGGGCGAGGCAGTGGCGGGCGCGGTGGGCGAGCCCGTCGAGCTGGGCGTAGAGGTCGGCGCGGACCGGCACCGCGATCTCAGCGGCGGCGGTCGGCGTCGGCGCGCGCAGGTCGGCGGCGAAATCGATCAGGGTCGTGTCGGTCTCGTGCCCGACGGCGGAAATCAGCGGGATCGGACTGGCGGCGGCGGCGCGAACCACCTCTTCCTCGTTGAACGGCCACAAATCCTCGATCGAGCCGCCGCCGCGGGCGACGATGATCAGGTCGGGCCGCGGGCGGACATCGGGAAAGCCGCGGATCGCCTCGGCGATCCTGACCGCCGCGCCTTCGCCCTGGACCGGCACCGGCCAGACGATGACGTGGGTCGGGCAGCGGTCCTCGAGCCGGTGGAGGATGTCGCGGATCACCGCCCCGGTCGGCGAGGTGACGACTCCGACGACCTTCGGCAGGAAGGGCAGCGGCCGCTTGCGCTCGGCATCGAACAGACCCTCGGCGGCGAGCGCCTTCTTCCGCCGCTCGAGCAGGGCCATCAAGGCGCCCTCGCCGGCGAGCTCGAGCCGGTCGACGACCAGCTGATATTTGGAGCGGCCGGCGTAGGTCGTCATCTTGCCGGTGGCGATCACCTCGGCCCCGTCCTCCGGCCGGAAGGCGAGCGCCTGGGCGTTGCCGCGCCAGATCACCGCGTCGATGCACGCTGCCTCGTCCTTCATGGTGAAATAGCAATGGCCCGAGGCGTGGCGCTTGAAGCCGGAAATCTCGCCGCGCACGCGAACCCTCCCGAACGCCCCCTCGATCAGCCGTTTGACCGATCCGGCGAGCTCGCCGACCGTCAGCGGCGGCGAATTGTCGCCCGGCGGAGTGTCCGCTAACAGGCCCATGCTCGGCTCGTCGGGGAGATTCATGAACGTCCTGCTCTTAGGTTCCGGTGGCCGCGAGGATGCGCTTGCCTGGCGCCTGAGGCAATCGCCAAGCTGCGCCGAACTGATCGCCGCCCCTGGAAATCCCGGTATCGCCCGCTGGGCGGAGTGCGTCGCCATCGACCCGTGCGACGGCGCGGCGGTCGTCGAGCTTGCCGGCGAGCGAAGAATCGACCTCGTCGTGATCGGGCCGGAAGCGCCTCTGGTCGCGGGAGTCGCCGACGCCTTGCGCGAGTCCGGCTTCGCCGTGTTCGGCCCGAATGCGGCGGCTGCCCGGCTCGAGGGGTCGAAGGGCTTCACCAAGGATCTGTGCCGGGATCACGGCATCCCGACCGCCCGCTACGCCCGGGTCGAGACCCAAGCCGACGCCCGCGCCGCCCTCGGTGAATTCGGCACGCCGGTGGTGATCAAGGCCGACGGCCTCGCCGCCGGCAAGGGCGTCACGGTGGCGATGAGCCGCGACGAGGCCGAGGCGGCGATCGCCGCCGCCGGCGACGGGCCGATGGTCATCGAGGAGTTTCTCCAGGGCGAGGAAGCGAGCCTGTTCGCTTTGGTCGACGGCGAGGTGGCGGTCCCGCTCGCCTCGGCCCAGGACCACAAAAGGGTTGGCGAGGGCGACACGGGGCCAAACACCGGCGGCATGGGCGCTTACAGCCCGGCGCCGGTGCTGACGAAAGAGCTCGAAGCGCGAGCGATGGACGAGATCATCGGCCCGACCGCCCGCGCCATGGCGGCCGCTGGCACGCCGTTCTCGGGAGTGCTTTACGCCGGGCTGATGCTGACCGCGGAGGGCCCAAAGCTGATTGAGTACAATGTCCGCTTCGGCGACCCCGAATGCGAGGCCATGATGCCGCTGATAGCGGGAGATTTCGCCGAGCTTCTGCTCGCGGTCGCCGCCGGCCGGCTCGGCGACATCGAGCCGCCGCGCCTGGCCGACAAGCATGCAATGACGGTGGTGGTCGCGGCGCGCGGCTACCCCGGCGCCCCGACCAGCGGCGGCGCGATCCGCGCGATCGAGGCGGCGGAGCAGGTCGAGGGCGTCACCGTCTTTCACGCCGGCACGGCGCTGGGCGACGAGGGGCTGGTGGCCAAAGGCGGCCGGGTGCTGGCGATCACAGCGTGCGGCGACACTTTAGTCCAGGCGCGGGCGCGCGCCTATCGCGCCATCGACCAGGTGGATTTCGCCGACGGCTTCCATCGCACCGACATCGGCTGGCGCGAGCTCGAACGATCGGCCCCCGCGCTGGACGAACCGGCGCGATGATCCTGCTCTGGGATCTTTACTGGCCGGTGCTGGCCGCAGGCCTGGGCGCCGGCGTGGCGTTCGGCTGGCCGGCCCTGAAGGATGAGGACGGGGATCTGCGCCGGCGGCTGCTGGTGATTGCCGCCGGAGCGGCCGCAGCAATGGCGGCTGCGGCCCTCTGGCACGGTCCCGCCGGCACTGCCGACAGCTTTGCCGCAACCGTCGAGAGCGACGCGCGGGCCGAGCTCGAACGGCTCGACATGGGCGCCGTGAACGTTCGGCTCGAGCGCGGCCCGATGCGCCGGAGCCTGGTGCTGGACGGTCCGGCCGACGCCTTCCAGCGCCGCGAGCTGAGGCGGCTGATGGACGAGACGGTCGGAATCGCCGATGCGCGCTGGGAAACGCAGCCGGGCGGCCTCACCCTGCCGCTGATCGTCGAGGCGATGCTGGCGTCGCTGGTCGCCTTTTCGTTCGGCCTTCTGTTCGCTTATCTGGTCGTTCTTCGCCGACGCGCGAACGCCAGCTGGAGATGGTGATGGACCAACAGTTGCTCGAAAATGTCCCTTTGATCCTGCTCATCCTGGCGATCACCCTGATCGTCGCCTTCCTCGTCCTTCGGCCGCGCCAGCGGGTGAAGCTCAGCGACGACACCCCGACGCGCCCGCACATGATGGACCGGCGCCCGCCCCGCGAAGGGACCGGCCTGGCCGGCGAAGCGGCGGCGGCGGCCAGCGACGTAACCGGCGAAGTGCTTGACGCCCGGGTCCACGACCATCTGTCCGGCGACGTCGCCGCCGACGATTTGCAGCGGCTGAAGGGAGTAGGCCCCAAGTTCGCGCAGCTGCTACGCGCGCAGGGGATCATGCGATTCGAGCAGATCGCCCGAATGTCGTCGACCGAGATCGACCGGCTCGACCGGGTGCTCGGGCCGTTCAGCGGGCGAATCGCGCGCGACCGCATCGTCGAGCAGGCGGAATATCTCGCCCGCGGCGACATCGACGGCTTCGAGCAAAGGTTCGGCAAGGTCTAACGCGCCGCGGCGGCCGCTAGCCAGTCCGATTGCGGGCGAGCCGGGATCCTATCGCTGCTGGAAGCGCGCCGAACCTCGGATCGGCGCGAAGGCCGTCGAACGCGGGGTCGGCCAGCCCAATCTCGAACGGCTCGCCATTGTTGGCCCAGCCGCGCTCGACTGCCGCCTCCAATCGGTCCAAAGCGTCGGCTCGCCGGCCGCTCAGCGCGAAGAGCGCTGCCTCCACCACCAGGCCGTCGATCCCGTTGAAGCCGTTTCGGACCCTCATGCGATGCTCGGCCAAGGTCAGGTCGAGCAGCTTGCCGGCATCATCGGGCCTGCCCATCCGGCGAAGCGCTTTGACCAACGACGGCCCGACGCGGTGGAGCTGGCATTGCTGGCCCGCGACAAATCCGTTCCAGCCGCCGGGGCCGGCGGAAAGCAACTCGTCGAGTGCCTGCAGTCGTCCGGCATGGATCATGGCCCTGATCCCCGCCGCGGTGACGAAGGGGCGGTCGAGCAGATCGGGGCCGGCGCGCACCGCGACGGCGGCGGCGCGGTCGTATGAGCGGCGCCAGTAGCTGCCGATGATCTCCTGTTCCTGCGACGGAAGCATGGCAACCGCCTCGTCCGTGCGGCCAAGGGCGTGCAGCGAGCTGGCGGCGAGGTTCCGCAGCCGCGGAGGCCCGGGGGGCGGACGCAGCGCCCGCAAGGCGGCTTGGGCCGCCTGCGCCGGTTCGCCGAGACGATGGTGGAGCGACACCCGAAGGATGGATTCGTCCGTCGGGATTCTGGAGGCCGAGGAGAAACGGCCGACCGTATCGACGGCATCCGCCTTGCGCCCGAGATCGACGTAGGCATCGACGAGGCTGATGTGCGGAACCACCATCAAAGGTTCGATCGCCACCGCCCGTTCAAAGCTCGCCGCAGCGGCGCGGATTTGGCACCGCCTCTGCTGCGCCCCGCCGAGCGCCTGCCACGCCTGGAAGTTGCCGGCATCCAGCGCGATCGCCCGGGCGAAAGCGCGCTGTTTTTCTACGGAATTTTCGGTTGCCCAGCCGAGTGCGACATAGGCTTCCGACAGTTCCGGCGCGAGCTCCACGGCTCGGCGGGCGTGAGCGAGCACCTGGCTCCGCTCCCGGGGAGGCATCCGCTCGACCCCGGTCGGTCGCGTTTCCTGGAGCATGATCGAGGTGAACACCATCAGCGCGTGCGCCGGAGCATAATCGGGGTCGCGCAGCAGCGCTTGCTGGAGCAGCCGACGGGCCTCGATTGCGCTGTCGAAGCTTGCTCGACGGGTCGCCGCCTTGGCGGCGAGGTAAAGCTCGTAGACCTCCGGAGCGGTGCGGATCGACCGGAGCTGCGGCGACACGGCTTGCGCCCGGAACGTTCCGCGCATCCGCTCGACCACCGATGCGCCGATCTCCTCCTGGATTGCGAAAAGGTCGGCCATGGCGCGCTCGTAATCCTGGGCCCAAAGCTGCTCGCCGCTGCGCGCATCGACCAGCCGCGCGCTGATCCGAACCCGGTTGCCGGAGGACCGAAGGCTGCCTTCGATCAAATGCGTGGCGCCGAGCGCGTCATGCAGCGCGCGCGGAGTGCCGCCTTCGTCGCGCAACTGCCATGCCGAGCTGCGGCCGATGACGCGAAGGTTCGGGTCGCCGGACAGCAGGCTTAGGATTTCCTCGGCGAAGCCTTCCGCGACATGTGCCTGGTCCCGGCCCGGCGACAGGTCCTGGAAGGGCAGCACAGCCACGACCGGCCGCTCCGACCCGGCGCCTGCCCGAGTTCCCCACAGCAGCCAGGCCGTGGCGGCGACAGCGACGATGACGAGAGCGGCCAATGCGAGGGCTATCGGCTTGCGGCCTGACGTCCTGCGTGCCTCGGATGCCGGAGCATTCGGCGGCGCACCCGGCTGGTCCAGCTTGGCTTCGATTGCTCGCCGAACGTCCGGCGGGACTCGTCTGGAGGCCGGCTTCCAGCGGCTGAGATCGACCGTATGTAATTGCCGAAACCCGAGCGGTGGATCCGAGCCGTCCAGCGATGCCGGAACCAGCCGGCCGCGGTCGCGACCGGCAGCGGCCTCGTCGCGCACCCAAGGCGACGCCGCGGATCGTGCTGACCACAGGACAATGACGACGTCCGCCGCGGCCAGCCGGGATTCGATTGTTTGGCTATATTCCGTTCCGCCTTCGAGCTGGCGGTCCCACCAGACCTCGTGGCCTTCCTTTTGAAGCGTGGCGGCAAGCGCCGAAGCAGCGCGAACGTCGGCTCGCGCATAGCTCAGGAAGATCGACGCCATCCGGCAATCTATTCAGGCAAGGAGCGTCCGCCGCAAGTGCGACTGCTATTTGGCGGTCTGCGGTTCCATTGCCTGCTGTCGCTTGTGCGGCGCGCAGGCGACCAATTTGTCGATCTTGCGGCCATCCATGTCAACGATCTCGAACGACCAGCCATCATAGGTGAAGCGCTCGCCGGTTTCCGGCAAATGCTTGAGCACCGACAGAGCGAAACCGGCGACCGTCGAATAGTCGCGATCGGAGTGCATGTTCAGCCCGAGGCGGTCGGCGAGGACGTCGGCGCTGGCGGCGCCGGACACCAGCCAGCTTCCGTCCTCCCGCTCGACCAGCGGCGGCTCCTCGCCTTCTTCGGCGTCATGGGCGAACGCGCCGGCCAAAGCGGCGAGAATGCTCCCCGGAGTGACGATCCCGTCCAAATGGCCATATTCATCATGGACCAAAGCCAGCGGCACTTCGGCCGACCGCAGGACGGCGAGCGCGTCCATCGCATCCATCAAATCGGGGATCACCGGGGCCTTGCGGGCGAGCCGCTTCAGGTCGATCTCGCTACCGTCCATTTGGGCGAGCAGCAGGTCGCGGGTCTGGATGACGCCGACAATGTCGTCGACGGTGCCGTTGGCGACCGGGAGTCGGCTGTGCTGGCTGTCGCGAAGCGCATCGCGAAGCTCGTCGGGCGAAGCATTGACGTCGATCCAGTCGACGTCGGTGCGCGGAGTCATGACTTCGCGGACCGGCCGGTCGGCCAGCCGGACGATGCCGGAAATGATCGCCCGTTCGCTTTCCTCGAGCACTCCGGCGGTCTGGGCCTCGGCAACGACGAGGTGCAGCTCCTCGGCCGTCACCACCGAACTCGATTCGCGGCTGAGGCCGAGAATCCTGAAGATCAGTGCGCTGGTCCTGTCGAGCAGCCAGACGAACGGCGCGGTGGTCAGTGCCATCCATCGCATCGGCCGGGACACGATCACCGAGATGGATTCCGGCGAGCGCAGAGCGAATTGCTTGGGAACGATCTCGCCGACCACCAGCGATGCGTAGGTGACCGTGACGATGACGATACCAAAGCCGAGGGTGGCCGCCAGCCCGGGCTCGAGCCCGAGCAGCTGCAGCCTCTGCGCCACCGGAGTCCCCAGGCTCGCCCCGGAATATGCGCCGGCAAGGATGCCGATCAGGGTGATCCCGATCTGCACGGTGGAAAGGAATCGCCCGGGCTCGGCAATGAGGTCGAGCGCGCAGCGCGCACCTCTGCTGCCGTTCTTGGACAGCGCCCGCAATCGCGCCTCCCGTGACGAGACAATCGCCAGCTCGCTCATCGACAGGAGGCCGTTGAGCCCGATCAGGCACAAGATCAGGAAGACGTCGAGCCACGGAAATGGAAGGAGGGGGTCGCTCATGGCGCTTGGCAATATTTAAGCGAGATGCGGGAGTTCACAAGCGGTGTTCATATTCGGTTCACCTGCGGAACAATCCTTTCTGCAGCCTGTTACCACAGCTGCGCGAGCCAAATATCGGAGATTGTCTGAAATGCTTCATTTCAAAAGCTTGACGGCGCTGGCCGTCGGCACGGCGATGACCACCGCCGCCTGCACGACCAACCCGGAGACGGGGCAGCGGGAAATCTCCCGCGCCGCGGTCGGCGCAGTCCTCGGCGGCCTCGGCGGCTATGTGCTGGGCGACGTCATCGGCGGTCGCAATGACCGCGCCGAGCGGATCATCGGCGCCGGCATCGGCGCCGTCGCCGGCGGCGCCATCGGAGCCTATATGGACCGACAGGAAGCCGAGCTTCGCCGGCAGACCGCCGGCACCGGAGTCGACGTCATCCGTCACGGCGACGACCTGCTGCTTCGGATGCCGTCCGGAATCACCTTCGATTTCGATCGCTCCGACATCAAGCCGCAGTTCCAGGCGACTTTGGACGAGGTCGCGTCGACCCTGCGCACCTACAACCAGACCTACATCGACGTGCTCGGCCACACCGACACGACCGGGACCCACGAGTACAACCAGAGGCTGTCGGAGCGGCGTGCCCAGGCGGTCGCCAGCTACCTGACCGCCCGCGGGGTCAACCCGGCCCGGGTCGCGATGCGCGGCTATGGCGAGACCCAGCCGATATATTTGCCCGACGATACCGAGGCGAAAAGGGCGGCCAACCGCCGGGTCGAGATCAAGGTCGTGCCGGTGCGCGAAGGCGACATCCAGCGCGGTTATTGACCCGGCCGTCCCCGGCGATCCCTGAAGAAGCGGCGGAGCAGCTCCGCCGCTTCTTCCTCGCCGATCCCGCCGAGCACGTCCGGGCGGTGGTGACAGGTCGGCTGGGCGAAGATCCGCGGGCCGTGGACGACGCCGCCGCCCTTGGGGTCTTCGGCGGCGAAACGCAGCGCCTTCATCCGCGCCACGGCCACGCCGGCGGCGCACATCGCGCACGGCTCGAGCGTCACCCACAGAATGCACTCGTCGAGCCGCGGCTGGCCGAGCCGCTCGGCGGCGGCGCGGATCGCGACCATCTCGGCATGGGCGGTCGGATCGAGCGAGCCGCGCATCGCGTTGCGCGCCTCGCCGACGATCTCATCGCCGCGAGTGACGACCGCTCCGACCGGGACCTCGCCCGCTTCGGCCGCCTCGGCGGCAAGGTCGAGCGCCCGGCGCATCGGGGATGGCAGTGGAAAGGCCATCCATCACCGCTAGCGGCCGCGGGCGCTCCTGTCAGCTAGCGAGCGGGCGGCTCAGCGGCGGCATTGTCGGCTTCGCGCCGCCGCACCTCGACCTTGGGCACGGGCACCGTCGCAGTGCCCTGCTCGACGCGAACCCGGGGGACGACGACATTCGCCTCACGAGTGCCGACGGCGACCGATCCGGTTTCGATGTCGAACGCCGGCGGCTGGCCGCCGCGCACGGCAACGCCATTGTCGCCGGTCGCCACTGCAGGCGCGCGCGCGCCGCGAGTCTGGTTGATGTTAACAAGGCCGGACGCAACAGCGGCGATCATCGCCAACACGGCCAGGATGAGAATGACGAGGATGACGCGCATCCTGGGCCTCCTGCTTCCGGTCTGGGCAAGAACAACGCAATTGCTGCTTCGAGTTTCCCCGTCAACGGTTGACGAGACAGAGGGGAGAAGCTAACGGGCGGCGCTTTCCGGGCCTTTGTACGGCTCGTCCATAAATCGGGAATTCAACCATGTCGCGCGTTTGCGAGCTGACCGGCAAGGGCCGGCAGGTGGGAAACAATGTTTCTCACGCCAATAACAAGACCAAGCGGACGTTTCTGCCGAACCTGCAGAACGTCACCTTGATCTCCGACGCGCTGTCGCGCAGCGTCAAGCTTCGGGTGTCGACCCACGGCCTGCGATCGGTCGAGCATGTCGGCGGCCTCGACAATTGGCTGCTGAAGACCAGCGACGACAAATTGTCGACCAAGGCGCGCCGGCTGAAGCGCGAGATCGCCAAGGCGCAAAGCGAGCAGACCGCCGCCGCCTGAACCGGCTCGGCCGCGTTCACCTGACATCGAGAGCGACCAGAAGCGTCCGGAACGGGCGCTGATGGCTGTCGTCCGTGATCAGCCACAGCCGCACGCCGCCTTCCCGACGCTCCACCGCCAGCCCCTCGACATTGTCGAGGCGGCCGAGGCCGAGCCGAGTCCAGCCGGCGCGGCGATAACCGTGCCCATCGGAGGCCAGGCGCGCCAGCCGGTTGTCGAAGCCGAGCAAGGTCGGCCGGCGCTCGACCACCAGCAGGTCGCCATCGGGCAGCGCTGCCGCCGCGGACAGGCGGCGGTGAGAGCCCACAAGCCGCTGCCCGGTCAGTCGCTCCCCCGCTAGCCGCAGCAGCCAGCCGCCCGGCTCGGGGAACAGGAGCAACGCGCCGTCGGCGGCGGCAAGCCCTTCGACCCCGCGATTGGCGCGCCGGCCGTGAGCCGGCAGCCTTAGCCGGCGAAGCGGCCGGTCGAAGGCATGATCGAAAAGCCATAATTCGTGATGGCTCTCGAACGCCACCCACCAGCCGCGCCCGGCAGGATCGGCCGTCAACGCTTCGGAATCGCGGTGGCGCTTGAAATAACGGTTGCCCGGCCCGGCGGGAAGCTCGCGGATCTCGGATCGGGCTCGGCCGTCGCCGGGGCCAGGCGCAGCGAAGCGCACGACGACCCCTGAATCGCTCAGCGCGACCAGCGCATTGCCCGACAGGGCCAGCGCCGACAGGCCGCCCACGCGGCGATCGTCCGACGTCAGCCGCCAGGCGCCAGCCAGCCGCAGCGGACCGAATCCACGCGGGTCGAGCGCTACGGGCTCGAAGCGCAGCTCGGCCATGCCCGGCCCGAGCTCATGACGGTCGGGGGTGCGGCCGATCAGCCAGTCGCCCCCGGCGACTGAGAGAAGCAGGAAAAGTGCCGAAAAATGATGAACATAGCTGAACGAATGCTGCATTGCCGGTTCAGCATTCATTGGCCGCGAATCGGGCATAAGTGCTTCTCGTGACAGGGTTATCCCCTTTTCCCTGTTGCCGAGGCCGAAAGGCCGACCTTTTCCCTCGCGTCGCGTAACGAGGGGGGCCCGGTGCCAGCAATGGTGCCGGGCCCAATTTTTTCTAGGCCGTTGCGACCCCGCGCGATCGACCCGACGTCGCAAAATGCCGTTTGCCTTGCGCAACCGGGCATGCTCGATGCAGGTCCGTGAGCCGGTTAACCGCCATCGCCGCAGCTGCCGCGATTCTCGGCGGCTGCAGGTTCGGCACCCTTCCTCATCCCACATGCATGCGCGATTACGAACCGTCGCAAGTGCAGAACGCGGCGCTGGCGCACGCGCAATCCGGCGGTGTGGCACGCGAGGGCTATGGTTTCTGTGCCGACGGGCGGAGCCGAATCGACGCACTCGTGCCCCATTTGCAGGCGCAGGGCTTCGCGGTGACCGAGCCGAAGCGCCATTTCGAGGTGCCGGGCGCCTGGTGCATCAGCGCAAGAAGGTCGGTGTCGGCACATGCATATGCTGCCCGCGCGTCGCTCGACTCGATGTGCCGGATGGGCGATTCCTTCCGCGCCTATTTGGTCGGCGGAACCCTGACCGGCGCCGATGGGCGCGAATATGCGCTTCGCTCGATCGATGAAGCGCCGCGGACCGCGGCCGGGAAATAAGCCCTCGGGCGGCGCTCGTCACGCCAGAGCGGCCCACGACCGCGAAGAAACATCGAAGCGTCCGCCTCCCATGAAAAATTCGCTCGTTGGGCACGAAATCATTTACCGGGAGTTACCCAGCGAAACCAATCGTTTAATCGGAGAGCTGGATGTTGCTCGCGGCAATGCTGTTAAGCGCCGCCCCCGATGTGGGAGCCGAAGTGCCGCTGATGGCGGCGAGCACGCAAAGGTCGATGCACGAGTTCAGTGAATGCTTCATCGCCGCCCAGGACCGGCAGGCGCGCCCGTGGTGGATGGTCCCCAGCCGGGCCGGCGGCGGGCGAATTTCGAACGTCGGGGCGGAGGGCATCGCCAACCCCTATCGCATTCGCTTCACCGAGGACGGCCGAACGAATGCCGTCGAGGTCTTCATCGCGCGCCGCGATGCGGGTGAAGAGCAAATACTGCTCGAGGCGGTTCGAAGCTGCGCGTAGCCGCGTCGGCCCACCAGGGCGCCGCTAGGAAAGCCCAGCGGACCTCCATCCATAGCCTGACAGCGCTGATCGCTCCGTTCCGCTAGGAGCGGACCGCCCTCACCGGCTTTCGAACAGCCGCGCCAGCTGCTCGATCATCGCCCCGCCCAGTTGATCGGCATCCATGATGGTCACCGCCCGGTCGTAGTAACGGGTGACGTCGTGGCCGATGCCGATGGCGATCAGCTCGACCGGCGAGCGTTTCTCGATCCAGTCAATCACCTGGCGCAAATGGCGTTCAAGATAGGTGCCGCCATTGGCCGAAGCGGTGGAATCGTCGACCGGGGCGCCGTCCGAGATGACCATCAAAATGCGCCGTTCCTCGGGCCGGGCGATCAGCCGGTTGTGGGCCCAGAGCAAAGCCTCGCCGTCGATATTCTCCTTCAGCAGCCCTTCGCGCATCATCAAGCCGAGGCTTCGCCGGGCGTGGCGGTAGGGCTCGTCGGCGCGCTTATAGACGATGTGGCGAAGGTCGTTGAGGCGGCCGGGGTCGGTCGGGCGGCCCTCGGCCAGCCACGCCTCCCGGCTCTGGCCGCCCTTCCAGGCACGGGTGGTGAAGCCGAGCACCTCGCTGGCGACTCCGACGCGCTCGAGGGTGCGGGCGAGGATATCGGCGCACATCGCGGCGATGGCGATCGGCCGGCCGCGCATCGAGCCCGAATTGTCGATCAGAAGCGACACCACGGTATCGCGAAATTCCGTGTCGCGCTCGACCTTGTAGGACAGGGACTGGGCCGGATTGACGATCACCCGGGCGAGCCGGGCGGCGTCGAGCAGGCCTTCCTCCTGGTCGAAATCCCAGCTTCGCGCCTGCTTGGCCATCAGCCGCCGCTGGAGGCGGTTGGCGAGCCGGGTGACGACGTTGGTCAGGCCGCCCATCTGCTGGTCGAGATAAGCGCGAAGCCGGCCGAGCTCCTCCTCGTCGCACAATAGGCGCGCCTCGAGAATCTCGTCGAAGCGGGTGGTGTAGGGCCTGTAGTCGCTATCGGGGGCGATCTCCCAATTGCGGCGTGACGGCGCCGAGAAGGCGCTGTCGTCGCCCATCTGGCCGTCGAGCTCGTCCTCGCCGGCCTCGGCCTGCGCCGGGCTCTGCTCCTCGCCCTGGCGGTCGTCGGCCTCCTCGCCGCGCATCTCCATTTCGCCGGGAGCGCCGGAGGAGTCGTCGCCGCCGTCGTCCTGCTCCTGGTCGGCGCCCTCGTCGCCCTGATCCTCGTCGCCGGCTTCCTCGGGCTGCTCGGAATCTTCCTCGGCGCTGGCCAGGTCCAGGTCCTCGAGCAGCCGGCGCGACAGTCTGGCAAAGGCCGCCTGGTCGTCGAGGGTCATGGCGAGCGCGTCGAGCTCGGCGCCGGCCTTGTCCTCGATCCACGGGGCAATCAGCCGAAGTCCGGCAAGCGCGGCCCTGGGCGGCGCCTCGCCGGTCAGCCGCTCGCGCGCCATCAGCCCGACGGCGGTCGCCAGCGGCACCTCCTCGGCGCTTCGGGCGCGGGTGATGGCATCGGCGCGGACCCGGGCCTCGGCCAGCTCGCGAAGGTTGGCGCGGACCCCGCCCATGGCGCGGGCGCCGAGCGCCTCGACCCGGGCGGCTTCGAGCGCGTCGAACACGGCGTGGGCTTCCGCGTCGGCCGGGGCGTGGGCGGAGTGGAGCGCCGGATCATGGTGGCGAAGGCGAAGTGCCAGCGAGTCGGCGGCGCCGCGCGCCTCTGCGACCAGTCGCCGCTCGAGCGCCGGCCCGGGCGAGGGCACGCGCGCGGTCTTGCCCGAGGCGGCGGCGGCTTCGGAGGCGAAGGCGACCTCGACCTCGGGATCCCTGGCGATCGCGCGGGCGGCGCCGGCCAGCGCGCGGCGGAACAGGTCGATCGGTTCAGGCATCGGCGGCGCTATCCATCAGGCCCCTCCACCACCCCTTCGGGTGGTCCCCCTCCCCTCGCAATCGAGGGAAGGATGTCACCCCGCCTTCCCGACCACGCTTTCGGGCAGGTCCTCGCCGAACACGCGCTGGTAATATTCGGCGATCAGCGTCCGCTCGGACTCGTCGCACTTGTTGAGGAATGAGACCCGGAAGCCATAGCCGACGTCGTCGAAGATGTGGGCGTTCTGAGCCCAGCTGATCACGGTTCGCGGGCTCATCACCGTCGAGATGTCGCCGTTGATAAAGCCCTGGCGCGATAGCTCGGCGACCTTGATCATCTTCTCGACCGTCGCCTTGCCGTCGGGGCTGTCATATTCGCCTGACTTGGCAAGCACGATCTGCGCCTCGACCGCCGCCGGCAGATAATTGAGCGTGGTGACGATATTCCAGCGGTCCATCTGTCCCTGATTGATCGCCTGGGTACCGTGATAGAGGCCGGTGGTGTCGCCAAGGCCGATGGTGTTGGTGGTGGCGAACAGGCGGAACCACGGATTGGGGCGGATCACCCGGTTCTGGTCGAGCAAGGTGAGCTTGCCCTCGGCCTCGAGGACGCGTTGGATGACGAACATGACGTCGGGCCGGCCGGCGTCATATTCGTCGAACACGAGCGCGACCGGATGCTGCAGCGCCCAGGGCAGGAGGCCTTCGCGAAACTCGGTGACCTGCTGGCCTTCGCGAAGGACGATGGCGTCGCGGCCGACGAGATCGATTCGGCTGATGTGGGCGTCGAGGTTGATCCGGATCATCGGCCAGTTGAGGCGGGCGGCGACCTGCTCGAGATGGGTCGACTTGCCGGTGCCGTGATAGCCCTGGACCATCACCCGGCGATTCTTGGCGAAGCCGGCGCAAATGGCGAGCGTCGTGTCGGGATCGAAGACATAGGTTGGGTCGAGGTCGGGAACGCGCTCGTCGGCCTCGGAGAAGGCCGGGACCTCCATGTCGCTGTCGACTCCGAAGGCATCGCGCACCTTCACCATCGCGTCGGGAGAGGCGAGCACGGTTTCGCCGCGGCTTTCGGGCTTGACGTTGGAACGTTCGGTCATCGCTTTTCTCTGTAACCGTTCGGCCTGAGCCTGTCGAAGGCCTCCAGTTCAAGGTCAAGGCCCGAGAACCGCGCTTCGACAGTGGCCGAAAACGCATCGTCCCCCCACGATGCTGGTTTTCGCCTCCAGCGCGAACGCAGTTTCAATCGAGCGGCGCCTTGGGCGGAAGCGGGAAGAGCGTCACGAAGTGCCGCGCCCTGGTCAAATCTCCCTCCGCGCGCGCGATTTCAAGGGGCGCCCCGCCATAGACGATTGCGGCGATGTCGCCGGGCGAGCCGGACAGGGTGAAATCAGGCAAATCCACCTCGCCGCGGCCGATGCGGACGGTCCCCGCGTCGCGAATCCAGAAGAAGGGCTCGCCGTCGAGGCGAAGCTGGATGCGGGCGGCAAAATCGCCGGCGGCCTCGGGGCTGAACATGGTGCGCAGCGACAGCATCAGCGACACCGGGCTGAACGGGCGAGTCGGGTCGTGGCGCGGGCTGCGGACGGCCCAGCGCCCGATCGCCTGGAAGATCGGTGCCGCCTCGTAGCCCCAGGGCGTGAGCTCGTAGACCTGGACCGAGGCCGGCGGCGGCAGCTTGCGGCGGACGAGGATGCCGGCTTCTTCGAGCCCCGTCAGCCGCTGGGTGAGGACGTTGGCGCTGATGCCGCGCAGGCTCGCCTTCAGGTCGCCAAAGCGGCGCGGGCCGAGCAGAAGCTCGCGGATCACCGGCATCGCCCAGCGATCGCCGATCAGATCCATTCCGTGCGCCGCCGCGCACGCGTCGTCGTAGCGGCGTTTTTCCTCGTCCTTCCGAGACTTAGTTAGGTTTTGTAACTGCATGGTTGCAATTTATAACTAACATGGGCAGAAAGCAAGGGAATCGAGTCGCGAACAAGGGGGAGAAAACAATGGCTGCGTCGCGGATGATATTCGTCAACCTGCCGGTCGCGGACCTGCAGCGATCGAGTCGCTTTCTCGAGGCATTGGGCGCGGTGAACGAGCCCAAGTTCACCGACGAGACGGCGGCCTGCATGACCTTTTCCGAGACCATTCACGTGATGATCCTGACCCACGACAAGTTCCGGCAGTTCACGCCTCGCCCGATCGCCGACGCCAATGCGGGCAGCGAAGTGCTGATCTGCCTGTCCGCCGAAAGCCGCGAAAGCGTCGACTCGGCCGTGGAGCGCGCCGTGTCGGCCGGCGGCACTGCTGATCCGGCGCCGAAACAGGATTATGGAGTGATGTACGGGCGTAGCGTTTCCGACCCGGACGGTCACATCTGGGAAATCATGTGGATGGACCCGGCCGCCGCCGAGCGCGGCGCCGAGGCCGTCGCCGAAGCGGCGGCCGACGCCACCGCCGACCGTCACTGAGGAGAGCGCAATGGCCGTCAATCCGAGCGCGGACATCGAAGTCACCAGCTTCGGTCGGGTGCCCGACTTCGCCAAGGGCCTGGTGCGCGACCTGAGGGTGCGCTGGGCACTCGAGGAGGCGGGGCACGATTACCGCGTCCGACTTCTCGACGAGCGGCCGCCGGAATATCTGCTCGAGCAGCCGTTCAACCAGGTGCCGTGCTTCCGCGACCGCGAGGTGCAGCTGTTCGAGAGCGGCGCGATCGTCCAATATGTCGGCGAGAAGAGCGAGGCGCTATTGCCGACCGATCCGCAGCGCCGGTTTCGGGCGATCGGCTGGAGCTATGCGGCCCTGAACAGCGTCGAGCCGTCGGTGCTGACCCTCGCCACCATCGACCTCTTCCAACCCGGCGAGGAGTGGGCCCGGCTGCGCCGGCCGGGCGCGGAGGATTCTGTCCGCCAGAGGCTCAAGCGCGTGTCCGACTGGCTCGGCGACAAGGAGTGGCTCGAGGAGCGCTTCACGATCGGCGATTTGCTGATGGTGACGGTGTTGCGGATCCTTCGTCACACCGACCTTGTCGCCGAATTCGCGAACCTCGCCGCTTATGTGAAGCGCGGCGAAGCGCGCCCGGCGTTCCAGCGCGCTCTTGCCGACCAGCTCGCCGTCTGCGCGGCCCATCAACCCGAAGGAGAAGCAGCATGAGCTACATCGACGGATTCGTCCTTCCATTGAAAGACGAGAAGGCAGACGACTATCGCAAGATGGCGGAAATGTTTGCCGCAAAGGCCAGCAATCTTGGCGCGATCGGCACTGTCGAGGCGCTCGGCGACGGGCTCGAACATGGCCACACCACTGACTTCTTCCGCGCGGTTAAGGCCGAGGACGGCGAGAATGTCGTCTTCTCCTTCATCGTCTGGCCCGACAAGCCGACCCGCGACTCGGCCTGGGAAAAGATCATGGCCGACCCCGAAATGCAGCCGAACGGCGAGATGCCGTTCGACGGCAAGCGCATGTTCTGGGGCGGCTTCAAGCCGATCCTGAACACGCTGGAGAAGTGACGATGCCGGACAAACTGGCCACCTGCCTGTGGTTCGACAAAGGCGAGGCGCGCAGGGCCGCCGAATTCTATGCATCCGTGTTTCCATACAGCGAAGTGAAAGCCGCGAACCGCGCGCCCGACGACTTTCCCGGCGGCGAGAAAGGCGAGGAGCTGACGGTCGAATTCACCGTCCTCGGCCGGCCGTTCGTCGGCCTCAACGGCGGCCCGAACTTTAAGCCCAATGAAGCGGTCAGCTTCATGGTCCTGACTGAGGACCAGGAGGAAACCGATCGCTACTGGAACGCGATCGTCGGCAATGGCGGCGAGGAGAGCGCCTGCGGCTGGTGCAAGGACAGATGGGGCTTTTCCTGGCAGATCACTCCGCGCCTGCTGCTCGAGGCGACGACCAATCCGGACCAGGCCCTGGCCCAGCGGGCGTTCGAAGCGATGATGACGATGAAGAAGATCGACATCGCGACGATCGAGGCTGCGGCGCGCAGCGAGACCGCCGTTGCGTAAGATCCGCGGGAGCGTCTTCCTGTCGCTCGACGGCGTCATGCAGGCGCCGGGCGGCCCCAGCGAAGATCCGACCGGCGGGTTCGAGCATGGCGGCTGGCTGCCGCAATTCTTCGACGAGGATGTCGGTGCCGCGATCGATGCGTTCTTCGGCGCCGAATACAGCCTACTGCTGGGCCGGCGGACCTACGACATTTTCGCGGCCTACTGGCCTTATGTCGGCGGCGAAGCGACCGGCATCGGGGAGGTTTTCGACCGCACCGGCAAGGACGACGGCGAAGCCGCCGCCATCGCCCTTGGCGAGGCTTTCACCAAGGCCGACAAATATGTCCTCACCCGCGGTTCGCCCGACCTGCGCTGGAGCAATAGCCACCGACTGGGCGGGCTCGACGAGCTTCGCCGACTCAGGGCGGGCGACGGCCCCGACCTGCTGATCCAGGGCAGCAGCACGCTCTATCCGGCGCTGATCCGCGAAGGCTTGCTCGACCGGCTGACGCTGATGACCTTCCCCGTCGTGCTGGGCCAAGGCAAAAGGCTGTTCGGCGAGGGCACTCCGGCCCAAGGATTGCGGATGGTCGACCATCAGGTCACCCGGTCAGGCGCAGTGATTGGCACTTACGAACCTGCCGGGAACATCGAACACGGTTGGGCCGGCCCGGAGTCGACCAGCGACCGTGAAATGGCGCGTCAGCGCGCAATTGCGGAAGGAACATGGTGAGCCTCGCCCTCTACGATACAGAACGATCGCGACGAAAAGAACACTGGCCAGTGTAGCCGCCTTGCCCATCGGCTAACCTCCACAGTGAATTGAGGCGGGCTGCCGCCCCCGCGAGAATCCGGCCGATCAATTGGCCGGAGGCAAATCATGGCGTTGTGGATTTTTGCAGTAGTCGCGGCAGCGGCAGGTCTGCCCGGCGATTCGGCCGTGGCGAAAGTCGAGTGGAGCCACCGGCCTCAGCCGGCAGTGATCGTCGACCAACAAGCCTGGCGGTGCGAAGGCAATGAATGCTTCGGCCAGGTCATCGACAAGCCGTATCTCAAGCTGCGGGCGTGCCGCGCGATCGCCCGCTATGCCGGCAAGGTCACGAGCTTCTCGACCCCGTCGGGAGCGCTGTCGGACGAGGATCTCGCCCGCTGCAATCGCCGGACGGGCTAGGCGGCGTCGGCTTGGATCGGCGATCTGCGCTGCAGCAGGACAGAGGCCATCCCGGCTGCAGCTTCGGCATAGGCCGAATCCCGGTGAATCAGCGCCTGGACGATGGCGCTGTCGAGAAGCACCATCAGCGAACGCGCGAGATGGGCAGCGTTCGCTCGGCCTTCCCCTTCGAGCAGGTCGCGAAGCCATTGCTCGAACGCCGTCTTGTGCCGCCGCGCCGCCAGCGCCGCGGGGTGGCCGGGGCGATCGGCGAGCTCGCAGGCGGCGCGGACAAAGGCGCAGCCGCGCCAGGAGCGCTCGCGAGTCGATTCCACCAGACAGCGGAACATCCGTTCGACTCGCTCGGCGGCAGTGCCACTGGTCCCGGCCCAATTGTGATAGCGCTCCATGACCCGGCCGTGCCGGGAGTTGAGATAGGCGCCCATCAGATCATCCTTGGAGCGGAAATGGTAATAGAGGGTCTTCTTGGTGACCCCGGCGTGCTCGGCGATCCGATCCATGCTGACCGCGGCCAGCCCTTCCGAATAGAATAAATGGTCGGCCGCCTCGATGATCTGCAGACGCGTCGCTGATGCCGGCATTAGCGCTCTCCCGTGGCGAGCGGCAGTCCCATTGCCGGCGGCGAATGTAAACTCACCGTGGAGTGTAGCTGCGCTTCGGACCGCGATTGACGCCCCGATGTAACACTATAACATGAGCGTTTCTTCCAGGGAGAGTGACCATGCGTGCACTGGCGTTGGTTCCGTTTCTGTTCGTCGCCGCCTGCGAGCGCGCGGCGCCCGACCCGCGCGGGGTCGAGCGCGGCGAGACCTTGCTGACCGTCACGGCGAGCGGCAGCGCCGACACGCGGCCGGACGAGGCGCGACTGCAGCTGGGAGTGCAATCGCTGGCGGCGAGCGCCGGCGAGGCGAGCCGGCTCAACCGCGAGAAGATGCAGGAAGTGACGGTTGCGCTTCAGCGGCTCGGGGTGCGCGAGCAGGATCTGCAAACCCGCAACCTCAGCCTGCAGCGCATCGACCACGGGCCCGAGCGCGGCCGTTTCCGGGCGCACAACGTGCTCGAAGTGACGATGCGCGACATGGACAAAGTCGGCGAGGCGGTGACCATGGTCACCGAGGCCGGCGCCAACGTACTGTCCGGGCCCGACCTTCGAGTCAGCAACCGCGAAAGCGCCAACCGATCGGCCTATGCCGACGCCTATCGCGCGGCCCGCGAGCGTGCCGACGCTTATGCGCAGGCCGCCGGGCTCGAGGTCGAGCGGGTGCTCGCCATCTATGACGGCGGCGACAGCGGGATGCCGATCCCGATGCCGCGGATGGTGACGATGGACGCGACCGCGCAGGCCGCCGCGCCGCCGCCGGTCGCGGCGCCCTTCAGCCCGGGGATGAATACCAGCGAGGTGCGGGTCCGGGTCGACTTCGCCCTGGGCCGGAAATGATCAGGCGAAGGCCGCCGATTTCCTCAGCAGCTGCCAAGCCTCGATAACCGCCGACAGCCGCGCTTCCTGGCTTCGGTCGCCGCCGTTGCGGTCGGGGTGGAAGCGCCGGACCAGCTGCGAATAGCGGGCGCGGACCGAATGCAGATCGGCATCCTCGCCGAGGCCGAGGATGGCCAGCGCGCGGCGCTCGTTGCGGCTGAAGCGCGACGTGGTCGGCTGCTCGCGGCGCGGGCGGCGGAAGCGGCCGGCGATGGCGTCGAGCGGGTCGGCGAAGTCGGCCCAGGCCGGGGGCGGGTCGGCGCCGAGGCTGGCGAAGCTTCGGCTCGGCCGCTCCCAGCCGCCGTAGGGCGTTTGCGCCTCGGCGATCTCCTCGGCGCTCATGCCGTCGAAATAATTGTAGGCGCTATTGTGCTCGCGGACATGGTCGAGGCACAGCAGCCGCCAGACGCCGGGGCCGTTGAAATTGGCCGGCTGCAACGGCGCCTTATACTCGCCGCGATTGCCGCAGCCGGGGATTGCGCACAGCCCCGCCGCCCCTTCGACCCGGCCATGAAACCTCGAATGACGCGACGCCACGCTTCCTCGCTTTCAGAAGCTTTCTATATAGGCCAAATGAACGCGCCAAAAACCGGGCCGGTGGCAAGCGAGATGCTCGAACGGCTCAACTCGTCGCTTGGGCCGACGCAAATCGAGCTGAGCGACGACAGCGACAAGCACCGCGGCCACTCCGGCTACAATCCAGCCGGCGAGAGCCATTTCACGCTCCGAATCGAAAGCCCGGCCTTCGCCGGCAAGAGCCGGGTCGAGCGGCAGCGGATGGTCTATTCCGCTCTGGGCGACTTGATGCGCGAGCGGGTTCATGCGCTATCGATCAAGGCCAGCGCGCCGGGAGAAGCATGACCCAGGGCCCGATCATCCAGACCATCGCGCCGGTCACCCACGACCTTGGCGAGTTCAAGGTTCGCCGGGCGCTTCCCAACCGCGAACGGACGATGGTCGGCCCCTTCATCTTCGTCGACGAGTTCGGGCCAGCGCGGCTCGATCCCGGCCAGGGCATGGACGTGCGGCCGCACCCGCACATCAACCTCGCCACCGTCACCTATCTGTTCGACGGCGCCATCGAGCATCGCGATTCGCTAGGGAGCCGCCAGGTGATCGAGCCGGGCGCGGTCAATCTAATGACCGCCGGGCGCGGGATCGTCCATTCCGAGCGCTCGCCGCCGCAAGCCCGGGCGAAAGGACCGAGCTTCTACGGGATGCAGACCTGGCTGGCCCTTCCCGACGGCAAGGAGGATGTCGAGCCGGACTTCGAACATGTGCCCGAAGGCGCGCTGCCCCTGGTCGAAAGTGGCGGCGCGTCGGCGCGGGTTCTGATGGGCAGCCTGTGGGGCGCGAGCGCGCCGACCCGCTGCGACAGCGCGACCATCTATGCCGACATCCTTCTCGAAGCCGGTGGAAGCGTGCCGATCGATGCCGAGGCCGACGAGCGGGCGGTGATGCTGGTCGGCGGCGAGGGCGAGCTCGGGGGCGAGCCGCTGGAGCCGTTTACGCTCTACGTGCTGGCGCCAGACCAGGCGCTGACCCTGTCCAGCGCAAGCGGCGGGCGGGCGATGCTGATGGGCGGCGAGGCCTTCCGTACGCCGCGCCACGTCTTCTGGAACTTCGTCTCCTCGTCGCGCGAGCGGATCGACCAGGCCAAGGAAGAGTGGAAGGCGATGCGTTTTCCGTTGATCCCGGGCGACGACGAGGAGTTCATTCCGCTACCAGAGCGGCCGAAGACGGTGAGCTATCCATGAGCCTTGCCCTCTCCTTTAGGGGAGGGCCGACTTGCCGGAGGCGAGCGGGGTGGGGCGTGTCAGGGCAGTCGTTATGGCTTTGACTCCCCCACCCCCGGCCCCTCCCCTGAAGGGGAGGGGAGACGCCGAATTCCGCCGAGTCCCGCTTTCAACCGGAGTGACCCTGAACATCGCGCTTGCCGGGCCGGATGACGGCCCGCCGGTCATCCTGCTGCACGGCTTTCCCGAATCGCACCGCACCTGGCGCGAGGTCGCGCCGCGGCTGGCCGACAAGTTTCGGCTGGTGATGCCCGACCAGCGCGGCTTCGCCGGCTCCGACCGGCCGGCCGAGGTGGATGGCTATAGGACCGACGTGATCGTCGACGACATTTTCGCGCTCGCCGATGCCCTCGGCATCGAGCGGTTCGCACTGGTCGGCCACGATTGGGGCGGGGCGGCGGCCTGGGCGGCGGCGATCCGCGGCGATGCGCGGCTGACGCGCCTCGCGATCGTCAACGCGCCGCACCCGGTGATCTTCCAGAAGAGCCTGATCGAGGACGAGCAGCAGCGTCTGGCCTCGCAGTACATCACCGCCTTCCGGACCCCCGGTTTCGAGAAAGCGGTCGAGGCGATGGGCTATGAAAGCTTCTTCGACAAGACCTTCGGCAGCCACGTCGACCTGGCGCTGATCCCGGAGTCGGAGAGACGGCAATATGTCGCCGAATGGTCGCAGCCCGGCGCGCTGACGGCGATGCTGGGCTGGTACCGAGCGGCCAAGGTGATGGTGCCGCCGCCGGGAGTCACGGTGCCGCTGCCCGACTTCCTGCTCGGCGCCTTTCCCAAGGTCCGAGTGCCGACCCTCGTGATCTGGGGAATGCGCGACAAGGCGCTTCTGCCGGTCCAGCTCGACGGCCTCGACCGGCTGGTCGAAGACCTCGAGATCGTCCGCCTGGCGGACGCCGGCCATTTCGCGCCGTGGGAAGCGCCGGATGCGGTGGCGCGGGCGCTTGAGGGGTTCCTCGGCTGAGCCTCGCTCGCTAGAGCCGCCGAATGACCCAGGCCACTCGATCCCGCTCCCGTTCCGCCGCACGGCTTGCCGCCGTCCAGGCGATCTACCAGCAGGAGATGGAGGGCACGCCGGTCGCCCGGCTGCTCAAGGAATTCCACGATCACCGGCTCGGAGCGACCATCGAGGACCAGCAATATCACGAGGCCGAGCGCGACTTCTTCGACGACATCGTCCTGGGCGTCGATGCCCGGCGCGACGAGATCGATGCGCTGATCGGATCGCGGCTGGCGCAAGGTTGGAGCCTGGAGCGGCTCGACCGGCCGATGCGCGCCATCCTCCGTGCCGGCGCTTATGAGCTGATCGCCCGCGCCGACGTCCCTGTGGCCTCGGCCATCTCCGAATATGTCGATGTCGCCCATGCGTTCTACGACAAGCGCGAAAGCGGCTTCGTCAACGGCATCCTCGACGCCATTGCCAAAGAAGCCCGCCCGGCGCGGGCCGGGTAAAAATGGACGAGGCGCGGGCGCTCGACCGGCTTCGGCGAATCGCCACCGACCCGGCGGCTCGCGGCCTGCGCGACGACGCCGCCCTGCTCGACGGCTGGGTGATCACCCACGACAGCATCGCCGAGGGCGTCCACTTCCTGCCCGACGACCCGCCGGCGAGCGTCGGCTGGAAACTGGTCGCGGTCAATTTGTCCGACCTCGCCGCCAAGGGCGCCGAGCCGCGCGCGGCGCTGCTTTCGCTGACGCTGGCCGGCGACGGCGATTGGGAGGCGACGTTCATCGACGGGGTCGAGGCGGCGTGCGAGAGCTACGGGCTCGCCCTCATTGGCGGCGACACCATCGCCCTACCACCCGGGGCTCCGCGCGTGCTCGGACTGACCGCGATCGGCCGCGCCGGCGAGCGCACTCCATCCCGCGACGGCGGCAGGCCAAGCGATCGGCTGTGGCTGGTCGGAACGGTCGGCGATTCGGCGGCCGGCCTCGCGCTGCTGCGCGCGGACCGGCGAGCGGCCGGGCCGCTGGTCGACATCTACCGGCGACCGGTCCCGCTGCTCGCCGCCGGCCGGGCGCTGGCGCCCCATGCCGATGCGATGCTCGACGTGTCCGACGGGCTTCTGCTCGATGCTCGCCGGCTTGCCGAGGCCAGCGGCTGCGCGGCGACCATCGACCTGGATTGCATCCCGCTGTCGAGCGCGTTTGCCGCCGAGCGCGGAGCCGGCCGGGCGGCGCGCCTGTTCGCGGCCACCGGCGGCGACGATTATGCGCTTCTTGCCGCGGTCCCCCGCGAAGTCGACGTCTTAAGCCTATCTTTACCCGAAGGCTCCACCCTCGCTGCGATCGGGACTCTCGCCGCAACCGGGCATCCCCTTTCCCTGTTCAGCGGCGGGCGCCCCGTCCCACTGCCGGAGCGACTGGGCCATGAACATCGCGGCGATTCCCCTTCGCCAATGGCTGATCGGCCTTAGCGGCCTGGCCTGCGGCATGGCCAGCGCGCTGCTGCTGCATTAGCCGCGCTGCGGCGACAGATGTTGCCAGCCAGCTAAACCGCCCATAAAGGGCGCGAATCCGCCGGCCGCTTCAGCGGCACCGGCCTTCTTGTTTTGCCGCCAAACGGGGAAAGCTTCGATGAACCTGATTCTGATCGCGATCGGCTGCGGTCTGCTCGCCGTGCTCTACGGAATCTTCACCAGCCGCCAGGTGCTCAATGCGCCGGCCGGAAACCAGCGCATGATCGAGGTCGCCGAAGCGATCCAGGAGGGCGCGCAGGCCTATCTCGGGCGCCAGTATACGACCATCGCCATCGTCGGAGTCGTCGTCGCGGTCATCGTCGGCCTGTTCCTCGGGATCACCGCCGCGATCGGCTTCGTCGTCGGCGCGTTCCTCTCGGGCGCTGCCGGCTACATCGGCATGAACATCTCGGTGCGCGCAAATGTCCGTACCGCCGAGGCGGCGCGAAGCAGCCTCCAGAGCGGCCTCACCGTCGCCTTCCGCGCCGGCGCAATCACCGGAATGCTGGTCGCCGGCCTCGCCCTGCTGGCGATCTCGGTGCTGTTCTACGTCCTGGTCGACGTCCGCGGCCTCGAACCAAGCAGCCGCGAGGTGATCGACACCCTCGTCGCCCTCGCCTTCGGAGCGTCGCTGATCTCGATCTTCGCGCGTCTCGGCGGCGGCATCTTCACCAAAGCGGCCGACGTCGGCGCCGACCTCGTCGGCAAGATCGAGGCCGGAATCCCCGAGGACGACCCCCGCAACCCGGCAGTGATCGCCGACAACGTCGGCGACAATGTCGGCGACTGCGCGGGAATGGCTGCCGACCTGTTCGAGACCTATGTCGTCACCGTCGGCGCGACCATGGTCCTGATTGCGCTCCTGGTTACCGCCGCGGCGGCCGACCTGCTGGCGCTGATGACCCTGCCCCTAATGGTCGGTGCTGCCTGCATCGTCACCTCGATCATCGGCACCTATTTCGTCCGCCTCGGCCGCAAGCAGTCGATCATGGGCGCGCTCTACAAGGGTTTCCTCGTCACCGCGGTGCTGTCGATCCCGGCATTGTGGCTGGTCACCTGGGCGACGCTCGGCGACATGAACGCGCCGCTCGGCGGCGGCGATCAGACCGCCGCGCTTCCCGCCGGCGGCACCGCCGAGGACCTCGCCGGCAGCTTCACCGGCTGGGACCTGTTCTTCTCGATGATCGTCGGCCTGGTCGTCACCGGCCTCATCGTCTGGATCACCGAATATTACACGGGCACCAATTATCGCCCGGTCCAGGCAATCGCCCGCTCGTCGCAGACCGGCCATGCCACCAACATCATCCAGGGCCTCGCCGTCAGCCTCGAGGCGACCGCCCTTCCGGCAATCGTCATCTGCATCGGAATCATCGTTGCCTACCAGCTCGCCGGCCTGATCGGCATCGGCTTTGCCGCAACGTCGTTGCTGGCGCTGGCGGGCATGGTCGTCGCCCTCGACGCCTACGGTCCCGTCACCGACAATGCCGGCGGAATCGCCGAAATGTCCGGGCTCGAGGAGGACGTGCGAACCCGCACCGACGCCCTCGACGCGGTCGGCAACACCACCAAGGCGGTGACCAAGGGCTATGCCATCGCCTCGGCCGGGCTCGGCGCGTTGGTGCTGTTCGCCGCCTACACGACCGACCTTCGCCGCTTTGCCGGCGACCTCGGAGTCGCCTTTGCCGATGTCGATTTCACGCTCGCCAACCCCTATGTGATCGTCGGCCTGCTGATCGGCGCGCTTCTGCCCTATCTGTTCGGGGCGATGGGCATGATGGCCGTCGGCCGCGCCGGCGGCGCAGTCGTCGAGGAGGTGCGCGCCCAGTTCCGCGAGAACCCGGGCATCATGGATGGCTCGGTCCGGCCGAACTACGCCCGCACCGTCGACCTCGTCACCCGCGCGGCGATCAAGGAAATGATCATCCCGTCGCTTCTGCCGGTGGTCGCGCCCCTGCTGATCTTCTTCGTCATCCGGACGGTCGCCGGCCCCGAGCACGGCTTCGCCGCGCTCGGCGCGCTGCTGATCGGAGTGATCGTCTCCGGGCTGTTCGTCGCCATCTCGATGACCAGCGGCGGCGGCGCCTGGGACAATGCCAAGAAGTATATCGAAGACGGCAATTACGGCGGCAAGGGGTCGGAAGCCCATAAGGCCGCGATCACCGGCGACACCGTCGGCGACCCTTACAAGGACACCGCTGGTCCGGCCGTCAATCCGATGATCAAGATCACCAACATCGTCGCCCTGCTTCTGCTGGCGGCGCTGGCGGGCCACGGGGCGAGCTGACCGAGCGCCGGCCGCCGAGCCTTTTCAAGCCCCGTCCGGCCAGTCCGGGCGGGGCTTTTCTTTTCTTTTCCGCCGGCTAGTCTGCTCGTGCCGAAGTCAGGGGGGTACGTGCGCAATCTGTTTTTGGGCGTGGCAGCAGCCGTGGCGGCGCTGCCTTGGCAACCGCTGTCGGCACAGCGGCCGCCAATCATCCCCGTCTCGACGTTCGCCGCACTGCCAAAGGAATCGAAACCGCTTCTCGCGCCGGATGGCCGGCTGATCGTTGCGCGAAGCACTAGCGGCGACGAGGCGGCGCTTGTCATCATCGATGCCGACAACCCTGCGGCGCCGTTGAGCACCACCAAGCTCGGCAAGTTCACGCTCGCCGGAGTGCATTGGGCCGGCAGCCGGAAACTGGTGTTGAGCCTGATCACCTTCGGCGAGGTGTTTGGCTTGCGGCTGCCGATGATGCGCGCGGTGCTGGTCGATCTCGTCACCGGCAAGACCCTCGCTCTCGACAGGCGAAGCCGCGGGCTTTTTGCCGGCGACGTTCTTTACACGGACCCGACCGGGACCTGGGCGCTGATCGCCGGCCAGGACGACATCCACTCCACGCCATCCGTCAAGCGCGTCGATCTTTTGACCGGCGACACGACCGTGATCGAAAAGGCGCGCCCGGATGTGTGGGACTGGTTCGCCGATGACGATGGAGTGGTTCGCGCCGGCATCGCCTACAGCGAAAGGCGCTGGACCATTTGGTATCGCGAAAAGGCGGGCGACAAGCTCCAGGCGGTCCGCGGCAAGGTCCAGAAAGAGGACGGCGCCATTGACCGCGTGATGTTCGGCAAGGGCGAGAACGGCTGGATCATCACCAACGAGCGCACCGGCCGCTTCGCTCTCTACTCGTACGACTTCAAAACCGGAGCGCTCGGCGACACGATCTTCGAGCATCCCGAGGTAGATCTCGAGGACGTGGTCTACGACCGCTTCGCCGGCAAGATCATCGCCATCAATTATCACGACGACCGCCACCGCACGAAGTGGCTGGATCCCGAGCGCCGGGCGCTGCAGGAGAGGCTCGACAAAGCCCTGCCGGCCAACGTCAACATGGTGACCAGCTGGTCATCGGACGCGAAGCGCGCGCTGGTCTGGTCGGGCGGGGCCAGCGATCCTGGCCGATATTTCCTGCTCGACCGGGCAAGCTCGCGAATGCACCCGGTGGTCGACCCCTACCCGCTGATCGAACCTTCGCAGCTCGCCGAGTCCAAATGGGTGCGTTACCAGGCGCGCGACGGGCTGCCGATCCCAGCCTACCTCACCCTTCCCCGCGGCCGTCCGGCACAGGGGCTGCCGCTGATCGTGATGCCGCATGGCGGGCCCTTCGCTCGCGACGAGTGGAGCTATGACGCGACCGTCCAGTTCCTCGCCAATCGCGGCTATGCCGTGCTTCAGCCGCAGTTCCGCGGATCAACCGGCTACGGCAAGGACTTCGTCACCAGGGGCTATGGCGAGTTCGGCAAGAAAATGCAGGACGATCTCGACGACGGCGTCGACTGGCTGGTGCGATCGGGTCAAATCGATTCCAAGCGCGTCTGCATCGTCGGCGCGTCCTACGGCGGCTACGCGGCAATGTGGGGCGCCGCGCGCAATCCCGAACGCTATCGCTGCGCCGCCAGCTGGGCCGGCATTTCCGACCTTCGCGCGCTGCTCCGCCACGATCGCAAGCTGTTTTCCGCACCGCGATATTATCGCGAATGGCGGACCCAGGTGGGCGGCGAGGGCAAGCTGGACCTGATGGCGGTTTCGCCGATCAGCTTCGCCGACCGGATCAAGGTGCCCGTGTTCATCGCCCATGGCGAAAAGGACGAACGGGTGCCGCTGTCGCAGAGCCGAAATATGGCCGAGGCGATGAAAAGGGGCGGAGCCGACGTCACCGCGACCTACTACAAGGACAGCGGCCACGATTTCCAAAGCAACGCCGACTTCGAGGACTGGCTGCGACGGCTCGAAGCCTTCCTCGCCAAGCACAACCCGGCCTGACGCGGGCTAGTGTTGCCGCCTTCCCTTTTGGCGAACGCCAGAGTAAGGCTCCGCGACTTTTTTCCATCGACAGCGAGGATGAATGGCCAAGGAAGAGCTTCTCGAAATGCGCGGGCAGGTCGTCGAACTGCTGCCGAACGCGATGTTCCGCGTGAAACTCGAGAACGGCCATGAGATCCTCGGCCACACCGCCGGCAAGATGCGCAAGAACCGGATCCGGGTGCTGACCGGCGACGAGGTGCTGGTCGAGCTGACGCCCTACGACCTGACCAAGGGCCGGATCACCTACCGGTTCAAATAGGGCGGCAGCCCGTGCGGCTGATCCTCGCTTCGGCAAGCCCGCGACGGCTGCAATTGCTCGAGCGCATCGGCGTCGTCCCCGATGCGATCGTCCCGGCCGACGTCGACGAAAGCATTCCCAGGGGCGAGCTTCCGCGCGCGCATGCGCTTCGCCTGGCGTGCGACAAGGCGATGGCGGTGGCGGCGCGCGAGCCGGGCGAGCTGGTCCTGGCCGCCGACACGGTGGTCGCGGTCGGGCGGCGGATCCTGCCAAAGGTCGAGGACGAAGAGACGCTTCGCGCCTGCATGAAGCTGCTCTCCGGACGGCGCCACCGAGTGCTGACCGGAGTGGCGCTGGCGGTGCCGGGAGCCGCGCTGCGCAGCCGGCTGGTCGAGACGATGATCGCGATGAAGCGGCTGAGTGACGAAGAGATCGATTTCTACGCATCCCACGGCGAGTGGCGCGGCAAGGCCGGCGGCTATGCGCTGCAGGGTTATGGCGAAGTCTATGTCCGCCATATCGCCGGAAGCTATTCCAATGTCGTCGGGTTGCCGCTGGCCGAGACCCGGCTGCTTCTGAAATCGGCGGGATATCCGATTGCCTGAGTGGCTGATCGAGCGCGGAATCGGCGAGACCCGGGCGGCCCTGGTCGAGGGCGGCGAAATCATCGAGGCGCGGGTCGAGCTCGACGGTGCGGTGCCCGCCGGGACGATCTTCGACGCGCAGCTGGTGGATGTCGGCCGCGGCGGCCGCAATGCGGTGGCACGCGACGACGGGGGGCGCGAATATCTGCTGCCCAACGGCACCGGCGCAGCGACCCAGGGCTCGACCGTGCGGATCGAGGTCGTCAGGCCCGCGATCCCCGGAGGCGAGCATTGGAAGCGGCCGCTGGCCAGGGTCACCGATCGCGAGCGGCGGCGGCCAACGTCGCTCGCCGAACGGCTGCGCTCGACCGGCCTGCCGGTGCGCGAGCTGGCTTTCCCGGGAGCCCGCGACGAGCTCGGCGACGCGGGCTGGGGCGAGCTTATGGAGCAGGCGGCAAGCGGCATCGTCGATTTCGCCGGCGGCTCGCTCGGCATCTTTGCAACGCCGGCCATGAGCCTGATCGACGTCGACGGGTGGGGCGAGCCGGGTGAGCTGGCGATCGCCGGGGCCGCGGAGGCGGCGCGGGCGGTTCGCAGGCTCACCATCACCGGATCGATCGGCATCGACCTGCCGACCGCACCGGGCAAGGCGGCGCGGCAGTCGGCGGCGACGGCGATAGACGACAATCTGCCGCAGCCGTTCGAGCGCACCGCCGTCAACGGCTTTGGCTTCGTCCAGATCGTGCGGCCTCGTACCGGCCCATCGCTGATAGAGCTGTGGTCAGACCGGGCCGCGGCCGAAGCCAGGGCGCTGCTTCGGCGGGCTGGGCTCGAACCGCCGGGGCCCAAGAGGCTGGTCGCCCATCCAGCGGTGATCGCGGTCCTCGACCGGCACCCGGATTGGACCGAAGCGCTGGCGCGGCAGGTCGGCGGCGCGATCGCCTTGCGACCCAAGGCGAAGCTTCCCATTTCCGGCGGGCATGCCGAGCAAGGCTGACCCTTCCAAGCGCTGCCCATTGTGCGGCAAGCCGCCGAGCGGCGAGCACGCCCCCTTCTGCGGCCGCGGCTGCAAGGATCGCGACCTGCTCAAATGGCTCGGCGAAGGCTATCGCATAGCCGGCCCGGCGGCGCCCGAGGAGGCGCTGGGCGGGGTGGACAGCGAAGCCGGCGAGGGTTAGGGAGCGCGCCGCATGCGGGCCGCCCGGCCCACCCGCCCGGTCGTGGGCCCAGGTAGCTCAGTTGGTAGAGCACGTGACTGAAAATCACGGTGTCGGTGGTTCGATTCCGCCCCTGGGCACCATCGCTGCCAGGAGGATGTTTGGGGAACATCCGAGGACAGCGATCACGCGCGGGACTGCCGGAGACCGTCCGAGCATGGCCGTCTGCCCGAATTCGATCCTTGACCTTGCCACCCCCGCGCTGATCCTCGACCGGGGCAGGCTCGAAGCCAACGCGAAGCGCATGCGCGACAAGGTCCGAGCGCTTGGCGTTGCTCTCCGGCCGCATGTCAAAACATCAAAATCGATCGATGTCCTCGCGGTGCTGGCCGGTGCCGAGGAGGTCGGGATCACTGTCTCGACACTTGCCGAGGCGCGCTACTTCTTCGCCCATGGCGTCACCGACATCCTCTATGCCGTCGGCATCGCGCCGGTGAAATTGCCACAGGTCGCCGAACTGATCCACACCGGCTGCAGGCTCAAGGTGATCGTCGACACACCCGAAGCGGCGGAGGCAGTGCAGGCGTTCGGCGGCGAACACGCTCTTTGCATCGAGGCGCTGATCGAGGTCGACAGCGACGGCCACCGGGCCGGGATCGCGCCCGGCGACGACTTGCTGATCGAGACCGCGCGGCGGCTGACCGCGGGTGCCGGAGCGAAACTCGTCGGCGTGATGACCCATGCCGGCGCATCCTATTCGTGCCGGACGCGCGGCGAGTTCGAAGCGATGGCCGAGCAGGAACGGTCGCGCACGGTCGAGGCGGCCGAGCGCCTGCGTGCCGCAGGTTTCGACTGCCCGACGGTCAGCGTCGGCTCGACCCCGACTGTCCACCATGCCCGCAACCTTGACGGCGTCACGGAGGCGCGCTGCGGAGTCTATGCGTTCGGCGACCTGACGCAGGCGCAGCTCGACACCTGCGAGATCGACGACATCGCCATCGGCGTCCTGGCCAGCGTCATCGGCCACAACCGAAGTCACGACCGGGTGCTGATCGACGCCGGCTTCCTCGCCTTGAGCCGCGACCGAAGCACCGCCGACCTGCCGGTCGATTGGGGCTATGGCGCGGTCTGCGATCCGGTCAGCGGCGAACTGTTCGGCGATCTCCTGGTCTCCGCCACCAACCAGGAGCATGGCATCGTCACCGCGCGCTCGGGGAATATCGACTTCGGCCGCTTTCCGATCGGCGCGCGCGTCAAGGTGCTTCCCAACCACAGCTGCGCGACCGCCGCCGCCTACGACGAGTATCACGTGACCGACGGCGGCGAAGCAATCGAGACGGTGTGGGAGCGCGTCAACGGCTGGTGAGCACCGCCCAGCAATGACGAGCGGTCAGCGCCAGCCGCGCTGCCGCGCCTCTTCTTCCTGCTCGGCGTCAAAGGCATCGCCGGCGAGAGTCGAATCGATCAGCGCGGCGAGATTCGGATCCACGCCGGCAGCCATCCGATATTCGCCCTCCTGCCCTTCCGGAGCGGCGAACAGGCCGCGCAACTGCCAGTCGCCGCGGTCGCGGCAGGCGAGCCCGCTCGACTGCGCGTCGGCGAAGCTTCGGCACAAGGTACCGGTTTCGTCGCGGAACGTGATTCCGATCCGCACGCGGTCGGCCGCGCCGGCGCTCGCCAGCTGATGCTCGAGCGCGTCGTCGAGATAGGATGCCGCATACATGCGCCCCTCGCGAAGCTCGACCGGCGATTCGACCGCGCTTCCGCCGCCGACCATGCTGCCGACGCCGATGCCGAGGACGAGCGTTGCCGCCATCGCAGCCCATTGCGGGATCGGAGCCCAGCCGCCCTCGCGGCGGCGCGAGCGCCATGCGCCCAGGTCGACGACCTTGGCCCGTGGCGGTGCCACCGCGGCGCTCAAGCGCTCGGGCACCGGCTGGGTGGCGACGCTGTCGAACGCGCCGCGAAGGCGGGCGCCGAATGCGCGATGCTGTTCGGCCATGCGCTGCAATCGCGGATCGGCGGCGACCCGGGCTTCGATCTCGTCGGCTTCGGGGCCGCTCAGCTCGCCATCAAGCCAGGCGAAGAATTTTTCGTCGGTCATCATCTCACTCACCAACCATTGCCAATAGCGCGGTTCGCCCGCGCACGAGCCGGCTCGACACGGTGCCGATCGGCAGGTCGAGCAACTCGGCCGCCTCGCGGTAACCGTAGCCTTCGACCAGGATCAGGGCGACCACTTCGCGCTGCTCGCCGGGGAGCCGCTCCATCGCCGCCATCAGCCGATTCAGGTCGACCGCGGCCTCGACCGCCTCGCGCGGATCGTGGCCAAGCGTGTCCGCTTCCTCCTGTGGAGCTTCGAACCGGTCCTTGCGCGAGCGCGAGCGGACCGTATCCACCCAGAGGTTGCGCATGATCTTGTACAGCCAGCTGTCGAGCCTCGTGCCCGGCTGCCACTGGTCCTTCGAGCGAAGCGCGCGCTCGATCGTCATCTGCGTGAGATCGTCCGCGTCGGCGCTGTTGCGACTGAGCGTGTGCGCGAACCGCCGCAGCCGCGGAAGCAGAGCGGTGAGGTCGGTCTCGAACGCTGGATATGAGTTCATGCGTCTCCATGCGGATGAAACGACGCTTCATCCACGTTTCATCCTCAAGGTGCCATATAAAGAGGTTCTATGATGTCCAGCTTTGGTCGAAAGCTCCTGACGGCGACGATTGCCGCTGCGCTTGCCGGCGGCACCGCTGCCGCGCAGCTGCTTCCGCCCTTGCCGCTGCCGCAGGTGAATTTGCCGGTCGGCAATGTCCCGGTGGTCGGCGAGGTCGCCCAGCCGGTCACCCAGCAGCTGCTGTCCGACACCCAGACGCAACAAGTCGTTTACCAGCCGCTCAACTATGTCGGCGGGCTGCCCGACCGGATCGCCGATGCGGGGCAAGCAACTCTTCTCGACCTGCGCCGGCTGCGTCACCGCGAGCTGCTCCGCGAGCATCGCCGCGAGCTCGAGAGCGACGGCCAGGGCCAGCCGGTCCGCCGCGGCGTGGTGATCGTTGCCGATCCGGACGAGGTTTCGCTGCAAATGGCTGTTCGCGCTGGCTTCCGGATCGCCGCCGATGAGCGCGTCGACGAGCTCGGCATTCGAACGGTCCACCTCGCGGTGCCGCGCGGAATGAGCGCGCGCGACGCGCTTCGGCGCCTGCGTCAGGCGGCGCCACGCCTGCAGGCCGACTTCGACCATATCTTCGAACCGGCCGGTGGAGCGTTGCTGCCAGTCGCCGGCACACTGGCGGCCGCACAGGGCCCGGCGGGCGGGCGCAAGATCGGAATCATCGACGGCGGGGTAGCATCGCATCCATCGCTTGCCGCGGCGGCGATCGAGCAGCGCGGCTTTGCCGGCAATCCGCAGCCGACCGGCCACGGCACCGCGGTCGCATCGCTGATTGTCGGCCAGCATGGTGCCTTCGCAGGAGCTGCACGAGGATCGTCGCTGCTAGTCGCCGATGTCTATGGCGGCAACCGCGCCGCCGGCTCGGCAAGCACGCTCGTGCGGGCGCTAGGCTGGCTTTCGGCACACCGGCCGTCGGTGGTCAACGTCAGCCTGGTCGGTCCGCAGAACGCCGTCGTCGCACGCGCGATCCAGGCGGTCCGCGCCCGAGGCATTCATGTCGTTGCCGCGGTCGGCAACGACGGCCCGGCGGCCCCGCCGCAATATCCCGCCTCCTACCCCGGAGTGATCGCCATCACCGCGGTCGATGCCGGCGGCCGTGCGCTCCCCGAGGCGGGCCGATCGGCGCACCTCGACTTCGCGGCTCCCGGTTCCGACATGGCCGCAGCGCTTCCCGGCGAGGGCTACGCCCGGGTGCGGGGCACCAGCTTTGCCGCCCCGCTCGCCGCCGCCAGGCTGGCGGCCGCCGGATCGCCGCAGCGCCTCGCTGCCGAGGCGAGGCCGGGCAAGGGCCGGGTCGGCCGCGGTATCGTCTGCGGCGATTGCCGAGTCGCGCCGCGAGCTGTTGGCGCAAAATAATAAAATTAGTTTCCAAAACGGATGAAACGTTCCCCCGCCATCGTTCGCGATGGTGGGGGACGGGTTTCCCCCGTCCCTCCGGTTCAAAGGAGAGGACAGATGAAAAAGCTCTTCCTGATTGCAGGTAGTGCGGCCCTGGTTGGCGCCGCCCCCGCTTATGCGGGCGGCTCTGGCGGCGGGCTGCTCGGCGGCGTGACAGGAACCGTCAACGGCGCGATCGCGGGCACGGTCAACGGCACCGTCGGTGGGCTGAACGGCAGCCTCGGCAACGTCGGCAGTGGCCTCGGCAACGTCGGAAGTGGCCCCGGCAACTGCCTGTGCGGGGCGGTCAGCGGCGCCCTCGGCCAAGCCGGGTCGCTAGCCAACAGCGTCACCGGGATTGCCAATGATGTCGGCCGGCCGGGCAAGGGCAAAGGCAAGGGCCATGGCCACAGCGTCGGGCTTGCCGGAGTCGTCAGCTCAGCCAACGGCGTTGCGGCGTCGGTGACCAAGAGCGGCGGCCAGGGCCACGGCGTCGGCCTGGCGGGCGTCGTGAACAGCGCCGCCGGGGCAGCCGCGTCGCTGACCAAGGGTCACGGCGGATCCAACCTCACGGGAGCGGTGCACAGCACCACCAATGCCGTGCTCAACGCCGGCAAGGGCGGTCATGGCGGCGGGCTCAACGTCAGCGGCGCGCTGGCCGGGGCCGGCAATGCCGCGGCCGGGCTGTCGAAGGCCGGTCAGTCGGCTCTGCTGAGCGGCTCGGCCTCCGGCGAAGGCTCGGCCAACGCCAAGGCCAACCGCAAGGGCGCCAAGGCGAACGCCAGCGGCAGCGGTTCTGCGAACGGCAGCGGTAAGGCCAATGGCCTCGCTTTGAACCTGGCGCCGGATACCAGCAAGCTGCTTCACCCCGCCGGCAGCGGGCAAGGCAAAGGCCAGTCGAAATCGGCCTCCGCCAGTGGTGCCAATGGCCAGAATGCGCCGCAGCCTGCGGCCAGCCAGTCCAACGGGCGAAAACAGCGCCCGGCCGGCCACGGCGAGTATTATTACCCGTGGCCCAACGAAAACTAGGACCGTTCACGCTCCAGGGGCTCGCGTTCACGCGTCGCGAGCCCCTGGCACCTCGACGAAAGTCGGGATGAAAAGCGGTCGAGGTCTCGTTCTCCTCGGCATGGGGCGGGAATTTCCGTCTCAAGACTCGCAAGAGGAGAATTTCAAATGACCAAGTCGTTTCTCGCCGCCGGCGCAGCTCTCGCGCTTGTCGCGGTTCCTGCCCAGGCGCAGCTGCTCGGCAATGTCGGCGGCAGCCTCGGCGGCACCGTCAGTGGAGCCGTCAACGGCACTCTCGGCAGCGCCGGCTCGATCGGCAGCACTGTCAATTCCGTCGGCAATGTCGGTGGCAATGTCGGCGGAAACGTCGGCGGGCTGATCGGCAATTCGAGATCCATCACCAACAGCGTCACCGGCGCGGTTTCCGGTAGCGGCAGCGCTTCGGCCAACAAGTCGGTCAATGCCCGCAACGGCTCCGCCGGCGGCAATGTCGGCCTGGCCGGGACCGTTACGGGAGCGCTCGATTCGGCGACTTCGGTGACCGGAGCCGGTCAGGCGTTCGGCCTCGGCGGCTCGGCATCGGGCAGCGCCTCGGCCAACAAGAACGCCGGCTTCGGCGTCCAGGCGGTCGGCCTCGACCATGCCGGCGCAATCGCCGGCGAAGTGACCGGCACCGCCAATGCCACCGCCAATGCCGCGGTGTCTAAGGCGCAGGGCCTGCGCGGCCAGGCCGAAGCGACCGCCAGCGCCGCTGCCAATGCGGCCGCCAATGCCGCGGCCGGCGGAGCCGGCAATGCCGGGTCGATCGACCCGTCGCTCGGCATCGGCGCGTCCGGCAATGCCGAGGCGCGCGGTGAAGCCCGCGCCGAGGCGCGCAAGCGTAACCGGCACCAGTCCGAGGAGTAGGAGCCTAGCCCCTCCTCCCGGGGCTCAGCAGCCCGCCGTCCCCGACCGGGGCGGCGGGCCTTTTCGTTGCACGAGGAGCGCGCCGCTCAAGCTTCCCTTGGCCCAAGCAATCTGCTTAAGGGCGCGGCGCGATGAACATTCACGAATACCAGGCGAAAGAGTTGCTGGCGAAGTTCGGAGTGCCGGTGCCCGCCGGCCATGCGGCGATGAGCGTCGCCGAAGCGGTCGCCGCCGCCGAAAAGCTTCCCGGCCCCTTGTGGGTGGTCAAGGCGCAGATCCACGCCGGCGGCCGCGGCAAGGGCCGATTCAAGGAACTTTCCGAGGACGCCAAGGGCGGAGTCCGCCTCGCCCGCTCGGTCGAGGAGGTGCGAGCCAACGCCGCAGAAATGCTTGGGCGAACTCTCGTCACGGTTCAGACCGGACCGGCCGGCAAGCAGGTCCAGCGGCTCTACATTACTGACGGCGTCGACATCGCCCGGGAATTCTACCTCGCTCTGCTGGTCGACCGCGCCACCGGCCGCGTCGCCGTCGTCGCATCGACCGAAGGCGGCATGGATATCGAGGCGGTCGCTCACGACACGCCGGAGAAGATCCACACCTTCACCATCGATCCCGCTACCGGGCTGATGCCGCATCACGGCCGCTCGGTCGCCGCGGCGCTCGGCCTGTCGGGCGACCTCGCCAAGCAGGCGCAAAAGGTGCTGGCGAAGCTCTACGAGGCCTTCCTCGGAACCGACGCATCGCAGATCGAAATCAACCCGCTCGCCGTCACCGACGACGGCCAACTGCTGGTGCTCGACGCCAAGGTCGGGTTCGATTCCAACGCCATGTTCCGCCATGCCGAGCTGGCCGAGCTTCGCGACCTTAGCGAAGAGGAGCCAATGGAGATCGAGGCGTCCAAGCACGACCTCGCCTACATCAAGCTGGACGGCAACATCGGCTGCATGGTCAACGGCGCCGGCCTCGCCATGGCGACCATGGACATCATCAAACTGCACGGCGCCGAGCCGGCCAACTTCCTCGACGTCGGCGGCGGCGCCTCGAAGGAAAAGGTAACCGCGGCGTTCAAGATCATCCTGTCCGACCCGGCGGTCGAGGGCATCCTCGTCAACATCTTTGGCGGAATCATGCGCTGCGACATCATCGCCGAGGGGATCGTCGAGGCGGCGCGCGAAGTGCATCTGACCGTCCCGCTGGTTGTCCGGCTGGAGGGCACCAACGTCGCCCAGGGCAAGGACATTTTGGCGATGAGCGGCCTGCCGATCGTCGCCGCAGACGACCTTGGCGACGCGGCCAAGAAAATCGTCGCCGAAGTCAGGCAGTCGGTCGCGGCATAGGCTGGAGAATATCGAATGAAAGTGCTGGTCGCGGTCAAGCGGGTGATCGACTTCAACGTCAAGCCGCGGGTCAAGATGGACGGCTCGGGGGTCGACCTTGCCAACGTCAAGATGAGCATGAACCCGTTCGACGAGATCGCCGTCGAAGAGGCGATCCGGCTCAAGGAAAAAGGCGCGGTCAGCGAGATCGTCGCCGTGTCGATCGGCCCGCAAAAGGCGCAGGAAACGTTGCGCACGGCGCTGGCGATGGGCGCCGACCGGGCGATCCTCGTCCAGAGTGACGAGGAGGTCGAGCCGCTCGCCGTCGCCAAAATCTTGGCGAAGATCGCCGAAGAGGAGCAGCCCGGCCTCATCATCCTCGGCAAGCAGGCGATCGACGACGACAATAATGCGACCGGCCAGATGCTCGCCGCCTTGCTCGGCTGGCCGCAGGGCACCTTCGCCTCCAAGGTCGAGATCGGCGAGGCTAAAACAACCGTCACGCGTGAGGTCGACGGCGGCCTCGAGACCGTCGAACTCAAGCTTCCGGCGGTGGTCACCACCGATCTGCGCCTCAACGAGCCGCGCTACGCGAGCCTGCCCAACATCATGAAGGCCAAGTCGAAGCCGCTGGCGACGACGACCCCGGGCGAGCTCGGGATCGACATTTCGCGCCGGCTCGAGACGCTGAAAGTCAGCGAGCCGCCCAAGCGGCAGGCGGGCGAAAAGGTCGCTTCGGTCGACGAGCTGGTCGACAAATTGAAAGTTTTGGGGGTCGTGCAATGAAGGTGCTGGTGCTGGTCGAGCATGACGGCGGCACCGTCCGCGACGCGACGCTTGCCGCGGTCACCGCCGCCGGCAAGCTCGGCGAAGTCCACGCGCTCGTCGCTGGCCACAATGTCGGCCCTGTCGCCGAAGCCGCGGCGAAAATCGCCGGCATCGGCAAGGTGCATGTCGCCGACGCGCCGCACCTCGACCACGGCCTTGCCGAGGCTGTCGCTCCGGTCGCTGCGAAGCTGATGGAAAGCCACGACGCCTTCGTGGTGCCGTCGACCACGTTCGGACGCAACATCGCCCCCCGGGTCGCGGCCTTGCTCGACGTAATGCAGATTTCCGACATCATCTCGGTCGAGAGCGAGGACACGTTTACCCGGCCGATCTACGCCGGCAACGCCATCGCCACCGTCCGTTCGAAGGATGCCAAGAAGGTGATCACGGTGCGCGGCACCGCGTTCGAAAAAGCGGCGCGCGAGGGCGGCAGCGCGGCGATCGAGCCGGTCGATGCCGGCGGCGATTCCTCAGGCAGCAAATTCGTGTCGATGGATGCCTCGGAAAGCGAGCGGCCCGAGCTGACTTCGGCCAAGATCATCGTCTCGGGCGGCCGCGCCTTCGGCAGCAGCGAGCAGTTCCACGCTTTGCTCGACCCGCTTGCCGACAAGCTCGGCGCCGGCGTCGGCGCCAGCCGGGCCGCGGTCGACGCCGGCTATGCGCCCAACGATTACCAGGTCGGCCAGACCGGCAAGATCGTCGCGCCCGAGGTCTATATCGCCATCGGCATTTCCGGCGCCATCCAGCACCTTGCCGGAATGAAGGATTCCAAGGTGATCGTCGCCATCAACAAGGACGAGGAAGCGCCGATCTTCCAGGTCGCCGACGTCGGCCTGGTCGGCGACCTGTTCAAGATCGTCCCCGAGCTGACCGACAAGCTCTAGGCAAGCCATTCCGGAAGCGGACAGGCGGCGAGCTCATGGAGGTCGACGCGGCGGCGGACCAGCGCCCAGCGGTCGCCGTCGACCAGGACCTCCGCCGTCAGCGGCCGGCTGTTATAGCCGCTCGACATCGCTGCGCCGTAAGCGCCCGCGGTTCGGAAGACGACGAGATCCCCCGGCTCGACCGAGTCCATCGGCCGCCCCGTGGCGAAGGTATCCCCGCTCTCGCACACCGGTCCGACGACATTCGCCGTCATCCCGCGCTCGCGGCGCTCGACCGCCTCTATCTCGTGCCAGGCGTCATAGAGCGCCGGGCGCATCAGATCGTTCATCGCCGCGTCGACGATCACCCAGGGATGGCGGGCGCCGGGCTTGATCCGGACGACCCGGGCGAGGAGGACGCCGGCATTGGCGACGATAAGCCGGCCGGGTTCGAACACCAGCCGTACGCCCCAGTCCCGAGTCACGCGTCGCACCATCGCGCCGTACTCGTCCGGCGAAGGCGGCTCCGGCTGCCCGGGCCCGTGCGGCACGCCGAGGCCGCCACCGAGATCGGCAAGCGTAATCGCATGACCGGCCGAACGCAGCGCCGCGATCAGCTCGCCGAGGCGCGTGAACGCGGTTTCGAACGGCTCAAGGCTGATCAGCTGGCTGCCGATATGGACGGTGATCCCGGTGATATTAAGCCCGGGCAGCCGCGCCGCCTCGGCATAAGCCGCGAGCACCTCGCCGCCGGCTATGCCGAACTTGTTGTCGGCGGTTCCAGTCGTGATCTTGGCGTGAGTGCCGGCAGCGACGTCGGGGTTGATTCGGAAACCAACCGGTGCCGCCCGGCCCGCGGCCGAAGCGATCGCTGACAGGGTGCGCGCCTCCTCGATCGATTCGAGGTTGAACTGGAGCAGGCCGCCGGCAAGCGCTTCGGCCATCTCCTCCTCGGTCTTGCCGACGCCGGAGAAAACAATCCGCTCGGCCGCCATGCCGGCGGACCTGGCGCGGCGATATTCACCGATCGAGACGACGTCGGCGCCAAGCCCGGCTCGGGCCAGGGTCGCCAGCACGGCCGCATTGGAGTTGGCCTTGACCGCATAAGCGATCAGCGGATCGTCGAGACCGGCCAACGCCGCCTTCATCACTTCGGCATGCCGGACCATGGTCGCGGTCGAATAGACATAGACCGGAGTGCCCGCTTCGGCGGCGATTGCTTTCAGCGGCACGTCCTCGCACCACAATTCGCCGCAGCGCCGCTGGAAATGATCCATCAGAAGGCGCCGAGAAATTCGGCAACGTTGGCGCCCAGCGCCTCGACCGCGTAGCCGCCTTCCATCACGATCAGCGTCGGCAGCCCGGCGGCGGCGATGCGGCGTCCCATGCGGGCGTAGTCGGCGCTTTCGAGCTCAAAATGGCTGATCGGATCGCCGGCAAAGGTGTCGGCGCCGTAGGAGACGATCAGTATTTCTGGCTCGGCCCTGGCCAGCCAGTCGAGCGCCTGATTCAGCGCGGGCCCGTAGTCGCTCCAGCCGGTTCCGCGCGGCAGCGGCAGGTTGAGAGTCGCGCCCTCGCCCGTGCCTTCGCCGACCTCGTCGGAATGGCCCCAGTAGAACGGGTAATCGGTCGCCGGATCGGCGTGGATCGACGCGAAGGCGACATCGCCGCGGCGCCAGAAAATGTCCTGCGTGCCGTTGCCGTGGTGATAATCGACGTCGAGGATCGCGACCTTTTGCTTCCCCGCCGCAAGCGCCGCCTCGGCGCAGATCGCCGCCTGGTTCAGATAGGAATAGCCGCCGCAGTAATCGGCGCCGGCATGGTGGCCGGGCGGCCGGCACAGAGCGAATGCCGACTTTTCGCCGCCGTGCACCGCTTCCAGCGCGGCAAGCGCCGTTTGGGCGCTCCAATAGGCCGCATCCCAGGTGCGCTCGCCGATCGGAGTCGAAGTGTCGAAGCAGTGCTGGCCGAGCCGAGCGTCGATCCGATCGAGACGGAGGGGACGGCGCCGGACCACCGGGAACGTGTAGGGGAAGGCGTCGCCCTTGCGGCCCGCCGCCAGCCATTGATCGTGAGCGCCGGCGAGAAATTCGAGGTAACCGGCCGAGTGGACCCGAAGCAGCCGCTCCATACCGCGGTCCATCGGGGGCTCGGTGGCGCCGATCGCCCGGAGGATGGCATCGACCCGGCCGGGATGCTCGGCGGGCGGATGGATCGCCCCGTTGAAGAATTCGCCGCTCGGCTGGTGACCGCGCTGCCGCTCGTCCCAGAAACAGCGCATCTCAATCCTCGCCGGCGGGCGCGGTCGGCTTGGGCGGGTCCCAGAAAGTCGCCCAGCCGGTCGGCCCGCCGGTCGGCGGCAGGCCCTGGGGGATGTCGTCGGCCGGGTTCGGGTCGAGGTTCCAGCCCTGGGCATGGAGGTGAGCCTTGGCGATCATGTTGGCCGAAACCGGAGCGGTGATGAACAGGAACAGGGTGATGAGAAATTCGTGCAAGGTGTAGGTGCCGGTCGCGGCGAGATAGATGGCCGAGGCGATGAGGCAGCTGCCGACGCCCAATGTCGTCGCCTTGGTTGGACCGTGCAAGCGGGTCATCAGCGACGGCAGCCGCGCGAGTCCGAACGAGCCGACAAAGGCGAAGCCGCCGCCGAGGACCAGCAGCAAGGCAACAAGGAGCTCGAGCGCCGCTTCCACCGCTTACTCCACGATATCGCCGCGAAGGATGAATTTGCAGTAGGCGACGGTGCCGACGAAGCCGACCATCGCCAGCAGCAGCGCCGCCTCAAAATACATTGTCGTCCGTTCGCGGATGCCGAACAGAATGATGAGGGCAATGGCGTTGATGATCATCGTGTCGAGGGCGAGGATTCGGTCGCTGCGCGTCGGCCCGGCGAGCAGCCGGTAGAGATTGAGCAGAATGGCCGCACTGAGGCAGGCGAATGCGAAGATGATGGCGAGGTCGATCATGCGAAGATCCTCAGCAGCCGTGCCTCGTAGCGGGACTTGATCCGGGCCACTGCAGCTGCCTCATCGGCGACGTCGAGGCTGTGGACCAGCAAAGAATGGCCGTCGGCCGAGACGTCGGCGGTCACCGTTCCGGGAGTTAGGCTTATGGTCCCGGCCAGAGTCGTGATTGCTTCTGGCGAGCGAAGTTCGAGAGGGATGACCAGCCAGCGCGACCTCAGGTCGCGGTTGCGGCGAAAGAGGATGAGCCGAGCGACCTCGAAGTTCGCAACGACAATGTCCCAAATGACCACAGCGAGATAATCGATCATCGTCCAGCCGAAGCGCACCCGCGGACGGTTGGGCCAGTAGGGCTGGGTGAGGATCGGGACGGCGATGCCGAACAAAACCCCCAGCAGCAGACCGCCGAATGTGAAGCTGTTGAGCAGCAGCATCCAAACGACGACCAGCATCGCCGAAAGCAGCGGATGGGGAAAAAGCCTGCTGGCCACGAGCTTCATCGCACGCCTCCAAGGACGGAGTGGATATAAGCCGACGGCTCGAACAATTGCGCCGCCGTGCCTTGCGCATAGCTCGTCGCCGGACCCGCGAGCAGGGTCAGGAGCACCAGCAGGGCCAGCAGAACCGAAGCGGGCACGAACTCGATTCGGCGCTGACCGCGCGGCGGCGGATGGGGCTCACCGCCGACCGCCGCCGGCTTCCAGAACAAGGTGCTTCCGGCCCTCGCAAAGCCGATGATGCCGACCAAGGTCGTGCCGAGGATCGTGCCCCACACCCAAGGCGCCGAGGCGGCCGGCAGCGCCGCTTCGAGGATCAGCAGCTTGCCGACGAAGCCGGAAAGCGGCGGCAGGCCGACGATCGCCACGGCGGCGAGGATGAACAGCAAGGACAAGGGCTCGCTTCCGGCGAAACGCTGGCCGACGATCAGGCGGTCGCCGCTGTCGCGCCGCTTGATGACGAGGTCGCTGACCAGGAACAGGGTGGCGGCGGCGAGCGTGGTGTGCGGCAGGTAATAGAGGCCGGCAGCCAGTGCGGCGGGCTCGAACATGGCGACGGCGATCAGCAATGTCCCGGTGGAGCCGACGAGCGCGAACGCGGTGAGCTCGCGCAGCCCGCGCGAGGCGAGGAGGCCGAGGAAACCGATGACCGCCGTCAGCAAAGCTGCGGGGAGGATCCAGAGCGCCGGCGCCCAGGCGGCGGCGCCAGCGCCTTCGCCGAAAACCAAAGTGACGACCCGGACGATCGAATAGACCCCGACCTTGGTCATGATCGCGAACAAGGCGGCAACTGCCGGAGCGGCATTGGCATAGGTTCGCGGCAGCCACAGGTGGAGCGGAAGCAGAGCCGCCTTCAATGCGAACACCGAAACGAGCAGCAGCCCGGCCGCCTGCAGGAGCCCGAGATCGCCGGGCGGAAGGGCGGCGACCCGGACCGACATGTCGGCAAGGTTGAGAGTCCCGGTGACACCGTAAAGGATGCCGACGGCGATCAGGAACAGGGTCGAGCCGACGAGATTGATGATGACATATTGGACGCCGGCCTTGAGCCGGTCGGCGCCCTGGCCATGCAGCATCAGCCCATAAGAAGCGATCAGCAGGATTTCGAAGAAGACGAACAGGTTGAAGATGTCGCCGGTGAGGAATGCGCCATTGAGCCCGAGCAACTGGAAATGAAACAGCGAATGGAAGTGCCAGCCGCGCCGGTCGAGGTCCGTCGCGACGACATGAAGAAGCACGATCAGCGACAGGATTGAGGTCAACAGCAGCATCATCGCGCTCAGCCGGTCTAGCACCAGGACGATACCGAACGGCGCCTGCCAGTCGCCGAGCGCATAGGAGATGACGGTGCCGTTGCTGGCTTCATCCATCAGCAAAGCGGCGGCGGCGACCAGCGCAACACACGAGAAGAGCGAGACGCTCCGGCCGATGCGTAGGGTTTGCCGGCGAAAGAGGACGGTCAAGGCGGCGACGACTGCCGGGAGCAGAACGGGCACTGCGACCAGCTGCGGCATCATTCCTCGGCCTCCTCATCGGGAGTCGGGATGCCGTCGACCTGGTCGGTTCCTGTTTCGAGATAGGTGCGGAGCGCCAGCACGACGACAAGCGCAGTCATCCCGAAGGCGATGACGATCGCGGTCAGAACCAGCGCCTGCGGCAGCGGGTCGGTATATTCGGTGACTGCCTTGTCGAAGATCGGCGAGCGGTCGACGACCAGCCGCCCCATCGAGAAGAGGAAGACGTTGGTCGCATAGGACAGCATCGCCAGGCCGAGCACGACCGGGAAGGTGCGCCCTCGCAGGCACAGATAGATGCCGGCGGCGGTCAGCACCCCGACCGTGCTGGCGACGAGAAATTCGAGGCTCATGCCGGACTCCCCGCCGTTCGGCTGGGATCGACGTCCATCGGATCCTCGACATGCTCGATCTTCTCGGCCCGCTGCGCGACCTGGCTGAGCTCGGCCAAAGCCAGCATCACCGCGCCGACCACGGCGAGTGCGACCCCGACGTCGAACAGCGCCGCGGTCGCCAGCTCGAACTCGCCGACGAGAGGGAGATGGAAATAATTGAAGGCCGAGGTGAACAGCGGCGCTCCGAACAGCAGCGATCCAAGCCCTGTCCCGGCCGCGACCAGCACGCCGTAGGCGATCAGCGCGTGGCGACGGACCGGCCGCCGCCGGTTCGCCCATTCGAAGCCGGAGGCCATATATTGCATGAGGATGGCGATGGAGAAGACGAGCCCGGCGATGAAGCCGCCGCCCGGCATGTTATGGCCACGCAGGAAAATATAGATCCCGACCACGACCGCCAGCGGAAGCAGCAGACGGGTTGCGACGACCAGCATCATCGGGTGCCGCTCGGGCGACTGGGTGGTGTCGAGCTTCCAGTGCAGCAGCCTGCGGCCCGAGGCGCCTCGGGTCGCGGTTTCCAGCAATGCGTAGATGGTCAGGGCGGCGATCCCGAGGACGATGATCTCGCCGAACGTGTCGAACGCCCGAAAGTCGACCAGGGTGACGTTGACGACGTTGGTGCCGCCACCGCCGGAATAGGCATTGGCGATGTGGAAGGCCGAGATCGGATCGTTGGGCGGGCGGGTAATCACCGCCCAGGTGGCGATCGCCGCCGCGCTTCCGCCGGCGATGCCGAGCAAGCCGTCGCGAAGGCGGCGCGGATTGCTGCTGATCGGCGGTGGCAGCTTTGGAAGCAGGTTGAGAGCGAGCAGCAAGAGCAGGATCGCGACCACTTCGACGAGGATCTGGGTGAGCGCGAGATCGGGCGCCGAGAGATAAGTGAAGCCGAGGGCTATGACGAGACCGATGACGCTGATGAAGATCAGCGCCAGGTAGCGCCGCCGCTGCGCCCAGATGACCGCCCCGGTCGCGGCGATGAGCGCGAGCCAGCCGCTGATCGCGACCGCCGATGCCGGCAGCACCGGCCGGGTCCCGGTCAGCTCGCCGCCGCCGGCGATCATTCCGGCCGTCGCCACCGCGATGGCAACCGCGAACAAGACGGCGAGGTAGCGCTGCAGCGAGCCGGTGTGGATCCCGCCGGTGATCGCCCTCGCCCCGCCGACGACCGCGGCGATGGTGCGGTCGAACAGCGACTTCGCGACCGGCAGGGGCAGGCTGCGCCACAAAAGTTCGGCGGCGGCATAGCGCCACAGGATTAAGGCGCCGGCGGCGATGGCGACGAGGCTGAGGGCCAGCGCCGGAGTGAAGCCGTGCCACATCTTGAGAGCGAAGTAAGGCGGCTCGCCGCCGAGGACCGAGGCGGAGACCGACTTGACCAGCGGACCAGCGATCGCCGCCGGGAAAAGTCCGATCGCCACCACCAGCAGGACTAGCGGCACCGTCGGCCCCAGCAGCCCCAGCGGCGGGTCATGCGGCGGTTGCGGATAATCGTCCCGCTTGGGCCCCAGATAGACGTGGACGATGAACCGCAGCGAGTAAGCGACGGAAAGGGCCGCGGCGAGCGTCGCCAGCAGCGGCACCAGCCAGCTGAGCTCCGCCCAAACGGTATGCGCCGCTTCCTCGAGCATCATTTCCTTGGACAAAAAGCCGTTGAGCGGCGGGAAGCCGGCCATCGACGCCGCGGCGACGATGCCGAGGGTCGCCGACAGCGGCATCAGCGTGACCAGGCCGCCGAGCCGCCGCGCATCGCGGCTGCCGACCTCATGGGCGATGATCCCGGCGTTCATGAACAAGGCCGCCTTGAAGGTGGCGTGATTGATGATGTGGAAGACGGCGACCACCGCCGCCATCGGCGTGCCGAAGCCGAGCAGCATGGTGAGGAAGCCGAGGTGGCTGACCGTCGAGTAAGCGAGGAGGAGCTTGAGGTCGTCCTTGAACAGAGCGATCGCGGCGCCAACCAGCATCGTCACGAGGCCGGTGGTGGCCACCAGATAGAACCACAGGTCGGTGCCGGCGAGCACCGGCCACAGGCGCGCGAGCAGGAACACGCCGGCCTTCACCATCGTCGCCGAATGGAGATAGGCGCTGACCGGGGTCGGCGCGGCCATCGCCGCCGGCAGCCAGAAATGAAACGGGAATTGCGCCGACTTGGTGAAGCAGCCGGCGAGGATCAGGATCAGGGCGAGCGGGTAGAGCGGCGAGGCCTGGATCAGCTCGCGCTGCGCGAGGATGGTTGAAAGATCGTAGCTTCCGGCGATGTGGCCGAGGACCAGAAAACCGGCGAGCAAGGCGAGGCCGCCGCCGCCAGTGACGGCAAGCGCCATCCGCGCCCCCTGGCGCCCCTCGGGCAGATGGCGCCAAAAACCAATCAGCAGGAAGGAGGTGAGGCTGGTCAGCTCCCAGAAAACGACCATCAGGAGGATGTTGTCGGAAAGGACGATGCCGAGCATCGATCCCTGGAACAGCAGCAGGAAGGAGAAGAAACGCGCCATCGGGTCTTCGGGAGCGAGGTAGAAGCGCGCGTAGATCAGGATCAGGAGCCCGATGCCGAGGATAAGGCCGGCAAACATGAAGGCGAGCGGGTCGAGCATGAGGTTGGCGTTGAGGCCGATCACCGGCACCCATTCGAGCCGGAACAGGCGGACGGTGCCGCCGCCGATCACCGTCGGCGTTTCGAGCAGGAGAAGCAGCAGCGCTGCGGCTGTGGCCGCGATCGCGGCGGCGCCCTGAACATTGCGCCCCTGCGACTGCAGCGCCGCGACCAGCAAGGCGCCGGCAAACGGCAGGATCAGCATGACCGCGAGGCTCACCGCGCCGGCCCCTGTGTTCTCGCGCGTAACGGCATGTCCGAGCCGCTAGCACGGATGAATGCCGCAGGGTCAAGGCTTCGGCCGGCGGGAATGACGAAATGCCGCCGATTATTCGTCCGCGGGCGCTGGACTCCCAGTGACCGGCATGGCCACAAGCGGCTGGTGAACGACCGCCCCGTACGCAAGATCATCCATGTCGACATGGACGCCTTTTTCGCCGCCGTGGAGCAGCGCGACGATCCCGCATTGCAGGGGAAACCGGTCGCCGTCGGCGGCGGCCATCGCGGGGTCGTCGCCGCCGCCTCTTACGAGGCGCGCAGGTTCGGAGTGCGATCGGCCATGCCGGCGGTCACCGCAAAGCGCCGCTGCGCCGAGCTCATCTTCGTCAAGCCGAGATTCGACGTCTATCGGTCCGTGTCCCACGAGGTGCGGGCGATTTTCGCCGACTACACCGATCTTGTCGAACCGCTCAGCCTCGACGAAGCCTATCTCGACGTGACCGACGACCGGCAAGGCCTCGGCAGCGCCCGGGCGATCGCCGAGGACATTCGCCGCCGGATCGCCAAGGAAACCGGCCTGACCGCCTCGGCTGGCGTTTCCTACTGCAAGTTCATCGCCAAGCTCGCGTCCGATCAGAACAAGCCCGACGGGTTGTGCGTGATTCCCCCATCCCAGGGGCCTGCTTTCGTCGCTGCCCTGCCCGTCGCGCGATTTCACGGGGTTGGCCCGGTGACCGCGCGCAAGATGGAGCGGCTCGGAATCTTCACCGGCGCCGACCTTCGTGACTGGACCCTTCCGCAACTAGAGGCGCAGTTCGGCAGCTCGGGCCGATGGTATTGGCAGATCGCGCGCGGGATCGACGAGCGCGAGGTTCGGCCCGATCGGCCCTATAAGTCGGTCAGCGCCGAGCGAACCTTCGACGAGGATTTGCGCGACCCCGCCCTCCTCGCCAGCGAGCTCGAGCGAATCGCCGGCTACGCGTGGGACCGAGTGCGGCGGGCGCAGGTCAGCGGACGGACGGTGACTCTGAAGGTCAAGTTCAGCGACTTCAGCATCATCACCCGTTCGCGCAGCTTCGCCGAACCCGTCCCCAACCTCGAGGCCTTCGCTCGCGCCGGCCAGGCGCTGCTCGGCGGGCTTCACCCGGTGCCCAGGGGCATCCGCCTGCTCGGGTTGGGGTTGCACAACCTCGTCGACCCCCAAATCACGCAGCCGAAGCAGCTTGGGCTGGCCATTTGAAGCAAGTTGTGATATAAAATCGACCTACGGGCCGCCGCGATTCCGCAGCGGCCTCTAACTTAGCAGGATCAGACACGGCAGAGAGCCACGGCCGCAGGTCGTTTTGGGGGGCGATGCGGATGTGTCGGCTCTGGACTGCTACAAATGGAAAGGCATGCAATGGCTGCGAAGGCGCTGAGCTTCGACGTTGGTGATTATGTTGTCTACCCCAAGCATGGCGTTGGCCGCGTCGTTGAACTGCAGAGCACCGAGATCGCCGGCACCCGTCTCGACCTTTATGTGCTGCGCTTCGAAAAGGAGCGGATGACGCTCCGGGTCCCCGTCAACAAGGCGGACAGCGTCGGCATGCGCAAACTGTCGTCGGACAAGACGATGAAGGACGCGCTCGAGACGCTGAAGGGCAAGCCCAAGGTCAAGCGCACCATGTGGTCGCGGCGCGCCCAGGAATATGAGGCGAAGATCAACTCGGGCGACCTGACCTCGATCGCCGAGGTAACCCGCGACCTGTTCCGCCCGGACGATGCCCCCGAGCAGAGCTATTCGGAGCGGCAGATTTTCGAAGCCGCTTCGTCGCGCCTGGCGCGCGAGCTCGGCGCGATGGAAGGCACGGACGAGAAAGCAGCGCTGGCGAAGATCCTCGAGATCCTCAACAAGGCGGCGCTCATCCATCACAAGAAAGAGCTCGTCGCCTAACCGCCGCGGCGGCTGGAATCGAGAAGGGCGCGCCCGTCATGGCGCGCCCTTTTCTTTTTCGGCTTGGACTCGGCCGTGATTCTGTGTATTACCAACATAACACAGTGGTGGGAGCACGGGCATGCGCAGGGCAATGGCAATCACTCTGGCGGCAGCGGCGGGCAGTCTCGCGGCCTGCGGCGAAGCGCGCAGCGAGGACGCCGGACCGGAGACGGAGCGCACCTATCAGGTCGGCAATTTCGACCGAATCCAGGTTGCCGGCCCCTACGACGTCGATGTCCGCACCGGGGCCAATCCAGGCGTCCGCGCCCAAGGTGCCGAACGCGGCATCGAGCGGCTGGTGGTCGAGGTGCGCGGCAGCGAGCTTCGAATCCACCCGCAGAAGCGCGGCGCCTTCAACTTCGGCTGGAGCAAAGCCCACAAGGTCAGGCTGACCGTAACGGTGCCGGCAATCCGCGAGGCGACCATCGCCGGCTCGGGCGGGATTCGAGTGGACCGAGTCCAGGGCGAGAGCTTTTCCGGCCAGATCGCCGGATCGGGCGACCTGGCTCTGGGCGAGGTTGAGGTCGCGGACCTCAAGTTGGGTATTGCCGGATCGGGCGAGGCGACGGTCAGAGCCGGCCGCGCCGGCCGAGCCCAGTTCGAAATTGCCGGGTCGGGCGACATCAACGCCGGCGGAGTTCAGGCCGAGACGGCCAAAATATCGATCGCCGGCTCGGGCAACGTGAGGGGGAATGCCAGCGGCAGCGCCGACGTCAGAATCGCCGGCTCGGGCGATGTCGAGATCACGGGCGGCGCCCGCTGTACCATCTCCAGGCAGGGGTCCGGGAACGTCCGCTGCTCATAAGGCGATCTTAACCATCATTCGCGAAGCTGGTGCGATGACCACCCCGCTTCGTTCGCTGATTGCGCTTTCTGTGCTTGTCGCCGCGCCGTCGGCAGCCGCTGACCGCAATTTCGGCATCTCCGGCTTCGACCGGATCCGAGTGGAGGGCCCCTATGTGGTCAAGCTCACGGTCGGCGTCGCGCCATTCGCAAGGGCCAGCGGCGATCAGCAGGCGCTCGACGGAATTGCCATCGACGTCCAGGGCCGGACGCTGGTGGTCCGTCCCAGCCGCTCGTCGTGGGGCGGTTACCCGGGCGGCCGGGCCGGACCGGTCGAGATCGCGGTCGGTACGCATGAACTGTCGGCGGCCTGGCTCAACGGATCGGGGTCGCTGCGAATCAACCAGGTCAAGGGCCTTGCCTTCGCTCTTTCGGTCCAGGGCGCTGGATCGGTCGACATTGCCAAGGTCCAAGTCGACCAGCTCAAGCTGTCCCTTGCGGGCTCCGGAAACGCCAGCCTGGCGGGAACGGCCGCCGTATTGTCTGCCATCGTCCGCGGAAGCTCGGCGCTCGATGCTCCGTCGCTCGCCGCCAAGGATGCCGTTCTCGGCGCAGACGGCCCGTCCACCGTCCGCGCTTCGATCAGCGGCACCGCCAAGGTCGAAGCCATCGGAGCGGCCCACGTCGAGCTTACCGGCAAACCTGCGTGCACCGTCCGTACGACCGGCTCGGCAACGGTCGTCGGCTGCAGCTAACGGCCGCTTCAACTAACCTGGGTTAACGCCCTGAAACCCGAAGTGAATTCAGCCGTTCCTATCCACCACCTGGGAGGAACGTCGAATGAATACGCGCAATTTCGCACTCATCTGGGGAATCATCTTCCTCGGCCTTGCCGCCACCGGGCTCATCCCGGGGCTTCTCCAACCACCCTCGCCCGACCAGCCGGATGTTGCCGTCGATGCGATGCATGGCAATGCTCTCGGGCTGTTCCCGGTCAACATCCTGCACACACTGGTCCACCTCGCCTTCGGCATTTGGGGCCTGGTCGCATCGCGCAGCTGGGACGCCGCGCGCACCTACGCCAAGGCGGTTGCGATCATCTACGCCATGTTCGTGGTCATGGGCCTCATCCCGGGCCTAGACACGACGTTCGGGCTGGTGCCTCTGCACGGCAACGATGTCTGGCTGCATGTGCTGCTGGCGGCTCCCGCGGCCTATTTCGGCTTCATCCATCGCGATCGCGAAGCCGGAGCCCGGTCCTAGAGGAGACTGAAAGAACCCGGAACCGAAACGAACAAGCGTTCGTTTCTCAAGCCGACGACGGAAGGAAAGGAATTCCCATGTATATCGGTATCGGCGGTCTCATCCTGCTCATTATCCTGCTGATCATCCTGTTCTAGGTTCCAGCGCCGCCTCCGCGGCGGACGATCAGACGAGAGCAAGGGCGGCAAGCCGCCCATAGAGTTGCGGCGGCAGCAGTCCGATACCCGAACCGGCGTCGGCGGCTGCCGCCGCGGTTGTTTCATAATAGCGCCAGCCCTGGTGGGCCCGACGAGGGACGGGCGCGACCAGCTCGAGCTCGGCGGAGCAGACAATATCGATTCGGCCGTCGTCGCGGTCCTCGAACCGGAGAATCTGCTGGCAGCCGATCAGCCGGTGGCCAACGATCCAGTATAGCGACCCGCCGACGAGCTCGCTTTCCCGCTTCGGCCGCATCCGGGTGACGACGCGCCGCTCGCCGCCCAGGGAGCGCTCGGCGTTGCGCGTTCGAAGCGCTTCGAGGTCGCGGCAACCGACCGCAACTTTCGTCAAATGGAGATTCGGCACCGCCTGTTGTCTGGCTTGTTCGCCGTTGCCTGGCAACAGCTTAGCCGACCAGGCCGCTCGCCACCGCAAGTCCAAGGAAGATCAGGAATCCCATCGAGTCGGTGGTCATGGTGACGAAAATCGACGAGCCGACCGCTGGATCGACACCCATTCGTTCCAAGGTCAGCGGAACCAGCGAACCGACGGTGCCGGCGATCAGGATGTTGGTCATCATCGCCGCGGCAATCACTCCGCCGAGCATCGGGTCGCGGAACACCAGCATCACGCCGATGCCGAGAATGATCGCGACCGTGCCACCGTTGAGAAGTGCGACGTTGAGCTCGCGGCCGACGGCCCGCCAGCGGTTGGAGCCGGTCAGCTGGTTGGTGGCGAGCGCTCGGACCGTCACCGCCAGCGTCTGCGTGCCGGCGTTGCCGCCGACCCCGGCGACGATCGGCATCAGGACGGCAAGCACGACCAATTGCTCGATCGCGCCTTCGAAAAAGCTGATCACGGTCGAGGCGACCAGCGCCGTGCCGAGGTTGGCGATCAGCCAGCGCACGCGGCTGCGATAGCTTTCCATCACCGGCTCGTTGATGTCGCCCTCGTCGCCGGCGCCGGACAGCCGGAGGACGTCCTCGCTCGCTTCCTCCTGGATGATGTGGACGATGTCGTCGACCGTGATCATCCCGACGAGGCGGCCCTCACCGTCGACCACGGCAGCGGAGATCAACGCATATTTCTGAAACCGCAGCGCCACCTCTTCCTGGTCCATGTCGACCGGGATCAGGGTCTGCTCGTCGAGCATGATGTCGCGAATCTTGCGGTCGCGGGGGGTGCGGAGGATCGTCGACAGCTTGCAGGTGCCGACCGGGTGGTGGCTGGGCGAAACGACGAACACTTCCCAGAAATCGGTGGGCAGCTCGTCGGTCGAGCGCATGTAGTCGATGACCTGGCCGACGGTCCAATGCTCCGGGACCGCGATCAGGTCGCGCTGCATCAGGCGGCCGGCGGACTCCTCGGGGTAGGTGAGCGCTTCCTCGATCGCCGCCCGATCGTCGGGCTCCATCGCCTCGAGCACGGCACGCTGCTCATCCTCCTCGAGATCCTCGAGGATGGCGACGGCATCGTCGGTTTCGAGCTGACCGGCGAGGTCGGCGACCTGCTCGGGCTCGAGCGCGTCGAGCAGGGTCTCGCGGACGTGCTCGTTCATCTCGGCGACGACGTCGGCGTCGACGAGGCCGGCAAGCGCCTTGACCAGGCCCTCGCGCTCGTCGCGGGCGGCAAGCTCGATCAGGTCGGCGACATCCGCCGGGTGGAGCGGTTCGACCAGCTCGCGGGCGGTTTCATCGTCACCGGCGGCGACCGCGTCGAGCACTCGCTCGACGAATTGCGGCCGAAGGCGGTCCTCTTCGTCCATCACCGTATCGGCTTCAGCCTCGGGGGCGTCGGCGATCGGCTCGCTCTCGCTCATCTCAAATCCCCCGAAACCGAAAAATCGGGCCATCCCTATTGGCGAGGCCGCTCTGGCGCAAGCGGGCGCGGTTGCCTAAATGGCGGGCGAGTTTCACCAATCAACGGAGCCTTGCCGCCATGGCCGACGACCGCCTGACCCTGTCCCTGTCCACCGGCGGCGACGTCGTCATCAAGCTGCGCGAGGATCTGGCACCGGGCCACGTCGAGCGGATCCGCACCCTGGTCGAGAGCGGCTTTTACGACGGCGTGGTGTTCCACCGGGTAATCCCGGGCTTCATGGCCCAGGGCGGCGATCCCAGCGGAACCGGCCGCGGGGGATCAGACCTTCCCGACCTCAAGGCGGAATTCTCGGACGAGCCGCATGTCCGCGGCGCGGTGTCGATGGCGCGCACGCCCGATCCGGACAGCGCCAACAGCCAATTCTTCATCTGCACCGACGACGCGACCTTCCTGGATCGCCAGTATACCGTTTGGGGCGAGGTCGAGAGCGGGATGGAGCATGTCGATGCGCTTCCCGTCGGCGAGCCGCCGAGCAATCCGGGAAAGATCGTCAAGGCAAGCATCGGCCCGGCGTCGAGCGACTGAGCTGGGTGGCGCGACCAGTCGCCCTGGTTACCGGCGCGTCGGCCGGGCTTGGCGTCGAGTTCGCCAGGCAATTGGCGAAGCGCGGCCACCAGCTGGTGCTCGCGGCGAGGCGGAAGGAGCGGCTCGACTCGCTGGTTGCCGAGCTCGGCAATGCCCGGGCGGTCACGATCGATCTCGGCGAAGCTGGCGCCGCTCAACGGCTTTTGCGCGACATCGAGGACTCCGGGGAGCAAGTCGAAATCCTGGTCAACAACGCCGGGTTCGGCCTGAGCGGCCGCTTTGCCGAGCTCGACCCGGCGCGGCAGCGGGCGATGATCGACCTCAATGTCGGCGCTCTGACCGACCTGTGCCGCGGAGTCGCTCCGGCGATGATCGCGCGTCGCGGCGGCGGCATCCTCAACGTTGCATCGACCGCAGCCTTTCAGCCAGGGCCCGGGATCGCGGTCTATTTTGCGACGAAGGCCTATGTGCTGTCGTTCACCGAAGCGCTCCACGAGGAGTTGAAACCGCACGGAATAAGGGTGAGCGCGCTTTGTCCGGGTCCCACCAGGACGGAGTTCGGCAAGGTTGCCGGCTTCGGGGAGCGAAGCGCCCTGAAGCGTATGTCGATGGAGCCCGAGCCGGTGGTCAGGGCCGGGCTGGATGGCCTCGAGGCCAATCGCGCCGTCGTCATTCCCGGCCTTTTCAACAAAACCGGGACCGCCTTCGTCAAGCTCACGCCGCGTGCGCTGGTTCGGCGGCTGGTCGCTGCGATCAACTGACAATGGATCTTTTATCGCCCCTGCGTCGTCCCACATTGGTGAACCGAAGGATGCGCAAAGCGGTTAGGTAACAGGCACGGGCGCGACTGGAGCGAGAGAGGGCAAATGGCCGAAACCGATACCCTGGAGCGACCTGGGATACGCCGAGTCCAGGTCGCCAACCTGCCGCCCGCCGACAGCGGCCGCGGCGTTGCCCGGCTGCCGCTCAAGCTGATGCAGGCGCTCGGGATCGGCGAAGGCGACGTCATCGAGATCATCGGCAAGCGCTCGACCGCGGCGGTCGCGCTGCACCGTTATGGCGAGGACGAGGGGCTCGACATCGTTCGGCTCGACGGATTGCAGCGCTCGAACGCCCGCGTCGGATCGGGCGATTTCGTCGACATCCGCAAAACCACGTCGAAGGTCGCGACCCGCGTGGTCTTCGCGCCGGCGCAGAACAATGTCCGATTGCAGGGATCGGCCGAAGCCCTGAAGCGCAGCTTCGCCGGCCGGCCGATTTCCGAAGGCGACGTCGTCGCCACCGCCGGGCACCAACGAGTCAACGCCGATATCCCGGACCATGTCCGCCAGCTCCTCAACGCGCCGGCGTTCGCGCTGCAGGAGGTCCGGCTGTCGGTGGTGACGACCCTGCCCAAGGGGATCGTCCACATCGACGCCAAGACGCAAGTCGAACTGCTCCCCGAATATCGCGAAAAGGACGGCGAGCGCCGCGCCGACGTCACTTATGACGATCTCGGGGGGATGAAGGGAGCCATCGACGCTTTGCGCGAGATGGTCGAGCTGCCGCTTCGCCATCCCGAGCTGTTCCAGCGACTGGGAGTCGACCCGCCCAAGGGAGTCCTGCTGCACGGGCCGCCGGGGACAGGCAAGACGCGCCTCGCGCGCGCGGTGGCCAACGAGAGCGACGCGCGCTTTTTCCACATCGCTGGGCCGGAAATCATGGGCTCGGCTTACGGCGAGAGCGAGAAACGGCTGCGCGAGCTGTTCGAGCAGGCGAGCGCGGCGGCGCCGTCGATCATCTTCATCGACGAGATCGATTCGATCGCGCCCAAGCGCGGCCAGGTCACCGGCGAGGCCGAGAAACGCCTGGTCGCACAGCTGTTGAGCCTGATGGACGGGATCGAGCCGCGCCAGAATCTGGTGGTGATCGCCGCCACCAACCGTCCGGAGGCGCTCGACGAGGCGCTGCGCCGCCCAGGCCGGTTCGACCGCGAAATCGTGGTGGGCGTTCCCGACGAGCCGGGCCGGCGAGAAATCCTCGGCATCCACACGCGCGGCATGCCGCTCGCTCCTGGAGTCGACCTCGACGAATTGGCCCGCCGCACCTACGGTTTCGTCGGCGCCGACATTGCCGCCTTGACGCGCGAAGCAGCGTTGGAGGCAGTGCGCCGGATCATGCCGCGAATCAATTTGGGCGAAGACACGATCCCGACCGAAATCCTCGACGCGCTGTCGGTCGAGCTGGCCGACTTCGACAATGCGCTGAAGCGCGTACAGCCCTCGGCGATGCGCGAGGTGATGGTCGAAACGCCGAACACCGGCTGGGAGGATATCGGCGGACTCGACGAGGCGCGTGACAAGCTTCGTGAGGGCGTGGAGCTGCCATTGAAGCATCCCGACGCCTTCCGCCGGCTCGGCATTCGCCCAGCCAAGGGTTTCCTGCTCTACGGCCCGCCCGGTACCGGCAAGACCCTGCTCGCCAAGGCTGCGGCGCGAGAAAGCCAGGCGAACTTCATCGCCACCAAATCGTCCGACCTGCTGTCGAAATGGTATGGCGAGAGCGAGCAGCAGCTCGCCCGGCTGTTCGCCCGGGCGCGGCAGGTGGCTCCGACCATCATCTTCATCGACGAGCTCGACAGCCTCGTCCCCGCCCGCGGCGGCGGTCTTGGCGAGCCGCAGGTCACCGAGCGCGTCGTCAACACCATCCTCGCCGAGATGGATGGGCTAGAAGAGCTCAACAATGTCGTCGTCATCGGCGCCACCAACCGGCCGACATTGATCGATCCGGCGCTGCTGCGGCCGGGCCGGCTCGACGAGTTGATTTACGTCGGCACGCCCGACACGGCAGGACGGGAGCGAATCCTCGCGATCCACACCCGGAATATGCCGCTCGCCAGTGACATCGACCTGCAGTCGCTGGCCGAACGCACCGACCGGTTCACCGGCGCCGACCTCGAGGATCTGGTGCGCCGCGCCGGGATGACCGCGCTTCGCCGGGGCCTCGAGGAGAGTGAGGTGACTGCGGCCGATTTCGAGTCGGCGCTCAAGGAAACCCGCGCCTCGGTGACTCCGGAGATGGAGGAGGAATATTCGCGCATTCAGCAGACTCTGAAGAGCGACGCGGTGCGGCCGAGCGGCGGCATCGGATTCGTTCTTCCCGGGACGCTGCGCTCGCGCGGCGGCAAGGGCGACGCCTAGCCGTCGAGCCGGCGCCGCGCCCACAGCGCGAGGATGGCAAGAAGCAAAGCCGACAGGGCGAACGGAATGTCCGGGTCAAGGCCGTAGAGCGCCATTCCAAGGGCCGGCGCGGCGACAAAGCTGATGCCGTTGGCGGCGGTGATCACGCCGGCAACGCTGCCCTGGTCGGAGAGCGGGACGGCGAGCGAAGCGCCGCCCGTGAAGCCGGGGCGAGTGAGCCCGAAGCCGACCGACGCAACCGCGAAGCCAAGGGTGATGCCGTAGAGATTTTCGGCGAAGATGATGCCGATCAGGCCAGCCGCGGCGATCACCGCGCCCCACACGATCAATGCCCGCGGCGCCGCGTCGATCCGCGGAATCAGTCCCCATTGCGCAGCCAGAGTCGCGGCGGCGCCGGCCATCATGACGATGGCGATCGATTCCTCGGCTCCGTTCGGGGCAAGCGCCAGCCGGTCGATGACGAAAAAGCCGATGCAGGTGAGGATCGCCGCCTGGGCATGGCCGGCCGCGACTCCGGCGAGGATCCAGGAGCGGATTCGCGGGTCATTCCACTTGAGGCGAGGGCGCCTCGGCGAGGTCGCGGCGACGACGCTGGCGCCGGTCGGCGGAGTTGCCAGCGAGGGATAGCTCATCGCCGCGCCGCGTCCCGCCCGGCGGGCGAAGCGATCGTTGGGAAGCCACGCGAGGATCGCCGCGAAGACGGCGATGGCAATCGCGGCGAAGGCGAACAGCGGCCCGGCCAGGCCGATCAGGGGAAGCACGAACAGCGGCGCGAGAGCCGGACCGATTATCGTGCCGAGGCCGAAGGAAGAAGCAAGCGCCGACAGCGCCGCAACCCGGCCGCTGCGCCGGGTCCGAGAGGCGAGATAGGCTTGGGTCGCAGACGGAGTCGCGCAACCGAGGAAGCCGTAGATCGCCCGGGCAAAAGCGAACAAAAGGAACGTCAGGCCGCCGCCTATCGCCCCTTCCAGACCCGCCAGCAGGATCAGCCCGCACAGCAGAGTCGAGACGATGAAGCCGGCGAGGCCGAGGAGGGTGAGCGCCTTGCGGCCATGGCGGTCGCTCTTCTCCGCCCAGTAAGGCGCCAGCAGGACCCACAGCACCGCCGACCAGGTGTAGGCAATCGCAACCCAGAAATCGGCGATTCCGATCTCGCGGCCGATGGCCGGCATCACCGCCTGGAGCGCCGTGTTTCCGGCGGCGGCAACCAGCATTGCGGCGTAGAGCAGCAGGAAATGAGGAGTCGTCAGCGCCGTCGCTGCAATTCGTTTGGGTGAGGAGCGCGGCGCCACGGCGCGGCCTTAGTCGGGCCGCCGCCGCTGCGAAAGCACCCGCCGCCCGGCCTGCGACGCGGCGGAACTTGCCAAGCGGCACCGCATTTGCCAGTTCGCCCTCCCGGAAAACGAATTCCCCGAGCTAGCGGAAGAGCTGATGCCGACTTCGACTGCCAGAACCCTGAAAGGCCCGCGCCGCTTCGTTCGCCGAGTTGCGCATCGCGCCGCGAGCCCGCGCTGGCAGTTCCTCCGCGGCTTCCTCAAGCATCCGGTGATGGTCGGCTCGATCATTCCGTCGAGCCGGGTGCTGATCGAGCGGATGCTGTCGCCGGTCGACTGGGAGAACGCCCGGCTGTTCCTGGAATACGGGCCCGGGGTCGGAACTTTCACCCGGCCGGTCCTGGAAAAGCTCGGGCCGGACGCGATTCTACTGACGATCGACACCAACCCCGACTTCACTCGCTACCTCAAGGAGTCGATCGACGATCCACGCCTAGTGGCGGTGACTGGATCGGCCGCCGACGTCGAGACGATCCTCGCCGAGCGTGGCTTCGATCGGGCCGATTATGTGCTCTCCGGCATTCCGTTCTCGACCTTGCCGCCCGGGATCGGCGAAGCGATCGGCGAAGCGACCGCAAAGGTCATTCGCCCCGGCGGCGCGTTCCTCGTCTATCAGTTCAGCCCCAAGGTGCTCGATTTCATCAAGCCGTTTTTCGAGCGGATCGAGCGCGGCTTCGAATGGGTCAACGTGCCGCCCGCGACCCTGTTCTGGGCGTGGCGCGAGCCGATGGACGAATCCGGGGACTAGCGCTCCACCCGGAAATTCAGGCGACGGGTGACGGTATAGTCCATCGACGTCACCAGCCAGTGCGAAACCGTCCACTTGAACCGGCGCCACGGGTTGGCGCGCTGGCGATGGAGCTGCGGCGTAATCCGCTCGCTTTCCGCGACTTCGCCCTCGAAGTAGCTGCGCATGAGATTGGCGAAATTTCGATCCTCGACCCGCAGCATGATCTCCAGATTGAGGTAGATGCTCCGGAAGTCGAAATTGGCCGAGCCGATATAGACGGCATCGTCGACGATGATCAGCTTGGTGTGCAGCCGGGTCGGCCGATATTCGTACATCTCGACGCCGCGGCGGAGCAGCCGGCTGTAGGTGTGGCGGGCGGCGGCGATGGTCGCATTATTGTCGGACTTGGCGGCGGTGATGATGCGGACGCTGCCGCGCATTGCGAGCCGGGCCAGCCTCCGGAGCATCGATCGCGGCGGCGCGAAATAGGCCGCGATCACGTCGAGCCGGCACGCAGCGCTGATGTCTCGGGCGAGCGCCGCCGGCCACGGGTTGCGCCGGCTGAGGGGGCCGCTGAACTTCCACTGCAGCGCGCCGGTCGACTGGCTGTGGCGGTAAACCAGCCGGCGAAGGTCGCGAAGCCTCGCCCGCGGACTGGTCGTCCAGCGATAGAGTTCGTCGAAATATCCGGCGGGATGCGCGACGGCGGGACCTTCGACCACCAGCCACAGGTCGCGCCAGTAGCGCGGACCCGTGTCGACCAGGTAGCTGTCCTCGATATTGGCTCCGCCGATAATCGCTTTCTCTTCGTCGGCGATCACCAGCTTCTGGTGATTGCGAAGCAAATAGCGCCGACCGTAGCTCGGGTGGAACAGGCAGACATTGCCGCCTTCGTCATCGATGCCGGCGAAGAAATCGGAATCCGCGGTCGAACAGCCGTAGCCGTCGAGAAGTAGCTTGACGCCGACCCCGCGCCGGACGGCGGCGACCAGCGCGTCGCGGACGCGAATGCCGCTGGAATCGCTGTTGAACATGTAGAACAGCACTCGCAGGCTCGAGCGCGCGCCCTCGATCAGATCAATCAACGCGCGCATCCTGTCCTCGCCGGTGGCAAGGATAGTTAGCCGACACCCCGCGACCGTCGCCCGAATGGGCTCGGAGAGCTGGGGCGGCTGCGGCGCGGACTCATCGGCCATAGGCCCGCTTTCCTTGACTTTCGCCGGAGCCGCAAGCTATTGGCGCGGCCTTCCTTCCTCCCCATATTTGGCTTTCGGAGCGACCAATGGCGCGCGTTACGGTTGAAGATTGCGTAGACAAGATCCCGAACAGGTTCGACCTCGTCCTGTCCGCGGCGCAGCGCGCTCGCCAGATCTCCGGCGGAGCCGACCTCACCATCGACCGTGATCGCGACAAAAACCCGGTCGTTGCACTTCGCGAGATCGCCGAAGAAACCGTCAAGCCGAAAGACCTGCAGGAAGCGATCATCACCAACCTGCAGAAGGTGCGGATCGACGAGGAAGATGAAACCGACGAACTCGCGTCGCTCAGCGAGTCGGCCGAGGCGCTTCGGCTGACCGCGGCGGCGCCACCGCGTCCGTCCCCGTCCGGCGGCGACTACGAATAGCGCCGTTCAGGCGGCCTTGTCGGCCACCGATCGGCGCATCGAGACCTTTTCGCCGCCTTCGCGGCTGACCCAGATCAGATCGTGGAGCCCCAGCTCACGGCCGTCCTCGGATCGGATGCAGATCTTGCGGATCGGCCGGCCGTCGCGTGCGTCGGCCAGGACGATCGATGCCGGGCCATGGCCCCATTCCTCGCCCCACTGTCGCAGCGCGACCACCGCGGGAAGCAGCCCTTCACCCTTCTCGGTGAGCTGGTAGACTACCTTGCGCCGGTCCGAGGGGTCGGGCGTGCGTTGCAGGATTCCACCGGCCACGAGCTTGGCGAGCCGGTCGGACAAGATATTGCGGGCGATTCCTAGCCCGGCCTGGAATTCCTCGAAATGCTTCAGGCCGTTGAATGCGCCGCGAAGGATGAGAAAGGCCCATTTTTCGCCAATCAGCTCGACCGCCTGCGGCAGCGGGCATTGCAGCGCTGCGTCGCGGAATGCTTCGATATCAGCCTGATCAGGCGGCATGCGTGTCTTCCCCTTGCACCGAACAAAGCATGTTTCCTCAAAAAAAAATAGTTGCGAATTGAAACTGTATTGCGTATTCGGTTGCAGTTAGCAACTGGAAATAGGGGACCGCCATGAACCGCTCGCTACTCGCCATTGCCGCCGCCGCCCTGTTCGCGACGCCGGCCTTGGCCGGCAGCTATTCGGCCACGCCGGCCAATCCGGCTGAGGGCCGGATCATCGCCCGCGATGTCGTCTGGACTTGCGGCCCGGCAGCCTGTCAGGGCGCGACCGAGGAAAGTCGTCCCATCGTCCTGTGCCAGGGCCTCGCCAAGCGCGCCGGCCGGCTCGAAAACTTCGTCGCCAATGGCCGGGCATTCGGACCGGCCGAACTCGAGCGCTGCAACGCCGCGGCCAAGGAATCTGGCGACCGGACCGTCGCCGAGAGCCGATAGGTTCCGGCGGGGGCCGCCCCCGCCGCCGACTCCCCAGGGGGGCGGCCCCGTTATTCGCGCTTGCACAAGAGCGTCGCCTCCCCCCATCTTAGGGGCGTGCTGAGGCAATATGAGCTAGTCGAGAAGGTTCGCTCCTATGATCCGGACGCGGACGAGGGGCTGATCAACCGCGCCTACGTCTTCTCGATGAAGGCGCACGGCGCGCAGATGCGCGCTTCCGGCGATCCCTATTTCAGCCATCCGATCGAAGTCGCCGGCATCCTCACCGACCTCAAGCTCGACGATGAGACGATTGTCACCGCAATCCTCCACGACACGATCGAGGACACGGTCGCCACTCCGGACGAGATCGAGAAACTGTTCGGCGCCAGCGTCGCCCGGCTGGTCGACGGAGTCACCAAGCTCAGCAAGATCGAGGCGCAGTCGGAAAACGAGCGGGCCGCCGAGAATTTGCGCAAGTTCCTGCTCGCGCTGAGCGGCGACATCAGGGTGCTTCTGGTCAAGCTGGCCGACCGGCTGCACAACATGCGCACGCTCCATTACATCTCGTCGGAAGAGAAACGGCGTCGGATCGCGCGCGAGACGATGGATATCTACGCCCCGCTAGCCGAGCGCATCGGCATGTACGAGATGATGAACGAGATGCAGACTCTGGCGTTCAGGGAACTCGAGCCCGACGCCTATGCATCCATCACCCGCCGGTTGAAGCAGCTCCATGACGCCGGCGGCGACCTCGTCAACCGGATCGGCCTCGGTCTGCAGCTACATCTTGCAGACAACGGTCTCGAAGCCGAGGTCACCGGTCGCGAGAAGCACCCGTTTTCAATCTGGAAGAAAATGGCCGAGCGACACATCAGCTTCGAGCAATTGTCCGACGTGATGGCATTCCGGGTGATCGTCGGGGAGCCTGCGGATTGTTATCGCGCACTCGGCCTGATTCATCAGCGCTGGCCGATGGTTCCCGGCCGATTCAAGGATTACATCTCGACGCCCAAACGCAACGGCTATCGAAGCCTCCACACCTCGGTCATTCACGATGCCAAGATGCGTATCGAGGTGCAGATCCGTACCCAGGCGATGCACGAGCAGGCGGAGCGCGGGCTTGCGGCCCACTGGGCATACAAGGAAGGCCGGCCGGCGGACGACATGCGGGTTCCGTGGATCGACGAGCTCGTCGAAATCCTCGAGCATGCGGCAAGCCCCGAGGAGCTTCTCGAGCATACCCGGCTCGCCATGTACCAGGACCGTATTTTCGCTTTCACTCCCAAGGGCGAACTGATCCAGCTGCCCAGAGGCGCCACCCCGGTCGATTTCGCCTATGCGGTTCACACTGACCTTGGCGACCGGACGGTCGGGGCGAAGGTCAACGGCCGGGTGGTACCGCTAAGGACCATGCTCGAGAATGGCGACCAGGTGGAAATCCTCGCGTCGGAAGCCCAGCACCCCCAGCCGGCGTGGCTGCGCTTCGTCGTCACCGGCAAGGCGCGCGCAGCGGTGCGCCGATTTGTCCGTCATAAGGAGCGCGACGAGACCATAGAGCTTGGCCGCAAGATCTACGAGGAGATCGTCGAGCGCCTGCCGGCGCTGCTCGATAAGAATGCTCTCAAGAATGCGCTCAAGCGCCTCAAGATGGAGGACGAGGACGCGCTGATGATCGCCATTGCCCGCAAGCGCGTCCGCGACGAGGAGCTGATGGAGGCGCTGATGCCGGGCTCCGCTGGAGGCGACGTCGCTCCCCGTCCGGTCGGGCAGCGGACGGCAATCTCGATCAAGGGCCTGACCGCGGGCGTCGCCTACCACCTCGCTCAATGCTGCCACCCGATTCCCGGCGACCGCATCGTCGGCTTGCGGCGCGAAGACGAGGAGATCGAGGTCCATGTCATTGGCTGCGACAGCCTCGCTTCCGGAGTCGATGCCGACTGGCTCGACCTGTCGTGGGGCGAGGGATCGGAAGGCGGCGCTGCCCGCCTCAGCGTCATCCTGCGCGACATCCCGGGCGCGCTCGGGGCGATGTCGGGAATCCTCGGCGGCAAGCATGCCAACATCATCAATCTTCAGCTGGTTCACCGCGACGGCAGCTTCCAGACTTTCCATCTCGACGTCGAAGTGCACGACCTCGCCCATCTGCACGCGATCATCGCGGCGCTTCGCGAGGCCGAGCCGATCTCCAGCGTCGAGCGGATCTAGGCCGTCGCGCGCCGCTCCTTTGCGCTTCCCGCGGCGAGCACCGCCAGGGTGACGAGGTCGGACGCGCTGGCGGTCATCGGCGCGATCTGAACTGGGAGCTCGAGGCCGAGGATATAGGGGCCGAGGACGCTCTCCCCGCCGAGTTCCCTCAAGAGCTTGGCCGACAGGTTCGCCGACTGCAGGCCGGGCATCACCAGCACATTGGCCGGGCCGGACAGGCGGCTGAACGGATAATGGCGCTGCTGCATGTCGTAGTTGAGCGCCACGTCCGGGCCCATCTCGCCTTCATATTCGAAGTCGCAATGAATTCCGTCGAGCATCTTCACCGCGCCGCGGATCTCGTCGATGTGGGTACCCGGTGGGTTGCCGAAGGTCGTGTAGGAAATGAAGGCGACCCGCGGTTCGATGCCCATTCGGCGAGCAAAGGCCGAGGAACGCAGAGCGATCGCTGCCAGCTGCTGCGAGTCGGGCCGCTCCGTGACCGCGGTGTCGGCGATCAGCACAGTGTGGTGACGTCCGACGACGATGTTTATTCCGAACGGAGTTGCTCCCTCCTCGTCCTCGATCACCATCCGCACCTGCTTCAGCGACTGGCTGAATGGCCGGGTGGTGCCGGTGATCATGGCGTCGGCTTCGCCAAGCGCGAGCATCGCGGCAGTGAAGTAATTGCGGTCCTGGTTGACCAGCCGCTCGATTTCGCGGCGAAGCAGGCCGTGCCGCTGGTGCTTCTTGTAGATATATTCGACAGCCCGCCCGACCAAAGGCGAATTGCGGCTGTTGAGCACTTCATAGTCTTGGGGCCTCTCGACGCCCAACTCCTTGAGACGATCGTAAACCTCCTCGCGGCCGACCAGCACCGGAGTGCCGTAGCCTGCCTCCTTGAAGGCAATCGCGGCGCTCAGCACGTTGCGCTCCTCGCCCTCGGCGAACAACACTCGCTTGGGGCTGGACTTCGCCGCTTCGTAGGCGAGGCTGAGCACGGCGACGGTGGGGTTGAGCCGGGCGCGCAGCTGCTGCCGATAGGAGTCGAGATCCTCGATCGGCTTCTGAGCGACTCCGCTGCGCATCGCCGCCTCCGCCACCCTCGAGGCGACGACTTCCATAAGCCGCGGGTCGAATGGCGCCGGGATGATGTAGTCGCGTCCGAAGCTGTGGGTGACCCCGCCATAGGCCGCGGCGACTTCCTCCGGCACCGGCTCGCGAGCGAGTTCCGCAAGGGCATCGGCAGCAGCGATCTTCATCTCATCGTTGATCGCTGTCGCACGGACATCGAGCGCCCCCCGGAAGATGAAGGGAAACCCGAGGACGTTGTTGACCTGGTTCGGATAGTCGGAGCGCCCGGTGGCGATGATCGCGTCGGGCCGCGCAGCCCGCGCATCGGGCGGAGTGATCTCCGGGTCGGGATTGGCCATGGCGAAGATGATCGGCTGCGGCGCCATGTCGAGCACCATCTCCGGCTTGAGCGCGCCGCCGACCGAAAGGCCGAGGAACACGTCGGGGCCGACCAGCGCGTCGGCTAGAGTGCGCGAATCTGTTTCCACGGCATGCGCGGACTTCCACTGGTCGAGGTCCGTCCGGCCCTTATGGATCACGCCTTTGCGATCGCACATGATGACATTGTCGCCGCGAACGCCCATCGCCTTGATCAGCTCGGTGCAGGCGATGGCCGCGGCGCCCGCCCCGTTGACGACCACCCTGATGTCGGGAAGCTTGCGGCCGGTCAGATAGCAAGCGTTGATCAGCCCGGCCGCGGTGATGATTGCAGTCCCGTGCTGGTCGTCGTGAAACACCGGAATGTTCATCCGCTCCTTGAGGGCCTGCTCGATCTGGAAGCAGTCCGGCGCGGCAATGTCCTCGAGATTGATTCCGCCGAAGCTCGGCTCGAGCAGAGCCACGGCCTCGACGAACTTGTCGCAATCCTCGGTCGCGACCTCGATGTCGATGGAATCGACGTCGGCGAAGCGCTTGAACAGCACCGCCTTGCCTTCCATCACCGGCTTGGAAGCGAGCGCTCCGAGATTGCCGAGGCCGAGGATCGCCGTGCCGTTGGAAATGACCGCGACAAGATTGCCCTTGGCGGTGAGCTCGTAGGCCCGGCCCGGCTCGTCGGCGATCGCCCGAACCGGCACCGCGACACCGGGCGAGTAAGCGAGCGCCAAATCGCGCTGCGTCGCCATCGGCTTGGAGGCGATAATCTCGATTTTCCCCGGGCGACCGCGCGAGTGGAAGTCGATCGCCTCGGCTTCGGAGAATTTGACATTGGCTTCGGACATGGCCGACGCCCTTACGGAGAGCGGCGAAAAGAGTCACGCATGGCCATTCCAGAGTCGCTCGGAACGGCGCGAGCGGCTACCACGGAACGATGGCTCGCGCCGATGCACCGACCCCGATGATGGCGCAATACCGCCGCCTCAAGGACGAGGCCGGCGACGCTTTATTATTCTACCGGATGGGCGACTTTTTCGAATTGTTCTTCGATGACGCCCGGGTCGCCGCCGCCTGCCTCGACATCGCACTGACAAAGCGCGGCGAAGCTGCCGGCGAGCCGGTGCCGATGTGCGGAGTGCCGGTCCATGCCGCCGAATCCTACCTTGCCCGGCTGATCCGCGCCGGCCACCGAGTCGCCGTTGCCGAGCAGATTGAAAGCCCGGCCGAGGCCCGCAAGGCGCGGGGGTCGAAGGCGCTGGTCGACCGGGCGATCGTCCGGCTGGTGACGCCGGGCACGCTAACCGAGGACGCCTTGCTGGAATCGGCCGCCGCGAACTGGCTGGCGGCGATTGGCCGGGCGGGCGATGATTGGGCGATTGCCGCTGCCGATATCTCGACCGGGCGGTTTGAGCTGACCGCCTGTGGACCGGGCGACGTCTCCGCCGAGCTGGCACGGCTGTCGCCCGCCGAAACCATCGCCGACGCGCAGGTGCCGGGAATTCGCACCGCGCCGGGCAAGGGCGGGTTCGACAGCCTCGCCGGCGAGCGCGCGCTCAAGGCGCGCTTCGGCCTCGCCACTCTCGACGGGCTAGGGACGCCGTCGCGGGCGGAGCTGGCCGCGGCCGGCGGCCTGCTCGCCTATCTCGACGCCACCCAGAAAGGCGCCGCGGTGCTGCTCGACGCCCCCCGGCGGCTCGCACGCAGCGCGCACATGGCGATCGACGCCGCGAGCCGCGACAGCCTCGAGCTCACCCGCTCCGTCGCGGGCACGATCCAGGGCAGTCTGCTCGGCGAGATCGACCGCTGCCAGACGGCGGCGGGACGGCGCCTGCTTGCCGAGGACATTTCCGCGCCTTTGACCGATCGCGCCGTGATCGAAGCCAGGCTGGCGCTGGTCGCCTGGCTTCATGAGGATGCGCTTCGGCGGCAGCGGATCCGCGCGTCGCTCAAGGCGATGCCGGATTTCGCGAGGGCGCTCGCGCGACTGACGGCCGGGCGCGGCAGCCCGCGCGACCTCGCGCTGCTCCGCGACGGGCTTGCCGCAGCCGCCGAGCTCAAGGCCGACATCGAGGCCGAGCCCGATCGCCCGCCATTGGCCGAGATGCTGCTAGCGCGCCTCGCCGGACATGAGCCGCTGGTCGAGACGCTGTCGCGGGCGCTCGTACACTCGCCGCCGATCGATTGTTCGAAGGGCGGCTATATCGCCGAGGGCTACGATCCCGAGCTCGACTCGCTGCGCTCCGCCGCCTCCGACGGGCGCAAGGCGATTGCTAGCCTCGAAGCGCGGTATCGCGACGCAACCGGAATCACGGCGCTGAAGATCCGCCACAACGCCGTGCTCGGCTATCATGTCGAAGTGTCGGCGAGGCATGCCGACAAATTGATGAGGCCGGACAGTGGCTTTACCCACCGTCAGACTCTCGCGGGAGTGGTCCGATTCAATTCGCCCGAGCTTCACGAGGAAGCGAGCCGAGTGGTCGAGGCCGGCGCTCGCGCTCTGGCGGCCGAAGCCGCGCACGGCGAGGAGCTGACGGCGCTGGCGGTGTCCGGAGCGCCGCGAATCACTGCGACGGCGGACGCGATCGCCCGCATCGACGTCGCCGCCTCGCACGCCGAACGCGCTGCCGAGGGCGGTTGGTGCCGGCCGGTGCTGACCGACGAGGCCTGCCTCGACATCGCCGCCGGGCGCCACCCGGTGGTCGAAAGCGCGCTTGCGCAGGCCGGCGAGCGGTTCGTCGCCAACGACCTCTCGCTCGGGCCGCAGGACCGGCTGTGGCTGATCACCGGCCCAAACATGGGCGGCAAGTCGACGTTCCTTCGCCAGGCGGCGCTGGCCACCGTGCTGGCGCAGTCGGGCAGCTTCGTCCCGGCGGCAAGTGCGAAGGTCGGGCTGGTCGACCGGCTGTTCAGCCGAGTCGGCGCTTCCGACAATCTTGCCCGCGGCCGCTCGACCTTCATGGTCGAGATGGTCGAGACCGCAGCCATCCTCGCCCAGGCGACGCCGCATAGCCTCGTCATTCTCGACGAGATCGGCCGCGGCACGTCGACCTATGACGGTCTCGCTATCGCCTGGGCGGTAGTCGAAGCGATGCACGACGAGCTTCGGTGCCGGACCTTGTTCGCGACCCATTACCACGAGCTGACACGGCTTGCGGGGCGGCTCGATTCACTGTCGCTGCACCATGTCCGGGCGCGCGAGTGGAAGGGCGACCTCGTGCTTCTCCACGAAGTCGCCGACGGCGCCGCCGACCGAAGCTACGGAATCGCCGTCGCCAAGCTCGCCGGATTGCCGCCGGTCGTCGTCGCCCGCGCGAAGGCGGTGCTCGCCAAGCTCGAGGCGGGGCGCGACGCCAGTGGCGGGATCGCCGCCGGACTCGATGACCTGCCGCTGTTCGCCGCCAGCGTTCCGCCCGAGGCGGCGGCCGATCCGCTGTCGGAAGCGCTTGGGCCGATCGAGCCCGACCACTTGACGCCACGCGAAGCGCTCGAGGCGCTCTACCGGCTCAAGCGCATCGCCGCCGAGCGCGCACCATGATCTACGAAGCCGTCAGCGACCGCCGCGGCATCATCGATCGCCGAGCGCTCGCCGACCGGCTTCGTGAACTCAGCGGGCGCAAGTCGAGAGCAGAAGCCGCGGAAGTGCTCGCCGAGGCGCTGGAGCAAGGCCGCGCCGAGATCGCCAACAGGCTGGCGGCGGAACCGCATCGGGGCCGTGCGACGGCGCGTGCGACCGCATTCCTCCATGACCAGCTGGTGCGGCTCGCTCACGATTTCGTTCTGGAGCGCATGGCCGACCCTGGCCAGGCAATGGCGGTGGTCGGGCTCGGTGGCACCGGTCGCGGCGAGATGGCGCCCTTCAGCGATCTCGACCTCATGTTCCTGACGGCCAAGCGGCCGTCGGCGGCCGCGGGTGAAGCGGCGGAGGCGATCCTCCATTTGCTGTGGGACCTGAAGATCAAGATCGGCCATTCGCTGCGTTCCATCGACGAGCTGATTGCGCTGACCAAGCAGGACACGACCATCCGCACCGCATTCCTCGAGGCGCGGCCGCTCTGGGGCAACGAGAAATTGTTCGACTTAGCCGCCGCCCGCTTCCGCTCGGAGATCGTCGCCGGCTCCGCCGCCGAATATGTCGCCGCCAAGCTTGCCGAGCGCGACCAGCGCCACTTGCGGATGGGCGACAGCCGCTATGTGGTCGAGCCCAACGTCAAGGACGGCAAGGGCGGGCTTCGCGACCTCCACACGCTCTATTGGATCGGCAAATATGTCCATGGTGTTGAACGGCCCGCCGACCTCGTCGCAGCGGGTCTGCTGAGCCGCCGCGAATTTGGGCGCTTCGAACGGGCCGAGCGTTTCTTGTGGGCAGTGCGCTGCCACCTTCACCTTTCGGTCGGAAGGGCCGAGGAAAGACTCGGCTTCGACCACCAGCGCCACATTGCCGAGGTCATGAATTATTCGGATCGGCCGGGGAAATCGGCGGTCGAGCGCTTTATGCAGTTCTACTTTCTCAACGCCAAGGCCGTCGGCGATCTCACCGGAATGTTTCTGGCGCAGCTCGACGAACAGCTTGGTTCAAAAGGTTTCCGCTTCGCGCTGCCGACCATCCGCCGGCGCCCGAAGCGCTTGAATGGTTTCGTCCTCGACCGTGGCCGGCTGGCGATCCCCGCCGAAGATTTCTTCAAGCAGGAACCAGTGCGGCTGATCGAGCTGTTCGCGCTGGCGGCGCGCGAAAGGCTCGAAGTCCACCCGGCCGCGATGCGCGCCGCGACCCGCGATTCCAAGCTGATCAATGCCGCCGTCCGCAGCGATGCCCGCGCCAATGCCCTGTTCCTCGAGGTGCTGACCAACCTCCACTCGCCCGACGTCGTGCTGCGCTGGATGAACGAAGCGCAGGTGTTCGGCCGCTTCGTTCCGGATTTCGGCCGGGTCGTCGCCCAGATGCAGTTCGACATGTACCACCATTATACGGTCGACGAGCATTCGATCCGCGCCATCGGCCTGCTTGCGGCGATCGAGCGCGGGGAGCTGGCCAAGGACCACCCGCTTTCCACGGCGTTGTTCCGGCAGATCGCTTCGCGACGAGTGCTCTATGTCGCCGTCCTGCTGCACGACATCGCCAAGGGTCGCGGCGGCGACCACAGCGTGCTTGGCGAGCAGGTGGCGCTGAAGCTGTGCCCGCGCTTCGGCCTCGACCCGGCGGAAACCGAGACCGTCGCCTGGCTGGTTCGGCACCATTTGCTGATGTCCGCGACCGCGTTCAAGCGCGACCTCGCCGACCCGAAGACCATCGAGGATTTCGTTCGCCAGGTGCAAAGCCCGGAGCGGCTTCGCTTGCTCCTGATCCTGACCGTGGTCGACATTCGCGCGGTCGGCCCCGGCACCTGGAACGACTGGAAGCGGGTGTTGCTTCGGACCTTGTTCGACGCGGCCGAGGAAAGGCTCCGCCTTGGCCACAAGCAGCGCGGCCGAGTCGAACTGGTCAAGGCGCGCCAGGAGGATCTAGCCGCGGCGCTCAACTGGAGGCGCGGCGCTGTTCGCGCTTATGCCCGCCGGCTGCCCGACAGCTATTGGCTCGCCGAGCCGATCGAGGTGCAGGTCGCCAACGCTCGGCAGGTCGCCGCCTTCGAAGCGAGGATCGGCGAACCTGCACCCAGCATCGTCGCCGAAGATGAAATCGACAAGGGCGCGACCCGGATCAGCGTGTTCACGCCCGACCGGGAAGGTCTTTTCTACCGGATTTGCGCAGGCCTTGCTGCGGCAGGCGCAAGCATCATCGACGCGCGAATCCACACGACCCGGGACGGCATGGCGCTCGACAATCTCTTCGTCCAGGACGGCCAAAACCGGCCCTATTCCGACCGCCGCCGCCGCAACCGGCTAATGCGATCCGTCGAAGCAGCGCTGCGCAACCCGGACCTGCCGCCGCTGCCGGTGGCTCAAGCGTCGCCAGCCCATTCGGCGTTCAAGGTCGCGCCGTCTGTGGTCGTGGCCGACGGGGCCGCGTCCCGAACGACCGTCGTTGAGGTCAATGCGCGCGACCGTCCGGCGTTGCTCGCCGGACTCGCGCTGGCCATCCACGAGTGCGGCCACGAAATCCACTCGGCGCATATCGCGACTTATGGGGAGCGCGCCGTCGACGTCTTCTATCTGACCCGTTTGGACGGTCGGAAGCTCACGCCCGATGACATCGACAGGGTCCGGCAAGCGCTGCTCCTGGCGGCTCGCAGCGAGACCGGGTTGGAAGCGGCCTGACGTTTAAGCGGAAGGCCCCGCGGTTTCCCGCGAGGCCTTCCGCCTTTTGCAAGAATTAGAAGCGTCCGCGCAGGGTCAATCCGTAGGTGCGAGGCTCGCCAAGGAAGGCGCCGAACAATTGGGTCGCGCGGAACGGCGTCGGCGCCGGGCAGAAGCCGCGCTGCGCGCCGCGGGCCGTGCAGGAGCCTTGAATGGGAGCGTCGAACGCGACCTGAAGGAAGTCCCGGTTGAACAGGTTCTGTCCCCAAAGCTCGACACCCCACGCCCGGTCCGGTCCGTGGAGGCCGATGCGGCCGTTGGCGACCATGAAGTTATTCTGCGTTTTCTCGATGTCGAGGTCGGAACCCGTGTTGAACTGACTCATGACCCTGGCGTCGAAGTAAACCAGGCCGCGAAGGCCGCCGCCACCAATCGGCGGCGTCCAGGCAACCGACGTCGTCGTCGTCCACTCGCTCGAGTTCGACACGCGGCGTCCAGGAAGCTGGAATAGCGCGTTGGTCAGCGGCCTGCCCCCCGCACCAACCAGATTACGCCGGTAATGAGTATCGACGTAGACCATGCCAAGGTTGAGGCTCAGGTTGGGCAACGGCTGGGTGAAGAATTCGATTTCCGCGCCCATGCTGCGAACGCCGGCGCGTGTATCGCCAGGGCAAGCGCCGGTCGTCGCACTGTTGTCGGAATCAGCGCCGCCGAGATCGGCTTTGCAACTGTTGATATTCTCGACGACGAAGTTGAGGCCGTTGAAGGTATTCAACTGAAAGTCGCGGAATAACTGGTGGAACAAGGCGAAATTCACGTCGAGGCCCCGCCCGTTGTACTTCATGCCAAGCTCGATCGCGTCGTTGATCTCCGGCCGGAATCGAAGATCGCGCTCAGGGTCAGCGGCGATGCCGCCGCAGCCCGCCTGAGTCGCGGTGACGCACACCGCGCCATTGCCGTTGCTTCGGCGCAGCGCCGATCGGTCGAGGTTGAACCCTCCGGCCTTGTAACCCCGCGAGTAGCCGGCATAGGTCAGAACGTCCTGCATCGGCTTGTAGCTAAGAACGACAGTGCCTGACAGCTTGTTCTCGGACATGTTGTCCGACAACGACATTCCGCCAGGAACTGACGGACTGACGCAGGGAATGGTTTGAAGAGCGGGGATTGCGGCTGCATAGAATGCGCATGCTGCGTTGTTGTCGCTGAGATCACCGCGAAGCCGCTTGCGTTCCGATGTGTAGCGCGCGCCAACCGTCAGCTTGAAGTCCTGGACGATTTCGAAAATGTTGTGCGTGAACAACGCCCAGTTGTTGCTGGTCTGGCGCCAGTCGTCATCCAGCTGCGACTGCAGCGTGAGCGCGCCCGCGCCGGAGGCGATCGCGAGGTTGGTAAAGCCGCTGTTGGTGAAAGGCGCTCCCGCGAACGGCCCAAGCCTCGCAAATGCCGACAGCGCCGTAGCGTTCGGCCCGACGAAGGGAAGGATCGCGGCCGCGACCACCGGATTGAAGCAGGTCGGGTTGCTCGGCATGACCAAAGCCGGCTGACCGGTCGCACCGGCAAAATTGTTGGCGACAAGGCAGTTGCCGTAGCGCGAATAGTCCGCGCCATAGGCCAGGTTGTCGACGACCCGTAGCCGCTCGTTCGCATAATAACCGCCGACCAGCCAGTCGAGGCGGCCGCCGAAGGTTTCGCCTTGCAGCCTCAACTCCTGCGTAAGGGTGTTGAAGCGATTGAAGGCGCCGCCGCCGCCGTCGCGATAAAGAATGTCGAGGTTGTTGAAATCGGCGTCCTGCCCGCGAACATATTTGTTGTGGCGAAATGCCGTAATCGAAGTCAGCTCCGCGCCCCCCATGTCGTAGACAACTTCTCCGGAGGTTCCCCAGTCGTTGACGTCGCTGTTGTAATCGCGGCCCGGCGTGATGGCAGTCTGGCGCGCGAACGTATCATCGCTGACGATTCCACCGAGGCCACGGATGATTGCAGCGATCGTCGATGGCGCGGATACGGTTACGCCGCCCGAGGCAACCGTATCACGTGCCCGGAGGTATGGAGCGCCGCAACATTCCTCACGCCGCTGCGCCACGTCGGCGATCAACCGAACCGAGAGATTGTCGCTGGGCTGGTACAGGCCCTGACCGCGAACCAAAAAGCGGTTGCGGTCATTGATCCGACGGCCGGAGACGACGTCTTCGAGATAGCCGTCGCGGGTCAGGTACACCGCATCCAGGCGGGCTGCGAAGCTGCTGCTGATCGGCCCCGTGGCGCTGCCCTCTATGCGACGCATGTCATAATTGCCGAGGTCAATCTGCCCGGCAAACTGGTTCTCGAAGCGCGGTCGTGCAGTGATGACCGAGATCAGGCCGGCCGAAGCGTTGCGCCCGAAGAGAGTGCCCTGCGGGCCGCGAAGGACTTCGATGCGGTCGACCGCGCCGAGCTCGGTGAGGCCGACGCCGGTGCGGGAGCGATAAACGCCGTCGATGAAGACGGCGACCGAGCTCTCGAGCCCCGGATTGTCTCCGACCGTACCGATGCCGCGAATCCGAGCGACGCCGGCGCCCGCTTCGGACGAGGTCGAGGACACCAGCAGTGATGGCGCCAGCTGCGTGAGCTGGCGAATGTCGGTCGCTCCGGAATATTCCAGGGATTCGGACGTAACCGCGCTGACCGCCAGCGGCACGTCGGACAGCGCCTCGTTGCGGCGAGTGGCAGTCACGACGATGTCGCCAGTGTCGACGCGCTGCCGCGTCTCGATATCCGTCTCGGCGACGGCAGCGGCTTCGGCAGTCGCGCCCTGAGTGGGTACCGCTGCGCCCTGGTCGGTGTCAGTCTCCTGCGCCTGGGCCGGGACCGAAAGAGCGATCAGGCCTGCGGAAAGCAGCCAAACGGATTTGTGCATTCTATGCCCTCCCCTGGTGCTGCGCGAAGGCAGCGGCATTGCGAACAGGCAACGCTAATCCAGCTGCTGGGCCAAGAAAAGCAAGGGTGCCCGGAGCGCGGCAACAATGCCGTTAACTTGCTGCAAAACTGCAACAGGCACGCGAACCGAAGGCCGAATTCCGTAAGGTCAAGGCAGGCAGCCGTTCGCCGGACTTGGCGGCACGGACGTCCGTCCGCCGCCCACTCTATGCGCGCCGGGCGTGATTTTGGCCCGGCGAGAGCGCGGCAGCAGCAGCCGTATCGGCTCTGTTCGACTCGATTCCTTACGTCTCGATCGGCACGATCGCGGGCCGCGCGTCGCCGGCCACGAAGGTCATCACTTCGGCGCCAGGACCATCAGCATCTGGCGGCCTTCCATGCGGGGATGCGCCTCGACCTTGGCAAGCTCGGCGGTCTGATCTTGGACCCGACGCAATACCGCCATCCCCAATTCGCCATGCGCCATCTCGCGGCCGCGGAAGCGCATCGTCACCTTGACCTTGTCGCCTTCCTCGAGGAACTCGAACACCTTGCGCATCTTCACGTCATAGTCGTGGTCGTCGATGTTCGGACGCATCTTGATCTCCTTGATCTCCTGCGTCTTCTGTTTCTTGCGCGCCTCGTTGGCCTTTTTCTGCGCTTCGTATTTGTAGCGGCCGATGTCGAGGAACTTGGCGACGGGCGGATCGGCGTTAGGAGAAATCTCGACGAGATCGAGCCCGACCTCGGCTGCCTGCTCGATCGCTTCGCGCGTATACATCACGCCCAAATTCTCGCCATTTTCGTCAATCACCCTGACCTTCTGGGACTGGATGAACTCGTTATAGCGTGGGCCGGTCATGACCGGCGGCGCCATCGAACGGCGCGGATGAGGAGGGGGTATAGAGGGTCTCCGATTAGCTGTTACGAAACAGTCGAGCAGTTAAGCGCTTGCGGCCGGGTTGAAAAGTGCAGCTGCCACGGTCCCCGTATTTTTGCCGCTAGATGTGGCTCGGCAGCGTCATCGAAGGTCCGGCGCAATCGCTTCCGCGGCGATCATCGCGACCGCCTCGTCAACGTTCATCGCCAGTTGCCTCTCCTCCGAGCCGAGGCGGCGGAGAGCGATCGTCCCCTCCTCCGCCTCGCGCTTGCCGACGACCAGCAGCAGCGGGACCTTGGCCAGCGAATGCTCGCGCACCTTGTAGTTGATCTTCTCGTTCCGGAGATCGGTATCGGCTCGGATTCCTCGCTGCGCCAGCCTGGCCGCGACCTCGAGCGCATAATCGTCGGCGTCCGAAACGATGGTCGCGACCACCGCCTGCACCGGCGCCAGCCAGAGCGGGAATTTGCCGGCATGGTGCTCGATCAGGATGCCGATGAAGCGCTCGAAGGTGCCGAGGATCGCCCGGTGAAGCATCACTGGCCGATGTTTCTGCCCGTCCTCGCCGATGTAGGTCGCGTCGAGTCGCTCGGGCAGGACGGTGTCGGCCTGGATGGTGCCGACCTGCCAGGTTCGGCCGATCGCGTCGGTCAAGTGGAACTCGAGCTTGGGAGCGTAAAAGGCGCCCTCACCCGGCAGCTCCTCCCAGCCAAATTCGCTCGTGTTGCGGCCAGTCGCCGCGACCGCGTCGCGCAAAATCTGTTCGCCCCGGTCCCATTCTTCGTCGCTGCCGAGACGAACATCGGGACGAAGCGCCAGCTTGATCGCGTAATTGTCAAAACCAAGATCGCGATAGACGACGTCGAGAAGGTCGCAGAACTCCTTGATCTCGTCGATCAGCTGGTCCTCGCGGCAGAAGATATGCGCATCGTCCTGGGTGAATTGGCGCACGCGCAGGATGCCGTGCAGCGCGCCGTGCGGCTCGTTCCTGTGGCAGCAGCCGAACTCGGCCATTCGGATCGGCAGGTCGCGATAGCTCTTGATGCCCTGGTTGAAGATCAGCACGTGCGCCGGGCAGTTCATCGGCTTCAAGGCCATCAAATCGGCATCGGCGGACAGGATTGGCGCGTCGTCATCGGTCGACGGAATTTCGTCGGGGACGACGAACATGTTCTCGCGATATTTGCCCCAGTGGCCGGAGCGCTCCCATTGCCGCGCATCCATCAGCTGGGGAGTCTTGACCTCCTCGTAGCCGGCCGCGTCGAGCCGGCGGCGCATATAGGCTTCCAGCTCGCGCCAGATGAGATAGCCCTTGGGGTGCCAGAATATGCTGCCATGCGCCTCGGCCTGGAGGTGGAACAGGTCCATCTCCTGGCCGATCTTGCGATGGTCGCGCTTGGCCGCTTCCTCGAGCCTCCGCAAATGCTCGTCGAGCTGCTTCTTGTTGAGCCAGGCGGTGCCGTAGATCCGGCTCAGCATCGGGTTCTTGGGATCGCCGCGCCAATAGGCGCCGGACACCCGAGTCAGCTTGAAGGCCTGCGGGTCGAGCTTTCCCGTGGAGGCGAGGTGCGGTCCGCGGCACAGGTCGATCCAGCTGTCCTCGGCCGTGCCCGAGCGATACATGGTGATCGGCTCGCCCTCGGGTAGCTCCATCACCCATTCGGCCTTGAATTTCTCGCCGGTTCTTTCGAAGAAGTCCCGCACCTGCTCGCGGCTCCACACCTCGCGCACCAGCGGCTCGTCGCGGGCGATGATCCGCCGCATCTCCTCCTCGATCGCCGGCAAATCTTCGTCGGTGAACGGTCCGCGATCGGGCGCAGGCGCGAAGTCGTAATAGAAGCCGTCGTCGGTCGCCGGGCCGAAGGTGATCTGGGTTCCGGGGAAGAGCGTCTGAACCGCCTCGGCGAGGATGTGCGCGAAGTCGTGGCGGACGAGCTCGAGCGCGGCCTTCTCGTCGCGTGAGGTCACCAGCTCCAGCCGGGCGTCGCCCTCGAACGGTCGAGTGAGGTCGCGAAGCTCGCCGTCAATCTTGGCGGCGAGCGCGGCCTTGGCCAGGCCGGGGCCGATCGCGGCGGCAAGGTCCGCCGGCGTCGAGCCCTCGGGCATGTCCTTCACCGAGCCGTCGGGAAGCGCGATCTTGAACATCTTGGTCATTGAGCGCGCCATGTAGCGACGGGGGGCCCGCGCCTCAACCGCGCGCGAACAGTAGTCAAATGTAATGTTTGCTTGACATCGTGGCCTGTGCCCAGCAGCAAAGTCAGTGGAACTGTAAAGGAGCCTTTTCATCGAAAACCGGTTGAAGAACCTCCGGTCGGAACGGAATTGGAGCCAGGCCGATCTGGCGCGACGGCTCGAAGTGTCGCGCCAAAGCGTCAACGCGATCGAGACCGGGAGGTACGACCCGTCGCTGCCGCTCGCCTTTCGGATCGCCGAGCTGTTCGGACTGACCATCGAGGAGGTGTTCGTCTCTCCGTCCCAGCGAAGTTCCAGGGCGGTTTGACGCTCAGCTTTCGACGGACGGCGAATCAGCTTGTGCGCGAAACGCAGTTCCGGTGCGATTGTCCGCAGCCTGCAGAGCGAGGGGGAGTCCCGGCGGCGCGAAACGGAATTTGCCGGGCAGGGCGAGCTTTTGCGACTCCTGAGAGGGATGCAGTGGCACCCCTTCGTAGCTGAGCTGAGCAGTGGCCCACGCCTCTCCCGGGCTGCCGCCGACGATGTGGCCGTCGACGATCGCCAGCTTCAGCCCTCCGAAGTGGGCCGCAACCGACAGTGTGAACTTGAGCTCCACGCACGGGCAGGATGCAATCGTGACGGCGATGACCGGATGGAGTTCGCGCTTCACCTGATGCTCGCCGATCTCGACGACATTGCGTTCGCCGGGCGGGTGCTTGGCGGGGTCGGCATAGTCGCTCAGGAGGCGCGCCTTGGCCCAGCCCTTGGCGAGGATCTCGAGCAGATCGCAGTCGAGCGCCGACCGAAGAGCCCCCTCGAGTTCGCGAGCGATGAGGTCCCAGGCGAGTTTCATGCAGCCGATTTCTTCGTTTTCGCACAACGCGGACTTCGCCCGCTCGCCGATGGAATCGAGGCGCTCCGGAAGCAGATCGGTCAGCTTGACCACTTCAACCATGGGCGGCTCCCATTTCGAGCCTCGCTCGGATCTTCGCCGACGGTCCGGCGAAACTGAGGGGGCTTAGACACGCTTCGCCGTCATCCGCGTCGAGCGAGTGACCCAAGGCCAAGGCGCCGCGAGTCCGGACAAGACGGGCGCGGCGGTCGACGCGCTGCGCTGCCAGCGCGCCCAACCCCACGGAGGCAAGGACCAGCAGTATCGCCCACCAATAGCGGAAGCTGGCTGTGTCGCTCGTGGCGGCGGGCTGCGGCCCCTTACTTCCAGCGATCGAGCCGGTGAAGCTGTCGACGGCAACGCTCTCAACCGCTTCCTGATCCGAATCCCCGGCCCCGGCCGGCGTTGCGGCCTGCGCCGATTGCGCGGCCGGCGACGTTCCCGGAGCGGCGGCCGCCTCATGCGGGATCACTGGCGATTGAGCCGGGGTCCCGGGCGTTGCCGCGGTCTCCATCGATGCCGCCCCGCCGCTCGGCGCCGGCGAATCCAGCGGTACCGGAGCGCCCGTGACCGAGCCCGGCGCGGCGTCGAGGGTCCCTGCGAGCGGCGACGATGCGGGCGACTGACTGGGCGAAAGCAGCGACTTAACCAAGCCTTCGATCTGGTCGCGGCGGCTGGGTCGCGGATTGGGTTTCACCGGCTCCTCGGACGCCTCAGCGCCCGCCGCCGTGCCTGAGGTCGCTGCATTGTCCGCAGCCTCCCGCTCCTGGCTCAGCGCGGGCACGGCCATAGCTCCCAGCAACCCAGTCGCAATTGCGGCGATCACACGCATCGGTCCCTCCCATCGCCTGGGGCAGGATCACCACAGCTTTCCCCTCGGCTGTCAAGCCGGCATCGAGGCGGGGCAGGATCCCTACCAGCCGATCGTCAGGAACCAGATGGCTGCGATCAGGAGCGTCGTTGCGGCGCTCATCGTCCAGGCGATGGCTCGCAAGTTCATCGCCCCGAAGGCCGTGACCTTGTGCGCATCGAGCCGGTCGGTGACACGGCACGCCCGCCGAGTCGCCGCATGGAAGACGAATATCCCGACGAGGAGGAACGCCGTGGCGATCGCCTTGGGCACCCAGTCGGGGTCCATTCGCGCGAACAAGGCGTGGAAGCCCAGGCCGATGGCGACGCACGACAGGCCGGTGCGCATCCAGCCGGCGAAGGTGCGCTCGTTGGCGAGCAGAGTCCGATCCTCGGCAAGCTCGGTTCGGCTCGCGGCCAGATCGCGCCGGTCCTTGCCTTCGATATCCATTGAACCAAACAACGGTGAAGTCGCAGCTTGGCTGCAATCCGGTGGGCGGTTGCCCTGCGCGGCGGCCCGCCCTAGCCCGCTGCCATGAATCAGGCCGATCTCGCTTATCTCCGCCACCGCGGCGGCGCGCGGCTCGCTTATCGGCTCCGCCCCGGCGGCTCGCCAACCATCCTGTTCCTGCCCGGATACGCATCGGACATGGAAGGTGCCAAGGCGGTCGCGCTGGACGCGTTCGCGGCGCGCCGAGGCCTTTCCATGTTGCGCTTCGATTATTCGGGCACCGGCTCGTCGTCCGGACATTTCGACGAGGGCACGCTTCACGGCTGGCTGGACGAGACCTTGCTGGTGATCGACCGGCTTACCAAGGGACCGCTGATCCTCGTCGGCTCGTCGATGGGCGGCTGGCTGGCTTTGTGGGCGGCGCTCCGGCGTCCAGACCGGGTCGCCGCGCTGGTCGGAATCGCTGCCGCCCCAGACTTTACCGACTGGGGGTTTAGCAACGAGCAGAAGGACGCGTTGCGTAGCAATGGCCGGCTCGAGCGGCCAAATCCTTACGGCGATGCACCGCAAGTGACGTCGCGCGCCTTCTGGCAATCGGGCAATTCCCTTCGCCTCCTCGATTCGGCGATCGAACTCGATTGCCCGGTCCGGCTGGTCCACGGCGATGCCGACGAGGACGTGCCTATCGAAATCGCCTTCCGACTGCTGCGCCAGCTGCGTTCAGCCGATGTCCAGCTACTCACCATCAAAGGGGGCGGCCACCGGCTGTCGGAGCCGAACGAGATCGACGCGATCCGGCGGACGGTCGCCGCACTAACGGAGCCCAGCGAATGATTATTGCCCTTGCCGCAGCCGTCGCGGGCGCTTCGCCGGCGTCCAGCTGTCCGAACGTGCTCACTCCGGAGGCCTTCGTCTGCCGCGGAGTCGAGGCAAGCGAGACCAGCCGTTTCGAGGATTCAGCACGAGCGTTCGAGCAAGCCGCGGAGGCAACATCGGTCCGCGATCCGGCCAGCTCGCGCATGTGGGCGGCGGCTGGGAACATGTGGATCGCTGCCGGCCAGCCGGGCAAGGCTGCTCTGGCGCTCGACCGGGCGCTTGCGGGGGTCGGGTTGCAGGCGGAGCAGCGCGGCGAGGCCCTCCTCGACCGAGCCCGTGCCGCCGAGGCGCAAAACGACCTGAAAACCGCCCGGGCCAAGGTCAAGGAGGCGGAAGCGACGATCTCGGCCGATCCCTTCCTGTGGTATTTCTCCGCGGCACTTGCCATCCGCGAAGGCGACGCCGAAACCGCCAAGGCGGCCATTGCCCGGGCCTTGATGCTCGAGCCCAACGATCCGACCGTCCTGTTCCAGGCCGGTCACGTCCATCATTTCGCCGGGGACGACACGAAGGCTCGCGATTTCTGGAATCGCGCTTCGGCGGCCGATCCCAAGGGCGCGAGCGGCCATGCGGCGCGGGAGGCCCTGGCGATGCTGGGCGCGGCGCCGGTGCAAAATTCGACTGGAGCCACTAAATAGCGCGCATGCGCTATCTCCATACCATGCTCAGGGTCGCGGACCCGGAGGCAACCATCCGCTTCTTCAAGCTGCTCGGGCTCGAGGAAAGGCGCCGCAAGGATGTGCCGCAGGGTCGCTTCACCCTGATCTTCCTCGGCGTGCCGGGCGACGAGGCCGAGGTTGAGCTCACTCACAATTGGGACGAAAGCGACTATGCCGGCGGCCGGAATTTCGGCCACCTCGCCTATCAGGTTGACGACATCTACGAAAGCTGCCGGCGCTTGATGGATGCGGGAGTCACCATCAACCGGCCTCCGCGCGATGGTAAAATGGCGTTCGTCCGATCGCCTGACGCCATTTCGGTCGAGCTGCTCCAGAAAGGCGAGGCTTTGCCGCCGTGCGAACCCTGGGCCTCGATGCCCAATACCGGCGAATGGTGATGCTCGAGATTGTCCCCGTTCCGGCCTTTACCGACAATTACATTTGGCTGGTGCATGATCGCGGCAGCGGCGAGACCGCCGTCGTCGACCCGGGCGACGCCAAGCCCGCATTGGCTGAAGCCGAGCGCCGCGGCTGGACGATCGGCCAGGTGTGGAACACCCACAAGCACTGGGACCACACCAACGGCAATACTGCGGTCAAGGACGCAACCGGCTGCATGGTCTCGGGCCCGGCGGGGGAGGAGGTTCCGGCGCTCGACGTCGCCCTCGCCGAAGGGAGCGAAATCCGCATCGGCGAGCACGCCGGCCGAGTGATCGATATTCCCGGCCATACGCTCGGCCACATCGCGCTGATTTTCGAGGAGCAGCGCGCTGCATTCGTCGGCGACACCTTGTTCGCCATGGGCTGCGGCCGCCTGTTCGAAGGCACTGCGGAGCAGATGTACAATTCGCTTCAGCGGCTCATGGAACTGCCCGCGGACACCGCTCTCTATTGCGGGCATGAGTACACGCTTTCGAACGCGCGCTTCGCGGCCCATGCCGAGCCGGACAACCAGACGATCGCGCGGCGTCTGGCGGAGGTCCAAGCCCTTCGGGACAAGGGAGAAATCACGCTTCCCACCAGCGTCGCCGAGGAACGCGCGACCAACCCCTTCGTTCGGTCTTCGGACTGGCAGGAATTCGCGCGGCTTCGGGCGGCGAAAGACAGCTTTGGTTAATCTGACCCGGCGCTGAATGACAGACTCAAGGTCAGTCCGAAGGAGCCTTGGTATGCGGTACCTTTCCCTTGTCCCGATCGCCCCGCTGTTGGCATCGTGCGCGATGGCCGTGGAACCGCCTGCGCGCAGCGAGCGCGCCGAGGCGCAGCTTCAGAGCATGATCGCCGGAAAAGTCGCCGGTCAGCCTGTCAGCTGCTTGCCGTCGCATCAGTCAGGCGGAATGGTCGCGATCGACGATCACACCATCGTTTTCGGCAGCGGGTCGAAGCGGGTTTACGTCAACAACACCCGCGGCGGTTGCAGCAATCTCAAATCCGGCCATTATGCGCTGGTGACCCGAAGCATCGGCGGCATGGGCCCGTGCAGCGGCGACATCGCACAGGTCGCCGACGTCAGCACGGGAGTGGTCGTCGGCAGCTGCGCGCTTGGCGACTTCGTGCCCTATACGAGCACGAGCTGAGCCGTCACTTCCTGTAGAGCGCGTCGAGGCGCTCGCCATAGATCTGCTTGAGCACGTGGCGCCGGATCTTCATGGACGGCGTCATTTGCTCGTTTTCGGTCGTGAACGGCTGGTCGGCGACGATAAACCGCCTGACCCTTTCGATCACCGACAGGTCGGAGTTCACTTTGTCGACCGCACGCGCCAGGCGTTCCTGGAGGTTCGGTTCGCCGACGACCTCGGGATCGGCAACCAGCAGCGCGACGAGGTACGGCCGGCGGTCGCCATAGACCATGGCTTGGGCGATCTCCGGTTGCAGCGTGAGCATGCCTTCGACGCGCTGCGGCGAGACATTGTCGCCCTTGTCGTTGACGATCAGATCCTTCTTGCGGTCGGTAATGACGATCCGTCCGCCTTCGTCGATATGGCCGACATCCCCGGTATGGAGCCATCCGTCTTTCAGAACGCGCGCCGTCTCCTCGGGATTTTGCCAGTAGCCGTGCATCACCAGCTCGCCGCGGACGAGGATCTCGCCATCCTCGGCGATCCGCACCTCGGTATTCTTGAGCGGCGGCCCGACTGTCTCCATGCTGACTCCGGCGCTGGGACGGTTGCAGCTGATCACGGGTCCCGCCTCGGTCTGGCCGTAGCCCTGGAGGAGGGTCAGCCCCAGCGAATGAAAGAACAGCCCAACCTCCGGATTGAGCGGAGCGCCGCCGGAGACCATTGCCTTGATTCGGCTGCCGAAGCGGCCGCGGACCTTGCGGCGAAGAGTCAGCGACAGGACGCCGTCCATGGGCAAGTCCCAGGGTTTGATGCGGCCCTCATAGCGGTCGGCGCCGATCTCCAGCGCCCGTTTCAGCAGATAGTTTGACAATCCTCCGCCTTCGCCGATCGCTTTGAGGATGCGCGCACGGAGCATTTCGAACAGCCTCGGCACGACGACCATGATCGTTGGCCGCACTTCCTCAATGTTGGCGGCAAGTTTCTCGAGGCTTTCGGCATAATAAATCTGCCCGCCGAGTCCGATTGGGAAATGCTGGCCGCCGGTGTGCTCGTAAGCGTGGCTCGCGGGCAGGAAGGACAGGAACAACTCGTCGCCCCAGCCGAAATCCGTCGAAATGACGTCGACGCACCCTTCGATATTGTGGAGGATGGCGCCGTGATGCTGCCGGACGCCACGCGGCGCACCGCCCGTGCCGCTGGTGTAGATCAGGCAAGCAAGGTCGTCGCGGGAGATCGACTCGCAGCGCCTTGCAACCCCCGGGACGTCGCCAGCTCCGGCGACCAGCTCGTCCCATTGGTGGAAAATTGCGCTTTCGACCGACTGGCCGGTGCGAATGTCTTCGATGCCGATGATGTGATGGCATTCCGAGCCGAACAGCACGGCTGGAACCAATGTTCTTGCCAGCTTCTGGGTCGACACGATCACGGCCTTGGCGCCGGAATTGCCCAGGATGTGTCCGTGATCCCGGCTGGTGTTGGTGGTGTAGGCCGGCACCGTCACGCAGCCCGCGGCCATGATGCCGAGGTCGGCGATCAACCATTCGGGGCGGTTCTCGCTGACGAGCATCACCCGATCGCCCGGTCGCAGACCCATGCGTATCAGGCTTTCGGCGAACACCGCGACCTGACGGGCCGCTTCGTTCCAGCTCGTCGGTCGCCATTCGCCGGCGCGCTTGGCCCATAGGAACGGTTTGTCCGCCCTTTCCGCGGCGCGCCGGAAGAACATGGTGACGAGATTCGGGAAATGTTCGAGCTGCCGGGCCATCACCAGTCCTTCGATCTATTCGGCGACCGACGCACCTTCGCTGCGCGGGTCGGCGGCACCGATCCACCGGCCGCCGCGCCATTCGACCGCATTCGCCTTGAACCCGTCGCGCGGCTGAATGCGTGTGTGGCCAAGCGCCTGAAGGGCCGGGGCCACGGCTTCGAGCCAGGTGCCGCGCTCGACGAAAACCGTATCCCCAGGAGCGAAGATAACAGGCAGGGCGAGTGCCTCCGATGCCGGCAGATCCCAGTCGATCACGGCGATGATCGACTTCGCCGTCTGGGCGATGATCGTCGCTCCGCCGGCGGCGCCGACAGCGAGCCGCACCTTTCCGTCCGGGCCATAGACTATCGTTGGGCTCATGGAGCTTCGCGGACGCTTGCCGGGCTCGACTCGGTTCGCGATCGGCAAGCCGTTCCGTTCGGGCAGGAAGCTGAAGTCGGTCAGCTCGTTGTTGAGGTAATAGCCGTTCACGACCAGGCCGGACCCGAACACGCTTTCGATCGTCGAGGTCAGCGACGCGACATTGCCCCAGCGGTCGGTTGCGACGAAATGCGAAGTCCCGGCTTCCTCCACTTCCAGGGCCTTGGCCACTCGCCGCGCTCCCGCGGGTATGCCGGGAGCGACGGTGGTCATGGCCCGGTCGGGGGCTATCAGTGCCGAGCGCTGGGCGAGATAGCCGCGGTCGACCATCCCTGCGGCCGGGACAGCGACGAAGTCCGGATCGGCGACGTAGTGGTCGCGGTCGGCAAAGGCGAGACGCATCGATTCGGCGATGAGGTGCCAACTGGTGGGTGAACGTGGCCCAAGCGAGCGCATGTCGAACCGCTCGAGCTGGCCGAGGATCTGCAGCACTGCGATGCCGCCCGAGGATGGCGGGCCCATGCCGCAGATTCGGTGCCGACGGTATTCGCCGCACACCGGCGAGCGCTCCTTCGCCGGATAAGCGGCGAGATCGCCGGCGGTCATTCTCGACGGGTTTCGGGAGGCATTGTTGACGGTAGCGACGATCGCCCGGGCGTTCGGGCCGACGTAGAAGCTGTCGGCCCCGAGCTGCGCGAGCTGCTGCAGGTAGGATGCCAGGGCCGGGTTGCGAACAATGGTACCGACGGGGTGCGGGTTGCCGTCCGCGCCGTAAAACAACGCCCGCCCTTCGGCGGACAGAGCGCCGGTTGCCTTCGAGCGACCGAGCATTTCGAAGAGTCGGGGAGTTATGACGAAACCGTCGCGCGCAAGGCGGATGGCGGGGTCGAACAGCCGCGCCCAGGGAAGGCGCCCATGCTCGCGGTGAGCGAGCGCCATCATCCTGATATTGCCCGGAATTCCGACGCTCTTGCCGCCGGGAATGGCATCGCCGATCGGCATCGGCTGGCCGTTACGGAAGAACCAGTCCGGGCGCGCCGCCATCGGCGCAGTCTCACGCCCGTCATAGGTGCGCAGCTGCGCTCCGGAATCATGGTAGACGAGAAATCCTCCACCGCCGATGCCCGAGCTTTGCGGCTCGACCACGGTCAGCGCCAGCAGGGTGGCGAAGGCGGCGTCGGCCGCGCTTCCGCCCTCGCGCAACATTTCGGCGCCGGCCTCGGCCGCGCGGGGATCGGCGGCGCTGACGACGCCGGACGCGGAACCGGGCTGTGCTGCAGGAGTGGCGCAGCCGGCAATGCCGAGCACGGCCGCCAGCGGCAATAGGAAACGCAGAGGCATGCCGGTGGGGCTAGCCGCTGCCGACCGCCTCGGCAATGTCCGCAAATCCTTCGCGCTCGAGCCGATCGGCGAGTCCGACGGCAATGCGGCGGGCAATGCCCGGCCCATCATAGACCATGGCGCTATACAGCTGGACGAGGCTGGCGCCGGCGCGAATGCGTTCCCAAGCGTCGTCGGCAGTGGCGATTCCGCCAACTCCGACCAGTGGAATCTCGCCGCCTGCGGCGCTCCGGAAGTCGCGCAGCGCGGCGAGCGCGAGCGGCTTCAGCGGCTTGCCTGACAAGCCGCCGGACTCACCGCCAAAACGCGACTTGAGCGGCGGGCGGGCGACGGTTGTATTGGCGACGATCAGCGCGTCGACGCAATGGTCGATGGCGGCGCGGACGATCCGGTCGGCATCGCCCTTGCCGAGGTCCGGAGCGACCTTCAGGAACACGGGTGGACCACCTTCGCCGCGCGCGTTGCCAACGGCAGAGAGCAGGGCTTCGAGCTCGCCGGCGTCCTGAAGCGCTCGCAGTCCTGGCGTATTGGGCGACGAAATGTTGATGGTCAGATAGTCGGCGACCGATGCCATCGACCGCACGCCCGAAACATAATCGGCGATGCGGTCGGTGCTGAGCCCATCTTGCCGACCTGCACCCCGGCAGGTCGTCATGCTGGACTTGTTGGCGCCGATATTGGCTCCCACCGGCCCCAATCGGCGGCAGCGCTGGAGCCGCGCGAATGCCGCCGGCTGACCGCGATTGTTGAAGCCCATCCGGTTGATTACCGCTTGGTCCTCGGCAAGCCGGAACAGGCGGGGCCTGGGGTTTCCCGGCTGCGGCCGCGGGGTCACGGTGCCAACCTCGACGAAACCGAAGCCGAGACCGAGCATCGCATCGACGACCTCGGCATCCTTGTCGAAGCCGGCGGCAAGTCCGACGGGCGAGGGAAAATCAACGCCGGCAAGCCGGACCCGGAGCGCGTTTGGAAAATCCGGAGGCCGCCGGATCGGCATCGCCTTCAACGCCGCGATCGTCGCCCGGTGCGCCGTCTCGGCGTCGAGCGCGAAGATCAGGGGCCTCAGCAGTTGGTAGGGACGCATGCCGCCGTTCGTAGAATAAGGTCATGCCGGACTTGATCCGGCATTCGCCTTCTCCTTGAACAAAGCCAGACCCCGGCTCAAGGGCCGGAGTGACGAGTTCTTTGTCGAAAGGCCTCACCAGTGAATCGCATCGTCTTACTCCTGTCGACTGTTTCGCTCGCCGCTTGCGCAACGACCCCGGTCGAGCCGCTGCCGATGCCGGCATCCGCGGCCGGCGCGGAGTTTCCGCCCGGGAGTATTTTCGTGCCCGCCCGAAACGAGCAGCTGGCGCAGCTGTTCGAAGCCCATGACCGCGCCAATCTCGCCCATTCGCCGATGGGCAAGTCCTATCGCGCCATCCGCGACCAGGATTACGGCCGATGGGGCGACATGTCCGACGCGGCCGACGTCGCCCAGCAGCAAAGGCTGCAGGCGACGGCGCGAACTATGCGCGCGCTGTTCGATCCGCCCAGCCTGTCGCCCGACGACGCCCTTTCCTACCGCCTGTTCGACCGGCTCGCGCAACGGTCGGCGCGGGCATTCCCCTTTCGTGAGCTCGGCTACATCTTCGACCAGATGAACGGCGCCCAGAGCCAGCTGCCGGCATTTCTGATCAACATCCACAGTATCGCCGATCGCGAGCAGGCCGAGGCCTATGTGTCGCGACTCGCCGGGCTCGGAAGCGCGCTCGACCAGCTGGCGGCGGAATCGCGCGAGCGGGCGGCCAGGGGCGTGATGCCGCCGAAGTGGGTCTATGCCTATGTCATCGACGACATCGACAATCTCTTGAAGGCGGGCACCAATGCCAGGCTCGCCGGCAATCCGATCCTCGACGACTTTCGAAGCAAGATCGACCGGATTGAACTTTCCCCGCAGCAGAAAGCAAGCCTCGACGCTCGCGCGGTCGCGGCATGGCGCGGGGGCGCCGCGCCGGCCTACCGGCGGCTTCGCGCCGAAATGGTCCGCCAGCAAGGCATTGCCGGCAGCGACGACGGCGTCTGGCGCCTGCCCGGCGGGGCGGCTTATTACGACACTTTGCTCGCCAACTACACGACCACCGATCTCACCGCCGACGAGATCCACGAGCTCGGCCTTCGCGAGACGGAACGCATCCACACGGAGATGCGGGCGATCATGCAGCGCGTCGGTTTCACCGGCACGCTCCAGGACTTCTTCCATTTCACTCGCACCGATCCCCGCTTCTACGCCAAGAGCCGGGAGGAATATCTGTCCAAGGTCGATGTCGTGATCAAGGCGATGGAGGCCAAGCTTCCCGAATATTTCAGCACGCTGCCCAAGGACCCGCTGGTGGTAAAGCCGGTCGAGGCGTTTCGCGAAAAGAGTGCCGGCAAGGCCTTCTATTCGCGACCGGCGCCAGACGGGTCACGGCCCGGCACCTACTATGTCAACCTCTATGATTTGCGGAGCATGTCGCTCAACGAGCTCGAGGCGCTCGCCTATCACGAGGGCGTCCCGGGCCATCACCTGCAGCTGTCGATCCAGACTGGCCTCGGCGACGTTCCGCCGTTCCGGCGCTTCGGCGGAGTCACCGCCTACTCAGAGGGCTGGGGTCTCTATTCGGAGGAGCTCGGCAAGGACATGGGCTTCTACACCGATCCCTATTCGGACTTCGGCCGGCTGCAGATGGAGCTTTGGCGCGCCGGCCGGCTGGTCGTCGACACCGGAATCCATCGCAAGCGCTGGAGCCGCGAGCAGGCCATCCAGTGGCTGAAGGACAACACGCCCAATCCCGAGGGCGACATTGTCAAGGCGATCGAGCGCTACATCGTCTACCCGGGCCAGGCGACCGCCTACACGATCGGCAAGCTGAAGATCGTCGAGCTCCGCGAGAAAGCGCGCGCGGAGCTGGGCGACCGCTTCGACATCAAGGCCTTTCATGACGTTGTGCTTCTGTCCGGACCGGTTCCGCTCGACGTGATGGAAGAGAATGTCGAGGCCTGGATCGCAAGCGTGAAGGCGGGCTGATCGTTCGCCCGCGGTTCATCGCCGGGCGCTAAGCACTCGCTCCACCGGAAGGAATGTTCGTGAAACAGCTGATCCTCGTTGCCATTCTGCTGACCGCCAGCGCCTGCGCGACACGCAAGGTCGATCCCTTGCTGCTGCCGCCCGAGCACGACGCGCATCCGAATACCAACAGCGGCGGCTGAACCGGCGCGCCCTGCCGGCGGTTGAGTTTTGCAGTGCAGCATCCTAAATCGGACTTGAACGGTCCGATTTACGAACATGCGCCTGACCCACCTTGCTGATTATGCGGTCGTGATCATGACTGCCGCCGCCCGCCGAGCGCCGGGCGAACGGCTGTCCGCGACCGATCTTGCCGACGAGACGGGCCTGCCCCTGCCGACCACGCAGAAGCTTCTCGGCCGCCTCGCAGGAGCCGGCCTGCTCAATAGCGCCCGCGGTGCGGGCGGCGGCTTCGCTCTCGCCCGGCCAGGGAGCGAAATCAGCCTTGCGGAAATCGTCGAAGCGGTCGAAGGGCCGATCGCCATAACCGTCTGCTCGGGCAGCGAGGGCGCTTCCGAATGCGCGCTCGACGCCCGCTGCCGGGTAAAGCCGCACATGAACGTCGTCAGCAATGCCGTGCGCGGAGCGCTCGGCGCAGTCTCACTCCAGTCCCTCGCGAGCAGCCAGTGACCGAAGACACCAACGTCAGGAACCGCGAGGCGCTCGAGGCTGCCGAGAAGCTCGCCACCTACGAGTGGGGCTTCACGTCCGACGTCGAGCAGGACTTCGCGCCCAAGGGCCTCAATGAGGACACGGTCCGATTCATCTCGGGCAAGAAGAACGAGCCCGAGTGGATGCTCGACTGGCGGCTCAAGGCCTATCGCGCCTGGCTGGAGATGGAGGAGGTCAGCTGGGCCAAGCTCGACATCCCCGAGATCGATTACCAGGACGCTTATTATTATGCCGAGCCCAAGAAGCGCCCGAAGCTCGGGTCGCTGGACGAGGTCGATCCCGAAATCCTGCGAGTCTACGAAAAGCTCGGGATCCCGATCGAGGAGCAGAAGGTGCTCGCCGGGGTCGAGGGCGCGCGCAAGGTCGCGGTCGACGCGGTGTTCGACAGCGTCTCGGTCGCAACCACCTTCCGCGAGGAGTTGAAGAAGGCCGGGGTCATCTTCCTTTCGATCAGCGAGGCGATCCGCGAGCATCCCGAGCTGGTCCGCAAATATCTCGGATCGGTCGTGCCCCAGCGCGACAATTACTTTGCCTGCTTGAACAGCGCGGTCTTTTCGGACGGCACCTTCGTCTACGTGCCCGAGGGCGTGCGCTGCCCGATGGAGCTTTCGACCTATTTTAGGATCAATGCCGAGAATACCGGACAGTTCGAGCGCACCCTGATCGTCGCCGACAAGGGCAGCTACGTCTCCTACCTCGAAGGCTGCACCGCGCCGATGCGCGACGAGAATCAGCTTCATGCGGCGGTGGTCGAGATCTTCGCGCACGAGGACGCCGAGGTGAAATATTCGACCGTCCAGAACTGGTATCCGGGCGATGCGACAGGCAAGGGCGGCATCTTCAACTTCGTTACCAAGCGCGCTTTGTGCTCGGGCGCGCGTTCCAAGGTCAGCTGGACCCAGGTCGAGACCGGAAGCGCGATCACCTGGAAATATCCGAGCTGCATCTTGAAGGGCGAGGGCAGCGTCGGCGAATTCTATTCGGTCGCGCTGACCAACAATTTCCAGCAGGCCGACACCGGCACCAAGATGGTGCACATCGGCGCCAACACGCGCTCGACCATCGTTTCGAAGGGCATCTCGGCCGGCAGGTCGAACAATACGTATCGCGGGCTGGTGCGGGTGCTGCCCAAGGCCGAAAATGTGCGCAACTTCACCCAGTGCGACAGCCTGCTGCTCGGCGACCAGAGCGGCGCCCACACCGTCCCCTACATCGAGGTCAAGAACCCGAGCGCGCAGATCGAGCATGAGGCGACGACCTCGAAGATCAGCGAGGACCAGCTCTTCTACGCGATGAGTCGCGGACTCGATGCCGAGAGCGCGGTGGCTTTGATCGTCAACGGCTTCGCCCGCGAGGTGCTGAAGCAGCTGCCGATGGAATTCGCGGTCGAGGCGCAGAAGCTGCTGGGGATCAGCCTCGAGGGGAGTGTGGGATGAGTGTTTTGCTGGCAGCTTTGGTGGCGATGGCAGTCCCGAGCGGCGCTGCAAATCGGACTGAGCTCGCACAATGCCTTGCGCATCTGTCGAATGCGCCAGAGTTCCGCAGTATCAGCAGCGACGATCTCGCGAACAATGTGGCATTCTTGGAAGCAGCAGAACGCAGTTACTGCTCGGATGAGGTACTGCCTTTCTGGAAAATTGCACATCAGCGTGCACGAGCGAAACTCGGACTACCGGGCAAAGGGTTCCCTGCTCCGGAACAGCAAGAGTTTGCCGAACGCGAGATAAGGTCATTGCTCAGGGAAAGTTGGCAAACGGCCCAACGCCATCGGGCGAATCCGCGACCGCTATCCGAAGCAAAGATGACTAACATCGCGCTCGCCTGGCTCCTGGATGATCAAAATGACTCCGAGTTGCAGAAAATAGCCGATCAGCCGCTGAGGTGTGTTGCGAAAGATGCGCGCAAGGGCGAGGCTCAACATGGGACTGGGCGGATTAAACCATCAAAGGGCCGAGCTGATGTCTGCGGCTATCATGCTGCTCTTCAAAAGATCGCCAACTTAATTCGCGTTCGCTTCCCTGATGTCAGCGAGAAATTCGCTGCAAAGGTCGCGGAAGACTACCTGAGTCAGATGGCGTTCTGGGCCACACTCTCTGCGCCGGGTGGGAACAACAATGCTTCGAATTGAAAACCTGCACGCCACGGTCGCCAGCAAGCCGATCCTCAACGGCGTCTCGCTCGCCGTTCCGGCCGGCGAAGTGCATGCGATCATGGGGCCGAACGGCTCGGGAAAGTCGACGCTCGCTTATGTGCTCGCCGGCCGGCCCGACTATGAGGTGAGCGAGGGGTCGGTCACATTTACTCCCGTTCGTGCTGAGCCTGTCGAAGCACTGTCCTTTTCTCCTGCGGCGGATGAAGGGAAAGGCAGCCCTTCGACAAGCTCAGGGCGAACGGTGGATTTGTTGGCCATGGAGCCGCACGAGCGCGCCGCGGCCGGCCTGTTCCTCGGCTTCCAATATCCGGTCGAGATCCCGGGCGTGTCGATGCTGCAGTTCCTGCGCGAGAGCCTCAACGCGCAGCGCCGAGCGCGCGGTGAGGCCGAGCTGTCGGGCGGCGAGTTTATCAAGCTCGCGCGCGAGCAGGCGAGCCTGCTGGGCATGGACGCCGAAATGCTCAAGCGCCCCGTCAACGTCGGCTTTTCGGGCGGCGAGAAGAAGCGCGCCGAGATGGTGCAGATGGGGATCATGAGCCCGCGCTTCGCGGTGCTCGACGAAACCGACAGCGGCCTCGACATCGACGCCCTGCGCATCGTCGGCGAAGGCATCAACCGCATCATGCGTGGGCCCGACAAGGGCGTGCTGCTGATCACCCATTACGAACGATTGCTCGAACATGTCCGTCCCGACCGAGTGCATGTCCTGCAGGCCGGGCGGATCACTCGCTCGGGCGACATCGAGCTCGCGCGCGAGCTCGAGCGCCAGGGCTATGCGGAGGCGGCGGCGTGACGACCATCGCCGTCATCTCGGCCTGCATCGCCTTGGTGATCGTGCTCGGCGCGGTCCGCGGCAAGCCGGGGCGCGGGATCGCCGACACGGCGATTCTCGTGATCCTTTTCGGCCTGCTGGCGATCGCCGATTTCATCCTCAGCCGGTTTGTCGAAACGGGCGACGTTGCGGTCTGGGTCGCGATCGTCCTCGCCGCCGGTCTCGCGCTCGATGCAATTTACGGGCTGATGGCCCCTGAGCGGCAGCGCCAGCGCGACAGGAAGCTGCGACGGTTGATGAGGAGGCGCGCATGACCGCGCCCTTCCCCACCAGGAAACAGGAGGAGTGGCGCTACGCCGACCTCGAGGCGCTGCAGCCGCTGTGGGAACATCTCGGCGAGGTCGAGCGGCTTGACGTTGCTGCGGGCGACAGCCTCGAGCTGGTCTGGCTTCCGACCGACGATCCGGTGCAAGTGCGGCGCGTGCACCTGACCCTGGCTGCCGGCGCCAAGGCGCGCATTTTCGCGCTCAACACGGCCGCGCAATATGGGCGGGTCGAGCTCCAGGCCGACCTTGCTGAGGGCGCGGATTTCGAGCTCTACGGGGCCAACATTGGTGGCGGCGAAGCGAACAACGAGTTCGTGACCAACATCCGCCATCTCGAACCGAACGGCCGCTCGCGCCAGACCATCCGCTCCGTGCTCGGCGGCAAGGCAATCGGCTCCTACCTTGGCCGGGTCGAGGTCGCGCGGGGCGCGCAGCAAACCGACGGCGAGCAATCGGTCAAGGCGATGCTGCTGGACCGCGGAGCGACGGCCAATTGCAAGCCCGAGCTCGAAATCTATGCCGACGACGTCAAATGCGCGCACGGCGCATCGGTCGGCGAGCTCGATCCCGTGCAATTGTTCTACGCGCAGAGCCGCGGGCTCGATCCGGCGGCGGCGCGGGCGCTGCTGCTCGAAGGCTTCGTCATGGGCCTGTGGGACGAAGTCGCCGACGACGCGCAGCGCGGCGCGATCGCGCACGCCGTGCGCGAGGCGCTGCGGAGGGTCGCATGAACGTCGAGACCGCCATCCACTCGACGCTCGACGTGCGCGGCGAGTTCCCGGGCATCGAGGGCTGGCATTATCTCGACAGCGCCGCGACGGCGCAAAAGCCCAAGGCGGTGATCGACGCCATCACCCGCGCCTATGGCCCCGAATATGCGACCGTCCATCGCGGCGTCTACCAGCGCTCGAGCGACATGACTGGCCGGTACGAGGCGGCGCGGGCGGCGGCGGCGCGATTCATCGGCGGCAGGCCCGATGAATTGGTCTTCACGCGCGGAGCAACCGAGGCGATCAACCTCGTCGCCCGCAGCTTGCCGAAGGAGGGGCGCAACCGCGTGCTGCTGTCGGTGCTCGAGCATCACAGCAACATCGTCCCGTGGCAGCTCGCCGGCTATGAGGTCGACGCCGTGCCGCTGACGAGCGACGGCACGATCGACCTCGATGCGGCGGAAGCGACGATCAGCGAGCAGCATCGCCTCGTCGCCTTCGCCCACGTGTCGAACGTGCTCGGAAGCGTGCTCGACGCCAGGCGCGCGGCCGAGATCGCGCATTCCAAGGGCGCATTGCTTCTGCTCGACGGCTGCCAGGCGGTGCCGCGACTTCCGGTCGACGTCGCCGAGATCGGTTGCGACTTCTACGCTTATTCCGGCCACAAGTTGTACGGACCAACCGGCATCGGCTGCCTGTGGGGCAAGACGGAACTCCTCGACGCCTTGCCGCCGTGGCAGGGCGGCGGGTCGATGATCGACCGCGTGACCTTCGAAGAGACGACCTATCTCGATCCGCCAATGCGCTTCGAGGCTGGGACTCCGCATATCGTCGGAGCGATCGGGCTCCATGCGGCCATCGACTGGGTCGAGAGCGTCGGCCTCGAGGCGATCCGAGCGCACGAATGCGCGCTCGCCGCCGAGTGCCGGGAGGCGCTGCGGAGCATCAACAGCGTGCGCCTCTACGGCCCCGAGGACAGCGCCGGGATCGTCAGCTTCAACGTCGAGGGGGTGCACGCGCACGACACCGCCACCATATTGGACGATGCCGGCGTCGCGGTGCGCGCCGGTCACCATTGCGCCCAGCCGCTGATGGAATGGCTGGGGGTCGAGGCGACGGCACGGGCGAGCTTCGCCGCCCACAGCGATGGCTCCGACATCGAAGCTTTGGTGAACGGCATCGAGCAGGTCAGGCGGATCTTCAAGTGAACCAGGAACGGAAGATCGAGACGGAAGAGGTCGAATCGGTGGCCAAGCCGCCGCGCGCCCGCGTGCCTGAAAGCGCGGTGCAGAAGCTCGAGCGCAAGCGTGACTATCTCGCCGGATTCCTTTCCGGCGACATCGAGAAGGCGGACGTGCCGGCCGAAGGCCCGGGCAGCGACCTTCAGGGCGACGTCGTCGAGGCGCTGAAGTCGATCTACGACCCCGAAATCCCGGTCGACATCTACGAGCTCGGCCTGATTTACGACGTCGACGTGACCGAGGATGGCGACGCGACCATCACCATGACCCTGACCACCCCGCACTGCCCGGTGGCGGAATCCTTGCCGCAGGAGGTCGAGCTTCGGGCGATGGCGGTGCCGGGCATCCGCGACGCCGTCGTCAACCTCGTCTGGGATCCGCCCTGGGACCCGTCCAAGATGAGCGACGAGGCGCGACTCGAATTGGGAATGTTATGAACGGGCAGACGAAAGTCCGCGCGCGGCCAGCCGCGATCATCCTTACGCCGGCGGCCGAGAAGCGCATCGCCGAGCTGATGGCGCGGGCGCCGGAAGGCGCGATCGGAGTCAAATTGTCGACTCCGCGCCGCGGTTGCTCCGGCCTTGCCTATTCGGTCGATTATGTGACCGCCGAAAATGGGCTCGACGAAAAGATCGAGACGCCTGGCGGCATTTTCTACGTCGACGGCGCGTCCGTCCTCTACCTGGTCGGCTCGACGATGGACTGGCGCGAGGACGATTTCGCCGCTGGCTTCGTGTTCGACAATCCCAACGCCACCGGAGCCTGCGGCTGCGGCGAGAGCTTCACGGTGTGATCGTCCGCGAGGCGACCGCCGCTGAACACCCGATCTGGGCGGAAATGCTCGCGAAGCTTCACGACTGGGGCGACGAGGCGGAATTCATCGCCGAAATTCCATCCTGGCTGGCGCTGGACGACCCGATGGTCTGTTTCCTTGCCTTCAGCGACGCCGGTCAGCCGATCGGAATGGTCGACGCGCGGGTGCGCAACTATGCCGAAGGTGCGCCAAACCTTCGCGCCGCTTATGTCGAGGACATCTGGGTCGAAGAGGAGCACCGCCGATCGGGCGTGGCGCGAGCGCTGCTCGCGAGCGTTGAGCAATGGGCGCGAGCGCAGGGCCTGGACTGGCTCGGCTCGGACACGGAGCTGGGCAACGATCTCAGTGAGGCATGGCACAAGGGAGCCGGGTTCAAAATAATCGAGCACCTGATTGTGTTCGGCAAGCCGCTCGATTGATCAACACCGAAGCGTGAGGCGAATCGCGGCCGGGCAGATCAGTCGCGGCCGGGCAGATCAGTCGCGGCCGGCGAAGAAGTCGCGCATCAGGGACAGAAATTGCCGCCATGCCGGCTCATGCTCGAGCAGCACGTGGTTGGCGCTGTCGAGCTCGACAAAGCGCGATCCCGGGATGGCCGCGAGCTCCCGGCCGGCGGCGAGCGGCACGACCTGATCGTTCCTTGCGTGCATCACTAACGTCGGCACCGTCACCTTGGGCAGCATCGCCGTGACGTCGATGGTCGAAAGCGCCCTCTGCAGCCGTTCGGCATTGGCCGGCGAGGTCGAGATTCGCTGCAGCTCGTTATACCAGTCTAGCTGCTCGAGCGTGCCACCCGGGATGTAGAGGCTGGTGAACATTTGCCGGTAAGCGGGATTGTCGCTGCCCCAGCCGGTCCGGGATAAAACCACCATAGCTTCACGTCGGGCGAGATCGTCGCCGGTCAGCCGGACCGCCCAGCCACGCGCGTAGCCGCCAAGCAGCACCATTCGCCGGATTCGCCCGGGATGGCGAAGCGAGTAAGCGATCGCGACCGGGGCACCTTGCGAAATGGCGAAGAGATCGAACTGGTCGACGCCGGCCGCATCCACGACCGATTCGAAATCGTCGACGAAAGCTTCGAAAGACAGCTTCGGGGTATCCCAGTCGGACATCCCATTGCCGCGCTCGTCGTAGCGGATCAGGCAATTCTCGCGTGTCAGCTCCTTCAGCCAGTGGCGCCACAATGGACTGTGCCAGTCGAATTCGAGATGATTCAGCCAATTGGCCGTCTTCACCAGTGGCGGACCCGAGCCAACCGCCGACCAGGCGAGTCGGGTACCGTCGTTAGCGCTGCAGTAGCGCACGTGCTGCGTCGGAAGCTCGGCAGAGCGCGCGCCTTGCTGTCGCCAGCGCACCGGCGGTGCGCCGAACGCCCGCTTGAACGCGCGGTTGAACGCCGCTTCGCTGTGAAAACCGACCGCGAACGCGACCTCGGCGGCACTGTGCCCGCTCGCCAACATTTCCCCCGCGACGTGCAGCCGCCAGCGTCCGCAATAGCGCATTGGCGGCTCGCCGAGCAGCCGGACGAACCGCTCGCCGAGCACCGTCCGCGACAAGCCCGCCTCGCGAGCCAGCAGGTCGACGCTGAGCTCCTCGCCATAGCGGCGGTGGATCATTTCCAGTGCGCGAACGACGGCGGGATCCCGGATCGCGTTCCGGCGCTCGCCACGGCTGGCGATGGGCTGCAGCCATGGAAAGTTCGCTCCGGCAGCGGCGGCGGAAGCGGCAGGAGCGAAGGATTGGGTCATGACAGCCCCCAGCCCATCGGGAACGATGCATCAGCCTAGCAGCAACCCGGGGTTTCAATCAATCAATCCGGCGCCACAGTCATTGGCACTCCGGCCGCTTCTTCTACGATCCGCTCCTCTCGTTAAGCCGAAGGGGAAACGGCATGTCACGAGTCACTTCGCTGCTGTTCGCAGTCGCCGCTTACGCAATCTTCTTCGCCACCTTCCTTTATCTCATCGCCTTCGTCGGCAATTTGCCGTTCGCTCCGGTCACGGTCGACCGAGGCCCCGAAGCGCCGGTCGCGGCCGCAATCGTCATCAACGTCGCGCTGATCGCGTTATTCGGCCTCCAGCACAGCGTCATGGCGCGCCAGGGCTTCAAGCGCTGGTGGACGCAAATCGTGCCGCGACCCGCTGAGCGCAGCGTTTATGTGCTCGCCGCCAGCCTGGCGCTGATCATCCTGTTCCTGTTCTGGCGGCCGATCCCGGCGATCGTCTGGAACGCGACGGGGACGGCGCTGGAAACGCCGCTGTGGGCGTTGTTCGCCGCCGGCTGGGTGATCGTCCTCATCAGCACCTTCCTGATCAACCACTTCGAGCTGTTCGGGCTGCAGCAGGCCTGGTTCCACATGCGCGGCCGCGAGGCGGCGGCTCCGCAGTTCCGGGAGCCATTCCTGTACCGCTGGGTGCGTCACCCGATCTATCTCGGATTTTTCCTCGCCTTCTGGTCGACTCCGCTGATGACCGCAGGCCATTTGCTGCTGGCCGCCGGAGTATCGGTCTACATGCTGATCGCCATCCAGTATGAGGAGCGCGACCTCGTCGGGCTTTATGGCGACACCTATGAGCAGTACCGGCACCGCGCCGGCATGCTCACCCCGAGGTTCCGCCGGCGAACCAGCGGCTAGAAGCCCAGGGTGAAGCGGATCGCCGCGCCGTAGTCGTTGTCGGCCGAGGCGACATGGCCCGGCTGGCGGCGCAGGAAGAGATTGCCGCCGAGCCAGCCGTTGCCGCCAAGCACCGAGGTCGAGTAGCTGAGTTCGCCGTCGATCTCGCGGCCGCTCGGGCGCATCGAACTGCGGACCAGGCTATTCGTCGCGGACGCCGTGGCGTAATCGTACGAGGTCGGCAGCATCAGCGAAAAGCCGCCGCTTTCCACGCGAAGCGGCTGCGAGACCCGCAAACCGATGCGATCGCCGCTGCCGAGCACGCCAGACTTCGCCAGGTCGAAGCCATAGGCGGAAGTCTCGAACTTGCCACCGCCGAACTCGGTCCAGCCGCGGCGAGCCATGGCGGCGGCGCTGAGCCCGCCGCCAAGCTCGCGGCGCGCCTCGACATCGAGGAACAGGCTGGTCGAGCCGCCGCCGCCAAGCGCCGCGCTCATCCGCCCGCCGAGCACCGTCCTCTGCTCGTCGAGACGACTGATTGCCCCCGAAACCCAGGTGCTGCCGAAATTGCGATCGACGGACAGACTGTTCCACCGGTAGGGCGACCCCGTCGCGCTGGTTTGGCGTTCGTGCCAGACGGAGCCGGTCTCCGAGGCGATGGTCACGCCCACCGGACCGAGGTCGCGGCGAAGCGCCATGCTGCTGCCGCGATTCGCGGAGAATCCAGGGTCGCCGGAAATATCACGAGCGACGAGGAATGCGCCGGCCTCGGCTCCCGACAGACGCCGCTCGAGCGCCTTGGCGCCTTCGCGGATTCCGAACGCGGCAGCGGTCTTTCCGTCGAGCCGCGCAATCGCCGAGCCGGCAACCAGACGCGCCTTGCGGGCATCCTCTGGCCCAATCCCAAGCTTCTCGACGGCGAAGCCCTGCGGCAGGTCGCGCCGCTCCGACACCGTCATGGCGATGCTGACCGGCCCTGCCGCGCTGCCGGCGACCTTCACGCCGCCACGGAGCGCGCGATGGAGCGGCTTCGCCTGCTCGGCCTGGCGCAGCGTATTGGCGAAATTCATGACAAAGGCGCGGTCGTAGCCGTCCAGGATGACCGCACCGAGAGACAGTCCGCCACCCTCAACGCAGTCGCCGCAGGCGGCCGGCATGTCGCTGGCGACGGCGACCGGAGTCGAGGTCCCGGCCAGGCTGGTCGTGCCGATCGGCTGGAATGCTCGATCGAGGTTCATTCGGCCGCGACCGTAGATGTCATCGATACCGGGGACGCCGAGATCGTCGGCGCTCTTGAACAGGATGTCGATGATCTGCTGGCCCGTGAGATTGGGGAAGGCCTGCGCGAGCAGTGCCGCTCCGCCGGAAATCGCCGGAGCCGAGAAGCTTGTGCCCGACCAATAGTAAAGCGTGCCCTCCTGGTTCGGCGCAATCACGCGATAGCCAAGTGCCGTCAGATAATAAGCTGCGCCGCTTCCGGCGCGATTGGAGAATTCGGAGATCTGGTTGAGGTTCGTTCCGCCCAGCCCGTCCGGCGCACCGATCGAGCCGGCGATCAGGACTCGGCCCGGGAAGGTCTGGGCCGGATACAATGCGAACGGATCGGGGTTCGCGCCCTTCGCCTCGCGGCCGTCGTTGCCGGCGGAAATGACGACGACGATGCCGGCGTTCACCGCCCGCCCGACAGCATTCATGAACGTCGAGCTCGGCGTTCCGCCGCCGAGCGAAAGGTTGATCACCTTGGCCCCGGCAAGGCGCGCCGCATCGATGCCTTGGGCAACGGCCGAATCCGAGAATTTGCAGCCGCCATCGTCGCCGGTTTTGGCGCAGCTTCCGGGGCTATCAGCGCGGATCGACACGACCGTCGAGCCGAAGGCGACGCCGTGCATGCCCTGGTCGTTCTTGGCGGCCATGGCCACCGCGCTGACTGCAGTGCCGTGACCGTCTTCGTCGCTGACTCCGCGGGTTCCGAAGATGTCGCGGCTCGCCGGGTCGACCTTGCCGGCAAATTCGGCGAGATTCGGGTTGATGCCGGTGTCGATGACGCCGATCTTGACGCCGGCGCCCGTGTGACCCTTCTCGTAGGCCGATATCGCCTTGGCTGCGACCGCAGCGAGCGAGCGCTGATATTCGATGGTGTTGAAGTTCGTGCCCGGCGGCGGAGTCGGGGTCGGCGTGGGAGTCGGAGTCGGAGTCGGACTCGGGGTCGGCGAAATCGGAGTCGGCGTTGGCGCCGGGCGAGCGCCGCCGTCGCCGCCGCAAGCCGAAAGACCGAAGGCGATGATCACCGCGCATCCGGTAGTGGCCAAAAATCGCCTGTTCATTTCCCCATCACTCCCAATCAAGCCACTGAAAAACAATGGCTTCCCCGCAGAGTGCTTATGGTTTCAAAATGCTTTCAATTTGCTGAAGACGCAAAAGCGGCTAGGCGCCGCGGGGCTATGGACCCGCGCTTCGCCCATATCCGCGATTGGATCTTCGATCTCGACAATTGCCTCTATCCTGCCTCCACCGGGCTTTTCACTTTAATCGATCAGCGCATGGGTGCCTATATCCAGCGGCTGCTCGACTGCGACGCGCAAGAGGCGCGTCGAGTGCAGAAAGCGCATTTCCACGAGCACGGCACGACCCTTGCCGGACTGATGAAACATCACGCGGTCGACCCGCACCACTTCCTCGGCGACGTCCATGCCATCCCGCTAGATCGCTTGCCCCGCGACGACCGGCTGGCGGCGGCGATGGCCCGTCTTCCGGGCCGCCGGTTCATCTTCACGAACGGCGACGAGCCCTATGCGCGCCGAGTTCTCGAGGCGATCGGAGTCCACGCCCATATCGACGAGCTTCATGACATTCACGCCAGCGCCTATCGGCCAAAACCCGACCCGCACGGCTATAAGCTGCTGTGCGAGCGGTTTGGGATCGACCCCGAGACCGCTCTGCTGGTCGAGGACATGGCCGGAAATTTGCGGCCCGCGAAGGCGCTGGGGATGACGACGGTATGGGTCGACAACGGCTCAGAGCGCGGCAGCCACGGGGCCGATCCGAGCTTCATCGACCACCGGATCGGCGATGTCGGCGAATGGCTTGAGACGATTTTGCAGGAGGACGAATGAACGAGGCGCTTCAATCGGCCATCGAACAGGCGTGGGAAAGGCGCGATTCGATCGGAACCGGCACCTGGGACGAGTCTCGGACGGCAGTCGATGCCGCGCTCGCCGCACTCGACAGCGGCGAAGCCCGAATTGCCGAGAAGGTCGGCGGCGAGTGGATCGTCCACCAATGGCTCAAGAAAGCGGTTCTTTTGTCCTTTCGACTGGCGCCGATGGAGATGATTCCCGGTGGCCCCGGAATGTCGCACTGGTGGGACAAGGTCCCGTCAAAGTTCGCCGGCTGGAGCGAGAAGCAGTTCGAAGCTGCCGGCTTCCGCGCCGTTCCGGGCGCCATCGTTCGTCGCGGCGCCTATGTCGCTCCTGGGGCGGTGCTGATGCCGAGCTTCGTCAACATCGGCGCCCGGGTCGGCGAGGGGACGATGGTCGATACCTGGGCGACGGTGGGGAGCTGCGCCCAGATCGGCCGCAATGTTCACATTTCCGGCGGCGCCGGGATCGGTGGAGTGCTCGAACCACTGCAGGCGGGACCGGTGATCATCGAGGATGATTGCTTCATCGGCGCCCGCTCGGAAGTGGCCGAGGGGGTGGTCGTCGAGCAGGGCGCAGTGCTGTCGATGGGCGTCTTCATCGGCGCCTCGACGAGGATCGTCGACCGCGCGACCGGCCAGATTCACTACGGTCGCGTGCCGGCTTACTCGGTGGTCGTCCCGGGAACACTTCCCGGCAAGGACGGCAGACCCTCGCTAGCCTGCGCCGTGATCGTCAAACGGGTGGACGAGCGCACCCGGTCGAAAACAAGCATCAACGAGCTGCTCCGCGACTGACGCCCCGGCAGAATTGCCTTTGATGGGGGCCGATGATGTGGGCCGATAAGCTGGGCTTATCGGCGAGCATGGGCCTTTTGTTGGCGTTGCGGATGCGCCGGCGCCAGATGCCGGAGAATGGCACCGTGCGAATCTTCGGCGTTTGAGGGCAAGCCGCGGGATGCGCGGCGTCGTGCGGCCGAGCATGGCACGGCGATGATTCGCGCCGTCATGAACCGCTCCGACTGGACGATCCTGCTGGCTTTGGCCGTGATCTGGGGCGGCGCGTTCCTGTTCATCAGCGTGGCCGTCAGCGAAGTCCCTCCCCTGACCTATGTCTGGCTGCGCCTGTCGATCGCCTCGCTCGCCTTGTGGCTTTTCCTGCGGTCGCGCGGCGGTTTCGCTTTGCCAGGGAGCGCCTGGCCTTCGATCGTGGCATTGGCCCTGGTTAACACTGTCGTGCCTTTCACCCTGTTCGGCTGGGGCCAAACACAGATCGCCAGCGGCCTCGCCTCCATCCTCAATGCGACGACGCCGATCTGGGGCGTGGTCGTCGCGCATCTGTTCACCAGCGACGAGCGGCTGACGCCGCGCAAGCTGGCCGGCATTTTGCTCGGGTTCGGCGGAGTCGCGCTGATGCTGGCGCCGACGCTCGGCACGTCGCTCGCCGGAAATGCTCTTGCCCAGATCGCCTGCCTGACCGCCGCATTCTGCTATGCGCTCGCGGGGGTCTGGGCGCGCCGCTTCAAGGCAATGGGCATTACTCCCGAGAGCGTTGCCGGCGGGCAGCTGGCTGCCGGGGCATTGATCATGCTGCCGGTAGCGCTGCTGGTCGACAGGCCCTGGCTGCAGCCCCTTCCGTCCACCGGCGCCATTGGCTCGATCATCGCCCTCGCCCTGGTCTGCACGGCGTTCGGCTACATCCTCTATTTCCGGCTGATCGACCGCGCCGGAGCGACCAACGCGCTGCTGGTGACCTTGCTGGTGCCGCCGGTCGCGATCCTGCTCGGCGGACTCGTGCTCGGCGAGGTGCTTCATCTTCGCGACTTCGCCGGCCTGGCGCTGATTGCGCTGGGCCTTGCGGCCATCGACGGCCGCCTCTTCAGCCTGCTCCGGCCGCGCCGGCTTCAGCGAGCAGTTTAGAGGCTTCCTCACCCGTCCAGTCGAGGTCGCCGACATAGCGCCACATTTCGCGGCCCTGGCGATCGTACAGGATCGTCGTCGGAAGCACCTGCGCGTCAAGCGCTCCGGAAAGCGCCATCTCGGAATCGTGCCAGATCTCAAGGTCGGCGAGACCGAGCCGCTCGACGAAGGCATTGACCGACCTGCGCGGACCCATGTCCTGGCTGACGGCGACGACACGAAGGCCCTGCCCTCGCTTTGACAGCGTCTCGAGCGTCGGCAGCTCCTTGACGCAAGGGGCGCACCACGTCGCCCACAGATTGACCAGCACCGGTTCCCCAGCCAGAGCGGCAAGGCTCGACGGCTCGTCATCGGCATCCTTCAGTTCCCGGTCGGGAAGCGGGCGACCGGCGCGGCTTCGGTCGACTCCCTTGCTCGGCACGCCCTCGGCCGCCTCGCCTTGCTGGACCTCGGCCTTTTGCCTATCGCAGCCGGCGGCCAGCAGCAGGGCAAGGAGCAGTAGAATCAGCCGCACGGGCAACTCCAATCCGATGTGGGGCGGGCGCTTCTCGGGCGGCCCGGCCGAGCTGATGCGCGCGATAAATAGCTCGATCGGCGTCGACAAGCGGCTGTGGCGCGAGGACATACTCGCGAGCCGCGCCCACGCGGCCATGCTTGGCGAGCAAGGCATCATCTCGACTGAGGATGCCGAAGCGATCAGCCATGGCCTTCAGACGATTGCCGGCGAGTTCGCTGAAAGCGGAGTCGCGGAGGATCCGGCGCTCGAGGACATCCACATGCACGTCGAGCAAAGGCTGTCGGAGCTGATTGGCTCTGCCGCGGGGCGGCTGCACACGGCGCGGTCACGCAACGACCAGGTCGCCACCGACCTCAAATTGTGGGTGCGCGGGGCGATCGACGAAGTGCTGGGGTCGATCGACGCGATTGAGTTGGTGATCCTAACGCGCGCAGAGGAGCATTCGGCGACGGTCATGCCCGGCTTCACTCATTTGCAGTCGGGGCAGCCGGTGACCCTGGGCCACCATTTGCTCGCCTATCGCGAGATGCTGGCCCGCGACCGCAGCCGGTTCGCCGACGCGAGGGCGAGGCTCAACGAATGCCCGCTCGGGTCGGCGGCGCTGGCCGGCACCAGCTTCCCGATCGACCGCGATTCGACGGCGCGCGCGCTCGGCTTCGACCGGCCGACCGCGAACAGCATCGATGCCGTGTCCGACCGCGACTTCATCGTTGATTATCTCCACGCTGCGGCGCTGTGCTCGGTGCATCTGTCGAGGCTTGCCGAGGAGATCGTCATCTGGGCATCGCAGCCGTTTGGCTTCGTCCACTTGCCCGACGCCTGGTCGACCGGCTCGTCGATCATGCCGAACAAGCGCAACCCCGACGCCGCCGAGCTGGTCCGCGGCCATTCCGCGCGGATCATAGGCGACCTCGTCGCCCTGCTCGTGTTGCTCAAGGGCCTGCCGCTCGCCTACGCGAAGGACCTTCAGGACGATAAGCCGCCTTTGTTCGACGCGCACGACCTGCTGATGGTGTCGCTCGGAGCGATGGCAGGGATGCTCGCCGAACTCGACTTCGACGAGGAGCGGATGCGCTCGGCTGCCGCAGCCGGGCATGCCACGGCGACCGACCTTGCCGACTGGCTGGTCGCGAAGGCGGGGGTTCCGTTCCGTGAAGCGCACCACATCGCCGGCAGAGCCGTCGCCGCGGCGGAGGAGAAAGGGATCAGCCTCGACCATTTGTCGCTCGACCAGCTGCAGGCGATCGACTCCCGCATCCAACAGGACGCGCTGGCCGTGCTGTTGGTCGAAGCGTCCGTCCAATCGCGCAACTCGGCTGGCGGAACTGCGCCGGGGCAGGTAATCGGGGCGGTGAAGGCGGCGAGAGCCGCGCGCCGGAGTCAAGAGTGAAGCCAATTCGGATTATCGTCATGGTCGCTGCCTCGGCCGGCCTCATCGCCTGCGGCCGGATGGCTCCGCTGCAGCCGGCGGCGGGCAAGTCGCTGCCGGTCAAGCCGCTCATGGCGCGCACGACGCCGACTGCCGAGCAGCTCCTCACCTCGCCCGCCTATGCCAATCCGGCGCGCGTCGACGAGCTGATGCGCCGCTCGGAGCCGCGGCGGGCCGATCGCTTCGACCTGCCGCCGCCGGACGGCGGGGCAGCGCCGCTTCCGGCCGGGGTTGAGGAGGATCCATCCTCCGAACAAGTCGGGCCCGTCACTCCGCAATGAGCAGGCGCGTTCGCAAGGCCGTCTTCCCCGTCGCCGGCCTCGGCACCCGGCTTCTGCCGGCAACCAAGAGCATTCCCAAGGAACTAATCCCGGTGGTCGACCGGCCGCTCATTCAGTATGCCATCGACGAGGCGCGCGAGGCCGGCATCGAGCAGATGATTTTCATCACCGGCCGCGGCAAATCGGCGCTGGTCGACTATTTCGACATGGCGTTCGAGCTCGAGACGACGATGCGCGGCAAGGGCAAGAGGCTCGATGCGATCGAGCCTTCCCGCGCGGCCTTTGGCGAGATCGTCAGCGTCCGCCAGCAGCAGCCGCTCGGACTCGGGCATGCCGTCTGGTGCGCGCGCGAGATCGTCGGCGACGAGCCGTTTGCTGTGCTGCTGCCCGATGATTTGATGGCGGGCCGCCCCGGAGCGCTGCGGCAGATGGTCGACGCATGGGAAAAAGTCGGCGGCAATCTGCTCGCCACCGAGGAAGTGCCGACGGAAAAGACCGCCAGCTACGGGATCATCACGCCGGGGAGCTCGGTCGGCGATCTCACCGAGGTTCTGGGGCTGGTCGAAAAGCCGCCGCCCGAGGAGGCGCCGTCGCGGCTCGGAGTGATCGGCCGCTACATCCTTCAGCCTCAAGTGATGGGTGTGCTCGACAGCCAGGAGCGTGGCGCCGGCGGCGAGATTCAGCTGACCGACGCCATGGCCAGGCTGATCGGCAGTCAGCCGTTCCATGCGCTGAAGGTGGATGCGGTCCGGCACGACTGCGGCGACAAGGCCGGATATGTGATCGCCAATATCGCCCTCGCTCTCGAGCGCGAGGATGTCGGAGCAGAAGTCCGGGACTTCCTCGGCAGCCTCTAGCCGCCGCGGACCAGCTCCTGAAGCCGACGCCGCTCCGCCTCGCTGCGGAGCCAGCGCTCGCGCATTTCTCCAAGCTCGATTGCGCGGGTTATGACCCTCGCGTCGAGCGTCGCATTGTCGTCGCGCAGCTCGGCGACGGCGCGGGCACGCGCCAGCTGGCGGCCAATGCGCGCGATCAGAACCTCGAAGTGGAACGGTTTGACAACGACATCGTCGGCGCCTGCCTCGAGCGCCCGAATGGCACCGTTCCGGTCCGACCGACCGGCGATCAGGATGACCGGCAAATCTCGGTGTGCCGCGTCGTCGCGGATCATCCGGGTGAGCTCGACTCCGCTAGTCCCTGGCATTGCTAGCTCGGCGAGGATGAGGTCGACCGGAAGCCGGTGAAGCTCGGCGACTGCGGACTGGGCGCTGTCGGCGGCCGCAATCCTGTAGCCGGCCTCGCCGATTCGGCGCGCCAGAACCGCGAGCGCGGTCCGTCCCGGCTCGACGATCAGCACTCGCGGCGCGCCGGCCGCTTTGCCTTCGGCACTGTCGATCATGGGCGCGGTGCCTAAACGGAAATGGTTAAGGCGCCGATAAGAGGCGGCGGCGCTAGGGCTCCAGTTCGACGTCCCAATAGAGATAGTCGCGCCAGGTGGCATGGAGGTAATTCGGCGGGAAGCTGCGACCATGGTCCTGCAGCTGCCAACTGGTCGGACGGATCGGCTCGTGAGCGAAGTGCATGCCCGCCTGGCGCGGCGTCCGCCCGCCCTTTTTCAAGTTGCACGGAGCGCAGGCGGTGGCGACATTCTCCCATGTCGTCCGGCCGCCCTGGGCGCGCGGAATCACATGATCGAAGGTCAACTCCCGCCCCGATCCGCAATAGACGCAGCGAAATTTGTCGCGAAGGAACAGATTGAACCGGGTAAAGGCCGGATGCTCGTTGGGCCGAACGAACTGCCTCAGTGCGATCACCGACGGCAGCTTCAGCGCCCGGCTCGGGCTGTGCACCTCGCGCTCGTAATGGGCGACGACGTCGACCCGCTCGAGGAACATCGCCTTGACGGCAGTCTGCCACGGCCACAGCGACAGCGGGTAATAGGACAAAGGCGTATAGTCCGCGTTCAGCACCAGCGCCGGGCAGCTGTCGGGGTGGCGGATGAGCTCCGGATGATACATGACGCCGGCAATGGCCTTTCCGTGTCCGCCCGCTCACGAACACTGCCTCCGGCCCTGTCGCACTCAAGGAGGAGACGGCTCGATGCGGGCCAATCTTCCCTTGTGCCCACCGGATGCCAGGCCGGCGTGACGGCATCATGAATCGGGGATTGGCGAGTCCGCGTCAAGGGGGGCGAGGTTGATCACCACCCGTTTCGCGCCGTCGCCGACCGGTCGGTTGCACCTCGGCCACGCCTATAGCGCCATTCTCGGCCACCGGCGCGCGCGGCAATCTAGGGGCCGTTTCCTGCTCCGTATCGAGGACCTCGACGCGACGCGCAGCCGAAGTGAATTCGTCGCCGGGATCGGGGAGGACCTGCGCTGGCTGGGCATCGACTGGGATGGCGCGCCGCTGGTCCAGTCGCAGCGCACCGCCGCTTATGAGGCGGCGCTCGATGAACTGAGGGATCGGGGCCTGGCCTATGCCTGTTTCTGCACCCGAGCCGACATCGCGCGCTCGCTGACCGCGCCGCATGGCGACGCCGCCACTACCTACCCGGGGACCTGTCGCGGGCTGCCCGACGATCCGAGGCGTCGCTCGACCCAGCCGCACAGCTGGCGGCTGGACTGCGCGAAGGCGCTGGAAATTGCCGGCCTGCCGACCTGGCACGAGGGGGACGGGCGCCAGTTCGAAGCGAGACGCGACGACATCGGCGATGCCGTTCTCGCCCGCAAGGATGCGCCCGCCAGCTACCACCTTGCCTGCGTCGTCGACGATTCGGCGAGCGGCGTGACGATGGTGGTGCGCGGCGCCGACCTCAGGCCCTCGACGCCGGTGCAGCGCCTGCTCCAGGATCTGCTCGGCCTCCCCGAACCGGTCTATATCCACCATCCCCTGGTCACCCACGAGGACGGCCGCCGGCTCGCCAAGCGCGACCAGGCGCCGACCCTGGCGGCGATGCGCGAGGCGGGGATCGACGGCCAGAGGCTGGCCGACGCGCTTGCCAGGGACAAGCTTCCGCTTGGTTTCGCCTTCGACGAGGTCTAGAGCGCGGCCCATGTCGACTCTGATGATCATCCTGCTGGTCATTGCCATGGCCGCGACCGCTTACGTCCTGGTGCGCGGAGTCATCGCCATGGCATCGGGCAAGGACGTCACCGGCGAGCAGCAGCAGAACTGGATGCGCAAGCGGGTCATGTTCCAGGCAGTGGCGATCATCCTCGTCGCCCTCATCCTGATCATGGCCAGCGCCTCGCGCTAGGGCCGACGGGCTGATGGTCCGCCTCAACAAGATCTATACGCGGACCGGCGACGGCGGCAGCGCAGGGCTGGTCGACGGCAGCCGGGTCAGCAAGGCGTCGCCGCGGATGGCGGCCATCGGCGAGATCGACGAAGCGAACGCGGCGATCGGGCTCGCCATTGCCGCCCTCGCCGGAGGCGACCTCGCCGACCGACTTCGGCGGATCCAGAACGATCTGTTCGATCTCGGTGCCGACATCGCCACGCCGGGCGACGTGGACGGCGCGCTTCGCATCGTCGAAACGCAGGTCGAGCGGCTCGAGCGCGAGATCGACGCGATGAACGCTGGCCTCGAGCCGCTGCAAAGCTTCATCCTGCCCGACGGCTCGCAGGCGGTCGCGGCGCTGCACCTGGCGCGGACCGTCGTCCGCCGCGCCGAGCGCGCCGCCGTCGCCCTGGCGGAACGCGAAGCGGTGAACCCGCCGCTGCTCGCGTATCTCAATCGCCTGTCGGACCATTTGTTCGTCGCCGCCCGCCATGTCGCCGCCGGCGAGGGCGGCGATGTCCTGTGGCAGCCGGGAGCGAGCCGCGGCGACTGACGGCGGGACGTTCAGCTTATTGGTTCGATGCCATCCAAAGGCTGTTTCGAACCGCGCTTTCGTGAGAGATACGCGGGTCATGGCACGGGCTGACGCAAACAACGGCCAAGCGCCGCTCGCCGAGCGGCTGTTCGCGACACGTCGGCTGACGCTCGATCTTGCCGCACCGCTGAGCGACGCCGATGCCACCGTCCAGCCCTTCCCCGACGCATCGCCGGCAAAATGGCACCTCGCCCACACGAGCTGGTTCTTCGAGGCCTTTGTGCTTCGCGACCATGCGCCCGGATACCGGCCGTTCGACGAGCGCTTCGCATTTCTGTTCAACAGCTATTATGACGGCGAGGGCCAGCGTCACGCGCGGCCGAAGCGGGGAATGCTCAGCCGCCCGTCGCTCGACGAGGTCCGCGCCTATCGCGGCCACGTCGATGCCGCGCTCGAAAAGGCCTTCCCATCGCTTCCGCCGGAAGCGCTCGAGCTTGTCGAGCTCGGAATCAACCACGAGCAGCAGCACCAGGAGCTGCTTCTCACCGACATTCTCGCGACTTTTGCCGAAAACCCGCTCGAGCCGGCTTATGGGACGCTTGACGAGCCGGCGTGTTGGTCTGCCGAGCCGCTGGCGTGGCTCACCGGGCGCGGAGGCGTGGCCGAGATCGGCGCGGGCGAAGCCGGCTTCGCCTTCGACAGCGAGCGGCCGCGGCACCGGGTGCTGCTCACGGCGCACTCGATTGCCAGCCGGCCGGTCACCAACGGCGAATGGGCCGAGTTCATCGCCGACGGAGGCTACAGCACGCCGACTTTGTGGCTGTCGGATGGCTGGGACTGGGTCCAGCGCGAGACGGTGACTGCGCCGCTCTACTGGCGCGACGACGGCAGCATGTTCACCCTCGGCGGTCGCCGGGAGATCGACCGCACCGCGCCCGTCGCTCACGTCTCCTATTACGAGGCCGACGCCTTCGCCCGTTGGGCGGGAGTGCGGCTCCCGACCGAGGCGGAATGGGAAAGCTTCGCCGACAGCGCCGACCCCAATCTCGGCAACCAGCTCGACGGGTCCGGACCCGTCGTCCCGAAGCCCGGCGGCGGCGTGTTCGGCGACGTCTGGCAGTGGACGGCCAGCGGCTTCGCGCCCTACCCGGGCTTCAAGGCCGCCGAAGGCACGGTCGGCGAATACAACGGCAAGTTCATGTGTGGCCAGATGGTGCTCAAGGGAGCTAGCTGCGCGACGCCGCGCGGCCACAGCCGTGCCTCCTACCGTAATTTCTTCCCGCCGGCGGCGCGCTGGCAGTTCACCGGCCTTCGCCTTGCTCGCGACTCCTGAATCGCCCGATCCGCAATTCCGCGACGATGTACTCGCGGGCCTGTCGGCGCCGATCCCTGCGGTGCCGGCGCGCTGGCTCTACGACCGCGCCGGCTCCGAGCTGTTCGACGAGATCACGCGCCTGCCAAGCTATTATCCGACTCAGACGGAGACGGCGCTGCTCCAGCGGATCATGCCCGAGGTGTCGGCGCTGGTGACGAAAGGCTCGGCGGTGGTCGAATTCGGCGCCGGATCGGCGACCAAGACTCCGGTTTTGCTCGAGGCTACCAGCCCCGCTGCCTATGTCCCGGTCGACATTTCCGGCGATTACCTGGCCGATAGCGCCGCGCTCCTCGCCGACCGCTTTCCGGGGCTTGAAGTGCTGCCGGTCGTCGCCGATTTCGCGCGGCCGTTCGAGCTTCCCGAAGCCATTTCCGACATGGCCAAGCTCGGCTTCTTTCCGGGCTCGACGATCGGCAATTTCGTGCCGCGCTCGGCGACCGATCTGCTTCGCCATTTCCGCAAGCTGCTTGGCACCGGCGCCCGCCTGCTGATCGGCATGGACCGGGTGAAGCCGGCCGAGCGGCTGATTGCGGCCTATGACGAGCCCGAGGGGGTGACGGCGCGGTTCAACCTCAACCTGCTGGAGCGCATCAACCGCGAGCTCGACGGAACCATCCCGCTCAACGCCTTCCGCCACGAAGCGCGGTGGAACGACATCTTGTCGCGCATCGAAATGCATCTGGTGGCGACCCGGGACGTCGACTTCACCATCAGCGGCAAGGGGTTCGCTTTCGCCAAGGGCGCGTCGATCCACACCGAGAACAGCCACAAATACGGCCGCCGCGGCGCGCGGCTGCTTCTGCTCGCCGGCGGTTGGACCCCGCTTGCCGAATGGAGCGACGAGAACGGCGACTTCGCCATCATCCTCGCCGAAGCCCAGCCCGACCGCTTTGCCCCCTAGAAGCGCCCGGATTGCGGCAGACCTGCAGCACGGCTAAGCCCCGGCCATGCTACTCGCCCTGTTCCAGATCGCCGATTTCCTGCTGCAGATGCTTGGCTTGCTGATCATCGTCCAGGTGATCATCAGCTGGCTGTTCGCCTTTCGGGTGATCGACCCGACCTCGCCGCGGGCGCGCGGCTTCGCCGAAGTGCTCGAGCGGCTGACGGCACCGCTTTATGCGCCCATCCGCAAGATCATGCCCGATTTCGGCGGAATCGATTTCTCGCCGCTGGTGCTGCTGATCCTGATCCACGTCCTCCGCAGGCTGCTCGCCGGAATGGCGATGGATCTCGCTTACTACGCATGACGGCCAGGCGGATCGACGGCAAGGCAGCCGCCGCAGCAGTCCGCGGGCGGGTAAGGCAGGCCGCGGCCAGCTTCGCCCAGAATTTTGGAAGGCAGCCGGGGCTGGCGACGGTGCTCGTCGGCGACGATCCGGCAAGCGCCGTCTATGTTCGCGCCAAGGGCAAGGCGACCGAGGAAGCCGGAATGGCCGGCTTCGCCCATCATCTTCCGTCCAACACCTCCCAGGAAGATTTGCTCGGTCTCGTCGCCCGGCTGAATGCCGACGAGCGCGTCGACGGCATCCTCGTCCAGCTGCCACTTCCGCCGCAGATCGATTCCGCACGAGTGATCGCCGCGATCGATCCGGCCAAGGACGTCGACGGCTTCCATGCCGTCAACGCCGGCAAGCTGGCGTCCGGGGCTTGGGACGCTTTGGTGCCCTGCACTCCGCTCGGCTGCCTGCACCTGATCCGTGCCGAGCTCGGCGACATTGCCGGCAAGGAAGCGGTGGTGATCGGCCGCTCGAACATCGTCGGCAAGCCGATGGCGATGCTTCTTCTTGGCGAAAGCGCCACTGTCACGATCGCTCATTCGAAGACGCGCGACCTTGCGCAAGTCGTCCGCCGCGCCGACATCGTTGTCGCCGCCGTCGGCCGCCCGGAAATGGTACGCGGCGACTGGATCAAGCCGGGCGCGGTGGTGATCGACGTCGGCATCAACCGAGTCGCCAGCGACGACGCCAAGGGGCGGCTGATCGGCGATGTCGCCTATGACGAGGCCGCAGAGGTCGCCGCGGCGATCACTCCGGTGCCCGGCGGAGTCGGGCCGATGACCATCGCCATGCTGCTTCGCAACACATTGGCCGCCGCCCACCGCCGGTCCGGCCTCGAAGATCCGCACGGCCTGTGATCGAATTTTTCGCCTCGGCCCTCGTCACCTTCCTGGTGATCATCGACCCGCCGGGCTGCGCGCCGATTTTCGCCAGCCTCACCCAGGGAGCGTCGGCCGCGCATCGGCGGGCGATGGCAATCCGATCGTCGATCATCGCCTGGGCGATCCTGATGTTCTTCGCCTTGCTCGGCCGGCCGATGCTCGGCGCGCTTGGAATCAGCCTCGCCGCCTTCCGCATCGCCGGCGGAATCATGCTGTTCATGATCGCTCTCGACATGGTGTTCGAGCGGCGGACACAGCGGCGGGAATCGCGCGCCCAGTCGATCGAGGGCACGCCTCAGGCCGATGATATCTCGGTGTTCCCGATGGCCATCCCGATGATCGCCGGGCCGGGATCGATTGCCAGCTCGATGCTATGGGTCAGCCGTGCCGATGACCCGATTGAGGTCACCCTCGTCCTCGCGGCAATCTCCGTCGTCATCTTGCTGACCATGGTGGCGCTGCTCGCGGCGGGGCCGCTAATGCGCCTCGTCGGCGCGCGGATTGAAGCGATGATCACCCGAATCCTCGGGGTCATCCTCGCCGCGCTCGCAGCGCAATTCATCGTCGACGGCATCCGGGAAAGTTTTCCGGGGCTCTAGCGGCTCACCCGCCACAGCTTGAACGGCGAATCCTCCGGCAGCTCGACGCGCTCCAGCCAGCCCGGCACCTGCCCCCGTTCGAGCCGACCGTAGAAGCCGTCGCGGGCCTCCGACATGAAGATGGTGTGGGTCGAGCTCATCGGGCAGGTTAGCAGATAATCCGACCGGTACTTGCCGGCGATGATCGCCCGCGCCTGCGCCTCGTCACCGCGGAACGCCTTCATCACGTCGGCGATTTGCTCGCCATTGCGGTGATAGGGCCCGGTCACGCTGGTGTGGTGGGTGACCGTGATCAGCCGCGGGCCGAGATCGACGAAGGTGAATACCATGCCTTTCGGCTGCTGGGCGATCGGCTTGAGCCCATAGAGCGAATTGCACAGCCGATTGGCCCTGGCGATGGCGATTTCGCGCTCGGTCCGTTCGCGCTGCGGCTTGAGGTTGGACACCAGCGGCGCCACCGCGCCCAGGCCGACGAGCGCGATCGACGTCACGCCGAGGATCCGTACGGCGGCATAACTCGATCGCCAGGCAAGCGGCGCGAGTATCCAGATGATGGCGATCGCGCCGACCGCTGCGAGCATCTGCGCCGCCGGTGCCGTGCGGGTTTGCCAGAACAGCAGGGCCATGGCGGCAAGCGCCGGCAGCGCCACTGCCAGCGTCCGACGAAGAAGGTCGCGGTTGCGGCGGTTGCGCCAGCTTAGCAGGCCCCAGCCGAGTATTCCGGTGACCGGAAGCGCCAGCAGCAGCGGCGCAACCTCCCAGCCATGCCGGTACACGGGCCGGGCTTCGCGGACATAGCTCAGCCACAGCCGTTCGACTTCGGGCGAGACCCCTTCCAGGCGGTTGAGGCAGTGCGGCCAGCTCAGCGCGTGGAAGGCAGCGACGATCAGTCCCGCCCCGGCCGCCAGCGCCAGCCGCCGTTTCCAGTCGCCCGGCGTCAGGAATGCGAGCGCGAGCAAAAGCGCGCCGCCGAGCATGGCGTTCGACAGCCACACCGGTGACAGTGCGTCGCACAGCGGCTCGCGGTTGGCGTGAGAGGCGAACAGCAGATAGGCGAGCGCGGTGCCGCCGCCCGCCGTGGCGGCATAGGTCGCGAGCCGTCGGCGCTGGTCAGCCGAGTCGATCCAGAACAGCACGGTCGCAGCCCCGGCGATGGCAAGGTAGATCAGGAGCTCGAGACCGACCGCCAGCGACAGCGCGGTTGCCGCCCCGAGTGTCGCTCCGCCGCGCGCCCGCTTCGGGTCGGCAAGGCCGGCGACGGCAAGGCTGAGGAACGCCAGCTGCCAGCCATGGTGGTCGATCCGCGTCGGCATGAACATGCCCGTCGTCGACCCGGCGAAGAACAGGGCGACGATCGCCATGGGGTAGGCGCGCGGGTCGATCAGCCGGCGCGCGGTCAAGGCGACACCGAACAGCATAACAAGCAAGGGCAGCAGCGGCGCGACGGTGACGGCGATCCGCTCCGCCTCCGGCCCGCCCGCCAAGGGACGAAGCAGCAGAATCAGGCCGGCCAGCGGCAGGTCGACGAGGCGGCTCCAATGGACGTCGGCGCCTTGCGGCGGATTGAGCCGGTATTGGCGAAGGTCGAACCAGTCCTGGCCGCCGAGCAGCGCCCGGACCTGGCTCATCCGCAGATTGTCGTCGGTGTCGCCGAGTGCGAAGCCCTGGATTCCTGCCCACCGCTGATAGATGAAGATCGCGCAGAAGATCAGCCAGGCCGCGACCACCAGCCAGCGCCAATATCGCTCGATCTGCATGCCGGCCCAGGCGGCGAGCAGCTCCTCCTTGCGCTTGTCCATGTTTGGCGCTCTAGCCGGTCGCAGTCAGAGGGCAAGTTGTGACGGGCGCGAACCAGGCCAGCAACGAACGGCAATCGAGCGGCGCCGAGGTTCTCGGCCAGGTCGTCCGCTTCGGCATTACCGGGGCGTTTGTCACGGCCCTGGGAGTCGCCGTCTATGCGATCGTCGCGCTTGGGCTGCGGTGGCATCCGCAGCTCGGCAATGTCCTCGCTTACCTCGTCGCGATGATTACCGGCTATGTCATGCACAGCCGCTGGAGTTTCCGCGGCCACGGCCGCCGGACGGGCTCGACGGCGATCAAGTTCATCGTCGTGTCGCTGATCAGCCTCGGGCTCAACAGCCTGTGGATTGCCATCATGACCGGGCCGATGGAGTTGAGTCCGGCCTGGCCGATCCTGCCGATGCTGTTCGTCACGCCGGCCGTGACCTTCATTCTCAATCGCCACTGGGTGTTCGCCTGATGGAGCGCGTCATCTACAAGGCCATGGCGGAACTCGACGATCGACACTGGTGGTATCGTGCGCGGCGCAGGCTGATCGCCGAAATCATCCGCCGTCAGGTGCCGCTTCCGCCGCACGCCCGGCTGCTCGAGGTCGGCTGCGGCACCGGCCACAACCTGCCGATGCTCTCCGATTTCGGGGCTGTCGATGCGATCGAGGTTGACGAGGAGGCGCGCGGCATCGCCGAAACGCGCCTCGGACGACCGGTCCTGGCCGCTCCGCTACCCGAGCTTCGCGGTGTCCCCCACAGCCATTATGATCTCATCGGCGCGTTCGACGTCCTCGAACATATCGACGACGACCAGAAGGCAATCGAGGCTCTGGCAGCCTGCCTGAAACCGCGCGGGCGGCTGGTTCTGACCGTTCCCGCGCACCAGTGGATGTGGTCGAGCCATGACGAGCTCAATCACCATAAGCGCCGCTATTCGAAAGCATCGCTGACCCGGCTGCTGGAACGATCGCCACTGCAGCTCGACACCGTCGGCTATTTCAACAGTCTGCTATTCCCATTGGCCGTCGGCGCCCGTCTCGCCAGCCGGTTGGTCGGCCGAAGCAGCGCCGCCGAGAAACTTCCGCCGAAGCCCGTAAACTGGCTGTTCGAGCGAATTTTCGTGAGCGAGCGCTACTTGCTGGGGAGGGTGCCGCTGCCGCCCGGGCTGTCGTTGTTCGCCATCGCGTCGGCGACCTGACCGAGCCGGCCGCTACGGCCGGTGCCGCCAATCACGTCCTGGATGATGTACAGCGGCCGTTGCTTCGCCTCGTTGTAGAGGCGACCGATATATTCGCCCATGAGCGCAAGCACGAACATCTGCACGGCGCCGATCACCACCACGACCAGCATCAGGGACGTCCAGCCCGGAACATTCTGTCCCGCCGCCCATGCGGCGATGATGTAGGCAATGATGAGAAGCGACCCGAGCGAAAGCACCAGTCCGACATGGCTGGCGAGCTTCAAGGGGGCCGAGGAAAAGCCGGTGAGCGCGTCGATCGCGAACCTCAGCATTTTGCGGAACGGATATTTCGTTTCTCCGGCGATGCGCTCCTGCCGGTCATAAACGAAAGGCACTTGCTTGAAGCCAATCCATGCGACCATGCCGCGGATGAATCGCGCCTGCTCGGGCATAGCCAGCAGGACGTCGAGCGCTCGGCGGCTGATCAGCCGGAAGTCGCCGGCGTCGAGCGGAATGTCGACCTCGGTCGCTCGCGATAGGAGCCGGTAGAAACCGTGCGCCGTCGCGCGCTTGAAGCGGGTTTCGCCGGCGCGGCTGCGGCGCACGCCATAGACGACGTCGGCCTGTTCGCGGCGCATGGTTTCAATCATTTCGCCGAGCAGCTCGGGAGGGTCCTGGAGGTCGGCGTCGATGATGAGAACGATGTCGCCCCGCGACAGGTCCAGGCCCGCGGTCAGTGCCAGCTGGTGACCGTGATTGCGCGACAGGTTGACTGCGATCACCTGCGGGTCCGCGCCGGCGAGCTGCTGCATCGTTGGCCAGGTGCGATCGGTCGACCCATCGTTGACGAGCACCAGCTCGTAATCGCCGCCCACCGCCTTTCGCGCCGCCGCAGTCAAGCGCTGGTACAACGGTTCGAGGCACGGCTGCTCGTTATAGCAGGGCACGACGATCGACAGTCGGGTCATCGCTCGACCTGATAGAGGATCGAACCGGGGCCGCGCCAGACCGGTCGCAGGTCATTGACCGCCGCCGGGTCGTATGGCGGCGGATCGATCAGCCAGAGGTAATCGAAGCGATCGCGCGGGAAAGCGGCGAGCGCCTCGCTCATCGTCCACATCTTCGCTGGCCGGCAATGGTCGGCCTGGACAATCTGCGAGGGATCGGCTGCGAACCGTCCCGCCGGGCGGTAATTGAGCTGGAGCAAGTTGATGCCCTCGATGACCCACTGGTCGTTCGAAAAACCATGGCGCCGGACGATGACCATGGCACCGAGATGGGTGTTTCGCGGCAGGGCCCATTCGCGCTTGCACGGCTGACCTGCCAGAGTGACGGTTCGCGCACCCATCGGCATATGGTCGATTGCCTCGAGCTTGGCGCGTTGATCGTCGGCCGCCATCGCCAGGCTGATGCCGTTCCCGGCGAAACGGATGACCAGGAACACCAGCCCGCAAACCGCCAGCATGCGGGCCAACGGGAGGGGCGTTTCGCCGCGAAACCGGATCGCCAGCACCGCGACCGCGAACAGGAAGGGGACCAGCCGCATGTCGGCGTAGGTCGATCCGAACACCGTCAGGGGGATGATCAGGAATCCGGCCAGCAGCACGAGCGCCGAAAAGGCGAGGTTGCGGGACAGGGTCAGTCGCCGGTGGGCAACGGCGAAGGCGAACACGAGGGCGACCACGGCAAGTGAGATCCAGTCGAACAACCGCCACCGGTCGCGGAGCGCAGAATGGACCCATTCCCACTTGCGCTCCCAGTGGAACCAGAGCCGTGTCATTCCGCCATGGGCCTCGGAACGCCAGCCCACCATGATCAGCAGCGGCAGCGCCATGACCGACGCATGCAGTGCCGCGTGAAAGATTGACCGATACCACGACTTGCCGCCGTCATGCTGGCGTACCGCTTCGGCGGAGAAGCACAGCAGGCCAAGGGCGCCCCAGCCATAGGTGTGAGTGAAGAAGATGACGATCGAGATCGGCACGAATAGCAGCGCGCGCAAACGCAGCTTGCCGAGCCTGGCGAGCCGTAGCCACAGGCCGAATGCGAGAAAGGCCAGGGCCATCGACAGTGCGTAATTGACGAATCCGAACAGGAACGGATGGCCGTAGACGAAGGGCAGCGCGAACAATGCCGTCGGCGGCAGCCGCTGGTGGACCTCGCGAGCGACGAGGAGGAAGCCGGCGACGGTCAATGGGGGGATCGCCAGAACGATCAGCTTGACGGCCATCTCCAGGCCGAGCACCGGCGCGAGGGGAATGATCAGCAGGTCGACCCCGAGATTGCCGATCGCCGCCCATTCGAAATCGTAATAAAGTGGCAGCCAGGGCGACTCTGAAAGGTCGAGCTGGACCCTGTAGCGACCCATGTGGCCGAACAGGTCGACCAGCGGCGGCACCTGCGGATAGAGCAGGGGGACGACCGATAGCAGGATGAGGGCAGCGGCGAACGGCCGTCCCTCCCACCATTGCCGGGGCTCGCCGGGCAGCGGCGGCGCCGCCGGGCCGGTCACGCGCGGTCGCGCCTTGCCAGCAGCCGGAGCCGGAGCGCGTTCAGCTTGATGAAGCCTTCGGCGTCCTTCTGGTCATAAGCGCCCGCATCTTCCTCGAAGGTCGCGATCTTCTCGCTGTAGAGGCTCTTGTCGGACTTGCGGCCGGTGACATGAACCCCGCCCTTGTAGAGCTTGAGGCGCACGATGCCCTCGACATGCCTTTGGCTGTGGTCGACCAGCGCCTGCAACATCTCGCGCTCGGGCGCGAACCAGAAGCCGTTGTAGACCAGCTCGGCATAGCGCGGCATCAGCTCGTCCTTGAGGTGCATCGCGCCCTTGTCGAGCGTCAGCTGCTCGATCGCCCGGTGGGCAAGATGGAGGATCGTGCCGCCGGGCGTCTCGTACATGCCGCGGCTCTTCATGCCGACGAAGCGGTTTTCGACCAGGTCGAGGCGACCGACCCCGTGGCGGCGCCCGAGAGCGTTGAGCTCACCCAGGAGAGCGCCCGGAGAAAGCGACCGCCCGTTGACTGCCACTGCGTCGCCCTGCCTGAACTCGACCGTGACCTCCTCGGGCGTGTCCGGCGCGTTCACGGGATCGTCGGTGCGCGAATAGACATAGTCCGGCACCTCTTCCCACGGATCCTCGAGCACCTTGCCTTCGGACGAAGTGTGGAGCAGGTTGGCGTCGGTCGAGAATGGGCTCTCGCCGCGCTTGTCCTTGGGCACCGGAATCTGGTGCTGTTCGGCGAAGTCGAGCAAAGCCGCGCGGCTGTTGAGATCCCACTCGCGCCAAGGGGCGATCACCTTGATGTCCGGCTCGAGCGCGTAATAACCGAGCTCGAAGCGCACCTGGTCGTTGCCCTTGCCGGTGGCGCCGTGGGCGACCGCATCGGCCCCGACCTCGCGGGCGATCTCGATCTGCCGCTTGGCGATCAGCGGCCGGGCGATCGAGGTGCCGAGCAAATACAGCCCCTCGTAGAGCGCGTTGGCGCGCATCATCGGGAAAACGAAGTCGCGGACGAATTCCTCGCGCAAGTCCTCGATGAAGATGTGCTCGGGCCTGATGCCGAGCAGCTGCGCTTTGTGCCTGGCCGGCTCGATCTCTTCTTCCTGGCCGAGGTCGGCGGTGAACGTGACGACTTCGCAGCCGTAGGTCTGCTGGAGCCACTTGAGGATAACGCTGGTGTCGAGCCCGCCCGAGAAGGCAAGCACGACCCGTTTGATTGCTTCTGCCACGAGTCTTCAAGTCCCTGCGCTTGGGTGCGGCGCTGCCATTCAAGGGTGATACAGCTTTGGCAAGCGATAATACCGGCTTGAATTCGCGGAACCGAGGGATTTTGAACATGAAGACAATCGTACTTGGCGGCGTCGCCGCCGCGGCGATGATTGCGGTCGCACCGGCGATTGCGCAAACGGTGGCGCCCGCTCACGCGGTTCCGCAAGCCCATGCCGGCAAGAGCTCGGGGGCGAACAAGGTCCACACCCGCGCCGAGGTGGATGCGAGGGTTCGCGCGCAGTTCGCGCGTATCGATACCAACCGCGACGGCTTCATCACCCGCGAGGAGGCGAATTCCGCTCGCGAGGCAATGCGGGGCCGGATGCAGCAGCGCATGGCGCAGCGCCAGGCGCGGGGCATCACCGCCCGCGGCAACCTGTTCGACCGGCTCTATACCAATCGCGACGGCCAGGTCACCCGCGCCGAGGTCGAAGCGGCCCGCGCCGCTCGCCAGACGCAGGCCGGGACCTCCACCGCCCCGCGCCGCGGCGGCGACATGGGGCAGATGTTCGAGCGGCTCGACGCTAACCGCGACGGGGTCATCACCCGCGCCGAGTTCGACTCGGCTCGTCAGCAGCGCATCGCCCAGCGGCAGTCTCGCGGGGGCGAGCGCGCCACCCAGCGCCAGGGCCGCGACGGCGACCGCATGGCCAAGCCCGGCGGCCAACGCATGGGCATGGGCTTCACCGGCCAGATGTTCGAGCTCGCTGACGCTAATCGCGACGGCCGCGTGTCGCTTCAGGAAGCGGTCAATGCCGCGCTTCAGCGCTTCGATACGGCCGATCTCAATCGCGACGGCCAAATCACTCCGGACGAGCGGATGCAGATGCGTCAGCGCATGATGCAGGAACGCCGCCCGGGCTGAGCGCGGCGAAGCTTGTGCTTAACAAGGGGCCTGGCGTTCGCGCCGGGCCCTTTTCTATTTTGCGCGTCGCCGGCCCTGCCCGGTGTCGCGCTCCGCCGGCTCGTCCGCCCGGCGATAACGCTCCTCTGCCTCGGCCATATAATCGCGGGTGATCGGCAGCGCTCGCCGGTCGCGGACATATTGCACCTGGTAATTGCAGCCGGAGCCGGTCTCGAACATGACGATCCCGCCCGAGAGGTAGAATTCCCACATGCGGAAGAAGCGGTCGTCGTAAAGCTTCACTATGCTGTCACGCGCCGCGATGAACCGTTTGAGCCATTCGCGCAGGGTATAGGCGTAGTGCAGCCGCAGAATCTCGAGGTCTGATGTGATCAGCCGCGCTTTCTCGCTGGCGGCGCTCATCTGGCTGATCGACGGGATGTGATAGCCCGGGAAGATATATTTGTCGGTGAACGGGTCGGGCACTCCGCTGGTTGAGCCAAGCCTGCCGATAGTGTGGAGCAGCATCACCCCGTCGGGCTTCAGCAGTTGCCGGCAGCGAGCGAAAAATTCATCATAATGCAGCGCGCCGACGTGCTCGAACATTCCAACCGAGACGATCCGTTCGAACGTCCCTGCGACATGGCGATAGTCGACCAGTTCGAACTTCACGCGGTCGGCGACCCCCGCCTCCTCCGCTCGCTTGCGGGCGACCTTCAATTGTTCCTTCGAAAGGGTGATCCCGAGCACGTCGACGTCGGCGACACGGTTCAAGTAGAGCGCCATCCCGCCCCAGCCGCAGCCGACGTCGAGCACCTTCTGCCCCGGCTTCAAATAGAGCTTGGCGGCAATATGCGCCTTCTTGTCGGCCTGCGCCTGCTCGAGGCTGTTGGCGGGGTCGGTGAAGTAAGCGCAGCTGTACTGCCAGTCAGAATCTAGGAAATGCGAAAAAAGCTCGTCGCGCAGATCGTAGTGATGCGCGACGTTGCGCCGCGCGCGCTTCGGGCGGTTGCGGCGGAAGAAGGCCTTGAGCTTGCCGATCGGGCGCTTGCCGAACAGCTTCCGGCCCTCGCCGCCCTGCTCCCAGCGATTGGAGCTGGTGACCAGCTCGAGGAGGTCGAGGATGGTGCCGTCCTCGACCACCAGCCGCCCGTCCATATAGGCTTCGCCAAGGCCGAGCCGAGGGTCGCGCATCAGGTCGAGCAGCACCTTCCGATCGGCGATCCGTACGGTGATCGCCCGGCCGCCGCCCGGGCCATGGGTTTCGCGGCTTCCGTCGGGCATCACCAGCGTGATGCTGCCCCGCTTCAAGAGCTTGTCGATCAACCTGCCGATCAGCGCCATCGGTCCCCTCCTCCGCTCCGGAAACTAGCGAAGGTCATGCATGGAGCGCAAATCAAGCGGCGGCCGCGCTCCTGCGCTTGCGCTCCGCGGCCGTCTTGAGCTGGCCGCAGGCGGCGTCGATGTCGCGGCCGCGCGGAGTCCGCACCGGCGCCGAAATGCCCGCCTCGAAGATAATGTTGGAAAAGGCGCGGATGCGCTCCGGCGACGAACATTCGTATGGCGCGCCCGGCCACGGGTTGAACGGGATGAGATTGACCTTGGCCGGAAGCTTGTACCGGCGGATCAGCCGAACCAGCTCGCGGGCGTCCTCGTCGCTGTCGTTCTTGTCCTTGAGCATGACATATTCGAACGTGATCCGGCGAGCGTTGTTGGCGCCGGGATAGGCCGCGCAGGCCTCGAGCAATTGCTCGATGCCATATTTGCGATTGAGCGGCACGATCTCGTCGCGCACCTGCTTGCTGACGGCGTGCAGCGAGACCGCGAGATTGACTCCGATCTCCTCGCCAGCGCGCGCCATCATCGGCACGACGCCGCTGGTCGACAGGGTGATCCGCCGCTTGCTGAGGCCGAGGCCGTCACCGTCCATGACGATCTTCAAGGCGTCGCGGACATTGTCGAAATTGTAGAGCGGCTCGCCCATGCCCATCATGACGATGTTGGTGAGCATCCGGCCCTCCGGCTGCGACGGCCATTCGCCGAGCGAGTCGCGGGCGAGCATCACCTGGCCGACGATTTCGCCGGGATCGAGGTTGCGCACCAGCCGCATGGTCCCGGTGTGGCAGAAGGTGCAATTGAGCGTGCAGCCGACCTGGCTCGATACGCACAAGGTGCCGCGGTCCGCATCGGGGATGAACACCATCTCAAAATCATTGCCGTCATGGGTGCGAAGCAGCCACTTGCGGGTGCCGTCCGACGACACCTGCGCGTCGACCACCTCCGGGCGCGAAATGACGAATCGCTCCGCGAACCAGCCGCGCTGCGCCTTGGCGATATCGCTCATCGCCGCGAAATCGCTGATTCCGCGATTGTAGATCCAGTGCCACAATTGCTTGGACCGCAGCCTGGCCTGCTTCGGCTCGAGCCCGGCCGCTTCCAGCGCTGCGCGAATCTGGTCCCGCGACAGGCCGACCAGCTCGACCTTGCCGTCGGCGCGCGGCTTCTCGCGGCGCGCTACGGGCACGGGGTCGATTGCGCCGGGGATCGGCATCAAGGCGGTGTCGGCGGTCATGGCAGGCCGGTGAGATAGGCGGCTGCGGCCGGTTTTTCCAGCTTAGCTCGGCAATACGGGCAGGCTGGGCGGCGGGGCCGGTTGCGGCTGCGCCTCGGAGGGCGGGAAAAACATGACCGCCGCCGCCGCTCCGACGGCGATGGCGATGCCGTAGGGGATTCCGCCCTTGGCCTTGAGGATCACCACCCGCTCGCGCGCGCCCTCGCTCCAGCGCACCAGCCGCAATCCCAGGATGAATAGAGCGAGCAGCCCGCCGGCGAGCGCCACGCACACCAGCAGCCGGAAAGCGCCGCCGAGATCGAACCACAAGGCCGTCGCGGCGAGCAGCTTGACGTCGCCGCCGCCAAGCACTCCGCGCGCAAACAGCAGGGTGCCGACGACAAGCGTGGCGGCGAACACCGCCGCGTTCTGCCACAGGCCCGGCTGCGGACCGACGACCGCGATGGCGACGAAGGCGAGGACAAGCACGGCGGCCGAGACGAGGTTGGAGATCCGAAGGCGAACCGCATCCTCGAGCGCCGCCGCCGCAAGCAAGGCGAGCAGCAGCGCCCGAACCCATTCCGGAGCGAGGATCGCAAGGCTCATCTGCGCGCCTGGGCGGCCGAAAGGTTGTTGGCGGCGCGGCCGAACCATTCGGCGCGCGCCTCGATCGCGCGAGCAAAGGCGGCGATGGCCTTGTCATTTCGGCCCTGGGCGCGGGCGATCACTCCCGCGTCGTTGAGGCGAGCCGCCCAGTCATCGTCGCTTTCGCCGGTGCGGCGCGTCGGCAGCTCGTCGGCGACCGCTGCGCGGGCGAGGTCGAGATTGTCGGCGATCCGGCGCGATTTCGGATCGAGAGCGGCGGCGCGCTCGAACGCCTCGAGGGCATCGCTCCAGCGCCGCCGAAGCATCAGCGACCAGCCGTAATTGTTGACGGCTTCCGCCTGATCGGGCGCCATCGTCAGCGCTTTGCCGTAAGCCCGGTCTGCCTCGGCCCAGTCGCCGCGGCGGTCGGCGGCAACGGCGCGCACGTTCCAGGAGCGCCATGTCGCGCCGGGCAGATCGGCGGCTCGGCTCGCAAGGGCGGCGGCCTGGTCGTCGCTGCGGATGCGCAGCGCGGCGGTCGCCGCTCGCTCGAGCATGGCCGCATCGGTCGCTCGAGCCGCCAGCAACACCTCGTACCGGGCCAATGCCGACCGATTGTTGCCGCTGGCGAAATCGAGATCGGCGAGCAGCCGCTCGACGCGATCCGCCGGCGCTCCTTCCTGGATCGCCTGGGCAATCATCATTCGCGCCTGGTCGAACCGTCCGGCGGCGAGCGCGTGCGCGGCTTCGTCGAGGTTTGCCGGCGACTGCGCGGCCGCAGCAGCCGCGAGCAGGTAAGCCAGCATCAGCCGCCGGCGCGAAGCGCCGAATGGCCGGCGGCGTCGCGTCCGAGCAAGACGGTGATTTCGCTTCCGCTTGCCCGCGGCACTGCCTGGAACCCGAACTGCGCTGCGAGGCTCAGGCCAAGCCGGCGGCGGCTCGCCGGGTAAAGCACCACGCTGTCCGGCCGGGTTTCGGCAGCGTCGCCGATGGCCATTGTGCGCCAGCCGCGCTGCACGAGGTACGCACGAGTCCGCGCCGCCAGGCCCTGGCTGCGGGCCGCGTTGAGCAGCCGGATGCCGTTCGAGCCCGAAGCCTGCGCTTCGCGCAGCGGGACCCAGCGAACGGTTTCGCTCCGCGCCTCGCGATGGGTGACCGCCGGTTTCCACATCGACGCGCCAGCGGTGACGAGAGCAACCTCCCCCATCGACATTCGCTCGAGCCGGGGCGACCGGCGGGCAACCGCCGGCTGGTCGGGCAAGGCCGGGACCGCGGCAATCACTGGCGCCGGATCGGCCGGCGGCAGGGCAACCGTGATCGACCTGGCGACCGGCGGCTTCGGTTCGGCCGAGATCGGCTGCGAGGCCGGAACGGGCTCGGGGGACATGACCGCCGCAGTCGCCGGCGCGGTCGCGATTGCTGGCTCAGGCACCGCGGCCGGAGGCGCCGCAAGCATTGCGGCGACGGGTACGGGTCCCGGCACCGCGGCGACCGGGATCGCCGGCGCTTGTGGGCCCGGCGGCGCTGGCGGGGAGGCCGCGGCGGTGGCGATACGCGACGCAATCTCGCCGCGAACCGACGCCGCCTCCGCTTTGAGCCCCTGAAGGTCGAGCGAGGAGGCCAAAGCGGCAAGCAGATGCGGGTCGCCCGGAGCCGCGGCGAGCGCGGCCTCATAGTGGCGGCGCGACAGATCGAACCGGCCCATCCGGTCGTAACAGGCGGCAATTCCGGCCATTGCGTGGATGCTGCTCGGGTCTTCCCGCAAGGCCTTGCGGAAGGATTCCAGCGCCAGCGCGACATTGCCCAGCGCGAACTGCGCCTGGCCCTCGGCAATCCGGAACGGCACCGGCTTGGCGCCGGCGCTCAGCGGCGCCGGAGTCGCCCGCACCTCGAGCCTGCCCCGCTCGCTGCCGCAACCCGCGGTGGCGACGATCGCCGCGGCTGCAAGAAGTTTTCCCCCCCGAACCATCCTAGCCTCCCCCGAGAGCCGGAACGACTTGCCGGATCACGCGAATCGCGGCCGGAAGCATCAGCACTCCGATCATCACCGGCAGCATGCACGCGACCAGCGGAATCGACAGCAGCACCGGCAGCCGATGCGCCTTCTCCTCGGCGCGCATGCGGCGCTTTTCGCGCATTTCGGCCGCATAGATGCGCAGGGTCTGGGCGACCGACGACCCGAGCTTGGTCGACTGAATGAGAAGCGTTGCGAACGCCCGGATCTCATCGGCGCCCGCACGGTCGGCCATGCGGCGCAGCGCGTCTTCGTGGCTGCGCCCGGCGCGAAGCTCGAGCACCACTGCGCCAAGCTGCTCGGCAAGGCGCGGATGCGACTGGGTCATTTCCATGCCCACCCGGGCGAAGGTGGCGTCGAGACCGAGGCCGGCCTCGACGCAGACCAGCATCAGGTCGAGAGCGTCGGGAAAGCCGTTGAGGATTTCGCGCTGACGGCGCTCGGCCTTCGCCCGGATGAAAATGTTCGGCACGTAAAGGCCGGCGAGAGCCGACATCATCAACACCAGGTAGAGCGTGAACAGGCCCGGGCTCGCTCCGGTCAGCCAGAAATAGCCGAGCGCGAGCAGCGGCAGCAGGATGACGAGAGTCAGCCGGACCAAGGTGTAGACGCGCGGCGCGTAGGTCGCCGAATAGCCGGCCGCGATCAGCTGCTGCCGAACCGCCTTGTCCTTGGTGTCGACCAGGCTGAGGCCGCGCTTTTCGATGGCGTTGACCAGCTTCAGCCAGGCGCTTTCGGCCTGCTCGGCGCGCAGCGAGCCGGGCTGAACCATGTCGCCGGAATAGCCCGAGCCCTCGCCGGCAAGACGGCTTCGCACCGTTTGCCGGGCAGCGATCGCAGCGGTGACGAAATAGGCTGCCGCCGCGACCAGCGCGAACAGAAGCGCCAGAAGCATCCACTTGAGGGCCGGATTGTCGGCGATCAGCGTGATCATGTGCGGCTATACCTTCAGGTCGACCATCCGCCGGATCGTGAAGAAACCGACGGCGTACAGGACAATGAGACCGACGAAGCCGGGCACGAAGGCGGGATCGTCGGCCACGTCGAGATAGAATTTGGGATTCATGATGAACAGCATGGTGAAGGCGATCACCGGCAGAGCGGTCAGCATGATCGCCGTCATCCGGCCTTCGCTCGACAGCGCCCGAACCTTCATCATCATCGATGCGCGCTCGCGGATCACCTTCGACAGATTGTCGAGGATTTCGGCGAGATTGCCGCCGGTTTCGCTCTGCACCGACAGCGACACGATGAACATGCGCATGTCCTCTAGGTCCCAGCGGTCGGCCATCGCCTGAAGCGCGTCGCGCAGCTCCGCGCCATAGGTGACCTCCTCGACGACGAGGCCGAATTCCGTGCCGATCGGATCGGGCATCTCGACCCTCAGGAGATCGAGGGCGGCGGCGATCGGATGGCCGGCGCGAAGCCCGCGAACGAACACGTCGAGCGCCACCGGGAATTGCTCCTGCATGCGCTTGCGGGTTCGTGTCGCGCGCATGTTGAGGAGCATCAGCGGCAGCAGTCCGCCGGCGACCGCGGCGAAGGTGCCGACCATCAGCAGGCGGCCGCCGCCGATCGGCGAGCCCAGAGCCGTCATGACGAGCAGCAGCAGGAAGAACAGCGCGACCGGCGCGAGCAGGATCGCCAGCGCCATCCGCGCCGGCGGCACCGTCACCCGGGCGGCGATCAGCATGCGCTCGAACTTGCCGGCGAGGCGGCTGAAATAGGGCGACATGCCGGCGCCGAGCAGGCCGTCCTGGCGGCGGAGGATGCCCTGCCCGGCCGGGCCCTGGCGGGACTGGCTGATCGATTTCAGCCGCTGGCCGATCGCCTTGCCCTCGACGCGGTGCGCGGCAAGCCAGCCGACCAGCACCTCGACGGCGAGCAGGACCGCCCCGAAAATCGACGCGAGGACCAGCGCCTTGAGCCACGTGTCACTCATCACTCGAACCTCGCATCTGGACGGAACAGGTCGGCGGAAAGGTTGATTCCATGGGCCGCCACCTGGTCGATGAAGCGCGGCCGGATGCCGGTCGCCTCGAACCGGCCGATGACCTGTCCGTCGGCGCCGACCCCGGTCTGACGGAAGCGGAAGATTTCCTGCATCGTCGTCACGTCGCCTTCCATGCCGGTGAGCTCGGCGACGCTGATCAGCTTGCGGCGGCCGTCGGCCAGCCTCGCCACCTGGATGACGACATGGATCGCCGAGGCGATCTGGCTGCGCATCGAGCGCGCCGGAATGTCGATTCCGCTCATGCCGATCATCTGCTCGACGCGCGACAGGGCGTCGCGGGTCGAATTGGCGTGGACGGTGGTCATCGAGCCGTCGTGGCCGGTGTTCATCGCCTGCAGCATGTCGAACGCCTCGCCGGCGCGGACCTCGCCGAGGATGATCCGGTCTGGCCGCATGCGAAGCGCGTTCTTGACGAGGTCGCGCTGCGAAACCTCGCCCCGCCCCTCGATGTTCGGCGGCCTCGTCTCGAGCCGGACGACATGCTCCTGCTGGAGCTGCAATTCGGCCGAATCCTCGATGGTGACGATCCGTTCGCGGCCGTCGATGAATGCCGACATGGCATTGAGCAGCGTCGTCTTGCCCGAACCGGTGCCGCCGGAGATCAGCACGTTGCGGCGCGAGCCGACGATCGCCCGAAGCACTTCCGCGACCTGGTGCGGGATGCTGCCGATCTCGACCAGCCGGTCCATGCCGATCGGGACCCGCGCGAACTTGCGGATCGACAGCAGCGAGCCGTCGAGCGCCAGCGGCGGGACGACGGCGTTGACCCGGCTGCCGTCGGCGAGGCGGGCGTCGACCATCGGCGAGGATTCGTCGATCCGGCGGCCGACCGCCGAGACGATCTTCTGGATGATGCGGAGCAGGTGCCGCTCGTCCTTGAAGCGGATCGGGCTCGGCTCGAGCACTCCGTAGCGCTCGACGAACACGCTATCGTGGCCGTTGACCAGGATGTCGGTGATGGTCGGGTCCTTGAGCAGGGGCTCGAGCGGCCCGAGGCCGAGCAGCTCGTCGAGCACGTCGCCGACCAGCTGCTTGCGCTCCGCCTGGTTGAGCGCGTGGTTCTCCTTGGCCAGCTCCTCGCGGACGATGTCGCCGACTTCCGCCTCGATCTGCTGCCGCGACATCGAGTCGAGCGCGGACAGGTTGATGAGGTCGAGCAAGCGCTGGTGGAGCGCCACCTTGAGGTCGGTATGCTTGTCGCGCTTGATGAACGCGCCGGCATCGCCGATCGTGACCTGCCGCTGCGCCTCGAGCGAAACCGGCGGATCCGCCTCGGCGGGATGATGACGCGACGGTTTGCGGATCTGCCACATGGGATTACCTCGCCAGCCCGAGGGCGCCGGCGATTCCGGCTTCGAGCGTGTCGATGTCGCGCCCGACCGCGCTCCTGCGCTTGATCTCGGCGACCGGCACGCCGCGGTCGATCGCCGCCCGCATCACCGGGAATTCGTTGGCGATCGAGTAGCTGATGTCCCGGCCCAGCGCCTTTTTGACGTCCGCCGGGCTGATCGACTTGAACAGCCCCTTCTCGTGCCGGTTGACGATGATTCGGACGTCGAGATCCTCGAGCTCCTGCGCGCGGATCAGGTCGAGCTGGCGGCGCGCGCGGTGCAGGCTCGCGACCGAAACCTCGGTCACCAGCAGCACGACGTCGGACCGGGCGAGCAGGGACAGCGACCAGTTGGTCCAGTTGGTCGGAAGGTCGACGAACACCGTCCCGAACTCGCGCTTGGCGATGTCGACGATCTCGATCACCTGGTCGCTGTTCAGCGCCTCCAGCGGCATCATGTCGGCCGGGGCGGCGAGGATCTTGAGGCCGCTCGGATGCTGCGTCGTCGTCGCCCGGAGCAGGTCGCCGTCGAGCCGGTTGCCGGCGTCGACCAGGTCGGCGAGCGTCAGGCTGGGCTTCACGCCGAGCTGGAAGGCGGCATCGCCGAACTGCACGTCGAAATCGATCAGGCAGGCCTCGCGGCCGGCCTTGGCCTCGTTCTGCGCGAAGCGGATGGCGAGCTGGCCGAGCAAGGCGGTGGCGCCGACCCCGCCGACGCTCTTGATGACGGTGACGAGCTTGGCCGGGCCGGACTGCGCCGACGAGCTTTTCGCCGCGAGCTGGTCGCGCAGCGGCGCGAGCGAGGTCTCGAGCTCGGCAAGGTCGAGCGGCAGCGGGATGACGTCGTGGGCGCCGGCCCGGATCAGCGACCGCACCAGCGCCAGCGGCGGGTCGAAGGCGGCGGCGATCAGCGGCGTTTGCGACGCCGCGGCGAGCTTCTGGAACCGCTTCGCCGAGGCCGGCGTGTCGGGATCGACCTGGACGACGCAGGCCGCCGCCGATCCGACCTCCTCGGGGTCGATCCAGTCGGTGACCGGAAGGATGTTGAGGCTCAAGGGGTAGCCGGCGACGCGCGCGCCGACCAGCTCCGCCGCCTCGCCGTCGGCGCCGCTCAGGTAGAGGTGGACGGCCGCTTCGCGCTTGTGCGTTCGCCAGCTCTTCGCGGTCTCGTTGGGTGTAATCACGCTCACTCTTCGCACCTCTAATTGTACGTGGACCCGACGCCGTCCTCGAGCGTCAGAGTGGCGCTGATCGCGGGCAGGTTGAAGGAGCCGCCGAACAGCAATGCTGGCGAGAAGCTCAGATTGGCGGCGGAGACGGTGACCAGCGGGGCAACGTCGGCCCCGTTGGGGTCGCCGGCGAACCCCAGCCCGGAATTCGCATAGACGATGACGACGTTCTGCCCGTCGATCATCGGCGAAATCTGTCGCATCCGATTGACGATCGCGTTGAACGCGTCGGCATTGACCGGATCGAGCAGCGGGCAGGGGGAAGTGAGGCAATCGCAGCTCACCGCCCCTCCCGGCTTGCTGCATCGCGCCGCGCCGAAATTGGCGGTCGTGATCGGCGCGCCCTGGCCGAGGATCTCGCCGTAATTGGCCGTGTAGAGCCCGCCCGGGACCATGTCGGTGACGACCGCCATGCGCGCCCCGATCTGGGTCGCTTTCTCCACCTGGTTGAGCGAGTACATCAGCCGCCCGACGTCGATGATGCCGAGCAGGAAAAGCAGCAGCACCGGTACGACCAGAGCGAACTCAGTGCCGACTCCGCCGTCGCGCCGTTGGCCAAGCTGGAAGAGAAGTCGGCGCGCGCTCATACGCCCATCACCGGCACTTCGGAGGTTGCGTTGAGGTTGAGGCTTCGGGCGTCGAAACCGATCATCGAGAAGAGCGACTGGTAAGGCACGGTGGCGGTGACGACGACGACGGGAACGGCGTTCATCCCGGTGTAGAAAGCCCCATATTCGTCGGCATCCTCGCAGCGCACCGCGACGTCGATGGTGCTGCCGTTGTCCCAGTAAGCCAGGCGCGGCGTGCCGCCGGGTGCGACCTGGTTGGTCCGGGTCACGTTCCGGACGGTGGTGACCACGTCCCCGTCCACGTTTTCGTCGGGGCAGCCATATTTGGCGAACGACTGGCGGGAGGCGTAGCGGGCGCCGTCGCGCACGGCTTTGACGACGATATGCTCGGAATAGAAATAATAGCCGAGCTCCATCGCCCCGAACATGATGACCATGAGCAGCGGGGTCACCAAGGCCATTTCCGCGGCCGCGGTTCCGGATCGGGAGCGGAGCAGGCTTGCGCGCATGGCGGCTACTCGATCAGCCGCGGCACGTCGCGCCGCGTGATCTGGGCGACATTGCCGCCCTGGCCATAGCCCGACGCGCTGATGACTTCGATGTAGATGTCGTTGCGGTGGGTGTAGGCCGAATTGCAACCGTTCTGGTTGCCGTCGCAGCGCGTTCTGTCGATGCTCGGCTCGACCAGGAACACGTCGATGAAGCCGGCGACCGGAATCGTCTTTTTGCCGTTGAGCCCGATGGTCTGCGACACGCGCCGGCAGTTGATGACCGCGGCACTGATCCGCCGGCGGTCGATGCCTGCCGGATCGGGCGACACTCCCGGTGCCAGGCAGCGCCCGCTTTGCGGCGTACTGTAAGCCTGCGGTGCAGTGCCCGTGCCGCTTGCCGTGGATCCTTGCTGCGCTGTGAGCCGGGCCACGACATCTTCGGCTTCCCAAAGATAGGTTTGGTAGCGGGTGGCGTTCGGGCCGAGATCGGGATCGTTCTGCCAGTCGACCCCGGGGTGATTGGCCCTGAAATAAGCGGCGCGGTCCCAGACGCCGTTGCCGACACGGCCGTTCGGGCATGGGTAATTGCCGACGCCCAGCGAATGGCAAATGTCGCGCGGATGACCCATGATCTGCGGAGTGATCGACGAATCCAGCGGGGCATTGGCCGAAGGCCTGTAGCGCCTGGTCTGGTAGTTGGTGTAGTTGGCCCCATTCTCCACCCAGCTGCAGCCGGTGCTTGCGCGAACGACATCCTTGCGGACGTTGGTCGACGGCGAGCAGGGGCCGCTCTTGCACGCGGCATTGTTGCCGGGGTCGAAATCGAACCGCATGTTGAGCGAGTCGCGGACGGCATTGATGATGTTGCCGGTCTGGGTCGTCACCAGCTCGGTGCCCGAGCAATTGCCGTACAGCGAATCCGAGGCAAGCGCTTCGGCGACACTGTTGGCGCCCTGGCCGATCTGGTCGATGAAGCCGAAATTGCCCGGGCCCCACTGGCTTCCACCTTCGGCCATGACGATGCCGGTGCCGGGTTCGACCCCACCCGGCGACAGATAGGGATCGGTATTGCCGACCGGCTCGGCCGGGTTGCAGATGAAGAAGGGCACGACGCCGCAAATCGCGCTTCCGACGCCGGCGAATGCCCGGGCGGTCATCTGCCCCGAGCTGAACGCGGCGACCACCGGCGTCAGCGCGTAACGGGCTTCGCGACTGACAACCTCGACCTCGACGAAATTGGAGTCGGAATCGCCGGTCGAGGCGGTCGATTTTGACTGGTCGACGTAAAAGGTAAGGGTGTCGATCGCGACCGCCGGCTCACCTCCGTCATTGGCGAACAGAGTCGAGTTGGAAATCAGGTTCCGGGCGGCGAGATTTGCCCGGTCGCGGGCGCCGTTCGTGCCGTCGAGCTGGGTCGCCGCCGCCAGCGCCGCCTGGTCGGCGGCATTCTGCAGCTCGGTGTCCATCGCCGCCATGCGGGCATAGTCGAAAGCGATGCCGCCGCAGGCGATCAGCGCGAACAGCGACAGGCCGACGAGCGGAGCGACCGCCCCGCCGTCATCACCGATCAGCCGTCGCAACACCTTTCGCATGTCATCCTCAGCGCGGTCCGCTGCCGCTGCCACTTTGCTGGGTCGTGGTCGTCTGGGCCTGGACGTCCTTGACCGCATCGGTCCGGTAGCGCTTGACCGCCTCGGCCGCCTTGACTCCGCTGTCACCGGGCTGCGCCCCGTCCGGGCCGTAGACCGGGTCGGGGTTGATGGTCTGGACCGCCGCGTTCCTCTTGACCGCCTCGCCCATCCCCGGGTCGAGCGACTTGCTGCCCGGGTGGACGACTTCGCACGCCGACAGCAGCAGCAAAGCGGCGGGGGCGGCGATCAGCAGCCTAGAGGACATGGCCATATTCCTTTTCGAAGCCGGTCGGCTTGCGCTGGGCGGATCCCCCGGGGACGGCGGTCGGCGGCGGCGGCGGAGCCGCCCGCGGGATCGCGACCGGCGGGACTCCGGTGTCGGTCTGGCCGAGCAGGAACAGGTCGGCCTCGGCCGGCGCCTGGGCGCGGTCGGTCGGCACCTTGAGCATGTCCGGCCTGACCGGCCGGACGAGCCGCGGAGTGACGATGATCACCAGCTCGGTCTCCTCGCGCTGGAAGCCGCTCGAGCGGAACAAAGTGCCGATGATCGGGATCGAGCCAAGTACCGGGAACTGGCGGATGGTGTCCTGGAAGTCGCGCCGCAGAAGCCCGGCGATGGCGAAGCTCTCGCCGTCGCGAAGCTCGACCACCGTCCTGGCGCGGCGGGTCTGCAGGCCCGGGATGCGCAAATTGTTGATGACGATCGACGCGGTCGGGTCGATCGAGCTGACTTCCGGGGCGACGATCATGTTGATGACGCCGTCGGCCAACACGGTCGGAGTGAAGGCGAGGCCGACCCCGAACGGCTTCCATTCGACGGTGATCCCGCGGCTGCCGCCATCGTCGTCGCTGCCGCTGCCGCGAAGCACCGGCACCGGGAACTCGCCGCCGGCGAGGAAGCTCGCCGTCTCGCCCGACAGTGCGATCAGGGTCGGCTCGGCGAGCGTGGTGATCGCGCCCTTGCGCTCGAGCGCGTCGAGCGCCGCCTCGAAATTGAGGCCGAAGGCGCCGAAGCGGCGGGTGAGGATTCCGAAGCTGTCGACGATCGATCCGAGCCGGAGCACGCCGGTCCCGTCGGGCCCGGGAGTCAGGCTGGCGCCGCCGCCGACGACGCCCGCGAACCGGCCGCTGTCGCTGCCGACGAAGAAGCCGGCGCCGATCTGCTTCAGCGCCGAGCGCTTGATCTCGGAAAAGCGGACCTCGAGCATCACCTGCTGCGACGCGCCGATCGACAGCAGGTTGATGACCTTGCCCGGGGCATAGCTCTCGGCGATCTGCACCGCCCGGTCGGCGGCGACGGCGCTCGACACGATGCCTTCGAGGATCACCGAATCGTTGGACATTCGCGCGCCGACCTGGCCGTCGCCCATCAGGTCCGACAATTGCCGCTTCAGGGTCGTGACGTCGGGGCCGACGGCGACGTCGACCACCGCGATCAGGCTGTTCGACCGGTCGTACAGCGTCAGGCTGGTCGTCCCGACCCGCTTGCCGAGGACGTACAGCGACTGGTCGGTCAGCGGCAGCACGTCGGCGACCTCGGGGTTGCCGATCAGCGCCCGTGCGTAGGGCCGGTCGGACCTCAGCACCTGGCTTTTGTTGACCGGCACGTGGAGCTCGCCGGCATGGACCCCGTCGGCGATGCTGATCGTCCCCATTTGCGCGGCCGCCGGTTGCGCCACCGCCGCCGCGCCGAGCGCGACGGCGGCAAGCGCGAGCAGCCCCCCTGTTCTACGAGCCATATCCCCCCACCTCGTAATCGCTTCCCTGAGTGCCGCGGACAACCTCGACCCGGCTGGTCGTCGGCCGGGCCGGGGCGACCGCCACCGGCGCCGATGCAATCGTCCTCCTGACCGTGCGCGGCCGCGCCGGAGCGCTGGCGACGTTGAGCCGCGGCTGGGCCGGGGCCGCGGCCGGATGGCGAGTGCCGTAAAGGCTGTAGCGGAGGTCGGCGAGGCTGACCGTCGCCATCACCGGATTATTCTCTTCCTCGCCCGGCTTGCGGATGACGAGGCTGAGCTGGCCCGCCTGCTGGCCGAGCGCGAGCTTCTGCGCCTCGATCGGGTCGACCTCGAGCGTCGCGGTCTTGGCCAGCGACGGCTTGCCGTTGGCGTCCTTGGCGTTCTGGTCGATGGCGAGCACGCGGATGTCCTGCAGCAGGACGTCGGTGACCTGGGCATCGCGGCCGGCGATCTGTCGGGTGATGAGAACGTCGACGCTGTCGCTCGGCTGGACGAAGCCGGCGACTCCGGAGACGTCGTTGATGCGCACCGCGGCGGCGCGCTTGCCGGGCGGCAGCAGAGCGGCGAGCGAGGCGCCGACTCCTTCGCCGGTCAGCTTGGCGGCGAGGATCGGCTCGTTGACCAGCATCGGCCGGACGGCGACCCGGCGCTTCCCGCCGGGAAGCATCTCGCTCATCGAGCGGAACACGCCCGGCGGCAGGCTCTCGGCCGGAAAATCGACGAACCTGACCTTGTCGGGCGTGATTTCGGTGCCGAAGTCGAGCGGCACGGCCGCGACCGCGACCTTGGTCATCTGCGCTTCGGCGGCAGCGGCCCGCTCCTCGGTGCGCGTGATGTAGGAATTGGTGAGGTAGACGGCGAAAATCCCGAGAACCAGTGCGATCCCGAGAGCGATGATCGATTGCCGTCTCATATCCTGTCCCCCTTGGTTAACTCTACACTAACGAGTCCACGCAGGTAAGTCTCTGATTTCGCGAAGCCGGCAGGCGGGCCGGAGGCCCGCCTGCCGCACTCAACTCAAAGTGGTTTACTCTTCATCACCGGCGTCGCCGCCGCCGGAGCCGCCGCTCGAGTTGATGGTGTTGGCAGCGCCGTGCATGGCGTTGCCGATGGCGCCGCTCAGCGCGAGCGCGGCGACGACCAGGACTGCGCCGATAATCGCCAGGATGAGCGCATATTCGGCCGCCGAGGCGCCGGACTCGTCCCGGATCATTCGAACAAAGGTCTTCATGTGACTTCCCCTAATGTTTCCATCCCGCAACTTGCCCGTCGCGGAATTCCCCGCTTCGCGGAATGTTTGAGGGAAGACGTAAGCTACTGGACGGGCGGCCAAATCGATTAGCAAGTCAAACCGTTCGGCACCCGCCGGCAGGCCCCCCAAGACCGCTCGGCTGGGTCAAGGGCTGCGCCCCGGTTAACACTTTGTCAAGCATAAGAATTTAATCGGAGTTAACGAGATAACGCAACGCGGCTTCGCGCTAACCCGCTGATAACCGGGCAAAAGGCCGGCTGGCCAAGGCGCCGGCGCTCTGGCGGCGCGGCCGGGCGACTGTCCCGCAAGGGGACAATCTGTCGTCGCAAAGACACAACATCTGTTGTTCGACCGAAACGACTTTGGCGAATCTTTGCGAGGACTTCCCGCTGGTCTTGCGCCCGATTCGGGCGCCAGGGGCCGCTAGGCCGGGACGCGATGCCGGTAGGTGACGTTCACCCGCTTCGACAGCAGCAGGTAGGGCAGCCAGATGGCGATGCTGATCAGCACCTTCTTGACGTTGCCGTCGAGCATCTGATGGAGCGGTGCGGCAACCGACGCCGGCAGGCCGTCCGTCCGCGCGACCAGTTCGGCAATGATGAGCTGCATGGCGATGTCCACCGCCCAGATCGCCGCGAGAAGCCGCGGGAACAAGGGCACTCGGCGAAGCGCGGCGACGAAGGCGATCGTGTAGAGGCTCGAGAGCAGGACGACGTCGAGGGTCATCAATAGGTTCAGCGTCGCCAGCCATGCCGGGATGCTTCCGGTCAGCGCCGGCATCGCCGCGAGATATTCCATCGCCCGGACCGGCACGTTCAAGAGCATCCCGACCAGCAGCGACACCATGATCCCACCGGCGCCGTACAGGCGGTGGCTCTGCGCCTGGTCGCGGCTGATTGCGCGCCAGCGGCCGACGACGGCAAGCCGGGTCGCCGGCTGCGGCAGTTCATCGCCGCGCGCGAACCAGCGCAGCGCCAGCACCATCGACGCGAACGGGGCCAGGACCAGCAGCAGATAGGGCGCGACGGTCTCGACGCCGGCCGGGCCGTAGGAGGGCGAAATGGCGATCCGGGTCGCGCTGGCGAGGCCGGCGATCAGCAGCCAGGCGATCATGATCCGGTCGAGGCCGCCCTCAATCGCCTGCAGCAGCACCGCCGCCTTGGTCTTCAACCTCTGCTCGATCCGGGTAACCACGCGCTCGGCCTCTCGACAGCTGACGCCGAGCGCATAACCCGGCGCCCCTTACCATGGGGTAAAGGGCCAACGCGCCATCGGTTCCAACGTCGAAGAGGGATTAGGCCTAAACGGTTATTGGCTGGCGTGCAGGTATCTCGCGCAGATAGAGTTTGCTGGCATGGAAACAGGCCAGCGCGCCGAGGGCGCCGACGACGCCATCCGTCGCATAGTGCCAACCGAGTGCAATCGAGCCGACGTAAATATATAGCGTCAGGACCAGTGCTGGGATGGCCCAGAGAGACCGGTATGCGCCAAAAGCGATCACCATCCAGGCCATGGAAGCGATGTGGAGCGATGGCATGGCCGAAATGCCGGCCCCCGGAGCGAGGCTGCGTTGCTCGAACTGGGTCCAGAGATAGTCGGCCGTGAATTTGGTCAGTGCCGGCACCGGCAATTCCGAGAAGCGGTCACCAAGGCCGACGCGCTCGTAGAAAATCGGGCCGGCGGATGAACCGACAGCCTGCCCTATCGGACCGAACACCGACCAAACCGCGAAATACGATATTAGAATTGCTGCCTTGGTCCGGCTCGGCGGCCGCGACAGCGCCCAAAACACCGATAGCAGCATGCTGATGAACCAGAACGGGCCGTAGACCGCCGCCATGAGCTTCAGGTCCCATCCGACAAACAGCCGTCAAGGATCGACGCCGAAAATGAGGTGGTCGAGATCAGCGAGAGCTGAGTCCGCCCAAAAGGGGAAAACCACGTCGAGCTGTGGCTTCACGATCATGAAAAAGTAGATGACGAGTCCGGCTAACGCCATGCCGACCAGACACGCGCTGTAACGCCGTCGGTTCCTCGATAAATCATCGCGTAGAACCGTGATCGGGTGCTCCTCGCCACGGAACATCAGCCGCAGCGTCATGAAGATCCCGGCCCCGCCGGTGGCGAAGATTGTCCACAACAGCCAGCTTCGCAGCGACAACAGCGGGTCGGGTGGGCGCGTATATCCCAGGACGACCATCATTGTGACGGCAGCGAGTCCGAGCAGCGCGGTCAGAATCGCGCACGGCACCAGCCATGCCCGATCGCTTAGCTCGTCAAATCCCCCCATCGACCTCAACTGATAACACGCTTCGGAACAGAATCATTGGGGCCGAGCTCGAAGAAATCCGAAGCCGGTCGAGGCCACGACCGGCCGTCAGCCGGATCCGGAGCAGCCTCGCGCAAGCAATTCGGTTTATCTTTTATTTACTTGCCGACTCGGTGCGACTGTGACAGCCTCGCTTCGTCTCGGGGCCTGAACAGGGGAAATATCGTGCGAATCAAGTCATTTCGAGCAGCGGCGATTGCCGCGGTGGCGACGGCCGCGCTGGCGGCGCCGGCATTCGCCGACCACAGCTGGTCGACCTACCATTGGCAGAAGGGAACGGGGCCGCTCAGGGTCGATGTCGGCGACAATGTCGATTCGAAATGGGACCGCTATTTGGAAGAGGCGATGAACGGCGGGCCGTACACGAATCCGCCGGGCGGCGATGGGCAGGGATGGAACGCCACGGCCCACATCGACTCGCCGATTGTCGCCGGCCGTTCGAACCCGAAGAATTGCAAGGCGGTCTCCGGAACGATCCAGGTGTGCAATTCGCGCTACGGCCAGACCGGCTGGCTCGGCATCGCCCAGATTTGGCTGTCCGGCGGCCATATCGTCCAGGGCATCACCAAGCTCAACGACACTTACTTCGACACGGCGAAATACAGTACGCCCGCCTGGCGCCGCCTGGTCATGTGCCAGGAGGTCGGTCACGATTACGGCCTCGGCCACACCAACGAGATTTTCGACAATTACAATGACGGCACGTGCATGGATTATACCAACGCTCCATCGGGCGGGATGCTGGGCACGAAGGACTACGGTCCGTCAAACGAATATATCAACCAGCACGATCACGACCAGCTGAACGCCATCTACAGCCACAGCCACAGCAACTTCACCGCTGTCGGTCCCGGCCGATCGGGTTCGGCGGTCGGACGGCCGCCGCATGAGCTCGACGGCGCGATCGGCGGAGACTCTCCGGCCGAATGGGGGCGAGCGGTCGCCACCGATGGAAGAGGGCGCCCGCACATCTTCGTGCAGGATCTCGGCAACGGCAACCGCAAGATCACCCACGTCTTCTGGACCCTCGAGCACCGCGGCGGCGGCCACCACAACCACGACCATTGAGACTCGCAGCCGGGGCGGCAGTAGAGCGGGGCTGCCGTCCCTCTCCTAGCCAGTCCGCGGCAAGCAGGCGGCGGCGGCGGCGTCGATCGCGGTCGGCGCCCCGGCAAGCAGATAGCGGTCCGAGATACGCCGCCCGGCGCCGTCGCGCCCGGTGACCCGCATCGCGCCCGACCGGCGAACCGCTTCGATGATCGCCGCCTCCTGGACCGGTCCCCGGCTCCACGCCCAGTCGCCCCGCGCAACCAGCAGGAAGGGCTGGCCGCCGACGCTGAGCATCACCGTCGAGCCCGGGCGGGCCGGGCGGCTCAGGCGCGCGTGGAACTCGCCGCGGCGAGGGCCTGACCGGTCGAAGGAGAAGCCGGCGCGGGCCTGCGGCCGGCCCCGCGCGGCGAGCAATTCCGAGCGGCTCACCGCCTCGCAATGGCGGCCTCGGTCGAACGCCGCCCAGCCGCCGTCGGCGGCGATGGTTCGCGCCGGTGCGGCCGGTGCCGCCACGAGGCCGAGAACGAGGATCTGCGCGAGCGCGATCATCGGGCGAGGCTAGCCGAGCGCCGGGCGAACCGGAAGCGTGTCGGCGCCGTTAACCGCGACCGCTTGCCGGTGGATGCGGCTTGTGCCATTTTGGATGAGCTCGGTGTGACATCCTGCCAGGGGAGGCGGCGATCACCGGGCTGCCTGACATGTTCGCGCGTCAAATGGAGCGGGCCCGATGATCGGGCTTGCCGACTTCGCCGCGCTGGTCGCCGCCGAGCTGGCCTTGTTCGCCGGCGCCGGCTTTCTCCTGTTCGCGCTCAACGACATGGCCGTCGACCTCATTTATTTCGCCCGCCGCCTGTGGCGCTCGGCGACGGTCTACAGCCGCTATCCGAGGGCCTTCGCAAGCAGCCTGAAGCCGAACCGGGACCCGTCGTTCATCGCCCTGTTCGTTCCGGCCTGGGATGAATCGCAAGTGATCGCGGCGATGCTTCGCTCGACCCTCAAGCGGCTCGACCATCCCGACTACAGGATCTTCGTCGGCCACTATCGCAACGACCCGGCGACGGCGCTGGCGATCGCCGGCGTCGACGACGCCCGGATCGAATCGGTGCCGGTCGATGCCGACGGGCCGACCACCAAGGCCGACTGCCTCAACCATCTCTACGACGCGCTGATCGCCTACGAGACGGTCACCGGCCGCTCGGCCCGCGCCGTCGTCCTCCACGACGCCGAGGACGTGGTCCACCCGCTCGAGCTGCAATTGTTCGACCAGCTGATTGACCGGGCGGCGCTGATCCAGCTGCCGGTGCTGCCGCTGGTCGACCCATGCTCGCGCTGGATCGCCGGCCATTATTGCGACGAGTTCGCCGAGGCGCACGTCAAGGAGCTGGTGGTCCGCGAGGCGGTCGGCGCCGCCATCCCGCTCGCCGGGGTCGGCTGCGCGATCGAGCGCAGCGCGCTGTCGCGGCTGGCGGCGCTGGGCGAAGGCCAGCCGTTCGCTGGGCTCAGCATGACCGAGGATTACGAGCTCGGGCTTCGGCTCGGAGCGCTTGGCCTCAAGACCATGTTCGTGCGGATTCCCGCCCAGCCCGGCGACCGAGCGATCGTCGCCACCCGCGGCCATTTCCCGACCACGCTCGGCGAAGCGGTCCGGCAGAAGGCGCGCTGGCTCGGCGGCATTGCCCTTTCGGGATGGGAGCGGCTCGGCTGGAGCGGCGGCCTCGGCGAACGCTGGATGCGGCTCCGCGACCGCCGCGGCCCGCTTGCCGCCTTGCTGCTGCTCGCCGCTTATGTCGCCGCCTTCCTGTGGTCGCAGCTGTGGCTTGCCAAGGGCCTCGGCGCTCCGATCGAGCTTCGCCTCGATCCGCTGCTCGCCACCCTGCTGGTGATCAACTTCTGGCTGCTGATGTGGCGGATCGCGATGCGCGCCGCCTTCACCGCTTCCGCCTACGGCATCGGCCAGGGGCTGCTGTCGATCCCGCGGCTGGTGGTCGGCAACGTCATCGCCATGCTCGCCGCTGCCCGGGCAGTGCGGATCTACCTCAGCGGCGCGCCGATGCGATGGGACAAGACCCGGCACATCTTCCCGGCGGAGCTGGCCCGGTGAGCGCTCCGCTCCGCTTTCTGGGGCTGGCTCTGGTCGGCTGGGTCGGAGTTCGCGCCGCAACCCTCGGCATGGTTCCCGGGGCGGAAGCGTTCGCCATTTCCGGCAACGACCCGGCGCCCTCGCCGCTGGCCCCGGCCATGGCGGAGGCGCCTTCGGACCCGGTCGCCCAGCCGGATGTCGCGCCGCCGATGCCGGCCGCGGCCGAAGCCTATGCTTACGGAGCCTACCCCTACCCCTATCCGGGCGCTTATCCCTACGCGGCCTACGGCGCTTACCCCTATGGCTATCCGCCGGCCGCCGGAGCCGGGCCGCCCTCGCACGCGCCGTCACTGCCCCACCAGCTCGTCCGGCCGGCGGCGGTGCCGCTCTATTATTACGTTCCGGTTCCCAGGCCGGCCGCCGCGCCCCAACCGATTCCGCAGCCGGCGTTCCAGCTGCAGCCCGCGCCGCAACTTGCCGAATTCTACGCGCCGATCCCCGAGCTCGACCGCTGGGACTTTGCCCAGGCGGCACTGCCGCCGTGGCCGGTGTGGCGCAACCAGAGCGGCGCGGCACCGGAGATTGCCGAGGCCGCCGGCCCGCCCAGGCGCGACCGGCTGCAGCTTTCGTCCTGGGCGATGGTTCGCAGCCGTCCGGGCCCGCAGTCGCTGGCCAGCGGCGGCATGCTCGGCGGAAGCCAGGCCGGCGCCCGCCTCACCTATGCCCTCGACCCGCGCCTCGCCCTGTCGATCCGGGCGACGTCCCCGGTCGGGGCCGAAGCCAGCGGCGGCGAGATCGCCGGCGGCATCAGGATCACGCCGATCGCGCGCATCCCGCTGTCGCTGACGGCCGAGCGGCGCCATGCGATCGGACGCTACGGCGGCGGCCGCTCGGCTTTCGCATTGCTTGCTGAAGGCGGCCTCTACCAGCGGCCGGTCGGCTGGGGTCTTAGCCTCGATGCCTATGCCCAGGCCGGCATCGTCGGAATGCGCAGCCGCGACCTGTTCGCCGACGGCTCGCTGGCGCTGACCCGCCCGCTTTACGGGCCGGTGTCGGTTGGGCTCGGCATGTGGGGCGGGGTGCAGCCGGACCTTTATCGCCTCGACATTGGCCCGCGGGCATCGATGCGCGTTCGGCCCAACATGCGGGTTCACCTCGACTGGCGGCAGCGGCTGGTCGGCAATGCCGAGCCCGGCTCGGGCCCGGCGGTGACACTGGCCGCCGACTTCTAGCCGCTCCCCTTGGCCTTGCCGCGGCTTTGCGGCTAGTCCTTTCGGCGGCTCATGGACATCTACCTCCCGATCGCCGGCCAGTCGGTCAACGCGCTGTTCATCGTCGCGCTGGGCGGATTGGTCGGGCTGCTGTCCGGCATGTTCGGGGTCGGCGGCGGCTTTCTCACCACCCCGTTCCTGATGTTCTACGGGATCCCGCCGACGGTCGCGGTCGCCTCGGCCGCAACCCAGATCACCGGCGCCAGCGTGTCGGGGGCGATGGCGCATACCCGCCGCGGTGGAGTCGACCTCAAGATGGGGCTGGTGATGATCTTCGGCGGCCTGTTCGGCTCGCTGGCCGGGGCGGGTCTGTTCCGGTTCCTCCAGGCCAGCGGCCAGATCGACCTCGTCATCGGTACGCTGTACGTCCTGATCCTCGGCTCGATCGGCGGACTGATGCTCAAGGACGCCTTGGCCGCGCTTGGCTATGGGCCGGGCCTCCGGACGACGGCGGAGCGGCCGCGCCACAACCGCTGGGTCGCCTCGCTGCCGCTGCGCTGGCGGTTCTACGCGTCGGGCCTCTACATCTCGCCGCTGGCCCCCCTGGCGCTCGGTTTCGTCGCCGGGATGCTGACTCTGCTGCTCGGCATCGGCGGCGGCTTCATCCTCGTCCCGGCGATGATCTACCTGCTCGGCATGCCGGCACGCGTCGTCATCGGCACCAGCCTGGTGATGATCCTCGCGGTCAGCGCCGCCACCACCATGATCCACGCGTTGACCACCAACGCGGTCGACATCGTCCTTGCCGGGCTGTTGCTCATCGGCGGTGTCGTCGGCGCTCAATATGGAGCGATGCTGACGACCCGCCTCAAGCCCGACCTGCTGCGCCTTGCCCTGGCAATCATCATCCTGCTGGTCGCGCTCCGGATGTTTCTCGGCCTGACCTGGCGGCCGGACGAGATCTTCTCGATCGAGACGCTATGATCGCGCGCATCCCCGCCGTCCTGGTTGCCGCGGCCTCGCTGTTCCTCGCCGCCCAGGCGCAGCCGGTGCTGGTGCCCGACGTGTCCGACCGGCAGATCGAAATCCGCTACAGCTTCAGCGGCACCGACCTGCTGCTGTTCGGCGCCATCCTCTACCCGGGCGGCCGGGTGCCCGACGATCCCGCCGACATCATCGTCACGCTCAAGGGCCCGGTGCAGCCGATCCTGGTGCGCGAAAAGCAGAGGATCGCCGCCATCTGGATGAACTCGGAATCGCACCGCTTCCGCTCGGCTCCGTCCTTCTATGCGGTCGCCTCGTCGCGCCCGATCGCCGAACTGGTCGATGAGCGCACAGCCGCGATCTACGAACTCGGGCTGCAGAATCTGCAGCTGTCGCCGGGCGGCGGCGCGTTGCCGGAAAAGGAGCGCCGGTTCGAGACCGGGCTGCTCGAGCTTCGCCGGCGCCAGGGACTCTATGCCGAATATCCGAGCGGCGTCGAAATCACCGGTGGAGTGCTTTACCGGGCGACCATCGCCATCCCGAGCCAGGTGCCGGTCGGCGAATATACCGCCGAGACCTTTCTCGTCGACGACGGCCGGGTGCTCGCCGCGGCGACCCGCGAGATCCGCATCGGCCAAACCGGGTTCGAGCGCTTCGTCGCCCTATCCGCGCGCCGCTACGAATTTCTCTACGGCCTCGCCGCGGTGACATTATCGCTGGCGCTCGGATGGCTGGCGGCGATGATCTTCCGCCGACGTTTCTAAGCTTATCTTAACCGCTCTGATTTAATCCCTGCCGCAACAGTCAGCGTGCGTTGGGGATAGAAGAATGAACGACCAGCCTAATCTTCGGCAGTTTGTCGACGAGCTGAGCAGCTTCAGCGAGGACAGCAGCGCCGTGGCGGCTTCGGCCGCGAAGGCCGGCTCGCTGCCATCGATCGGGCAAGTCGTCGAAATCGCCGGCTCGGGGTCGCAGATCCGGATCGACGCGGCGACCCTCGCCGCTCTCCACAGCCATCCCGACCCCGCCGCAGCCACGTCGGGCCAGGTCGGCAGCCAGGTCAAGATGGTGGTCGGCGATTGCTGGCTGATCGCCAACGTCCGCACGCTTCGCGCCGAGGACGGCGGCGTGGTGGTCGGCCAGATCGACTTCCTCGGCGAAGGCAGCCGCGATTCGTCGGGACGGATGACCAACTTCCGCCGCGGAGTCACCCGCTACCCGGTGCCGGGCAGCGACGTTCACCCGGTGACGACCGAGGACCTTCGCGCCGTGTTCGCCGCCGACGACAGCCCGCACATCGAGATCGGCACCGTCTATCCGACCGACGACATCCGCGGCGCGCTCTACGTCGACCCGATGCTGTCGAAGCATTTCGCGGTGCTCGGATCGACCGGCACCGGCAAGTCGACCTCGGTCGCGCTGATCCTCCATCGCATCTCGCAGCTGAGCCCCGAGGGTCACATCGTCATGATCGACCCGCACGGCGAGTATTCGGCCGCCTTCAAGGGCTGCGGCGAAATCTTCAACGTCGACAACCTCCAGCTTCCCTATTGGCTGCTCAATTTCGAGGAGCATTGCGAAGTGCTCCTGACCAGCCACGGCGCCGAGCGCCAGCGCGACGGCGACATCCTCGCCAAATGCCTGCTCGCCGCCCGCACCAAGGGCAAGGACATGTCGCAGTTCGGCAAGGTCACGGTCGACTCGCCGATCCCCTATCTGCTCACCGATCTCAACGCGATCATCGTCAACGAAATGGGCAAGCTCGACCGCGCCGGTGACACGACGCCGTACCAGCGGCTCAAGAACAAGCTCGACGAGCTTCGCGCCGACCCGCGCTACACCTTCATGTTCTCGGGCATGCTGGTGTCGGATTCGATGCCGGCCTTCCTCGCCAAATTGTTCCGTCTTCCCGCCAACGGGCGGCCGATCTCGATCGTCGACGTCTCCGGCGTCCCCTCGGAAGTCACGTCGGTTGTCGTCTCGGTGCTCGCGCGGATGGTGTTCGATTATGCGATCTGGTCGCGCACCGAGGCGCAGCGCCCGTTGCTCCTCGTCTGCGAGGAAGCGCACCGCTACGTGCCCAAGGACGAGAATGCCGCCGGCCAGGCGGTTCGCAAGATTCTCGAGCGCATCGCCAAGGAAGGCCGCAAATACGGCGTGTCGCTCGGCCTCATCACCCAGCGGCCGTCGGACCTCGCCGAAGGCGTGCTGTCGCAGTGCGGCACGATCGTCGCGATGCGTTTGAACAACGACCGCGACCAGGCCTGCGTTCGCGCCGCCATGCCCGAAGGCGCGCGCGGCTTCCTCGACGCGATTCCCGCGCTTCGCAACCGCGAGTGCATCGTATGCGGCGAGGGCGTGTCGATCCCGATCCGGGTGCGCTTCGACGATCTCGAGCCCGAGAAAAGGCCGGCCTCGTCCGACCCGAGCTTCGCGGCGCTATGGCGCGAGACCGGCGATGAAGCCGGGATCATCAGCCGCACCATCAAGCGCTGGCGGGGTCACGGCCGCTAAACGGTCATCGCAGGTCGGAACGCTCGCAAGCAATGACGTCGACGGGGTCGAGCGCAAGCACCTGAGCCAACGTCTGCTCGAGCGTTTCCGACACCAGATAGAGCGGCTGGAAGGAGTCGTGGCGGTAGGGCGTCGCAAGCGCTCTCTCGACCGAGAATGGCAATCGCTCGACGGTCTCGCTCTCCAAGCTGAAGTGAGCCTCGCCGAAGCTCGACGCCAGGCCGGCGCCGAGGATTTTCAGTTCCCCCGCCTCCTCGGCAAGGCCGAACTCGACGCTGTGCCAGTAGATCCGCGACACGCCTTCGCCGGCGCCGGCGGCGATCGCCGCGACCCCGAGCCGTCCGACATGCTCGACCATCTCGGCAAATCCACGGTGGGCGAGCAGCGGAATGTGCCCGAATAGGTCGTGGAAGCAGTCCGGCGCTTCGAGATAGTCGAGCTCGTCGCGCTTGCGGATGAAATTGCCGACCGGGAACAGGCGTCGCTCGAGCATCCCGAAGAAGATGGCGTCGGGCACGAGCCCCGGCACCGCGACGGTGCGCCAGCCGGTGCGCGGTTCGAGGATACGGTTGAGCTCGGCGAGCTCGGGCACCCCGGGGCGAGACAGCTTGAGCAGGTCGAGGCCGTCGAAGAATGGCGACACCGCGCGCGTGCCGAGAAGCTCGACCTGGCGCGCGAACAGCAGGTCCCAGACGGCGTGATCCTCCTCGCTGAACGCCTCCCACCGCTGCGGCACGAGATAGTCCCGCCAGCCTCTCGTCCGCCGGTCCTCGATGAGCGTTTCCTGAAACATTTCGATCGATCCTTTCGCTGGCAACAAAAACCCGCCGAGCGGAGGCTTGGCGGGTCGAGGCTGGTGAACTGCACGCTTCAGGCGCGAATCAGCTCATCCCAGCCCCTTCGGATAATAGAGCGCGGCCGCGGCGGCAGCGGTCTGCACACGGGCAAAAGAGGCGAGCGGACGAGCCATGTGGCGCTGTTTATCGCCCTTGGCCCATGAACGTCCACTGTCTGATTGCCCGCGACACGCCGTTGCGGCCAGAGCGGGCTACCCCCGTTGCTCGCCGACGCTGAGCAGCGCCCTCAAGCGCGCCTCGAACGCCGAGCGCTGCTTGTCGTCGAACAGCGGCCGGCTGGCGAAGCGGACGGCGAGCGGATTGACCGCGCGGCCGTGCTGAAGGACCTCGTAATGGAGGTGCGGCCCGGTCGACAGGCCGGATGAGCCGACATAGCCGATCAGCTGGCCGCTCCTCACGAAGCTCCCCGGCTCGGCGGCGATCCCGCTCATGTGCGAGTAAGAAGTAACCATGCCGTCGCCATGGGCGATGCGCACCTGCCGCCCGTAGCCGCCGTTCCAGCCGGCCGCGACCACCCGCCCGTCGCCGGCGGCGACGATCGGAGTGCCCCACGGGGCGGCAAAATCGATTCCGGAATGGAAGCGGGCGAAGCGCAGGATCGGGTGGATGCGGTAGCCGAAGCCCGAGCTGATCCGCCCGGCGACCGGCCAGGCGGCTTCGCTCGCCCTCGCTTCGGCCAGGGTCGACGCCTCGATCCAGCGCGGCTGACCGCCTGCCGCCCAGCGGACCAGTTGCAGCCGCCGCTCGCCACTGCGCTCGAGCCCCGCATAGAGCAAGGCGCCGGTGCGGCTCTCCGCTCCAACCCGACGGTGGGCGAGGACGAGGTCGAAGCGGTCGCCTGCGCCGACGTCGCCGCCGACGTCGATCTCGGTCGCGAGCGCCTGTAGATATTCGGCCGCTGTCGCCGGCGAGGCGCCGGCCGCGCGAAGCGACCAGTAAAGCCCGTCACCGACACGGCCGCGGATGCGTATGGGCGAATTGTCGACGGCGAGCTGGCGCGTCTCGAGCGCGAGCCCATCCGCGTCTCGAACCACTTTCAGGTCGAGCCCGAAGCCGGCGCGCAGCGCGACCCGGTCGATTAATCGGCCGGCCGCGGTCCGGGCACCCAGACGCAGCTCCACGGAGGTTCCGGCACCGATGTTCGGCGCCGCCGAGCGGATCAGGGCCGCGGCATGGGCGGAGTCGCCACGCGACGCGCCGGCTCTCGCCAGCATCGCCTCGATCGCCTCGCCAGCGCCCAGCTTCAGCTCGAGGTCGATCCACGGCCGGTCGGGCGCGAAATCGAGCGGTGCGACGGCCTCGGTCGGCGCCATCCGCAGGCCGGTGGCGCTTCCCGCCGCGAGCGGAGCGATCCCCAGCGCCTGCCGCTGATGCGCCTCGCTTGATTCAACATTGTGGGCGGCGGCGAGCGGCTGGATTCCGGGGGTGAGCATGCTGGCGGTGGTGCACAGCAGGCCGAGCGTCGCGACGCCGCGCCACCAGCGCCGCGAGAAGATGTCGGTGGCGAGATCGACCCGAAGGTCGAAGCGGGGCGCGGCCGCAACGCCGGCGCGGCCGAACGCCGCGCCGCGATTCGCCAGGCGATGCGCGAAGCCCGATTGCATGGCGGCGATCTTCGGCGATCAGGGTTAACACCGCCCTAAATTCGGCTTGTCGCCGGGTGATTCGGAACCTTGCGCTTTGCCGGAGCGCTGCCACATTCATGGCAATGGCCAACCGCTCCGACGCGCCGGTCCGGGCGATCCTCGGGCCAACCAATACCGGCAAGACCCATCTCGCCATCGAGCGCATGTGCGGCCATTCCTCGGGAGTCATCGGCTTTCCGCTGCGGCTGCTCGCTCGCGAGGTCTATGACCGGGTCGTCGCCATCAAGGGCGAGATCCAGGTCGCGCTTCTGACCGGCGAGGAACGGATCGTCCCTCCCCAGGCGCGCTATTTCCTCTGCACCGCCGAAAGCATGCCCGTCCCGAGCGAAAGCGGCGCGCACGATGCCGACGAGCCGAACCGCGATTTCGCCTTCGCCGCCATCGACGAGGCCCAGCTCGGCATCGACCCGGAGCGCGGCCACGTCTTCACCGACCGGATGCTCCGCGTTCGCGGCCGCGAAGAGACCCTGATCCTCGGCTCGGCGACCCTGAAGCCCTTGGTCCGCGAGCTTCTGCCCGAAGCCGAGATCGTCAGCCGGCCGCGCTTCTCGACCCTGCGCTACGGCGGCAACGTCAAGCTGTCGCGGCTGCCGCCGCGCTCGGCCGTCGTCGCCTTCTCGGCCGAGCAGGTCTACGCCCTGGCTGAAATGCTGCGGCGGTTCCGCGGCGGCGCGGCGGTAGTGATGGGCGCGCTGTCGCCGGGCACCCGCAATGCCCAGGTGGCGATGTTCCAGCGCGGCGAGGTCGATTATCTCGTCGCCACCGACGCCATCGGCATGGGCCTCAACATGGACGTCACCCATGTCGCCTTCGCCGGCCTGGAAAAGTTCGACGGTCGCCGCGACCGGCGCTTGACCATCCCCGAAATGGCACAGATCGCCGGGCGCGCCGGGCGCCACCAGCGGGACGGCAGCTTCGGCACCCTCGGCCTTGGCGATTCCGGCGCCGAATTTAGCGAGGAGGAGGTCGAGGCGATCGAGGAGCATCGCTTCCGGCCGCTCGATTTCCTCTACTGGCGCAACCCGGACCTCGACTTCACCGACGTGCGCTCCCTGATCGCCAGCCTCGAGGAGAAGAGCGGCGATCCCCTGCTCCGGCCGGCGCCCGAAGCGATCGACCTCGCCGTCCTCAAGATCATTGCCGAGGACCCGGCCATCGCCGCCCGCCGCGGCGCCCAGGCGCGGCGGCTGTGGGCGGTGTGCGGCCTTCCCGATTTCCGCAAGGTCGGGCCGATGCATCATGCCCGGATGGTTCGGCGGCTGTTCAGCTACATCGGCGAAGGCGGGCACATTCCCCACGAATGGTTCGCGGCCGAGGTCGCCCGGCTCGACAATGTCGCCGGCGACATCGAGGTGCTTGCCGACCGGCTCGCCGGAATCCGAAGCTGGGCCTATATCGCCCACCGCTCCGACTGGATGGCCGACCCCGCGAAGTGGGTCGACCGCACCCGAGAAGTCGAGGCGCGGCTTAGCGACGCCCTGCACGAACGGCTCACCCAGCGGTTCGTCGACCGCCGCACGGCGGTGCTGGTGCGCGACATCGGCGCCCGCGGCGCCGATGCCTTGCCGGTGACCATCGCCGCCGATGGCGAAGTCAGCGTCGGGCCCGAGCCGATCGGCCATCTCGCCGGCTTCGAGTTTCGGGTCGATCCCGGCGCCCGGCTTGCCGACAAAAGGCTGCTTCTCGCCACCGCTGAGCGCCGGCTCGGCGAGGAGCTCGACCGCCGCGCGCGAAGCTTGCTCGGCGCTCCCGACCACGCCTTTGACCTGGTCGTCGGCGACGATGGCTCACTGGGAGTGGGCTGGCAGGACCACGTGCTCGCCCGGCTCGCCGCCGGCCGCTCTTTGCTCGAGCCGGCACTGCGGACGACCCGGGCCTTGGACCGGCTGTCGGCGGGAAGCCGGGCCGAGCTTCGCGCCCGGCTCGAAACCTGGCTCGAGGCACAGATCGCCCGCCATTTGCGCCCGCTTCGCGAGCTCGCCGCTGCTGCTGCCGACGCGGCCAGCAGCCCGGGGGTCCGCGCGCTTTCGGCAATGCTCGCCGATTCCGGCGGAGTCACGCCGCGCCGCGCGCTGGTCGGCGCCATCGGCACGCTCGAGCAGAAGGACCGCCAGGCACTTCATCGCCTCCACGTCCGCCTCGGGCCGCTCGACGTGTTCGTCCCGGCGCTGCTGAAGCCCGGCGCCCAGAAATGGCGCGCCGCTTTGCTCGCGGTTCGCGCCGGCGCGCCGATGCCGCTGCTCCCTGCCGCCGGGGCAGCCAAGCTGGGCTCCCACGCCGACCCGCGCGGGGCGATGCTCGCCTATCGCCGGCTCGGCCGCGACTGGCTCCGCATCGACCTCGCCGACCGGCTCGCGAGCCATGCCCACAAGGTGCGCTCGGCCGGCGGCGACGAGCCGGTCGACGAAGCGCTGGCGACCTCGGTCGGCCTCGATTCCGAGGGCATCGCCCGGCTGATGACCGAAATTGGCTTTGCCCGCTCCGGCGACAGCTGGCGCTGGCGCGGCCGCCGCCACCGCGGCGACCGGCCCGCCGCGCCCTCCCATGCCTTCGCCGAGCTGGCGAAGCTCAAGCGGTGAAGCGGTGACGGCCTTTACCGTCATTGCGAGGAGCGGAGCGACGAAGCAATCCAGTAGCCGTGGATTGCTTCCCCCGGCTTGGCGCCGGGGTCGCAATGAGGTGCCGGAATGAGGATCGACCGCTACCTTCATTGCATCCGGCTGGTGAAGAGCCGCACCCTCGCCCAGGCGCTGATCGACGCCGGCCACGTCCGAGTCGACGGCAGGCGAGTCGACAAGGTCAGCGAGTCGGTCCGGGTCGGAAGCATCGTCGCGCTTCCGCTTCGCGGCGAGGTTCGGGTGCTGCGCGTGCTTGCGCTTCCCGGCCGCCGCGGTCCGGCAACCGAGGCGCGCGCCTGCTACCAAGAGATCGCCGAGGGCGATGATTGACGCGCCGCGCCGCTCGGCATAGCGGAGCGCCAAAGGGAGCGTTCAATGACCTATGTCGTCACCGAGGCGTGCATCCGCTGCAAATATATGGACTGCGTCGAGGTCTGCCCGGTCGACTGTTTCTACGAAGGCGAGAACATGCTCGTCATCAACCCCAACGAATGCATCGACTGCGGCGTGTGCGAGCCCGAATGCCCGGCCGAGGCGATCCTCCCCGATACCGAATCCGGCCTCGAGAAGTGGCTCGAGCTCAACACCACTTTCTCGGCTGAGTGGCCCAACATCACTCGCAAGAAGGAGAGCCCGGCCGACGCCGACGAGCACAAGGGCGAGGAAGGCAAGTACGACAAATATTTCTCGCCGGAGCCCGGACAGGGCGACTGATCGGCGCGGCGAGCCGCATCACCGCGGCGCCTGCGCCCGCCGCCATTCATCGCCCGGAAAGCCGCCGCGCCCGACAGGCAGGCCGACACCGAAAAGGAATTGCTCGTGAAACTCGTTCCAACTTTTGCCGCCCTCCTCGTCGGCGCGGCGCCCGCGGCCGCCCAGACTAGCGCGACACCGGCACCGCCGACCCGCGCCGAACTGACCAGCGGCCTCCAGTCCAACTTCAAGGCGATGGACACGAATGGCGATGGAGCGCTCGACAAGGCCGAGATCGCCGCCGCCAACGCCAAGGTGGCCGCCGAAGCGACGGCGGCGCTGAACCGCCGGCTCGAGCAGGAATTCGCCCAGCTCGACTCGAACAAGGACGGGCAGCTGAGCCTCGCCGAATTCAAGGCCGGAGTTCCAGCGCCGAAGGCCTCGCCGGCCGAAGCCACGCTTCAGCAGCTCGATACCAACAAGAACCAGCGGATCAGCTTCGAGGAGTTCAGCGCGAGCTATCTCGCCGCCTTCGACCAGCTCGACCGCAACAAGGACGGCACCATCAGCGCCTCCGAGCAGCAGCAGGTCGCAGGCCGCTAGCCACGAGCCCGCGCGCCGCGGCGGCTATTTGCCGGAGTCGACCTCGCGGTTGATCTGCCGCACCAGCGCGCTGCGCTGGCGGTGGCTGTCGAAATTGTTCTTGGCCTGGCCATACAGCCCCTTGAGCATTCCGCGGTCGAAGGCCGACAGTCGGTCGGGCACGATGGCGCCCCTTGGCCGATCCTCGAACAGAGTCAGGATCGAATCGGGCCCGGCACGGGCCGGCGCGTCCGGCGCAAGGTCGAGCATCAGGTGCAAGGTGGCGACGTCGGCGAGCTGCTGCAGCGTCTTGCCGCGGATCGCCGAGCTGCGGATCACCGCGACCGACATCATGATGTCCTGCCGCACGTTCTGCTCGTTGCGCGACGCGAGCGCGTTGCGGATCATCAGCACGTCCTTGCGCTGGCCGTCGACCTCGTCGACCCGATCGGGGATGGCGCCGTCGTAGCGGCGGGTCTCGACCACCCGCCACGACAGCACCGGCGCCGCGGTCGCGGCCAGCGCGTCGATCTGCGCCTCGGTCATGGTGCCGAACATGCTTCGGTCCCGCGCCTTCCATCCGAGCAGCAGAGCGCGCGGGTCGGAAACGAAGACGGCGATGGCGTTGGGCCGGCAGCCTTCCTCCTGCAGCTTCAGGCCGGCGTCCCTCGCATTGGCGCGGATGATGCCGACGATCACCGCCGAATGATTTTCCGGAAGGCCGGTGACGCCCGGACAGACCGGCGCCTCGAAGCGGCCGAGCTGGCCGAAGCCGGTTTCGGCGAGCACCGCCCGGAGCGTCGTCGTCAGCGCCTGGCGGCGGGCGGTGACGGTGATGTCCTCGGAGTCGGCCTCGGGCACCTGGGCCGGAGCGGAGGCGGTGGCCAATGCCGCTGCAGCGAGCACCAGCGTTCGGCAGATCGATCGAATCACGGCTGGCCCCCTGTTGTTGCCTGGCCCCAAATTAGCCTAGGCGCCACGGCTTTCGCCAGCATGAACGCGTCCCTTCCCCGCCCCGCGCTTGGCGTCTAGGGTGGCGATCACCCCCGGGGAGCCGCGTCGCGGCTGAGAGGCGGCATTCGGCCGCGACCCGTCGAACCTGATCCGGTTAGCACCGGTGGAGGGAAGGAGAGACGAAATGGCCGATGCGCCAGCCAGAACCGAACTGAAGGTAACGACCGGGCCGATCCGCGGCAGCCGCAAGATCTATGTCGAAGGACGCGATGGGGTGCGAGTGGCGATGCGCGCCGTCGACCTCGAGCCCTCGTCGGGCGAGCCGCCGGTCGTCCTCTACGACACCAGCGGCCCCTACACCGACCCTGAGCAACGCATCGACATCATGGCCGGCCTGCCCGAGCTTCGCGCCGGCTGGATCCGCGGCCGAGGCGACGTCGAGGAGGTCGCCCAGCGCGAGGTGCGGCCGGAGGACAACGGCCAGCTCGGCCCCGACCGCTCGGGCGGAGTCGCCCCCTTCCCCAACGTCCGCAAGACCGTGCTTCGCGCCAGGCCCGGCGCCAACGTCACGCAGATGCATTACGCACGCCGCGGCATCGTCACCCCCGAAATGCACTATGTCGCCATCCGCGAGAACATGGGCAGGGAGCGCGCGCTTGCCCTCGCGGAAGCGAGGGACGGCGAAAGCTTCGGCGCGAGCATCCCCGACTATATCACCCCCGAGTTCGTCCGCCACGAGGTCGCCCGCGGCCGGGCGATCATCCCGGCCAACATCAACCACCCCGAAACCGAGCCGATGGCCATCGGCCGCAACTTCCTGGTCAAGATCAACGCCAATATCGGCAATAGCGCCGTCGCCTCCGACGTCGCTTCGGAAGTCGACAAGATGGTCTGGGCGATCCGCTGGGGCGCCGACACGGTCATGGACCTTTCGACCGGCCGCAACATCCACGACACGCGCGAATGGATCATCCGCAACGCGCCCGTGCCCATCGGCACCGTCCCCATCTACCAGGCGCTGGAGAAGGTCGGCGGCATCGCCGAGGAGCTGACCTGGGAAGTCTACCGCGACACGCTCATTGAGCAGGCCGAGCAGGGCGTCGACTATTTCACCATCCACGCCGGGGTGCGCCTGCCCTACGTCCCGCTCGCCGCAAACCGCGTGACCGGCATCGTCAGCCGCGGCGGCTCGATCATGGCCAAATGGTGCCTCGCCCACCACCGCGAGTCCTTCCTCTACGAGCGCTTCGACGAGATTTGCGAGATCATGAAGGCCTATGACATCGCCTTCAGCCTCGGCGACGGCCTTCGCCCCGGCTCGATCGCCGACGCCAATGACGAGGCGCAGTTCGCCGAGCTCTACACTCTGGGCGAGCTGACCAAGACAGCCTGGGCGCATGACGTCCAGGTGATGATCGAGGGCCCCGGCCACGTGCCGATGCACAAGATCAAGGAGAATATGGACCGCCAGCTCGAAGTCTGCGGCGAGGCGCCTTTCTACACATTGGGGCCCCTCGTCACCGACGTCGCCCCCGGCTACGACCACATCACCTCGGGCATCGGCGCGGCGATGATCGGCTGGTTCGGCACCGCCATGCTCTGCTACGTCACGCCCAAGGAGCATCTCGGCCTGCCCGACCGCGACGACGTCAAGGTCGGCGTCGTCACCTACAAGCTCGCCGCCCACGCCGCCGACCTCGCCAAGGGCCACCCGGCCGCGCGCGCCTGGGATGACGCCTTGTCAAAAGCCCGCTTCGAATTCCGCTGGCGCGACCAGTTCAACCTGTCGCTCGACCCCGAGACCGCCGAGCAATATCACGACCAGACCCTCCCCGCCGAAGGAGCCAAAACCGCGCATTTCTGCTCGATGTGCGGCCCCAAATTCTGCTCGATGAAGATCAGCGCCGAGGTCAGGGAGTTCGCGCGCCTCAACCCCTCACCCATTCGTTCCGAGCCTGTCGAGGGACTGTCAGCCCGTTCGGAAGAGCCAGGCAGCGCTTTGACAGTCTCAGCGCGAACCGAGGAGGAAGCGAACGCCGGCATGGCCCAAATGTCCGCTCGATACCGGCAGGGCGGCGACCTCTACGTGCCGGCGGCGGAATAGTGCCCGACGAGGACGGGCAGGGTCGTGCTAAACCGTCCGCGAAGGGCCGGGATTCCGACCCGGGCGACGCGGCAATCCAGTGGGGCGCAACAGTCTAGATTGCGTCCCCGGCTTTCGCCCGAGTCGCAATGACGGAAGCCTGATGCTCAGCCAACGCTAATCGTTCTTGAGATTCTCCAGGCCGCGCACTCCGCCCTTCTGCGAGGGATTGGCGGCGATCGTCTTGACCTTGGGCTTCTTCGGCTTGCGCGCTTCCTTGTTCGATCTCTGCTGACCCTTGGCCATGGCTGCTCTCCCTGGACGGGCCGGGCCGGGCCGCGAGCTGCGGCGCCAACCTCGACCGGCCCATGTTCCTGATCGATAACGGCGCGAATGAGAAGGGGCGCCCGCCGCTGCCGGCAGGCGCCCGGGTCCGGCGCGTGCTCTCGCCGGATCAGTAGCTGGTGTTGTTGGTCGCCGTGTCAGTCGTATTCATGTCGCCGGTGTTCATGGCGTTCATGTCCATCGTGTTCATGTCGTTCGTCATCATGTTGGTGTCGGTGACGACATCGTTCACGACGAGATTGTCGACCGCCATCGTGTTATCGTCGGCGGCAGCATTGTTCTCGGCGCCCTGCTGGCCGCAGGCGGCGAGCGCTGCGGCGGCGGCGGCAATGCCGAGCGCGGTGATGGTCTTCATCAGCTTTCCCCTATTGTGATAATTGCTCGCGCTGCAGCGCTCGGCGAGGCCATCGGTTCCCGCCGTTCGCGCTTTTGTTTGCGCGAGTTCGCCGAGTCGGTCGCGAAACGGCCCGCCAAAAGGGCGCCTGCCGCTGCCGGCAGGCGCCCTTGCTCAGCCTGCTCTCGCTGGTCTGCTAGGTGCGGTTCTCGGTCGCCGCATTGCCGCCATCGTCGGCATCGTTGCGCAGCGCTTCGGCTTCGTTCTCGGCCGCATTGAGGATGTTCTCCGCGCGGTTTTCGGCCGCGTCCATGATGTTCTCGGCACGGTTCTCGGCCTGCTCCTCGATCATCTCGGCCTGATTTTCCTGCGCCGTCGGTTCCTGCTGGCAGGCGGCGAGCGCGGCGACGCCGGCGGCCATGGCAAGTGCGCGAACAACTTTCATCTGGGGCTCCCCTTTGTTGAACTGGCAAACAGCAGTAGCGCCCGAGCCGCGGATTGGTTCCGCAAGCGAAACGCTCGCCGGCCTAGCGGCGACGCAGCGCCTTCACCGCGGCCAGGGTCTTGGCGACGTGTTGGCTCCAGTCGGGGTCGGAATGGACGAGGACGATCCGGCCCCGCCGGTCGATCACGTAGGACGTCCGGCTCGACAAATTGGGCCGGTTGGGCAGAGCGACGTCATAGGCGGCGATCGTCGCCGGCGTTGCGCTCGCCACCGGAAAGGCGTTGCGGCATTCTTCGACCGAGAAGCGCTTCAGCGTCTCGAGGTCGTCGCCCGACATGCCGATCACCCGCGCCCCGGCCTTGCGGAACTCGGCCATTGCCGTGCTGAAGGCCCGCGCCTCGAGCGTGCACCCCTCGGTGAACGCCTTGGGATAGAAATAGAGCACGACCGGGCCGCGGGCGAGCTCGCGCTTGAGATGGATCCGGAACGGCTTGCCTGCCAGTGCACCGGTCGCGACGAAGTCCGGAGCCTGGGCGCCGACCGGCAGCGCCGCCGAGGCGGGCAACGCGGCGAGCACGGCGATCGCCAGGCCGAGCAGAAGCTTGCGCATGGGGCTTCTCCCAATTGGGCGTCCAGCCTAGCGCACTCACCGAGCGAGGCCCAAGCCAAAACGAAGGAGGGACGCCTTAACGGCGTCCCTCCCCGGATTCGACGAGGCGCCCTAGAAGCGCAGGCCGACACCCGCAGCGACGTGGCGCCGCTGCAGGTTGATGCCGAAGAACTTACCGTAATCGGCATAGGTGGCTTCGATCTTGCCATAGGCAATGCGGCCGAAGTTCATCTCGAATCCGAGGCCGCCTTCGATTCCGCCCTCGGTTTCCGATTCGGAGAAGGTTTCGTCTTCGGCGGTGAGCTTGATTCGGGCATAGCCCAGCTTGCCGTAGATGAGGCCGTTGCCGCCAACCTGGAAACCGACCCGGCCGCCGGCGGCGAAACTATTGTCGACCTTCAGGCAGTCGCCCTCCTCGCATTCCTTGACGGTCGAAGCCTCGAACGTCGCATACGGGCCCGCGACGACGGTCCTGCCGAGCCGGAAGTCGGCACCGACCTCGCCGCCGAAAGAGGGACCGCTGCCGATCTTGAACACTTCGCCGGCGCCGCTGACCGTCGGAGTCTCCCAGCCGACGCGCAGCTCGGCGCGGCCGCCGGTGAAATCCTGGGCATTGGCGGCCGCCGGAACCAACGCGACGGCAGCAGCAATCAACACGAACTTCTTCATTATTCCCCCGCTTTTTCTGGAAAAACCGGCGCCGATGCGAAATCCGCGGCGCCGGGCCGCGCCGCGGTACGGCTGTTCCGGCATTCCTCAAGAAGAAAATCCGGAAGCGGTGGAAATCCGTGCGACTATCGCGTTTGAGCAACAGTGGTTAGGCTCGGGATAGGGACAATGAGCATGAGAGCGACGATTGGGCTGGCCGCGCTGATGATCGGCGGCTGCGAGCGGTCGCCGGAACCTGTATCCGGGCCGGGATCGTCCGGCGGTCGGGAAGCGCCCGCAATTGCGGCGGTGGAGGGCGACGGCTGGGACCTGGTTGCGAGCGGCGAGGGAATTGCGCTGGTGTTCGGCACCGGCGGCCACGACGCCATCCGCCTGTTCTGCCCGGCCGGAGAAGGACAGCTGCTGGTCAATGTCCCGTCGTTCCGGCCGATCGGCAGCGAGGAGCGCCTGTCGCTGGGCGGAAGCGGCGAGGTCGTCGCCCTGGTCGCCGACACGCGCGGCGATCCGGCGCGCGGTGGGGTCAGCGCCACAGGCGCGGTGCCGGCCGAGCTCGGCCGGATCCTTTCGGGCACGGTCTCGGCCAGCTACGGCGCCCAGAGCAGCGGGCCGCACCCGGCGCCCCCGGCCCAGCTGGCCCGAGCCTTCACCGGCTCCTGCGGCGAGAGCGCCGACGCGCCCGCGCCTCCGGCCCAGCTACCGAAACAGCCGCAGCTGCAGCCATCGGCAAGCGCCTGCCGCGAGCAGGACGGTCGTCCGATCCCGGCCAACGCCCTTCGCGCCATCGGCACCGAACCGTTCTGGGGAGCGCGCATCGAGGGGCGCTGCGTGACCTATTCCCACCCCGACGACCAGGCCGGGACCCGGGTCTGGACCCGCTTTTCGGGAAGCCGCGACAACGGCGTCTGGTCGGGAGCGCTTGGCGGGCGCCGCTTCGAGCTGAGGACAAGGCCGCAGCGCGGCTGCTCGGACGGGATGAGCGACAATCGTTATCCGATCGCCGTCGAGCTCATCGTCCACGGCGAGCGGCGGACCGGCTGCGCCGAGCGGCTGTAACTGTCTGGTTGAGGAGGAGACGGGGATGGCCGGCCCTGAGCTTTAGCGCTCGGCGGCCAGCCATCCGGTGAGAATGTAGAAGAGGATGACGAGCGGGCCGGTCAGGAGCAGCAGGCCAACGAGGCCGAGCCGGACCAAGAGGACGTCGATCCCGGCCCAGTCGGCAAGACCGGCGGCGACGCCCATGATCTTGCCGTCCTGGCGGTTGATGAGGAAACGATCGTTCATTTCGAACTCCTGCGACTTTTGCGAATTCACGCGATCGGCAGCGAGGTGGCCGCCGAAATGAAGACGATCGCGGTGATCAGCGCGGCGGTGAGCGAAGCGGCCGTCTCGCGGGCCGGTGCGAAGGTGGCGAACATAATTGAACTCCCTTTTTTGACTTGTCACCCGACCCCGATGGGCCGGTGCCAATCTCAATGCAGGGAGCGTGCCAATTCAAAAAAGGCGTTGTTTTACAGCGCGGCGTCTAGCGAACGGCAAAGTTTCGCGGCGCGACACGCCACGTTGTGGGAAATTTTCCCATGCGCTCAGCCGTTGACGATCACCCCGCCGTTGGGGTGCAGGACCTGTCCCGACATGTAGCTCGAATCCTCGCAGGCGAGGAACAGGAAGCTTGGAGCGACCTCATTGGGCTCGCCGGGCCTGCCCATCGGCGTGTTCTTGCCGAAGTCCTTGACGTCCTCTGGCGGCTGGCCCCCGAACGGGTTGAGAGGAGTCCAGATCGGTCCGGGCGCCACCGCATTGACCCGGATCCCGTCCTTGACGAGGTTTTCGGACAGCGACCGGGTGAAGGCGGTGATCGCGCCCTTGGTCGCGCTATAGTCGAGCAGATCGTCCGATCCCTTGTACATCGTTACCGACGTGCAGTTGATGATCGCCGAGCCCTTGCTGAGATGTGGCCGCGCCGCCTGGGTCAGATAGAACATCGAAAAGATGTTGGTCTGGAAGGTGCGGCGAAGCTGCTCTTCGGAAATGTCGCGGATGTCCTTGGCCCAATGCTGCTCGCCGGCATTGTTGACGAGAATGTCGAGCCGTCCGAGCTCCTTGACCGTCCGCTCGACCGCCTGCTCGCAAAAATCCTTGTCGCCGAGATCGCCGGCAATGGTGATCGCCTTGCGCCCCTCTTTCTCGACAATCTCCCTGGTCTTCTCGGCATCGTCATGCTCGCACAGATAGACGATGGCGACGTCGGCGCCTTCGCGCGCAAACAAGGCGGCGACGGCGCGGCCGATGCCGCTGTCGGCGCCGGTGACCAGGGCCACCTTGCCCTTCAGGCGCTCGGATCCGTTGTAGCGCGGTTCCCAGTCGGGCTTGGGCTGAAGCTCACTCTCGTGGCCAGGAAGCTCGTCCTGATCGAGCATCGGTTCCAGCACGTCGGACATGGCCTTACTCCTTCGCGGCGACGCCCATCCCGCGTTCGCCGAACTCCTCGATCGTCGCTTCGTCGTGCCGGTCCTGCCTGGGCTTCTTTTCCGCGGCGGTCCGTTCGATCGCTTCCGGCTTGTCGGTCAGCCGGCTGCCGTCGCGCGGGTCTTCGGACATCTGGTTCTTCTGATTGGCAGCGATCTGCGGCGAATCGTCGAGATGGTGATTCTGGTTCTTGCTCATGCCGTTGCTCCTCCACCGAACAACCGACTGCACTCGGCACCGGTTCCGGCGCCTCGCCTCAGCCGTGGCGCGAGCCGTCCGGGAGCTTGCGCGGCTCGAGCGGCTGCTCGCTGGCGGAAGCGGGGATCGCTCCGGAGCGGCATTCGGCGACGATCGTCGGGTAATCGAAATCGTGATTGTTGAGCAGCGCGTCGCCGGTCGCCGCGGCGCAGGCCGTGGCGCTTTCGTAGCGCGTCGGCATGGTCGCAACCTGCGTGCAGGCGGCGGGGCCGTCGGCGCAGCCGAGAATCGCAATCACGAAATAGCCTGGTCCCATTGCTCGTCCATTCAGTCCGGGCTGCAAGAACCGCGTTGATCCCAAGCGGTTCCAGTCGTTTCACCGGGCGATTTGCCGCACGCTGTCGGCACACCTAACTAGGCCGCATGGCGGCGACAGCTTCAGGGATGACGGGCGAGCGGGGCGGGCTGCAGACGCTGCTGCGCTTCCTGCCGATGCTGTGGCCGAAGGGCGAGGCCGAGCTCAAGGCGCGGGTCGTCGCCGCGGTCGTGCTGGTGCTCGCCGGCAAGGCCGCGGTGCTGCTGATGCCCTTCGCCTACAAGGCGGTGATCGACCGGATGTCGGCCGGCACGGTGGTGTTCGGAGTGATCGCCGGCCTGGTCGTCGCCTACAGCGTCGCGCGCTTCGCAGGCGTGCTTGCCGACAATTTGCGCAACGCCTTGTTCGAGAAGGTGGGTCAGCAGGCGGCGCGGCGGCTGTCGGGGCGCGTGTTCCGCCACGTCCACGACCTCAGCCTGCGATTCCACCTCGAGCGCCGCACCGGCAGCCTGACCAAAATCGTCGAGCGCGGCACCAAGAGCATCGACATGATGCTCTATTTCCTGTTGTTCAACATTGCGCCGACGATCATCGAGCTGATCGCGATCTGCGTCATCTTCTTCGTCAAGTTCGGCCCCGGTCTGGTCGCGGCGACTCTGGCGATGGTCGCTGCCTACATCCTGTTCACTCGCCAGGTGACCGAATGGCGGGCGCGCATCCAGCGCGAGATGAACGACGTCGACAACAAGGCGATCGGCCGCGCCGTCGACAGCCTGCTCAATTACGAGACGGTAAAATATTTCGGCGCCGAGGAGCGCGAGGCCAAGCGCTATGACGAGGCGATCGGCGCTTTCGCCAAGGCGGCGGTGAGGAACGAGACGTCGCTCGCCTGGCTCAACATCGGCCAGGCGCTGATCACCAATCTGATGATGGCCGGCGCGATGATTTTCACCGTCTGGGGATGGAGCCGCGGACGCTTCACGCCAGGCGACGTCGTGCTGGTCAACGCGCTGCTGATGCAGCTCTTCCGTCCGCTCGACATGCTCGGCTGGGTCTATCGATCGATCCGCCAGGGCCTGATCGACATGGAGGCGATGTTCGGCCTGCTCGACACTCCGGCCGAGATCATCGACCGGACCGGAGCAACCGAGCTGAGGGTAGACCGCGGCCATGTCCGCTTCGAGAATGTACGCTTCGGCTACGAGCCGGGCCGCGAGATCCTGCGCGGGCTCGATCTCGACATTCCGCCTGGCACCAGCTGCGCGATCGTCGGGCCATCCGGCGCCGGCAAGTCGACCATCGCCCGTCTGCTCTACCGCTTCTACGATCCGACCGGCGGGCGAATCCTGATCGACGGCCAGGACATCGCCGAAGTCACCCAGGCGAGCCTTCGCGAGGCGATCGGCATCGTTCCCCAGGACACCGTGCTGTTCAATGACACGATCGGCTACAACATCGCCTACGGGCGGGCAGGAGCGACTCAGTCGGACATTGAGGCGGCTGCGCGCGGCGCGGCGATCGACGGCTTCATCGCCGCGCTTCCGCAAGGCTACGACAGCATGGTCGGCGAGCGCGGGCTCAAGCTTTCGGGCGGCGAGAAGCAGCGCGTCGCAATCGCCCGCACCTTGCTCAAGAACCCGCCCATCCTGGTCCTCGACGAGGCGACCAGCGCGCTCGACAGCCGCACCGAGCAGGCGATCCAGGAGACGCTCGAGCGGGTCGCGGAGAGCCGAACGACGATCATGATCGCCCACCGGCTCTCGACGATCGTCAATGCCGACCAGATCGTCGTCCTCGATGAGGGCCGGGTCGCCGAGCGCGGCACCCACGACGAGCTGCTCGGCCGAGGCGGCCTCTATGCCGAGCTGTGGGCGCGCCAGGCGGCCGAACGGCTGCTCGAGGAAACCGCCGAGGCGGCCGAGTAGCTTTCAATCCCGCTCGTTCAAAGCTAGGCTGTGGCGAACCACCCGCGGCGCGCTCGGTCCGCATGATTTTCGAGTCCATGACCGACCCGCACGCAATCCTCAAACAGATATTCGGCTTCGAGCACTTCCGCGGCGTTCAGGAGCGGGTGATCGGCCGGGTCATGGCCGGCAAACACACGCTGGCGGTGATGCCAACAGGCGCGGGCAAGTCGCTTTGCTACCAACTGTCGGCCTTGGCCCGCGACGGCACTGCCTTGGTCATCTCGCCGCTGATCGCGCTGATGCACGACCAGATCCGAAGCGCCGACGCGATGGGTATCCGCGCCGCTTCGCTGACATCGGCCGACGGCAACCGTGAGCGCACAGTCGAGCGGTTCCGAAGCGGCGATCTCGACCTCCTCTATGTGGCACCAGAGCGCGCGACGACGGCCGCTTTTCAGCAGCTGGTGCGCGGCGCTCCATTGGCACTGATCGCGATCGACGAAGCGCATTGCGTCAGCGAATGGGGCCATGACTTCCGGCCCGACTACCGGCAACTGCGGCCCCTTCTCGACGAGCACGGGCAAGTTCCGCGGCTGGCGCTGACCGCGACCGCCGACGCGCGCACTCGCAGCGATATCCTCACGCAGCTCGGCATTCCGGAGGACGGGCTGATCGTCGCCGGCTTCGACCGTCCCAACATCCGGTATCACGTCCGGCACCGCGAGCAGACCGGCAAGCAGCTGCGCGAGCTACTCGCGACGCGGCCTGGGCCGGCGATCGTCTATGCGCCGAGCCGCGACAAGGCGGAAAAGATCGCAGAGGCGCTCGAGCGGACTGGCCGGCGCTCGCTGCCGTACCACGCCGGGCTGGAGCCGCAGGTGCGTGCCCGCAATCAGGCCGCGTTCGTCAACTCCGAAGACATGGTGATTTCGGCAACCGTCGCGTTCGGAATGGGCATCGACAAACCCGACGTTCGGCTGGTCGCCCATGCGGCGATCCCGAAGAGCATCGAAGCCTATTACCAGGAGACCGGCCGCGCCGGGCGCGACCGCGAGCCGGCCGAAGCCTGGCTGTTCTGGGCCGCCGAGGATTTCGCGAAGGCCCGGCGCCGGATCGAGATCGAGGTGGAGCCGGACCGCCGCCCGAGCGAGCGGGAGCGGCTGAACGCCCTTGCGGCATTCGTCGAGGCTGCCGGCTGCCGCCGAGCGATCCTTTTGCGCCATTTCGGCGAGGACGCTTCGGATCAATGCGGCAATTGCGACAATTGCCTGACACCGCCGAAGATCATCGATGCGACGGAGGTCGCGCGCAAATTGCTTTCAGCCGCCTTCCGCACGGAAATGCGGTTCGGGGTCGCCCATCTCGCCGCGGTTCTGGCCGGCAATAACAGCGAGAAAGTGCGCAGCTTCGGCCACCATCGAACGAGCGTGTTCGGCATCGCTTCGCCGGACGAGGTCGCGCTGTTGCGGCCGGTGGCGCGGGCGCTGATCGCCCGTGACGCGCTTCGCGCCGACGCTTACGGCGGACTGTCGTTCGGCCCCGGCGCGCGACCGATCCTCAGGGACGAGGAGCCGCTGGTCATCGCCGTGCCGCCGCCTCGCAAGCGGGCCGCCCGCCGCGGGCGCGCCGACGGCCCCGCCGACCCTGCGTTCGAAGCGCTTCGCGAGGCACGGCGGTCGCTTGCCTCCGAGAGCGGCGTTCCGCCCTATGTCGTGTTCCACGATTCGACGCTTCGAAGCATCGCCGAGGTCCGCCCCCGATCGCTCGCCGAGCTGTCGCAAATTCAGGGCGTGGGCGAAGCCAAGCTTAGGCGCTATGGTGCGGCCATGCTCAATGCGCTCAGGACGTTCGAGGAGACAGCCGATGGCGGGGACGACGGCAATGCGAGAGCTTGACGAGAGGACCCTGGTCAGCGGGCAGATCCGGGCCGACGAAGTGGCGGAACTCAAGCGGCAAGGGGTTTGCCTGATCGTCAACAACCGGCCGGACGGCGAGGACCCCGGCCAGCCGACCAGCGCCGACATCGAGCAGGCGGCCCGCGACGCGGGGATTGAATATCGCTTCGTCCCGATCGTTCGCGGCATGGGGCCTTCCGACATCGAGGCGATGCGCGAAGCGCTCAACGCGCCGTGCGACGGCAAGCGGCTGCTCTACTGCCGCTCGGGCAACCGCTCGGCCCTCGCCTGGGCCGTCGCCCGCGCCGAGGATGGCGTGCCGCGCGACGAACTCGAGCGCTGCGCCGCCAGGGCCGGAGTCGACCTCGGCCCGGTCGCCCACCTCCTCTAGATCAGCCCGTCCTCGGCGAGCAGGCTCCGAGCCTCATCCTCGTCCTCGTCGAGGACCATCAGCCGCACCGGCATGAGATGCCCGACGCCGATGACGCCGTGGGTCTCAGTGTCGAACAATATGGCGTCGATTCCCTGCGACTGGAGGTAGAGGCGCGCCACGTCCGCTTCGACCCTGGTCTGGAAGAGGGCGAGCTCGATGAGGCTCATCGCTGGATCACCAGGGCACCAGGTCGCCGGCGGCGATCTCGTCGACCCGCGGCTGCCGGCCGAGCATCGCATTGCGGTGCGGGAAGCGGCCGAAGCGCCCGATGACGTCATGGTGGAGCCTGGCGTAGCGCAGCATCTCGGCATCGCCGAGCCGGGTGAACAGCTGCACCGACCGCTGCTGGTCGGCGATCGACTCGCTGTGCTGGAAGGGCATGTAGAGGAATGCGCGCTCTTTGGGCTCTAGCTGCTCGTCCAGATGCCGGGCGATCGCGCCCTTGGCGATGGCCAAAGCGAGATGGTCGGTGGCGAACTGCTCGGCATGGCCGCGGAACATGTTGCGCGGCAGCTGGTCGAACAGGATGACGGCGGCGAGCGCCTGCAGCGGCTGGTCGAGAAAATGATCGGTGGGCAGCTGCCGTTTCTCGTTCCACAGCGGCTCGAAATCCTCGCGAATTCGCTCGTCGAGCTTCGGATCGGGCTTCCACCATTGCTCGGGCTCGAGCCCGAACCAGAAGCGGACGAGCTCGCCCCACCAGCTGTTCATGCAGCGGTCCCGCCCACCGTCAGCCCGTCGATCAGCAGGGTCGGCTGGCCGACCCCGGCCGGGACCGACTGGCCGCCCTTGCCGCAGATGCCGATGCCTTCGTCGAGCGCGAGGTCGTTGCCGATGCCCTTGACCCGGGTCAGCACCGTCGGCCCGTCGCCGATCAGGGTCGCGCCCTTGACCGGCTCGGCGATTCGCCCGCCGCGGATGCGGTAGGCCTCGGTGCAGGAGAAGACGAACTTGCCGCTGGTGATGTCGACCTGGCCGCCGCCAAAGCTCTTGGCGTAGATGCCGTCCTCGACCCGCTCGACCAGCTCGCCCGGCTCATCGCTGCCGCCGAGCATGAAGGTGTTGGTCATTCGCGGCATCGGCGCGTGGGCGAAGCTCTCGCGGCGCCCGTTGCCGGTCGGCTCCACGCCCATCAGCCGGGCGTTCAGCCGGTCCTGCAGATAGCCCTTCAGGATGCCGTCCTCGATCAGCGTGGTGCGGCCGGTCGGAGTGCCTTCATCGTCGATGGTCAGCGAGCCGCGGCGGCCCGCGATCGCCCCCTCGTCGATCACGGTAACGCCGGGGGCGGCGACCCGCTCGCCGATGCGGCCGGAAAAGGCCGACGTGCCCTTGCGGTTGAAGTCGCCCTCCAGCCCGTGGCCGACCGCCTCATGCAGAAGCACTCCCGGCCAGCCGGGCCCGAGCACGACCGGCATCTCGCCGGCCGGAGCGGCGACCGATTCGAGGTTCACCAATGCCTGGCCGAGCGCGATGTCGATCGCCCGGTTCCATTCCGAAACCTCGAACAGGCGTCCGTAGAGGTATCGCCCGCCGAGCCCGTGGTAGCCGGTTTCGCGCCGCGAGCCGTTGCTGGCGACGATCTGGACTCCGAGCCTGACCAGCGGCCGGACGTCGGACGCGACGAAGCCGTCGGCCCTGACAATGTCGATCACGCTCCAGCTCGCCGACAGCGACACGCTGACCTGGGCGACCCGCGGGTCGCGGGCCCTGGCCGCCGCATCGATGCGCTGGCACAGCGCAACCTTGTCGGCGAACGACACGGCGGACAGCGGGTCGTCGCTGGCATACATTGCCTGGTTGGTGCGCGGCGGCGGCGCTTCCGGACGGGCCCCGGCAGGGTCGAGCAGCTTCAGGGTCGCCGCGGCGCGCTCGATCGCCGCGGCGCTGATCTCGTTGGCGTGGGCGAAAGCGGTCGTCTCGCCGCTGACGCCGCGCAGGCCGAAGCCCGAAGCGGTGCTGTAATCGGCGGTCTTGAGCCGCCCGTCGTCGAACGCGAACGCCTCGGACGCGCGATACTGGAGATAGAGCTCGCCGTCGTCGCAGCCGGCGAGGTGCCGGGCGACCAGGCGGCGCGCCTCGTCGGGGTCGAGGGCGCCGTCGCGATAGAGAAAACGGCGGGGGTCGCCGATCATTGCGACGGCCGGTCCGCAGGTCCCCCCTCGAGAACGAAGCGGCGGTCGCAATAGCCGCATTCGACGAAGCCCGTGTCCGGCTCGACGCGCAGGTAGACGCGCGGGTGGCCGAGCGACGGATCGATCTCCCCCGAGCCGTCGCAGGCGACTCGGTCGGTCGTGACCTTGATGACCTCGGGCGGCGGCGGCGGATTCGACGACATGGCGCCGACGTAGCAACCGCCGCCTTGCGCTTCAATGAGCGCGAGCGCCCCGCCGCTTGTCGGCGGCGAGGCGGGGCGCGTATGCGCGGAGCCATGGACCCGCCGCCGCCCGCCATCCGGATCGATTCGCTGTCGAAGACCTATGCCGGCGGCAAGCAGGCGCTGAAGGACGTCAGCCTGGACGTGCCGCGCGGCCAGATCTTCGGGCTGCTCGGGCCGAACGGCGCCGGCAAGTCGACCCTGATCAATATTCTCGCCGGGATGGTGGTGAAGACCGGCGGCACGGCAAGCATCTGGGGCTTCGACATCGATCGCCACCCGCGCAACGCCAAGCGCTCGATCGGCATCGTCCCCCAGGAAATCCTGTTCGACCCGTTTTTCACGCCGCGCGAGGCGCTCGAGCTCCAGGCCGGCCTCTACGGAATCCCGCCCGGCGAGAGGCAGACCGATGCCCTGCTCGCGGCCATGCACCTGACCGACAAGGCCAATGCCTATGCCCGCACCCTGTCGGGCGGAATGAAGCGGCGGCTGCTGGTCGCCAAGGCCCTCGTCCACTCGCCGCCAATCCTGGTGCTCGACGAGCCGACGGCCGGGGTCGACATCGAGCTTCGCCGCGAATTGTGGGCCTATGTCCGCAAGCTCAACGCCGCCGGCGTGACCGTCGTCCTCACCACCCATTATCTCGAGGAAGCCGAGCAATTGTGCGATCGAATCGCCATCATCCACCACGGGCGGGTGATCGCCAACGAGCCGACCCGGCAGCTGGTCGCCAAGGCGCAGGAGAAATCGGTCGTCGTCACCGTCGACCGCGACATCGACGAGGCGCCGCAGGCGCCGTGCTTCGACAAGATCGAGCGGGTCGACGAGCGGACCATCGCCATCAGCTTCCGCAAGGACCGGGTGAACGCCGGCGAGGTGCTCGCCGCGGTTCAAAAGGGCGGCCTCGGCATCGTCGACGTCCGGACGCGGGAGCCGGCGCTGGAGGACGTGTTCCTGAGCCTGGTGTCTTCCCCTCCCGTTCAAGGGAGGGGGCAGGGGGTGGGTGGCGAATGAGCGGGCTCGATGCCCGCGAAGAAGCATACTCATGGGCATTGAACCCATTCGTCTGCACCCCACCCCTACGCCCCTCCCCTGAAGGGGAGGGGAAATGACCGCCGACGTCCTCATCGTCGGTTCCGGCGCCGCCGGCCTGACCGCGGCGCTCAACCTCGCCGCGACCCGCAAGGTGGCGGTGATCGCCAAGGGCGCGCTCGGCGAGGGCGCGACCGGCTGGGCCCAGGGCGGGATCGCCGCGGTGCTCGAGCAGGGCGACAGCTTCGAGGCGCACGTCCGCGACACGATGATCGCCGGCGCCGGGCTCAACGACGAAAAGGTCGTCGAACATGTCGTCGGCCGGGCGCCGGCGGCGATCGAGCATCTCGCCGAGCTGGGCGTACCGTTTGCCAGCGGCGGCGACGGCCAGCGCTGGCATCTGACCCGCGAGGGCGGCCACAGCCACCGGCGGATCGTGCACGTCGCCGACGCCACCGGATCGGCCGTCCAGCAGGCGCTCGAGAAAGCCGCGGCCAGCCACCCGAACATCAGGCTGATTCCCGACATGGTGGCGATCGACCTGATCACCGGCCGCCATGCGACGCATTTCTCGACCAGCGGCGCGATCCACGGCCTTTACGCCTACAACCGCCGCACCAAGCGGGTCGAGGCGCTGACCGCGCGCGCCACCATCCTCGCCACCGGGGGGGCCGGCCGCGTCTACCTCTATTCGACCGCGCCGCGCGGGGCGACCGGCGACGGCATCGCCATGGCGTGGCGGGCAGGCTGCCGAGTGTCGAACATGGAATTCATGCAATTCCACCCGACCTGTCTGTACAATCTCACCGTCAAGAACTTCCTGATCACCGAGGCGGTGCGCGGCGAGGGCGGCCAGCTCAAGATCCCGGGCAGCGGCGAGCGCTTTATGCCACGGTTCGACAAGCGCGCCGAGCTGGCGCCGCGCGACATCGTCGCCAGAGCCATCGACCATGAGATCAAGCGGCTCGGCCTCGATTATGTCCACCTCGACATCTCGCACCGCGAGGCGGATTTCGTGAAAGGCCATTTCCCGACCATCTACGAGCGGTTGCTCGGCCTCGGCATCGACATGACGCGCGAGCCGATCCCGGTGGTTCCGGCGCAGCATTACACCTGCGGCGGAGTGGTGGTGGACGTCGACGGCCGGACCGACGCTCCGGGCCTCTACGCGGTCGGCGAAGTCACCCAGTCGGGGCTCCACGGCGCCAACCGGCTGGCGTCGAACAGCTTGCTCGAATGCCTGGTGTTCGGCGAGGCGGCGGCGCGCCACATCGCCGACCATTGGGACAGCCTCGCCGAGCCGCCGCAAGTGCGCGCCTGGGACGAAAGCCGGGTGACCGACAGCGACGAGGAGGTGGTGATCACCCAGATTTGGGGCGAGATCCGGCGCTTCATGTGGAATTTCGTCGGCATCGTCCGAACGACCAAGAGGCTCGAGCGGGCCAAGCGGCGAATCGATCTCATCCGCCAGGAAGTCGCCGAATATTACCGCCACTTCCGGGTGACCCCGGATTTGATCGAGCTGCGCAATTTGGTCGAGGTCGCCGACCTCATCATCCGCTCCGCCCTGGCGCGCAAGGAAAGCCGCGGGCTGCATTACACGCTCGACCACCCGGAGACGCTGGCCAAGGCCGAGGATACGGTGCTGGTGCCCTGAGCCGCAAAAGTCACAAAGGCCACGTCCGCTGGCTCGCGGCGAAATCGTCCCGGCGTTTGCCGATGTTCGAGAAATCGCTCGCTTTGCGCCGGAAATGGTTGCCGAGCAGGCGGGCGAGGCGGCCATCGCCGAGCGGGCCCGTGTGACTTTCGGTCGACTGCTGTTCGCAAGGGCGAAGCACGCGGTCCCACAGAGCGGCGAACAGGCCGTCGGGCTGGCGCGCTCGGAGGCGGTAAGCGCTTTCGCGGCTCATCCCGACCGCGGCGGCGGCCGTGGCGACGCTGCGCGTGCGGCCGAGCGCCTCGAGGAAGCCGATCTGCCGCTCGGCGGTCCAGCCGTCGCGGCGAATTCGCCGAGGACGGGAGCGCCGCGTGCGGAGTTTGCGTGTCGAGGTCGAATCGCCGGCGGCCATCGACCAGCTTGGATCACAAATCGGGGGCTGTAGGACAGGCTTTTGTGCGCAATGGGGCGAAAGCGGGAGGCCACGCTCGCCGCTTCGCCTAGCGCAGCTTGCTGATCTTGAGCTTGTCGGCTTTGGCGCGCACCTGCACCGATTCCTCGCTCCGGGTCAGCGCCCTGGCGATGGCGCGCAGGCTCATGCCCTTGCCGGCGAGCAGGTGCAGCTTCTGGATCTCGTCCTGCCGCCACGGCTGGCGATGGCGTTCGAAGCGCTCGACCATTCCACACTCTCCTTCCAGGCCGCTGGCTGCTGGCATCCCGCCGACACCCTGCTAAACCCGCCGGCTGATGTCCGAGCCGCAGCCCCATCTCTACCTCGTCGACGGGTCGAGCTACATTTTCCGCGCCTATCACCGGCTGCCGCCGCTGACCAACCGCCACGGCCAGCCGGCCGGCGCGGTCTACGGCTATACGACCATGTTGTGGAAGCTCGCCGACGGCCTCAGCAAGGCCGACGGGCCGACCCACATGGCGGTGATCCTCGACGCGTCCGAGCATACCCACCGCAACGCAATGTACGACCAGTATAAGGCGCACCGGCCGCCGCCGCCCGAGGATTTGGTGCCGCAATTCCCGCTGATCCGGGTCGCGACGCGCGCTTTCTCCATCCCCTGCATCGAGGAGGAGGGGCTGGAGGCCGACGACATCATCGCCTGCTACGTGACCGCGGCCAAGGCGGCGGGCTGGAAAGTGACCATCGTCAGTTCCGACAAGGATTTGATGCAGCTGATCGAAGAGCCGCAGGTCGACATGCTCGACACGATGAACGACCGGCGAATCGGCCGCACCGAAGTGCTCGAGAAGTTCGGAGTGCCGCCCGAGAAGGTCGGCGACGTGCTGGCGCTGATGGGCGACAGCGTCGACAATGTGCCGGGAGTGCCGGGGATCGGCCCGAAGACCGCGTCGCAGCTGATCCAGACGTTCGGCGACCTCGAGACGGTGCTCGCCTCGGCCGACCAGATCACCAAACCAAAATTGAAGCAGAATTTGATCGAGCATGCCGAAGCCGCGCGCCTGAGCCGCGAGCTGGTGCGGCTGGTGTGCGACGCTCCGCTGCCGGAGCCGCTCGACGCCCTCGAGCTCAAGCGAATCCCGCCCGAGCCGCTCAAGCAATTCCTCGAGGACCAGGGGTTCAAGTCGCTGCTCAACCGGCTGACCGGCGGCGGCCCGACCGGGCGCAGCAGCAGCGGCGGCGGGATCAATGCCGTCATGGCGTCACTCGAGCCCAAGCGGCCGGCGCCGCCGTCGGCCGAGACCATCGCCGTCGACCGTTCGGCCTATGAGACCGTCACCGACGAGGAAGCGCTCGACCGCTGGATCGCCGAGGCGCGGTCGCAGGGCCATGTCGCGGTCGACACCGAGACCGACTGCATCGACTGCGTGATCGCCAGGCTCGCCGGGATCAGCCTGGCCACGGGCCCCAACCGCGCCTGCTACATCCCCGTCGGGCATTCGGGCGCGGACCTCTATTCGGACGCGCCCGACCAGCTGCCCCTGGACCTGGTGCTCGGCAAGCTCAAAGCCCTGCTCGAGGACCCGGCGGTGCTCAAGATCGGCCACAACCTCAAATATGACTGGGTGATGTTCGACAAGGCCGGCATCGCGGTCGCGCCCTATGACGACACCTTGCTGATGAGCTTCGACCTCGATGCCGGCCGCCACGGCCACGGCCTCGACGAGCTCGCCAAGCTGCACTTCGACCACGAGTGCATCCCGTTCAAGCAAGTGTGTGGGACGGGGGCAAAGCAGATCACTTTCGACAAGGTGCCGCTCGCCCAGGCGACCGAATATGCCGCCGAGGATGCCGACATCACGCTTCGGCTATGGCAGCGCCTGAAGCCGCGGATCGCCGCGGAAGCGGCGAGCCGGGTCTACGAGCGGGTCGACAAGCCCTTGGTGCCGGTGATCGGCCGGATGGAGCGGCGCGGCGTCAAGGTCGACCGCGACTATCTCGCCCGGTTGAGCCGGGAGTTCGCCGCCGAGATCGCCGCACTCGAGGAGCGGATCTACGAGGCGGCGTGCGGGCCCTTCACCATCGGCTCGCCGCAGCAGCTCGGCGAAGTGCTCTACGGCAGGCTCGGCCTCAAGGGCGGCCGCAAGGGCAAGAGCGGCCAATATTCGACCGACGTCAACGAGCTCGAGCGGCTCGCCGCCGAAGGCGTCGACTGCGCGCGGCTGGTGCTCGAGTGGCGCCAGCTGACCAAATTGAAATCGACCTATACCGACGCCCTGCAGGCGCAGGTCAACCCGGAGACGGGCCGTGTCCACACCAGCTTCAGCCTGTCCGGCGCGCAGACCGGGCGATTGTCCTCGAACGACCCCAATCTCCAGAACATCCCGATCCGCACCGAGATCGGCCGCAAGATCCGCGACGCCTTCATCGCCGAGCCGGGCCATGTGCTGATGAGCGCGGATTACAGCCAGATCGAGCTTCGCCTCGCCGCCCACATGGCCGACGTACCGCAATTGAAGGAAGCGTTCCGCGACGGCGCCGACATCCACGCGATGACCGCCGAGGAATTGTTCGGAACCGTCGACCGCGACACCCGCGGCAAGGCCAAGACGGTCAATTTCGCCATCCTTTACGGAATATCGTCCTGGGGGCTCGCCGGGCGCCTCGGCGTTTCGAGGGAAGAGGGCCAGGCGATCATCGCCCGCTATTTCGAGCGCTTCCCCGGCATCCGCGCCTATATCGACACCACCCTCGCCTTCGCCCGCGAGCACGGCTTCACCCAGACCCTGTTCGGCCGCAAGACCCATTTCCCCAACATCCGCGCGCCCAACCAGGCGGTCCGCGGCGGCGCCGAGCGGGCGGCGATCAACGCCCCGATCCAGGGGACCAGCGCCGACCTCATCAAGCGGGCGATGGCGCGGATGGACGAAGCACTCAAAGGCGCCGGCCTCGGCGATGTGAAGATGCTCCTCCAGGTCCATGACGAATTGGTGTTCGAAGTGCCCGAAGGCCGCGAGGAGCAAGCGGCCGAGGTGGTGCGGGCGGTCATGGCCGGGGCCGCGGGCCCGGCGCTGGCGCTCGAAGCGCCGCTCGACGTCGAGGTCGGCTGGGGGACCAATTGGGGCGCCGCGCATTGAAGACCGATCCCGAGCCGCTGCCCTCGTCGGGCGATCTTGCCGCGCTCGCCCGCGGCGGGCGGATCAACTTCCTCGGCTTCGTCCTTCGGCTTCTCGCCCGCCTGCCCTTCCTGTTCATCGCCGGCCGCATTTACGGCGCCGCCGAGCTCGGCCGCTTCGCCTTCGCCATCCTCGTCGTCGAGTTCGCGGCGCAGCTCGCCACGCTCGGCCTCAAGCGCGGGCTTGCGCAGCAGCTCGCCCATAGTGACAAGCCGCATGTCTGCGTCGTCTGGGACGCCTTGCTGGTCGGTGCGCTCGGCTCCGCCGTCGCCGTCGTCGCGCTGATGATCTTCCCGCAGGCGATGTTCCCCAACAGCGAGGTGCGCGGGCTGGAATGGCTGCTGCCGCTGACCGTCATCGCCCTCGCCTGGTCCGACGTGATGCTGGCGGCGCTCGCCTATCGCCACGACATCGCCTCGACGGTGCGGGCGCGGGCGATCGTCGAGCCGTGGATCATCAGCATCGCCGCCTTCGCCTGGTCGTTCATCTCGCTGCGCGACGGCCTGATCATCGCCTACGTCCTGTCGATGGCCGGGGCCCTCCTCGCCTCGGTGATCCCGTTCGTCCGAAGCTATGGCATCCCGGAGAACTGGAGCCCGGATCCCGGCACCTTGTGGCGGATGGCAAGGCGCAACATCCCGGTCGCCGCCGCCGATGCCGTCGAATGGGGATCGCGGCGGCTCGACCTTGCCGTCGTCGGACTGTTCTTCTCGCCGGCCGTGGTCGGCATCTATTATGTCGCCCAGCAGGTCGCCTCGCTGCCGTCCAAGCTCAAGACCAGCTTCGACCCGATCCTCGGCCCGGTGATCGCCCGAAACCTCGCCGCCGGCGATCACCAGGCGGTCGCCCGGCAGGTGCGCCAGGTCGGCTTTTGGGTGATCGGCGCGCAGATGGGCGTCGCGCTCGCGCTGGGAATCCCCGGCCAGGGAGTGATGGGCCTGGTCGGCCCGGTATTCGTCGCCGGCACCGCCGCCCTCGCCTTCCTGCTCGCCGCCGAAGTCGCGGCGGCGATGGCGGCGGTCAGCGAAGCGGCGCTGATCTACATCGCCCGCCATCGCAACATGTGGCTGAGCGTCGCGATGATCGTCCTCCAGGGCGTCCTGTCGGTCGTGCTGGTGGTGGCGATGCGGCGCGCCCAGCTGCCCGAAATGTGGCAGGCGACCGGACCGGCCATCGCCCTGCTGCTGGCGCTGGGCTTTGCCGCCGTCGCCAAGTCACGGCTGCTGTGCCACATCCTCGACGGGCCGGTGTCGGGGTGGCGCTGGCCGCTGATCTGGGCGGCGGGAGCGGGCATTCTGGTCGGCCAGCTGGCGATCATGCTGCCGGAATGGGCGGAGCTGTTGTTCGGCGTGCCGGCGATCCTCGTCGCTTTCGGCCTGGTGCTGTGGACCAAGGGCTTCGGTCCCGAGGACCGCGAGCTGTTCCGGATGAAGAAGCAGGACATCGAGGAATTGAGCCTGCCGACCCCGGCCGACAGCCCGCAGGCGCCGAGGTGAAGAGCAATCCTCCCTGCGAGCGAAGCTCGTGGGGAGGTGGCAGGCTGCAGGCCTGATCGAGGGGCCCTCCACCAGCTACGCTGGTCCCCCTCCCCATCGCTGTCGCGATAGGGAGGAATATTGGCATCAGTGCCTAAAATGCCGAACGCCGGTGAACAGCATCGCCAGGCCCGCCTCGTCTGCGGCGGCGATCACTTCCTCGTCGCGGATCGACCCGCCCGGCTGGATCACCGCGGTGGCGCCGGCCTCGGCGGCAGCGAGCAGCCCGTCGGCGAACGGGAAGAAGGCGTCCGAGGCGACCGCCGAGCCGATCGTCCGCGGCTCGGGCCAGCCATTGGTCTCGGCCGCCTCGAGCGCCTTGGCGGCGGCGATCCGGGCGCTGTCGCGGCGGTTCATCTGGCCGGCGCCGATGCCGGCGGTGGCGCCGTCCCTGGCATAGACGATGGCGTTCGACTTGACATGCTTGGCGACGGTCCAGGCGAACAGGCAGTCGGCCAGCTCGCGCTCCGTCGGCTGGCGCTTCGTGACGCATCGAAGCTCGTCGCGCGCGACCCGTCCATTGTCGCGGTCCTGGACCAGCAGGCCGCCGGCGATGACCGCGATCGACTGGCCGCCGCGGGCCGGGTTAGGCAGCTCGCCGGTCAGCAGCAGCCGCAGGTTCTTCTTGCCCGCAAAGACGCGCCGCGCGTCCTCGTCGGCGTCCGGCGCCACCACCACTTCGGTGAAGATCTGCGTGATCGCTTCAGCGATCGCCGCGTCGAGCGGGCGGTTGACGGCGACGATCCCACCGAAAGCCGAGACGCTGTCGCAGGCGAGCGCCGCCTGCCACGCGTCGAGCAAGCTGTCGGCGCTGGCGACTCCGCACGGATTGGCATGCTTGACGATGACCACGGTCGGCGGTCCGCCGTGGAACTCGGCGGCGAGCTCGAGCGCGGCATTGGCGTCGTTCAAATTGTTGTAGCTGAGCTCCTTGCCCTGGACCTGTTGGGCCTGGGCGATCCCCGGCGTGTGCGGCCCGGCCGGGACGTAGAGCGCCGCCTGCTGGTGCGGGTTCTCGCCGTAGCGAAGCGGCATCTTCAGCTTCGAGGAAAAGGTCCAGCTTTCTGGCCAGCGCTGCTGCTGGTCGCCGAAGGCAAACCATTGCGAGATCATCGAATCATAAGCGGCGGTAAGCGCGAAGGCCTTGGCGGCGAGCCGCTTGCGGAAATCAAGTGACGTCGCGCCGCCGTTCTGCCTGAGCTCGGCGAGCAGTTCGTCGTAGTCGGCCGGGTCGGTGATGATCGCCACATGCGCGTGATTCTTGGCCGCCGAGCGGACCATCGACGGGCCGCCGATGTCGATATTCTCGATGATCTCGTCGCGGCCGGCGCCGCGCGCCAGCGTCGCTTCGAACGGGTAGAGGTTGACGACGACGAGGTCGATCGCCGCGATCCCGTGCTCGGCCATGGCCGCCATGTGCTCGTCATTGTCGCGCACTCCGAGCAGGGCGCCGTGGACCTTGGGGTGAAGGGTCTTCACCCGGCCGTCCATCATTTCGGGAAAGCCGGTCAGTTCACTGATGTCGCGCACCTGCGCGCCGTTGTCGCGAAGCCTGGCGGCGGTGCCGCCGGTCGAGACGATCTCGATGCCGAGCTCGGCAAGCCCTGCGGCCAGCCTGTCGAGCCCGCTCTTGTCCGACAGCGAAATCAGCGCCCTCGTCACCGCCACCCGATCGGTCACTGAATGATCCTTCCATGCAATTTCAGGCGTCATTGCGAGGAGCGGAGCGACGAAGCAATCCACCTTCGCGTTGCCAGCTGGATTGCTTCGCCCGGCTTAGGGCCGGGGTCGCAATGACGGATGCCGAGATCTAGCTCGAGCGGCGGAACTGCCAGCCGATCTCGCCACCGAGACGCGAAATCTCTCCGACGATGACCAGTTGCGACGTCGCGTGCGGCGCTCCGCGGCCGTTGATCATGATGCTTTCCTCGATCGCGAGATTGGCGCCGCGGCAGCGGAAGTTCCACGGCGGCGCGCCCGGCGAACGCAGAATCGCGCCCATTCCGTCCGCGGTCAGGGTCGGCTCGACCCCCGGGGCGAGGTGGAAGCGTACGGCAAAGGGCGCCGAGTCGCGGACCTTGCGGCGCCCCTTGGCGATCAGCTGATCGGCGCCGCGCAATTCCTTGCCGTCGTTGCCGAGCATCAGGCTGCGCTTGTGGAGCATCCCGAAGGTCCGGACATAGCCGTCGTGACTCGCCTCGAGCCGGCTCGAATCATTGTCCTCGCTGCGATCGATGGTGACGTCGGCGACTCCCTTGCCAAGCGATCCGTCCGGCAGGATGGCAGTCGAATTGGTGTCGGCGAGGGTCAGGGTGCTGTGCGCCGCCGTCGTCCGAAGGCCCTCGACCAGCTCGCCGGGAAGCCCGGTCGGCATCGGCCCCGGCCCGCCGCAATTGACGATCAGCCGCTGCAGCCCGTCCGACATTTCGAACGCCAGGGTCGAGGCGCAACCCTGGCCGGTCATCTTGGGCGGCGGCGGCGGCGCTGCATCGAGCACGATGATCGTGCCGAGCGCGGACAGGCGCTGATAGCCCCAGCCGCGAGCCTGGCGCAGAGGACGGGCGCGAAGCCCGCAGCCTTCAATCAGCGCCGTCAGCCGAGCCGCCTCGCCGGGATTGCCGCCCTGCCAGCTGGACAGAGCGCCATCGCCCATCGTGATCCCGTGAAGAGCGGCAAGGGCTGCGGCGGCGGCGGCCTCGATCGCTTCCGGCGGCGACTGCTTGGCGGCGGCATAGGCCGAGCGGAGCAGGCCGAGACGGTCGACCAGGAGCATCTGCTCGTAGGGGCAGCGACTGACCAGGCCGCCGTCGTCGAACTGCGCCTGGGAAAGCGCCCGCGCCAGCCCCGCCTCGCCGCGGGCGACTCGCGGCACTCCGCCCTGGACCAGCAGCCCGGCGGTGACGACACCGGCCCAGGCGGTGATTTTCTTTATTCCGGCCGGCGCTCGGTCCGCGGCGGAATCGAGATGGCGGGCGCCGCGCGCAAGCGTGTTCAGGAGCGCCGAGCGATAACCCGGATCGCGGCTCGACAGGATATAGGGGGCGTAGGCGGTCCAGAAGAGGATTCGCTCGCCCCACAGCTCCGGCCGCCAGGCCTCGTCAGCGCGGGTGCCGTGGGCGAGCAGCCAGCGGCCGGCGATGGCTTCGGCGAGGCGCGCGCCCTTCTCGCGGCTGGCGGCGGCGGCGAGGTCACGGAGCCACGAGAAGCCCTGCAGCTGCTCGGCCAGTGGGCCGTCGGCGCCGAGCTCGGCGAAATCGAGATCGGCCAGCGCCACGGTTTCACAGCCGAAGGCGAAACGTCCGGCGAGCAGGGCTTCGCCCCGCTGCCGGTCGCCGGCGACATGGTCGCGGGGAACCGCGACCAGCTTGAGCGGCTGCCGGCCCGATCCGAACAGTCGCGCGAGCAGCGGGCCTTTGGCGAGCCTGCTGACGATTGCCTGCTCGGCCGCCGTCTGGGCTGTCATCCCTCGCCTCTCAGGGCGCGGATGTTGGCGGCATAATGGCCGGGCCCGCCGCGGAAAGCGGCGGTGCCCGGACCAGCACCGTTGCCCCGGCACCGACCGCCTGAGGAGCGGTGTCGGCGTCGATGCCGCCATCGACCTCGAGCTCGACCGAAAGGTTCTGCTTGGCGATGCGGTTGGCGATCGCCTCGATCTTGTTCAATTGGCTGGCGATGAACTTCTGGCCGCCGAAGCCGGGATTGACGCTCATCACCAGCACCAGGTCGACCTCCTCGAGAACGTAATCGAGCATCTTCGCCGGGGTCGCCGGGTTGAGCGACACTCCGGCCTTTTTGCCGAGCGACCGGATGCGCTGCAACGTCCGGTGGAGGTGCGGCCCGGCTTCGGGATGGACGGTGATGACGTCCGCGCCGGCCTCGGCGAAAGCATCAATGAAGGGATCGACCGGCGAGATCATCAGATGGACGTCGAACGGCTTGGCGCTGTGCGGGCGAAGCGCCTTCACCACGCCCGGGCCGATGGTGATGTTAGGGACGAAATGGCCGTCCATCACGTCGACGTGGATCCAGTCGGCGCCAGCCTCGTCGATCGCCCGGACTTCCTCGCCGAGGCGGGCGAAATCGGCGGACAGGATCGACGGGGAAATGAGCGGCTGGGGCATCGGCTCGATTAGACGGGAAACCCCTCGCTCGACAAGCGGCGATGCGAAGGCACCGGAGCGTCGATTTTTCACCGAAATCTCAAAAGTCGCTCATGCTCTTCATCCGGCGTCCGGCCAAAACGGAGCCGCTATTGACGACAGGCGTGTTAGTGCATTAACACACCGGCTAGCCGCAGCTGGAGAAGAATCGATGACCAAGACATATTTTTTGGCCACGGCCTCGCTCGCCCTGGCGGCAGCGGCTCCGGCACACGCCGTTCCGGCCGACCTGGCGGCCAAGGCGCAAGCCTATCTGAAAAGCGCCTTCCCGGCCGACCAGCCCGGCGCGGCCGTGATCATCACCGACGACGGCAAAACCGTCTTCGCCGCCGGCCAGGGATTGGCCGACTTGCAAGCGAGGACGCCGATCACGCCGGCGACCGTCTTCCGGATCGGGTCGATCACCAAGCAATTTTCGGCTGCCGTGATGCTGCAACTGGTCGCCGAGGGCAAAGTCAGCCTCGACGACAAATTGTCGAAATTCTTCCCCGACTATCCGAAGCCGGGCGCCGACGCGACGATCGCCCAGCTGCTCAACCACACGGTCGGAGTCCAGTCCTACACCGGCATTCCCGGCTGGATGGCCGACGAGAAAAACACCGAACGCGCCTACACCACCGAGCAGATGATCGCCTTGTTCAAGGACTTGCCGGCGCGGTTCGAGCCCGGCGAACAATTCCAGTACAACAACAGTGGTTATGTCCTGGTCGGAGCGGTAATCGAGAAGGTCACCGGCAAGGCCTGGCACGAGGCGGTCGACGAGCGGATCGCCAGGCCGCTCGGGCTGACGTCGATCCGCTACGGCACGGTCGAGACGAGCATTCCGGGCATGGCCAAGGGCTACACCCAGACGGACGGCAAGCAGGTGCCGGCGCGCAAGATCGACATGAGCGTGCCGCATGCCGCCGGGGCGCTCCTCGGGTCGGTCGAGGACCTCGCCAAATGGAGCCATGCGCTGCACCACGGCAAGGTCGTCCCACCCGAGCTTTATGCAAAGATGATCGCGCCGACCCTGCTGCCCGACGGCAAGAGCGAGAATTACGGCTTCGGAGTCGCCCTGAGCGACGTGCGCAACCGCAAGGCGATTCGCCACGGCGGCGGCATCTTCGGCTTTTCGACCGATGCCCTTTACATCCCGGACGAGGACTTGTTCGTCGCCGTGTTCGTCAACAGCGACGAGCCGGTGTCCTCCGGCAGTGTCCTGTCGCAGCGTCTGGCGGCGCTGGCGCTCGGCGATCCCTACCCGGCATTCGAACAGGCGGCGGTCGACGCGAAGACGATCGAGCCGCTGCTCGGAGTCTATGCCTATGACGGCGGTGAGCGGCGCTTCTTCGCCAGGGATGGCAAGCTCTATACCCGCCGCAGTGGAGCCAGCGATCTCGAGGTGTTCCCGGCGGGCGGCAACCGCTTCTTTTATGGCCCCGACAGCCTCACCTGGTTCGAGGTCAAGCAGGACTCCGCCGGCAAACCGGTGATGGCCATGTACCAGAACGGCGCCGCGGAACCGGAGCTGGCATTTTTGACAGGGCCTATCCCGCCCGAGCCGACGACGGTCGAATTGCCGCGCGAGACTCTGCAGCGCTACGTCGGCAGCTACCAGGCACAGCTTGGCATTGCCAAGGTCGCGTTCGGGGAGTCGGGGGAGATGACCGTCCAGCTTGGCCGCCAGCGGCCGGTCGTGCTCAGGGCGGTCAGCGAGACGGAATTCCTCGCCGAAGGCGTCGATGCCAAGGTCGTCTTTGCAACCGAGGCCGGCAGGGTGACGGGTCTCGTGCTGCGCCAGGGCGGACGCGAGTTGCCGGCCGGGCGCATGGCCGACTAGCGGCGGAGGCGCGCCACGAAGAAGCCATCGAGCCCGCCATGCTCCTCGATGGTGCCGGGGAGGAGCCGGAGCCAGCCTTCGGGCGATGACGTCATGAAGTCCGGCAGCTCGCCGTCGCGAGGGCCGTCGAGCGCGAAGCCGGGGTTGCTGGCGAGGAAGGCCCGGACGATGTCCTCGCCCTCGTCCGGCTCGAGCGAGCAGACCGAGTAGACGAGTGCGCCACCGGGCTCGAGCCATCCCGCCGCGCGGTCGATCAGCCGCGCCTGAAGCGCGGCGGCTTCGGCGATGATCTTCGGGCGGACGCGATAAAGGACTTCGGGATGACGGCGGAAGGTGCCGGTCGCCGAGCAGGGCGCGTCGAGCAGGATGGCATCGAAACGGCGCCCGGGATCCCAGCGCATGGCGTCGGCAACGACCAGATCGGCGGAAAGGCCGGTGCGCGAGAGGTTGTCCGACAGTCGCGCCAGACGACTTTCCGAAACGTCGAGGGCGGTGACGGAATGGCCGGCGGCGGCGAGCTGCATGGTCTTGCCGCCGGGCGCGGCGCAAAGATCGATGACATTGCGAGCACCGTCTGGAACGAGCCGCGCCGGGAGCGAGGCGGCGAGGTCCTGCACCCACCATCGGCCGTCGCCGAAGCCCGGCAGGGCGGACACCGCGCCGGATTCCTTCAAGCGGACGTGGCGCGGAGCGAGCGAGACCCCGCCGTGCGCGTCGGCATAGGATTTCGCCTCCGGATCGTCGGCGAAACTGAGGTCGAGCGGCGGGCGGCGGGCGATCAGCCGGCGGGCGGCGTGGACCACCTCCTCCCCCCATGCCGCCATCCAGCGCTGCTCGACGTCCGGCGGCAGGCGCGGAGCTTCGAGGGCCGGAACGCCGCGGCGAAGCAAGGTGCCGAGGACGCCGTGGACGAGGCGCCGCGGTCCGCCGTCGACCAGAGGCAGAGCCGTCGCCACCACCGCATGGTCGGGCGTGCCGAGTCCGACTTTCTGGCCGAGGGCGAGACGAAGCACCATGCGCGCCTTGCTGTCGTCCGGGAGCCGCTGGCGGGTGGCGCCGTCGATCCATTCGTCGAGGTCGGGAAGGCGGCGAAGGGTCTCGCCGGCGATGGCAATGGCGAGCGCCTTGTCGTTCGGCGGCAGATTGCCGGCGGCGCCGGCGGCCGAATCGAGGGTCTCGCCGCGGCGAAGCACGGCATCGAGCATCCGCAGCGCCGCCTTGCGCGCCGCGGACCCCTCAACGATCGGCCTGGCCACCGAACCCTCGCAACTTTAATGCGCTTCCGGGCGCGGCGGGCGCGAGAGAAGGGCCTCGAGCACCTGCTCGACGCTCGCCCTGCCGGAAAGCAGCGAATCGACGGCGGCGACGATCGGCATGTCGACGCCTTTCTCGCGCGACAGCCGGGCGAGCACCGGCGCGGTGAAGGCGCCCTCGGCGACGGTCCTTCGGTCGGCCATCAGCTCGGCCGCCGAGCGGCCCTGACCAAGACCGAGGCCGAGCGAAAAATTGCGCGAGCTGGTCGACGAGCAGGTCAGGACCAAATCGCCGAGGCCCGACAGGCCGGTCAGGGTTTCGCGGCGAGCGCCGTAAGCGAGCCCGAAGCGCGTCATTTCGGCAAAGCCGCGGCCGATCAGCGCCGCCCTCGCGTTCTGGCCGAGGCCGCGGCCTTCGACCACCCCGCAGGCGATCGCCAGCACGTTCTTGACGGCTCCGCCGATCTCGGCGCCGGCGACGTCGTCGCTCAAATAGATGCGGAAGGCAGGAAGCGCGATTCGCGCGCGCAGCGCTTCGCCGAACGAAGCCTCCTCGGCTGCCAAAGTGACCGCGGTCGGCAGTCCGGCAGCAACTTCGTGGGCGAAAGTCGGCCCCGACAGCACGGCGATGTCGGCGCCCGGGCAGGCATCACGGGCGACATGGTGGAGAAGCTCGCCGCTCTTCTCCTCGATACCCTTGGAGCAGAGCACCAGCGGCCGGCCGCAGCGCGGCGCAGCCTCGAGCACCGAGCGCATATGCTGGGCGGGAGTCACCACCAGCCAGGCGCCGCAGCCTTCGAGGTCGGCGAGGTCGCCGGTGGCGCGGATCGACGGCTCGAGCTCGATAGAATCGAGGAACAACGGATTGCGCCGCTGCGCATTGACCGCCGCGACCACTTCCGGCTCGCGCGCCCAAAGCAGAGTGTCGCGGCCGCCGCGGGCGGCGACCTGGGCGAGCGCAGTCCCCCAGGCGCCGCCGCCGACCACCCCCAGCCGCTCGAAGGTCATGCCTTGACCCCGGCGCCGCGGACCTTGTCGGCCGAGGGGTCGAGCGGCCAGCGCGCCCGGGCCGGAGCGTCGAGCGGGTCGGTGAGGCCGGCGGCGAAGCGCTCCGCCCCGGCCCAAGCGATCATCGCCGCATTGTCGGTGCACAGCCAGCCGGGCGGGACGGTGAAGCCGCGGCCGTGGTCGCGGGCGAGCGATTCCAGCGCCGAGCGGACCGCGCCGTTGGCGGCGACCCCGCCAGCGACGACCAGCGCGGGCGCGCCGCTCCGCTCGAGCGCGAGGCGGGTGCGGTCAACCAGGCAGTCGACCACCGCCTGCTGGAAGCTGGCGGCGAGGTCGGCGGGCTCGTGCTCGCCCGAGGCGACGGCGCGCTGAACCGCGCTCTTGAGGCCGGCGAAGGAGAAATGTGGCTCGCCCGAGCCGACAAGCGGCCGGGGCAGCGGCACGGCCCGGGGATCGCCGCCCTTGGCCAGCTCCTCGAGCGCCGGGCCGCCGGGATAGGGCAGGCCGAGCAGTTTCGCCGCCTTGTCGAACGCCTCGCCGGCAGCGTCGTCGATGGTGGTGGCAAGGCGCCGATAGTCGCCGAGGCCGCGGACTTCGAGGATCTGGCAATGGCCGCCCGACACCAGCAGCAGCAAATAAGGGAAATCGAGGTCGGGATCGACCAGCCGCGGCGACAGCGCATGGCCTTCGAGATGGTTGACCGCGATCAGCGGCTTGCCGGCGGCGAGCGCGAGCCCCTTGCCGGCGAGCAGAGCGACCATCACTCCGCCGATCAGCCCCGGGCCGGCCGTGGCGGCGACGGCATCGAGGTCGGCGACGTCCTTGCCAGCTTCATCGAGCACGTGGCGCACCAGCCCGGGCAGGATCTCGACATGGGCGCGGGCAGCGATTTCGGGCACCACCCCGCCGAACGGCCGGTGGGCCGAATGCTGCGAAACCACGGCATGGGCGAGAACCTGGCGGTCGCGGGTGACGAGCGCCGCGCTGGTGTCGTCGCACGACGATTCGAGGCCGAGGACCAGGGTCATCGATAGCCCTTTGCCGGACGGGCGTGCTCTGCGCTAGGGGTGGCCCATGGTCGAACATCCAAGGCTGGGGACTCGCGGGTCGCCGCTGGCGCTCGCGCAGGCGCGCAAGGTCGCAGCCGCGCTGGAGGTCGCCCAGCGCTGGGAAGCCACGCACATCGAAATCATCACCATCAAGACCAGCGGCGACAAGGTGAAGGACCGGCCGCTCGCCGAGATCGGCGGCAAGGGCCTGTGGACCAAGGAGCTCGACGCCGCTTTGCTCGGCGGCCGAATCGACTTCGCGGTCCATTCCATGAAGGATGTCGAAAGCGAGCGGCCCAAGACCATCCGCCTCGCCGTCGTCCGGCCGCGCGGCGATGCCCGCGAGCGGCTGATCGGCGCCGACTCGCTCGATGCGATCAAGCAAGGCGCGACCTTCGGCACCTCCTCGCCGCGGCGGGCCGCCCAGCTTCTGGCGATTCGTCCCGACCTCAAGATCGTGCCGCTTCGCGGCAATGTCGAAACCCGGCTGGAGAAGGTGCAAAGGGGCGAGGTCGACGCGACCCTGCTGTCGTCGGCGGGCCTCAGGCGCCTCGGCCTCGCCAATGTCGGCACGCCGATCCCGGTCGACGTACTGCTGCCGGCGCCCGGACAGGCGGCGATCGGCATCGAGTGCCGAAGCGACGACGACATGACCAGCCGGATGCTGCAGACCATCGACGACGCGACCACCCATGTCGCCGTCGCCGCCGAGCGCGCCTTTACCCGGGCGCTTGGCGCATCCTGCTCGTCGCCGGTCGCGGCCATGGCGACGCTCGAAGGCGGCAAGCTGCGGCTTCGCGCCGAACTTTATTCGACCGACGGTGCTCACAAGGTCGAGGACCAAGCCTTGTTCGCCTGCTGGGACATGAAGGCGCCGGCCGAGCTTGCCCGATCAATGCTCGAGAGGGCGCCGGAGCCGGTGCGGAGGCTGTTCGCCGGCGCATGAGGCGGCTGTTCGTCCTGCGCCCCGAGCCGGGCGCAAGCGAAACGGTCGAGCGGGCCCGCGCGCTGGGCGTCGACGCCGCGGCGATGCCGCTGTTCGAAATCGAGCCCCTCGAGTGGGCACCGCCTGACCCCGGCCGGTTCGACGCCCTGCTTCTGACCAGCGCCAACGCGGTTCGCCACGGCGGAGCGGGGCTCAAGGCGTTGCGCGGGCTTGCCGTCCACGCCGTCGGCCAGGCCACCGCCGAAGCCGCGCGGCAGGCCGGCTTCGCCATCGCCAGCAGCGGCGATTCCGGCGTCGACCGGCTGCTCGAGTCGATCGATCCGCAATTGCGGCTGCTCCATTTGTCGGGCGAGCATTATCGCCAGCCGAAGGCCGGCCGCCAGGAAATCCTCCGGGTGCCGGTCTATCGCTCGGCAGCGCTGCCGTTTCCCGACGGGCTCGAGCGACTCGCCGGCGCAGTCGCCGCCGTCCATTCGCCCCGCGCCGGGTCGCGGCTGGGCGAAATCGCCGCAGCGGCGCGCTTCGACCGGTCGACGGTTCGGATCGCGGCGATCAGCGCGGCGGCGGCCGCGGCCGCCGGCAAGGGCTGGGAGCGCGTCGAAGCTGCGCCCGAGGCCAATGATCGCGCCCTTCTGGCCCTCGCCGCCCGGCTGTGCGAAAAGGGCGGCGAGTAGATGACCGCCCCCTATCAACGCCAAAGCCTGAACTGGAGCGCCCGGCTGCTGATCGGGCTGCTTCTCATCCTCGTCGGCGCCGCCGCCGCCACCTGGGCGCTCGCCCGCTACGACCATGCGGCCCGCTTCCTTGGCGTGGCTTCGCCGCCGTCGCAGCCGGTGACCCTGGCGCCGTCGCGGCCGCCGATCGCCGAGCCCTCCCCGACGGCCGCGGCTGCCGAGGCGGGAGTGGCTGCCAATGCGGGACGCATCGCCGAGCTCGAGGCGCGGCTCGCAAGGGTCGAGAACGCGACCCAGCGGGCCGAGGGCCAGGCAGGGCGCGCCGATGCCCTGCTGATCGCCTTCGCGGTGCGACGGTCGGTCGAGCGCGGAGTCGCACTCGGCTATCTCGAGCCGCTGCTGGTCAACCGCTTCGGTGCCCAGCACCCGCGGGCCGTGGCGACGATCGTCACCGGGTCGCGCTCGCCGGTCCGGATCAACGAGCTGATCTCCGATTATGAAAATCTCGGGCCGATGCTGCGCTCGGGCGGTCCGCAGGGTAATTGGTGGGGGTCGTTCCGGCGCGAGCTCGGCTCGCTGGTCGAAATCCACCGCGCCGACCAGCCGGCGACCCGGCCCGAGGCGCGTTACAACCGGGCGCTGGCCCGGTTGCAGTCGGGCGAAGTCGAATCCGCGCTGGCCGAGACGATGCGCATGCCGGGCGCGGCCAACGCCCAGGATTGGGTGGCCAAGGCCCGGCGGTACATCAGCCTGAGGCGGGCGCTCGACGAGATCGAATCGTCGGCGTTGCTCGCCGGCAACGGCTCGGCGCAATAACCCTGCGGGGTTGGCAAGCTCGCCCCGGGATGCGATTCCGGGCAACAGCCGGTGAACAGCGCAGGTTCAGCTGGCATCGGCTAAGCGATTGGCAACAGCGCGGTTTTATGGGGAGAGAGTGGGGCCATGACGTCAATCTGGAGCCTTGTCGCAATGGGGCTCGCGCTGGCCGGGGTGGGCCAGATCGGAAAGGCGCCCAAGGAGGGTGTGAAAGTCGCCGCGGCAACGCCGCAGCCGGCGCCGCGCGTGGCGGCGCCGCCGCCGGTGCCGCAACCCCCAGCCTATCTGCGTGACCGGGTGCGCGAGCTCGGCCGAAGCTTCGACGGCCAGGTCGGGATCGCCGTCAAGTCGGTCGAAGAAGGGTGGACCGCGGGATGGCGCGCGGACGAGCTCTACCCGCAGCAGAGCGTCAGCAAATTGTGGGTGGCGATCACCGCCCTCGACGCGGTCGACAGGGGCCGGGTGAGCCTCAGCGACCGGGTGACCCTGACCCGCGACGACCTCACCCTGTTCCACCAGCCGATCGCCACCAAAGTGCTGAGCAACGGCGGCTATACGACCAGCCTCGCCGAGCTGATGACCGAGGCCCTGACCAAGAGCGACAATACCGCCAACGACAAGTTGATGCGCTCGGTCGGCGGCGCCGAGGCGGTGCGGCGGATGATCGCCGAGAAGAGGCTCGGCCAGATCCGCTTCTACGACGGCGAGCGCCGGCTTCAGAGCCGGATCGCCGGCCTCAGCTGGACTCAGAGCTATTCGGTCGGACGCGCCTTCTACACCGCCCGAGAGGCGGTTCCGATCGCGGTCCGCAGCGCCGCCTTCCAGCGCTACCTCGACGATCCCTATGACGGCGCGACCGCGAGCGCGATCGTCGATGCCCTCGCCCGGCTGCAGAAAGGCGAGCTGCTGTCGCCGGCCTCGACGGCGCGACTGCTGACGACGATGGGCAACACGAGGACCGGCGCCAACCGGCTTCGCGGCGGCCTCAAGCCGGGCTGGACGATCAGCCACAAGACCGGCACCGGCCAGGTGCTCGGCGGCACCCAGGCCGGCTACAACGACATCGGCATCCTCACCGCGCCCGACGGCCGCAGCTATGCCGTGGCGGTGATGATCAAGAAGACCTCGACTCCGCTGCCGGTGCGGATGACTTTGATGAACAATGTCGTGCGCGCGACCATCCTCCAGCACGAAATGACTCGCGCCCCGGCCTACACGCTATAGGCCGATGGGCCCGGCCGAGCGGCTCGCCGGGACCCCCGGAGTCCAGCGCGTTCCGGCCCGCGCGCTCGAGCTGTTCGTGCTCCGCGGCTTCCTCGACCCGGCGATGTGCGCCGAGCTGATGGCGCTGATCGACGAGCGGCGGCGGCCGTCGCAGATCGCCGACGACATTGGCGTCGCCGCCTACCGGACCAGCGAAACCTGCGGCCTCGACCCGGCCGACCCGCGCGTCGCCGGCGTCGACGAGGCGATCGCGGGCCTGCTCGGACTGCCGCTCGCGGCGGGCGAGCCGCTGCAGGGGCAGCGCTATGCGCCCGGGCAGGAGTTCAAGCCGCACACCGACACGTTCGAACCGGGCGGCGCCGATTTCTACATCCACACCGCCGAGGGCGGGCAGCGGACGTGGACGGCGATGGTCTACCTCAACCGGCCCGAGGACGGCGGCGCGACCCGGTTCAAGGCGATCGGCAAGACCATCCAGCCCGAGACCGGCAAGCTGCTCGCCTGGAACAATCTGCTCGCCGACGGATCGCCCAATCCGGCCACCCTCCACCAGGGCATGAAGGTCCGCCGCGGCACCAAATACATCCTCACCAAATGGTTCAGGCAAAGCTGCCTCGGCTGACCGCCCCGGCGCGAAATCCGGAACTTCGCGGGAGCCGGGGGCATTGACTGCCCGACCTCGAAGATGAGGAGGAGGAAGATGAGGACATTCGCACTGATCGGCGCCCTCGGCGCCGTCAGCTTCGGCCTCGCCGCCTGCGAGCAGCGGACCGCCGACAACAACATGGCCGCCGACAATCTGGCGGCCGAAGGCGCCGGCAACGGAGTCGATGCCGGCACCGCGGGCGCGGCCACGGCCGGCGGCGAGTGGACGCCGGGGACGAGGATCGTCGTCGAGGAAGGCGTCACCTACCGGATCAACCCGGACGGCGTGCGGGTCCGGCTGGGGCCGGCCGACAGCCGCATCGAGGTGGTCAACGGGACCCGCTACCGGGTCGACCCGGGCGGCACACGGGTGCGAATCGACGAGCAGGGCATGGCGATCGGAACCGTCGAGACCGACGCGATCGACGCCAATCTCAATGCCGGCGTCAACGTCGGCGGCGACACGTCGGTCGGAGTGACGACCAACACGCCGTAACCCCGCGCGCCTGCTTGATGCTGTCGCCCTTCGCTGGGCTCGTGCGCTCCAGCGCTTCGCCATGCCCCGGCATGGCAGCGCTGGAGCGGGCGAAGGGATTCGAACCCTCGACCCCAACCTTGGCAAGGTTGTGCTCTACCCCTGAGCTACGCCCGCTCTGAGCGACAAGCCGCCGGCCGTCGCGGCCGTCCGGCTGAGGTGAGGCGCGCGCCTAGCATGGCCTAAGGCCGGCCCGCAAGGGGCCGGCGGACCACGCCCAAGCAAGCTTGTGGCGAGTGCCGAAGCCGACCATATGGGGCGGCAGCAACGGCAGACAAGCGGGAGATCGGCGCGCGTGGCGACCCTGGGACTGAGCGAAGCGGACCGCGAAGCGGTCGCCCGGCTCGAGCGCGACGTCATCGAGCCGTCGATGAGCAGCCTGGTCTTGCTCGATTTCTGGGCGGAATGGTGCGGCCCGTGCAAGCAGCTCGGCCCGGTGCTGGAGAAGATCGCCGCCGACTATGCCGACAAGGGCGTCAAGCTGGTCAAGATCGACGTCGAGGCGGACAAGTTCCTCGCCGCCCAGTTCCGAATCCAGTCGATCCCGACCGTCTATGCCTTCCACCGCGGCCATCCGGTCGCCGACCTCACCAACTATCGCAGCGAAGGCCAGCTCAAGCGCGTGCTCGACCAGTTGCTCGCCCAGTTCGGGGTCAAGGCGGAAGGCGGCGAGCCGCAGGCCGACATCGAGCCGCTGGTGGCGATGGGCGAACAAGTGCTGGCCGACGGCGACGCCGAGCGCGCGGTGTCGATCTTCCGGCAGATCGCCGATATGGCGCCCGAGGAGCCGGCGGTGGCCGGCGGCCTGATCCGGGCGCTGGTCGCGGCGGGCCAGACGGACGAGGCGCGAGCGACGCTCGATTCGCTTCCCGAAACCCTTGCCGGCGATGCCGAGATCGGCCGCGCCAAAGCGGCGCTGGAGCTGGCGCAAGCCGCGCCGGCGGCGGACACCCGCGATCTTGAAGCGCGGCTTGCCGCCGACCCCGGCGATCACGACGCGCGGTTCGAGCTTGCCGGCGCGAAAATGGCCGCAGGGGATCGCGACGGCGCCGCCGACGCCTTGCTCGAAATCATCGCCCGCGACCGCGAATGGAACGACGGCGCGGCGCGCAAGCGGCTGCTTCAGCTGCTCGAGGCGCAGGGGCTCGAGGATCCGTGGGGGCGGCAGCAACGGCGGCGACTGTCAGCGCTGCTGTTCACATGAGCGGCAGGCGGCTGCGGGTGCCGATCTTCCCGCTGGCGGGAGCGATCCTGTTCCCGCGCCTGCAGCTGCCATTGCACATTTTCGAGCCGCGCTATCGCGAAATGGTGCAGGACGCGGTCGAGGGCGCGGGCCGGATCGGAATGATCCAGCCGCAGCTGTTCGAGGCCGACGGCGAGGGCGAGCCGCCGCTCTACTCGGTCGGCTGCCTCGGCGAGATCGTCGGCGTCGAGGAGCTGCCCGACGGCCGCTTCAACATCGTCCTCCATGGCTCCAACCGCTTCCGGCTGCTCGGCGAAGCGGAGCTCGGGACGCCGTACCGCCACGCCGACATCGACATCGATGCCTTCGACGACGACGAGCCGGAGCCGCTGCCGCTGGCCGAGCGGTCGGAGGTGGAACGCGAGGCGCGGCGGCTCGGCGACGCGCTCGGCCTCACCGTCGACTGGAATGCTGTTTCGAGGCTCGACGACGAGACTCTGGTCAACGCCATCGCCCAGGTCGCGCCGTTCGACCTCGGCGCCAAGCAGGCTCTGCTCGAAGTGGCGACGCTGCGCGGCCGCGCCGACCTTCTCGTTCAGCTGATGCAATTCCACCTGGCAGCCGTTACCGGCGGGACCGAGATCGAGCCGACCATTCAGTAGTTAGATCGGCAATCCTCTGAGCAGCAGCGGCAGGTCGCCGCTGGTGCCTCGGGCTTCGCTCATCAGCCGGTTCTTGACCGGCGAGAGACGATCGATCAGCCCCATTCCCAGCCGGCGGACCGCCGAAGCCGCCCGGCCGCGGACGCCGTAGATCCGGGTCAAGCTGTCAGTCGCCATCGCCACCATGAGCGAATCGAGCGAACGCCAGGCCTGATAACGAGCGAGCAACTGGGCATCGCCGAGGTCGAGGCCGAGGCGGGCGCCTTCGACCAGCACCTGGGTGAGAGCGGCAGCATCGCGGAACCCGAGGTTGAGCCCCTGGCCGGCGATCGGGTGGATGGCGTGGGCGGCATCGCCGACCAAGGCGAGCCTGCGGCCGGTAATCCGAGCCGCGTGGTGAAAGCCGAGCGGATAGGTCGAACGCGGCGCCGCCATGGCGACTTCGCCGAGAAAACCGCCCATGGCGATCCGCGCCTCGGCGGCGAACTGATCGTCGGTCAGCGACAGCCAGCCGGGCGCATCCTCGCTCGGCACCGACCAGACGATCGCCGAGCGATGGCCCTCGCCGTCGTCGGTCATCGGCAGAAGCGCGAAGGGGCCGGTCGGATAGAAGATTTCATAAGCGACATGCTCGTGCGGACGCTCGTGGCGGAGCACCGATACGATCGCCTCTTGATCGTAGCGCCAGCGGGCGACGCGGATTCCAGCCTGTTCGCGAAGCGGCGAATTGCGCCCGTCGGCGCCGACCAGCACCGGCGCGCACAGCTTGCGGCCGTCGGCGAGGTCGACGGTAACGCCATGCTCGCCGCGGTCGACGGCGGCGACTCGGGACTTCCACAGCAGCCACGCATTGCGGCCGGCTTCGGCCCGGGCGCGAAGCGCGGCCCGGAGGTGGCGGTTCTCGTGCATCCAGCCAAGCGGCTCGCAGTCGTCGGAATGGAAACGCAGCCCGCCCGGATCGAGGCCGTCGGCAACGGCGATGGTCCAGATCGGGCCGCCCGGAGCGAGGAAATGGTCGCTGACGCCGATCGCTTCGAGCATTCGCATCGAGCTCGACGAGACCGCGCTGGTGCGACCGTCGAACGCAGCGCCGCTGCGCTCGTCGGGATCGGCGGGATCGACGAGGATCGCCGACAGGCCGCTCGAATCGAGGGCGGATACGAGGGCCAGACCGACCAGCCCGCCGCCGAAGATGAGGACGTCCGCGCGGTCCATGAAATCCGCCCCTAGCCCCCGGCGGGTGTGACGCCAAGGCATCAGCTTGACCGAGGACTCCCCCTACAGGCATTCTAGGCGTGCAAATCGCGTTGGGGGTAGGGAATGGCGACGGCAGCCGCGCGGGCGAAAAAGCGCGACCTCGGACCGGACTGGCGCGAGGCGCTGACGGCTTCGCTGCACCGTTTTGCCCTGCGTTGCTGGGGAGCCATGCTGCTTGGCCTGAGCCTTGCCGGCGCGCTGGCCCTCGCCACCCATCGCGCCACCGACCCGGCCTGGAACACAGCGGCCGGCGGGCCGCCGGCGAACTGGCTCGGCTCGTTCGGCGCTTATGCCAGCGAGACCCTGCTCCTCCTGTTCGGGCTCGGTTCGGTGCTGCTTCTGCCGGTGATCGCCATCGCCGGCCTGCGCATGCTGAGGCTGGAGCCGTCGGGCCGGATCGGCCGCGGCCTGACGATCGCCGCCGCCGGCGCAATCCTGGTCGGAATCGCAGTCAGCCTGGTCGAGCCGGCAGCGGTCTCGGGCCTACCGAGCGGCTGGGGCGGGGTGTTCGGCCTCGCCGCCGCGCAGGCCATCCTCGCCGGCCTGGCGCTGATCGGCGATCCGCAGATCGAGGGACCGGCGCGGCTGACCCTGCTCGGCCTGCTGGCGGTCGGCGGCCTCATTCTCGGCTATCTCGCGCTGGCTTTGCGGCCCGAGGAGAGAGCCTGGGTTGCCGGACTGTTCCGGCGCGACCGCAGCGAGCGGGTGGCAGCCGCGCCCCGGATCACCGAGCGGCGCGAGGAGCGCTCCAGCGCCGAGCCGCCGCGGTCGCGCCCGGCCGTCGCCGTCGCCGAGCCTGCCAAGCCGGTCCCTTCAGCCGTCCGGCCGACTCAGGGACGCCGGCCCGCGACCCAGCAGAGCCTGGCGCTCGGCGACAGCTACGTCCTCCCGGCCGTCGACCTGCTTGCCAAGCCGCCGGAGAAATCGCGCGGCCAGATCGACCGCGCCGGGCTCGAGCGCAACGCCCGGCTGCTCGAAAGCGTGCTCGAGGACTTCCACGTCCGCGGCGACATCGTCGAGGTCCGCCCCGGCCCGGTGGTGACGATGTACGAGCTCGAGCCGGCAAGCGGGATCAAGGCGAGCCGGGTAATCCAGCTGGCCGACGACATCGCCCGCAACATGTCGGCGCTGTCGGCGCGGGTCGCCACCATTCCCGGGCGCAACGTCATCGGCATCGAGCTTCCCAACCCCAAGCGCGAATCGGTGTCGCTCAGCGAGCTGATCGGAAGCCAGGCGTTCGAGGACCAGAACATGGCCCTGCCCCTCATCCTGGGCAAGAACATCGCCGGCGATCCGGTCATCGCCGACCTCGCGCCGATGCCTCACCTGCTCGTCGCCGGAACCACCGGGTCGGGCAAGTCGGTCGGCCTCAACTGCATGATCCTGTCTCTGCTCTACAAGATGAGCCCCGACGAATGCCGGCTGATCATGATCGATCCGAAGATGCTGGAGCTGTCGGTCTATGACGATATCCCGCATCTCCTGGCGCCGGTCGTCACCGAGCCGTCCAAGGCGATCCGGGCGCTCAAGTGGACGGTCGAGCAGATGGAGGAGCGCTACCGGATGATGGCGAGCCTCGGGGTTCGGGCTTTGCCGAGCTTCAACGCCAAGGTGCGCGAGGCCAAGGCGCGCGGCACCAAGCTCGGGCGGCGGGTGCAGACCGGCTACGATTCGAGCAGCGGCCAGCCGATCTACGAGACCGAGGAGCTCGAATTCGAAGTCCTCCCGCAGATCGTCGTCATCGTCGACGAGCTCGCCGACTTGATGATGACCGCCGGCAAGGAGGTCGAGTTCCTCATCCAGCGCCTCGCCCAGAAGGCGCGCGCCGCCGGGATCCACCTGATCATGGCGACCCAGCGGCCGTCGGTCGACGTCATCACCGGAGTCATCAAGGCGAATTTGCCGACTCGGATCAGCTTCCAGGTGACGAGCAAGATCGACAGCCGCACCATCCTTGGCGAGCAGGGCGCCGAACAGCTGCTCGGCAAGGGCGACATGCTCTACATGCCCGGCGGCAAGCAGATCATCCGGGTGCACGGGCCGTTCGTGTCCGACGAGGAGGTGCGCGCAGTCGCCGAGCATTGGCGCCGGCAGGGCGTCCCCGAATATATCCAGGCGGTCACCGAGGAGCCCGAGGACGGCGGCTACCTGTTCGACGGCCAGCCGACCCAGGAGGACGACGCCGAGACCCAGCTCTATCGCAAGGCGATCCAGATCGTCGCCGAGAGCCAGAAAGCGTCGACCTCCTACCTGCAGCGCCAGCTTCGAGTCGGCTACAACAGCGCCGCCCGGCTGATCGAGCGAATGGAGAAGGACGGGCTGGTCGGGAGCCCCGACCATGTCGGCCGCCGCGAGGTGCTGATCGACCCGGACGGCCATCCGATCTGAGCCAGCCGAAGCTGAACAGGCGGGAACCGCAGGGTTCAGACCGCATTCAATGCGCAAGCGCCATAGCGGCAGCCAAATTCCCAGGAGTTTCGATAATGAGCTTTGTGACCCATTTCGCGCGTGCGCTGGTCCCGGTGGCGATCGTCGCCGCGGCGGCCCCGGCTGCCGCCAACGAGGCGCGAGACCTTCAGGCGGTCGAGCAGCATCTGTCGTCGGTGCAGTCGATGACCGCCAATTTCGTCCAGACCGACGCGAAGAACCAGCGGGCCAGCGGCACTTTGCAGCTCAAGCGGCCGGGCCGGATCCGGTTCGAATATGCCGGCGGCGACCTGCTCCTGGTCGGCAATGGCCGCACCTTGAATTTCGTCGATTACCAGGTCGGCCAGAAATCGAGCTGGGAGCTGGACAAGACCCCGCTCGGCATCCTGCTCCAGGCCAAACCCGACATCCGCCGGATCGCCCGGGTGATGCCGCAGAACGATTCGCGCGTGCTGGTCGTCCGCGCCCGCGACGCGCGGCGGCCCGAGTTCGGCACCCTGATCCTGTCCTTCGCCCGCTCGCCGTCAGCGCCGGGCGGCCTGCTGCTCGCCGGCTGGACGGCGATCGACGCCCAGAACAAGCGGACGACCGTGCGGCTGGGCAACCAGCGCTACAATGTCGCCGTCGCCGAAACCGCCTTCCGCTTCGACGAGCCGAAAAAGCGCGGCCGATAAAGGTGGCGCATCGCAACCTGTTCATCGCGGTGTCAGTAAGGCCCCGATAAATAGGGAGGACTCCTGCGAAACAGCCTGGGGTTTCCCCCTGTTACCCACGGCCGCAGGATACCTTGCGTGACGAACGCTTGGTGGCCCTCGCTCCAAGCCCCCGGAGCGGGGGCCTTTCCATGCCCTCAGGGGATGGCCGCCCAGTGGCGCGCGGCCGATCGGCGGGCTAGAGGGCTTGGCCGTGAACGGCACCATCAAGATCATATCCTGGAACATCAACTCGGTCCGCGCGCGGCTGGCGATCGTCGAGCGCCTGATCGCCGAGGAGCAGCCCGACGTCCTTTGCCTGCAGGAAACCAAGGCCGACAATGACGTCTTCCCGGCGGCGCATTTCGCCAGGCTCGGCTACGTCCACCAGCAGCTCAACGGCCAGCGCATGCACCACGGAGTCGCCATCCTCAGCAGGGTCGAGCTGAAGACGCCGGGAAGCCACGACTGGCAGGACAATGGCGAAGCGCGGCATGTCGGCGTCTGCCTGCCGTGCGGAATTCGGCTCGAGAACGTCTATGTGCCGGCCGGGGGCGACGTCCCGGACCGGACGGTCAACCCCAAGTTCGGCCAGAAGCTCGACTTCATCGGACGGATGACGCGATGGTCGGAGGGTCTCCGCGAACCGACCCTGATCGTCGGCGATTTCAACGTCGCTCCGCTCGAATGCGACGTGTGGAACCACAAGGCGCTGCTCGACGTGGTCAGCCACACGCCGATCGAGGTCGAGGCGCTCACCCGGCTCCAGCAGGCGCACGGCTGGGTCGACATCGGCCGGACCTTTTATCCCGCCCCGGAACGCTGCTTCACCTGGTGGAGCTACCGCTCGCCCGACTGGACCAAGAACGACCGCGGCCGGAGGCTCGACCATATGTGGATTTCGCCCGAGGCCGCCGAGCTCGTGACCTCGCACCGGGTGCTCGAGCCGTGCCGGTCGTGGCAGCGCCCGTCGGACCATGTGCCGCTGATCTGCGAGATCCGGGTTTGAGCAGCGCGAGCGCGGTCCGCCGTGCCCTCGCAGCCATGCGTGGCGGCCGCCCGGTCCGGATCGGCTCGAACCAGCCGCTGATCATCCTGCCGCTCGAGACCGCGACACCGGAGCTGCTCGAGTTGGTCGATCCGGATAGCGAGGCGCCGCTGCTGATCAGCGGCGCCCGGGCGGCGGCGCTGTCGCTGGCCAACGAGCGCGACGCCGCCGACCCCGCCCGGCCGGTGCTGATCGGACGCAGCCCCTGGCTCGATCCGGTCACCGCGCTCGAGCTGGTCGACCCGGCCCATGATTTCGAGCGTGCCCCGGCCGGGCCTCTGACCCCGCTTCCGATCGACGACATCGCGGCAGCCCAGGCGGCGCTCGCCCTCGCCCGAGCGGCAGGGCTGCTGCCGGCATTGTGGCTGGTCGAGGGTGAAGCGGCGGTGTCGATCGACTGCGCCTCGGCGATGGCGGCGGCGGCGGAAGTCGTACTGGTCGCTCGCGCTCGCCTGCCGCTCGAGGGCCTGCCGGACAGCCAGATTGTCGCCTTCCGCGGCAGCGACGACGGCCAGGAGCATGTCGCTCTGGTGGTCGGCGCCTTCGCCGGGCAGCCGCCGCTGGTGCGGCTGCACAGCGAATGCCTGACCGGCGACGTGTTCGGCTCGCTGAAATGCGACTGCGGGCCGCAGCTGCGCGAGGCATTGCGGCTGATCGGCGAGGCTGGCGGCGGAGTCCTGCTCTATCTTCGCCAGGAAGGGCGCGGCATCGGCCTTGCCAACAAGCTGCGCGCCTATTCGCTGCAGGACCGCGGGCTCGACACGGTTGAGGCGAACCAGCGGCTCGGCTTTGGCGACGACGAGCGCGACTATGACCATGCCGCGGCGATGCTGCGCGCACTGGGCATCGGCAAGGTGCGCCTCCTGACCAACAATCCGGCCAAGGTCGCGGGCCTGACCCACTCCGGAATCGAAGTGGTCGAGCGCGTCGCCCACCACATGCCCACCAACCCGCACAATGCCGATTACCTCGCGGTCAAGCGCAAGAAGAGCGGGCATTTGCCCTAGGGTTCGAACAAGGCCGTGCCGATCCTAACGTGAGTGGCGCCGAGCATTACCGCCTCGGCATAATCGGCGGACATGCCCATGCTGAGCCCGCTGACGCCATGGCTTCGCGCAATCTTGGCGAGAAGGGCGAAAAACGGCGCCGCTTCAACCCCGAGCGGCGGGATCGCCATCAGCCCGACGAGCGGCAGCGGCGACTCGCGGACCGCTTCGACCAACGCGCCGGTCTCGGCGATCGCGCATCCGCCTTTCTGCTCCTCTTCGCCGATGTTGACCTGAACGAACAGCTCGGGCGAGCGCGCCTCGGCCTCCGCAGCTTTCACCAGCGCGGAAAGCAGCGAAAGCCGGTCGAGCGAATGGATCGCGTGAAACAACTTTACCGCCTCGGCCGCCTTGTTGGACTGCAGGCGGCCGATGCCGTGCAGTCGGACTCCCGGGTAGCGAGTCAGCAAAAGCGGCCATTTCGCCATCGCTTCCTGCACCCGGCTTTCGCCGAAGTCGCTTTGCCCGGCCTCGATCAGATCCTCGATCTCCGCTGCGACACGGCCCTTGCTAACCGCGACCAGGGTGACTTCGGCGGGGTGGCGGCCGGCGATTCGGGCCGCCCTCGCGATGTCGTCTAGGATCCGTTCGCGACGAGCGGCGGCGCTGGTCATCACACCGCGCTATAGGCAGACGGGTGAGACCGCGCCAGCTTCCTGGCCGATGGCTGTTCGCCGACGAGCGGCTTGGTGACGCGCTGTGGCGGGTGCTCCGCTCGCTGCCGCGCGGCACGGGGGTGATCGTCCTCCTCGAGGACGTCGAGGGCCGGCCGAAGTTGCTTCGGCGGATCCGCAGGATCGCGCGCCCGAGGGGACTGACGGTGGTGGACGGAGCCGGCGGCGAGGTCGGCCGGATCCATGACAGCCGTGAGCTGCTGCGGGCACTCGCCCGCAGGACGCCGATGCTGTTCCTCTCATCGCTGTACGAGACCCGCTCGCATCCGGGCAGGCCAGCGCTGCCGAGGATGCGCGCGGCGACCCTGGTCCGGCTCGCCGGGCAGCCGGTGTTCGCGCTGGGCGGAATGAACGACGAAAGCTACCGGTCGGTCAGGCCGCTCGGCTTTTCGGGATGGGGCGGGATCGACGCCTGGATATCCCGAAGAGGGCCGTCACGGGAGTGAATCCCGTGACGTCGGTCCTGTCGCTCGCTCCGCTGGCGCATGCCGTCCGGCCTTCGCCAGCTCTACGCGCTGCGAGAGATTGCTAACGCAATCTCCACGCTGCACTCGGTGGCTTAGGATCAGAACTTGAAGGCGGTGCCGACGTAGACCGCCTGGCTGTCGCGGCGGTCGTCGTTGAGCGGGGCCAGCCGCTCATTGTCGACTCGATAGCGAACGCCGCCGGTCACCGCGATGTTGCGGGTGATGTTGTAGGCGCCGCCGACATCGACCGAATAGGTGTCGCCGTCGCGAAGCGCCGGAACTCCGCGGTCATCGCCCCGCTCGGCTCCGACAGCGACCCGGCCGGTAAAGCGCTTGAGCGAGTAGCTGACGCCGACGACCGCGCTCTCGCGGCCCTCGATCGCCGGGTTCGGCCCGCTTGCCCTGGCGACGTCGCCGGCGACCGCGAAGCTGCGCCAGCCGACCGCCACGCCAAGCTTGTAGCTGGTCGGGGTCAGCGCGCTGATCGACGATGCCGAGGTCAGCGCCGAAACGTCCGCGACACGCACCCGCGCCGGCGAGTCCGCCCGCGCGCGAATCGCGACCCGGACCTGCGACGGCCGAGTCTTGGCGGCCGCCGGGGTGAACTTGAAATCGCTCAGCGCCGGCGCGCGGTTGGCGAAAGCCGCGGCGAGACGCGGATCGGCGTTGGCCGGAGTGAAGGACGCGACGGGGTCAAAGCTGAGCGCGACCGCTGGGGGACGCGCATCTTTCGACTGCGCAGTCGCCAGTCCGGGCGCAAGCGCGAGCGCTGCCGCCGATGTGGCGGCAAGCAGCTTGGCTGCGAATGACTGACTCAACCTGCGCACGACGACTCCCTGTTGCGCGAGTCGATATAGTCCGGCGTGACTGAAGGTTCCATGAGCGGAATCGATTCCCCGGCGCCCTGTTGCGCCGGAACAACAACTTGGTCTTCGCTGCCGGACGCTTGCGGCATCGCCGCCAGCATCTATAACGCCTGCGACGACCGACGCATCAAGGAACATCGATGACCCGCCTGCACCATGCCGCCGCCGCGCTGATCATTGTCGCCCTGGCCGCGACCGGCTGTTCCAGAAATCGCCTGACCCCGACCGAGCTCGCGCCAGCCCGGCTGACGACGATCGGAGTCAATACCTACCTGTGGCGGGCAGCGATCGACACCGTATCCTTCGCTCCGCTGATCCAGGCCGATGCCAATAGCGGGGTCATCATCACCGACTGGTACACCAATCCCAATTCGCCCGGCGATCGGGTGAAGCTGACCGTGTCGATCCTCGATCAGGAGCTGCGCGCCGACGCGCTCAGGGTCGCGGCTTCGCGCCAGGTGTTTCAGAACAATATGTGGGTCAATGCGCCGGTAGCCGCGGCGACCGTTCAGAAGCTCGAGGACATCATCCTCACCCGCGCGCGCGACCTCCGCCGCACGACTGTCGGCGGCTAGCCGCTATCGTCATGAGCGGCCGCTTCGATCCGGCCACGGCCGACCCGCGGTGGCAGCAGCGGTGGGAGGAGAGCCGCTGCTTCGCTGCCGACAGCGCCAGCGGGAAGCCCAAGAGCTACGTGCTCGAGATGTTCCCGTATCCTTCGGGGCGGCTGCACATCGGCCACGGGCGCAATTACACCATGGGCGACGTGCTCGCCCGCTACCGCCGAATGCAGGGATTCGAAGTGCTTCACCCGATGGGCTGGGACGCGTTCGGAATGCCCGCCGAGAATGCGGCGATGGAGCGCGGCACCCACCCCGGGACCTGGACCCGCAACAATATCGAGGTGATGCGCGGCCAGCTCAAGCGGCTCGGCTTCGCGTTCGACTGGAGCCGCGAGTTCGCCACCTGCGATCCCGAATATTACGGCCACGAGCAGGAGCTGTTCCTCGACCTGTTCGAGGCGGGGCTGGTCTATCGCAAGGAAAGCGAGGTCAATTGGGACCCCGTCGACCGGACCGTGCTGGCGAACGAGCAAGTGATCGACGGCAAGGGCTGGCGCTCGGGCGCTCCGGTCGAGCGGCGCAAGCTCAACCAATGGTTCCTCAAGATCACCGACTTCGCCGACGAGCTTCTCGACGGGCTCAACGAGCTCGACCAATGGCCGGAAAAGGTCCGGCTGATGCAGGAAAACTGGATCGGCCGAAGCCGCGGCCTGCGGTTCAGCTTCCGGCTCGCCGATGAGGTCGCCGGGCACGACAAGATCGACGTGTTCACGACCCGCCCCGACACCATCTTCGGGGCGAGCTTCGTCGCCATCGCCGCCGGCCACCCGATCGCCGAGGCCATCGCCGCCAAGGACCAGGAAGCAGCCGGCTTCATCGCCGAGTGCCGGCGCGGCGGCACGTCCGCGGCCGAGATCGAGACCGCCGAGAAGAAAGGCTTCCGCACGTCACTCGAGGTGGTCCACCCGCTCGACCCCGACTGGCGGCTGCCGGTGTACATCGCCAATTTCGTGCTGATGGAATATGGCACCGGAGCGATTTTCGGAGTGCCCGGGCACGACCAGCGCGACCATGAGTTCGCCAGCGCCTACGGCCTGCCGATCAAGCGGGTGGTGGCGGCGAGCATCGACGAGGCGGCGCTGCCGATCGGCACCGAGGCCGAAAGCGGCGACGGCATCGCCGTCAATTCGTCCTTTCTCGACGGCCTGCCGACCGAGCAGGCGGCGGCCGAGGTCATTCGACGCGCCGAGGCCGCCGGCTGGGGCGAGGGGAGGGTCCAATACCGGCTCCGCGACTGGGGCGTGTCGCGCCAGCGCTATTGGGGGACGCCGATCCCGATCATCCACTGCGAGAGCTGCGGCGCGGTGCCGGTGCCGCGCGAGCAGCTGCCTGTGGTGCTTCCCGAGGACGTCAGCTTCGACCAGCCGGGCAACCCGCTCGACCGCCACGACGGCTGGCGGCAGGTGCCCTGCCCCAAGTGCGGCGAGGCGGCGCGCCGCGAGACCGACACGCTCGACACCTTCGTCGACTCGTCCTGGTATTTCATCCGCTTCGCCAGCCAGCCGGACGATCGGCCGTTCGACCGCGCCGAGGCCGAGGCGTGGCTGCCGGTCACGCAATATATCGGCGGCGTCGAGCACGCGATCCTGCACCTGCTTTACGCGCGTTTCTGGACACGGGCGCTGCACCGCATCGGCCGGATCGGCATCGCCGAGCCGTTCGCCGGCCTGTTCACCCAGGGCATGGTGACTCACGAGACCTACCAGGCCGCCGGCGGGCGCTGGCTCGCCCCGGAGGAAGTCGAGATCGACGCGGCGGGCGCCGTCGCCGAGCGGGCGACCGGAGCGACCGTCCAACGCGGCCGAATCGAGAAGATGTCCAAGTCGAAGCGCAACGCGATCGATTCCGACACGATCGTCGGCCGCTACGGCGCCGACGCGGCGCGCTGGTTCCTGCTGTCCGACAGCCCGCCCGAACGCGACCTCGAATGGTCCGAGACCGGCATCGAGGGCGCGGCCCGGTTCGTCCAGCGCGTCTGGCGCCTCGCCAGCGGCGACCAGGCTGGAGAGGGACGGGATGACGCGTTGGAGCGCAAGCTCCACCGCACCATCGCCGCAGTCACCGACGCGCTCGAGGGCCTGCAGTTCAACAAGGGCATCGCCCAGCTGTACGAGCTGGTCAGCGCGATCGAGCGGGCGAAGCCGTCGGCGACCCGGTCGGAGGCGGTCCGGACCCTGGTCAAGCTGGCTGCGCCGATGGCGCCGCACCTCGCCGAGGAATGCTGGGCGGTGCTCGGCGGCGCCGGCCTGGTCGCCGAGGCCGAGTGGCCGGCGCACGACCCGGCGCTGCTCATCGACGAGGAAATCACTCTTGCGGTTCAGGTCAACGGCAAGCTGCGCGACACGTTGACGGCGCCGCGCGGGCTGGACCGGGCGGACGCCGAGGCGCTGGCGCTGGCGTCGGAAAAGGTTCAGCGCCAGCTCGGCGGCGCGGCGCCGCGCAAGGTGATCGTCGTCCCCGACCGGCTGGTGAACATCGTCGCATGACCGGCCGGCTGATCCTCGCCCTGCTCGCTTTGTCGCTGCCGGCCTGCGGCCTGCGGCCGCTCTACGGCGGCGGCGGCAATAGCGCGGCGGCGGTGACTCTGCGGTCCATCGAGGTGGCACCGATCGAGGGCCGGGTCGGCTGGCTGGTGCGCAACGGGCTTCTCGACCGTCTCAAGGCCCGCGGCGACGAGGCGCCGGCCTACCGGCTCGAGGTCGAGCTCGACGATGCGATCATCGGCCTTGCCATCCGCGGCGACCGCGCCGCGACCCGCGAGCGGCGGACGCTGCGCGCGCGCTACCGGCTGGTCGAACTCGCCACCGGATCGGTGGTGCTCGACGCGACCGCCGGCTCCGATGCCGGCATCGACGTCGTCTCCTCCGAATATGCGACCGTCGCCGCCGAGCAGACCGCCGCCGAGCGGCTGAGCGAGGCTGTTGCCGACCAGATCGTCGCCCGGCTGGGATTGTTCGCGGCGCGAACCGCAAGGGCGAGATGAAGCTCGCCAAGCGCGATCTGTCGGCGGCGACCGACCGGCCCAACCCGAACGTCCGATTCTATCTATTCCATGGCGCCGACGAATCCCAGTCGCGGAGCCATGGCGAGCGGCTGTTGGCGGCGTTGGGCGCGGAGAAGTTCGTCGTCGCGGCGTCGGCGGCCAAGTCCGACCCGGCGCTGCTGGCTGACGAGGCCGGCGCCATCGGCCTGTTCGGCGACAAACGGGCGATCTGGGTCGAGCCGGCCGGCGACGACATTGCCGACGCGGTCGAGGCGCTGCTCGGAGCAGGAGCGGCGGAAAGCCCGGTGATCGCGATTGCCGGCTCGCTGCGCAAGGGCTCGCGGCTGCTTCGGCTCGCCGAGGAGCATGGCCAGGCGCTGGCTTACGCCTCCTACGTGCCCGAGGGCCAAGATGCCGAGCGGATGGTGATCGCCCTCGCCCAGCAGGCGGGGCTCCGAGTCCGGCCGGACGTCGCGGCGCGCCTTGCCGACGCGTGCCGCAACGACCGCGCCGTCGTCGCCCAGGAGCTGGCCAAGTTCGCCTGCTATCTCGACGCCGGGCCGCAGCAGCCGAAGGATCTCGATCACGAAACCATCGACGCGGTCGGCGCCGACATGGCCGAAGCGAGCCTCGGCCGGCTGGCCGACCTCGCCCTTGCCGGCGAGGTGGCCGAGCTTGCCGACGAGCTGGCGCGGCTGCCGAGCGGAAGCAGCGCCATTCCGGTCGTCCGGGCGCTGCAGCGGCGGCTTCTCCAGGTGGCGCCGGCGAGAGCTCGAGTCGAGCGCGGCGAACGCGTCGACGCCGTCATGGCGTCACTCAAGAAGTCATTGTTTTTCAAGGACGAGGCGCTGGTCGGCAAGCTGCTTCGGAAGTGGGATGCCGAGGGCCTGGCGACCGTCGCCGAGCGCGCCGGACGGCTCGAGCGGTCGCAGATGGCGAAAGCGGCGCCGCCGGATAGCGAGGCGCTCGGCGAGGAGCTGGTGGCGATCGCCCGGGCGGCAGCGCGGCGGCGGTAGTAGAAGCCGACGCCCCACGCCAGGGCGCGGTTTTAGCCGGGTTGCGCCGGCACGAAGTCAATTCGTGCCGTCGATCCACTCGGCATGCGGCCGGTGGTCGGCCGGGCACGGTCTCTTCGCGCTGCTCGACGATTGCTTCACAATCCTCTCACTGCGCTCGGCCGCTTGGCCCTAGATCGGTTCGCCCGATAGCCGCTGGCAGATCATGTCGAGCTGGTCGAGGCTGCTGTAGTGCAGGGTGACGGTGCCGGCGGTGCCGTTGTGCGCGACCCTGACCCGGACTCCGAGCATATCGCCAAGCTGGCGCTCGAGGGCGACGAGGTCGGCATCGACCCGCCGCTCGGTGAGAACGAGCTCGCTGCCGCCGGTCTTGGCCTTGCGCGCCTTCGCCTCGGCCTGTCGCACGGACAGGCCGCGGACGACGATCTCCCTGGTCAAGGCCTCGGGGTCGGGAGCCGCGGCGACCGCACGGGCGTGGCCCATAGTGATATCGCCACGCAATAGCGATTCCCTGACCGGCTGCGGAAGATCGAGCAATCTCAACAGGTTAGAAACGTGGCTGCGCGACTTGTGGACGATCCGAGCGATGTCTTCCTGGCTATGGCCGTAGCGCTCGACCAGCTGGCGATAGCCCTCGGCCTCCTCGATCGCGTTAAGGTCCTCGCGCTGGATATTCTCGATCAGGGCGATCTCTGCGGCGGCGGCATCGTCGATCTCGCGGACGATCGCAGGGATGGTGTGGATCCGGGCGCGTTGCGCCGCGCGCCAGCGGCGCTCGCCGGCGATGATCTCGAAGCCGTCGCCGTGCGGGCGGAGCAGGATCGGCTGCAGGACCCCGCGCTCGGCGATCGAATCGGCGAGCTCGTCGATCGACTCCTCGCTGAACTGCACGCGCGGCTGGTTCGGGTTGGGCCGGATTCGCCCGATCTCGATCTCGCGGACGCCACCGGCCGAAGGCGCCGGCGGTTCGGCCGCCGCCGGGCGAACGGCGTCGTCGAGCAAAGCCGACAGGCCGCGGCCGAGCCCCGAGACCGGCTTCTTGCTCATGCCGCCTCCGCCTGGCGGGGAAGCCGCGCCATCAGCTCGCGGGCAAGGCGCACATAGGCTTCGGAACCCGGGCATTTGAGGTCGTAAATCAGCGCCGGCAGGCCATGGCTCGGCGCCTCGGACAGGCGGACGTTGCGCGGAACCACCGTATCGAACACCACCGGGCCGAGGCAGGCGCGGACATCCTCGGCGACCTGCTGCGACAATTTGTTGCGGCGGTCGAACATGGTCAAAGCGACGCCGAGGATCTGGAGACCGGGATTGAAGGCGATCCGAATGCGCTCGACCGTCTGCAGCAGCTGGCTGAGGCCTTCGAGCGCAAAGAACTCGCTTTGCAGCGGCACGAGCAGCTGGCGCGCCGCGACCAAGGCGTTGACGGTCAGCAGCCCCAGCGAGGGCGGGCAGTCGATCAAACACACGTCCCAGCGACCGGGCGGAGCGGCGGCCAGCGCCTGCTCGAGCCGATGGGCGCGGTCGTCTAAGGCGACCAGCTCGATCTCGGCGCCGGACAGGTCGACGGTCGCCGGGGCGAGGTCGAGACGCGGCACTCGGGTGGCGACGGCGGCCTCGACCAAGCTCGCCTTCCCGATCAGCACGTCATAGGTCGAGCATTCGCGCCGCGACGGCGGCACGCCGAGCCCGGTCGAGGCATTGCCCTGCGGGTCGAGGTCGATCAGCAGCACCTTCCAGCCGATTGCCGCCAGCGCCGTGGCGAGGTTGATCGCCGTCGTCGTCTTGCCGACGCCGCCTTTCTGGTTCGCTACCACGATGCGGATCATCGCTGCCTCGCCCTCACCCCTGTCAGCACCAGGATCTGCGACTGCGGATCGGTGTAACTCGGTTCGCTCCGGGCCTCACACTGCCAGCTTCGCCGCGCCTGCGCCAGTTCGGATTGCGCGCTTCGCCCCTTGGGAAGCACCCAGATGCTGTTTCTTGTGGACAGATGATGGGACAAGTCGAGCAGGCGATCGAGCGCGGCGACCGCCCGCGCGGTGAGCATGTCATAGCTGCCGCGGACCTGCTCGACCTTGGCGGCCTCCACGCGCACGCGCTCCGACAGGCCGAGGGCGTCAACGGCGCGGGCGAGGAAGTCGGCGCGCAGCCTCCGCGGCTCGATCAGGGTGACCGGCCCCTCGACGAGCAGGGCGACGACGATCCCCGGCAGGCCCGCGCCCGAGCCGATGTCGGCCCACGGCACACCGGGCCTCAGCTCGAACCGGACGAGCTGCGCGGAATCGAGGATGTGGCGCTGCCACAGCTGGCCGAGGGTCGAGCGGGAGACGAGGTTCTGACGCTGCGCCTCGGCGCGCAGCAGCTCCGCATACAGCTCGAGCCGGTCGAATGTTTCACGTGAAACACGGCGCCGCGCGGCCGCCGCGACGTCTTCGATCATGCCACTACGCGGCGCTGGGCGGCGACGTAGAGCGCCGACAGGGCGGCCGGGGTGATCCCTGGGACGCGCGCCGCCTGGTCGAGCGTTTCGGGCTGCACGGTGGCGAGCCGCTCGACCATCTCGTTGGACAGGCCGGGCACGGCCGCGAAATCGAAGCCCGGAGGCAGCCACACCGCCAGATCGCGGCGGACCGCGTCCCATTCGCGCTGCTGGCGCTCGCGATAGGGCGCGTAGAGGGCATCGGCGCGGCCTTCGTCGGTCTCGGCCCAAGAGGCGGTCGAGCGCAGGACGAAATGCTCTTCGATGCGCCGGGCGCGGCGAGCGCCGACACAGCGAGCGGCGAGCGCGACTTGGCCGAGGCGCGTGGTCGCATTGTCCGCGCGCAGCGACAGGCGATATTCGGCGCGGGCGGTCATCATCCGGTACGGCTCGCTGACGCCCTGGACGGTGAGGTCGTCGATCATCACGCCGATGTAGCTGGTGCGGCGGTCGAAGCGCACCGGCTCCAGCTCGAGGGCGTGGGCGGCGGCGTTGAGGCCGGCAGCGAGACCCTGGGCGGCGGCTTCCTCATAGCCGGTGGTGCCGTTGATCTGGCCGGCGAGGTAGAGGCCACCGAGGTCACCGACCGCGAGTGTCGAATTGAGCCGGCGCGGGTCGACATATTCATATTCGACCGCATAGCCGGGACGGACGATCTCGGCGCGCTCGAGGCCGGCGACGCTGCGGACGAAGGCGAGCTGGACCTCGGCAGGCAGCGAGGTCGAGATTCCGTTGGGATAGACGAGGCTATCGTCGAGCCCTTCCGGCTCGAGGAAGATCTGGTGGCCGTCGCGGTCGCCGAAGCGCTTCACCTTGTCCTCGATCGACGGGCAATAACGCGGGCCCCGGCCCTCGATCGCCCCGGCGAACAAAGGCGACCGATCGAGATTGGCGCGGATGATGTCGTGGGTGCGCTCGCCGGTGCGGGTGATCGCGCAGACGAGCTGCGGCAGCCGAACGCCGTCGTCGAGCGCCGACATGGTCCACGCATCGCGGTCGCTCGGCTGCTCCTCGAGCCGGGCCCAGTCGATGGTTCGGCCGTCGAGCCGCGGCGGGGTGCCGGTCTTCAGCCGCCCCTGGCCGAGGCCGATCTCGCGGATCTGGCGGCCAAGCGGCACCGCCGCCTGCTCGCCGCGGCGGCCGCCACCGGCGATCTCCTCGCCGACAAAGATGCGCGCATCGAGGAAGGTGCCGGTGGCGATGACCAGGGCCCGGCACTCGACCAGGCCGCCGCTGGTCTCGACGCCAGTCACCCGGCCGCGCTCGATGCGCACCGCCAGCGCCTCGGCGACGACCAGCTCGACGCCGCTCTCCGCCAGCAGCTCCTGCACTGCCTGGCGGTAGAGCTTACGGTCGGCCTGGACGCGCGGGCCGTGGACCGCCGGGCCCTTGCTTCGGTTGAGCATCCGGCGGTGGATGGCGGCGCGGTCGGCGGCGCGGGCCATCAGCCCGTCGAACACGTCGAGCTCGCGCACGAGATGGCCCTTGCCGACCCCGCCGATCGACGGGTTGCAGCTCATCTGGCCGACGTCCTCGGCGCGGAAGGTGACGAGGCCGACGCGCGCGCCGCGCCGGGCCGCGGCAGACGCGGCCTCGCAGCCGGCATGGCCGGCGCCGATCACCAGAACGTCGTACATGGTCAAGCCTGTAGCCGATGACTGCGCTTCTCACCATGCCCCCGGCATGGCTGCGATTGACTGCGCTTCTCGCCATGCCCCCGGCATGGCTGCGATGCTCGTTCCACGTGAAACATCACTTGCCGAGGCAAAAGCGGCCGAACAGCGCATCGAGCAGATCCTCGACCCCGGCGCGGCCGGTGAGACGGTCGAAGGCGGCGCGAGCGGCGCGCAGATGCTCAGCGACCAGCACGAAATCCTCCGCGATTTCCGCCGCTTGCAGCGCTTCGCGAGCTTCGGCGAGATGGGCCGCCTGGCGCCGGTTGAGCGCCAGCGCCCCCTCGCCCGGCAGGAACTCGCGCGCGAGGCTCGAGACTCGGCCGAGCAGATCGCCGACGCCGGCGCCGGTCAGCGACGACACCGGCAGCGAGCCCGTCGGCGCCGCCTGCCGGTCCGGCAAGTCGCTCCTCGCATGCACGCGAATCAGCCGCGGGTGGCTCGGCGCCTCCCCCGGCTCCCCCAGCCACAGCAGGACGTCGGCGGCCTCGCCCAGCCGGCGCGCCCGCTCGACTCCAATCTTCTCGACCCGATCGTCCGAATCGCGCAGGCCGGCGGTATCGGTCAGAAGCACCGGCACTCCGCCGATCGCCAGCGGCACTTCGATGTGGTCGCGAGTCGTGCCCGGGACGTCCGTGACAATGGCGCGCTCCTGTCCCGCTATCGCGTTGATCAAGCTGGATTTTCCGGCGTTTGGCGGGCCCGCGACGACGACTCTCACGCCGTCCTTCAGAGGCTCGATCCGCGGCCGATCGAGCCATTGTCCAAGCTGAGATGCTAATGTGTCGCAATCGCGACAAAGGGAGGGATCGACCCCGGTCTCGTCCTCCTCGGCATAGTCGATCACCGCCTCGGCGCGCGCCGAGAGGATCAGCAGCCGCTGCTGCCACTCGGCGATCTGGCGCCTCAGGCCTCCCTCGGCGAGCAGCAGCGCCGCCTTGCGCTGGCTGTCCGTCTCGGCCTCGATGAGGTCGGCAAGACCTTCGGCCTCGGTCAGGTCGATCCGGCCGCTTTCGAAGGCGCGGCGGGTGAATTCGCCCGGCACTGCCAGCCGCAGCCCGTCGAGCCTGCCAAGAGCCTCGAGCAGAGCGTCGACCACCGCCCGGCCGCCGTGGCAGTGGAGCTCGACCAGATCCTCGCCGGTCGCGCTCGCCGGCCCGTCGAAGCGCAGCACCAGCCCCTCGTCGAGAATGTCGCCGGTGTCGGGATGGCTAAACCTCCGCAGCGCCGCCACCCGTGGTAGTGGCAGCTTGCCGACCAGCCTCGCCGCGGCCGCATGCGCTCGCGGCCCGCTTACCCGGATCAGGCCGATCGCCGCCGGCGGGCGGCCGCTGGCGAGGGCAAAGATGGTGTCCGAACTCATTGCGAGGCGGACATGCCCGCCCCCAACCCCTCCCGCAAGCGGGAGGGATGAGGCGCTAGGCGAACAGCCGGCCGAGCCCGACCTGCGGGTCGACCCAGCCGTCGTAGATCATCTTGCCGGCGACATAGACGATCACTGCCAGCCCGACATAGGCGATCCACCGATAGCGCTCGATATATTTGGCAATGATGTTGGCGGCGACGCCCATCAGCGCGACCGCAAAGATCAGGCCGACGATGAGGATGCCAGGGTGGTCGCGGGCGGCGCCGGCGACAGCGAGGACATTGTCGAGGCTCATCGAGACGTCGGCGATGGCCACCGCCCAGACGGCTCCGGCGAAGCTCTTGGCCGGTCTCAGGCCGGAATGCTCGTCGCCCGCGACCTCGGCCGAGCCCGCGCTTTCGCCGGTGTGGCGGATCTCGCGCCACATCTTCCATGCCACCCATAGCAAAAGCAGCCCGCCGATCAGGATCAGGCCGATGATCTGCAGCAGCTGGGTGACGATCAAAGCGAAGAAGACTCGCAGCACGAGCGCGGCGATGATGCCGATGAGGATGACCATCCGCCGCTGGTGGGGCGGAAGCCCGGCGGCGAGCGCTCCGACGACGATCGCATTGTCGCCGGCCAGCACCAGGTCGATCATCAGCACCTGGAGGAAGGTCGCGAAGGCGCCCGGCTCGGTGATGTTGGAGAAATCGTGGACGATCGCGTCCCACATCTCGGCCGGGCCGCTGGGCATGGCGCCATGCGCGGCAGCAAGCAGAAGTTCGATCATCCGGCGCTTTCCCCGTTTTTCTAGATGCCGTCCGTCGAAAGCGGCAGGCGCGGTTGGGTTCCGTCAGACTGAGCGAGCTTCTCGGCTGCGAAGCTCACTGGTTCATCGAGGCGAAGAAATCCTCGTTGGTTTTGGCGTCCTTCATCTTGTCGAGCAGGAACTGCATCGCGTCGACGGTGCCCATCTGCATCAGGATCCGGCGAAGCACCCACATCTTGGTCAGGGTCGCCTGGTCGACCAGCAATTCCTCCTTGCGGGTGCCGGACTTGCCGACGTCGAGCGACGGGAAGATGCGCTTGTCGCTGACCTTGCGGTCGAGCACGATCTCGGAATTGCCGGTGCCCTTGAACTCCTCGAAAATGACCTCGTCCATCTTCGAACCGGTGTCGATCAAGGCGGTGGCGATGATCGACAGCGAGCCGCCCTCCTCGATGTTTCGCGCCGCGCCGAAGAAGCGCTTCGGGCGCTGCAGCGCGTTGGCGTCGACGCCGCCGGTCAGGACCTTGCCCGAGCTCGGCACGACCGTGTTGTAGGCGCGGCCGAGGCGGGTGATCGAATCGAGCAGGATGACGACGTCCTTCTTGTGCTCGACCAGGCGCTTGGCCTTCTCGATGACCATTTCGGCGACCTGGACGTGGCGGCTCGCCGGCTCGTCGAAGGTCGAGGAGATGACCTCGCCGTTGACCGACCTTTGCATGTCGGTGACCTCCTCGGGCCGCTCGTCGATCAAGAGCACGATCAGGAACACCTCGGGGTGGTTGTCGGTGATCGCCTTGGCGATGTTCTGCAGCAGCACCGTCTTGCCGGTGCGCGGCGGAGCGACGATCAGCGCCCGCTGGCCCTTGCCCTGCGGAGCGACGATGTCGATCACCCGCGCCGACTTGTCCTTGACCGTCGGGTCGAGCGTATCGAGGTTGAGCTTCGAGTCGGGATAGAGCGGCGTCAGATTGTCGAAATTGACTCGATGGCGGACCGCTTCCGGGTCGTCGAAGTTGATCGCCGACACGCGAGTCAGAGCGAAGTATCGTTCGCCATCCTTCGGCCCGCGAATCTCGCCCTCGAGGGTGTCGCCGGTGCGGAGGCCGAAGCGGCGGACGACCGACGGCGCGACGTAAATGTCGTCCGGGCCGGCAAGGTAGTTGGCTTCCGGCGAGCGCAGGAAACCGAAGCCGTCGTTCAGCACCTCGATGGTGCCGGCGCCCATGATCTCGGCGCCGCTTTCCGCGCGCACCTTGAGGATGGAGAACATCAGATCCTGCTTGCGCATGGTCGACGCGCCCTCGACGCCGAGCTCCTCGGCCATCGAGACCAGCTCGGCCGGCGTCTGCTTCTTGAGGTCTTTGAGATGCATGGGTCTGAACTCGGATTTCGAAAATGGGATTCGCGCGGCAGGACGCCGATTGAAAGGAAGAGGCGGCGGCAGCGGCGAGGGAGGAACAGGCCGGTACAGCCGTCGAGAATCGGCGTTATGTAAGGCGGTTCAACAAGTCAATCGCCGTGCGGTCGGGACCAGGTTTAGAACGGCTTGACGATCACCAGGACGACAATGACCGCCGCTGCCACGCCGGGCACTTCGTTCATGATCCGCAAGGACCGGTTCGACATCGGCCGCTTGCCGGACGCCAGCCGCTTGCCATAAGCGGTGATCCAGCCCTGGTAGCCGGTCAGGCCGACGACCAGCGCCAGCTTAGCCATCAACCACCCCTGGTTCCAGGCGTCGAGATGGGCTGCGAGCATCAGCCCGAGCAGCCAGACGGCGATCATTGCTGGCGTCAGGATGATGGTCCGCGCGCGGTCCTCGCGTTCGCTCCACGCGCGGTCCTCCGCCGATCCGGCTGACGTCGCATAATGGTAGACGTAGAAGCGCGGAACGAGGAACAGCCCGGCCATCCAGAAAATAACGAAGGTGACGTGGGCCGCCTTGACCCACAGATAAGCGGCGCCGAGGAAGCCCGCGAGCTCCAAGTTCATTGGCCCCCCTTCACCAGCTCCAGGAACCGCTCGACATTAGCGATCGGCGTGTCCGGCAGGATGCCGTGCCCGAGGTTCATGATGTGCGGGCGGCCGCGGAATGCGTCAAGGACGCGCCGCACCGAACTTTCGAGCGCATCGCCGCCGGCAATCAGCGCCAAAGGATCGAGATTGCCCTGGACGGGAAGCGAGGGCGGAAGCTCACGATCGGCCCAGGCCGGGTCGACGGTCTCGTCGATTCCAATGGCTTGGACCCCGCTTTCGCGGGCATAGGCGCGCAGCTTGCCGCCGGCGCCCTTCGGAAAGCCGATCACCGGCACCTCGGGGTACCGCCGCCTCAGCTCCGACGTGATGCGCTTGGTGGGGGCGATGACGAACCGCTCGAACTGGTCGGGGGCAAGGCTGCCAGCCCAGCTGTCGAACAATTGCACCGCTTCGGCACCAGCATCGATCTGGCCGCTGAGATAGTCGAGCGTGACCTCCTCGATCCGCTCGATGATGGCCTCGAACCGCGCCGGGTCGGCATAGGCGAGCCGGCGGGTTTCCGACTGCTCGCGGCTTCCCTCGCCGGCGACCATGTAGGTGGCGACCGTCCACGGAGCGCCGGCGAAGCCGATCAGGGTCTTGCCCGGCGGCAGTTCGGCCTTCACCCGCCGGACTGTCGCATAAATCGGATCGAGGCGGGCCGGGAAAGGCTTGAGGGCGTCGAGATCGGCCGACGCCAGCGGCGGCGTCAAGCGCGGCCCCTCGCCGGCGATGAAGGACAAATTCTGGCCGATGGCAAAAGGGATGATGAGGATGTCGGAAAACAGGATCGCGGCATCGAGCTGGGGGAAACGCCGAAGCGGCTGCAACGTCACTTCGGCCGCGGCCTCGTTGTCGTAAACGAGTTCGACGAAGCTCCCCTTGGCCTGCCGGAGCTCGCGATATTCGGGAAGGTAGCGGCCGGCCTGGCGCATCATCCAGACAGGCGGCGGATCCCGCCTTTCGCCCCTGAGGACGGCGAGCAACGGCTTGTCCGCGGCGGCGACGCCGGAAGGCTCAACCTGCGTCGAGGCCACCCTCTTTCTCTCCCTTATATATTTAGAGTCTAGATTGGTGATGTAGTTGGCGGGCGCGACGCGGGGTTTAGGCGCGCGTCCCGCATTTGCCAACAATGAGCAAGGAACGCTTCCGTTGCGGATTCCGGCGAGTCGCGAGCCGGCTTTCCCGCGATTCACAGGCTGGGGATGATTTTCGAGCGCCGTGGACAGAATCGGGACGAATGGCGGGCAGCCGAGAACAAGCTTCGCGTTGAGCCGATCCCCATGGCTGGGCTAGTCCAGACCGCCGACTTGTCCACAAGGTTATTCTCTTGGCCCTGATCCTCGCGTCCGCCAGCGCCATCCGCAGCCAGATGCTGAGCGCCGCCGGCGTCGAGCATGAGGTCGTTCCGGCCAATGTCGACGAGGAGTCGGTCAAGCATAGGCTTGGCAACGCCGAGGATATCGCCCTCGAGCTTGCCAAAGCCAAATCGCTGGCGGTCAGCAGCGAGCGCCGCGACGACTGGGTCGTCGGCGGCGATTCGGTGGTCGGCGTCGACGGGCGGACGTTCGCCAAGCCGCGAAGCCGCGAGGAAGCAGCCGAGCATCTGCGATTCTTCTCTGGCCGGACGATGCGGCTGACCAGCGCCGTCGCCCTGGCGCGGGGTGGATCGATCGACTGGAGCCTTTGCGACGCGGCGGTCCTGCAAGTGCGAGGGCTGACCGAGCATTTCATCGCGGAATATTTGGATCGCGAATGGCCGGCGGTCGGCCAGTGCGTCGGAGTCTTCCGAATGGAGGGGCCGGGGGTGCAGCTGTTCGAGTCGCTCGACGGCAGTCATTTCACCATCCTCGGAATGCCCTTGCTGCCTTTGCTTGGCGCTCTCCGTGGACGCGGACTGCTGCCGGAGTGAGCGGCGGCGCGCGCGACTTTGCCGAGGTGATCGGCGACCCGATCGCCCACAGCCTGTCGCCGGTCGTCCACTGCTTCTGGCTGAAGCGGCTCGGGATCCAAGCCGGCTACCGCCGCTTCCGAGTCGGCCGGGGCGAGCTCGCCGATTATGTCGCCCAGCGCCGCCGCGACCCGCGCTGGCGCGGCTGCAACGTCACCATGCCGTTGAAGCTCGACGCCCTGGCGCTTGCCGACCAGGCGAGCGACCGGGCACTCGGCGCCGGCGCCGCCAACACCCTTGCGCTTCGCGACGGCAGGCTTCTCGCCGGCAACACCGACGTCGGCGCGGTCATGGTGCTGATCTCCAATCTGGCCAAGGCCGGGGCCGGCATGGACGAGGTCACGCTGCTCGGCTCCGGCGGCGCGGCTCGGGCGGCGCTGATGGCGCTGCATCTGCTCGGGCTGCATTCGGTGCGCATCCAAGCGCGCGACCGTGCCAAGGCCTACAAGCTCGCCGTCGAATTCCGGCTGGCGCTCGAGCCGGTCCCGTTCGACGAGCCGCTGCGATCGAGCGGCCTGATCAACGCGACCCCGCTCGGAATGACCGGAATGCCGCCGTTAGAGGTCGATATGACTGCCATGCCAGGCAATGGCTGGGTGTTCGACCTCGTGTCGTCGCCGCAGCCCACCAAGCTCGTCCGGGCCGCCGCTGACCGCGGCCTTCGCACCATCGGCGGGCTCGAAATGCTCGTCGAGCAGGCGGCCGAAAGCTTCGAATTGCTGTTCGGCGCCGAAGCTCCCCGCGACAGGGACGACGAGTTGATGCAAAGGCTGCGGCGATGATCAGGATCGCGCTCACCGGATCGATCGGAATGGGCAAGTCGACCGTCGCGGCGATGTTCGAGCGCCGCGGCATTCCGGTGTTCGACGCCGATTCCGAGGTGCGCCGGCTGCAGGGCGTCGGCGGCGCCCTGGTCGAGCGGATCGGCGAGCGTTTCCCGGGCACCGTGGAGGGCGGAGTGCTGGATCGCGACGCGCTTGCCGGGCGAGTCCTCGGCGACCCGGCCGAGCTCGCGGCGCTCGAGGCGATGGTCCACCCGGCCGTCCAGGAGGCGCGCGAGAAATTCATTGCCGACAACCGGGACAAGCCGGCGCTTTTGTTCGAGATTCCGCTGCTTTACGAATCCGGCGCCGAGTCCGGTTTCGACAGGGTGGTCGTCGTCTCGGCGCCGGCCGACGTGCAGCGCCGGCGCGTGCTCGCCCGGCCGGGGATGAGCGAGCAGAAATTGGACGCGATCCTCGCCCGCCAGCTTCCCGATGCTGACAAGAGAAAGCGCGCCGATTTCATTGTCGACACCGGCGGCAGCCTTGCCGAGAGCGAGCGGCAAGTGGAGCAGATTCTCGCTTGTCTCGGACTTGCTGCGGGTGAATAACGGAGCCGTGCGGGAAATCGTCTTCGATACCGAAACCACCGGCCTCAATCCCGCCAATGGCGACCGCATGGTCGAAATCGGCTGCGTCGAGTTGTTCAACCGAGTCGAGACCGGCCGCCATTTCCACGCTTATTTCAATCCCGAGCGGCCGATGCCGAGCGAGGCCGAGGCGGTGCACGGCCTCACCGACATCTTCCTGTCCGACAAGCCATGTTTTTCCGAGCGCGCTGAAGAGCTACTCGACTTCCTCGAGGATGCGCCGCTGGTCGCGCACAATGCCACCTTCGACTTCGGCTTCCTCAATCACGAGCTCGAGCGCTGCGGCCGGCGCGGGGTCTGCGCCAGCCGCATGATCGACACCCTGACCATCGCGCGCTCGCGCCACCCGGGCGCCAAGCACAGCCTCGACGCGCTGTGCACGCGGTTCGGAGTCGACCGCTCGATGCGCGTCAAGCACGGCGCCCTGCTCGACGCGCAATTGCTCGCCCAGGTCTATGTCGAACTGACCGGCGGCCGCCAGATCGGCCTTGGCCTGGTCGCCGAAACCGAATCGGTGCGGGTCCGGAGCGCGAGCGCGCCAGTAACGGTTCGCGCGCCGCGGCCGGCCCGCCCGCACTTCGCTGCCAGCGAGGAACTCGAGCGGCACCGGGAGTTTGTCTCCAGGCTCTCCAACCCGCTTTGGGCACGCTTCGCCGAGGCCGGTTGACGGGCGTTCGGCGCCGGCCCTAAGCCCCGCGCCGAGTTGGAAAGGAGCGCCAGAACGTGGACGTTCGAGTCGCTGATCATCAGGTAGAGACCGGCGAGTCCCTGCACGAATATGCGTCGCAGCGAATTGCCGAAATCACCGAGAAATATTTCTCCCGAGCGGTGCGTGCCAACGTCACCTTCGGTCGCGGGGCCAATAGCGATTATGTCTGCGACATCCTCGCGCCGGTGGCGCGCGGAGTCGTGCTCAAGGCCTCGCACAGCGCGCGCGAGCCGCAGATGGCCTTCAACGGCGCCGCCGACCGGATCGAGAAGCAACTTCGCCGCTACGTAAAGCGGCTGCGCGACCACAAGCCGGCCGAATCCGACTATGTGGAAAATGCCGACTACCGGATTTTCTCGAGCGCCGCCGAGCAGGAGGATGCGCCCGACCATCCGCCGATCGTCGCCGAGACCAGGGTCGACATTCCGGAAGCGAGCGTGTCCGACGCGGTAATGTTGATGGACCTTCGCAACACTGGAGCGTTGATGTTCCGCAACTCGGCGACTGGAGAATATAATATGATCTATCGCCGCGAAGACGGGACGATCGGCTGGGTCGAGCCGCGATCGAACTGACCGACGATAGCGAATGTGCCGCGGCCGGGTGCGAGAGGCCTCGGCCGGAGCAAGTTTCGATGCAATTGTCCGAATTCCTCGATTTCGACGCGATCAAGACCGCGCTGCCGGCCGGCCAGAAGCGCTCGTTGCTGCAGCAGCTATCGAGCCTCGCGGCGCAGCGCACGGGCCTCGACGCGGCGACGATCCTCGCCAGCCTCGCCGAGCGCGAACGGCTCGGTTCCACCGGCTTCGGCCAGGGCATGGCCATCCCTCACGGCAAGGTCGAGGGTTTGAGCCGGATCTATTGCCTGTTCGCCAGACTTTCCGAGCCGGTCGACTACAAGGCGATCGACGGCGAGCCGGTCGATCTCGTCTTCCTGCTGCTGTCGCCGCCGGATTCGGGGGCCGAGCATCTAAAGGCGCTGGCCGCGATCAGTCGTGTGGCGCGCAATGCCGCGACTCTCGACAAGATGCGCGGAGCGCGCAGCAGCGACGCTCTCGCCGCGGTGCTCATGGGTGCCGATGAGCGCGACGCGGCCTGAGGCTGAGGACCGCGAGGACGCGCATTGCCGCCGGCCCGGCTCCCTTCTCGTCCGCGAATGAGCCGGCTTGCAGCCGCTGTCGAAGCGACGGCCCTCATTCGCCGCGCGGAAGCGGCGGGCGACTTCGGCACGATCCTCCGCCGAGGCGATCCCGAGCGCGGGTCGCTGCTGCTGGTCGTGACCAGCCGGGGCAGGCATTGCGGCTGCCTGGAGCGGATGCTGTCCGGCGATGGATCGTACCAGTGGCGCAAAGTCGGCCCCGGCGACGGCGCTGAATCCGCCGACGTCCGCGAATTCCTGCAAAAGCGCGGCCGTTTCGACGAAGATTTATGGCTGTTGGAACTGGATATCGCAGCGGCGGAACGATTCATCGCTGAAACGACCTTTGAAGGTTGACCGGGGCGTCCACGGGCGCTGAATGTCGGCCAACGACAAGAGCGGGGGGCATTCTTCGACCGGAAAAACCGGCGGAATGCCACGCGAGACGGGGAGCCACCAAAGGGGTCTGCGGGAAGTCATCCGCGCGTAGAACGGCCACCTGAGCGGGGGTTCACCGCACATTTGCGATATTCATGTTGTCCAGTTTTCGTACCACTCTGCTGGTATGCGCTGCCTTGAGCGCGAGCTCCGTCGCTCCGGCCAAGGTCGGCCCGACTGCAGAACCGCTGATCGCCATCAGCAGCGCCGCCATCCCGAACACCGTCATTCCGCAACCGCTTGCGGTGGTCGCCGATCCCTCGGCCCTGCCGGCCGATGCGCCCGTCATCGAAGTTGACGCGGACAGCGACGAAGTCGCCGAGGAAACGGTCAGTCCCAAGGCCGACCTGGCGACGATGGTTGCGGAGCTGCGCAGCTCGAACCCCGGCAGCCGCGAGCTCGAATGCCTTGCCGCCGGGGTCTATTTCGAATCGAAGAGCGAGCCTCTGATCGGCCAGCTCGCGGTCGGCGAAGTGATTGCGAACAGGGCCAGTTCGGGCCGATTCCCGTCGACCTATTGCGGCGTGCTGTTCCAGCGCGGCCAGTTCAGCTTCGTGCGCGGCGGCAAGCTGCCGCCGATTCCGCGCGCGAGCCGCCAGTGGCAGACCGCGGTCGCCATTGCCAAGATCGTCGATCGCGACCTCAAGGATTCGGCGGCCGACAACGCGCTGTTCTTTCATGCCCGTCATGTTTCGCCGAAGTGGAAGCTGAAGCGGGTCGCATCGATCGGCAACCACATCTTCTACCGCTAGACAGCGGCAACGATTGCGGAGGGGCGCGGGGCGGTGGCGGATACGCTGCCGCCCCGCTTTTCCGTGCGGTTCAGCCCGCCGCCCTTTCACCCGGTCCTGCTTTGTTCTAGCGTGCGGCGATGGCCACCATGCCCGATTCCCTGTGCTTCGCCGAAGCTCCGCCCGCGGCGATCGACGTGGCGAGGGGCGTGACCCGCCTGTTCTGCCGCCAGGACGTATTCGCCATTTGCGAAATGCCGCTGCCCAACGGCCGGCGCGCCGACATGATGGCGATCGACGCCAAGGGCCAGCTGACCATCGTCGAGATCAAGGTCGCGAAGGCCGACCTGCTCGGAGACAACAAGTGGCGCGACTATCTCGAATATTGCGACTGCTTCTACTGGGCGGTGCCGCCGGAGCTCGCGTCAGTCTGCGAAGGCGAACGCTTCTTGCCGGCAGAGGCGGGGTTGATCGTGGCCGACCGTTACGATGCCGCGATCATGCGAACAGCTGCGTCGCGCCCTTTGGCGCCGGCGCGGAGGAAGGCGGAGATCCTGCGATTCGCGCGACGCGCCGCTCGCCGCCTCTCGGCCCAGATCGACCCGAGCCTCGGCGAGGCCAGCTAGCGGCCTTGCGTCGACCGGCCGCTCGCCCGTTTGGCTTCGATCATCCTCAGGATTTCCCTCGAGCGGGTGTCGCGATTGGCGTAATCGCGGGCCGAATAGCCGGCCGCCGAGTCGGTCTTGTCAGGGTCGGCACCGGCCTCGAGCAGCAGCCGGACGATGTCGGCATGGCGTTGCTGGACGGCGACGATCAGCGGCGTTTCGCCCATGCGGTTGCCCTGATCGACCCTGACGCTCAAGCCAAGCAGCCACTCGACGCCCTGCGCGTAGCCCACTCGGGCGGCGGCGATCAGCGGCGTGTCGCCATTCCGCGCGGGAAGGTTCGGGTCGGCGCCCTGCTGCAGCAAGTAAGCGGTCCAGGTATCATCCTGCCGGGAGAGCGCGACGAGCAGAGCGGTGTCCCCGCGGTCGTCGCGAGCGTTGAGCACGACGGGACGAGTGCGAAGCAGCTCCGTCGCCTTGTTGCCGTCACGGTCCCGCACAGCCTGAACGAATCTCGGCCCGTCCTCGGCAAGCTGGGCAGCAGCCGGCGACGTCAGCATTGCCAACGCGGTCGCAGCCGCAATGATCGAAACCCGCTTCATGCTGAAATCCCGCCCCTTTTTCGTGCCATTGCTTGACCGCGAGGCCGATAGCAGACCAAGGCTGCCTTTGTCATGAACGGCGACCGACCATTTTGGGAAAAGCCGCTGGCCGAACTCGACCGCGGCGAATGGGAAGCGCTGTGCGACGGCTGCGGCCGATGCTGCGTGCACAAGCTGGAAGATGAGGAAACGGCGTTGCTTTATGCGACCAATGTCGCCTGCCGGCTGCTCGACCGCCGCAACGGCCGCTGCACCGATTATGCCAACCGCAGGAAGCATGTCAGCGATTGCGTCGTCCTCAGCGCTCGCAACCTCGAGGCGCTCGACTGGCTGCCGGACAGCTGCGCCTACAAGCTCCGCGCCAGGGGACAGCCGCTGCCGGACTGGCATTACCTCGTTTCGGGAAGCCGCGAGACGGTTCACGAGGCCGGCCAGTCGACGCGCGGCTGGACGGTAAGCGAGGACGATGCCGGCGAGCTCGAGGGCCATGTCGTCGACCGGGCGCTCTGAACCGCTCGAAATCGGGCTTCCGCTGCCGCTCGAGATCCGACCTGTCCGCGGGGCCCGCCGCCTGCGGCTTCGGATCAACGACCGCCGCGGCGTGCTCAGGCTTACCTGCCCGATCCGCTACAGCCGCCAGGCGGCGATCGCCTGGGCGGCCGAGCAACGCGCATGGGTCGAAGCACAGCTTGCGGCGGCGCATCCGCCCGAGCCGTTCGTCCCCGGAGCGATCATCCCGCTCGAGGGCCGCCCCGTCGAACTCGTCTGGGACGAACCAAGGGCGCGGACGCCGATCGTCGAAGACAGGCGGATCGTGTGCGGCGGGCCGGTCACGGGCTTCCCCGCGCGGGTCGAGCGGTTCCTGAGGCGGCGGGCACTGGAGGTGCTTTCGCTTGAGACACGCGAACTGGCGCGGCGGGCGGGACGGAAGCCGCTGTCGGTCGCGGTCGGCGACGCCGACACGCGCTGGGGCAGCTGCTCCGAGTCGGGCCGAATCCGGTATAGCTGGCGGCTGATCCTGGCGCCGGCCGAAGCGCGCCGCTACGTCGTCGCGCACGAGGTCGCGCACCTCGTCCATCTCAACCACGGGCCCGAGTTCAAGGCGCTCGAGGCGAATTTGTTCGGCGGCGATTGCTCGCGGGCGAAGTCGCTATTGCGGAGTGGCGGGCCGAGGCTCCGGAGGCTGGGCCGGAGCCGGTGAGCGCTGCGGCGGCACGCGCTCGCCCGGGAATCGTTGCTGTTGATCGGGCCGGGGGGCCGGCGCCTGGCGCTGCCCCGGCGGCGTGCCAGCCGTTCCAGGCTGCGGCTGGGAGCCGCCTCCGAGCACTTCGTCGAGCCATTGCTGGTCCGGGCCGCTGCCATCCGGCCTGACGCCGCCGGGAAGCGGGGCGAGCGGATCCGCCGGAGGGAGCGGATTGCCGTCGGCATCGACCAGAGGCTGCGAATCTCCGAAATCGGGCGGGACGTCGAACAATTCCTCCGGCTCGAGCTGCCAGTCGGGGATCGGCACTTCGGTCTCGAACTGCTCGACCGGGCGCCGGGCGACAGCCGTCGCCATGAAGTCGCGGAAGGCCCGAGCCGGCGCTGTTCCGCCCTGCAGCCCGCCGACCGGGCGGGCGTCGTCGCGGCCCATCCACACGCCGGTGGTCAGGCCGCTCGAAAAGCCGATGAACCAGCCGTCGCGGTTCGACTGGGTGGTGCCGGTCTTGCCCGCCACCGGGCGGCCGATTTGCGCGGCGCGGCCGGTCCCGGTCATCACCGCCGCTTGCAGCAGGTCGGTCATTTCCGCCGCTACCCACGGAGCGACCAGCACTCGCTCCTCGGCGCGATCATGCTGGTAGAGCAGGCGTCCTTCGGCGGTGACGACGCGCGTGATCGCATAAGGCGAGACTCCGAGGCCGCGGTTGTGGACCGAGGCAAAGGCGCGAGTCATGTCGATCAGCCGGACGTCGCTGGTGCCGAGCACCATCGATGGGTAGGTCGAGATCGGCGTGGTAATGCCGAAGCGGCGGGCCATGTCGGCGATCGTCGAGAAGCCGAACTGCGCGCCGATCTTGGCGCTGATCGTGTTGATCGAGCGGGCGAAGGCCTCGCGCACCGACACCGGCCCCGAATGCGACCGGGTGGCATTGCGCGGAGTCCAGCCGCCGATGGTGAAGGGCTCGTCGACGATCGTGTCGGACGGCTTCATCCCTCCTTCGAGCGCGGTGAGATAGACGAACAGCTTGAACGCCGATCCCGGCTGGCGCTCGGCCTGGGTGGCGCGGTTGTAGATGGAATCGACATAATCGCGGCCGCCGACCATCGCCCGGACGGCGCCGTCGCGGTCGATCGACACCAGGGCGCCCTGGGCGCCGGCCGGCGTATTGGCATTGATCGCCCGGTCGGCTGCCGCCTGCATCGCCGGATCGAGCGTCGTCCAGACGTCGATCGGCTCGCTGGTCTCGTCAATCAACGTATCGAGCTGGGGCAGAGTCCAGTCGGTGAAATAGCGGACGCTGTTCTGGCGAACACTGGGCTGCAACCGGATTTCGGCCGGGTTCACCCGAGCGGCGACTGCCGCGTCGATGAAACCGTTGTCGGCCATCGCCTTCAACACGATGTTCGAACGCTCGCGCGCGGCTTCGGCATCGGCGGTCGGGGCGTAGTTGGACGGCGCCTTGACGAGGCCGGCGATGATCGCTGCCTCGCCCAGCGACAAAGTGTCGGCGCTGTGCCCGAAGAAGCGCCGCGACGCGGCGTCGATGCCGTAGGCGCCGCCGCCGAAATAGACGCGGTTGAGGTAGAGTTCGAGGATCTGGTCCTTGCTGAACTTCCATTCGAGGGCGAGGGCAAGGACGCCCTCCTTGATCTTGCGGCCGAAGGTGCGGCTGTTGGTCAGGAAGATGTTTCGCGCGAGCTGCTGGGTGATGGTCGATCCGCCCTCGCGCCAGCGACCGCGCTCGACGCGCACTTTGAGCGCCCGCGCCATGCCGATCGGGTCGACGCCGGGGTGGGAGCGGAAGCGCCGATCCTCGATGGCGATCATCGCCGCCCGCATTTCGGGGGGAATCTGCTCATAGCTCAGCCATTCGCCAAAGCTCGGCCCCATCGAGACGAGGACGGCACCATTGGCGGCCCGCACCCGGATCATCTGGCCGAGATCCGAGCGCTTCGACAGGGTTCCGAAACTCGGCAGCTGGCTATAGGCGACCGACACCGAGACGAGGAGCGCGATCAGGCCGAGCCCGAGCGCGTAGGCGGCCAGCTTGAGCGCAGTCACCAGCGGCCGGCGGTCAACAGCAGCGGAAGGGGTTCGGGCCATCGGGCTTCAGGCGATAGGGAGCAGCAGCTGGAGCGGCAAGTCAGTCGTCTGAACCGCTGCCGCCGCCATCGGCCTTGGAGAAGTCCAGAGACGCCGAATTGATGCAGTAGCGAAGCCCGTCCGGCCCCGGCCCGTCGGGAAAGACATGGCCGAGATGTCCGTCGCATCGGGCGCAGCGCACCTCGGTGCGCTCCATTCCGTGGCTGGTGTCGCGCAGCTCGCTGACTGCGTCGCTGGCCAGCGGCCGAGTGAAGCTCGGCCAGCCGCTGCCGCTGTCGTATTTGCTGTCGCTGGCGAACAAGGGCTCCCCGCAGCCGTCGCAGCGGAATTCGCCCGCTTCCTTGACGTCGAGAAGGGCGCCGGTGAAGGCGCGCTCGGTGCCGCCCTGGCGCAGGATGCGATAGCGCTCGGGGCCCAGCATCACTTGCCACTCGGCCTCGCTGCGATGAATTTTTCCCATCCGATTGCCCGTGTGGAGGCCAAATGATGAGCGGTGCCTTAACCCCGTTTTAGACAATGCCCAATAGGGTGAGCCTTATGCGGGGCCGCTTCGCCCTGATCGCCACCGCCCTTGGCTGGGCGGTGATTGCCGCTGCGCCGGACGTTGCCGCCGCTCAATGCCGCTTGTGCGAAACGCCTTCGATTGAGCGCGAGAGCGCCGAGGCCGGCCAGCCTGTTAGCCTTCAGGTCGAAGCCATGCTCGATTTCGACCAGCTGATCCTGATGGCCTCGGGCGACGGAGTCGCGACTCTGCTTCCCGACGGGACGCGCAGCGTCAGCGGCTCGCTTGGCGGGTTCAGCGGGCGGGCGATGGTCGGGTCGGTTTCAATTCGCGGCGAGCCGGGCCGGGCGGTCCGGGTCGACATGCCTCGGCGGATCGAGCTCCGCTCGCGGGGCGGCGGCAGGATCGCGATCGACCGGCTGACCACCGACCTGCCGGCGGGAGCCCGACTCGATTCGGCCGGGCGGCTTATCTTCCGGTTCGGCGGCCGGCTCCAGGTCAGCGGCGATGCCGAGGGCGACTATCGCGGCGATCTGCCGATCACCGTCGAATATCTGTGACGCCGCGCCGATGCGGAGCAAAGGCTAACGGCCCCTTAACCATGTGGCTGAGCAAAGCCGTAAGCGGTCAAGGTTAATGCGAAGGCTACGGATGAGTGCCGCCGTGGGCGGCGGTCGACCAGTGGGGGTTCGCAATGACCGCAATTTTTCGCAATGCCGTGCTGACGGCGACTGCCGCCGCCCTGGCGCTGAGCGGCGCCCCGGCCCTGGCCGTCGACCCGGACCGCAACGCCACCGCGACGGCGCGAGTGATTCGCCCGCTGCAGCTGATGTGGGTCGCGGATTTCGATCTCGGCAGCATCGTGCTCAGCGGCACCGGGCCGTTCTCGGCGACCGTCGCGCTCAGCCAGGCAGGGGCGCTTACCTGCCCGGCCTCGGTCACCTGCCTGGGGACGACCGCCCCAGCGCGTTACAACGTCCGCGGCACTCAGGGCCAGGTCGTGCAGATCAGCGTCCCCAACGTGACCATGAGCAATGGCACCAACAATCTGACTTTGACGGTCAGCGCGCCTGCCAGCGTCACTCTGAGCAACTCCGGGGCGCCGGGCAATGACTTCACCATTGGCGGCAGCATCACGCTGACCGACACGACTCCCGACGGTGTCTACACCGGCATGTTCAACGTCACGGCCAACTACCAATAAGCCTCCGGTGAACCGGCCGGTTGCGGCCGAAGCAACGAGGGTCGCCGGCAACGGCGGCCCTTTTTGTTTGGCGTTGAGCCCGCGTGGTTGAGGGAAAATCAACCATTCCGGATCAAAAGAGGGGCGATCGCTCCAGATCGGAGCAACGTGGGGGATCGCACCGATGACGCCTGTGCTGAAGTCCATTGTCGCCGCCGCTCTCGTGGCCGCGCCGCTTGCAACCGCGCCGGGTCCGGCCCGCGCCGGGGTCGGCGACCTCCTGGTCGCTCCCACCCGGATCGTCCTCGACGGGCGGCGGGGCGGCGAGGTCATCCTCAACAATATCGGCGACCAGCCCGCGACTTACCGGATCTCGGTGGAGCTTCGGCGGATGACCAGCGAGGGCAGCCTCGAGGACGTCGAGGAGCCGAGTGCCGAGGAGAAGATCGCGCGCGACATGATCGTCTACGCGCCGCGGCGCGTGACCCTGGCGCCCAACCAGCCGCAATCGGTGCGGATTTCGGTTCGCGCGCCGGAAGGCCTGCCCGACGGCGAGTATCGGGTCCACCTGCTGTTTCGCGCCATCCCGCCCGCCAATCCGGTCGTCGAGCAGCCGGGCGAAGAGCAGAAGGGCCTCCGGTTCGCCCTAATCCCGGTCTACGGAGTGACGATCCCGGTCATCGTCCGCCTCGGCAACCTGCAGGCGACGGCCGGAATCGCCAACGTCCGGCTCGAAAGCAACGGTGGACAGAAAGCCGTGGCGCTAGACCTCAGCCGCACCGGCGATCGCTCGACTTTCGGCGAGGTGCGGGTGCTGAAGCCCGGGGTCAAGGACCCGATCGCACTGCAGCGCGCGGTCGCGGTCTACAAGGAGGTCGGTACCCGCAAGGTGTCGATCCCGCTCGACGAGAGCTTCACCGGAAACGTTCGCGGGCCGGTCACGGTCCAGTATGTCGAGATCTACCCAGGCGGCTCGCGGGTTCTCGCCGAGACCCAGACGGTCCTGCGCTAGCGGCGGCGGTTCAAGGATCGGTCGATGCCCGGCGTCCGCACATGGTTGAAACGGGCAGCGACGCTGCTGGCGCTGGGTTGCGCCGGCGGCGTCGGCGCCGTTTCCGCCGTCCCGGTCGCCCCGGCCTGGACCGCCGATCCCGACGAGCAGTTCCTTCTTGACGTCAACATTCGCCAGCTTCGCATCGGCGAAGGAGTGCGCGCCTACAACATTCCCGAAGGGACGTGCGTCGTGTTCGGCGATTTCCTCACGGCGATGGACGTGCCGATGCGCATAGACCTCGCGGCGAAGAAGGCGAGCGGCTGGGCGTTCAAGGAAAACCATCGAATCTCAATCGATTATGCCACGCTCGTCGCCCAATATGGCGGCCTTAGCGAGCCCATCGCTCCGGGCGCGATCCGCGAAACTCCCGAAGGCTGGTGCATCGAGACCGGCGCCCTCACTCGCTGGTTCGGGATCGGGGTCAAGCCGATGACGGCGGGATCGGTGCTCCTGATCGAATCGGAGGCCAAGCTGCCGGTCGAACTGGCGATCGAGCGGCAGAAACGGGCAAGCCAGATCAAGCCGGCCAAGTTCGACCTTGGGTCGCTGCCGCAGGTCAAAATCCCCTACCGAATGTGGCGCGCACCGGCGCTCGACTTCATCGTCAGCGCCGGAATCACCTACCGGGCCAGGGACAGAACGCGGGTCGACCGTCGGGCTTCGGTCTATGCGGCCGGCGAGATCGCCACTTTGTCCTACGACGCCCACATGGCCACCGGCGACAAGGGCATTCCGAACGCGCTTCGCCTGCGCGCCTACCGTTCGGATCCCGATGGAGGCCTGCTTGGCCCGATCGCAGCCACGCATTTCGCAGCCGGCGACGTCGGCGGGCTCGACAGCCGCCTCGCCGCTCCGACCGTCAGCGGGCGCGGCGCCGTCGTCACCAACCGGCCGCTGGTCAATCCGGTGGCGTTCGACCGCACCCGCTTCGACGGTGAGCTGCCGGCCGGCTGGGAAGCCGAGCTGTACCGCAACGGCGAATTGCTGGCCCTGGCCAAGGCCACTGCCGACCAGCGCTATGTGTTTGAAGACGTGCAGCTTCTCTATGGGGAGAACCAAATCAGCATCGTCCTTTACGGGCCGCATGGGCAAGTCCGAACGCGGCAGGAAATCGTCAACGTCGGGCAGGACAATGTCCCTTCCGGGAAGACCTGGTACTGGGCCGGGATCAATCAGCCGGGACGCGACCTGCTGGCCCTCGACCAGAAGGCCCGCCACGACGAACAGCCCAAGCTTCAAGCCGCCGCCGCCGTCGAGCACGGGCTGGATTCCCGGACCTCGGTCGGCGCCCTCGCCAAGATGATGCTGATCGAGGACGAGCGGGTGACCTTCGTCGAAGGCTCCGTTCGCCGTTCGATTGGAGCGGCGATTGCCGAGGTGGCGGCGGCGAAGGCCAGCAATGGCGGAACAGCGATGCGCGCCCACGCGCTGGCACGTTTCGGCAGCGTCAACGTCAATGCCGAGGCGATCGTCGCGGACGATTTCCAATTGCGCGGCGGCCGCGAGGAGACGCTGCGCGAGTACAAGGCGGGAATCAACGCGCCGATCCGGATCGGCCGGACCATTTTTCCGACCCAGGCGGACGTACGCCTGGTCGATCGTTCCGACGGCAGCCGGCAGCTCGAGGCGGCGGCCCGGCTGGCGGCGACGGTCGACCGCTTCAACCTCGCCAGCAACCTGCGCTACCGCCGGCACTACATGTCTTCGGGCCCCTCGCCGCCAGGGGAAATGGAGCTCGAACTGATCGGCACCGGCCGCATCGGCGACGTCCGGCTGCGCGGCTCGACCAGCCTCGAGCTCGCGCCCGAAGCGCGTCTCCGGTCGGCGGAGCTGTCGGCCTATTGGTCGGCGTCCGACAAGGTGGACTGGGAAGGCGCCGTCGCCATCGAACCCGGCGCCCGTCGGGGGCGGGCGCGGGTGAACCATGTCCGCCGCTTCGACAGCATGGCGGTTGCCTTCACCGGCGAGGTCGCGACCGACGGTTCGGTGGCCGCGGGGATCAACCTCAATTTCTCGCTGGACCCGGCAAGCGGGTTCAAGATGTCGCGCCATCTTCTCGCCGGCGCCGGCGTCATTCAAGCGCGGGTGTATCGCGACCTCAACGATAATGGCGTGCGCGACCCCGGCGAACCGCTCGAGCAAGGCGCGCTCGTCACCACCGGCATGCGCAGCGCCGAACGCGGCACCAATGCCAAAGGCGCGGTGCTGGTCGGCGGCCTTGCCGCTTTCGCCCCGGTCACGGTCGGGATCGACCAGGCGAGCCTCAGCGACCCGATGCTGGTGCCGCGCAAAGCGCTGCAGGTGGTGGTCCCGCGTCCCGGAGTGCCGGCCGAGGTTGAAATCGCCCTCGTCGGCGCCGGCGACGTCGAGGGGAGCGTGGTTAAGGGCGGCGGGACGGGCTTCGAGGGGCTCGACCTCGAGCTGGTCGATGACGGCGGGCGAGTCGTCGCCCAGGCACGCAGCGATTACGACGGCTTCTTCCTGTTCGAACGCGTGCCCTACGGCAGTTATCGCGTCCGTGTGTCGGCCGCTTCGGCGGAGGCCACCGCCGTCGCTCCGGATCTCCGGGTCACGGCGAAAGTCTCGCCCGACAAATCGGTGGTTCGTCTCGGCACCATCCTCGTCGAGATGCGGCCCCGAATCGCGTCCCTCGAATAGCTGCCGCTCCTTGCACCGGTTGCCGCGCGAAGTCGTCTCAGGCGACTTTATGTCCACCCGTCCTTCATTCGCCCTGTTTCCCGAGAGGCACGCCCCTCAGAGGACGGGCAAATCCCGCATTCGCTAATGATTCGCAGAAGCAATGAATGCCGTGGCCCGGCATTGGTGCGGTCGAGAAGACTCGAACTTCCACGGCCTTTCGGCCACAGCGACCTCAACGCTGCGCGTCTACCAGTTCCGCCACGACCGCACGTCATGAATTTGGGGAGGCGGTCGGCGACCGCCACTCCTGGCAGGGCGCGGCCTCTAGCAAAGCCCCTCGGGCCGCGCAATGCCGTCCCATAAGGGCACAATGCTTAATGCGCTGTTTACCATTGGCGCCGGGGCGCGTTACGTGGCCGGATGGTCATTTTCGCCGCATTCCTCGCTGCTGTTGCGCCGGCGCCCCAAGCGGCAGCGTCGGCTTCCGGCGCCCGCGCGCAGGCGACGGCAAGCATCCGCATTGTCCAGGCGGAGAGACTGAGGTTCGCAAAGATCGAGGAGCAGGACCCGCAGCGCCTGCGGCTGAGCAAGGCGCGGCTGGCCGACGGCAGCCTGGAAACGCTGCGGATCATCGAATTCGAATGATCAGGCGGCGGGATCGCCGAGCGTGATCGTCAGATCGTCCCCGCCCGGAGGGACGTTGAACTCGGCGCTGTTGAAGCTCGCGCTGCCGCCCGGCGGCAGGGTGCGCGCCGGCGGGGCGATCGTCCAGCTGTAGATGAGCTCGCCATTGCGATTGTGCAGCTGCGCGTGGATTGGCGGCACTTGCTGCGCCTCGTTGGTCGGGTTGATCACTCGGCCGCTGACGGTGAGCAACTCATTGCCGCTGGCGAGCTTCTGCCGGTCGCGATGGGTCATCATCAGCTGCAGCGGCGTCTCCGAGGCCTGCGCCAGCCCGAGCTGCTGCTTCCACTCGGTCGGCGCCAGGAACCAGAACGCCGCCGCGAGCGCGGCGATCAGAAGCGCTCCCACAAGCGCCAGAAGCAACGGGCTTCGGCGCCGCTCGTCGGCCGTCTCGTCGCGCCGAGCGAAGGGCATGAAGTCATCAGCGGCGACGCTGTCTTGCGGCTGATCCTGGTCGAGCGCCGGCAGCGCTGACGTTTCCTCTCCCGGCTGGTCCTCGTCGGGGGGCGGGATCGGCGCGGCCAGCGGCGGCTCGACCAGGCCGGCGACAGGCGGAGCCACCGGTTCGGTAATGTCCGTGGGAATGTCGGCCGGCCCGGCCGTTTCCGACGGAACCTCGTCGGCACTGGTGACGGCCGCGCCGTCGGCGCCGCCAGCAGCCGCATTCTCGTCCTCGCCCGCGCCATTCTCGGGATCCTGATGCCAGCGGTGGCGGCATGCCGAGCAACGCACCTGGCGTCCCTGCGGCGGAATTGCGTCGTCCTTGACCACATATTGGGTGCCGCAGGCTGGGCAGGTGAGGATCATGCGTCGGCAACCCCCTCATCCGGGACGGTGAGCCCTCGGTAAACAGGAATGCGCGGGCATTGGCAAGGCAGCGGCCGCGTGCGACAACCGAACGGGGACGGCAAGGGGTGGTGCGCTGGGCGCGATTGTTGAGTTCGAAAGCGTCGGGCTGCGATACGGAACCGGATCGGAAGTTCTCCGCGATCTCGATTTCCGTCTCGCCGGCGGCGGCTTCTATTTCCTGACCGGCCCGTCCGGGGCAGGCAAGACCTCGCTGCTCAAGCTCCTCTATTTGGCGCAGCGGCCGACGCGCGGCCGAATCCGGCTGTTCGGCGAGGAGCTAGGCGATGCTCCGCGCGATGCGCTGCCAGGCTTTCGGCGAAGGATCGGCGTCGTCTTCCAGGACTTCCGGCTGATCCGGCATCTTTCCGCCTTCGACAATGTCGCTCTGCCGCTGCGCGTTGCGGGCAAAAGCGAGGCGGAGCTCGACGGACCGGTCCGCGAGATGCTCGCCTGGGTCGGCCTCGCCGACCGAGCCAGCGCCACACCGCCAACGCTGTCCGGCGGCGAGCAGCAGCGCGTGGCGATAGCCCGGGCAGTGATCAGCCAGCCGGAGCTGTTGGTCGCGGACGAGCCGACCGGCAACGTCGATGCCGAGATGGCACAGCGGCTGCTTCACCTGTTCACCGCTCTCAACCGGCTCGGCACGACGATCCTCGTCGCAACTCACGACCTCAGCCTGATTGCCGCCACTCCCGGCGCTCAGATGATCCGGCTCGAAGGCGGCACTCTGGTCGACCCGACCGGCGCCCTTCGCCACCCGCCGTCCGCACCGGGTCAGGTGGAAGCATGACGCTCGCCTGGCTGTTCCCTCCCGAAGCCGATCGGCGCTTGCTTCCCGGTGGCCGGATGCGCGGGCCGACGACCTACGTTATCGCCATCATGACTTTCACCATGATCGTCATCGCCTCGGCCGGACTGGCGCTCGCCAATGCCGCCGGGATCGTCGCCCGGGGAGCGGAGGCGCGCTATTCGGTGCAGCTCCCGGCCGGAGCCGATTCGGCGGCGGCGCTGGCGGCGATCCGCTCGATTGACGGGATTGGCTCTGCCGAGCTCGTGCCCGAACAGGAGATGCGGCGAACGCTCGAGCGCTGGCTCGGTCCGGCCGGCGCCGAAGCCGACCTGCCCGTCCCCGCGCTGGTGCATGTCGATGCCGCTGCCGGCACCGGCGATGGCCGGCTTCAGGCCGAGGTCGAGCGCCGGGTGCCCGGAGCCCGCCTCATCGCCCATTCGGAAAGCCTGAAGCCGCTGCTCAGGTCGCTCACCGCCTTGCAGTGGCTGGCGCTGGCGCTGGTGGCGCTGATGGCGGCGGCGACGGGGGCCGCCGTTGTCCTCGCGGCACGCGGAGCGCTCGACACCCACCGCTCGACCATTGAGGTGATGCACGGGGTCGGCGCCACCGACATCCAGGTCACGCATCTGTTCCAGCGCAAGATCGCGCTCGACGCCGTCGTCGGAGCGCTGGCGGGAAGCGCGGCCGCCGGCCTCGTCCTGCTGCTGCTCGGCGGCGGCGCGCTAATCGCCGGCGGCGACATCGTCGGCCGCGCGCCGCTGGGGCCGCGGGATCTGTTCGTCCTGCTCCTGCTACCCGTCGCAGTCGTGATTCTTGCGACCTGGGTTGCACGTTCGGCGGTGCTCGCGGCATTGCGGCGCGCATTATGATCTTCCGCTTCGGCGCCTTCCTGCTGCTGCTCTACGCGATCGGCTTCGTCCTCTACGCGGTCACGCTGGCGAGGCCGGCCAATGGCGCGGCCCGGACCGACGCCATCGTCGTCATCACCGGCGGCAAGGGCCGGATCGAACATGCGATGGAGGTGCTTGGCGAAGGCCGGGCGAAACGCATGCTGGTTTCGGGCACCGACCCCTCGGTCACCAAGCGCGACCTCGTCAACCGGCTCGGCGGACGCGAGCGGCTGGTGCGCTGCTGCGTCGACCTCGGCAGCGAATCGGTCGACACGCGCTCCAACGCCGAGGAAGCCCAGCGCTGGCTCGCCCAGAACCAGTTCAAGTCCCTCCGCTTAATCACCAGCGACTGGCACATGCGCCGCGCTCGTTACGAATTCCGCAAGGTGCTCGGCGGCGAATATGAGATGATCACGGACGCGGTGAGAACCGAACCCCATTTCACGACGCTGTTCAGCGAGTACAACAAATATGTGCTTCGCCGGATCTCGGTCTGGTTCGACATGTAGCCGCGATGCAGGTCGTCCGCTCGCTGCTGTTCGCCCTGCTTTTCTATAGCGCAACCGCCATCCTGGCCGTGGTCGGCCTTGCAGCGAGCGTGTTCGGGACCCGGCCGGCCCGTTCGGTGGTCCTGTTCTGGGCCGATCTCCACCACTGGCTGACCGATCGGGTGCTCGGCATCCGGCTCGAAGTCGAAGGCACGGTGCCGTCCGGGCCGGTGCTGATCGCCGTCAAGCACCAGTCGATGTACGAGACGATCGAGATCGTCCGACTGGCGAACACACCGGTCATCGTCCTCAAGCGCGAGCTGACACGAATCCCGCTCTTCGGCTGGATGACCCGGCGTTATGGCGTCATTCCGGTCGACCGCGGCGCGGGAGCGAAGGCGCTGCGCGAATTGATCGTGCTCGGCCGGGCGGCCGTCGCTGACCAGCGACAGGTGATCATCTATCCCGAAGGTACCCGCGTGCCGCCCGGCCGCACGCCTCCGCTTCGGCCCGGCTTCGCTGGGCTTTATCGCGCGCTCGGAATGCCGGTTGTCCCGGTTGCCGTCGACAGCGGCCGCCTATGGGGCCGCGGCCTGATCAAGCGCAGCGGAACCGTGCGCTTCCTGGTTGGCCAGCCGATTGAGGCCGGCCTGGATCGCAGGGAAATCGAGCAGCGGGTCCACGCCGCAATCAACGCGCTCGAACTAGGTCCTTAGTCGCGCGCCGAGCTTTTCGGCGGCGGCAACGATGCGGACGGAAATCTCGCCGATCTCGGCGTCCGTGAAGCTCTTGTCGTCAGGCTGAAGCGTCACCTCGACGGCGAGGCTGAGGCCCTCCGGCGTCTCGAAGCGATCGAACAGCCGGGCGCCGGCGATCGCCGCCTTGTCGGCCCCGGCAATCGCACTCACCAGCCTGTCGGCCGCCAGGTCGCTCGGGACGAGGAAAGCGAAGTCGCGCCGCACTGGCTGCAGAACAGGCGGCGAGTAAGCCGCGCGCGCACGGCCGGACGACCGCGGTTCGGGAATGGAATCCAGATAGACTTCGGCAGCGACCGCGCGCTCCGGCGCGTCGAGCAACTTGCCCAGGCGCGGGTGGAGCTCGCCGAAGGCGGCAACGATTGTCTTTGGCCCGAGCCGGAGCGTCGCCGAGCGGCCGGGGTGCCAGGTGGGCCCGGCATTGGGATGGACCTGGAGGCTGTCGACAGGCGCGCCCGCCGCCTCGAGCAGCGCAAGCGCCTCGGCCTTGGCGTCGAAGGGGTCGAAGGGCTGTGCCTTCCCCGTCTGCCATCGCCTCGGGCGTCTCTCGCCGGCGAGTAGCAGGGTCGCCGTCGGCCGCTCGTCATCGGGAAGGTAGCGGCGGCCGATCTCGAACAGTCGCACCGACGAGGCGCCGCGGTCGAGGTTGCGGCGGGCCGCCGCGATCAGTCCCGGCAGCAGCGACGGGCGCATGATCTTCATATCTTCGCTGATCGGGTTGGCGAGCCGCCATTCGGCCGGTCCGAACACTTGCGCCTCGGCCTCGGAAATGAAGCTCCAGGTGACCGCCTCGTCGAGGCCGCGCGCGGCCGCGGCGCGGCGCACCCGCCGCTCGACCAGCTGGCTTCGGGTCGCCGTCGGGTGAGCGACTCCCGGGGCGCGTTCGAGCGGCGCCGGCAGCACCAGGTCGTAGCCGTGAATCCGGGTGATCTCCTCGACAAGGTCGGCCGGGCCGTCGATGTCGGGACGCCAGCTTGGGACCAGGGCCGTCCCCTCCGCGACCTCGAAGCCAAGCGATTCGAGGATCTCGACTTGTCGCTCGGCTGGAACCTCGACCCCGCCGAGCGATGCGGTTCGACTGGGGTCGAACTTCACTTGCCGCACGTCCGCAGGCGGCTGCCCGGCGCGGACCATCGCTGACGGCTCGCCGCCGCAGATGTCGAGGATCAGCCCGGTGAGGATGTCGAGGCCTTGCTCGAGGAAACCCGGGTCGACGCCGCGCTCGAAGCGACTGCGGGCGTCGCTGGTCAGGCCAAGCTTCTGGCCGCTGCGGGCGATCCGCTTCGGATCGAAATAAGCGACCTCGAGGACGACGTCGCTGGTCGCTTCGGTGACGCCGGAATGCTCGCCGCCCATGATTCCGCCGATGTCGTGCACCGCGCTATCGTCGGCGATCACCGTGATATCGGGATCGAGCGCATATTCCTTCTCGTTGAGCGCCAGCACCGTTTCGCCGTCGCGGGCGCGACGCGCGATCAGCGCGCCGTCGAGCCTGGCGAGGTCGTAGGCGTGGCTCGGCCGGCCGAGGTCGAGCTGCACATAATTGGTGATGTCGACAAGGGCCGAGATCGGCCGCTGGCCGGCGGCCTTCAGCCTTTGCTGCATCCAGTCGGGGCTGGCGCCGTTGCTTAGGCCGCGGATCGCGCGGCCATAGAAAGCGGGACACCCCTCCGGGTCCTCGATGCGGATGGGAAGCGGACAGTCGAACCGGCCTTCGATCTGCGGCACCGCGAGCGGCTTCAGAGTGCCGAGCCCGGCGGCCGCGAGGTCGCGGGCGATGCCGCGAACGCCCATGCAGTCGGGCCGGTTGGGCGTGACCGCGACATCGAACACCGGGTCGTCGAGGCCCGCGTAAGCGGCAAAGGCGGCACCGACCGGAGCGTCCCCGGGAAGCTCGATGATGCCGGAGTGATCCTCGCCGAGCTCGAGCTCGCGCGCCGAGCACATCATTCCGCGGCTTTCGACGCCGCGGATCGCCGCAACCTTGAGCGTCAGGTCGCTTCCCGGGATGTAGGCGCCCGGCGGGCCGAACACGCCAAGCATTCCGGCACGGGCATTGGGCGCGCCGCACACCACCTGAACGGGTCCCTCGCCGGCGTCGACGGTCAGCACCTGAAGCTTGTCGGCCTGCGGGTGCTTGTCCGCAGTGAGCACCTTCGCAATCGTGAACGGAGCCAGCGCGTCGGCGGGGTTCGAGACCTCCTCGACCTCCAGTCCGATATTCGTCAGCGTGTCGGCGATCCTCGCGGCATCGGCGTCGGTGTCGAGATGCGCCTTCAGCCAGGACAGCGAGAATTTCATGCGCCGACCCCGCCCGAAAGCGTCGGCACGTCGAGCGCGCGAAAGCCGTAATGCCTGAGCCAACGGATGTCACCGTCGAAGAAGGCGCGCAAATCGTCCATGCCATATTTGAGCATCGCCAGCCGGTCGATTCCGCAGCCGAAGGCGAAGCCCTGCCACTCGCCGGGATCGAGGCCGCAATTGGCGATCACCCGCGGGTGGACCATGCCGGAGCCCAGCACCTCCATCCAGCCTTCGCAGCCGCCGACGACGCGGCGGCCTTTCTCATGGCTCCAGCCGACATCGACCTCGGCCGACGGCTCGGTGAAGGGGAAGTAGGAGGGGCGCATGCGGATGGCGACGTCGTCGCGCTCGAAGAATGCCTTGAGGAACGTCTGCAGCGTCCATTTGAGATGGCCGAGCGTGATTGCTCGGTCGATCACCAGCCCTTCGACCTGGTGGAACATCGGCGTGTGGGTGGCGTCGCTGTCGGAACGATAGACGCGACCGGGGGCGATGATCCGGATCGGCGCGCCGTTCTCCTGCATGGTGCGGATCTGCACCGGCGAAGTGTGCGTCCTTAAGACCCGCGGTTCCTCTCCCGGCTCGCGAGGCTCGAGGTAGAAGGTGTCCTGCATCGCTCGCGCCGGGTGGAACTCGGGCATGTTGAGCGCGGTGAAATTATACCATTGCTCCTCGATCTCAGGACCCTCGGCGACGGCGAAGCCGAGGTCGGCGAAGATTTCGGCGAGCTCGTCCATCACTTGGCTGACGGGGTGGACGGTGCCCTGCGGCGCTTCCGGTGCCGGCAGCGACAGGTCGAGCGTCTCGGTGGCCAGCCGGCGGTCGAGCTCGGCCTGTTCGAGCGCCGCTTTGCGCTCGGCGATTGCGGCCGTCACCGCCTCGCGCAGCGCGTGGATTTTCGGCGCCTCGGCGGCACGCGCGTCGGCGTCCATTCCGCCCAGCAGCTTGAGCTTGGCGGTGATGCTTCCCGACTTGCCGAGCGCGGCGACGCGCAATTGCTCGAGCGCCTGCAGGTCGGGCGCTCCGCGGATCTGGTCGACGATGTCAGTGTCGGCGGACATGGCGCGACGCCTTAGCCGCGCTGCGCTGCAAAAAGCAAAGGCCTGTCTCGGCCCGCCGGTCGCCCATGAAAAAGGGCGCTCGGCACGCGGCCGGGCGCCCTTCTCCTGTCGCTGCTTGCGGTAGTCAGGCCGCAGCCGGCTTGTTCTCCAGCGCCTGCTTCGCCTGGGCAACGATCGCCTTGAAGGCCTCGCCCTCGTGCATGGCGATGTCGGCCAGGACCTTGCGGTCAAGGTCGATGTTGGCGAGCTTGAGCGCGTGGACGAACTGGCCGTAGGTCAGGCCCTCGGCCCGGACGGCGGCGTTGATCCGCTGGATCCACAAAGCGCGGAAGCTGCGCTTCTTCACCTTGCGGTCGCGGTAGGCATATTGCCCGGCCTTCTCGACCGCCTGGCGGGCAATCCGGATCGTGTTCTTGCGGCGACCGTAATAGCCCTTCGCCTGCTCGAGGAGCCGCTTGTGCTTGGCGCGGGTGGTCACACCCCGCTTGACGCGTGCCATGTCCGCTTCTCCCTATTCGAGGCCGTACGGCGCCCACAGCTTCACCGTCTTGGTATCGGCGTCGCTGAGGACCTTGGTGCCGCGGTTCTGGCGGATATATTTGCCGTTGTGGCTGATCAGCCGGTGGCGCTTGCCGGCAACGCCATGCTTCACCTTGCCGGTGGCGGTGAGCTTGAAGCGTTTCTTGACGCCGCTCTTCGTCTTCAGTTTGGGCATTTCGTCTCCTTTGCGCGTGTCGCGCGACATTTTCGAACCGCCACGGCAGCCCTTTCGGCCGGGCCGTTCCTGATTTTCCAACAGGCTGGAAAGCGCGCGCCTATAGATGCGGCGGGTGATTCTGGCAAGCGGCGGGGATCACCACGGGACCGGCTCTCCGTCGCGGCGGTAGAAGCCGCCGCTTTCCTTCGGCCCGAGCCGCGCGATCAGGCTGCGCATGTCGCCGACGCTGCGATCGGGCAATGTCGGGGCGTTCGGGCCGCCCATGCGGGTTCTGACCCACCCCGGATCGAGAACCGCGGCGGTCACGCCGAGCGGCCGGACCTCCAGCGCGAGCGTGCGCCAGGCCATGTTGAGCGCCGCCTTGGAGGTCCGATAGGGAATGTAGCCGGTCGAGCTGGTCTCGCCGATCGATCCCATGCCGCTGGTGATGGCGATCAGTTTGCCCTTGGCGTCGGCGACATTCGTCAGCATGGCTTTGGCGAGAAGCAGCGGTGCGATGCTGTTGGTGACCATCATCTCGGCCCATTGCCGGCCGTCGTCGGCCGACTCGCTGGTCTCGGGGATCCAGGTGCCGGCATTGGCGATGAGAAGGTCGAGCGGCCTTTCGATCCGTGCGCCGAAGCCGGCAACAATTTCGAGGTCCACCATGTCGAGCGGCTCGACCCGCACTTTGAGCGCGTCGAGCTCCGGGCTCCGCTGCCGCGCCGCGGCGACAACCTCCCAGCCGTCGGCGGCATATTGACGGGCGAACTCGAGGCCGATGCCGCGATTGGCGCCGGTGATCAGGACTGCAGGCATGGCGGTGAAACGCGGCGCGCGGCGAAAAGCCTCAAGCGGCGGCCGAGACGGCGAGGCTGCCGGCGGCGCTCGGTCCCAGGGTGTCGAGCGAGCGCGCCGAGCCGTCGAGCCAGGAGCGCCACTGCCCGGGCTCGAGCAAGGCGACTCCGCGATGGTGATATGGCTCGACGTCGGGTCCGGGCGGCACCGTCAGCAGCGTGAAGGCCTCGCCGACGTCCGGATGGGGCCGCACCAGCCCGGCGATGGCGATGTCGCCGGAGGCGGGACGGAACAGCCAGCAGTGCTTGCGCTTCTGCGCGGGGTCCCTGGGCGCGGTATATTCGTAGAAGCCGTCGGCGATCACCAGGCAGCGGTCGCGAGGGAATTCGCGCCCGTCGGAACGCATGTTGAACACCGGCTTGCCGCCGGGACCGGGCCACGACCAGCGCCGTTCGACCAGCTCGGCGATCCCGCGGTCGCGGTCGTACTGGACGATTGGCGCCCGGTCGGTGATGCGCACATCGCGCGGCTCGAAATTGGGGATGCCTTCGGGAAATTCGAGCGGGATCTGTAGGTCGGCGAACAGCCGACGGATGGCGTCGGGATTCTTTTCCAGCCGGTAGAGGTTGCACATGGCCTAGTCGGGCCCCCGCGCCAGAAGGAGGGCGGATCGCGACCCACTTATTCTCAAATCACCAGGAGCAAGCGTCACTCGGGCCGCCTTCTCAAAGCTCGGGCCGGGCCACCATTAGCCAGACAATTGCGATTACAAAGGCGAAAGCGGGGATTCCCAGCAGGACCCAAGCTCTGAAGAGTCGCCGATATGAGTCCGGTAGCGGCTCCCCCGCTGCAACCGACGCTCGCGCAAGATTGCGAATGCGCCATTGAATCCAGACGACTGGTAGCCAGCATAGCCCTGTTCCAAGATAAAGTGCCAGAGACAAGACGATCCAAGGTGTCGTCATAGGCCATCCAACAGCCTGCGCGAGCAGAATGCCGGTTATTGGCTGAATAACGACGGCTGTCGCCGTGAACAGGCCATCGGCGACCACAACCGTTCCAGCGACATGGGCGATGATTGCCGGCTCAGCCGTGCGATGGGCCATCAGCATGAAGAAAGCGATCCCGGCTCCTGTCCCGAGTAGCACCGTCGCTCCAAGCACATGAAACCAGCGCAGCAGTTCCACCCAAATGCTCATCTTTTTTCGAGCGTCCAATAAGCGACGAGCGCCAGTAATGTGGCAGGGAGAGCCTTCGCCAGCGGTGCCAGCGGGTCCGCCCAAAGCGTGGGCACAAGCAAGCTCCCTCCGATGACATAAACGAGTGTCAGGAAAATCATTGCCAGCAATGTGATTCGGACCGTTCGTCGCCAAAGCAGACCGATCGCCAGCAAAACGTCGATCCACCCGCCGCCGATCGCGATCGCACGCGCTGTCACATCCGCGATACCGCTGTGCTCCAATATTGCCGCCGCCCTGTCGATCTGAAGCAGGGTGGCCGCGCCTGAAGCGGCCCACATGATTGCCAGCGACGCAAGCAACAGCGGCTGCACCAGACCGAGCCGCGCATGCAGTCGATCCTGCTTTCCGGCTGGTTGAAGCGCGAGCGCATCTTCCAATGATAGAGGTTCGCGACGGAGCAGCCTTACGGATTGTTCTGAATCGCCTTCCACACCGGTTCGCAGGGCAAGCAGTCCATTCCGGCGGAGCGGCGAGCGCCAGCCCAAGTGGCCGAGCAGGTCAGCCGTGCGGGACACTAGCCACAAGAGCCACTCAGGGACTGGTAACGACCAACGCGGCTCAGGAAGGCCAAGCCATTGGCGGTGCTTGCCGATAATCGAATTTATCGACCGCGGCTGTCGCTCGACTAGATCGAAGGTTCCCGCCTGCATCTCATGCGGCCCAAGCGCGTCCGCTACCGCGTCCACCACATCCGCAAGCGCGGCACAGTGGATCTGGCCTTCGAATGGGAAGGTCAAGGCGAACGGAGCGGCAGCGGCAATCCTGATCAATTCCGTTCCGCCGTAGCTGTTGCGGCCGATCACAAGTCCGGGGCGCACGATCAGCGAGGGCACGGCCGAGGCTGCGACCAGTGTGTCCGCCTGGGCTTTCGTCGCCATGAACTCGGAGGGCGCCTCCCTAGCTGCGCCAGCCGCCGAGATCTGTACGATGCGTCTAACACTCGCCTTTTCACAAGCCTCGACAAGGGCGCGAACGGCATGCAGCTGGACTGCTTCGACAGAGCCGCCCTCTCCGCTCTGCAGCAGTCCGCTGGCATTGATGATCGCATCCATGCCGTCGACAATGCGGTGCCAGCGTTCGACAGTGGTCATTTCCGCAAGATCGGCCCTGATCCATTCAAGGTGCGGAAGGATGCGTCGGCCATAGCTGCAGTCGACGCCCAAGCCAGTCACTTGATGACCGCGCGAAGCGATCTCGCGCGCTAGTGCGCTGCCAATGAAGCCGTATGCACCTAGAATGAGGACGCGCACGCCGGCCGACGCTTAATCGAACAGGCTGGAGACCGAACTTTCGTCGGCAATTCGGCGGATCGCCTCGGCGAACAAGGGCGCGATGGTCAGCCGTCTCAGCTTGCCTCCCTTGGGATCGGGCTCGCCCGCCGAGATGGAATCGGTCACCACGAGCTCGCTGAGCTCCGAGGCGGCGACGCGCGCGCCGGCGCCGCCCGAAAGCACGCCGTGGCTGCAATAAGCGAACACATCCTCGGCACCCTGCTGCTTCAATGCGGCGGCGGCATTGCACAGGGTGCCAGCCGAATCGACGATATCGTCGACGAGGATGCAGCAACGGCCGTCGACGTCGCCGATGATGTTCATCACTTCCGACTCGCCCGCCTTCTCGCGGCGCTTGTCGACGATTGCCAGCGGCGCGTTGTCGAGCCGCTTGGCGAGGCTGCGGGCACGCACCACGCCGCCGACGTCGGGCGACACGACCATCAGATTGCGGTTGGAAAAGCGCGCCTTGATGTCGGCGGCGATGACCGGCGCGGCGAACAGATTGTCGGTCGGGATGTCGAAAAAGCCCTGGATCTGGCCGGCGTGCAAATCCATCGACAGCACCCGGCTGGCGCCGGCGACGGTGATGAGGTTGGCGACGAGCTTGGCGGAGATCGGAGTCCTCGGCCCCGGCTTGCGGTCCTGGCGGGCATAGCCGAAATACGGGACGACGGCGGTGATCCGCTTGGCCGACGCGCGCCGCAGCGCGTCGATGCAGATCAGCAGCTCCATCAGATTGTCGTTGGCGGGATAGCTCGTCGACTGGACGACGAACACGTCCTCGCCGCGGACATTCTCGTTGATCTCGACGAAAATCTCCTCGTCGGCGAAGCGGCGAACGCTCGCTTCGGTCAGCGGAACTTCGAGATAGTCGGCGATCGAACGGGCCAGCGGCAGGTTGCTGTTCCCGGAGAGCAATTTCATGAGCGGGCGTCCCCAGAGCGGCGTCTGGCCCCGCCTTAGCCAGCCGCAGCGACACGCGCAAAGGTCTTGGTTGTAAGGTGCCGCCCGTGCGTTAAAGCGCCGCCATGACCGACCGTCTGACGATCGCTCTTGCCCAGATGAACCAGCGGGTTGGCGACCTCGACGGCAATGCCGCGGCCATGCTGGAGATGCGGCGCCGTGCGGGCGATGCCGATCTGCTGCTCTGCCCGGAGCTGCAGCTGACCGGCTATCCGCCCGAGGATCTGGTGCTGAAGCCCGAGTTCGTCCGGAGGACGATGGAATGCGCCGAGCGGCTGGTCGACGCCACCGCCGAGCCGGGGCCGGCGATGCTGATCGGCACCATCATCCACCAGGCCGGGCTCAATTATAACGCGATGATCCTCGCCGACGGCGGACGCGTCGTCGCTCGGACGCTCAAGCGAGAGCTGCCGAACTACGGCACCTTCGACGAGAAGCGAATCTTCGCTCCCGGGCCGATGCCCGAGCCGATCGAGTTCAAGGGCGTGAAGATCGGCGTGCCGATCTGCGAGGACATCTGGCAGGAGCCGGTCTGCGCCCACCTCGCCAGGTCGGGGGCGGAGATCCTGCTGGTCCCCAACGGCAGCCCCTATGAGCTCGACAAGGACGACCACCGCCAGCGCCTCGTGCGCTCGCGAGTCACCATTACCCATCTGCCTCTGGTCTATCTCAACCGTGTAGGCGGCCAGGACGAGATCGTGTTCGACGGTTCCTCCTTCATCATGCACCCGGACGGCGAGCTGGTCGCGCAATTGTGCGACTGGGAAGAGCAATTGCTCGTCACCGAATGGACTCGCGAGGCGGACGGGTGGCGTTGCCAGACCCGCGAAACCCATGAGCTCGACGCTTTTCCCGAGGACATCTACCGGGCGATGATGGTCGGATTGGCGGACTATGTCGGCCGCAACGGCTTTCCAGGAGTGATCCTCGGCCTGTCTGGCGGCATCGACAGCGCCCTGTCGGCCGCGGTGGCGGTCGACGCGCTCGGCCCCGACAAGGTCCGGGGGGTGATGATGCCCTCGAAATATACTTCGGACGAAAGCCTCGAGGATGCCGAGGAATGCGCTCGCCTGCTCGGCTGCCGCCATGACGTCGTGTCGATCGCTCCGGCGGTCGGCGCGGTCGAGCAAATGCTGCCCGACCTCACCGGCCTCGCCGCGGAGAACGTCCAGGCGCGGCTTCGCATGGTGGCGCTGATGGCGCTGTCCAACGCCGGCGGGCACATGCTTCTCACCACCGGCAACAAGAGCGAGATGTCGGTCGGTTACGCGACCCTCTATGGCGACATGGCCGGCGGCTATTCGGTGCTGAAGGATGCCTACAAGACCACGGTCTTCGCTTTGTCGCGCTGGCGCAACCGGGTGAAGCCCGAAGGGGCGCTGGGCCCCGACGGTCCGGTGATGCCGGCACGGGTGATCACCAAGCCGCCGACCGCCGAGCTGGCACCGGGTCAGAAGGACGAGGACAGCCTGCCGCCCTATTCCTTGCTCGACCGGATCCTGGAAGGGCTGGTGGAAAAGGAAATGTCGGTGGCCGAGGTGGCGCAGGCCACCGGGGCCGACGAGCCGCTGGTCGCCGATATCGAGGCCAAGCTGCTGAGGGCCGAATACAAGCGCCGCCAGGCGCCGCCGGGGGTCAAGATCGGCAGCCGCAATTTCGGCCGGGACCGGCGCTATCCGATCAGCAATTTCTTCCACACCGGTCCGCAGGTGAAGCTGCCGAGATGATCGCGGAGGAAGCTGCCTTGAAACGACTTGGCCCAATGCTGCTGCTCATCGCGCTGGCCGGCTGCGATTCGCCTCCTTCCGACCAGCCGGCGAACCAGGCCAACTCCACCACCGAGCAAGCGGCGACGGCGCCGCAGGAGGCCGTGCCGCCGCTCGCCGGACAATGGACCGTAACGGAGATCAACGGCATCAGGCCGGCCCAGGTCTGGCCGATGGCGGTCGACGTCACTGACGAGCTCTTCACCCTGACGTCGGAATGCCGGCGGTTCGCGTGGGGCATTCGCCAGGAGGGCCATCTCGTGACGTTCACTCGCCGGGCAGGTCGCGACTGCCCCCGAGTCCGCTCGCCGTCCGAGGAGGTCGTCGAAAAACCCATCGACATGGCCAACATCGCCATGTTCTCCGACGAAGGGCGCGACGTGCTGCTCTCGGGCCCGGGCGGCACCTTGAAAATGCGGCGACGCTGAGGAGCGCATGACGGTCATCACCCGCTTCGCGCCGTCGCCGACCGGCCGCCTTCACGTCGGCAACATCCGCACGGCGCTGCACAACTTCCTGTTTGCGCGGCGGCACGGCGGGACGTTCATCCTCAGGATCGACGATACCGACCGGGAGCGCTCGACGGGCGAACATGACCAGGCGATCCGCGATGATCTCGCCTGGCTTGGGCTCAATCCCGACCGGGTGGTGCGACAATCGGAGCGGTTCGATCTCTACGAGCGCGAGTTCGAGCGGCTCCGCTCCGCGGGCCGGGTCTATGCCTGCTACGAGACGCCCGAGGAACTCGAGCTTCGTCGCAAGGTGTTGCTCGGCCGAGGCCTCCCCCCTGTCTATGAGCGCAAGCCCGCCGACGCGCCCGTGCCGGACGGGCGCAGGCCGCACTGGCGTTTCCGCCTCGACCACGATTCGCCGATCGAATGGACCGACCTGGTGCGCGGCCCGCAGCGATTCGACCCAAATCTGCTGTCCGACCCGGTGATCAGGCGCGAGGACGGCAGCTGGCTCTACCTGTTGCCGAGCGTCATCGACGACATCGACCTGGGCATCACCCACATCGTCCGCGGCGAAGACCATGTCTCCAACAGCGCCGCGCAGCTGCAGATGTTTGCCGCTCTGGGTGCCGAGCGTCCGGCGATGGCGCACGAAGCCTTGCTGGTGGCGGCCGAAGGCAAATTGTCGAAGCGGCTGGGCGCGATCGGAGTTGACGAAGTGCGCGAAGCCGGCCTCGAGCCGATGGCCTTGCTGTCGCTGCTCGCCCGCATCGGCACGTCGCAGCCGGTCGAGCCAGTCGCCGGCCTCGAGGAGCTCGCGCGCGATTTCGACTTTGGCCATTTCGGCCGCGCCCCGGCGCATTTCGACCTGCATGAGGTCGAGCTGCTCAATGCGCGCCTGGTTCATTCGCTCGATTTCGACGCCGTGCGCGACTGGCTTCCAGGCAGTCTCGACGAAGCTGACTGGCTGCTGCTCCGACCGAACCTGACGCGCCTTTCCGACGCCGCCGAATGGCTCGACGTGCTCGACGGCGAAATCGCACCGCCCAAGTTCGGCGCGGACGAGCGGGCGCTGTTGCAGAACGCGGCTCAGATTGCCGGGGAGGTCGACTGGTCCGACGAGCCCTGGAAGGCGCTGACTTCGGCCTTGTCGGCGCAAAGCGGCCGCAAGGGCAAAGCCCTGTTCATGCCGCTTCGGCTGGCGCTGACCGGGCGCGACCGCGGCCCCGAAATGGCCGGGCTGATCGAGCGGATCGGCAGGGAGCGGGCGCTCCGCCGCCTCGAGGCCGGCGCGGGCCCTAGCATTTAATTGTTTGGGAACCGGGCCAATTTCACTTGCGTTTAATATGTGATGTTGTAACATCAACTGCCCAGCGAGGAGTAGGCAAGTGACCGTCTATGCTCCAGTCCCAACCTTCGCCGCGAAGCGTCGCCACCCCCGCGCCCTGACCTTGATCGTCATCGGCCATGCCGTCCTGATCGCCGCGGTCATGAGCGCGCGAATGGACCTGCCGTTGCCGACATTGCGGCAGCCCACGAAGGTCGAGCTCATCCCGCTACCCAAGCCACCGCCGCCGCCCGAGCCAGTCCGGAGCCAGCCGCGCCCCGAGCCGCGGGATTCGGTGATCGATCAGCCACGCACGATTGTTCCCGTTCCCGCCCCCGACGTGCCGCGGCTTGACCAGCGGCCGATCCAGATCCAGCCGATCGACCCCGGTCCTATCGGCCCGCGTCTCGACCCGCTGCCACCCCAACCGCAGCCTCAGCCGAACCTCGAGCTGGTCCGCACCGGGCCCCGTTTCGCCACTCCGCCGCACGCGCTTCGGCCCCCATATCCACAATCCAAACTGCAGAGCGGCGAGGAGGCGACGCTTCGGCTCCGCCTCGCCATCGACGAGCGCGGCCGGGTGACTTCGGTCGAGCCGGTCGGGTCCGCCGACCCCGCCTTCCTCGAAGCCGCGCGCCGGCATATCCTCGCCCGCTGGCGCTACCGTCCGGCCACCGAGGACGGGCGGGCGGTCGCCTCCTCGACGGTCGTCTCGCTCCGTTTCGAACTCAACGACTGACGGCGGCGGGCAGGGCTGGCAGCTTGGCGCTGCCGGCCCTATCTTCCGCCCATGCCCTGGTTTCCGCGCCCCGTCGGTCCACGCGCCGCCTTTGCCGACTTGCGTGCTTTCATGCGCCAGCGAAGCCGCGAGCAGGTGATCGGCTTCCTGCTGGCGATCCTGGCGACGTCGATCATCGTCATCGAGTTCATCATCGACGCGAAGATCAACACGGCGCCGCCGCCGCGCGTAGTGTGGGTCGAAAGCTTTCCGGAAAATCGCACCGACGAGGAGATCGTCGCCGAGGCGAAGGAGCGGCAGGCGCGACGGGAAGCGATCGCGCTCGAGCGCCAGCAGCAATTCCAGCGGCTTCAGAACAAGCTGGGCATTGAGTAAGGATTCGCGCTTCATGGCCGAGGCGATCGCGCTCGGCGCTTCGGCTCGCGGCCAGACCGCCCCCAACCCCAATGTCGGCTGCGTCGTCGTCGCCGATGGCAAGATCGTCGGACGCGGTGCGACCGCGAGCGGCGGCCGTCCCCACGCGGAAGCACTGGCGCTCGCCGCGGCGGGCCGCGGCGCTAGAGGCGCGACCGTTTTCGTCACCCTCGAGCCTTGCGCCCACGACAGCCCGCGCGGGCCCGCCTGCGCCGACCTGCTGGTCAAGGCTCGGCCCGCCCGGGTGGTCGTCGCGCTGAAGGATCCGGACCCGCGTACCGCCGGCAGGGGCGTCCGCCAGCTCCGCGACGCCGGGATCGAGGTGAAGCTCGGCACTGGCCGCAAGGCGGGGGCGGATTCGCTCTCCGGCTATCTCACTCGTCTCGCTCTCGGCCGGCCGCGCATCACGTTGAAGCTGGCTCTCTCGATCGACGGCAAGATCGCTCTGCCCTCGGGCGAATCGAAATGGCTTACCGGCGAGGACGCCCGCGCTCACGTCCATCTCGAACGGGCTCGGTCGGACATGATCCTGGTCGGCCGCGGCACCTATTTGGCCGACCAGCCGCGGCTCGACGTACGGCTGCCGGGGCTCGAGCAGAGCTCGCCGCGGCGGGCGCTGCTGACCCGCGGCGAACCGGTCGACGGCTGGGAAACCCTGTCTTCCCCGCAGGATGTGTCGCGGCTTCATGACGTCAACGACCTGCTTGTGGAGGGTGGATCGGCGACGGCCACCGCTTTCCTCACCGCCGACCTCGTCGACCGAATCCTGATCTACCGCGCCCCGATCATCGTCGGGGAGGGCAAGTCCTCATTCGGCTATATCGGGCTCGACGCGATCGGCGACGCCCACGGCCGCTGGCGCCTCGCCGAGGAAAGGCGGCTCGGAGTCGACCGGCTCGAAGTTTACGAGCGGCTGCGGGACGGCTAGGCGCGGCGGCCATGTTCACCGGGATCGTCACCGACGTCGGCACCGTCGTTCGAGCCGAGCAGCGCGGCGACCTGCGGCTGCACATAAGCTGCGGGTACGACCTCGCGAGCATCGATCTCGGTGCCTCGATCGCCTGCTCGGGCGTCTGCCTGACCGTCGTCGACAAGGGCGATGACTGGTTCGCCGTCGATGTCTCCCAGGAAACGCGCTCGCGCACCGCAGAGGGACTGTGGCAGGACGGTGCCCGGCTCAACCTCGAGCGGTCGCTCCGCCTCGGCGACGAGCTCGGCGGCCATATCGTCATGGGCCATGTCGATGCCGTCGCTGTTGCGACCGCGACCGAGGAGGTCGGCGGGTCGCTGGCCGTGACCGTCGAGGCGCCTCGCCCGATCGGCGGTGCAATCGCGCCCAAGGGTTCGATCGCCCTCGACGGCGTGTCGCTGACGGTGAACTCGGTTGAGGATCGAGGCGTCACCACTTGCTTCACCGTCAACGTCATCCCCCATACGGCGCAGCACACGACGCTGGACGATGTGCGTCTGGGACGACAGTTCAATGTCGAGGTCGATGTCATCGCCCGCTATCTGCAGCGGATGCATGCCGCGAGAGCCCAATAGAATGATGCTAGGGGAAGCTTGCAATCACATTTGAATGTGATTAGCGGCGCGACTCATGAGCACGACCCTGATCGAGCGCATCTCCGCACTCGTCGATGCCGGCGCAGCGAGCCGGTCCGGACTTGCCCGCGCCGCCGGCCTTCATCCCAACTCGCTGCGCAAGCTCGGGCAGCCCGACTGGAACCCGACCGCCGATACCTTGATGCGGCTGGAAAGGCTGCTCGACGGCGGCGCTGCCAACGTCCTCGTCGGGCCGGAGGCGATCATCGACGAGGCGCGCAACGGGCGGATGTTCATCCTGGTCGACGACGACGACCGCGAGAATGAGGGCGATCTCGTCATCCCGGCGCAGATGGCGACTCCCGACGCGATCAACTTCATGGCGCGCAACGGCCGCGGCCTCGTCTGCCTCGCGCTCACCAAGGAGCGGGTCGACCAGCTCAGCCTCGCGCCGATGACCCAGGCCAACCGCAGCCGCAACGAGACCGCCTTCACCGTCTCGATCGAGGCGCGGGACGGCATCTCGACCGGAATCAGCGCCGCCGACCGCGCTCGCACCATCGCCGTTGCGATCGACTCGGCCAACGGCGCCGATGTGCTGGTTTCGCCCGGCCACGTCTTTCCCCTGGTAGCGAGGCCGGGCGGAGTGCTGGTTCGCGCCGGCCATACTGAAGCGGCGGTCGACATCGCCCGGCTGGCCGGGCTCAACCCGAGCGCGGTGATCTGCGAGATCATGCGCGACGACGGCTCGATGGCGCGGCTCGACGATCTCATGGAATTCGCCCGCACCCACGGCCTCAAGATCGGGACGATCCGCGACCTGATCGCCTACCGGCTCAAGAAAGATCATCTCGTCGAGCGGACCGCCGCGACCGCGTTCCAATCGGCGAGCGGCGCCGCCTGGCAGGCGCAGGTGTTTCGCGACAAGGCGACGGGAAGCGAGCAACTCGCCCTCGTCCACGGCGCGCTCGACGCGACGCGGCCGGTGATGGTGCGGATGCACAGCCTCGACCTGTTCGCCGACGTGCTCGGCGAGAAGGGCCCGCGCTCAGGCCTGCTCCACGGCGCGATGCGGATGATCGAGCGCGAAGGGTCCGGCGTGGTCGTCGCGCTCCACGCCGCCTCGCCGGGCTCGCTGTCCCGCTCCGCCGACCTTCGCTCGGGCAAGCCGCCCCAGGAAGGCGAGGCGCTGCGCAATTACGGCGTGGGCGCGCAGATCCTCGCCGCGCTCGGCATCCACGAGATGATCCTCCTGACCAACACCCATCAGTCGCCGGTCGCGCTGTCGGGCTACGGCCTTGCCATCGTCGAGGAGCGAGCCATCGCGAGCCCGATCGAGATCGCAACCTGATGGCGACCATCCTTATCGCCGAGGCGCGGTTCTACCCGCACCTTAACGACTTGCTGCTCGAAGGCGCGCGCCGGGCGATCGAGGCGGCCGGCCACGATCACGAGACGATCACCGTCCCGGGAGCACTCGAGCTTCCGGCGGCGATCGCTCAGACTGCATTGAGCGGCCGCTATTGCGCTTTCGTCGCGCTCGGCGTCGTCATCCGCGGCGAGACCTTCCATTTCGAGATCGTCGCCCAGGAAAGCGCGCGCGGGCTGATGGCGCTCAGCCTCGACGGTTTCGCCGTCGGCAACGGCATCCTCACCGTCGAGAACGAGGCCCAGGCGATCGCTCGCGCCGACCCCGAACAGGGCGACAAGGGCGGCGATGCCGCTCGAGCCGCGCTGGCCTTGCTCGAGCTCAAGGAACGCTTCGGGGCTTAATTGCCGAGCCGCTCGCGGCTAAGCGCGGCCCGTGACTCACCTCCGGCCCCACCCCCTCGCCTTCGCCGCATTGCTCGTCGGCAATGCCGCACTCGCCTTCGGGCCATGGCTGGTGCGGCTCGCCGACACCGGCGCCGTCGCCGCCGGCTTCTGGCGGCTGGCGCTCGCCATCCCGTTCCTGTGGGCGATTGCCCATATGGCCGGGCAGCGGCCGCACTGGCCGAAGCGGCCGCTGATGATCGCGCTGGCCATCGCCGCCGCTTTCTACGCGACCGACCTTGCCGCCTGGAACGCCGGCATCCGCCTGACCAAGCTCGCCAACGCGACCCTGTTCGGCAACATCGCCAGCTTCGTCTTTGCCGCCTGGGGCCTGTGGCTGGTGCGCAGCTGGCCGTCGCGAGTGCAGACCTCGGCGCTGATCCTCGCCGCCGCTGGCTGCGCCATGCTGATGGCGGGAAGCTATGAATTGTCGCCGCGGCACTTCCGCGGCGACCTGCTCGCCCTGCTCGCCGGCCTGCTCTACGCCGGCTATCTGATCGGCGTCGAACGCACCCGCAGCCGGCTCGACGCCCTGCCGCTGCTTCTCATTGTCACGATTCTGTCCGCGGCCATGCTCCTGCCGATGAGCCTGGCCTTCGGCGAGCAGGTGTGGCCGCGCGACTGGACGCCGCTGCTGATATTCGCTTTGTCGAGCCAAGTGATCGGCCAGGGGCTGCTGGTCTATTCGATCGGCGCCCTGTCGCCGCTGGTGGTAGGGCTCGCCTTGCTGAGCCAGCCGGCGATCTCGGCCCTGATCGGCTGGCTGGCTTATGGCGAAACCCTGTCGCCGCTCGACTGGCTTGGAGCGCTGGCGATCGCCGCCGCTCTGGTGCTGGTCCGGCTGCCAGGTCAGGACTTGCGCCCGGCGCCGCATCCATCCACTTGAGGATCATGGAGCAGGCGAGTCCTGAAAGCGGCCCGCTGGCCGAGCTGCGCGAGCGGCTGGCCCTTCCCGTCGGCGAGCATGCGGTATTCGACGGCTGGACTCGCGCGGCGGTCGACGCCGCCGCCGACCAGCTCGGTATCGACCGGGCGCAGGCGCGGCTCGCTTTCCCCAAGGCCCAGGCCGGCATGATCGACGTCTATCTCCAAGGCGTCGACCGGGCGCTCGAGACGTATTTCACGCCGGAGCGCGTCCAGCGCCTCAAGATCCGCGAACGAATCCGAGCGATCGTCTGGAGGCGGCTCGAAATCATGGCCCCGGCGCGCGAATCGGTCCGCCGTGCCTTGTCGATCCTGGCGATGCCGCAAAATCTGCCGACCGGGCTGAGCGCCGGCTGGCGGACGGCCGACGTCATGTGGCGAATCGCCGGCGACACCAGCACCGACTTCAACCATTACACCAAGCGGATGACGCTCGGCGCCGTCTATTCGTCGACGCTGCTGGTCTGGCTCGACGACCGCAGCGACGGCTGGAGCGAGACCGCCGCCTTCCTCGACCGCCGCATCGCCGATGTGATGCGGATCGAGAAATGGAAGGCCGAGTGGCGCGGCCAGGAGCATTTCAGCGTCACCCGCTTCCTCGGCCGGCTGCGATACCCGCCGCGCTGATCCCTATCGTTATTGATAATCATTTGCACCATGCTAAGCCCAGCGTCATGTTGCCGTTGACGCTGGTCCCGCCGCGCCGGATCGTCGCATTCCTCCTGGCAGCGCTGGCGCTGCTTGCTCTCGCCGCTCCGGCGACCGCCCAATCGACCGACCAGCAGGTGCAAACGGCGTGGCGGCTGCTCGACTATATTGCCGTCGACTATCGCGAAGCGGTCCAAGGCGGCCGAATCATCAATCAGCTCGAATATGACGAGATGATCGAGTTTTCGGGCTCGGTCGGTGAGCTGCTGGGTGGCCTCCCGGCCCGGCCGCAGAAGCCGGCGCTGGTCGGACATGGGCGAGAACTCCGCTCGGCGATCGAAGCGAAGGCCGATCCTGGACTGATCGCCGCGCGGGCGCGCGGGCTGGCCGACGCCTTGCTTGCCGCCTATCCGGTGCCGATGGCGCCGCAGGCGCGGCCGGACCTGCAGCGCGGCGCGCGCCTCTATGCCGACCAATGCGCGTCCTGCCACGGAGCGAAGGGCGAAGGCCCGGCCGGCGCCTTTGCCGAGCTCGACCCGCCGCCGATCGCCTTCACCGATCGCGACCGAGCCCGCGACCGCAGCCTGTTCGCTCTCTACCAGGTAATCAGCCAGGGCCTCGAAGGCACGGCGATGCAAAGCTATGCGGCGCTTGCCGAGCAGGACCGCTGGGCGCTTGCGTTCCACACCGGCACCCTGGCCTATGGCGACGCCGCGCTGGGCGAGCGGATCTGGCGCTCCGACGCCGAGGTTCGGCGGCTGATCCCCGACATGGCGGCGCTGGTCGCCATCACCCCTGCCGACCTCGAGCGCCAGGTCGGGGCAGAGCGTGCCGCCGCCCTTATCGCATTTCTCCGGTCCAATCCTGCCGCCCTGGAAGCCAATCGCCCGGCGTCGCTCCAGCTCGCCCGCGACCAGCTGCGGGAGGCTCTTGCCGCTTATGCCGCCGGTTCTCGCGCCCACGCCGGCCAGCTGGCGCTCTCGGCCTATCTTGACGGTTTCGAGCCGGTCGAGCCGGTGCTCGCCACTCGCGACGGCCGGTTGATGCGCGAGGTCGAGCAGGCGATGTCGGCCTTCCGCGTCGCCATCGCCCGCGGCGAACCCGTCGACATGCTGCGCAACCGATTGGCCGACACCGAGGCCCTGCTTGACCGAGCCGAGGAGGCGCTTGCTCCCGAAGCTTCGAGTGCGATCGCGACCTTCCTCGGCGCCTTCGCGATCCTGCTGCGCGAAGGGCTCGAGGCGCTGCTGGTCGTGATCGCGATGATTGCGTTCCTGCGCAAGGCCGGCCGAACCGAGGCGATGCCCTACGTCCACGGCGGCTGGATCGCGGCGCTGATCGCCGGCGGCGCCACCTGGCTGGCCGCGACCTATGTCATCGGCATCAGCGGCGCCGGGCGCGAAATCACGGAAGGGGCCGGCGCCTTGATGGCGGCGATCATCCTCTTGTGGGTCGGCATCTGGATGCACGGAAAGTCGCATGCCGACCAATGGCGTCGCTACATTGCCGAGAAGCTGAAGGGGGCCTTGTCGCGAGGCTCGGCCTGGTTCCTGTTCGGCCTCGCTTTCATCGTCGTCTATCGCGAGGTGTTCGAGACGATCCTGTTCTACGCAGCGCTGTGGACCGCGGACAATGGCGCAATGGTCCTCGCCGGGGCCTTGACCGGAACGCTCGTGCTCGCCGGGCTGGCGTGGGCGATGCTTCGCCTCAGCATGGTCCTGCCGCTGGGCCGCTTCTTCTTTTACAGCGCCATCCTCATGGCCGCGCTCGCCGTGGTGCTTGCCGGCAAGGGCATCGGCGCCTTCCAGGAAGCCGGAGTCCTGCCGATCACGCCGCTTCCCGACGTCCCCCGAATCGCCATGCTCGGCATCTTCCCGACGGCAGAGGCGATTGCCGCCCAGCTACTTGCATTCGCCGCCGTGGTGGTCGGTTTCCGGGCTTCGTCGCGGCCGCGGAAGCCGGTACCTGCGGAATGACAAGCGACTTGGCTTTCGCTCAGCCGATGGCCTAGGACTTGGCCTTGAATCACGGAGGGAATCATGGCGGGCAGCGTCAACAAAGTCATATTGGTCGGCAACCTCGGCGCGGATCCCGAGGCGCGGTCGCTCAACAACGGCGGCGAGGTCGTCAACATGCGGGTCGCCACGTCCGAAAGCTGGAACGACAAGCAGAGCGGCCAGCGCAACGAGCGCACCGAGTGGCACAATGTCGTGATCTTCAACGAGAACCTCGGCCGGGTCGCGAAGAACTATTTGCGCAAGGGCTCGAAGGTCTATCTCGAAGGCCAGCTTCAGACCCGCAAGTGGACGGACCAGTCGGGCAACGACCGCTATACGACCGAAATCGTGCTTCAGCGCTTCCGCGGGGAGTTGGTGCTGCTCGACCGCGCCGAGGGCGGCCGCTCGAGCGACTTCGGCGGCGATCAGGGCGGCTATTCGGATCGCGGCGGAGGCAGCCGGCAGCAGCGGCCGCAGCCAGCCGCTTTCGATTCCGACCTCGACGACGACGTCCCCTTCTAAGGGCTAACTCTCGCCTTTCTTCTTCAGCGCTGCCAGCGCCGCGAACGGTCCGGCCTCTGCTTCGCTGACTACGCCGGCCTCCTTGAGCGCCGCCTCGGCGCCCGCGCTTCGCGGATAGGGGTCGATCGCCAAGGCTAGCGTGTCGGCAATGGCCCCGCCAATGTCGATCGCTGCGCCGTCGTGGAACACGACATCGCAGTCGCCTTCGCCGAGTTCGATTTCCTCGTCACCCCCGGTTCCTTCCGGTTCGGGCAGGAACATCAGGTCGAACGGATCGTCGACATGCGCGGCGACCGGTTCGCCCGTGACGACGCAGCTCTGGCCCAGCGACGCCTGCACCCGCCCGCAGGCTCGGACGATGTCGCCGTTGCGGGACAAGGTGGCGTTCGCCTCCAGCCGATCCAGCGAGCTCAAGCCCAGCCGTTTCGCCACGGCCCGCCGTTCTCCCTCGCTGGCGACCAGCTCGATCCGATCGCCGTCGCGGATCCTGTCGAGACTGAGGCGGTGGGCAAAGTCGTCGCTCATGCGATCCTCCCTGCGATCAGAGCGACGTCGTCGCGTTCCTCGAGCGCGGCCCAGAACCGCCGTAGCTCGTCCCCCGCGCGAGCAGCCGTCTCGCCGTCAGGCGCGCGACCGCGATAGACGCTGCGTTCGACCGTTTCGTTCCAGCCTTCACCCGATTCGATCGCATGGCGCCACAGTCCGACGCGCCGCTCGAGCGATCGCACCAGCGACCGGACCTGCTTGCCTAGCGAAGGATCGTTGATTCCCATCTGGCGAAGCTCGGCATCAAGGTCGGCGATGAATCTCTCGGTAATCGCGACGCTCTGCATCCGGGCATCATCGCCGCCCTGCTCGAGCCGGACGATCGCCAGCGCCATGACCGTCGCCAGCATCGCGAACCGTCCCTCGACCGTGTCCGGAACGTTCGCTACCCGATACCAATCCTTGCGGCGCGCCTCGGCGACCAGGGCTTCGAACAGCGTCCGGCCGCGGTGGCGATCGGCCGTTAATCCGGGGAACAGGAAGCGAAGCATATGTCCTTGGCAAGCTGTGAATGCGGGAGGCTTGCGCCCCGCCGCCTTGCCCGCATATTGAGGCCGCCCGCTCGCGTGGCAAGCGCGGCGGTTCCCGAGGAGAAGGTTCAATCATGAAATCTGCGGTGGTGAAGGTCGCGACGGCGCTCGTGGGCGCGGCCATGCTGGCGGGATGCCAGGGCATCCGCGACCTCCGCGGACATGTTCTCGATGACGATCTTGCCTCGGCGATCCAGGTCGGGGTCGACAACAAGGATTCGGTGGCCCGGACGTTGGGGCGGCCGACCTTCACCGGCCAGTTCGACCCCAACGAATGGTATTATGTGTCGCGGCACACGACCACCCTCGCGTTCCGCAACCCGCGGGTGATGGACCAGACGGTGCTCAAGGTCCGGTTCGACCAGGCCGGCAACGTCGTCGCGGTCCAGCGCACCGGCAAGGAACTGGTCGCCGCCATCGACCCGGTCGATGCGAAGACTCCGACCCTGGGCCGCAAGCGCAGCTTCTTCGACGAGCTGTTCGGCAACATCGGCACCATCGGCCAGGCGGGCATGCCGGGCAGCCGGCCGCAACAGTAAACAGCCATTGCGCTTCCGGCGGTCGCGGCTTTGCCGTAAGCGTCGGACATGACTGCCACTCCCGCCGGCATGACCTATGCCGACTATCTGAAACTCCACCAGCTGCTGTCGGCGCAGCAGCCTTTGTCCGAGCTGCACGATGAAATGCTGTTCATCGTCATCCACCAAACCAAGGAGCTTTGGCTGAAGCAGATGCTTCACGAGCTCGGTCTGGCGATCGGTCTCGTCGAGCAGGATCTTTTCGCCCCCGCGTACAAGGCAATGTCGCGGGTCGGCCGGATCCAGTCGGTGATGACTCTTTCGTGGGACGTGCTGGCGACACTGACGCCGGTCGATTACCTCGCCTTTCGCGACGTTCTCGGCACCAGTTCGGGATTCCAGTCGGCGCAGTTCCGCGAGCTCGAGTACCGCCTCGGAATCAAGAACCGCTCCTATCTTGCCCATTATTCCGAGAGCAGCGGCGAGCGCGCCCGCCTATCCGCCGCCCTCGCGGACAAGAGCCTGCGCGAGGCGAGCCACGACGCGCTGGAGCGCGCCGGCTTCGGCCTCGGCGACCGGTCGGACGAAGCCGTCGCCCAGGCATGGCTGCAGGTCTATCGCGACGCCGACCGCTGGTTCGATCTCTACCAGCTGGCCGAAAAGCTGCTCGACCTCGATGACGCGCTCGCCTCGTGGCGTCACAAGCACGTGCTGACGGTGGAACGGATTATCGGCAACAAGACCGGTACCGGTGGCTCGGCCGGAGCCGCTTATTTGCGCTCGACGCTCGGCAAGCGTGCCTTCCCCGAGCTATGGTCGCTGAGGACCGACCTTTGAAGCATCTGTTTTCGCGCAGCCTGGCGGCGGCTCCTGGTCGGTTGCACATGGCGGCGCACAGCCATCATCTGTGGCCCGACGCGAGCTTCGACGGCCAGGTCGAATGCTGGACCGACGCCGCCCGGTTCGCCGACGCCAAGTGGGACAGGGTGATGGGGGAGGTGTGGCCCGAAGCCCAGGGCCATGTCGCCGCCGAGCTCGGCACCGGCATGGCCGATGCGATCGTTTTCGCGCCCAACACGCACGAGCTGCTCGTGCGGCTGTTCGCCGCCGCTCCGCGCGAAAGCGAGCGGCCCTTGCGAGTGCTGACCAGCGACGGCGAATTTCACAGCGCCCGGCGCCAGCTCGCCCGCTGGGAAGAAAGCGGCGAAATTGTCGTCGATCGCGTCGCAGGCGAGCCGTTCGACAGCTTTTCCGGCCGCTTCATCGCTGCAGCGGAGGCGGGCGATCACGACCTTATCCTCGTCAGCCACGTGCTGTTCGGCAGCGGCCGACGCTTCGACCATGTCGAGCGCCTTGCCGCCCTGGGCCGACCGGACGGGCCGTGGGTGGTGATTGACGGCTACCATGCGTTCATGGCGATCGAATCGCCCTTGGGCGAGACCGCAGGGCGGTCAGCATTCTACCTCGGCGGCGGCTATAAATATGCTATGGCCGGCGAAGGCTGCGCCTTCCTTCACGCCCCCGCCGGATTCGGCGAGCGGCCGCCCGTCACCGGCTGGTTCGCCGAGTTCGACGACCTCACGCTCCCCCCGGATATGGTCGGCTATGCCAGCGACGCGATGCGCTTCATGGGCGCGACCTTCGACTCCTCAGGGCTCTACCGTTTCAATGCGGTGCGGCGGATGCTGGCCGGCAACGGGCTTAGCACGGCCGCAATCTCGGCCCATGTCGAGCGGCTCATGCATCGGCTTGTCGAGCGGCTGGACCGCACCGCGCTCGGCCGGGCGGAACGGCTGAACGAACCGGGCGATGCGCGCTTCCTTGCCCTGCGAAGTCCTGCCGCGCAGCGCTGGTGCTCCGAGCTGAAAGCGCGCAATTGCATCGCCGACGTGCGCGGCGACGTGCTCCGCATCGGCCTCGGCATTTATCATGATGACGCCGATGTCGACCGCTTCGCCGAGCTCGCCGAGAGTCTCGCCTAGCGCTTCAGCCCGTTCCGAAGCAGCCGATTCATCACTCCCGCCACTTCCTCGGGCGGCGCCTTGCCCCACACTCCGAAGCGAAGGCCGAGGAAGACGTTGGCGCCCATCACTGCCCAGGCGATGGCCTCGTTGCCGATCGGCGACGGGTCGCTGCGAAGCTCGCCGCGATCGGTCGCCGCGGCAAGCCGGGCGGCGATCCGCGCTGCGGTCACTTCGTAATGGCGCCGGAAGCCTTCGGGATCGACCGTCTCGGCCTCGTCGATCAGCCGGTAGACCTGCTCGTGGGTTTCGACGAACTCGAGGAAGGCGATCAGCGCCCGCCGCTCGGCGTCGAGGCCGTCCGTCGCCTGCTCGAGCGATGGCGCGACGCAGATCCGGATTTCCTCGGACAGGCCGCGAACCAGGGTGCGGAACACCTCCTCCTTGCTGTCGAAGTAGGTGTAAAAGGTGCCGAGCGCGACGCGGGCTCGGCGGGTGATCCCGACGATCGAGCTTTCGGCGAAACCGTGGTCGCCGAATTCCAGAAGAGCGGCGTCGAGGATCTTCTTGCGCGTACGCTCGCCGCGAGGGGTGCGCGGTGCCTTGCCATTGCCCGACTCACCGAACGCCGTCGGCGATGGCTTGCGAGCCCTTGGCGATTTCGCTGATCCTGGCGCTGCCAGGGGCCCCCTCGTGCGTGCCAATCTACCCCCTTGAGTCCACTCGCGGTTCGTGCAAAGTTGAAACCCGGTTCAAGTTTCATATCGGGCCGGAAGCGCGGTGGCAATGCCGACGCGCCGGGAGAGTCAGGGGAGCATGGAAATGACTGGGTTTCGAACGAATCTAGGGCGCGGGGTTTGGCTCGGTTCGATCGCGATGGCGGCGCTGATTGCAACGCAACCGGCGGCAGCGCAGGATGTCACCGATGTCGACGACGCGCCGACCGCCGATACTCAGACCGCTGAGCGGGCGGTAGGGTCAAGCGATGCCGACATCGTCGTCACCGCGCGACGCCGCAACGAAATCCTGCTCGACGTTCCCATCGCCGTGACCGCTTATTCGGGTGAGCAACTCGAGCGGCAGGGCGCGGTCGATATCACGGATATCGGCGACACGACTCCGAACGTCACGCTTGAAACCTCGCGCGGCACCAACACGACGTTGACTGCCTTCATCCGCGGCATCGGCCAGCAGGATCCGGTCGCCGGCTTCGAGCAGGGGGTCGGTCTTTACCTCGACGACGTCTATCTCAACCGGCCGCAGGGTGCGGTGCTCGACATCTATGACGTCGAGCGGATCGAAGTGCTGCGCGGACCGCAAGGCACGCTCTACGGCCGGAACACAATCGGCGGAGCTGTGAAATATGTCACCCGCCGCCTGCCACACCGGACCGCGGGCAACTTTCGCACAAACATTGGCACCTACGGCCAGGTCGATCTGATCGGTTCGGCATCGACGGCGTTCGGTGACATGTTCAGGGTCGGCGCAGCCGTGGCACGCTTGACCCGTGACGGATTCGGCAGCAACTTCACAACTCGCGAGGACAATTACGACAAAGACATCACCGCGGGCCGCGTGTCGGCGGAGATTGGCGACGACGACCGCGCGCTCCTGCGCCTCAGCGGCGACTACACCCGCGACGTTAGCAATGCGCGCGGTGGCCACCGACTGATCCCGGGCCTCCTCACCGGCGCACCCGTGCTCGAGAACGAGTTCAATTCGCGGGGTGGCCTCATTGTCCCCGAGCAGAAGGTAACCAACAAGGGCGCAGCAGCGCACGGCCACGTGCGGGTCGCCGATGGAGTGACTCTGAAGTCGATCACCGCCTACCGAAAGGATCTGAGCGGCACGCCGATCGACTTCGACGCGCTCCCTTCCGGCGACGTCGACGTTCCGGCGATTTACCGGAACAAGCAGTTCAGCCAGGAGGTGCAGCTTGAGTACGGCCGCGGGCCGATATCTGGCGTAGTCGGCGCCTATTATCTGGACGCCAAGGCGACCACCGAGTTCGACGTCCGACTTTTCACCACATTGGCGGGTCTCACAGCCTATACCTTGGCCGACGTCGACACCAAGACGTGGGCGATCTTTGGCGACTTCACTTACGATGTCAGCGATCAGATCAGCCTGTCGGTCGGCGGACGCTATACGGACGACAGGCGCAAGGCGGACGTGTTCAGGACACTCATGATCGGAGGCGGCGCCCCGGCATTCGGCGGGCCCGGCACGATTCTCGGCGCCCCGACGTCCGATTTCGAAGGCAGGCGCAAGGACACCGCCTTCACCCCACGTGCGTCGGTGAGTTTCAAGCCGACGCCGGATCATCACCTGTACGCGAGCTTTGCTCAGGGATTCAAAGGAGGCGGGTTCGATCCGCGCGGCCAGTCGACCCAGGCCCCCGATGCTGACGGTGACGGTGATCGCGATGCCGCCGACATCTACGAATATATGGCGTTCGACCCCGAGAAGGTGAAGAGCTACGAGCTTGGTTGGAAGGCCGCACTGCTCGATCGCCGCGTTTTCACCGGCGTGTCGCTGTTCCACTCGGATTACAAGGATATGCAGATTCCGGCATCGGTCGGCTGCATCATTGGCGGCCTGCCGAATTTTTGCGGACTGACCAGTAACGCCGGCAAGGCGCGCATCCGCGGTGTAGAGTTCGAAGGCAATGCCCGCCTGCTCGGCAGCTCGGGCGGAAGCCAGCGACTCAATTTCGGTTGGTCACTCGGTTACCTCGACGCCGCTTTCCAAGAGTTCCTGACCATCGTTGCCTTCGAGCGCGACGGCACACCAATTCCGCTCCCTGGCCGCCAGGAAAACGTGGCCGATTTCCGCAAAATCCAGAACACGCCAAAATGGACTGCCAGCGGCACCCTGACCTATCTCACAGACCTGATGGGCGGCGATCTCAGCCTCACGTCGACGCTCAGCTACCGCAGCAGTAGCCAGCAGTTCGAAATCCGCACGCCGATGCTCGATCAGAAGGGCTTCTCGCTGCTGGACGCGAGTGCCGTCTATTCGCTTCCAGGCGGTCGCTGGACCATAGGTTTGCACGGCAAGAACCTGACCGACACTCGTTACATCACGGCGGGCTACAACTTCCTTCGGCAGAACCCGTGGACCGGAGCGTTCATTTTGGCCAGCGGCGCGCCGGGGCTAAGCTCGACCTTGGGTCGCGAAGGCATTCTGACGGCTTATTACGGCAATCCGCGGCAGATCTTCCTTTCTGCCGGATACAAGTTCTGACGGGCAGACGGGGCGCTTGGCAGAGGTCGGCGCCCCGTGCCATCTGAAGCGATGAATCGATCGCCCCAACCGCAGCGCGCTCTCGAAACGCGCGTCCTCCTGCTCCTTCTCCTCGCCTACATCTTCAACTTCATCGACCGGAACATCATCGGTGTTCTCGCCGTGCCGATCCGGGAGGAGTTCGACCTTAGCGATACGGCCCTGAGCACGCTCGGGGTCGTGTTCGGCATTTTCTACGCGACCATCGCCATCCCGATCGCCTGGGCCGCCGATCGCTGGAGCCGGATCAATATCATCGCCGGCGCAGTAACGCTTTGGAGCCTGTTCACCGCCGCGTGCGGAGTCGCCGGCAGCTACACCCAGCTGGTGATCGCCCGAATGGGAGTCGCCTTTGGCGAAGCGGGCGGAATCGCTCCATCCTATGCGCTCATTTCCGACTATTTCCCGAAACGCCAGCGAGCCCGCGCCCTCGCCTTTTTCAGCCTCGGAATCCCGATCGGTTCCGCGCTCGGAGTGTTCTTCGGCGGATGGCTCGCGAGCGCCATCGACTGGCGATCGGCCTTCATCATCGTCGGCCTGTGCGGCATCCCGGTCGCTCTCCTCCTCAAGCTGTTTGTGCCCGAACCGAAGCGGGGCGCCAGCGAGGAGGACGCGCCGGCGCAAGCCGCCGTTGCAGTCCCCGATGCACCTGCCGCGGTCGTGACAGCCGCCGCGCCGCCGTTCCGAACAGCGGTTGCGACCTTGGTGCGGATCCCGAGCTTCTGGCTGTTGTCGTTTGGCGCGGCCTCCGGGTCGATCCTCGGTTACGGGCTGATTTTCTGGCTGCCGAGCTTCTTCAACCGGACCTTCGACCTGCCGCTTCAAAGCGTCGGCTGGTTTTACGGGTCGATCATCCTCGTCGGCGGAGTGCTCGGCACTTGGCTCGGCGGAGTCATCGGCGACCGGCTCGGGCCGAGCCGCCCCGGCGCTTATGCGCTGATCCCGGCGGTCTGCTTCCTGGTCACGGCTCCAACCTTCGCGCTCGGTCTGTTCGCGCCCAGCCTTTGGGCCGCCTGGCTGCTGTTCACCATCGGCCAGATGCTCGCGCTGGCATGGCTGGGACCGGTCATTTCGGCAATCCAGCACATCGTCGTGCCGGCAATGCGCGCGACGGCCTCTGCGAGCTTCCTGTTCATCAACAATCTCATCGGCATCGCCTTCGGAATCTACTTCCTCGGCTGGCTATCCGACTCGATGAAGGCCGCTCACGGCGAGAACTCGCTCCAGTTTTCGATCCTCTACGGCCTCAGCTTCTATTTGCTCGCCGCGCTATTCTACCTGTTCGCCGCTCGCCGCCTGAAGCGCGACATGATCAGTTGACCCAACAGCAAGTTATTGAAATCCAAAGTTCAGCTTCAAACGATAGACTCGCACTGACTAGCGGCGAACTGTGGGAACGGCCTCTCTGGCGAGCCGTTCTTGCCGCGAAGCGTTTGAGGAGATTTTATCATGAGGAAGCTATTCCTCGCGGCTGGCGTCGCGGCGCTGGCGATTGCGACCCCTGCGGTTGGCAAGCCTGACAAGGCTGGCGGCGACCGGGGTCCGAAGGCCGGCAACATAGAGCGCGGCGGCGGCGGCGGCGGTGAAGCTCGCGCGCAGCGGGCCCAGGTCCGTGGCGACGAAGCTCGCGGCAACCGCGGCGGTCAACGCGCTGCCGAGGTCGATCGTCGCGGCGGCGACCGCTTGCAACGGCGTGCCGGCCAGGAGATGCGGCTCGCGACCATGCAAGCGCGCGGCAACTCGGAAGCCCGCGGCGGCGGCAACGCCCGCAGTGACGACAACCGGCGCGTCGAGAACCGAACTCGCGACAACGACGTCCGCGCCAGGGGCACTGCGCGTAACGACGCGCGCGCCCGTGGCGGTCAGGTCCGCGTTTCGGAGGACCGGCCGAACAAGCTCCGCGCCCAGGACCGCAATCGCGACAGCAATCGCATCGTCGAACAGCGGCGCGGCGATCGGGAGCTGCGGGTGCGGGATCGCGATGACGACCGTGACGATCGGCGCATCCGGGTACGCGACGGCGATCGTAACCGTGTCGTCCTCAGGGACGGTGGCTTCCGGCTCAGCGACTGGGATGACCGCGACCGCTGGACCCGAGGTTCGGCGTTCGGCCTGATCGACGGCTGTCCTCCGGGCCTGGCCAAGAAGAACAACGGCTGCCTCCCTCCGGGACAGGCGAAGAAGATGATCGGCTCGGTGCTTCCGGCCGCCTATGCGTCGCACGCGCTGCCGAGGGAGCTTCGCTACCTCTATCCGGATACGAACGATTATTATTACCGTTACGGCGACGGTTACGCCTATCGCGTCGATCGGCAGTCGAACCTGGTGAGCGCGCTTCTGCCGCTGATCGGTGCCGGCCTCGGCATCGGCCAGCCATTCCCGTACAGCTCGCCGGCCTATCACGTGCCGTCTTATTACCAGCCGTTCTATCCGGCGACCGACCGGTACGACTATCGCTATGCCAACGGCTATATCTACGAGATCGATCGGTTCACTGGCGAGATCACCGACATCATCCCGCAGTACGACCATGGCTATGGCGTCGGCCAGATGCTCCCGGCCAGCTACAGCTACTACAACCTGCCCCAGCAGTACCGCCAGTGGTACGTCGATGACGACGATTACTACTATCGGTATGCTCCGGGCTCGATCTACCGGGTGGACCGCGAGACCAATCTGATCACGTCGATCGTCTCGCTGCTCGCCGGAGGCCTCGGCGTCGGGCAGCCGCTGCCGATGGGCTATGACGTGTACAACGTGCCGTTCGCCTACCGCGATCGTTACTACGACACGCCCGACGCCTGGTATCGTTACGGCAACGGCAATATCTACCAGGTCGACCCGACGACCCGGCTGATAACGGCGATCGTTCAGGCGATCGTCTGATTCAACCAATGATGGATCGCGAATGGCCCGGCGTGCGTTGCCGGGCCATTACGTATGTCAAACGAGGAAACGGGGATGACAAAAAGCCATTGGCTTGGCGCGGCGACAGCTCTCCTGCTGCTTGCCGGATGCGGTGATCGGGATTCTGGCAACGTCGCTGGAAATGCGGCGGCCGATAACCAGGCGGGCGCCCAGACGATCGCCTCGGGACTCGATCAGGAAAGCCGCTTTCTCGCCGCCGCTCGGGCTGCCGGGCTCGATGCGACCCTTGCCGGGCCGGGTCCCTACACTGTGCTGGTCCCGAGCGACGAAGCGTTCGGCAAGCTGCCGGCCGGCACTCTGGACAGCTGGATGCAGCCGGAATCGCGCGCCGAGCTGACCCGCGTCCTCACCTATCATATCCTCACCGGCACGGTGCTTGCCGAAGACATCGGCCGGGCAATCGACAATTCCGACGGGCGCGCGTTGCTCGCGACGATCGGCGGCGATACGCTGACCGCGACCCGCGACGGCGGCAACGTCGTCCTGACCGACGCCGCGGGAACCCGGGCGACCATCACCCGCGCCGACGAAACCCGCTCCAATGGCGTTGTCCACCATATCGACGCCGTGCTGATGCCAGGACCGGGGCAGGCGCAAGCGCAGGGCCCGCAAGCGCCGCCGAAGCAACAATAGAGAGGTCTCTGGAGCCGCCGCCGCTTTCCCACTGGCACCGTCCCGAACGCTCGCTATAACGAAGCGAAATCGCGTGAAACGGGGCAGGGACCAGCATGAAAGCGACGATTGAGCGGGCGACACTCCTCAAGAGCCTCGGCCACGTCCAATCGGTGGTCGAGCGCCGCAATACCATCCCGATCCTGTCGAACGTGCTGATCGAGGCGCGGGAGGACGGCTCGCTCAGGCTGATGGCGACCGACCTCGACCTCCAGGTCGACGAAAGCGTCCCTGCCAACGTCGCCCAGCCCGGAGCCGCCACCGCTTCGGCTCACACCTTGTTCGACATCGTCCGCAAGCTTCCCGAAGGCAGCCAGGTCGAGATCTCCGCCGCCGAAGGCAAGATGCAGGTCAATGCCGGCCGCTCGCGCTTCAATCTGTCGACCCTGCCGCGCGACGATTTCCCGGTGATCGCCGAGGGCGACCTGCCCACTCGCTTCGAGCTCCCCGCGGCGGTCCTTCGCCAGATCATCGACAAGACGCGCTTCGCCATTTCCAGCGAGGAGACGCGCTACTATCTGATGGGCATCTTCCTCCATGTCGCCGACGACCAGTTGAAAGCGGCGGCGACCGACGGCCACCGGCTGGCCCGGGTAACGGTCGCCAAGCCCGACGGCGCCGACGGCATGCCCGACGTGATCGTGCCGCGCAAATGCGTGCACGAGCTGAGGAAACTGCTCGACGAGCTCGAGGGCACGGTCGAGGTGTCGCTGTCGCCGACCAAGGTGCGCTTCGGCCTCGGCAGCGCGGTTCTGACCAGCAAGCTGATCGACGGCACCTTCCCCGACTACAATCGGGTGATCCCGACCGCCAACGACAAGCTTCTCAAGCTCGACCCCAAAAGCTTCTCGGCCGGTGTCGACCGGGTGTCGACCATCGCCAGCGAGAAGACCCGCGCGGTCAAGATGAGCGTCGATCGCGACAAGGTGACTTTGTCGGTGACCAGCCCCGAAAGCGGCACCGCGACCGAGGAGCTGCCGGCGGATTACGGCGCCGACAATCTCGAGATCGGCTTCAACGCGAAATATCTGCTCGACATCCTCCACGAGATCGAGGGCGACACGGTCGAGGTCCACCTCGCCGACGCCGCCGCGCCCACCCTTTTGCGCGAAAGTGACAAGTCGAATGCGCTCTACGTGCTGATGCCGATGCGGGTGTGACGATCTGTCGCTTGTGGCGCGGGTGGACGACGCCAGACAATGCCGAGGCTTATGAGCGAATCGTCCGCGGCGAGGTGATTCCTGGCATCGAAGCGCGGAGAATCCCGGGCTTCCAGCATATCGACCTGATGAAGCGCGACCTTGGCGACGAGGTCGAGTTCCAGACCCTGATGTGGTTCGACGATCTCGCTGCCATCAAGGCGTTCGTCGGCGAGGATTACAGCGTCAGCCACGTTCCCGCCGTCGCCCGAGCTGTCCTTAATCGCTTCGACGAGCGCGCCGCCCATTATGAAGTCATCGACCGTCGCGCACAGTAGCGGCTAAGCCGCTTTCCGTGCACGTCTCGCGCCTCGCCCTGACCGATTTCCGCAACCATGCGTCGGCGCTTATCGAGCCGGCTCCAGGCTTCGTTCTGCTGTCGGGCGAGAACGGCGCGGGCAAGACCAATGTGCTCGAGGCGGTGTCGCTGCTCACTCCCGGCCGCGGGCTTCGCGGCGCTGCGCTGGCGGAGATGGCGCGCATCGATGGTCCCGGCGGATTTGCCGTCGCGGCCGCGGCTGCAGCTTTCGCGAACGACCCACCCCACCCCAACCTCTCCCCATCAAGAGAAGGGGTTATCCAGATCGGCACCGGCACTTTTGCGGCCGCGCCCGAGCGCCGCCAGGTCCGGATCAACGGCGCCCCGGCAGCCGTGAACTCGCTGTCCGAATGGCTCGCGATCCTCTGGCTGACGCCGGCGATGGACCGACTGTTCAGCGGCAGCGCCGGCGAGCGCCGCCGTTTCCTCGACCGTCTTGTTCTCGCGCTCGAGCCGGCGCACGCCCACCATACGACCCGCTATGAAGCGGCGATGCGGGCAAGGAACAAGCTGCTCGCCGAGCCGGGAACTGCCGACTCCACCTGGCTGTCGGGGCTCGAACAGGCGATGGCCGAACATGGCACTGCGCTCGCCGAGGCCCGCGCCCGAACCGTCGCCGCGCTCGGCGAAGCTTTGGCGGCTTCGGATGACAATTTCGCCCGCGCGGCGATCGCGCTGGAAGGTGGCGTCGACGGCGATCTCGCTGCTCTGCTGCGTTCGAACCGCGCGCGCGATGCCGCAGCCGGCCGGACCACCGAAGGGCCGCACCGTCACGACCTCGCCGTCACCCACCGCTCCAAGGCCATGCCGGCGGCCCGCTGCTCGACCGGCGAGCAGAAGGCGCTTCTACTCGGCCTCGTCCTCGCCCATGCCGAACTGGTCGCCGAGCGCCGCTCGGCGCCGCCGGTGCTTCTGCTCGACGAGGTCGCGGCCCATCTCGATCCTGGGCGGCGGCAGGCTCTGTTCGCCCGCCTCGAAGGGCGCGGCCAAGTGTGGATGACGGCGACCGAGGCCGCCCTTTTCGACGGGATCGGCGAGGCATCCCGATACCATGTCGAGGGCGGAAATATTTCTCGGGCGTAACAAGGCTGGACTTTCAGCGCTAACCCCCTATGTTGCATTGCAACACGAGACGCCTCGACAAGCGGCGTGATCGGTGAAGCCGCTTCGGCGGTCGCCGGCCCGCGTCTCGACCTTCTGCTCTCCTATTCACGCGGGGCGCCTTTCGACCCCGGTTCGCGCTGTGCGGCGACGCACGGCCGCGCCGCATCAATTTTGGAAAATCAAAAAAATGTCATTCATGTCCCTGGGGCTTTCGAAGCCCCTCCTCCAGGCTCTCGCGGCCAAGAATTACGATGTCGCGACGCCGATCCAGCGCCAGGCGATCCCGACGGTCCTGACCGGCCGCGATCTGCTCGGCATCGCCCAAACCGGCACCGGCAAGACGGCGGCGTTCATGCTTCCGTCGCTCGACCGGCTGGCCGCCGATAGGCGCGCGCTCGGCCGCGGTGAAATCCGCATGCTGGTGCTCGCCCCGACCCGCGAGCTCGCCTCGCAGATCGCCGCCAGCGCCGAGGCCTATGGCCGCTTCATGCAATTGTCCGTCGGAGTGATCTTCGGCGGCGTTGCCAACGGCAAGAGCCTTCGCACCGTCGGCCGCGGCCTCGACGTGCTGGTCGCGACTCCCGGGCGCCTGCTCGACCTCGTCGACCAGCGCGCGATCGACCTTCGCCGGCTCGAGATCCTCGTCCTCGACGAGGCCGACCAGATGCTCGACCTCGGCTTCATCCATGCGCTCAAGCGGATCGTCAGCCTCGTCCCCGCCAGGCGGCAAACCCTGTTCTTCTCGGCGACCATGCCGAAGGCGATCAAGGAGCTTGCCGACCGCTATCTGACCAATCCGGCGGAGGTGTCCGTGGCGCCCGCCGCGACTACCGTCGACCGGGTCAGCCAGTCGGTGACCATCGTCAACCAGGCCGAAAAGACGGCACTGCTGACCTTGTATCTGCAGTCGCAGCCGATCGAGCGGGCGCTGGTGTTCAGCCGCACCAAGCATGGCGCCGACAAGGTCGTCCGCCAGCTGCGCGCCGCCGGCATCGATGCGAGCGCGATCCACGGCAACAAGTCGCAGCCGCAGCGCGAGCGGGCGATTGCCGACTTCCGGTCGGGCGCGGTCAAGGTGTTGGTCGCGACCGACATCGCGGCGCGCGGGATCGATATTCCCGGCGTCAGCCACGTCGTCAATTTCGACCTTCCGGATGTGCCCGAGCAATATGTCCATCGCATCGGCCGGACCGCCCGTGCCGGCGCCGACGGCATCGCCCTCGCCTTCTGCAGCCCGGACGAGCGCGGCAATCTGCGCGATATTGAGCGCACGACTCGCCAGAAGCTCGAGGTCGAGCCGCTGCCGCAGGGCTTTGCCGCATCGGTTGAGGCGCTGAAGCGCCTGCGGCCTGCACTGCCCGAGCGACAGCCGCGATCACACCGGCCGAACCAGCATCCCGCACGCCGCGGCGAGGGGCCGATGCCGCAGCGCCGCCGCCGTTTCGGGTCACGCGCGCGTGCGCGCGCTCGCGCGTGACAACCACGCCCCAGCCTCTATATCGTTGAGTATGGCAACCGACCCCAACAGCAGCAGTTACGGCGCGGAATCGATCAAGGTCCTCAAGGGCCTCGATGCGGTGCGCAAGCGGCCGGGCATGTACATCGGCGACACCGATGACGGCTCGGGCCTGCACCATATGGTGTTCGAAGTATCGGACAATGCCATCGACGAGGCGCTCGCCGGCCATTGCGACCGAGTTCTGATCACCCTCAATCCTGACGGCTCGGTGAGCGTCGAGGACAATGGGCGCGGAATTCCGACCGGCATTCACGCCGAGGAGGGCGTGTCGGCCGCCGAGGTGATCATGACCCAGCTGCACGCCGGGGGGAAGTTCGAGAACACCTCGGACGACAATGCCTACAAAGTGTCAGGCGGCCTCCACGGCGTCGGCGTGTCGGTGGTCAATGCGCTTTCGGAATGGCTCGACCTCAGCATCTGGCGCGACGGCGAGGAGCATTTCATGCGCTTCCGCCACGGTGTCGCCGAGGAGCCGCTGAAAGTGGTCGGCAAGACGGACAAGCGCGGCACTCGCGTGACCTTTATGCCGAGCACGGAGACGTTCAAGACGATCGAGTTCGATTTCGACCGGCTCGAGCATCGATTCCGCGAGCTCGCCTTCCTAAACTCGGGAGTTCGGCTGGTGCTGACCGACGCCCGGCATGACGAGCCCAAGGAAGTCGAAATGCATTACGAAGGTGGCATCGCTGCCTTCGTCAAATGCCTCGACCGCGCCAAGACTCCGCTCATCCCGGACCCGATCGCCATTCACGGCCAGCGAGACGATGTCGGCATCGACGTCGCTCTCGAATGGAACGACAGCTATTACGAGAACGTCCTCGCCTTCACCAACAACATCCCGCAGCGCGACGGCGGCACCCATCTCGCCGCCTTCCGGGCGGCCCTGACCCGCACCCTCAACGCTTATGCCGACCGCTCGGGCATCCTCAAGCGCGAGAAGGTCTCGCTTGCCGGTGAGGACATGCGCGAGGGCCTGACGGCGATCGTCTCCGTCAAGCTGCCCGACCCCAAGTTCGGATCGCAGACCAAGGACAAGCTGGTCAGCTCCGAGGTCCGCCAGCCGCTGGAAAGCCTGATGGCCGACAAGCTCGCCGAATGGCTCGAGGAAAATCCCGCCCACGCGCGCACCATCGTCCAGAAGATCATCGACGCCGCCGCCGCCCGCGAGGCCGCCCGCAAGGCGCGCGAGGCAAGCCGCAAGTCGGCGATGGGCGTCGCCTCGCTGCCGGGCAAGCTGCACGACTGCTCGGAGCGCGACCCGGCCAAGTCGGAGCTCTTCCTGGTCGAGGGCGACAGCGCCGGCGGCTCGGCCAAGCAGGGCCGCGACAGCAAGTATCAGGCGATCCTTCCGCTCAAGGGCAAGATCCTCAATGTCGAGCGCGCGCGCTTCGACCGGATGCTGTCGTCCAAGGAAATCGGCACGATGATCCAGGCGCTCGGTACCGGCATTGGCCGCGAGGAATTCAACCTTGAGAAACTACGCTATCACAAGATCATCCTGATGACCGACGCCGACGTCGACGGCGCCCATATCCGGACTTTGCTCCTGACCTTTTTCTATCGGCAGATGCCGGATCTGATCGAGGCCGGCCACCTTTACATCGCCCAGCCGCCGCTCTACAAAGTCGCCCGCGGCCGCTCCGAAGTATATTTGAAGGACGACGCGGCGCTCGACGAATATCTCGTCGACGCCGGGCTCGAGGGGCTCGTTCTCGAAGCTAGCGACGGCCAGCGCTCGGGCGAGGACCTGCGCGCCTTGCTCGAACATGCCCGGCGCATGCGGACGCTGATGGCCTACGCACCGCGGAAGTACGACCCGGCACTGATCGAAGCGCTTGCCGTCACCGGCGCGCTTAAGCCGGACCTCAACCGCGCGGCCCAGGAAAAGGCGATAGTCCGAACCGGGGAATGGCTTGGCGCCGCCGATCCGGAAGCCAGCTGGTCGGGCGAGATGGCCGCCGAGGGCGGCTATCTGCTGAGGCGGCTGTGGCGGGGGGTGACCGACGCCTACGTCATCGAAAAGAGCTTTCTCGTCTCGGCGGAGGCGCGCAAGCTCCATGCGCTCGCCGGTGAGCAGGCGGCCGCATATGCGGCTCCCGCAACCCTGCACGCGCTCAAGCGCAGCGCTCCCGCCGCCGCGCCGCAGGAGCCGACCGTCGGCTCCGGCGAAGGCGAGGAAGCGGCCGAGGTCGCCGAGGCCGACACCAGGGGCCGGCCGGTGACCATCACCCGGCCGTCGGAGCTCCTCAACGCGGTGCTCGCAGCGGGCCGCAAGGGCCTGAGCATCCAGCGCTACAAAGGCCTTGGCGAAATGAACGCCGAGCAATTGTGGGAAACCACGCTCGACCCGACCAACCGTTCTCTCCTCAAGGTCGAGGTCGCCCAGGCCGACGTCGCCGACGAGATCTTCACCCGCCTGATGGGCGATGTCGTCGAGCCGCGGCGCGAGTTCATCCAGGAGAATGCGCTGAGCGTCGCCAACTTGGACGTCTAAGGAACCCGCGCAAGATGGCCGAGGTTGCTGCGGCGTGAGCGCACCGCCTTCCATCACCGTCGCCAGCTACAATGTCCGCAAGGCGATCGGCACCGACCGGCGCCGCAACCCGCAGCGCGTGCTCGACGTGCTTCACGAGATCGACGCCGACATCGTCGCCCTGCAGGAAGCCGACAAGCGTTTCGGCGGCCGCGGGGCGGCGCTGCCGCACGAGCTGATCGACGACCACGGCCTCTACCGGCCCGTATTGCTCGGGGTGCGCCACAAAAGGCCGCTGGAAAAGGCCAGGGCGCGCGCCGAGAAATTGCTCAAGGTCAACACCCGCAACATCGGCTGGCACGGCAATGCCTTGCTGGTGAAGCGCCACGTCGGCGTCCTCGACACTGTGGCCTTGTCGTTCCCGACGCTGGAGCCGCGCGGCGCAGTGATGGCCGAGCTGTTGATCGGCGATTTCCCGGTGCGGGTGGTCGGAATGCATCTCGACCTGTCCGGCCTGTGGCGGCGCCGGCAGATGCGCAGCATCCTCCAGGCCATTGCCGCTCGGCCGCAAAAGATGCCGACCATCCTGATGGGCGACACCAATGAATGGCGGGACGCGGCCGGCTGCCTCAAGGACCTCGGCCCATCGTACCGGGTCGCCCCGACCGGCCTCAGCTTCCATTCCCGACATCCGGTCGCGCCGCTTGATCGCATCATCGTCGACCAGCGCCTGCGGATCGAGGCTGCGGGCGTGCACATGAGCCACTCGGCGCGGCGCGCATCCGATCATCTACCGATCTGGGCGCGGCTCTCCGGCGAGGATTAGGCGGCGCCGGCAATCTTTCTCTGCCGCCGTCGCTGGATCGACGACCCGATTCCCATCGCCTCGCGATATTTGACGACTGTGCGCCTCGCGACGTCGATCCCGCGGGCCTTGAGCAGCGCCGCGATCGCGTCGTCGCTGAGCACCTCGGTCTCGCCGTCGATGACGTTGCGAATCGCCGCCTTCACGGCCGCGGCGGCGGCGCCGTCGCCATCCTCGCCGCTCGAAGCCACGCCGGAGCCGAAGAAATATTTGAGTTCGTAAAGCCCGCGGTCGCACAGAAGATATTTGTTGGAGGTGACCCGGCTGACAGTGGACTCGTGCATCTCGATCGCTTCGGCGACCTCGCGCAGGGTCAGCGGCTTCATCGCCGACACGCCGCGGTCGAAGAATCCCTGCTGCCGCTTGACGATCTCCGACACGACCTTGACGATCGTCCGAGCCCTTTGGTCGAGCGCCCTGACCAGCCAGCTGGCGGTGGCGAGGCATTCGCTCAGCCATGCGCGCGATGCCTTGTCCTGCGGCCCGGACTTGAGTTCCTGGTAATAGCGCCGGTTGATCAGCAGTCGCGGCAAGGTGGCGCTGTTGAGCTCGACCGCATAACCCCTGGCGGTGCGGCGGACGATAACGTCGGGGGCGACGCTCTCGGCTCCTTCGCCTGAGAATCGGCAGCCAGGCTTGGGGTCGTAGGCCCTCAGCTCCCTGACCATATCGGCGAGGTCCTCGTCGTCGACTCCGCAGATCCGCTTGAGATCCTGCATCCGCCCGCGCGACAGCAGGTCGAGATTGTCGATCAGCCGAGCCATCGCCGGGTCGTAGCGGTCGGCCGCCTTCGCCTGCAGCGCCAGGCATTCGGCAAGGCTGCGCGCGCCGACGCCGGGCGGATCGAGGTCCTGGACCATCGCCAGCGCCTGCTCGACCAGTTGCAGCGGTGCTCCGGTCGCTTGGGCGATGTCGCCGATCGGAACGGTCAAATAGCCGGTTTCGTCGAGCATCTCGGCGATGGCACGCGCCAGCTCCCCTCGGGCCCCGCCGGCGCCGTGCAGCTGCGACAGCAAATGCTCGGCAAGCGAGCCCGCCGAATATTCCAGCCGGTCGAAGTCGAACCCTTCGTCGCCGCCGGCGGCGAGGTCGGCAAAGCTATCGGTCTCGAGTGCCTGGTCGCGCCAGTCGATATCGAGCGGCTGGTCATCCGCAGCGCTTAATGACTGGATCAGCTCGTCCGCGCCGGCCGGGTCCGGTGCCACTATGCCCTCACCCTCTTCGAAGCTATCCGCTGCTGTGTCGGGCTCAGTAATCTCCTCGTCGCCGCTCCGCGCCTCGAGCAACGGATTCTTGGCCAGCTCCTCGGCGATCACCGCCTCGAGCTCGAGGTTGGAAAGCTGGAGGAGCTTGATCGCCTGGGTGAGCTGCGGCGTCAGGACCAGCGACTGGCTCTGGCGGATCTCGATTCGCGGGCCGAGCGCCATCGCTGCGCCAGCCGCTACAACGCGAAGCTCTCGCCGAGGTAAAGCCGGCGGACTTCTTGATCGGCGACCAGCGCCTCGGGAGTGCCCTGGAACAGCACTTGGCCGTCGTAGATGATGCAGGCGCGATCGACGATATCGAGAGTCTCGCGGACATTGTGGTCGGTGATCAGCACGCCGATGTCGCGCTGCTTCAGCTCACGCACTAGATCCCGGATGTCGGAGATAGAAATCGGGTCGATGCCGGCGAACGGCTCGTCGAGCAGCATGATCGAGGGGTCAGCCGCCAGCGCTCGCGCGATCTCGCAGCGTCGACGCTCGCCTCCCGACAGCGCCATTGCCGGCGCATCGCGGAGCCGGGTGAGCCCGAACTCCTCGAGCAGCCGCTCGAGGCGTCGGCGCCGCGCCTCCTTGTCGGGTTCCGACACTTCGAGCACGGCGAGGATGTTGGCCTCGACCGAAAGCCCGCGGAAGATCGAGGTTTCCTGCGGCAGATAACCAAGGCCGAGGATCGCCCGCCGATACATCGGCAGATCGGTGATGTCGTCGCCGTCGAGGAAAATCCGGCCGCTGTCGGGCTTCACCAGCCCCATGACCGAATAGAAGCAGGTGGTCTTGCCGGCGCCGTTGGGGCCGAGCAGGCCGACCACCTCGCCGCGCGATACGCCCAGCGACACGTCGTGGAGCACGGCCTTGCGGTCGTACGACTTGGCGATCGAGCGCACCTCGAGGCCGCGGACGGCGGCGGTACCCTGGATATCGGGCCGGGCGAGGACTGCGGTGTCGTTCATCGGCTCAGTTGCCGCGCTGCGGCACGGTGAAGCGGCCGGTCACTCGTCCGCCGGCCTGTCCGACACCGGCAGGGCCGCCGTCAATGACGGCACGGCCCGAGTCGAGATCGATGACGAGGCGCGAGCCGTTGATCTGCGAGCCGCCGCGGGTGAGCTCGACATTGCCCATCAAGGTGATTAGCCGGCGCTCGAGGTCATAGATTCCGAAACTGCCCTGGGCGGTCTCGGAAGGGCTTCGCACCGTGACCCCGCCACTCGCATCGAGACGCCGGATCTGGATTCCGCCCGCGCTCGAATAAGCGACCGTGAGCCGCTGCGTGCTGAGCGTCAGCGCGGCCTGGCGGACGTTGACGTTGCCCGCGAAGATTGCCCGGTCGGCACGGTCCTGGACCTCGATGCGATCGGCGGCGACGTCGATCGGAGCGTCGCTATTGTGCCCTTTCAGCGCCGAAATCGGCTCTTGCGCCTGGGCCAGCCCGGCAATTGCGGAAGCAACGAACATCGAGGCGGCAAAAATGGCGAGGCGGCGCATCGGCTTCATCTGACTGCGCCCTGGACGATTTTCAAGCGAGCGCCACGGTCGAGCACCACGGTTCGCTCTCCCAGGTCGGCCCGAACCCGGCCGGCCTGGAAGCGGCCGAGACGCATCTCCCCTTCAACTCCGCCGTCTCCGGCAAGCGTCCGGTTCTTGAGATTGATGGTCACGTCGCGAGTCACCAGCCGGTACTGGTCGGGGCCGGTGACGCGCACCGCGCCGTCGACCATCATCAGCTGGTCGTCGATGTCGTAGCGGGCCTTGGCCGCAGCGATCGTCGCCGGCCCCTGGGCGAGCCCGAGGCGGCCGAGAATGTCGCTGATGTCGACAATAGGTTCGTCCGAGCTGCGTTGGATCGCCTGCCGTGCGACGATCACGAACGGCTGCCCCTGATTGTCCTGGCCGACGTAGCGTGCCTCTTCGACGCGCATGCGTTCGGGCGCATTATCGACCTGGTTCTTGTCGAGAATGAAGCTCACGTCCCCCTCCTTGCGAAGCGGGGCGAGCGCGAGAAACACGAGCAGCACGCCGATCGCCGCCGGCAGCAGAATCCGTGCGATCCGCACCAGCCGGTCATGAGAGCTTCCGGGGATCGCCCAGCGCTGGCGGAACGCCCGGTCACGGGTTGCTGCTTCAGACACGAGGGATCCTAGCCGTCATGCGCGAAAATGTCCTGCTCGGGCCATCCGGCGAGGTCGAGCAATGCGCGATTGGGAAGGAAGTCGAAGCATGCCTGGGCAAGGTCGATGCGGTTCTCGCGCTGCAGACGCTCGTCTAACTTATCCTTGAGGCCGTGCAGATAGCGGACGTCGCTCGCGGCATATTCGCGCTGCGCGTCGCTGATCTCCTCGGCGCCCCAGTCGCTGGTCTGCTGTTGCTTCGACAGCTCGACTCCAAGCAAGTCCTTGACGAGGTCCTTGAGACCATGCCGGTCGGTGTAGGTCCGCACGAGCCGCGACGCCGTTCGGGTGCAGTAGAGCGGTGCCGCCATGATGCCGAGATAGGCGCGCATGATCGCTACGTCGAAACGCGCGAAATGGTAGAGCTTGAGCCGCGAGGGGTCGGCGAGCAGGGCCTCGAGGTTGGGCGCCGAATAGTCGCTGTTGCGGCCGAAGCGGACGAGATGCTCGTCGCCGCCGCCGTCCGACAGCTGCACCAGGCACAGCCGGTCGCGGCCCGGGACCAGCCCCATCGCTTCGGTATCGACAGCGATCGGGCCGTCGGCGAAGCGAACGTCGCCCGGCAGGTCCTCTTCATGGAAATGGATGGTCATCGAACGGTCCTGGCGTGCCCTGTTCTTTCGCAAACCTTCCCTCTAGCCGCGGTCGGCCATGGAATCACTAGAGCGGCAACCATTTTTCCTGTAAGGCGGTGAACGGTGCGTGAGCAAACGTGCCGAACCGGTTGCGCCTTCGAGCCCAGCGCGTTGGTTGATTGGAAATTTTTGGGCACAGGGAAGTATGCAACGGCATGGGTTTCGATCGAGGGCGTAAGGGCGACCGCGGTGGTCGCGGCAGGGACAAGCGCGACGGAGTTTTCGCAGAAGAGAGTTCAAGCGATCGCGGTAGTTACGGCGACCGCGGCGGCTTTGGCGGAGGACAATCACGCGGCGGTTTCGGCGGTGGCGGCGGTTATGGTGATCGCGGCGGCGGCTACGGCGGCGGCGGCGGCGGCTTCCGCGGGGGCGGCGCCGGCGGCGGCTTTCGTGGCGGCGGTGGCGGCATGCCCCCGCAGGTCGTTGGCGAAGGCAAAGGCGTCGTAAAATTCTTCAACCCGCAGAAGGGCTTCGGCTTCATCGTCCGAGAGGACGGCGGCGAGGACGTGTTTGTCCATATTTCGGCGGTCGAGCAGGCCGGCCTTAGCGACCTCGCCGACGGCCAGCCGCTCGAGTTCACCTTGGTCGACCGCGGGGGCCGGATTTCGGCGACCAATCTCAAGATCGACGGCGATCCGCTTCCGGTCGAACGCGGCGGCGGTGGAAGTGCTGGCGCTGGTGCCGGTGGGCCGCAGCGCCAGTTGACCGGCGAGAAAGCCAGCGGCACGGTCAAGTTCTTCAACAGCATGAAGGGCTTCGGCTTCATCCAGCGCGATGACGGCCAGCCCGATGCATTCGTCCACATTTCGGCCGTCGAACGCGCCGGGATGCCGACCCTCAACGAGGGCGACAGGCTCGAATTCGAGATCGAGGTCGACCGACGCGGCAAATATGCGGCGGTGAATCTGCAGCCGATCCAGTAAGACAAGGGGGCCGGAGCAATCCGGCCCTTTTTTCTGAGCGAGGGGTGATGAACGCCTTAGCATTTCTCCTGCTGGCGGCGCAGGGAACGCCAGCGCCCATCGGCGTGTCGTTCGATATGCAGTGCATGATCGCTTCACAGCTCGCGTCAGAGCAGCTCGAAGGCGCAGAGAAATTCGCTACGACGCTCGCCGCGATGTTTTATTTCGGCAGGGTGGATTCGGTTGTCGCCGACGCGGAACTCGAGCGGCGCCTTGAGATCGAGGCAAAAACCATTCGCGGCCGGCCGCTTGGGCCGATTCTCGAGCAATGCGGCGAATTCATGAAGAGCCGTGGCGAAACGATGCAGCAGATAGGACTTCGCCTCGAGGAGAAGGAACGAAGAGAAGGGGTGAACTGATCAAGCGACCATCCCCTCCAGTGTCTCGACGCGATCGGCCTCGTGCGCCGGCTTGTCGGTTCGGATTCGGCTGATTCGCGGGAAGCGCATGGCGAGACCGGATTTGTGCCGACTGCTGCGATGGATGGAATCGAAAGCGATTTCGAGAACCAGGCTCTTCTCGACTTCGCGCACGGGCCCGAACCGCTGAACGGTGTGGGCCCGCACCCAGCGATCGAGCGACCGCAATTCCTCGTCGGTGAAACCGAAATAGGCTTTGCCGACGGGCAACAGGTCGCCGCCGTCGGTCCAGCAACCGAAGGTGTAGTCCGAATAATAGCTCGAACGTTTGCCTGATCCGCGCTGAGCGTACATCAGCACGCAGTCGGCAGTGAGCGGGTCGCGCTTCCATTTATACCAGAGGCCCGTCCGGCGCCCCGAGACGTACGGGCTGTCACGGCGCTTGAGCATGATCCCCTCGATGGCGGCGTCGCGTGCCTGGCGACGAAGTTCCTCGAGGGCGTCGAACGTCGCGGCATCGATCAATTGCGAGACGTCGAACCGGCGCTGGTCGAGCGCGGCGGCGAAGCGCTCGAGCCGCTCCCGGCGCTCGGTCCAGGGCCGCTCACGCAGATCCTCCGCGCCGTCGAAGAGAATGTCATAGAGCCGGACGAAAGCCGGGTAAGCGGAAAGCATCTTTCGGCTGACCGACTTTCGCCCGAGCCTTTGCTGGAGCGCGTTGAATCCGGCAGCCTCGCCGCCATGCTGCTCGGCGCCCTGGCCGGTACCCCGGACGAGAAGCTCGCCGTCGAGCACGCCGGCTGTCCGGAAGGCCCCGGCAATGTCCGGGAAGCTGCCGGAAATGTCGTCGCCGGTTCGGCTGTAGAGCCGGGTCTGGCCAGCAGTGTGGACAAGCTGGACCCGGATTCCGTCCCATTTCCACTCGGCGGCATATTCGTCGAGCGAAAGCCTGGCGTCGCCAAGCGGATGGGCGAGCATGAACGGCCGGAACACCGGCACGTCACGCGGCGCCGGCTGCGGCCCGCGCCCTTCCGCCCAGGCGAACAGCTCGGCATAGGGCGGGGAGAGCCCGTGCCAAACCTCCTCGACGGCGTCGACGTCGATACCGAACGCTGAAGCCAGCGCCTGCTTGGCCAGCCGCGCATTGATTCCGACCCTAAGCTCGCCCGTGGCGAGCTTGAGCAATGCGTAACGGCCGGACGCGTCGAGATGATCGAGCATCGAGGCGAGCAGGCGCGGAGCTTCCAGCTTGCCGGCCGACCGCAGCCTTTCGACGACAGCGGCGGTATTGAGGCTGCCATCGTCGACCTCGGGAACCCCGTCGTCGGCGGTGGGCCACAGCAGCGCCACTGTCTCAGCCGTGTCGCCGATATAGTCGCGGCTCATGTGGAACAGCACCGGGTCGGTTCGTTCCTCGGCCAGCACCCGAATTGCCGCCGGCTTGACGTGCGGGATGTCGAGCTCCCCGGTCAGCGCCGCGAGCGCGATGCCGCGATCCGGGTCGGGAGACTCCTTGAGATAGTCGCCGATAAGCTTGAGCTTGGTATTGCGCGAGCGCGTGTAGACGAGGTCGTCGAGCAGCTGGGAGAAGGCGCGCATGGCGCCGTAACGAAGCGCGGAGGCGCTGTTTCCGTCAGTGCAGCCGAGACGCCAGCGCGGCGAGAATGGTGGTGCAATCGCCGGGCGACCGGCTCTCGACCGCATCGTCGAGATGCTCGAGGCAGCAGCGCATCGTCACCCGGTGGCCGGGCAGAAGTGCGAGCTGGGCGGCCGAATGGGCGAGGCCTTCGAGCGCGGTCATGCCGTTGCTCGCCGCGACTTCCCGGATCGCGTCCATCTGCTCGTGGATCGCCAGAGGGGACAGGCGTGCGGCCCGCCGGTGGATTTCGGTCATCCGCTGCCTGAGCTGGCGGCGCACCTGATTGAGCGAGTCGGCCATGTCGAACCCCTTGTCCCGACGAGCCTCGCCCAAGATGGTTAACGTCTTGTTACGTCGCCATGTCAGCTTGACAAATTGCGCCCTGGCTATCATTGAGCGCGCCGTTCGAGCGGCCGCCACGTGCCGCTTTCCTTATTTCGGAAATCAGGATTTTCGCGATGGCCAAGCCGGCAACCGTCAAGATCAAGCTCGTCAGCACGGCCGACACGGGCTTCTTCTACGTGACCAAGAAGAACCCGCGCACTCAGACCGAGAAGCTGAGCTTCCGCAAGTACGACCCGGTCGCTCGCAAGCACGTCGAGTTCAAGGAAGCGAAGATCAAGTAGATCGGCGCGGCTCAGCCGCGTCCGGTGTCCGGGCCGACGTCCGCCGGCTCGACCGGCCTTCCGCCCTCGAGCAGGTCGCCGACCTGCTCCACGAACCGAACCACCGAAATCGGTTTCGACACGTAGGCCTGGGCCCCCGCGGCGCGGATTCGCTCCTCGTCGCCGCTCGCCGAATATGCAGTCACGGCCATGATCGGCACCTCGGCGAGGCGCTCATCGGCGCGCATCTGCCGAATCAACTCGATTCCGCTGACATGCGGCAACTGGATATCGGTAATGACCAGTTCGGGTTCGAAATGGCGCGCCGCGTCCAATGCGAGGCGGCTGTCGGTCACCGCCTGCGGCTCGTGGCCGTGAGCGGCCAGCAGGTCGCAGAACAGCTTGATGTTGAGGGCGTTGTCCTCGACTATCAGGATCTTCGCCACTTCCCTCCCCGCTTCCGCCGGTTGCAACGTTAGGCCATGCCGCTCCCTGAGACAAACGAGGCTGAGCTTCTTGCGCTCCGGGCACTCGTGGCCGCTTTGGAGCAGAAACGGCTGGCGGAGCGCTTTTTGTCCCTAAGCGGCCTTTCCGTTCCCGAATTGAGACAGATGGCCGGCCAGCCGAAGCTGCTCGCCGCCTTCCTCGTCTTCCTCGAGGCACACGAGCCGGACCTTGTTGCCATCGCCGAGCAGGTGGGGGTGAGGCCGGGGGAGCTGGTCGCCGCCCGGCAGATGCTCGAAGCATGAACCGACCGCTGCTGATCACGGACTGCGACGAGGTGCTGCTGCACATGGTCAGTCATTTCGCCGAATGGCTGGACGAGGCGCATCAGGTTCAATTCAATCTCGACAGCGGCCAGTTCGCGGAGGCGATGACTGACCGCCGCACCGGCGAGATCGTGCCGCCGGACCGCGTGTGGCCGTTGCTCGACGGCTTCTTCCGCACCGAAATGCACCGGCAGACCCTGGTGCCGGGCGCGCTCGAATCCCTCGGCACGATTGGCGAGATCGCCGACATCGTCATCCTCACCAATCTCGGCGACGAGGCGCACGGCTGGCGGGTCGATCAGCTCGCCCGCCACGGCATCCGCCACGACGTCGTCTGCAACCGCGGCGGCAAGGGCGTCCCCGTGCGTGAAATTGTCGCCCGTTACTCGGCAAGCTGCAGCGTCTTCGTCGACGATTTGCCGGTCCACCATGCCTCGGTCGCCAGGCATGCGCCGGACGTCTGGCGGCTCCACATGGTCGCCGAGCCGCGCATCGCCAAAGTGCTTCCCGCGGCCGAGCATGCGCACGCGCGAATCGACGATTGGACGACTGCGACTCCATGTATCCTCGACCGCTTGCGGGGTTGATTCGCGCTGCTCGGGATGCTTGGGGCCGGCGCCATGAGCATTGATCAGCGCCTCGCCGAACTCGGCATCACCCTTCCCCAGGCCGCCGCCCCCGTCGCTTCCTACGTGCCGTCGGTGGAGCATGGCGGGCTTCTCCACATTTCCGGCCAGATCAGCTTCGCCGAGGACGGATCGCTGATCAAAGGGCGATTAGGCGAGGATGTGGAACTGGACGAAGGCATCGCCGCGGCCCGCCGCTGCGGGATCATGCTGCTGGCCCAGATGAATGCGGCGCTGGGCTCGCTCGACCGGGTCGATCGCGTCGTCAAGCTCGGAGTGTTCGTCAACAGCGCTCCCGGCTTCACCGACCAGCCGAAAGTCGCCAACGGCGCTTCGGAACTGATGCAGCAGGTGTTCGGAGAGGCGGGGAGGCACGCCCGAAGCGCGGTCGGGGTCGCCGTGCTTCCGCTCGGCGTTGCCGTCGAAGTCGATGCGATCGTCGCCGTACGGACCTAGTCGCGGAGCGGCTCGCTCCCCATAGAGAGGACATGGCCGACCGCGAATCCGAGATCATTGCGAGGATTGCGCCCGGCATAGTCTCGGTCGACCCGGCGCAATGGGATGCGCTCGCCGGCAGTCATCCCTTCACCAGCCACGCCTTCCTCGCCAGCTTGGAGGCTTCCGGAAGCGTCGGTCCTGGCACCGGCTGGTCCCCGGCCCCAATCCTGGTCGAGGAAGAGGGTCGGCTCGTGGCTGCCGCCCCGGCGTTTGTGAAGAGCCACAGCCAGGGCGAATATGTCTTCGACCATGCTTGGGCCGACGCTTTCGAGCGCCTCGGCGGCCGTTATTACCCGAAATTGCAGATTGCCGTGCCCTTCACACCGGTGCCGGGGCCGCGGTTGCTCGGCTCGAGGCCGCAGCAATTGCTCGCCGCGGCCGAGGCATTGGTGCTCCAGAACGATCTGTCGTCGGCGCACGTCACCTTCCTCGACGAGGCCGGGGTGGCGGAATGCGACCGGCGCGGCTGGCTGATCCGTGACGGCATCCAATATCATTGGTCCAACCGCGGCTATCGCGATTTCGACGATTTCCTTGCCGCCCTTGCCAGCCGCAAGCGCAAGCAGATCCGCAAGGAGCGGGAAGCCGCCGGCGTCGGGCTCGATTTCGCCGAGCTGCGCGGCTCGGAGATCGGCCCCGCCGAATGGGACGCGATGTGGGCTTTCTACCAGGATACTGGCAGCCGCAAATGGGGCCGCCCATACCTCACTCGAAACTTCTTCGACCGGCTTGCCGAAGCGTTCGGCGATCGCCTGCTGCTGTTCCTCGCTCGCCGTGGCGGTGTGCCGATCGCCGGCGCCCTCAACGTCGTCGGCGACGACGCGCTCTACGGCCGCTATTGGGGGACGCTGGCCGAGGCGCCGTTCGTCCATTTCGAGCTTTGCTATTATCGCGCGATCGACTGGGCGTGCCGCCATGGTCTGGCCTGCGTCCAGGCCGGCGCCCAGGGTGAGCACAAGCTGGCACGCGGCTACGAGCCGGTCGTCACCCGTTCGGCCCACTTCATCGCCGACCTCCGCCTTCGAGCCGCAGTCGCCGACTTCGTCGAGCGCGAGCGCGACGCGGTGCGCCAGGAAATCGCCTGGCTTCGCGAGGGCCTGCCCTACCGTTCGTCGGCTTCGGAATAGAGCCCGACGCGGCGCCCGCTCGCGTCCGCCTTGCCGCGGTACATGCCCGGAGTGTTGAAGGAATAGACCATCTCGCCCTTGGGCGTGACGACGATGACTCCGCCGTCGCCGCCGAGCTCCTTCACTTCGGCCATGACCGCGTCCGCCGCCGCTTGGCCCGTCGCTCCGCCCATCCGAATTCGGGCGCAGATCTCGTGAGCCACGCCGACCCGGATGAAATATTCGCCATGGCCGGTCGCGGACACGGCGCAAGCACGATCGTCGGCATAGGTTCCGGCGCCGATGACCGGCGAATCGCCGATCCGGTCCCAGCGCTTGCCGGTCATTCCACCGGTTGAGGTGGCGGCGGCGACATGGCCCCTCGAATCGAGCGCCACCGCACCGACGGTGCCGTATTTGTACTCGATCTCGAGCGCGCTCACGGCTTTGGACTTGAATTCCTGCAGTTGCCGCCGGCGGTCCGGAGTTGCGAAATAGTCGGGGCGAACCTGCTCGAGTCCCTGCTCGCGCGAGAATTGATCGGCGCCCTCGGCCGAAAGGAACACGTGCGGGCTCTTTTCCATTACCGCGCGGGCGAGGCTGATCGGATTCTTCGTGGCCGTGACACCGGTTACCGCCCCGGCTGCGCGGTTACGGCCGTCCATGATCGAGGCGTCGAGCTCGTTGGTCTCGTCAAACGTGAAGACCGAGCCGCGGCCGGCGTTGAAATTGGGATCGTCCTCCAGCACTTTCACCGCCGCCTCGACTGCGTCGAGCGAACTTCCACCCGAGTTGAGGATCCGCGATCCCGACTCCAGGGCGCGATTCAGCGCCGCGCGGATCGCCGCGTCCTTCTCCGGAGTCATTCTCGATCGCTCGATCACGCCCGCCCCTCCGTGAATCACGAGCTTCCAGTCTTTTTGCTGCGCCTCGGCGGCCGTGGCCATGAACAATGCTCCCAGGATGATCGACCAACGCATGTCACTCTCCCTCTGCCCCGCTCTAGCAGAAAGTCACCCCTCGCCGGCAATGCCGTTGACTCGCGACGGAAGACGATATTAAAGTGATATCATAATTTCAGGGAGGCAAAGATGACAAACGGGGAAGTGGCTGCCCTTAAGGCAACTCGCGAGAAGGGCGCATCGACCAGCAACGGCTACATGATGCTGCTTGTGCTCGTTTTGACGGTCGCGCTCACCGCCTACGGCGTGGTGCGGCTGGCGAACGAGGAGTTTGGCACGCTCAGCTGGGTCCTGCTGATTGGCGGGACGTTGGCGATGGTCTTCGTCGCCGCCGGCTTCTACATGCTGCAGCCTAACCAGGCGGCGGCGATCACCTTGTTCGGCGACTATCGCGGAAGCGACCGCGCGACCGGCCTGCGCTGGGTGTGGCCGTGGATGATGCGGCCGAAGATATCCGTGCGCATCCACAATTTCACCTCCGACCGGATCAAGGTCAACGACCTTCGCGGCAACCCGATCGAGATCGCAGCGAACGTCGTGTGGCGAGTGACCGACACCGCCCAGGCCTTGTTCGACGTCGCCGAATATAAGGAATTCATCGAGGTCCAGATCGAAAGCGCGATCCGCGCCATCGGCTCGAAATATCCTTACGACGACATCGAGCATAAGGAAGTGACGCTTCGCGGCGACGCGGACGTGGTCAACGCCGATCTCGAGGCCGAGCTTCAGGAGCGCGTCGCCCACGCGGGCATCACGATCGACGAATGCCGGATCATGCACCTCGCCTATGCGCCGGAAATCGCCCAGGCGATGCTCCGGCGCCAGCAGGCCGAGGCGGTGATCGCCGCCCGCGCCAAGCTCGTGCTCGGCGCCGTGTCGATGGTCGAAACCGCGCTGCAATTGTTGTCCGAGAAGGACGTGGTCGAGCTCGATGACGAACGGCGTGCGGCCATGGTGTCGAACCTGATGGTCGTGCTGTGCAGCGAGCGCGACACCCAGCCCGTGGTCAACGCCGGCACGCTGTACCAATAACGTGGCTGGCGGCGGCGATCGCAAGGCCTATCCTCTCAGGGTCGATCCGGCCCTGTGGGCAGCGGTCGAGCGCTGCGCCGCCGCCGACCTGCGCAGCGTCAACGCCGAGGTCGAGGTACTGCTTCGCGAGGCGCTCAAGGCGCGCGGCGTCAAGCTTGACCCGCCCGAGCCGCGCAAGCGCGGGCGCCCGCCCAGGGAGAAGGAATGATGGCCGACTGGTTCGCGCCCAAGCGCTACGGCTTCGGCTCCGGACTGCCGATCGCCTGGCAGGGCTGGGCGTTGTTCGCGGCCTATTTCGCGGCCCTCGCGGCCGCGGTCGCACTGTTCCATGACCGGCCGCCGGTAATCCTTGGAATCATCCTCCCGGTGACGCTGCTGTTTGTGCTGGTCGTCGCCCGTAACACCCGCGGTGGCTGGCGCTGGCGATGGGGCAAGGACGAGTGACGCACCCGCTCCTTTGATCGGCCGCCGCCCGCGCCTATATGCGGCGCATGTCGGTTCGCCCGTGGAGGGACATCGAGCGGCGCAAGTCGCGGCAGATCATGGTCGGCTCCGTCCCGGTGGGCGGGGACGCGCCGGTCAGCGTCCAGACCATGACCAATACCCCGACGTCGGACGCGAAGGCCACCATCGACCAGATCCGCCGCTGCGAGGACGCTGGGGCCGACATCGTCCGTGTGTCCTGCCCGGACGTCGAAAGCACCGCCGCGCTTCGCGAGATCGTCCGAGCGGCCAGCGTGCCGATCGTCGCCGATATCCACTTCCACTACAAGCGCGCGCTCGAGGCCGCCGATGCGGGCGCCGCCTGCCTGCGAATCAACCCCGGCAACATCGGCTCGGAACAGCGGGTGCGCGAAGTGATTTCCGCCGCCCGCGCCAACGGCTGCGCGATCCGCATCGGCGTCAATGCCGGCAGCCTCGAGAAGGATTTGCTGGAAAAATATGGCGAGCCCTGCCCCGAGGCCCTGGTCGAAAGCGCGCTGGACCATATCCGCATCCTCGAGGACCACGGCTTTCGCGACTATAAGGTGGCGGTCAAGGCCAGCGACGTCTTCCTCGCCGTCGCCGCCTACCAGCAGCTGGCAGACACCGTCGATTGCCCGCTTCACCTCGGCATCACCGAGGCCGGCGGCCTGATCGGCGGAACGGTGAAGTCGGCGCTCGGCATCGGCTCCCTCCTGTGGGCGGGGATCGGCGACACCATTCGCGTCTCGCTGTCGGCCGAGCCCGAGGAGGAAGTCCGCGTCGGCTATGAAATCCTCAAGGCGCTTGGAATCCGCAGCCGCGGAGTGCGGGTCGTCTCCTGCCCGAGCTGCGCCCGGCAGGGCTTCGATGTCATCCGCACCGTCCAGACGCTCGAGGAGCGGCTGCAGCACATCAAGACGCCGATGTCGCTTTCGGTGCTCGGCTGCGTCGTCAACGGCCCCGGCGAAGCGCGCGAGACTGACATCGGCATCACCGGCGGCGGCCAGGGCAAGCACATGGTCTATCTGTCGGGGGTGACCGACCACCATGTCCGCGACGAGGAGATGATCGACCATATCGTTCGCCTGGTCGAGGCGAAGGCCGCGGAGATCGACGCCGCGATGACTGCTCCGACGCTCGACGCGGCCGAATAAGACTCCTTCTCCGCCGGCCAGTTCGCGGCTAGGCGCCCCGGCGATGCCCGTTCCGCGCCCCGCCCATACGGCTGCATTCCTCGTCGGGATGCTAGGCATTGCCCTGTTCTCCGGCATGGACGCCGTGATGAAGGGGCTGGTGATCGCCATCGGCACCTTCGCCACCATGTTCTGGCGCAACCTGGTCGGCGTGTTCCTGTCCGGTGCGCTCTACCTGCCGGGCCGCAACGGCTGGCCCGCGCGCCCGACGATGAAGATCCACATCCTGCGCGGGCTGCTGTCGACGGTGATGGGCTTCCTCTTCTTCTGGGGCCTCGGCCGGGTGCCGCTCGCCCAGGCGATCGCGCTCGCCTTCATCGCGCCGCTGATCGCGCTCTACCTTGCGGCCGCCCTGCTCAAGGAGCGGGTCGGCAAGCGCACCGTCGCCGCCTCGCTCCTCGCCTTTTGCGGCGTGATGGTGATCTTCATCGGCCAGGCGCAGGCGGACCTCGGGCGGGAAGCGACCATCGGCAGCCTCGCCATCCTCGCCTCGGCGGTCTGCTATGCACTCAACATCATCCTCATGCGCCGCCAGGCGCTCGTCGCCGGGCCGAACGAGATCGCCTTCTTCCAGAGCCTGATCGTCACCGCCGTGCTCGCGGCCCTGGTGCCGTTGGTTGGGATCGCGCTGCCGCCCGCCGGGCACTGGCCGTATATTTTCTTCGCGGCGGTGCTGGCGACCAGCTCGCTTCTGCTCCTGTCCTGGGCCTATGCCCGGGCCGAGGCGAGCTATCTCGCCGCCACGGAATATACGAGCTTCCTGTGGGCAGCGCTGTTCGGCTGGCTGTTTTTCGCCGAGAGCGTGTCGCCCTTCACGCTTGCCGGCGCGGCGATGATCATCGCCGGCTGCTTCCTCGCCGCTCGCCGCCCCGAGGAAGCGAGCCCGACTCTCGAAGCCGCCACGTAGGAGAAAGACATGGCCTGGTTCTGGTTGATCCTCGGCGGGCTGTTCGAAATCGGCTTCACCACTGCGCTGCGCTTCGTCGACGGCTTTAAGAACATCCCCTGGACCCTCGCCTTCCTCGGTTCCGTGGGCATCAGCATGGCCTTGCTCGAATATGCGGCCAGGACCATCCCGATGGGCACGGCCTATGCGGTCTGGGGCGCGATCGGCGCAGTCGGCACCGTCGTCGTCGGCATGCTCTGGTTCGGCGAGCCGGCGACGACCGTGCGGATGCTGCTGATTTTGGTGATCGTAGTGGCGATCGCGGGACTCCGCCTCACCGCCTAGCCGGCGCTAGTGCCCGGGCGATATCGGGCCGCTCCTCTATCGACTCGATCATATGCGGCAGCGGGAACGGACCGCGCGCCCGCTCGAACGCGTGGCCGAGCGACAGGATCAAAGCGTCCGACCATTTCGCTCCGATGAAACTCAAGCCCACCGGCAGCCCTTTCACCAACCCCATAGGCACCGTGAGGTGCGGATAGCCGGCCACTGCTGCCAGCCCGCCGGCGCCGCCTCCCGAGATCTGATCGCCATTGACCGCGTCGATCTTCCAGGCAGGAGGCATTGTCGGTCCGACGAGCGCCTCGACGCGATACTCTCGAAGCAGCTTGTCGATTCCGTCCTCGCCGGTCGCCTTGAGGCTTGCCGCGCGCGCTTGCAGATAGTCGGGGTCGTCGAGCCCCTTCATCTGCTCGGCTTCTTCGAAAATGTCCTGGCCGAACAGCGGCATTTCGGCGATCGCGTGGGCGCGATTGAAAGCGATGATATCGGCCAGCGAGCGAGTTGAGACGCTCGGCGGAGTGTTTGCAAGGTACGCGTTCAGCCCGGCCTTGAACTCGGTGAGCAGGACCTTGAACTCGTCGTCGCCATAGGCACTGCGCCGCGGTCCTTCTTTGATCTCAACGAGCTGTGCGCCTTGGCCGATGAGCACGGCCAGCGCCGCCTCGAGGGCTTCGTCGGTGCCGAAGCCGGAGCTGAAGCGCATCACTCCGATCCGCCGGCCGCGCAGCGAATCGGCGTCGAGCGCGGCGGCATAATCGACCTTTCGCCGGTCAGCCTCGGCCGTCGCCGGGTCGGCCGGGTCGCTTCCGGCCATCGCCGTCAGCAGGAGGGCAGCGTCGCGCACGCTCATCGCCATCGGTCCGGCAGTGTCCTGGCTGGCGCTGATCGGGATGATGCCGGTGCGGCTGACGAGGCCCACGGTCGGCTTGAAACCGACCACGCCGTTGACCGCCGCCGGGCAGGTGATCGACCCGTCGGTCTCGGTTCCGACCGACCATAAGACGATCCCCGCCGCCACCGCGACGGCGCTACCGCTCGACGATCCGCACGGGTTGCGGTCGAGCGCATAGGGGTTGCGGACCTGACCGCCGAGCGCGCTCCAGCCGGAGATCGATTCATTGTCGCGGATGTTGGCCCACTCGGACAGGTTGGTCTTGCCGAGTATCACTGCACCGGCCTGCCGCAGCCGCGCGACCAGCGGCGCGTCGCGGCCGGAGACATTGGCTGCCAGCGCAAGGCTGCCGGCGGTGGTCGGAATCGGCCCCGCGGTTTCGATATTGTCCTTGACCAGTACCGGCAGCCCGTCGAGCGGACCGCGGTCGGTTCGCGCATCGATCGCCCGCGCCTGGTCGATGGCTGTCGGATCGATCGCGATCACGGCGTTGAGACGCGGATTGTGCCGCTCGACCATCGCCAGTGCCAGCCGCGTTCCCATCTCCGACTGCGCGGCGTCGCCGCTCGGCACCGACCGCCGCTCGATCGATTCGGGGGTGCCGGCGCAGCCGCCAACCAGCAGCGCGATGGCAATCGCAATCTTGCCGTTCATCCGTGTGGGACTCCCGTTCGTCGAAGCAGGGGAACGATACATTACAGGTTCAACTTCCGACCACCAGCAGGACCTGCCCGTGAAGCCAAAACCAGAAGGGTGATGATGACCGTCCGCCGCAGCCTGCTCGTTTCGACCATCCTCATGATCGGCCTCGTTGCGCCGGCCCGGGCCCAGGACGCAACGAGCGCAGCGCCGCCTGGCCCGGAAACGGGAGCTGCCGCTTCGGCTGCCGCAGCCGCGCAGCCGGTGGACGAATTCGACGAGGATGACGACGCGATCGTCGTCACCGGTCAGCGCCGCGGCCTCGTGATCGGTGACATCCCGCCCGAGAACGTCCTCAACGCGCGCGACATCCGGGCGACCGGCGCGACCAGCATCAACGAGCTCCTCGAAGCCCTCGCCCCGCAGATCGGCAGCGCGCGCGGCCGCGGCGGCGGGCGGCCGATCATGCTGCTCGACGGCCAGCGGGTTTCCAGCTTCCGCGAGCTTCGCGATATCCCCACCGAGGCGATCCTGAGGGTTGAGGTGCTGCCGGAAGAGGTGGCGCTGAAATATGGCTATCGCGCCGACCAGCGGGTGGTGAACATCGTCCTCCGGCCGCGATTCCGCTCGACCGTGGCAATGGTCCAGCCGCGCGTCGCGACCGAGGGCGGCTATTCCGGCGGCAATATCGACCTCACCCGCCTGATGATCGGCGAAAACGGCAGGACGACGATCAACTTGCGAGCGGAAGGCAACGGCATGCTGACCGAGGCGGAGCGCGATATCGATCTTCGCGAGCCGCTCGAGCCTGGGGCCCGCGACCCGCGAACCGCCCGCTCCTTGCTTGGTTCGCGCCGATTGGTGAGGGGCGGCGCCACGCTCAATCGGACAGTGCTCGGCGATGTCTCGGCGACCATCAATGGCGAGCTAGAGCATAGTGAGGGCCGCTCGCTGATCGGGTTGGACGAGGCCCTCCTCGGTACACTCGAGCGCGAAACCTCGAGCGACAGCGCCGGCGCCGGTTTCGCACTCAACTGGATGCGCGGCGGCTGGCGCTGGTCGGCGACCGGCAACGGCGAATTCGTCCGCAGCGTCACCGAGACCGATCGCACGGAATCGATGACGGATCGCGCACGCACGAATCGCTCGACTGGAACCGCGAATGTCACCGCCAACGGGCGATTGTTTGCTCTGCCGGCGGGTGATGCCGGCGCGACGTTCCGCATTGGCGCGAGCGCCATGCATCTCGATAGCGAGCGCCAGCGTTTCGGCGTCTCCAGCGCCAATTCGCTCGGCCGCACCGCCGGCTCGGCTTCGGCCAATTTCGACCTGCCCGTTTCCCGCCGAGACAGCGACTTCGGGGCGCTCGGCAATTTGACGCTCAACGCCAATGCCGAGCTCGAGCAATTGTCGGATTTCGGCACACTCTTGACGTATGGCGCCGGAGCCAATTGGTCGCCCGCCGACCGGCTCAACCTGATCGCCAGCTGGACTCGCGAGGAAGGCGCGCCCGGCGTCCAGCAACTCGGCGACCCGATCCTCGAAACCCCCGGCTCTCGAATCTTCGATTTCACTCGCGGCGAGACGGTGCTTGTCACCGCAACTACCGGCGGCAATCCGGACCTGCTGGCCGACCAGCGCAACGTGCTCAAGCTCGGCGGCAATTGGCGGCTGCTCGAGGAAACCGACCTTCGCCTGCGCGCCGAATATGTTCGCTCGCGCCTCGACCGGCCGGTGGCCAGCTTGCCCGGCGCTAGCGCCGCGCTCGAAACAGCCTTCCCCGACCGCTTCGTCCGCAACGACGAGGGCGAGCTCATCGCCGTCGACCTCCGGCCGGTCAATTTCGACCGCGCCCGCCGCGATACCTTGCGCTGGGGCTTCGACTTCACCCGGCCGCTGCGCTCGACCCCGCCATCCCCCGAAACCCTGCAGCGGCTGCGCGAGCGCGCCGCGGCTGCCGGGGTCCCGCTCCCGCAGCGGCCGCAGGGTGCCGAGGGCGCGGGGCAGGGACAGCCAGGTCCCCGCGTCGGCGGCCAGGGCGGCCAGGGCGGGGGCTTCCGCTTTGGGGGTGGCGGCCCCGGCGGCGGGATGTTCGGCGGCGGCGGCCAGGGCGGCCGCCTCACTTTCTCGCTCACCCACAGCGTCAATCTCGCCGACGAGGTGACCATCCGCGAAGGCTTGCCCAGGCTCGATTATCTGGGCGGCGAAGCCGTCGGCCAGTTCGGCGGACGGCCGCGGCACGAGGTCGAAGCCCAGGGCGGCTGGATGAACAACGGGCTCGGCGCGCGCATCGCCGCCAACTGGCGGAGCGGCACCCGGGTCGACACCGCCGTCGGGGAATCCCTGCGCTTCTCGCCGGTCGCGACCTTCGACCTCAGGCTGTTCGCCAACCTCGGCGAGCGGCTCGACCTGGTCAGCCGGCACCCCTGGCTGCGCGGCAGCTCGGTGCGGCTGGAGGTCAACAATCTGCTCGATTCCAAGCCCCGGGTGCGCGACGCCGCCGGCGTGGTGCCGTTCGGCTACCAGCCCGACCTGCTCGATCCGCTCGGAAGAAACGTCAGCATCACTTTCCGCAAATTGTTCCTGCCGCCACCGCGCTTCTTCCGCCAGCAGCAGCCGAGGCGGCAGCAGGGCGCCCCCCAGCCGGCCCAGCCGCAATAGCTCTGAGCCCGCTGCCGCTTTCCCAGCGCCAAAAAAATGTGCAAGGGCGCGGTGATGGCGACGCCGCAGCCGGTCCGGGGGACACAGAGCCTGATTGGGGAAGACGCCGACCGCCTGGCGATGGTGGTCGCGGCGTTCGATCGCGTTCGCCGCCTGTTCGGCTTCAAACGGGTCGAGGTGCCGGTCCTCGAAAGCACCGCCGTCTTTGCACGATCGCTCGGCGAAACCACCGATGTCGTCTCCAAGGAAATGTATTCGTTCGAGGACCGCGGCGGCGAGTCGGTCACGCTCCGGCCGGAGTTCACTGCCGGCATTTGCCGCGCTTATTTGACTGAAGGCTGGCAGCAGTTCGCCCCGTTGAAGGTCGCGACCCATGGCCCCGCATTCCGCTACGAGCGGCCGCAGAAGGGACGCTTCCGGCAGTTCCACCAGCTCGACGCCGAGGTGATCGGCGCCGGAGAGGCGGCCGCCGACGTCGAGCTTCTCGCCTTCGCTGACCAGCTTCTGAAGGAGCTCGGCCTCGGCGAAACAGCGGTGCTCAAGCTCAACACCCTCGGCGACCCCGAGACTCGCGACGCCTGGCGCGAGGCCTTGTTCGAACATTTCTCGGCCCACGCCGCGGCACTGAGCGAGGACAGCCGCGCGCGGCTCGACCGCAATCCCTTGCGGATCCTCGACAGCAAGGCGCACCAGGACTGGCCGGTGGTCGACAGCGCCCCGGTGATCGATGACTTCCTCACTCGCGAAGCGGCCGACTTCTTTGCCGAGGTCACCGCCGGGATCGATGCTGCCGGAATCCGCTGGGAGCGGGCGCCGCGACTGGTCCGCGGCCTTGACTATTACCGCCACACCGCCTTCGAGTTCGTCACCGACCGGCTGGGCGCGCAGGGCGCGGTCATCGCCGGCGGCCGCTACGACGGCCTGATCGAGGCGCTCGGCGGCCCGCACACGCCGGCGGTCGGCTGGGCGGCCGGCATCGAGCGTCTCGCGATGATGATCGGTGATCCCGTCCGGGAGACGCCCGATGTCGTTTTGATCCCTCTCGGCGCGCGGGCGGAGGCCGAGGCCGTCCGGTTGCTAGCCGAGCTCCGGCGCGCCGGAGTGGCCGCCGACATGGCCTATCGGGGCAATATGAAGAAGAGGCTCGGCCGGGCCGATGCCGCCGGCGCCCGCTGCGCGGCCATCCTTGGTGACGACGAACTCGACCGTGGCGAGGTCCAGCTCAAGGAGCTTGCGACGGGCGAGCAGCGGCCGGTGCCATTCGCCGCTTTGGCGCAGGCCTTGCGCGCGTGACCCGAATTTCGCCGGAACGAATCGCCTCGATCGAGGCGAAGAAGCATGAGCTTGCCGACGCGCTGGCGCGCGGCGACCTTGGCCCTGACGAATTCGTCCGGTTGTCGAAGGAATATGCGCAGATCGAGCCGGTCGCCGCGGCCGCCCGCGAGGTCCGGCGGCTGCGCGCCGAGCTCGACGTTCTGAGCGGGCTGGTCGCCGATCCGACCGCCGAGCCCGAGCTCAAGGAAATGGCGTCGGTTGAAGCCGAGGAAATCCGGCACAAGCTTCCCGACGCCGAGCGGGCGCTTGCGGTCAAGCTTCTGCCGCGCGACGCCGCCGACGAACGGGCGGCGATGCTCGAGGTTCGCGCCGGCACCGGCGGCGACGAGGCGGCCCTGTTCGCCGGCGATCTGCTGCGCATGTATCAGCGCTTTGCCGAGGAACAGGGCTGGCGCTTCGAGCTGATTTCGGCCAGCCCGTCGGAGGTCGGCGGCTACAAGGAGGCGATCGCCTCGATCAGCGGCGCAGGCGTGTTCGCCAAGCTGAAGTTCGAAAGCGGGGTCCACCGCGTGCAGCGCGTTCCGGTGACGGAAAGCGGCGGTCGGATCCACACTTCGGCGGCGACCGTGGCCGTCCTTCCCGAAGCCGAGGATGTTGACATCCAGATTGACGAAAAGGAGTTGCGGATCGACGTTTATCGCTCGTCCGGTCCGGGCGGCCAGTCGGTCAACACCACCGACAGCGCGGTCCGGATCACCCACCTTCCGACCGGCCTCGTTGTCATTCAGCAGGACGAAAAATCGCAGCACAAGAACAAGGCGAAGGCGCTCAAAGTACTCCGCACGCGTGTGTTCGAAATGGAACGCGAACGCCTGCAAAGCGAGCGCGCCGGAGCGCGCAAGTCGATGGTCGGCTCGGGAGATCGCTCGGAGCGCATCCGCACCTACAATTTCCCCCAGGGGCGAGTCACCGATCATCGCATCAACCTCACGCTTCACAGGCTCGAGGAGGTGCTCGAAGGGTCTGGCCTGGCCGAGCTCATCGACGCTTTGATTTCCGAGGATGAGGCGCAAAGGCTCGCTGGGCTGGAGGACGCGTGAAGCCCATCTTCCGGGCGATCGCCGACGCGTCGCGCCAGCTCGAAAAGGTCAGCGATACGGCGCGGCTCGATTCCGAGCTGCTGATGGCCGAGGCTCTGCACGTCGACCGTGACCGGTTGTTGCTTTCTCCGCCGGACCGCAGGGTGCCGGACCGCTTCTGGAAAATGGTCGACCGGCGCAAGTCCGGCGAGCCAATCGCCTATATCACCGGCCGCCGCGCCTTCTGGAACATCGACCTTCACGTCGGCCCGGGCGTGCTGGTGCCGAGGCCGGACAGCGAGGTGCTGATCTCCTGCTCGATCCAGCATTTTGAAGGGACCGACCGTCCGCGCCGGATCCTCGACCTCGGAACCGGGCCGGGTACGTTGCTGCTCGCGGCGCTCGACGTCTGGCCGAACGCGAGCGGAATTGGGGTCGATGTGTCCCGGCGGGCCTTGTCCTACGCGGCGTCCAATGCGCGGCGCCTGGGTTTCGAGGACCGTGCCGACCTTCGCCTCGGCAATTGGGCCGAAGGGATTGACGAGCGTTTCGACCTCGTTCTGTGCAACCCGCCCTATGTCGCCGAGGGGGCGGAGATCGGGACGGGCGTTCGCGAGTTCGAGCCGGGCGAGGCCCTGTTCGCCGGGACCGAAGGTCTCGAAGCCTATCGCGCCCTCGGGCCCCAAATCCCCCGGCTGCTGCAGCAAGGCGGCCTGGCGGCCGTCGAAATCGGCCCGGATCAGGCGGACGCCGTGCTCGAGCTGCTCGCCCGCGACGGGCTGGGCGGACGAATTGCGCAGGACCTTGCCGGGCGCGACCGAGCCCTGCTGCTAACTTGGGTTTGAACGAAATAACTTGGAATTGGCGCAAATCGCCACTACATCATGCCAACAGGACCGGGTCCGCTCCATGACATTTGAGCCGAGCGCATCCGTCCTACCCCCGACCGCAATCGGCCGTTACTCGGCGCTAGGCGCTGCTTGGAACGGAGAGGGTCAGACCCGCGCTTGGCGCCGGCCTGCCCGTCCAGGCAAGAGGGGCAGGCTTCTTTGTAAGGGAAGTAAGGCATTTGATCAGCAACAGACAGGGCGGCCGCCGTCGCGGCCGTGGCGGCCAGCGGGGGCAGAACCTCGGCGGACAACCGGGCAACCGTCAGGACAATAGGCAGCGCGGTAATGCCGCCCAGCTGCTTGAAAAGTACAAGAGCCTGGCGCGCGATTCGCAGCTCGCCGGTGACCGCGTCCAGACCGAATATTACCTCCAGTATGCGGAACATTATCACCGCATTCTCGGGGAAAGCCGTGCCCGCTACGAGGAGCAGCGGCGAGCCCGCGGCGAGGACCTCGACGACGAGGACGGCGACGAGGATCTCGCCGACTCCGCCGAGGACCAGGGCGGCGACGGCCAGGACGACGAGCGATCGGAGCGGCCCGAGCGCCGCGACCGCGGTCGCCGCTTCGAACGTGATCGCGATCGCGATCGCGACCGACGCCCGGGCAACGGTGGCGAACGTAACGGAGCCGCCACCTTCGGCGGCGAGGAAGACGAGCGAATTCCACTCGAGGTTCTGCCGCCGGCCATCGGCCGCGAAGAGACCGACGGCGAGGAGCAGGAAGCGGCGCGTCCACGCCGCCGGACGCGACGACCGCGCGCCGAAGACGGCGAGGCGGAGATCGCCCCGGCCGCCTGATAGTCCTCACCACCCGATCATGAAGGGCGGCTGACCAAAAGGTCTGCCGCCCTTTTGCCTTCGTCACAAAAGCGCAAAAGTCGAGTCACGCCACTGTCGTAGCTGCCGTTTACTCCCCCACTGCAGCGGACGAGTTCCGTTCCGCGCAAGGGGAAGAGGCAAGATGCAGCTCAAGACCATTGGCCTCGCCGCGACAGCGGTGATGGCGCTCACCATATCCACCACAGCGGATGCGCGCTCGCAGATGCGCGCCGTCGGTTCGTCCACGGTCTATCCATTTTCCAAGTTGGTCGCGGAGCGGGTCGCCCAGGCAAATCCCAAGCTCGGAACGCCGATCATCGAATCGACCGGCACGGGCGCGGGTTTCAAGCTGTTTTGCGCCGGGGTGGGCGCTCGCTTTCCGGACATTTCCAATGCCTCGCGCCGGATCAAGGCATCCGAGGCCAAGCTGTGCGCCGCCAACGGCGTGACCCAGGTGACCGAAATTCAGATCGGCCTCGACGGACTGGCGGTGGCGACGGCCAGGTCGAGCGCAATCAGCGGCCTCACGCAGCGCGACATCTATCTGGCCATCGCCAAGACGCCGTTCGGCAAGCCGAACAGCGCCAAAACATGGAAGGACGTCAACCCGAAGCTTCCAGCGATTCCCATCCGGGTTTACGGCCCGCCGACGACCAGCGGCACGCGCGATTCGCTCCACGAGCTGATCCTCACGCCTCCATGCGAGGCCAATGCCTCGATGGCGGCACTCAAGAAGAGCGACGAAAATAAGTTCAAGCAGATCTGCACGGGCATTCGCTCGGACGGCGCTTACGTAGAGGCCGGCGAGAACGACAACCTCATCGTCCAGAAGCTTGCGGCCAACCCGAACACCATCGGCTTCTTTGGTTACAGCTTTCTCGACGAGAATCGTTCCAGCCTGAAGGGTGTCGCCATCAACGGCGTCGATCCAAGTTACGAGACGATCAGCAATTTCAAATATCCGGGCTCGCGACCGATGTTCATCTACGTGAAGAACGCCCACGCGGCTGCCATTCCCGGAATCCGTGCGTTCGTCGCTGAGCTGACCAAGGAAAGCGCGATGGGTCCCAGGGGCTACCTCGCCCAGCATGGCCTGATCGCCTCTCCGGCGCCTGTCCGGGCAAAGAGCCAGCAGGCCGCGCGTGGGCTTACGCCGCTCAATCTCGCAAGCCTAAAATAGCTTGATCGCGAAATCTGATCGAGAGCGCCGTTGACCACGGCGGCGCTCGGGCCTCCCGGACAAAGGAGGCGGGGAAGGGAAAATATGACTCGCAAGTTGATGATGGGGGCGCTGCTCGCCAGCGGCGCGATTTTTGTAACTGCTCCGATACAGGCGCAGGAACTTCCACAGGAGCAGCAGGAGCCCGACACCTCGGACGCTACTGCCGACGCAATCATCGCCGGCTCCGGCGGAATCGAGGACGCCCAGGCGCAGATCGCTCTTCTTCAGGCGCAGGTCGAGGCGCTGCAAGAGGCACTCGAGGGCGTAAAGGCGGCGATGGTGAAAACGACACCGTCTTGGAGCGGCGCTCCGAAGCTGGAGGACAAAGAGTCCGGCTGGTCGTTCAAGCCGCGCGGTCGTCTGATGTATGACGTCGGCTATGTGACAAATCCGAACGACGCTTTGGTCACCCGCAACCTCGGCTTCAACACGCGCGCCCGTCGAATCCGGCTCGGGGCGGAAGGGACAATACCTGGCGGCTTCGGCTATAAGTTCGAAATGGACTTCGCCAATGCCGCGACCGGCTTTGGCGATGTGATCATCACCTATGCGCCGAAGAATCGCCCGTGGAATCTGTCGATCGGCAACCACGAAACGCTCAACGGTCTCGAGCAAATGTCGAGCTCGCGCTTCCTGTCCTATATGGAGCGCGCCGCCTTTGACGATGCGTTCATCAATAGCCGGCGCATCGGCCTGTCCGCTGGCATCGTCAACAATGCCGGCAATCTGAGGTTGAACGCCGGCCTGTTCGCCGCCCATTCGATCGACGCAACGTTCGACAATGACGGCTGGATCGGCGCCGCCCGAGCGGTCTATTCGCCGCTGCTCGGCAGCTCGCAGTTGCACTTCGGCGTCAATTTTCAGCACCGCGAGTTCCAGTCGAACAATGGCTCGACTGCATCCGCCTCTCAAGGTGCGCCGTCCACCAATCAGCAAGCCCGGTACCGGGCACGGCCGTTCAGCCAAACCACCGATGTCCGGTTCGTCGATACGGGAACCTTTGCCGCGAAGAGCGACGACATCGTCGGCCTGGAGTTCGGGGCGATCATGAAATCACTGCATCTCGCTGCGGAGGGTCAGTATCTGCGGCCCAGCGCTTATGCCGCCGGCGACACTTTCGGTGGCGACATGCTCGACCGTTTCCCGACTTCAACCTTCCTTGTTCCTGGCGGGAACCCGGCCTTCTGGGGCGGCTACGTCGAGGCCGGCTATTTCCTGACCGGCGAAACCCGTGGCTACAAAGGGGGCCTGTGGGACCGCACCAAGGTCCTTAATCCCTTCAGCAAGGGCGGCTGGGGCGCGGTTCAGGTCAACGCCAGGGCCGATTACCTCGATCTCGACTCTGCCAAGCTCAAGAACGGCTTCACCAACAATTTCCTGACCGGCGTGTCGGCCCCGTCGGTGAACCTCGGCCGCGGCGGCAAGCAACTCGGCCTGCTCGGCAGCATCGTCTGGATTCCGGAGGATTGGATGCGCTTCTACTTTCAGTACGCGCACGCGCAGATCACCGGCGGTCCGCAGGCGGCGAGCGTCGAGCCGACCTCTGCCCGTCCCGTCGACGAGCGCAAGTACGGGGTCGATTCCTTCACTGCTAGGGCGGCGATCGACTTTTAGCGGTTCCGTTCCCCTCATCGGCGGAACGGGGGCCCTCGCCGAAAGTGCGTCGGGGGCTTCGCCGTTTTCAGGCGAGCTGCTCGGGCGGGTCGACCGCGCGCGGCCGGTGGTTGCCGTCGAGCGCGACGAAGGTGAACAACCCCTCGGTGACCTTGACCTCGCTGGCGCCGCGGTCGCGGTGGGCGACCACTTCGATCCGCACGCCCATCGACGTCCGCCCGACCCGCTCGACCGTGGCGTACACCGAGATCAGGTCGCGCAGGTGAATCGGGGCGATGAACTCCATCCGCTCGATCGCCACCGTCGCGACAGGGCCGCTGGCGCGGTGGGAAGCGACGATGCCGCCGGCGATGTCCATCTGGCTCAGCACCCAGCCGCCGAAGATGTGGCCGTTGGCGTTGATGTCGGTCGGCCCCGGCACGACGCGCAGGATCGGCACTCGCTCGAGCGTGGTCATTCCGGCTTTTCCTCCTCGAAGCGCGCAACCTCCTCGTCATGACCGCTCGACGAGCTCAGGAAGACCAGGCTCATCAGCGCCGTCCCCAGGAAGACCATGAACCCGACTCCAAGGGCCGTGGCGATCATCATGTGGATGTGCGTGCCTTCGTCGCCGCTTGCCACCAGCAGGACGGCGATCATCGCAATCACCAGCGAGAATAGGGCAAGCAGCTTCACCACACGCCGGAAATGGCGCAGATGGGAGGCGCGCAGGCGCGGAGGCGGGTCGGGCCGCGGCATGGCCTTCCCTTTGGCCGCGAGGCGTGGGACTATCAAGGTTCGAGCGGCGACAGGGAGGCAGGGATGACGATCGCGGCGGTGCTCAGCGGCAAGGGCAGCGAAGTGGCGACCATTTCCGCCGAGGACTCGGTGGCCCGGGCGGTGACGATCCTCGGGGAGCGGCGAATCGGCGCCCTCCCGGTCGTCGAGGACGGCCGGATCGTCGGCATCATGTCGGAACGCGACGTCATCTATTGCCTCAAGGACTTTGGCGGCGAGGTGCTCGGCTGGCCGGTTTCGCGGGTGATGACGGCGCCGGCGATCACGGTCGAGCCGTCCCGCCATGTCCTTTCCGCCCTCGCGTTGATGACCGACAAGCGGATCCGCCACCTGCCGGTGGTCGAGGACGGGGCCATCCGCGGAATCGTCTCGATCGGCGATTTGGTCAAATATCGCATGGAGCGGATCGAGCA
>DATLWK010000014.1:0-55980 GCA_035576365.1 Sphingomicrobium sp. | reverse complement strand
ACCATTTAGGCAGGGCGCTGGCCGCGCCCTTGCCTGCCCTCGACGGCGCTGATAGGGGCGCGGCTTCCGTGCAGCGGCGCCGCTTTAGCTCAGCTGGTAGAGCACATCATTCGTAATGATGGGGTCGTGGGTTCGAGTCCCTCAAGCGGCACCACCCTCAGGCGCAGGCCGTCCGCGGGACGGTCGAGCATGAGGACGACGCAGTCATGACCGACCGGCGTTTCGAAACCATCACCATCGTCGGCGCCGGCGCAATCGGCGGCTGGGTCGCGGCGCGACTGGCGATGGCCGGCAATCGCGTCAGCATCCTTGCCCGGGACTCCACGCTCGTGGCGATCCGCACCGGCGGGCTCCGGATCAGCGACGGCGAGACGATTGCGACTGTATTGGTCGATGCGAGCGGCGCCGCCGACGAGCTCGGGCGGCGGGACCTCGTCGTCATCGCCGTCAAGGCGCCGGCGCTTGCCGATGCGGCCGAGGCGGCGCGGCCGCTGATCGGTCGGGAAACGCTGATTCTGCCGATGCTCAACGGCGTGCCCTGGTGGTTTACCGGGGAGCCCCTCGTGTCGGTCGATCCCGGCGGCCGGATTGCCGCCGCCCTGCCGCTCGATCAGCTGGTCGGCTGCGTCGTCCACGCCTCGTGCAGCCGCGCGGCGGCCAACCACATCCTCGTCAACCATGCCGACAAGCTCATCGTCGGTGAACCGGCTGGCGGCTCGAGCGATCGCGTCGAAGCATTGGCTGCGTTGTTCGGCAGCGCTGGGATCGGCTGCGAGGCAAGCGCCGACGTCCGCTCCGCGATCTGGTACAAATTGTGGGGCAATGCGACGCTCAACCCGCTGTCGGCACTGACCCGGGCAACTGCCGACCGGCTGATCGGCGATCCCCAGCTCCGCTCATGGATGCTCGAGGCGATGGCCGAGCTCGCCCAAGTGGGCGAAGCGATCGGCTGCCCGATCGCGGAAAGCGGCGAGGACAGGATGGCGGTGACGGCGAAGCTCGGCGCCTTCAAGACCTCGATGCTGCAGGACGTCGGGGCCGGCCGTCCGATCGAGCTCGATGCCCTGCTCGGAGCGCCGGTCGAGATCGCCCGGCGCGCCGGAATCGCGACTCCGCGCCTCGACCTGCTCTATGCGATGAGCCGCCAGCTGGCTGTCGGGGCCGGCTGATCATTTCCCCTTGGGGATGATGCTGATGCCGGAATCGACTTCCAGGACTGCATGCTTGACCTCGCCGAGGTTTTGCAATCCGTGATCCTTGCGCGCAGCGACGAGAATGTCGCTCTCTTCCATGCGCGATCGCTTGAGCGCCCGCCGGTCGATCTTGCCCTCGCGCATCAGCACCGTCGGAACGCCGTCAAGCAGCTTGGCGGCCGTGGTCGAAAGCCTTTTTATGTACGACAGACCGATGTCTATCGAGAACAGCGTGACGATCAGAACGACCGCGTTGGTGATCGAGAAATCTTCGCCGAGCAGCGCCTGTTGCGTCGTCTCGGCGATGATCAGCAGAAGTACGAAGTCGAAGGGAGTCATCTGGGCCATTGTCCGGCGGCCGGAAAATCGCATGATGACCAGCAGGATCAGGTAGATCGCGGCGCCTCTCAGAACGCTCTCCATCACCAACTCCTCATGGAAGGACGGTCACTGCCAAGGTCACGGGCCGTTCGTCGCCGATCCTCACAGCGAGGCGGCTGTTCATGGCCGCTCGCCGCGCGCGCACGTGGAAGACAATGAGCTTTTCGCCACCGCCGCAACTTCCGACATTGAATATGAAGCGCTGTCCATCTGCGGTGGCTTCGACGTGGGACGGCTCGGGTTCGATCAATTCGATGCTGAACGACTCGGCGAACGGCCGCAAAAGCTCGACCGGGATTTCGCCAGACGCCGATGGCGGCAGCCGCACCGTCACCTTCTCGTCCGACTGCAAGCGGGCGATTCGCGGATATTCAATTATGCCGGCTGGCGTCCGCGCGCTCGCCGAAGCGACCGGTCCTCCTTTGCCAGTCGCGCCCGCCAGCGCGGCAAGCACCAGCAGGGCCATCACGACCCAGCCGACCCTCTGCGCGCTCCAGAATTTCTCCTGCCACGCGCGGTCTTCTTGGACCTGCAGGCCGCTCGGACTTCGTGCCTTGTCAGTCATCGTTGCACCAAGACAACGATAAATCGTGCCCCTATGTTCCTGCCGTCAAAGGTCTCCTAGGCAGGTGGAGCGGGTTGGACTCGCCCGACGCACTCGCCGAAAGCGATCCTGATCGCTCCTTCGGCTTCGCACCAGGCGCGCAGCGTCACTTCGTCGCCGTCCTCGAGGAAGCTTCGCGTCTCGCCGCTCGGCAGCTCGACCGGCTGCTTGCCGCCGCGGCTGATCTCCAGCAGCGAGCCGAGTCCCTCCTCGCGGTCGGTCGACAGCGTCCCGGTGCCGATCAGGTCGCCGGGCTGGAGGTTGCAGCCGTTCGAACTGTGATGGGCGAGGATTTGCGCCGCGCTCCAGTACATTGCAGCATCGGCGGTGCCCGTCGACAGCACGTGCGGCCTGAGGCCTTCCTCGCGCATCCTCTCGGTCGATAAGGCGACTTCCAGCTGGATTGCGAGCGCGCCGGTCGCGCTGTCCGCCTCGTCGCGCAGGTAGGGCAGCGGCTCGGGGTCGCCTTGCGGCCTTGGCGGCATCGGCTTGCGGAACGGCAGCAGCGCTTGTGCCGAAATCACCCAAGGGCTGACGCTGGTCAGGAAACTCTTGGCGAGAAAGGGACCCAACGGCTGATATTCCCAGGCCTGGATGTCACGCGCCGACCAGTCGTTGAGCAGGCAATAGCCGGCGATATGGTCGCGGGCCTCACGGATCGGGATCGGCTCGCCAAGCGCATTGCCGCGGCCGACCCACAGGCCGAGCTCCAGCTCATAGTCGAGGCGGCGGCTCGGACCATATTCGGGAGCGTCGGCTTCCGGCGGCTTGCGCTGACCGCAGGGGCGGATGACCGGCTCGCCGCTGGCCCGGACCGAGCTTGCCCGTCCGTGATAGCCGATCGGCACATATTTATAGTTCGGCAGCAATGGATTGTCGGGCCGGAACTGCCGGCCGACATTGGTCGCGTGATGGATGCCGACGTAGAAGTCGGTGTAGTCGCCGATCAGGCAGGGCAGGTGCATGTGCACCTCGCTCTGGCCGATGAGATGCATCTCGACATCGTCGCGATACCGCTCGTCGCTCAGCAGCTCGGACAGGCGCAGGCGAAGCTCGCTGTGGGCCTGGGGGCCGCGAGCCAGCCAGGCGTTGAGCACCGGCTGCGCAAGGTCGCTTCGCCAATCCTCGTCGAGCAGGTTCGCGACGGCGCCGAGATCGAGAATATACTCGCCGATCGCGACCCCGGGTCGGCGACGCCCCTTGGCTTCCGAAAAGATTCCGAGCGGCAGGTTCTGCACCGGAAAGTCGCTTCCCGCCGCGGCGCTTTCGACCCAGCTCACCCGCGACGGGTCGTGGCTCTCGTCGAGGCGGCTCACGGCAGCTTGGCCTTGGGGAAGCCCGCCCAGGCCATGTCGTAGTCGCTTTGCGAACGATCGAGCGCGAAAGCGGTCGGCTGGTATGGCCAGCACGTCTCGACCATGAAGGCCATCGTGCCCTCGATCCTTTGCGGCTTGAGGTCGGCGGTGCTGGCCTTCTTCCAGCTGTCGAGGTCGGGGCCGTGACCGCTCATCAGATTGTGCAGGGAAAGGCCGCCCGGAGCGAAGCCCTCGGCCTTGGCGTCATATTCGCCGGCGATCAGGCCCATCGCTTCGCTCATCACGTTGCGGTGGAACCAGGGCGGCCGGAACGTGTCCTCGGCAACCGCCCAGCGCGGCGGAAAGATGACGAAATCGGCATTGGCTCGGCCGTGGACGTTGCTCGGGCTAGTCAGCACGGTGAAGATCGACGGGTCGGGATGGTCGAAGCTCACCGTGTTGATTGCGTTGAAGCGGGACAGATCATAGCGGCACGGCGCGTAATTGCCGTGCCAGGCGACGACGTCGAGCGGCGAATGGTCGAGGCTCGTCCGCCACAGCGAGCCGCGATATTTCTGGATGACGTCGGTTTCCTCGTCGCGGTCCTCGAACCAGGCGACGGGGGTTTCGAAATCGCGCGGGTTGGCAAGGCCGTTGGCGCCGATCGGCCCGAGGTCCGGAAGGCGGAATGGCAGGCCGTAATTCTCGGCGACATAGCCTCGCGCCGAGCCTTCGGTCACCAGCACCCGAAACTTGATGCCGCGTGGTATCAGCGCCACCGAACCGGGCGCGACGTGCATGCGCCCAAGCTCGGTCTGAATCTCGAGCGAGCCCTGCTGGGGGATGATCAGAAGCTCGCCGTCGGCGTCGGCGAACACCCGCTCCATGCTCCTGTCGGCGCGATAAACATGGACCGCGCAGCCTTCGAGGTCTTCCGGCACTTTGGCGTGCAGCATGGTCACCATGCCGTCGACGAAATCCCTGCCCTCGGGCAGGTCGCCCGGAGGATCCCAGCGCAGCCGGTTGGGCGCCAGCGGCATGTCCGGGGCAGCTGCTCCGAACAAGGGCGCGCCATCATATCTTTCGAACGGCCGGTGATCGGCCGTGGGGCGCATCCGGTACAGCCAGCTTCGCCGGTTCTCGTGTCTTGGCGCGGTGAAGGCGCTTCCGGACACTTGCTCGGCATAAAGGCCGAAAGCCGGCCGCTGCGGCGAGTTGCGGCCCTTGGGCAGCGCGCCCGCGACCGCCTCGCTTTCGAAATGGCCGCCGAAGCCGGACACATAGCTTAGCTGGTTTGGCATCGCGGCCGGTTATAACCTTGGCGCCGGAGATTCAAACGGGCGCGCCTCCAAGTGGAGGGCGCGCCCGTGGCGCGGGGACTCGCCTTCCCGCGCTGTCCTTGTAGCGGTCGTCAGTTCTGGTTGACGTTGATGTCGACCTGTTCGGGGATATCGATGTCGGTGCCGGTGTCGGCCGCGCCGAATCCCAGTTGGTCGCGGAACAGGAACAGAAGGACCAGAACGACGATGATCAGCAGGACGACGGCAAGCACCCCGCCGCCGCCACCGCGGTCGGTCTCCACTATTGTTGTGCGCTCGGTACGGTCGGTGTCGCGTTCGTCGACCATGGCTGAATTCTCCCTGCTGACCCTGTTATCGCGGCGAAACGAACGAACCGTCGCCAAGGCGGTTCCGCGCCCCGGCCTGTCGGCTCGGCCCGGGAACCTTTGGCCGCGGAGACGCGCTTGGCAGGGCAAAGACAGGGAGGAATCATGACTCGCCGCTTCGCTTTGCTCATTCCTGCCGCTGCGGCCACCTTGCTCGTCGCCTGCGGATCGCCGCCGACGCAGCAGGAAGCCGAGCTCAATGCCACTGGCAGTCATCCCGAGGTGCTTGCGGACAGTGCGACGGACCAGGCCGCCCCTGGCGCCAATCAGGCTGGAGCGCAGGAACCCGGCGGGCCGGTCAGCGATCAGGGCAGCGCCCAGGGCGACACGACCGGATCGCGCTAGATTTCCGGCGGCTCGTCGCTGCCGACCGGAGCCAGCTCGCGGAACGGGAAGCGGCCGCGGATTTCGCGGTTGAAATGCACGCCCTTGGCGAAGGCGGACGCCAGAGCCTCCGCCGCTGTCGGCGGCACTTGGCAGTAAAGATAGCGGCGGCCGGTGGTGAATTCGACCAGCAGCTCGGCGGCCTCTGGCCGGTAGTGGAAGCGGCGGATGACGCTCGACGGCATGGCCGTACAACGCCCGGGGAGCCGTATTTCGCCCTTGCAGGCGGCAGGCCGCTCCCCAAAGAGTGACGCATGGAACGGGAGGACGAGCGCGAGTCGCGGCCGCCGCGGCCGGACCCGCTGCCGCGAGCCTGGGCTCGGATCGACGATTATCTGCTGAGCTTGCGCCGCAGCCGGCGGCGGCCGGCGCAACGGCGCCCGCGAACCCAGCCCGAGGAGCCGCGATTGATGCTGTCGACCTTGCCCTTCGTCGCTCTGCTTGCCGGGCTGGCGCTGCTGGCGCTGGCGATCGCTCTGGTTGCGATGCCGCGCAGCGGCCATCCTCCGACGGAACGCGAGCCACCGCAACGCGAGCTCGGCACGGCCCCGCCCGGATGGCTCGAGCGGTCGAAGGAATAGACGGAAATCCGCGCGACGCCCAATTCGGGCGGATTCAACCGCCGGTCACGGTTTCGCGCAGCCGGTCCAGCAAGACGTAGGGTGGCGGCATGTCGCTATGCGCCGGGGCCAGGTGCCGGTCGAGGATATGGTCGAGATAATCCTCGAGCTTCTTCTGCCCTTCCGAAGTGAGCTCGATCAACACTCGCCGGGCATCGTTGGGGTCGGTTACCCGCCGCACCAGCTTGAGATCGCTCAACCTTCGCTGCATGCGCAGCGCGGACGTCAGCGAAGTGTCGCAAGTTGCCTTGCACAATTCACCCGCGCTCAACGTGTATCCGGCTGCTCCGAACACATAGATCGCAAGAAGCGCATCCCAACCGTAATCGCCGAACAGCGACTGGCGGAAGAACAGGACTCGATCGAGCCTCGCCTGGTAAATATTGCATGCGAGCGTAATTCTGGCAGTGCGACGCTCCGCGTCAGGGATCTTCACCGCTCGCCCGAAGCTTGTTCCGCTTTGATCTTGACGCCCGGGAAGAGCCGATCATGCTCTTCTATCGTCAGGTTGAGTTTGCGGACATGTGGCTTTCGGTAAGTTTTTTTTATCTCGTTTTTCATTAACAAAGGCCACCCCTTTGACAGCGCCAAGGCTCCACCGCTTGTGGGCCGTATCAAAGCACGACGGGGGGATGAAGCGCTAATCGGGGTTTTCGCCAACTTGGCGGGAAAATGGCCCATTTTAGAACGGCAATGATTGGGGCCGCTCTCGCGGTGACCGCCGGCGCCCCCGGGCGAGCGGGAGCGCCGGAAGTGCCGGAGTGGTGGAATGCCGCGTCCGTCAGTTGCGGGTGCTGCCGTGGACCTGGCCGCGGGCGCGCGCCGCCGCGGCGGCCTCGATCTCCGCCCGGCTGAGGCTGGTCACCAGCCCCCGGCTGCCCCGGTAGAGCGCGGCGAGCGGCACGTGCAGGGCGCGATTGCCCCGGACGACCATGACCATGTCGCCGTGCACCGAATGGACGGTGCCGACGCGATTGCCGCGATTGTCGCGGACTTCGGCGCCGGCGCGCACGTCGGCCCTGGTGGCGATTCGAAGGTCCTGGGCGACGGTCCGGTTGACCGTCCGGTCGAGCGTGTCGACGGTGCGGTCGAGGGTGCCGGTGACGCGATCGACGACAGGGGCGGGGTCGACCCCGACTCCCACGTTGACTCCGACATCGGCCTGGCCGCCGACCCCGACATTGACCTGGGCGAGCGCCGGGCCGGCGGCAAAGGCCGCGCCGAGCGCGAGGAAACGGGTCGAATAACGCATGGGTCTCTCCTGAATCTGTTTACCCTCGCCGATGAAAACGAGCCGCGACCGCTCCCTGCTCCATGAACTGCAAACTACGTCGCGTTCATCCGGGGTTGGAATTCGGCGCGGCCGTGCCGGTCGCCGGCGCCGCGCAGCCGGGGTGAAGCGCTAACCGAATTGTAAGGCGCCCCGCGTACACCGATCGCGTGAGCAGGCAGTGGAACTTTGGCAAGCCGACCGTCGAGCTGCGTCCGACCGGCGCGCCGCGGCCGTCGCGGATCCGCCGCGACCCGCCGGCGCCGGCTCCGGCGCAAAAGGCGGTCAACCCCTATCCGACCGAGCGCGAGGCGTGGGTGGTGGTGATCGGCGTGCTGTCGTTCGCGCTGGCCATCGCCATCATCATCATCGGCTTTAGCGACTACACCAGCAAGTGAGCCTGCCGGACGCTTAAAGTCCCTAATGTCCCGTAGACGACGACCATTTTTGTGACTTTAAGCGGCTCGGCGCGGCGTGGCCGGCCGGCGGCACCGCCAGGCGGGCGCTGCGCAGCGGAGCGCTGGATCGACAGGGCGAAAGAGCCGGGTCCCGGGCGCTCGGCCCGGGATCGCCCCAGCCTGACCGACCAATTCCTATTATGGAAGCAAATAGGCTTTTGCCCCAACGGATCGTCAGCGGCCGCGATAGGGCTCGCAGGCGATCCCGTCACTGTCGCCGTCGAGGCCGCTGCGATAGCCCGGCTCACCGGCATGGAGCGGCGCCTTGCCGGCGGCGCGCACCTCGTTGCAGCCCGAATAATAGACGCTGTCCTGGGTCGCGACGGAGCGGGGTGCCGGAACCGGACGGCCGGGGCGGGCGGCTGGCAACCCGTCGCCGCGGGCAGCCCATTCGCGGTCATCGGCATCGTCGCCGGGATCGATGATAATCGTCGCCGTGGATCGCTCCGGGACCCTGGTTTCCACCTCGCCTCCGGGCGCCGGCCGTGCCTGCGGCAGCGCCGACCAGGCGTAGCCGGCGAGCGCGCCCAGCATGACCGCCGAAACGAGGATGGCCTTTGCGCCCATGCGGTCTTGTCGCCGCTGCGGGGTTGCGGAAGGGTAAAGGCGGGCGATTGCCCCGTGACGCCGTCAGCGTTTGGCGGCACTCTCCCGAGCAGTGGGCAAGGTCACGCGATATCGCAGGAGAAGGCTGCGCGGTCTCGACGAGTTCGAGCCGGGGCAGCGGATTCGCTTCTGGCCGGAGCCTAAGCGCCGAGGAGGGCGCGCGCTGCTGTTCGCTGCCCGGCCGTTCGCACTGTCCGCGATCCTCGCCGGAATCTGGGTCGGGATGGACCCGGCGCTGATCGAGCCGCCGGGCTTCCTGACGACCGAGCGGGAGCAAGTCGCGGAATCTTTCACGCGTTGCGGGCCGGGGCGCGGCCATGCCTGCGTGATCGACGGCGACACGTTCAAGCTCGGCGAGCGCAAAGTGCGGATCATCGGCATCGACGCGCCCGAGGTGGCGGCGCAATGCCCCGAAGAGGCGCTGCAGGCCGAAGCCGCCACCAGCGGCTTGCAGGCGCTGCTCAACCAGGGCCCGTTCGAGATGGTCGCCCCGCTCTACGGCCGGACCGACCGCTACGGCCGCGACCTGCGGCTGGTCCGCCGCACTTTGCCCGATGGCAGCAGCCAGTCGATCGCCGCCGAGATGCGCGAGAGCGGGTTGGCGCGGCGATATTTCGGCGGGCTGAGGGGTGGGTGGTGCTGAGGGACGTCGGGAACCAAAAAACCTAATTCCGCGGGTACTCTGCTGTTGTCATTCGTTAAATTTGAGCTAGCTTCTTCCACGGCGACTCCAGCGATGCTCGGCGGTTCGCGAGCGCCAGCCCGGTGAGTGGGCGTAATAGGGGGGTCGTTCTATGCATTCTGTGCGAAACGTGAAGTATTTTGCAGCCGCGATTTTAGTCGTTGCGGCACAGCCCGCGCTGGCTCAAATCAAGCCCGGCTTTGGCGCCGCCGTGGTGATGGATTTCGGCGACAAGCCGAGAGTTGAGGATGCGACGCTCGTTAACGGCGTGGTTCGCGTGAATCGCGACAGCAATACCTCCATCCGGCCCATGTTTGATGTTCATGCTCCCCTTTGGGACCTCGGCAAGGACGTGAAGGCGGGGCCATTCCTCGGTGCCCAGTTTAGCAAGGAACAGCTCATCGACTCGCTGGGCGCCGGTATGATGGTCAACGTTCCCACTGGCGCCGCTGGAACTAAACTCAATTTCGGGCTCGGTTTGGTGCTCGATCCCAACGTACGGACGCTCGGCAACGGGATTGTTGAGGATCAACCGCTTCCCGCTGGCGAAACCGAAATTCGTTACCGCAATACTGGAAAATTCGGGCTGCTCTTCATGACGTCGATTGGGTTATAGCCCGATCATGGCCGCACGCATGCCGGTGAGGTGCGTGAGGCTACGTTGGGTGTAGGACAGAAGTTTTTTGTCTTTGGTCAACTCCTGCCACCCGACGGCGTAGATCACTATCTCGACAAGCTGATCGACGAGCTCGCCAGGGCAAGGCGATGGAGAAGATCTTGCGGGGTAGGATACTGCCGGCGGCGCGCGGAATATGGGAGCGGGCGGCCCGGGGCTAAACGTCGTCTTCCGTAAGATGCTTAGCGTCGTGAATCAGGATACGCTTAAGCCGACCATCGCTGGCCTCAATTCGCGTGAACTTAATATTCACGCGGCGACCGGTCTTCCGAGCGTAATAATGTAAGGCTCGGGATAGCTGCGTAATCGTGCGAAGGGTCGCGTCGCGATCGATTTTGAATGGGACAGTTCGCTTCAGGTCGTGGAAGTAGACTCTGCCATGCTTCGAGTTGACGTTTAACGATGCGACCGAGACATCCTGAGTGTCTGTGCCGGCGTCCACGTCCTCTTCAAGATACGCCTTCGATTTAGCGTCGAACCCCACCATCACTTGATTGTTGCTTCCGTTGATGATCGTGATCTGCCGCACACTTTCGCCAATGACGCGATGTCCTCGCTTCAAAGCGGGCTCTACTGCTTCAACTAGTGCTTCAAGATCGCCTGACCGATCCTTGTCTAGAGACGCCACGGCAGGATTCGTGATCTTCGGAGTCTTCCCTATGGCTCGCGAGAAAACGTACTTGACCAACTCAGTTACCCCATTCACGCCGAGGCCCACCATCACGGCGTCTGGGTTGCTGATCACGACTTGCAGAAGCCAGTCGAGACTCCCCTGTCGGCTTCCAACGAAGTAGAACCGGGTTTCCTCTGAATATGGCGCGCGCTGACGAACGGTTGCAGTTGCCGCGTAATGCGAGATGAGGGTTAGGCCGTGACCAATCCCTGCTAGTGACTCTCCGCCGAACTGAGCATCCAAACGGTGCTCGTCAGCGTCGAGACCCTCGTACTTGAGTATCAGAGACATGGCCGTTCCCCCCAGCTTTCGCTCGACGATTCGGCGGTGCCATTCGTGTGTATTTGGTAGGTAACGTCAAGAGCCAACTACGAGTCAGCTACCAGCGCAGTCCTAGTTGGTCGTCGTCGATAACCTTGTAGCCACGGAAGTTTGGGGACTCTGCGTGAGCGCCCTGCTGAACTGCGAGTTCGAGGCCTCGAACGTAGATGTCGAGCAGGGAATCCACGGTGTCCAGGTCGAAAATTTGCCTGTTTCGACCATGGTAAACCTGCAGCACGCGTCCCCCATCGCCAGGTCCGGCGTACAAATACTCGAAGTCCGCTTCGCTGAAATCGTCGCGGCCGAAATGCGCGAGTGCGAATGAGGCAGCTACATCGATTTCGGTGTCAATCGGTCGATGACCCATTCGGAATCCAGGGACGACGACGTATGCCTGCTCGTCCGCAACGCGTACGAGTGGCGCTTTGATGGCCATATAAGCGGTTCGGTCGTTCGATAGACGACCAACGGGCACGGCCGAAAAGGGCGTCTTGTAACACCGAGACCGATTGGCCACTGCGTAGGCGCCAGCTAGGCGCACGGCTTCAACATTTGGTTTGAACCCCGCTGGCGCGCCGTGCGACATGCAGTAAGCTTCGGCGTCATCTAAACTGCTGCCGCCCCGGAATAGGTCGTAGAGTGCGTTGATCGAGCTGTTGTAATTGAATGCGCCACCACGCCGAGCAAATTCCGTTTTGATAAACGCGCACACGCGTTCGGGCGTGGCCTTTAGCGGTTCGGTCCCTAAGGACCGAGCCACGTCCAGGAAGCTCATGAGCAGAATGCTAGCCATCGATGATAAGTCCTTCCGCTAATGCGCCGGCCCTCGTGCAGCGATTTCTAAGAAATGAGCCTCGATCTCGTCGTTGCGAATTCGTAAACCGAGCCTCCCTGACGCACCGGCTGGGTTCCAAACACGATCCCACGGGGAGCCTCGCTCGTGGGTGATGCCGGACAGTTCCCATGCGTCGAATTGCCGGTAATGTTTGTAGACGTCTTCGACGAACTGAGCGTCTTCAGGTAAAAGGTCAGACGGCACGACTTGCAGCTCGCCCGTTTGCAGAATCAATCGCTCTGCTCGCTTAGTGATCGGGCGCCCCTCAAAATCCTTGAATGCATCACGCACGACTTTGATTACGGGCCCGAATTCCCAAGCTTCAATGGGTTGGGTGACTAAGGGCCGCCGCTTCGTAGCTAGATACCAACCGTGTGCAAAATACACGATCTTCAGAAGTGAAATCTGCGTGAGCTTCACCGCGTCGCGGTCCGCCAAATCCAAAATGAAATTGGCAACTGCTCGCGCATCATAGACGATAGGGTGTTTGGTTCCCTTCATACTACTCCGCCGCGACACCTACGCCGGCATTCCAGCGACGCGAGCGCGCCGCTGGAGCCTTGAAGCCGGCTTCGCCAGCCCGGATGCCGGAATAGGTCATTCTGCTGCTATTCCTGCATGCTTGAACATGTCCTCGCCGTCGCCGCCAGCATCGCTGGCGCCGTCGTTGGCAGCGTCGCCCTTCGCTTTCTGGCGCCTGTCGAAATTCTCCCAGACTTCGTTCCAATTGCCCCGCGTCGCGGCCTTGGAATATTCGGTCGCCCTCGTCTCGAAGAAATTGGCGTGCTCGACGCCGTTGAGCAAAGGCGCGAGCCAAGGGAGCGGGTGGTCCTTGACCTTGTAGATCGGCGGCAGGTGAAGCTGGCCCAGCCGCCAGTCGGCGATGTAGCGAATGTACATCTTGATGTCGTCGGCGGTCATGCCCTCGACCGGGCCCTGCTCGAAGGCGAGGTCGATGAACGCGTCCTCGAGATCGACGGTATGGTAGCAGACCTCGCGGATGCTCTTCTTGACCGCGGGGGTGTAGCAGTCGCGCTCCTTGGCGAAGGCGTGGAACAATTTGATGATGCCCTCGCAGTGCAGGCTCTCGTCGCGCACGCTCCAGCTGACGATCTGGCCCATGCCCTTCATCTTGTTGAAGCGCGGGAAGTTCATCAGCATGGCGAAGCTGGCGAACAGCTGCAGCCCCTCGGTGAAGCCGCCGAACATAGCCAAAGTGCGGGCGATGTCCTCGTCGCTGTCGACTCCGAAGGTCGAGAGGTAATCGTGCTTGTCCTTCATCTCCTTATACTGGAGGAAGGCCGAATATTCGCTCTCGGGCATGCCGATGGTGTCGAGCAGGTGCGAGTAGGCGGCGATGTGCACCGTCTCCATGTTGGAGAAAGCGGTCAGCATCATCTTGATCTCGGTCGGCTTGAAGACCCGGCCGTATTTGTCGTGGTAGCAGTCCTGCACCTCGACGTCGGCCTGGGTGAAGAAGCGGAAAATCTGGGTCAGCAGGTTGCGCTCATGGTCGGTGAGCTTCTGCGCCCAGTCGCGGCAGTCCTCGCCCAGCGGCACTTCCTCGGGCATCCAGTGGATCTGCTGCTGGCGCTTCCAATATTCGAACGCCCAGGGATATTCGAACGGCTTGTACTGCTTGCGGGCTTCGAGGAGGGGCATGTTATCGGACTCCAGCCGGGAAGGTGATGACGGTGTCGCGCCGGGGCTCGGGGTCGGGCGACGGCAGGTCGGGGCGCGGGCTCCAGGCGGCGCGGGCGGCGGCGCCGTTGAGCCGGCAGACCGGGCCGTCCGCCGGAAGCAGCTCGGGCGGCAGGGCGCAGGCGATCGAATCGAGCACGGCGGCGACGTCGCGGACCACGTCGGCGTGCCAGAAGCGGATGACGCGATAGCCCTGGCCGTTGAGGAAGCGCATGCGCACCGCGTCGGCGGCGCCGACCGGGCCGCCGTCGTCGACCTCGACCACCAGCCGCGCCGAGCGCGAGGCGAAGCCGGCGACATAGGGGCCGAGCGGGACGTGGCGGCGGAAGCGCGCCTGCGGCAGCGACGCGGTCAGCGCCCGCCACAGCAGGGAATCGGGGCAGGGGGCGCGGCGCCTCATCGCGCCGCCTCGATCTCGGTCGGCGACGGGCGATAGCTCAGCAGGCCGAGCGCGTGGATCGCGACCAACGCGGCGATGGCGAACAGCAGGACGGCGCCCTGGCTGCCGGTGCGCGCGCCCTCGGCCGAGCGGCGGCGGTAGAGCCAGACGCCCCAGCCGGCGAGCGCGACCGCCAGCAGCAGCTCGAGGATCTGCACGCCGGTCATCGCCCGCCCGCCGTGGCGGCGAAGACGGTGACCGCGACCAGGGCGATGAGGTCGAGCGCGACCAGCCCGGCGACGATTCCGCCGGCGACCATCCCGACCTTGCCGGCCCGGGTCCTGGGCCGAAGCTGCCTGGGGATCAGGCGCATCAAACCCTCCACGTCACCCCCGCGAACGCGGGGGCCCAGCAGAAAAGCGCAGACTGGGTTCCCGCTTTCGCGGGAATGAGGAAATGCGGTACTACTGACATGCCAAACACTCGTCGTAGTCGGTCGTCGACGCGAGCGGGATTTCCTTCAATTCGGGCGTGTTGTCGGCCTCGACCCCGCCGGCGAAACCGGCGCGCTGCACCGACTTGGAGCGGAGATAATAGAGCGACTTGATGCCGAGCTCCCAGGCGCGGAAGTGGAGCATCATCAAATCCCATTTGTCGACGTCGGCCGGGATGAACAGGTTGAGCGACTGCGCCTGGTCGATGTAAGGCGTGCGGTCGGCGGCGAGCTCCAGGAGCCAGCGCTGGTCGATCTCGAAGCTCGTCTTGAACACGTCCTTTTCCTCCGTGCTCAGGAAGTCGAGGTGCTGGACGCTGCCGCCCTGCTCGAGGATCGAGTTCCACACGCTCTGCGAGTCCTTGGACTTGTCCTTGAGCAGTTTCTCGAGATGCGGGTTCTTGATCGAGAAGGAGCCCGACAGCGTCTTGTGCGTGTAGACGTTGGCCGGGATCGGCTCGATGCAGGCCGACGTGCCGCCGGCGATGATCGAGATCGACGCGGTCGGGGCGATCGCCATCTTGCACGAAAAGCGCTCCATCACGCCCATGTCGGCGGCGTCGGGGCACGGGCCGCGCTCCTTGGCGAGCATCATCGACGCCTCGTCGACCTGGGCGCGGATGTGCTTGAAGATCCTGAGGTTCCAGCTCTTGGCCATCGCCCCCTCGAACGGCAGCGAGCGCGCCTGAAGGAAGGAGTGGAAGCCCATCACGCCGAGGCCGACGCTGCGCTCGCGCTCGGCGCTGTACTTGGCGCGCGCCATCTCGTCCGGGGCTCGGGCGATATAGTCGGACAGGACATTGTCGAGGAAGCGCATGACGTCCTCGATGAAGAGCTTGTCCTTGTGCCACTCGTCCCAGGTCTCAAGGTTGAGCGAGGAGAGGCAGCAGACCGCGGTGCGGTCGGCGCCGAGATGGTCGCGGCCGGTCGGCAGAGTGATCTCGGAACAGAGGTTGGAGGTGGTGACCTTGAGGCCGAGGTCGCGGTGATGCTTGGGCATCGCCTTGTTCACCGCGTCGATGAAGATGATGTAGGGCTCGCCGGTCGCGAGCCGGGTCTCGACCAATTTCTGGAACAAAGAGCGGGCGTCGACCTTACCACGCTCCGACCCGTCCTTGGGGCTGCGCAGGACGAACTCGGCGCCTTCGCGAACCGCTTCCATGAACTCGTCGGTGACCAGCACGCCGTGGTGCAGGTTCAAGGCCTTGCGGTTGAAGTCGCCGCTCGGCTTGCGGATTTCGAGGAACTCCTCGATCTCGGGGTGCGAGATGTCGAGGTAGCAGGCGGCCGAGCCGCGGCGCAGCGAACCCTGCGAAATCGCCAGCGTCAGCGAATCCATCACCCGGACGAACGGGATGATGCCGCTGGTCTTGCCGTTGAGGCCGACCGGCTCGCCGATGCCGCGCACCCGGCCCCAATAGGTGCCGATGCCGCCGCCCTTGGAGGCCAGCCAGACATTCTCGTTCCAGGTACCGACGATGCCGTCGAGGCTGTCATCGACGCTGTTCAGATAGCAGCTGATCGGCAGGCCGCGGCCGGTGCCGCCGTTGGACAGGACCGGGGTCGCCGGCATGAACCACAGCCTGGAGATGTAATCGTAGACCCGCTGGGCGTGGGCCTCGTCGTCGGCATAAGCGGCGGCGACCCGGGCGAACAGATCCTGGTAATTCTCGCCGGGAAGCAGATAGCGGTCGCGCAGCGTCTCCTTGCCGAACTCGGTCAGAAGCGCGTCACGCTTCGAGTCGGTCCTGACCTCGAACTTCCTGGCGTCGACCGTCTTGCTGCTGCGCGCGCTGGTGGCGGCGGTTACGTCGTCGCTGCTGACCTCGGTACCGGTTGAGAAATCCATCGCGCTTCCCCGTCCCTCCGGCGGCCGTTCGAGGGCCGCCTGTTCACTAAACGTTCGACTCGGAGCCATGGCAGCATCCTAGTCCTTTTTCGCGCCGCCGGGGGTCTTTCCGTCGCCCGACCCCTGTGGAAATCGGGGACGAACGGGCCCGCCGCTGGAATATAGTGATTCCAGCGCCAAACACTAGGTGTTGAGCGGTTCCCCCTGTTCGCTACTATCTATAGTGCCTCAACTTGCGTGGGATGCAAGCGGGTAAATGGCGGATCAAGCAAATTTGCTGTGGATGAGTCCTGGCCGCAACGCCGGCTGCCGTCCCGTCAGGGGCGCGGCGTGCGGTCGTCGATCCGGCCGAGCTCGGGAACCGATGCTCCGCGCTTGAGCCAGGCCTCGAGCGCGTCGAGATCGAGGCCGGCGTCAACAGTCCCGGTCCCTTCGGCGAGGATTGTGAAATTGTCGCCGCCGCTGGCGATGAAATTGTTGACCGCCACCCGGTAGCGGCGGTTGGGCTCGATCCGCCGGCCATTCAGTCGCATCTCGACGATCCGCTGTCCGGCTGGCCGGCTGAGGTCGTAGGCGAAGAAAAAGCCGCGGCTCGGCAGCAGGATGTTGGGTTGCTCGGCGGAGTTGAGGCCGCTGGCGAACTGCTGCTCGAGCAAAGTCTTCAGCTGCGCGCCGGTCAGAGTCTTGACGACGATGCTGTTGCCGAACGGCTGCATGGCGAAAATCTGGCCGTAGGTGACGCTTCCGTCCGCCGCCGGCACGAGATCGGTGCGCACGCCACCCCCGTTCATGAAAGCGATTTGCGCCCCGTGGGCACTGCCGGCCGCCAGCTGCGAATCGGCGATGAGGTTGCCGGCAGTCTGCTCGCGATCCTCGCTCGTCTGCCTGGTGACGGGCCCGGAGAGCTTGCCCACCACCCTTGCCGCTTCGGGCGCGGCAGCGGCGACGTAGCGGTCGACCAGGGCCTTGGTCTGCGGGTCGGCCGGAAATATCGGGAAGGCCGCGACCGGGGCGATCGTGGCCGTGCCGAGCGTATAGCCCTCGCCCTGGACGATGACGTTGTCGGCTCGGTGACCCTGGAGGGTGCCGTCGGCCGCGAAGGTCAGGCGGATGTCGGTGATCAGCGTTCCGAAGCGGCCGGCGCTGGTCAGCAGCAAAGGCCGCTCGCGCCCCGGTCGGGCAAGCTCACAGATGTAGGCGACGTGGCTGTGGCCGGAGATAACCAGGTCGATCCGCGGGTCGAGCCGGTCGATGATCGGCAATATGTCGCCGGACAGGTCGGGACAGCTCTTGTCGTTGTAGCCACCGCTGGTGCGGCCGCCCTGGTGGATCAGAAGCGCGATCGCGTTGGCGCCGGCGGCCTTGAGCGCGGGCACGGCCGCGTTGGCGGTCGCAGCTTCGTCGGCGAAGGTCAGGCCGGCGACTCCGGCCGGAGTGACCAGGGTCGCGGTCTCCTTCAAGGTCATGCCGACGATGCCGAGCCGAACCGGGCCGAAATCCTTAATTGCCGTCCCGGGGAACAGCGTCCGGCCCTCGGGCGTGAGCACGTTGGCGGCGAGGAAGCGGAAGCCGGCGCCGGCGAACGGCTCGAGCTTGCACGGCTGCTTGGTGGTATGTTGCTCGCAGCCGCCGCGCTGCATCCGCACCAGCTCCGGCCAGCCCTTGTCGAACTCATGGTTGCCGACGGCATTATATTCGACCCCGACCAGGTCCATGGCGGCAATCGTCGGCTCGTCGAGGAACAGGGCGGAGACGAGCGGGGTGCCGCCGATCATGTCGCCGGCCGAGACGGTGACGCTGTTCGGATGTCCGGAGCGAAGCGTTTTCGCAGCGGCGGCGAGATGGGCGACCCCGCCCGCCGGCACCCGGACGCTGGCTTCGGGCGTGCCGGCCTCGATGCTGAGCCTGGGCGGCTCGAGGTGGCCGTGGAAGTCGTTGATGGCGAGGATCTGCACCTCGACCGACGGCACCGCTTCGGCGGCGGCGACGACCGGCGGCGCCGGCGGCGGCACGGTCGCGCAAGCGGCGAGGGGGAGCAAGAGGGCGGGGAACCAGAGCTTCATACGCAAACCTTCGTCATTGCGAGCGCAGCGACGCAATCCAGGTCATTTGCTGGATTGCCGCGTCGCCTGCGGCTCCTCGCAAAGACGGCTGGCTTGCCGCTTCCACCTACCCCCGCCTAAGGTCAAATCCATGACAGAGGAAGAGCTAGTCGCGCTGGCGCGCGAAGCGGCGCTCAAGGCCTATGCGCCCTACTCGCATTTCCACGTCGGCTGCGCGGTCGAGAGCGTCGACGGCGAAGTGGTGACCGGCGCCAATATGGAGAATGCCTGCTACCGGCTCGGAATCTGCGCCGAGCAAAGCGCGCTGACCGCCGCCCAGCACAAGTTCGGGCTCGGCAAGATCGCGCGGATCGCGGTCGCCGGCGGGGGCATCGACGGCGGGGTTTTGACCGGCACGCTGACCTGCACGCCGTGCGGCGGCTGCCGCCAGGCGATCTTCGAGGCGGCCTGCCTGTCAGGGCGCGACATCGAGATCATTGCATCCAACGGCGACGGCTCGAGCATCGAGCGGCACGCGATTGGCACCCTCATGCCTCATGGCTTCGGCCCGGCGAATCTGGCGGATGCCGGCTAATTCCCCTGCGCAGGCAGAGGTCCACACGCGCGTAGCGCGCGACGGCTTCGCCGGACTAGGCTCCTGCCTTCGCAGGAGCACTAAACCAGCTTGATCTCCCGAAGCCGCTCCTGGAGGTAATCGTTGGCGGTGATCGGCGGCCATTTCGGCTCTTCGCCGTCGGGCACGGTGCCGGGCAAAGCCTCGATACAGAAGTCCGAGCGGAAGTGGAGGAAGAAGGGCATCGAATAGCGCGACTTGCCGCGGCGCTCGGGCGGCGGATTGACCACCCGGTGGGTGGTCGAGCGAAGCAGGCCGTTGGTCAGCCGCTGAAGCATGTCGCCGATGTTGACCACCAGCTCGCCGGGCCTCGGCGAAACCGGAATCCAGCGGCCGTCCCTCGTCAACAGCTCGAGCCCCGCTTCCTCGGCGCCGAGCAAAAGGGTGATGGCGTTGATGTCCTCGTGCGCGCCGGCGCGGACGTTGCTTCCGGGCTCGCCGGTGATCGGCGGGTAATGGAGCAGGCGCATCACCGAATTGCCGTCGCGCACCGTGTCGACGAAATAATCCTCGTCGATCTTGAGGAAGCGGGCGATCGCCTTGAGAATCTTGAGGCCGGTGCGGTCGAACGTGTCATAGAGGGTGAGGAAGGTGTCCTTGAAGCCCGGCACTTCCTCTGGCCAGAGATTGTCGCCCATATGGTCGCGGAAGCGGTGGCCGGCGGCAAGCTCGCGGCCGACATGCCAGAATTCCTTGAGGTCGTGCGCCTTGGCGCCCTTGGCGGTCTCGATCCCGAACGGCGTGTAGCCGCGGGCGCCGCCGCCGCCGGGGATATGGTATTTGCGCTTCACCTCCTCGGGCAAAGCGAAGAAGGCCTTCGCCTTGTCCTCGGCGTCGCGGATGAGATCGTCGGGGATGCCGTGGTCGGCGATGATGGCGAAGCCATATTCCTCGAAGCTTCGGCCGAGCTTTGCGGCGAAGCCGTCGGGGTCGCGGTCGGACTCGTTGAGCGAGACGGACGCGATGTCGTCGGTGATCGTGGCCATAGTCTTGTCCTTATACCGTCATTGCGAGCGAAGCGAAGCAATCCGGTCTGGATTGCCGCGTCGCCGCATCGCGGCTCCTCGCAATGACGCTTAGGGCAGCATCAGGCTCGCCAGCGCCGCGCTCATCAGGTTGGCGAGGCTGCCGCCGATCAGGGCACGGATTCCGAGCCGGGCGATCACCGGCCGCTGGTTGGGGGCAAGTCCGCCGGTTACCGCCATCTGGATGGCGATCGAGCTGAAATTGGCGAAGCCGCACAGGGCAAAGGTGACGATCGCGCGGCTTCGCTCGGTCAGCGCCGCGGCCGGGCCGGCGGCGTTGCCGAGGTCGATGAAGGCGACGAACTCGTTGAGCACGATCTTGGTGCCGAACAGCCCGCCGGCGATGCCCGCCTCGTTCCACGGCACGCCGATCAGGAACATGGTCGGCGCGAAGATGTAGCCGACCAGCCCCTGGAAGCTGAGGTCAGGGATGCCGATCATGTTGCCGAGCCCGCCGAGTAGGCCGTTCGCCAGCGCGACGAGGGCGACGAAGCTCAGCACCATCGCGCCGACCGCGACGGCGAGCTTGACCCCGGTCGCCGCGCCCTGGGCGGCAGCCATGATGACGTTGGCCGGCCGCTCGCCTTCCTCGAACGTCTCGGCGACGTCGACCTGCTCCTCCTCGGCCGAGGCCGGGCCGAGCGGAAGCTCGCCCTTGGCCGGAAGATCGTCGGGCATGATCATCTTGGCCATCAGGATGCCGCCGGGCGCCGACATGAAGGCGGCGGCGAGCAGATAGGGCAGGTACTCCGAGCCGAGCAGGCTGGCATAAGCGGCGAGGATGGTTCCGGCGACCCCGGCCATGCCGACGCACATGATGGTGAACAGGCGCGAGGGCGGCAGAGCGGCCAGATAGGGCCGGACGACCAGGGGCGATTCGGACTGGCCGACGAAGATGTTGGCGGCGGCGGCGAGCGATTCGACCCGGCTGATCCCGGTCACCCAGCCGATCGCGCCGCCGACCCAGCGGACGACCCGCTGCATGATGCCGAGGTGGTAGAGGATGGCGACCAGCGAGGCGAAGAAGATGATCACCGGCAGAGCGGCGATGGCGAAAGTGTTGGCGAGCGGGTTGGTTTCGCTCGGCCCGAACAGGAATTCGGTGCCCTTGTTGGCGTATCCGAGCAGGTTGGAGACGCCGAAGGCGAGAGTCTGGATTCCGGCCTGGCCCCAGCTGGTCCACAGCACCAGCCAGGCGATCCCGGCCTGGAGCGCGAAAGCGGCGGCGACGACGCGGAGTCGGATCGCCCGGCGGTTGGTCGACAGGGCAAAGGCGAGCGCCAGGATGACGACGATCCCGGCCGCCGCGAGCAGCTTCTCGTTCATGTGCAATTTCCCCCGCCCTTACCAGACCATGCCTTGCGTAGCGCCTTCGGCGGCTTCGTCCAGTAGCTGAAGCGCTTCGCCGGGCGAGTTTGCGACGAGCAGTTGACGCCGGCGCGCCGGCGACAGGAAGCCGCTCGCCGTCGCATGGTCGATGAAGTCGATCAGCCCGTCCCAGAAGCCGTCGACGTTCAAGAGGCAGAACGGCTTCTTGTGATAGCCGAGCGCTTTCCAGCTCCACGCCTCGAACAATTCGTCGAGCGTGCCGATGCCGCCGGGAAGGGCGAGGAAGCCGTCGGCGAGCTCGGTCATCTTCGCCTTGCGCTGGTGCATGTCGGCGACCTTGTGGAGCTCGGTGCAGCCGCTGTGGGCGACCTCGATGTCGACCAGCGCCTTGGGGATCACTCCATAGACCCGGCCGCCGAGCTCGAGCACGCTGTCCGCCATCAGCCCCATCAGGCCGAGCCGGCCGCCGCCGTAGACGAGGTCGACGGAGCTCGCCGCCATCGCCTCGGCGGTGGCTCGGGCGGCATCGGCGAACTTGGGCTCGGCGCCGCTCGCCGAACCGCAATAAACCGCCAGGCGGCGGATGTTCCTCACAGCCGCACGAGTTCCTTAAGGTCCGCCTCGGGCCGGGCGCCGAAATGCGAGATGACCTCGGCGGCGGCGAGGGCGCCGGATTGCAGGCAGCGTTCGAGCTGGTGGCCGCGGCAGCGGGCGGCGAGGAAGCCGGCGGCGAACAGGTCGCCGGCGCCGGTCGTGTCGACCACCTTGTCGACCGGCGCAGCTGGAATTGTAATCCGCTCGCCATTCTCGACCGCCATCGCTCCGGCGGCGCCGCAGGTGATGACGAGGGTCCGGACCTTCGGCGACAGCGCGGCGATACATTCGTCGATCGCGCCGCAGCCGGTCAGGTGGCGGACCTCGTCTTCGTTGGCGAACAATATGTCGACGTTGCCGTCGTCGATCATTCCCATCACGCCTTCGCGCCGGCCGGGGATGCACAGGCTTTCCGACAGAGTGAAGGCGACCTGCCTGCCGGCCTCGTGGGCGATCGCGGCGGCTCGAAGCATCGCGGCGCGCGGCCGCTCCGGGCCCCACAAATAGCCTTCGAGATAGGTGATCGCGGCGGCGCGGATCATCGCTTCGTCGAGCGCCCCGACCGTCAGCTCATGGCTGGCGCCGGGCGAGGTGTTCATCGTCCGCTGAGCGTCGGGCGTGACGAGGATCAGGCAGCGCCCGGTCGGCGGCGGAGCGGCCATTGGCGCAGTTTCGAAACGCACTCCCAGCGCGCGCATGTCGTGAGCGAAAATCTCGCCCAATTGGTCGTCGGCAACCTGGCCGATGAAGGCAGCCGAGCCGCCCAGCGCGGCGATACCGGCCATGCTGTTCGCCGCCGACCCGCCGCTGACCTCGCGAGCCGAGCCCATCGCCGCATAAAGCTCGTCGGCCTCGTCCGGGTCGAGCAGCCGCATCGAGCCCTTGGTCAGGCCGAGCTCGGCAAGCAAGGAGTCATCGCAGGTCGCGATCACGTCGACGATGGCATCGCCGATCGCCACGACATCGAGCTGGTGGGAAGTCACGGGCGCAGCGCTAGCCTCGGCCGGCGCGCCCGGTCAATGCGCCTCATGTTCCCCTGCGAAGGCAGGGGCCCGGTCCGCCCCTGCGGAAGCAGGGGCGTTCAAGCGCTGCGCGCGTCTGGGCTCCCGCCTTCGCGGGAGCACAGGGCACTTGCACCGTCCCCCAAACCCGTTACCCCTCCCTCCATGACCACCGAAATCCAGGCGGCCGCCGAGGCGCCGCAAGCCGCCGGCCGCTCCATTCCCATGTCGCTGTTCGTCTTCGCCATCTTCTACGGCGGGATGGTGTGCATCGCCGGCGTGCTCGGCAACAAGCAGGTGGCGATGGGTCCGCTCGCGGTCGAGGCCGGGATTTTCGCTTTCCTGATGCTGGTCGTGACGGCGAGCGCGACCGCCGAGCTGCACGGCCGGGCCATCGCCAACAAGTTGGTGCTTTACGGCTTCGTGCCGCTGATCATCTCGCTGCTGCTGACCCTCCTCGTGCTCGGCATTCCGGCGTCGCACGAAATGGCGCCGGAGCGGCTCGACGCCTTCAACCTGATGATGAGCGCGACTCCGCGGATCTGGCTCGGCGGGATCGTCGCTTACGGGGTCTCGCAGCTGCTCAACGTCACCATCTTCAGCTGGCTGAAGGCGCGCGAGGGCAGGGGGCTGCTGTGGTTCCGCGGGGCGATCGCCGGCGTCCTCAGCCAGATCGTCGACACCTTGATCTTCATCACCGTCGCCTTTTACGGCGTCTTCCCGATCGGCAACCTGCTGCTCGGCCAGATGCTCGCCAAGGTCGTCCTGTCGGCTGTGCTGGTGCCGGTGGTGATCACCATCATGGTGGGAATCGGACGCAGACTCGACGAGCCGAGCCGCCGGCAGTCGCTTAACGGTTGAAAAACCGCCGGCGATTTGCTCGAAATTGAAACCGAGTCGCGGGGGTGGCGACGAAGCTTTCGTGTTCAATCTGCAACGGTTGTTCGCTTTTTGGCGGCAGGCCTGTTTGGACTGTCACCGAACTGCAGCAGAGGCGCTATAGCTGCCCCCATACCTGAGTCGTAACTCCTTTGATCCGGGGGGATTTTCCGTGAAGAAACTGTTCCTGCTCTGCACGACCGCAGCCTGCGTCGCGCCCGTTCCCGCATTCGCCCAGTCGACCGGCACGGTCGATTTCGACAAGGACGCAATCGTCGTCACCGGCACGCGCGTCCAGGAGGTCGGCGGAGTCCAGACCCCGGACACGTCGAAAGCCAAGGCGGTCCTGACCCAAGAAATGATCGCCCGCCAGAACCCGGGCCAAACCGTGCTCGACACCATCAACCTGGTCCCCAGCGTCAGCTTCCAGAACAACGACGCCTATGGCTCGTCGGGCGGAACTCTCAACATTCGCGGCTTCGACTCGACCCGGATCAGCCTCACCTTCGACGGCATCCAGCTCAACGACAGCGGCAATTACGCGATCTACTCGAACCAGCAGCTCGACCCGGAGCTGATCGAGCAGGTCAACGTCAACCTCGGCTCGACCGACGTCGACTCACCGACCGCCTCGGCCGTCGGCGGCACCGTCAACTACCGCACCATGCGGCCGTCGCAGGACATGAACTTCCGCGGCCTGATCTCGCTCGGCGAATATGATTTCCGCCGCTTCTTCGGCGTCTGGAACCTTGGCCCGGTGACCCCCTGGGGAACGCTTGCCTTCGTCTCGGCGTCCAAGGCCGACAACCGGGTCCCGTTCAACAATTACGGCAAGGTCGACAAGCAGCAGTATAATGCGCGCCTGTGGCAGCCGGTCGGCGGCAACGGTGACTTCGTCTCGGTCTCGGGACACTACAACCAGAACCGCAATAACTTCTTCGGCTCGGTTCGAATGCGTAACGACCAGGCAGTGCCGAACGGATTCCCGCAAACTCGCGCCGCACGATTCTACAACATCAATTATCCGTGTGCAGTCGACGTGCCCCAGGCGGGCGTTGCCGACCAGTTCAATAGCTGCGGCACCGAATTCGACCGGCGTTTCAATCCGTCGAATACCGGCAACATTCGCGGCGCGTCTCGCATCACTTTGGCCGAAGGCATCGTCCTCACCATCGATCCCAGCTACCAATATGTGAAGGCCAATGGCGGCGGCACGGTGACCGCCCGGGAAGGTGTCGCGGTCGTTAACGGTGTCCAGTACACCGGCTTTATCGGCGGACAATATTATTTCGGCCGCGACCTCAACGGCGATGGCGACGTCCTCGACACCTGCGTGAACAACGCCGCCAGTGCGACGGCCCCATTCGGCTGCACGACGGCAACGTCGGCACGCGGCGTGACCCTGCTGGCGCCGAGCCAGACCCAGACCCACCGCTACGGCGTGATCACCGGCCTGCGCTGGCAGATCAACCCCGACCATATGGCCCGCATCGGCTACACGCTCGACCATGCCCGCCATCGCCAGACCGGCGAAGTCGGAAAGCTCGACGCGTTCGGCAATCCGCTCGATGTCTTCACCATCAACCAGCCGCTCAAGGATGCGCGGGGCAATATTGTCCAGAAGCGCGACCGCAAGTCGTTCGCGATCCTCAACCAGATCGCCGGCGAGTATCGCGGCGACTTCGGCCCGCTCACGGTCAATGCCGGCCTGCGCATGCCCTTCTTCAAGCGCGACCTGAACAATTATTGCTTCACCACCTCGCCGACCGGCTTCGTCGACTGCTTTGCCGGTGACGCACCGCTCGAGGCTTCCTATGCGGCGAGGTTCCCGACCGTGCAGGGGCCGCAGCAGCGCGTGTTCAATTATAACAAGCTGCTTCCCAACATTGGCGCGATCTACGATGTCACCAGCCAGCTCAGCGCGTTCGCCAATTATGCGAAGGGGCTTTCGGTGCCGAGCACCGACCTGCTGTACAACAGCTTCTTCTTCGCGCGGGACGAGGAGCAGGCCAAGCCGCGCCCCGAGCTGACCGACAGCTTCGACATCGGCGGCCGCTTCCGCAGCGGGCGCGTCCAGGCGCAGATCTCCGGCTGGTTCACCAAATATGACAATCGCGTCGCCCAGGCGTACGATCCCGAGCTCGAGCGCAGCGTGTTCCGCAACCTCGGCCGGGTCGACAAATATGGCATCGACGGGGCGGTCGCTTACGAGCCGATCCCGGAACTGACCCTTTACGCGTTCGGGTCGCGCAACATCAGCGAGATCAAGGAGAACATTCAGACCGGCGCCCTGACCGGCGGGCTGACCTGCGACACGATCGATCGGACGAGCCCGACGGCGCTGCGCAACTGCGCCTTCACCCGTGGCAGGTACGAATCGGGCGCTCCGAAATATACCTATGGCGTGTCGGGCGTCGGCCGGCTCGGCAATTTCGAAATGGGCGTGACCGCAAAGCGCACCGGACCGCGTTATGTGTACGATACCAATCTGGCGACGTTCACTGGCGACGTCGATTGCCCAGGCACGGTCGCGGCTGGCTGCCCCGCCAACACGCCGGCACCCTCGCAGATCTTCGGTGCTGTTGCTCCCGCCTACTGGCTGGTCAACCTCGACAGCCGCGTCAAGCTTGATGGGCTCGGCTTCCAGCGCACCTATCTGCAGCTCAACGTCTATAATTTGTTCGACAAACTCTACGTCGGCGGGTTTGGCGGCGGACTTGCCCAGTCGGTCAGTACGGCGGGCGTGTACGGCAATGCCGGCTTCGTCCAGATCGGCGCTCCGCGCACCATGTCGCTGACGTTCAACGTCGGCCTCTAGGCTCCGCCCCGAGCGGTGAAAGCGGCGTCCCGGCTTCGGCCGGGGCGCCGTTTTTCCTGCGCGCCGAGGCCAGCCCGAATTGATTTGCGTCGTGGCGCGCCGCTAGGGGCGGCCGATGGCGATTGGCCTCACTCTGCTTGCCGGCCTTGCCCTGTTGGTCGTCGGCGGCGAGCTTCTCGTGCGCGGTTCGGTTCGGGTCGCCGAAAGGCTCGGCGTGTCGCCGCTGCTGATCGGCCTGACGCTGGTCGGCTTCGGCACCTCGACTCCGGAAATCGTCACCAGCGTCCAGGCGGCGCTGATCGGCTCACCGGGCATCGCGGTCGGCAATATCGTCGGATCGAACATGGCCAACATGCTGCTGATCCTCGGCGCCTCCGCGCTGATCTGCCCGCTGGCGGTCCAGTCCCGGGCGTTGAGCCGCGACGGCGTCGTCGGCCTCGCCTCTGCGGCCTTGCTCGCCGCTGTCGGCTGGACCTTCGGGCTCAGCCGCGCGGTCGGCGCCGGTTTCCTGCTGATGCTCGCCGCCTATCTCTATTATGCGTTCCGCCAGGAACGGGTTGCAGCCGAGGACCACACCGCCGCTTTCGACCGCGCCGAAGCGTTCGCGTCGGCCGACGTTGCCTTGCGGCCGCGGGCGCCCGCGACGACCGGCCTGCGCGGCTGGCTGGTGCCGCTGGCAATCGCCGTCGGCGGATTGATCTCGATTGTCGCCGGCGGCCGCCTGCTGGTTTCGGGCGCGGTCGACCTGGCGCGGCTGCTCGGGATGAGCGAGGCGGTGATCGGCCTCACCATCGTCGCCGCGGGCACCTCGGCGCCGGAACTGGTGACGTCGCTGGTGGCCGCGGTCCGCCGCCAAACCGACGTTGCGGTCGGCAACATCCTCGGCTCGAACATCTACAATCTGCTCGGCATCGGCGGCCTCACCGGCATCATCGCTCCGACCCCGGTGCCGGCGCAGATCGCAGCTTTCGACAGCCCGCTGATGGTCGGCGCGTCGCTGCTTCTCTTGCTGTTCGCCTGGACCGGCGCGCGCCTCAACCGGGCCGAGGGCGGCCTGCTGCTCGCCGCCTACGCGTCTTATGTCGCCTGGCTGGTCGCGGGCTGAGGGGCGACGACGCGCAGCGCGCGCCTGCGGATCCGGTAGTCGAGCGGCGGCACCGCCTCGACGGTCTCGCCGTCGAGCGATACCGCGAGCGCGCCATGGGCCGTCACGCGAAGCCGCTCGACGTCCTCGACGGCGACCAGATCGTCGGACCGGGCCCGGCCGATCAAGGCTCTCGCCATCGCGGCGAGGAACCCGGCTCGGGTCTTCTTGCGCATCACCATCACGCACAGCTCGCCGGCGTCGAGCGTCTCCCGCCGTCCGGAGCGCGGCAGCGCAAGGCGGTAGCGATTGTTGCCGACGAACAGCAGGGGCGTGTCGAGCCGCGCTTTCTCGTCGTTGACGGCGAGCGTCAGCCGCTCCCGGTTGAAGCGGGCAAGGGTGCGCAGGGCCGCCACCGCCATCGCCAGCGTCTTACTCCGGCCAAGCCGGTCCTGCTGCGACTCGCGGTCGAGCACGAGCAAGGGGTAAAGACCGATGACGCTGTTGTTGATGAAGGCCCGGCCGTTCATCTCGGCGATGTCGACCTGCGCGATCCTGCCGGCGGCGATCAGCTCGGCCGCCTCGTCGATCTCGAGCGGGATGGCGAGGTCGCGGGCGAAATGGTTGCGGGTGCCGAGCGGCAGGACGCCAAGCGCGGTGTCGCTTCCGGCCAGCGCTCCGGCCGCGGCGCTCAATGTCCCGTCGCCGCCGCCGACGATCACGAGGCGCTCGCCGCGCTCGGCGAAGGCGCGGGCACGATCGGCGACGGCTGGGCCGTCAACCATCTCGATTTTCGGATCGAAGCCGGCGCGCGACAGCGCCCGCTCGACGTCGCGCCGAGCCGCATCCTCGTCGGCGACGCTGCCGCCGCCGCGGTTGATCAGCACGCATGTCGAGGTCGGACGGGCCATGCCCGCTCAACCCGTCAACTCTTCGGAGCGATGCAGAAGGCGCAGAATTTATGGCCGTCGGGATCGCGGAAATAGGCGCCGTAAAAGCCCATGCGCGGATCGCCGCGATAGCCCGGGCCACCCTCGTTCGACCCGCCGAGCTCGAGCGCCCGGGCGTGGAAGGCATCGACCTGCGCCGGCTCGTCGAACGACATCGCCACCATATTGCCGTTGCCGATTGCCGCCGGCTGCTTGTCGTAGGGCCGGGTGATCGCGATCCCCGGCCGGTCGCGGGCGACGCCGTAGTAAGTGAAACCGCCGTCCTCGTCGGCGAATTGCATCACGCGTTTGGCACCGATGCTCCCGAGCAGCGCGTCGAAATAAGTCCGCGCCCGCTCGAGGTCGTCGGTGCCGAGCGTGACGTAGCCAATCATCCGGCGTTTCCGGGCGACGCGTCGGCGGGGCAATCGCCAACCCGCCGGCCGGTGACCTGGCGGGTCATGCGGTAATCGCCGGTGCCGATGAAATAGGTGGTGGTCACCGCCTGCGCTTCGAAGCTGTCGGCGGTGAAATTGCCGTCGACGGTCTGCATCACCGGCCCCTCGTTGCCGGGCCGGACGCAGCGCAGCTGCATGCTGAGCTTGCCCGCGCGCGAATAGCTGCTTTCGGTGCCGCACTCGTCGTTGCCCTCGGCGAACGCACTCGAATCGATGCGGCCGTCCTCGCCGACGCAGATTCGGCGCGCCGGCCCCTCGACGGGCGCGCCGGCCTTGAGCTTGGTCGCCGGCGTCGTGTTGTCGGTCGAGCTGACGTCGGCGACGGTCTGGCTGATTTCATATTCGCCCGCCTGCAGCGAGCCGGCCTTCTCGGCCTTCGGCTGGGCCGCCTGCTCGCCCCCGCACCCCGCCACAAGCGCTGCGGCCGCCATTGTTACGATCGTCCTCGTCATCGTCGCTCTCCCCTCGCAAATCCTTTAGCTTTGCTGGGCCGGGCACTCGCCGACCCGTTGCGCCTCGACCCGCATGCGCATCCGCATCTCGCCGCCGCCGGGAGCGCCGGCGACCGTCGTCGTCATGCGCATGTCATAGCTGTCGGCCGAATAGCTGCCGTCCAGCTCCATCACCTGGCTGGCGCCGTCCTGGTCGCAGCGCATGCGCGAATCGATCTTGCCGCCGCCCATGCGGAAATGCTCGTAGCGGCACTGGCGGTTTCGCCCGGCGAAGAATTGCTCGCTCGGCCGCTGCGCCTCTTCCTCGCTCAGGCATGTCTCGAACGTCTGGGCTTGGCCGGTCACCCGAGCCATCTGCTCGGTTGCCGCGGGCGGCAGTCCCGGCGCCGACATTTCCTCCAGGGTCATGGTCGATCGCCATTGGCCGGCGCGGATGAAATTGCCGGTGCGCCCGGCGCCGGCGTCCGCCAGCTCGTTGGCGACCTCCTCGACGCTGGCGTTCTTGACGCTGACGCTCGGCGCGCGGTCACAGGCGGCAAGCAGCAGTGCCGGAAGCAGGACGGCGACAATTCGCATTCGGCAATTCCCCTGTTGATTGCGCGCGTGCGCCCGCCCCACCATATGCCGAAGCCATGGCGATTCAAATCCGAACATCGCTGGAAGAACCGGAAACTTCGCCGGGCTTCGTCCCCCACAAGCCGGCGCGGCCCGACAAGGCCGAGGGCGGCAGGAAGTTCAAGCTGGTGTCGGATTACGAGCCGGCGGGCGACCAGCCGCAGGCGATCGCCGAGCTGACCGAAGCAGCGCTCCAAGGCGAGAAGAGCCAGGTCCTGCTCGGGGTCACCGGCTCGGGCAAGACCTTCACCATGGCCAAGGTCATCGAGACCCTGCAGCGGCCGGCGCTGGTGATGGCGCCCAACAAGATCCTCGCTGCCCAGCTCTACGGCGAGTTCAAGAGCTTCTTCCCCGACAACGCGGTCGAATATTTCGTCAGCTACTACGATTACTACCAGCCCGAAGCCTACGTGCCGCGCACCGACACCTATATCGAGAAGGAGTCGAGCGTGAACGAGGCGATCGACCGGATGCGCCACTCGGCGACCCGGTCGCTGCTCGAGCGCGACGACGTGATCATCGTCGCCTCGGTGTCGTGCCTCTACGGAATCGGCTCGGTCGAGACCTATTCGGCGATGACCTTCTCGTTGAAGAAGGGGGCCGCCGAGGACCAGCGCGAAGTGATCCGCAAGCTGGTCGCGCTGCAATACCGCCGCAACGACCAGGGCTTCGCGCGCGGCAACTTCCGGGTGCGCGGCGACAGCCTCGAGATCTTCCCGTCGCACTATGAGGACATGGCCTGGCGGGTCAGCTTCTTCGGCGACGAGATCGAGGAGATATTCGAGTTCGACCCGCTGACCGGCAAGACCATCGCCGGTCTCGACGGCATCAAGGTCTATGCGAACTCGCACTACGTAACGCCCGGCCCGACGCTCAAGCAGGCGATGGAGGCGATCCGCCACGAACTTTCCGAGCGGCTGAAGGAATTGCAAGCGGAAGGCCGGCTGCTCGAAGCGCAGAGGCTCGAGCAGCGCACCAACTTCGACCTCGAGATGATCGCCGCGACCGGCAGCTGCGCCGGCATCGAGAATTACTCGCGCTTCCTCACCGGCCGGCTGCCCGGCGAGCCGCCGCCGACCCTGTTCGAATATCTCCCCGACAATGCGCTTCTGTTCGTCGACGAGAGCCACCAGACGGTGCCGCAGATCGGGGCGATGGCGCGCGGCGACCACCGCCGCAAGATCACGCTCGCCGAATATGGCTTCCGCCTGCCGAGCTGCATCGACAACCGGCCGCTGCGCTTTGCCGAATGGGACGCGATGCGGCCGCAGACGACGTTCGTCTCGGCGACCCCGGGACCTTGGGAGATGAATGAGACCGGCGGCGTCTTTTCCGAACAGGTGATCCGGCCGACCGGGCTCATCGACCCGCCGGTCGAGATCAAGCCGGTCGAGGACCAGGTCGACGACCTCGTCCACGAAGCCAAGGAGACCGCGCGCAGGGGCTATCGCACTTTGGTCACGACCCTGACCAAGCGCATGGCCGAGGACCTCACCGAATATCTGCACGAGGCGGGGCTAAAGGTCCGCTACATGCACTCGGACGTCGAGACGCTCGAGCGCATCGAGCTGATCCGCGAGCTTCGCCTCGGGGTCTATGACGTCCTGGTCGGCATCAACCTGCTGCGTGAAGGACTCGACATCCCCGAATGCGGGCTGGTCGCCATCCTCGACGCCGACAAGGAAGGCTTCCTGCGCTCCGAGACATCGCTGATCCAGACCATCGGCCGCGCGGCGCGCAACGTCGAGGGGCGGGTGATCCTCTACGCCGACACCGTCACCGGCTCGATCGAGCGGGCGCTGGCGGAAACCGGGCGGCGGCGCGAAAAGCAGCTTGCCTACAACGAAGAGCACGGGATCACCCCCGAGAGCATCAGGTCGAACATCCACGACATCCTGAGCCACGTCACGGCTCGCGAGGGGCTGGTCGTCGACACGGGCGATGAGGAGCGGCCGCACCTCGTCGGCCACAACCTCAAGGCCTATATCGCCGACCTCGAGGAGCGGATGCGCAAGGCCGCCGCCGACCTCGAGTTCGAGGAAGCGGCACGGCTTCGCGACGAGATCCGCCGGCTCGAGGAGGACGAGCTCGGGATTCCCGATCCCGACCGCGTCGCGCCGCGGCCGCTCGGGCAATCGAGCGAAGGTAAGCCGGGCACCCGCAAGGGCCGCTTCGGCAAGACGTCACGGACACGGTTCGGCCGCTAGCCCGCCTGCTTCCGGTCGCGCGCATTCGCTAGCCCGCCTGCTTCCGGTCGCGCGCATTGCATTTCACGGTTAATGCGTTCAGGTGGGCGCAACCCGGACGGATGCAAAATTGCCTCGTTAAATCAGAGTATTAGCCCGAGGGGCAAACAGATGGTTAAGCATATTGCCCTGGTCATGGGCGCCATGGCCTTGGTTTCGGCGACGCCGGCAGCGGCCAAGCCGCGCGGCGACGAGCCGATCGCGGTTCCGCGCACGATCAAGCAGGGGATCGACTTCGTCTATGTCGATCCCGACCTCAGCAACGTCGCCAAGCGGCACCAGCGGCCGCAGAACTGGCTTCAGCGCGTTCTCAATCTCGATTCCGGCAGCCGCAGGAATGGTCCCAACCCCTTGTTCGTCGAGCTCGGGCGCGGGCTCCAGCAATATCAGGCGAGCTGGGGCCGGCTGCCCCAGGTCAACATCCCGGCCGGAGCGGCGCTCAAGCGCGGATCGACCGGGCGGCGAGTCGATGCGCTTCGCAGCCGCCTCGGTCTGGCGCCGGGCGGCGGCTATGACGAAGCTTTGTTCCAGCGTGTTTCGGCCTACCAGCGGGTTCACGGCCTCGCCCCGGTCGACGGCATCGCCGGCAGGGCGACGATCGCCTCGCTGAACCTCGGCGCCGGCCATTATTCGCGCCGGATCGCGATCAACATGGAGCGTGCCTACCGGTTGCCGACGACCGGCACCTTCGACCGCTATGTCCTCGTCGATTCCGGCGCCGCCGCGGTCTATCTGTTCGACAGGGACCGCGCCGTCGACGGAATGAAGGCGATCGTCGGCTCGCCCGAGCATGCGACTCCGATGCTCGCGGTGATCATGCGCAACGCCAAGGCCAATCCTTATTGGAACGTCCCGCCCGACATGATCAGCAGCCTGACGGCCAAGCGGGTGCTCGAGCAAGGCACGTCATACCTCAAGAATTTCCACTATGAGGTATTGTCCGACTGGTCGGGCAACGGCCGCCCGGTCGATCCCAAGACGATCAACTGGAGGCAGGTCGCCGCGGGCAAGAGCGACATCCTCGTTCGCCAGCTTCCGGGACCGTGGAATTCGATGGGGGCGATGAAGTTCGAAATGCCCAACGACTACGGCATCTACCTGCATGATACGCCGAGGAAGGAATTGTTCGCCGAGAGCAACCGCTGGATCAGCAACGGCTGCGTGCGCCTCGAGGATTACCGCCGCTTCGCCAGCTGGGTGTTCGGGCGCGTGCCGCAGCCGACCTCGCCGGTCGAGCAGAGGTTCGACCTGCCGCGGCCGGTGCCGGTCTATCTGACCTATCTCACCGTCGCCGGCGGTCCCGGCGGCGTCGTCTTCCGGCCCGACCCCTATGGCTTCGACGCCCAGGCGATGCCGCAGATGTTTGGCGCGCAGAACAGGGTGGCGTCGGCGACCTGACGCCACCCTTTGAAGGCTTCTAGCGAAGCACTCCGTTGCGACGCTGGCGGTGCGCGTAATAGAGCAGGGCGACGCCGATCGCGACGATCACAAGCGGGAAATATTTCATCGCTCCGATCGCCTCCTCTCCCGGCATCGGCGGGCCGGTGAAGACATAAGTGAAGCTCAGCACCATTCCGACCAGCGACAGAGCGAAGGCATGGAATGCCCAGCGGCTGCGCAGGAGCAGCAGGATCGAGCCGAGCAGGCCCATCCAGACGCCGAGGCCCCAGCCGAACTGCGCCCAGATCGGGTAGCCGTCGAGGTAGGCGAGGAAAGCGTCGGGATCGACTCCCGGCATCATGCTGGCGAGATATTCGGTGTCGCGCGCCCTGGTCATCCAATAATCATAGGCGCCGAACGCGTTCCACAGGGTCGCGAGCCCGCCGACGATCCACAGATGCATCGGGGTGCGGCTTTGCACGGTGTCTTGCATGTTTGTCCCCCTCCACGTCGGCGCGAGCGCCGACGGGACGGGAGGAAACGCCTGAACGTCGCCGCTGTCAATCGGCGGCGCGGCAGCGCCTACAGGCCGAAGCGAAGGCCGACATGCGCCGACACCTCGTTGCCGTCGTCGCGGCCGAGCGTTCCCGACACCAGAGCGTTGAGGCTGACTTGGCGCAGGATCTCGGCGCTGGCGCCGCCGGTCAGCCGTCCGTAGACGTCGGTCGATCGGTCCTCCAACCGCCAGCTGTTGACGATCGTCGGGGCGCTGGTCTGGGCGAAGCGGACGGTGCGGCCGTCGCCGAGAAAATCTTTCTCGACCATTGCCGCGGCGAACGGGCGAAGCTGCATGCCGCCGCTGAGAAAGTCGCCGCGAAGCTCGGCGCCGAGGCCTCCTGTCAGCGATTTGGCGGACACCGAGCTGACGTTGAGGGTCAGCGCCGGATCGCCGCTCTCGGTGTAGGATCCGACCCGCGCGCGCGCATAATCGAGCGCCACCACCGGGCCGACCCGGATCGAGCCCATCGGCATCAAATAGCCCGCCTTGGCGCCGGCCAGCCAGTGGCTGCCGTCGGGGTCCGAGCGCATCGGCTCGACGACTCCGCCGCGCTCGATGCGGTGATCGTCCCAGCCGTAACCGACATAGCCCTGGGCGAAGGCGCCGGCGATGGTCATGCCGGCGAAGCCGCCGATCTGCCAGCTCTCGGTCCTGGTCTCGGAAATGTCGGCGGCGAACTTCGCCCGGGGCCGCGAATGATTGCCGGCGATCCCGGCGACGCCGTTGCCCCAGCCATAGGCGATTCCGGCGGTCGCTCCGACGCTGTCGATGTCGAAGGCGTCGGTGCGGCGGTCGGCGCGGACATCGCGGCTGAACATGTCGCCGACGACGAAGAAGCGGACGCCCTCGGCGAGGTCGCCGTCGCGCGGCGCCGACAGGTCGATGCGGCTGGTCAGGGTGCGGCCGAACTGGCGGGCGGTGTCGAGGCCGAGGTCGCTGGTCGCCTGCATGGTCAGCGGCGCCTGCAGCTGGGTCGCGACATATTGCGCGACGACCGCGAAGCCGCGCGAGGTCAGGTGGAGAAGGTCGCCGTAGAAGACATAGGGTGCGTCGGGATTGACGATGCAGGTCGGATTGGGGAAGGCCGGGCAGGTGATTCCGGCGGTGAATCCGTAGGCGGCGGGGTTCGCCTGGATCTGGTCGAGGACCAGCGACAGGTCGAGATAATGGACCATCACGCCCTGGCCGGCATAGCCGGCAAGGGTCGATTGCATGCCGGTGTTGAACGCGGTCGAATAAGCGGTGCGAACCGCTGCCCCGGACGGGTCGCCGGCGATTTCGGGAAGTCGGCCGGTGTCGCCGGCGAGGAAGCTGATCGTCGGCGCGCCGGCGCCGACCAGCAGGTTCATGTTGGCCGTCGCGCTCGCGACGGCGGTTGCCGCCGCGCCCGGCGCTCCGGCGAGCGTGCCGCCGCCTTGCTGATAGGCGCGGGCGTCATTGCCGCCGATCGACACGGTGACCAGGTCGCCCTCGCCGAGCGTCGGGGACATCGCCGGAAACCCGAGGATGCCGCCGCCTGCAAGGAAGGTCTGGACCTGGAAGGTGAAGCCGGGAAGGCCGGCATTCTGGTTCTGGTTGTTGGTGCGCGACCCGCCGATGGCGAAATTATACTGCGGCGCATCGAGCAACATGCTGAGCGTGTCGATGTAATTGGTGCCGCCCGAAAAGCGGCCGGTGGTATAGACCTGGGTCGAGACCGGGTTGATGCCGGCGAGACGAAGCGCATTGCCAGTGTCGGCATAGCTGTCGCCGAAGGCAATGATGCGATCGATGCGCTGGGCCGCGGCCGGAGCCGGAATGGCGGCGATGGCAAGAACGGAAGCGCCGAACAGGGCGCGCGTCAGCAAGCGGCTGGGCATTGTCGAGACCTCCCCCGGGGCGCGCACATGCGGCGATCCCTCCGCGCCTTCTATCGCCAGCCGGCCTCCCGCTGGCAAGTCGCCGGATCGCAACAGCGGCAGCAAAATGCATCAACCCGCCGGCGGCTTTTCCAGCTCGCGCTTGAGCTTCGCCAGCCGCGCCGTAGCGCCTGCCGCGTGCGGCCCGATCCAGCGTTCGTGGATGTCGTGGATCGGCAGCGGGTTGAGGTGGTTCCACCGTTCCCGCCCTTTGCGCACCGGGATCACCAAAGCGGCGTCCTCGAGCACTTTGAGATGCATCATCACCGTGCACCGGTCGAGCTCCGGAAAATGGGCGCACAGAGAGCCGGTGGTCAACGGCTGGTCCTTGAGGTCGTCGAGGATCTGCCGCCGCACCGGATTGGCGAGCGCCTTGAAAATCCGGTCAAACGAGTCCGGAATTGACATGTTAGTTATTTATAACATAATTGGCTGCGACTCAAGCGAGAAGGAGAGGTCGCCATGGACTTGAAATTCCGAGTCGCCGCCCGGGTCGCGCGGCCGGTGCACGAAGTGTTCGAAGCGGTCGCCGACCCGCAGCAATTGTCGCAATATTTCACCACCGGCGGCGCCCAGGGCCGGCTCGAGCCCGGCTCCACGGTCACCTGGGATTTCCACGACTATCCCGGTGCTTTCCCGGTCGACGTGGTCGAGGTCGTGCCCGACGAGAAGATCGTGCTGCGATGGGACGCCGCCGAAGGCGAGCAGGCTGCCGCCCAGGGCGGCGAGATCACGCCGGCCGACTACAAGACGCAGGTGACGATGACCTTCTCGCCTCTCGACGGGGGCAGCCGCACCTTGGTCGAGATCCGCGAGGAAGGCTGGCGCGAAACGCAGGGCGCGCTCGACGCCAGCTACGGCAATTGCCAGGGGTGGAGCCAGATGCTGTGCGCGCTCAAGGCCTGGCTCGAGCACGGCATCAATCTGCGCGAGGGCATGTACCGGTGACGCGCGGGGCGCGCGACTAGATGATCCGGAGGTCCGGCGGGACGGTCGAGCCCATCCCGTCCTTGGCGGCCGATGGCGACGCGCTGCTGCCGGCCGCCTGGCGATAGGCTGCGGCGAGCTCGAGGTGGCTCCGCCGGGCGCGCTCGTCGGTCGCCCGCTCGGCCGCGGCCCGTTCCTCGGCTTCGCGCCGCTCGAAATATTCCCTGTTGCCCATCACCCGATCTCCGGGCGGCATACTAGCGCCATTCACCCCCTTGTCGTTGATGAATGTTATATTTTTTCGGTGCTTAGCGTTTTTCCTGTGCCAGCCGGCTCATCAGGATCGCGGCTCGCTTCGCCTGGCGGAAGATCGACGGAATATCGACCGCCTCGCCTTCGGCGTGGGTATTGCGTCCGGCTGCGCCGAGGCCGGCGAGCCCGTCGGTGTCCCTGGCGACGAAGCTGATGTCGGCGGCGCCGCGCAGCAACGGGTCGAGCTCGCCCATTTCGGCCAGGCCCATGTCGCGGTTGACCTGGTTGAGCCGCCGCAGAAGCGCGCGGTTGCCCTCGGTCGGCGCCATCGGCGGATAGCCGTCCTCGTCGAAGACGATCTCCGCTTTCGTCCCGGGCAGGGACTGGCCGACGATCGCGCGCATCTTCGCCCGGGTCCGCTCGATCTGGCCCTCGTCGATGGCGCGCAGGTCGCCGCGGGCGGTAGCGGTGGCGGCGATGACGTTGGTCTTGCCGGCGATCTGCATGCGGATCCGGTCGGAATCGAGCTCGGCGCGCTCGCCGCCGCCGATCAGGCCGACATTGTAGGTCAATTTGTCCTCGCCCAGTTCGCGCCGGAACGAATCGAGGATCCGCGCCAGCTCGTAGATCGCGCCGAAGCCGGTGTCGGGGGCGAAGATGGTACTCGAATGGCCGGTCGCGGACGTCGCCGTGACCGTCCAGCTGCCCGAGCTTCGCCGGGCGACCGATCCCATGTCGCGATTGTCGAGCCGCACCAGCCCCTCGAAGTCGAGCGCGACGTCGGCCCACTTCCCGGCGGCGATCAGGTCGCGGCGGGTGATGTCGAGCGGGTCGCCCGGGTCCTCCTCGTCGCCGGTCAGCACCACCGTCACGTCGGCGTTTCGCAAGGTGCCGGCGCGGTGCATCGCCCGAAGCGCCGCGATCATCACCGCCATCCCGCCCTTGTCGTCGACCGTTCCCGGCCCGACCGCCCAGTCGCCCTGCCTTTCCCAGCGCTGGAACGGCGAATCCGGCTCGAACACGGTGTCGAGGTGGCCGATCAGCAGCATGCGCTTTCCGCGCCCGTTGCCGCGAGAGCGAGGAACATGGCGGGCGACGATATGGCCGGCGCGCCCCGCCGCCTTCATGTCGATCCACTCGACCGCGAAGCCCAAGGGCTCGAGCTCGGCGCGAAGCATCCGCCCGACCGCCGCGACGCCCTCGTGGTTCATCGTCCCGCTGTTCTGGTTCACCCAGCGCTCGAGCATGGCGATCGTCCGCTCCTGCTCGGAATCGACGGTTCGGATCATCGCCTGCTCGGCAGGCGAAAGCCGGGCGGCGGCGGGAGCGGCGGGAAGCAGCAGCGCGAGCGCGGCGGCGAGCGGGAGGAAAAGACGCAGGAACATGGGCGGCAGCCTAGCGCAGCGGACGATCAGGGCAATGGTCGTTCCTCGGCGCGGCAGGAATCGCGCGGTTGCCAGTCCGGCGCTTGGGTCATCCACGGTTGCTGCGAGGGATGGATGACGATCAGCAGCGACCGGCGGATGCCGTCACCGGCGCTGGTCAGCTGCATCGGCGTTGCGCCCGCCGCCCAGAGGCTGCCGCCGGCGGCGACCGTTTGCGCGCCGGTCGGAGTTTCGAGGCAGATGGCGCCGTCTAGCACATGGAAAGCTTCCGGCCCCGGATGGCGGTGCGGCCTTGTGGTGACGCCGGGCGCGGTCATCGCCTGCATGAAACGAACGCTAATCGCCGTGCCTTGCGGCGCCGGCAGGGGACCGACCCGCGCGATCCGGCTTCCGCCCCGCGCTCGCCAGGCCGGATTGCTGTTGACCGTCTGGAGGAAGGTGCGGCCGTAGGCGGTGACGATGACGCTGGCGCGGGTCCGCGACCTGCGCGCTTCGTCCGCATCGGGAAATTCGTCGATGTGCCAATAAACCTGCGGCGGCAATCGGCCGATGTCGACGACCGCGTCCAGATAGCAGCCCTCGCGGCCGTGATTCATCGCCGACGGCGCCTCGCAACCCCCGGGGATGCGCGGGCCGCCCATCGCCATGTCGTGAGAATGCGGGCGGTGCTGCGGCTCGCTCGAGCAGGCGGCGAGCAACACGGGCAGCGGCAGGCAGGCGACTCTCATTGGAGTTTCCTCGGCTGGCAGGCGACAAGCTTATGCAATGCCGCCGCTCGCGCCAAGCAAAAGCACAGATTTCGATCCGTTGGCAGGCGCGGGCCTGCGTTGATAGCGCTGCCGCGGCGGACTAACATCTTCGGTGCGGGGCAGGAGCTGAGCGAATGCGTTCGAGCGAGCCCGAGCGAAAGTTGAAGCCGGCCATTCTGCAGCGGTTGCTCCTGCTGCTCACCGCCCTCGGGATCGGCGGCTGCCAGCATGTGATCGAGCCGCCGGCGACCGTGTCAGACCCGGTGCGCGTGTTCGTCGTCGATTATGGCCGCCACGCGAGCCTGGCGCTGCCGACGGAGGCGGGGGCCGGCCTCGTCGAATGGTCGTGGGGCGACTGGAACTGGTACGCGCTCGAGCGCACCGGCGTCGGTCAGGGCCTGCAGGCATTGTTCGCCTCGCCGCGCTCGACCCTGGCCCGGCGCGAGCTCGCCCCGGCCCAGGATGCGCCGGAGCTTGCGGCGAGCGTCGCCGCACAGGAGGTTCTGGCGCTGGATGTCGAGCGCGAAAAGGCGCGGGCGCTGCTCCGCCAGCTGGAAGCGCGCTGGCTGCGGCGGAGCGACCAAGCGGTGACTCATCCCAGCGGCCGGGTCTTCGTGCCCGACGATGCGCGCTACAGCCTGGCCAACAATTCGGTGCACGAGCTGGCGCGATGGCTGGAGGCGCTCGGAGCGAAAGTGTCGGGATCGGGCGTGACCGCCAATTTTCGGATTCGCGCGCCTCCTTCGCAACGGCCCAGACCGCCCGCGCGGTAATAAACACTTTCCTACAGTGAACCAAACAGGTTAGTCAACCGCGACTCGCAGAGAAGAGGAGCGGAAAAAATGCCACCGGACATCGACGTCGACCAGCTGATCGACGCCTTGCTCGATCGCGAGGGCGGCTACGTCAACCACCCGGCCGACCGCGGCGGGCCGACCAACTGGGGGATCACCGAGGCGGTCGCCCGGGCGCACGGCTACAAGGGGGCGATGCGCGCACTGCCGCGCGAGGAAGCGGCGGCGATCTACCGCCGGCTCTACTGGCTTCGGCCGCGGATCAATGAGGTGGCGAAGCGCTCGGCCCGAATCGCCGCCGAATTGTTCGACACGGGGGTCAACATGGGGCCGGCGGTCGCCGTCACCTTCCTCCAGCGGGCGCTGTCCGCGCTCAACCGCAATGGGCGCGACTATCCCGACCTCACCCCGGACGGGCGGATCGGCCCGCGAACGCTGCAGGCGCTCGACGCATTCCTCGAGCTTCGCGGCAAGGGGGGCGAGACGGTGCTGATGCGCGCGCTCGATGCCCTCCAGGGCGAACGCTATGTGCGCCTCGCCGAGCGGCGGCCCGCCAATGAGGCGTTTCTCTACGGCTGGTTGGCGAACCGGATTGGCACGATCGGCTGAGCACTCGCGCGCGCGTACGCGTAGGATCGCTGCGTTTGCTGCGTTTCAAGCCTGAAAGGAAGGGCCATTGGCAGGAATTGAACCGATCATCGCCCCGGTCTCGCAATTGCTCGACCGGCTCATCCCCGATCCCAAGGCGCGCGACAGGGCCAAGCTCGAGCTGCTCAGGATTCAGGGCGGGCAGGAGATGCAGTCGATTGCCGCGCAAATGCAGGCGGTGACCGCCGAGGGCGGCTCGGCCGATCCGTGGACCAGCCGGGCGCGGCCGACCTTCCTCTATGTCATGTACGCGTTGATCCTGTGGTCGCTGCCGATGGGCCTGGTCGCCGCCGTCTCGCCGGCCACGGCCCAGGCCATCGCCGGCGGCATGAGCGCCTATCTGCGCAGCCTTCCCGAGGAGCTCTACGCGCTCTTCGGCACCGGCTATCTTGGCTACACCGCCGCCCGCGCCTGGCAGAAGGTCAGGGGCGTCACCTGAGCGACGAGCTTGCGCCCGCCGCCGCTGCATCCCAAATGCGGCTCGAAGGAGCGGGCGGAACATGGGCGACAGCTGGCACGGGACCACCATCCTCGGGGTCAAAAAGGGCGGCCGAACGGTGATCGCCGGCGACGGCCAGGTCAGCCTCGGCAATACGGTGATCAAGCCCAATGCGAAAAAGGTTCGTCGGCTCGGCGGCGACGGCAAGGTCATCGGCGGCTTCGCCGGGGCGACCGCCGACGCTTTCACTCTGTTCGAGCGGCTCGAGCGCAAGCTCGAGCAGCATAGCGGCCAGCTGATGCGCGCCGCGGTCGAGCTCGCCAAGGATTGGCGCACCGACAAATATCTTCGCAACCTCGAGGCGATGATGATCGTCGCCGATGCCGAGGTGATGCTGATCCTGACCGGTAACGGCGACGTGCTCGAGCCCGAAGGCGGGATCGCGGCGATCGGCTCGGGCGGCAATTATGCGCTCGCCGCGGCCCGGGCGCTGGCGGACTACGAGCAGGATCCCGAGGCGCTGGCCCGCCGGGCAATGGCGATCGCCGCCGAGGTTTGCGTCTTCACCAACGACCGGCTGACGGTGGAAGTGGTCGAAGGGTGATCATTGTTCGTCATCCCGGACTTGATCCGGGATCCATGAACACGGCAGTGATCCCGTGAGGAGAGAGTTCATGAATTCCAGCTTGCGCTGGAATGACAATCCGCTGCGGGTGGATCGCCGTCAGTTCGTCGCCGCCGGCTCGGCCGCGCTTCTGCTCCCCGGCTGCGCGACCGTCCCGACCCCGACGGCCGCCCCCTGCGCGCCCTTGCCGCCGGTCCGAGTCGACCCTGCGCGAATCATCCGCACCGTCGCCGGCCTCAGGCCCTATTCGCGCCTCGGGCTTCGTCGTCCGGCGCGAGGCGCTCGGCGACAAGGCACTCGTCCACAATTACGGGCATGGCGGCGCCGGCATCACCTTGAGCTGGGGAAGCTCGCGGCTGGCAACCAACCTCGGCCTGCCGGGCCACGGCGGCGCGGTGGCGGTGATCGGTGCCGGGGTGATGGGGCTGAGTACCGCACGCCTCGTCCAGGACGCAGGCTTTCCCGTCACAATCTACGCTCGCGACCTGCCGCCCAACACGACGTCCAATGTCGCCGGCGGCCAGATTTCCCCCTTCGGCCACTACCGGGAGGATGCCGTCAGTCCCGAATGGCGGCAGCAGTTCATGGCGGCGATGGACTATAGCTGGCGCCGATTCCAGATCATGGCCGGCGACGACTACGGCGTGCGCTGGCTGCCGACCTTCGAGCAGACTCGAAGGAGCGCCGTGGAGCCCAGTCCGCTCGACCCTTATTACCCGAACGCCCGCGTGCTCCAGCCGGGCGACCATCCGTTCGCGCTCGACAATGTCGTCAGGTTCGACACCATGTATGTCGAAACCGGTCGCTATCTCGATCGGCTGATGCGCGACTTCCGCAACCGCGGCGGAAGGATCGAGCAACGCGCCTTCCACGGCCTGGCCGACATCGCCGCGCTTCCCGAAACACTCGTCTTCAACTGTACCGGCATCGGCGCCCGCGCATTGCTCGGCGACGAGGAGCTGGTTCCGGTCCGCGGCCAGCTCGCCGTTCTCGCGCCGCAGCCGGAGGTGCGCTATGCCGCTTCCGGCCAATGGGGCTACATGTTCCCAAGGCCCGACGGAATCCTGCTCGGCGGCACCTTCGAGCGCGGGGAATGGGACATCACTCCCGACCCGGCGGCGATTGCCCGGATCGTCGACAACCACCGGCGATTCTTCTCCACTTTCCGCTGTTCGGCTTGAACGCATGGGCGGTGGGGCCAATCTAGCGGTCGATGAACTATCAATCGGCAATTGCAGACAGCGGCGGGGCGCCTGAAGTGCTCAAGGACAAATTGACCCCGAAGGCGATCGTTGCCGCCCTTGACGAGCATATCGTGGGCCAGGACGACGCCAAGCGCGCCGTCGCCGTGGCGCTGCGCAACCGCTGGCGCCGCCAACAGCTGGCGCCCGAGCTTCGCGACGAGGTCACGCCCAAGAACATCCTGATGATCGGCCCGACCGGCTGCGGCAAGACCGAGATCAGCCGGCGGCTGGCCCGCCTCGCCGACGCTCCGTTCGTCAAGGTCGAGGCGACCAAGTTCACCGAGGTCGGCTATGTCGGCCGCGACGTCGAGCAGATCGCCCGCGATCTCGTCGAGGAATCGGTGCGTCTCGAGCGCGAGCGGCGGCGCTCCAAGGTCCGCGCCGCGGCCGAGGACGCGGCGATGGAGCGACTGCTCGACTCGCTCACCGGCAAGGGCTCGAGCGCCGCCACGCGCGAGAGCTTTCGCCAGCGCTTTGCCGACGGCAGCCTCGACCGGGCCGAGGTCGAGATCGAGGTGCACGAGGCGCCGTCGATGCCGTTCGACATCCCCGGCATGGGCGGCCAGGTCGGGATGATCAACCTCAGCGAAATGATGGGCAAGGCGTTCGGGCAGCAGCCTGGCAAGCGCCGCAAATTGAAGGTGCCCGACGCTTTTGCCCGGCTGGCCGACGAGGAAGCCGACAAGCGCCTCGACCCCGACGACGTCAACCGGGCGGCGCTCGCCGACGCCGAGGCCAACGGCATCGTCTTCCTCGACGAGATCGACAAGATCGCCGTTTCCGACGTGCGCGGCGGCTCGGTCAGCCGCGAGGGCGTCCAGCGCGACCTCCTGCCGCTGATCGAAGGGACGACGGTGGCGACCAAATATGGGCCGCTCAAGACCGATCACATCTTGTTCATCGCCAGCGGCGCCTTCCACATCGCCAAGCCTGCCGACCTCCTGCCGGAGCTCCAGGGTCGGCTTCCGATCCGGGTCGAACTGAAGGCGCTGACCCAGGAGGATTTCGTCCGCATCCTGTCGCAGACCCGTGCCAGCCTGACCGAGCAATATCAGGCTCTGCTGGCGACCGAGGAGGTCGGAATCGAGTTCGCCGACGACGGCATCGCCGCGCTCGCCCGAATCGCCGCCGAGGTCAACGAGGCGGTCGAGAATATCGGCGCCCGCCGGCTGCAGACGGTGATGGAGAAATTGCTCGAGGATGTCAGCTTCGAGGCCGAGGAGCGCCGCGGCGAGCGGCTTTTGGTCGACGCCGCCTTCGTCGACAGGCAGCTAGCCGGAATCGCCAGGAACGCCGACCTGTCGCGTTACGTGCTTTGACCGGCCCGCCGGTAGCGCCAGGTCAGCCCCTGGACGAAGGGCGGCCAGGCGCTGGTCTTGACGCCGGCGATTCGAAGCTTGTTAGCCACCCAGCTGTTGCAGGTGCTGAGCGCGCTGAAGCGGCCCGCGGACGACCAGTAAAAGGCGTCGGAGAGGCCATAGCCGGGATGGTCGACCCGCTCGGGGCGACCGTTCATGTCCATCTTGAAGTCGGCTCGGATCGCCGCCCACAGGCGGCGATATTCCTCGGGCCGGAGGCGGATCTCGCGGCCGGCGTAGGCGGGATTCGACACCCACTCGGCGTGCATGACCCGGGTGCCGCCGGTCACCGCCGACCAGGCCGCCCTTGGCGTCAGGTCGCGCCAGCGCGGCGTGTGCAGATAGACCAGCTCCTCGCCGGAGCCGAACGCGACCCACCGCGCTTGCGGGTCGGCACCCCGGAAGTCGCTCTTCGGGACGAACGGCTCCCAGTCGAGGCCCTGGGCGCGGACCGGCATGATGATGTCGGTATGGACGCCATTGTCGGCGAGATAGACGGTGATGCCCTCGTCCGGCTCCTGCCAGTCGCGGTTGACCGGGATCAGCGAGCCGACCAGCGCCGCGAGCAGATAGGCGGCCGGGATCGCCGCGATGGCCAGCAGGATCCTGCGGATCCAGCGGCGGGCGGTCGAATGGCGTCTTCGGCGGCGGGGCATGGCGACCGGCTTAGCCAAGGATTGCGGCCGGACCCAAGCGCTTGTGTTTGCGCGGGCACGAACCTAGATGCCCGTGCGGTCGGGGCGTAGCGCAGCCTGGTAGCGCATCACACTGGGGGTGTGGAGGTCGCTGGTTCGAATCCAGTCGCCCCGACCATTGGGCTGAGGGCGCCGTCCTTGCGGGCGGCTCCGCGGCCGTGATAGGCGGCGCACCCGCCGTCTTTTGGTGATTAGAAAGACCGCTTCCCCAGATGAACGAAATGCTCCTGATGACCGCGGCAGCTGCGGCCGGAAGTCCGAACAGCGGTTCGGCATTCCTCGTCGCCATCCTCCCGTGGCTGTTGATCTTCATCATTTTCTACATGCTTCTCATCCGCCCGCAGCAGAAGCGCATAAAGGAGCATCAGGCGGCGATCGCAGCCGTCAAGAAAGGCGACGAGGTCGTCACCGGCGGCGGCATCCGCGGCCGGGTGACCAAGGTCAGCGACGAGGAGGCCGAGATCGAGATCGCCCAGGGCGTTCGGGTGCGGGTGGTCAAGGGCACGTTGAGCCAGGTGCTGACCAAGCCCTCCAAGCCCGCGAACGACTAGGCGAGCGGCAGATGCTCGATTTCCCCCGCTGGAAGGTGCTGTCGATCTGGGCAGCGATCCTCATCGGCATCTGGTTCGCCATTCCCAGCATCCTTCCAGGCGACGCCCGCGAGCGGGCCGGTCCGTTCCTTCCCCAGGCGACCATCAACCTCGGCCTCGACCTCGCCGGCGGAAGCCATCTCCTGCTCGAGGCCGACCTTGGCGACGCCGAGCGCCAGCGGCTGCAGGCGATGGAGGAGCAGGTCACGACCGAGATGCGGCGCGGCGAGCCGCGCATCGATGTCGGCGACATCTCCACCGCCGGCGGCCGGGTGTCCTTCATGGTCCGCAATCCCACCCAGCTGGACGCCGCCGTCGAGCGGCTTCGGGCGATCACCCAGCCGGTGGCGATGACCGGCCGCCGCGACTGGGAGGTCAATGTCGTCGATTCGACCCGGGTCGTGCTCACCCCGACCCAGGCGGGATCGGACGCGGCACTGCGTGACGCCATGACCGTCGCCCGCGACGTCGTCCACAGGCGCATCGACCCGCAAGGAACGAGGGAAATCACCGTGGTCAACCAGGGGCAGAGGCGGATACTCGTCCAGGTCCCCGGAGTCGACGATCCGGAAGCCTTGAAGCAGCTGATCGGCCAGACGGCTCGCCTCGAGTTCAAGCTGGTCGACCTCACCGCCGATCCCAACCAGGTTGCCCAGGGCCGAGCGCCGCCGGGCAGCCAGGTGCTGCCGATGGTCGACGGCGGCGCGATCGCCGTCCAGAGGCGGGTGATGGTTTCGGGCGACCAGCTGGTCGACGCCCGCCAGGCCTTCGACCAGCAGACCGGCGAGCCGATCGTGTCGATCACCTTCAACTCCGCCGGCGCGCGCCGTTTCGGCCGTGTGACGCAGGAGAATGTCGGCAAGCCGTTCGCCATCATCCTCGACGACAAGGTGCTGTCCGCGCCCAATATCAACGAGCCCATCCTCGGCGGCCGCGCCCAGATCAGCGGCAGCTTCACCACCGAAAGCGCCAACCAGCTCGCAATCTCGCTCGCTTCGGGCAAGCTTCCGGTCAAGCTCAACGTCATCGAGGAGCGCACCGTCGGGCCCGACCTTGGCGCCGATTCCATCCGCAAGGGCGCGATTGCCAGCGTCGTCGGGACGATCGCCGTGATCCTGTTCATGCTGGTCACGTACGGCCGCTTCGGGGTCTACGCGAACCTCGCGCTCATCATCAACGCGCTGATGATCCTCGGCATCATGGCGATCTTCAACGCCACCCTGACCTTGCCCGGGATTGCCGGCTTCGTGCTGACCATCGGCGCCGCGGTCGACGCCAACGTCCTCATCAACGAGCGCATCCGCGAGGAGCAGCGACGCGGCCGCAAGGTCGTCGATTCGGTCGAGACCGGCTACCGCGAGGCGATGCGTGCGATTCTCGATGCCAACATCACCAACGTCATCGCCGCTGCTCTGATGTTCTACTTCGGCTCCGGTCCGGTGCGCGGCTTCGCCGTCGTGCTGGTGATCGGAGTCGTGACCTCGGTGTTCACCGCCGTCACCTTCACCCGCATGCTGGTCGCCGGATATTTGCGTCGCCGGCGGCCGCGCGAAATCCATATCTAGGACGCTGCCGATGAAGCTCCTCAAGCTCGTTCCCGAGAACACCAACATCGACTTCATGCGGTGGCGCAGGTTCGCGATCATCGGATCGATGGTGCTGTCGATCGCGGCGATCATCCTCACCGGCACGCGCGGTCTCAACCTCGGGGTGGATTTCGTCGGCGGGCAGATGGTCCGGACGACGTTCGAGCAGCCGATCAACATCGACCGGCTGCGCAGCGACATCGGCGGCCTCCGCCTCGGCGACGCCAGCATCCAGGAGTTCGGCGGCCCAACCAGCTATCAGATCCGCCTCCCCATGCCCCCGGGCGGCGACGAGGCGGCGAATGTCGCCGCGCAGCAGGTGCGGGCGATGCTCGACGAGAAATATCCCGGCGCCCGAATCGATGCCGTCGAGACGGTATCCGGCAAGGTCAGCGAGGAGCTGGCGTTCAGCGGCGCCATGGCCATTGGCCTCGCCATGCTGGCGATCGCGATCTACATCTGGTTCCGGTTCGAATGGCAGTTCGGCGTCGGCGCGCTGATCACCCTGTTCCACGACATCACCATGACCCTGGGGCTGTTCTCGCTGACCCAGCTGCAGTTCGACCTCAACGTCGTCGCCGCCTTCCTGACGATCGTTGGCTATTCGTTGAACGACACCGTCGTCATCTACGACCGCATCCGCGAGAATTTGCGCAAATATCGCAAGATGGCGATCGTGCCGTTGATCAACCTGTCATTGAACGAAACCCTGGCGCGGACCGTGGTGACGTCCTTGACCCTGCTGATCGCGCTGGCTGCGCTGCTCGTGATCGGCCCGGAGGTCATCTTCGGCCTGGCGCTCGCCATCGCCTTCGGAATCCTGATCGGCACCTATTCCTCCATCTATATTTCCGCTCCTGTGCTCGTGTGGCTTGGAGTCAAGCCGGACAGCTTCCTGAGGTTCGACGAGGGCGACACTCCGCCCCGGCCGCAGGAGGGCTGAAATCGTTCAGCAAAAACCAAGGTCGCGGCCGCCATGTCATGCTTGGCCTGCCGTGGCCCCGCCGCTATTGAGGAAGCCATGTTGAAGTTGAATCGTGCCGTTGCGCTCGTGCTCGTTTGCGCCGTCGCCCTTCCCGTCGCCGGCTGCGCGCGCAACCGCACCGGAGCGGATACTCCGTACATCGCCCGCGACGTCAACACGCTCTATGCGCTCGCCAAGCAGCGGCTGGACCGCGGCAGTTACGAGGAAGCGGCGAAGCTGTTCGACGAGGTCGAGCGCCAGCATCCCTATTCGGTGTGGGCAAGGCGGGCGCAGCTGATGAGCGCGTTCAGCTATTACGTCGCGCGCAAATATCCCGACGCGATCAGCTCGGCGCAGCGCTTCCTCACCATCCACCCGGGCAACAAGGACGCACCGTACGCCAACTATCTGATCGCCATGAGCCATTATCAGCAGATCGAGGACGTCACCCGCGACCAGCGCATCACGCAGCAGGCCAAGGACGCGTTCGGCGAGCTGATCCGGCGCTATCCCGACACCCGCTACGCGGCTGACGCCAGGCTCAAGGTCGACCTGCTCAACGACCATCTCGCCGGCAAGGACATGGAGATCGGGCGCTTTTACCAGCGGCAGGGCAAGTGGCTCGCGGCGACGCTCCGCTTCCGCAACGTCGTCGAGGAATATCAGACGACCGGCCACGCGCCCGAGGCCCTTCACCGGCTGGTCGAATCCTACCTCGCTCTCGGCATCCCCGAAGAGGCGCAGAAGGCGGCGGCGGTGCTCGGCGCCAATTATCCGGCGAGCCGCTGGTACCAGCGCTCCTACGCCCTCATTCAGCGGCACGCGCCGCGGGGCTGACGTGGAGCGGCGAGCGTCGGGGGCGCGGCCCTAGATGCTTCGGCAGCTCGCGATCCAGAACATCGTCCTCATCGACCGGCTCGAGCTCGAGTTCGAGCCCGGGCTCGGGGTGCTGACCGGGGAGACCGGCGCCGGCAAGTCGATCCTGCTTGATGCGCTCGGGCTGGCGCTCGGCGCCCGCGCCGACAACGGCCTGCTGCGCAGCGGCGAGGAATCCGCCGCAGTGTCCGCCGAGCTCGAGCTTGCGCCCGACCATGCCGTACACCGGCTCCTCGCCGATCAGGGCATCGCCGGCGAGGCCGGCGAGCCGATCGTGCTTCGCCGGACGCTGAGGTCCGATGGCGGCAGCCGCGCTTTCCTGGCGACGGCGGCGGTGCCGGCCGCGCTGCTTCGCGACATCGCCGCCCTGGCGGTCGAGATCCACGGCCAGCATGACGACCGCGGCCTGCTCAACCCGCGCGGCCACCGCGCTTTGCTCGATGCCTTCGGCCGCCATGATACGGCCCCGGTGGAGCGCGCCTGGGCGGAGGTCACCCGGATCGAGTCGGAGCTTGCCGTCGCCAGGGGCGAAGCGGCGGCGGCCGAGCGCGACCGCGAGTGGCTGCAGCATGCCGTCGAGGAGATCGCTTCGCTTGCACCCGAGCCGGGCGAGGAGAGCCGCCTCGCCGAAGAGCGGGCGGCGATGCAGGCCGGAGCCAAGGCCGGCGAGACGCTCGAGGGGCTCGACCAGCTGCTTGGTGGATCCGACGGCGCGCTTGCCCAGCTGCGACTGGCCGCGCGGCGCATTGAGCGGGGCGCCGCCGAGCACCCGCTCCTGGCCGAGGCTCTGGCCTCGCTCGACCGGGCGCTGATCGAGGCTCACGAGGCCGAGGACCGGATCGTCCGGGCTGCCGAGGCGCTGGCCTTCGACCCGGCTCGGCTCGAAGCGGTCGAGGCGCGGCTGTTCGACATCCGCGGGGTCGCCCGCAAGCATCGCGTGGAGCCCGATGCACTTGCCGAGCTGGGCGAGCGGCTGCGCGCGCAGCTGGCGGCGATCGCGGCTGGCGGGGAGAGGATCGCGGAGCTCGACCGCGAGCTCGAAGACGCGCGGCGCGCCTATTCGGAAGCTGCCGCCGAGATGAGCCGCAAGCGCCATTCGGCCGCCGAGCGGCTCGATGCCGCCGTCGCCGGCGAGCTTCGACCGCTCAAGCTCGATGCGGCGCGCTTCCGCACGGCGATCAGCGCCGCCGAGCCCGGCCCGGGCGGCACCGACCGAGTGGAGTTCGAAGTGTCGACCAACCCCGGATCGCCGTTCGGGCCCCTGACTCGGATCGCCAGCGGCGGCGAGCTGTCGCGATTCATCCTCGCGCTCAAGGTCGCGCTCGCCGAGGCCGGGACTGCGGGAACGATGATCTTCGACGAGGTCGACCGCGGCGTCGGCGGAGCGGTCGCCAGCGCCATCGGCGAACGGCTGGCGCGGCTGGCAAAGGAGTCGCAGGTGCTGGTCGTCACCCACAGCCCGCAGGTGGCGGCGCGGGCCGACCATCATTACCGGATCGAGAAAAGCCATGGCGCGGACGGAACTCAGACCACCGTCCGCCGCCTCGGCCCCGACGAACGCCGGGAGGAGATTGCCCGAATGCTTTCCGGCGCCGCGGTGACGGAGGAGGCGCGCGCTCAGGCCTCGCGCCTTCTCGACGCGGCATGACCGCCTATGTCGCGCTGCTGCGGGCAGTGAATGTCGGCGGCACGAGCAAGCTGCCGATGGCCGAACTCAAGCGCATCGCGGACGAACTCGGGTTCGCCAATGCGCGGACCTTCATCGCCAGCGGCAACCTTGTGTTCGAGAGCGACGAGGCGGCCGATGCTCTCGGAGAGCAGATCGAGGAGCGCCTCGCCGCATTCATGGGCAAGCGCGGGCCGGTGATGATCCGCACCGCCGCCGAAATGTCGGCAGTGGTCGAGGCCAATCCGTTCAAGGATGCGCCCGGCAGGCGCGTGCTTGCCACCTTCCTTCCCGAGCCGCCGCCCAGGGACGCGCTCGCAAATGCACGCGGGCTCGATGGCGAGCGGCTGGCGCTCGGAGCGCGCGAAATCTATGTCGATTATTGCGGTCGGCTGCTCGGACGCTCGAAACTGGTCATCCCTGCCGCAGCGGCTGGCACGGGCCGAAACATGAACACGGTATCCAGACTGGCGGAAATGGCGAAGGAGATGGCATGAGCAGGCAGCGCGACATTCCACTGGAGTTCGAAGGCGAGCAGCTGGAAAGCGTGCTGGTGTCGCGCCGCGACGGCGAAGCTCGGCCCACCGTGATCCTGGTGCCGACCGTGATGGGCGTCTCCGACCTCGAGCTTGGTTTTGCCCGCCAGCTGGGCGAGCTCGGCTTCAACGGCTTCGTCGCGGACCTGTTCGGCAAGAAGTTCCGCGGCGCTCCCCGCGACACGATGTTCGGCGAGATGGGCCGGCTCAAGTCCGACCGGGCCGCGCTCCGGCGTCGGCTGATCGCAATTCTCGACCAGGTTCGCGGCCTCGGCGAGGTCGAAGGCGGGCGCATCGTCGCCGCCGGTTATTGCTTCGGCGGGATGTGCGCGCTCGATCTTGCCCGAAGCGGGGCCGACATCGCCGGCGCGGCGAGCTTCCACGGCCTGTTCGACCCGCCGGGCCTGCCGCCTGAGCGGATCCGGGCGAAGGTCATCGCCTTTCACGGCTGGGACGACCCGATGGTGCCGCCCGAGGCGGTTGTCGCCTTGGGCCAGGAGCTGACCGAGGCCGGGGCCGACTGGCAGATCCACGCCTACGGCCATGTCGCCCACGGCTTTACCAACCCGAATGCCCACGAAATCGGAATCGATGGAGTGCGCTACAATGGCCAGGCGGCGGAGCGCAGCTGGACGGCGTTCGTCAACTTTCTCGAGGAATTGTTCGGCGCGGATGGCTGAGCTTTCCGAGGCCGAGGCCGCCAACCGACTGATGCGGCTGGCGAAAGAGATCGCCCGGCACGACAGGCTCTATCACGACCGGGACGCGCCGGAGATTTTCGACGCCGAATATGACGCGCTGGTTCGTGAAAACGCCGAGCTCGAGGCGCGCTTTCCGAACCTCGTCCGCGCGGACTCGCCGTCGCGGCGGCTGGGCGCGGTGCCGAGCACGCCGCTCGCCAAGGTTGCCCATGCGCGGCCGATGCTCAGCCTGGAAAATGCCTTTTCGGAAGAGGAGGTGCGGGACTTCGTCGGGCGGGTGCGGCGCTTCCTCAACCTCGGCGATTCCGCGCCGATGGCGGTGACCGCCGAACCCAAGATCGACGGCCTCAGCTGCTCGCTTCGCTACGAGCATGGGGCGCTCGTCCTGGCGGCGACGCGCGGCGACGGCAGCGTCGGCGAGGACGTCACGGCCAACGTACGGACCATCGCCGATATCCCGCAGCGCGTCGCTGGCGCCCCGGCGATCCTGGAAGTCCGCGGCGAGGTCTATATGTCGAAGGCCGACTTCGCCGCCTTGAACGACCGGCAGGAGGCGGCGGGCGGCAAGATCTTCGCCAACCCGCGCAACGCCGCCGCAGGCTCGCTTCGCCAGAAGGACCCGTCGATTACCGCCGCGCGGCCGGTGCGCTTTTTCGCCCACGGCTGGGGCGAAGTCAGCGAACAATTGGCGGAAACGCAGTTCGAGGCGATGAAGCGGATCGAAGGATTCGGCCTGCCGGTCATCGATCTGCTGGCGCCCTGCAATTCGCTCGATGAGATGCTCGCCCATTACCGGGCGATCGAGCATGCCCGCGCCGATCTGCCGTTCGACATCGACGGCGTCGTCTACAAGGTCGACCGGCTCGATCTCCAGGAACGGCTCGGTCAGGTCGCCCGAGCGCCGCGCTGGGCGCTGGCGCACAAATTCCCCGCCGAGAAAGCGGAGACCACCCTCGAGGCGATCGCCATCCAGGTCGGCCGCACCGGCAAGCTGACGCCCGTCGGCCGCTTGAAGCCGGTCGGCGTCGGCGGGGTGATCGTCGCCAATGTCACCCTGCACAACCGCGACGAGATCCAGCGGCTTGGGCTTCGCATCGGCGACCGCGTGCGGATCCAGCGCGCCGGCGACGTCATCCCGCAGGTGATCGAGAATCTGACGCGCGACGAGCCGCGACCGCCCTACACCTTCCCCGACCACTGCCCCGAATGCGGCAGCGAAGCCGTGTCGGCGGAAGGCGAGGTCGACGCCCGCTGCACCGGCGGTCTCATTTGCCCTGCGCAAAGGTTCGAACGACTCAACCATTTCGTCTCGCGCCGCGCGCTCGATATCGAGGGGCTTGGCGAGAAGTCGATCGCCGAGTTCATAGAGCTCGGCTGGCTCCATTCGCCGGCCGACATTTTCCGCCTTCACCGCCACCGCGAGGCTTTGCTCCTGCGGGAGGGCTGGAAGGAAAAATCGGTCGAAAAGCTGCTCGCCGCGATCGAGGCCAAGCGCGAGCCCGATCCGGCGCGCTTCCTCTTCGGCCTCGGCATCCGGCATGTCGGCATCATCACCGCCCGTGATCTGCTCAGATGCTTCGGCACGGTCGAGGCGCTGCGCGAAGCGGCGATCGGAGAGAATGCGCAGGCCGAGCTGTCGGCGGTCGAAGGGGTGGGGCCGGTGGTCGCCGAGGCTTTGGTCGATTTCTTCCACGAGGAGCACAACCGCGAGGCGCTCGATGACTTGCTTTCCGAGGCCCGGCCCAAGCCCTTCGTCAGCGACGCGCGGCAAACCGAATGGACCGGCAAGACCATCGTCTTCACGGGAAGCCTTCAGACGATGAGCCGCGACGAGGCCAAGGCGCAGGCCGAGCGTCTCGGCGCGAGGGCCGCGGGCACGGTCAGCGCCAGGACCGACCTGGTCGTGGCCGGCCCCGGCGCCGGCTCGAAGCTCAAGAAGGCCGAGGAGCTCGGCATCCGCGTGATCGGCGAGGAGGAATGGGCGCGGATCGTGGCGGAGGCCTAGGCCCGAAGCACCAGAACCGGCCATTCGCCTATGCCCCGGTCGGCGAGCGACAGGCCCTGATCGACATAGGCAGCAATTACCGCGTCCGCCTGCGAGTCCAGCAAGCCGGCGAGAGTCACAATTCCACCGGCCTCCAAGGACTTGGCGAACTCCGGCGCAAGCTCGATCAGCGGGCCGGCGAGGATGTTGGCGATGATCAGGTCGAACGGCGCTCGCGCGGCGAGCAAGGGCGAGTCCATGCCATTGGCGAGCGCCAGCAGAAGCTCGCCCGGACCATGGCCGAGCCTGACGAGGTTGATCGCCGCATTCTCGCGGGCAACGTCGATTGCCTGGGAGTCGATGTCGGTGGCGATGCACTTCGCCCGCGGCCAAAGCGCCAGCGCGGCGAAGCCGAGCAGGCCGGTGCCGGTGCCGATATCGGCGATATTGGCGAAGCGCGCGCCGGCGCTTTCGAGCCGATCGAGCGCGGCAAGGCATCCGGCAGTGGTCGCATGCTGGCCGGTGCCGAAGGCGAGGCTGGCGTCGATCTCGAAAGCGATGCTGTCCAGGGGGGTCGAGGTTCGATGGGTCGGCGTGTGCACATAGAAGCGGCCGGCGCGGATCGGCGCGAGCCCCGACTGGCTCATCGTTACCCAGTCGGATTCGCCGAGCAGCTCGAGCTGCGGCTCGCCGCTGCCCAGCTGCTTCAGCCAGGCGATGTCGGACTCGGTCGGGCGGTGATCGAAATAAGCATGGATCAGCCAGTCGTCGGGCTTTGCCGGATCCGGCTCGTCGGCGACCAGTACCGGCGGCGTCGGGACGGCAGGATGGAGCTCGTCCGCATCCGGCAGCGCTTCGGCCTGGGCGCGCGTCGCCGGCAGGGTGACCCGCCAGCTCATCGCACGTAGCTGGCACCGTTGACGTCGATCGTCGAGCCGGTCGCGGAGCCGGGAGCTTCGATTGCGAGCCAGCGGATGGTCTCTGCGACCTCGGCGGTCGTTGCCACCCGGCCGAGCGGGATGTCGGCGAGGATTTGGGCGCCGCCGCGGCCGGTGAGATAGTCGTCGGTCATTTCCGAGACGGTGAAGCCCGGAGCGACGGCGAAAGCGAGGATGCCCTCGGCGGCGTAGGCGCGGGCGATGGTCTTGGTCAGCGAAATCAGGGCGCCCTTTGATGCGGCATAATGGCCGTGCGCCGGCGAATCTCCGCGAAAGGCGGCGCGGCTCGACACGTTGACGATCCGTCCGCCCTGATTGCGCTCGCGGAAATGGGCAACGGCAAGCCGGCAGAGATCAGCCGGCGCCTGCAGGTTCACCGTCATGGTCCGAGCCCAGGCGGCATGCCATTGCTCGTCGGGCGCTTCAGGATCGACCGCTTCGTAAATGCCGGCATTGTTGACCAGCACGTCGATCCGGCCACCCAGTTTCTCCAGCGCCGTCTCCCACAACGTCCGTGGCGCTTTTGGGTCGGTGAGCTCGCCGGCGATCAACTCGCCGCCGCCGCGGCTTGAATGGCCGACGACATTATGCCCGTTGGACTTCAGTAGCTCGTAGGCCGCGGCGCCGATGCCGCGGCTGGCGCCGGTGATCAGGATGTTCATGACTGCGCGACTAGCGCCGCGCGGCGCGGTGCGAAAGTCAGGCCGCTACGCGCGCAACGAATTCCTTGGTCTTGGCGGTGAACTCGGCGATTTGCTCGGCGAAGCGGCCGAAGCCCTGCTCGACCTGGTCGATGTCCTTGGCGACATTTTCGGTGTCGGAGCGGATGGCGGCGATGGTCGAGCTCATCGAATCGGCGGCGAGCGCGGTCTCGTCGACGGCGGCGGTGATCATCGTCACCGTCTGCGCCTGCAGCTCCATCGCCTGGCGGATGCGGTCGGCCGAGGACTGGACCTCCTCGACCGTGCCCTGGATCGAGCCGTTGGCATCGACG
>DATLWK010000013.1:0-226323 GCA_035576365.1 Sphingomicrobium sp. | reverse complement strand
AGGTCACACCTCCCCGCCGGCCCGGCCCTCCGCCCCGCTCGCGAAGCGCGCCGCTGTCCACCCCATCCCCACCCCATCCAACGTGAACTTTGTGATCTTCGCCGCCCGAACCGGCTGCGCTTGGATCCGCCGCCGGGCGCGGCCCTTGGCTAACGCCGCGCACACCATGTCGCGACACCCGCCGCTAACCGCCGGGCGGTTAAGCCGTCGGCGTGGCGTCGCTCTGACTTTAGCGAGCTCGGGCGGCGCCACACCGCGATCGCCGCGCTGCCCAGATGCGCGTCGAGCCAACGACAAGAGAACGGGAAGCCCTGCCGTCCCCTCCCTAGCCCGGCAGGGCTTCCAGTCCTCCATCGAGCCCAAAGAAGAAGCGCCGGGGGTCACCCGGCGCTCCCTTTTCATTCCTCTGCCGCCTGCTGCGTCAGCGCCGGCGGTTGAGGCTGACGTTGCGCACCCGGCCGCGATAATCGACGTCGCAGCGGAAGCTGAGGTCCGGCTGGTAGGCATAGCCGGCCGCGCCATAGGCGCCGACCCCGTACGGGCCGTAGCCGGCCATCCGGCCGCTGGTCGCCAGACCGTGGACCCGGACGGCGTTGCGGGTCGGGGTCACCTGGGTGAAGCCGACCACCTGGCCGCGCACCTGCGGAACTCCGAAGATGGCGCCGACGATCCCGGCGGGATTGCTGGTCGACTGCCGGGCGAGCCGGGCGTTGACCGCCGCGGCGCACTGCTGGGTCGCCATCTGGGTCATCTGCTGCTGGTAGTGATATTGGTTGCCGTAGGCGTAGGGCTGGGCATAGCCGTAGGGGTTGGCATAGCCATAGGCATATTGCGCCGACGCCGGGGCGGCGGCCAAGGCGGCGATCCCGGCAAGGCCGGCGCCGCCGGCGAGGATCCTGGTCATCATCGTCATGATCTGCTCCTTCCGGGCGCATGGGCGCCCCGTCGGCATAACAACGCTTGCCCCGCCGATGCCGGAGCCGCCTTCGTCGCCGGCACAAGGCAAGTCGTCGCACCAGGGTGAACCGGGGCTAAATGTTCGCTGTCCGTTCCGCCCGGCGGCGGAGCGCGGGGGGCGAGCGCTACAGCGCCCGCCACATCACCAGGGCATCGACCCGGCCGAGCGAGGGATGGTCGAACGCGTGCGGCAGCCGCCCGACCACCGCGAAGCCGAGCGATTCCCAGAGATGCACGGCGCGGGCGTTGCTGCTGACAACGAAGTTGAACTGCATGGAGGCAAAGCCGCGGGTCTTCGCCTCGGCCAGCGAGTGGAGGCACATCGCCCGGGCGATCCCGCGCCCCGCGGCGGCGGCGGCGGTGACATAGCCGCAATTGGCGACATGGGCGCCGCCCCCGGCCTGGTTGGCCTTGAGATAGTAAGTGCCGGCGATGCTCCCGTCCGAATCCTCGGCGACGAAGGTCTCGCGGTCGCTGCCGCACCAATAGCCGAGCGCCTCGGCCTCGCTCATGCCGCGGTCGAGCGCATAGGTCTCGCCGGCGCGGATCACCGGCTCGAGAATGGTCCAGATCGCCGCGGCGTCGCCGGGCCCGGCAGGGCGGATTTGCATTGCCGCCACCTACTCGCGGACGCGGCTGCCGTTCCAGTCCTGTCGCGGCGGCTTCGGAAATCCTGCCCTGGTCGCCGTCTCGATCTGGCACAGCTCCTCGCCGTTCCCGGCGCCTTGCGGATGAAGCCGGCGGCGCCAGGCGTTGTCGGCTTCAGGGAGGGGTTCATGGCTTACTACCGGCTTTATTTCTTCGACGGCGCCGGCGGCCACATCACCGGCGTTGCCGAATTTGAGGCGCACAGCGACCCGGCGGCGATCGCGGCGGCCGAAGCGACCCGCGGAATTGCGCCGATGGAGCTGTGGTGCGCGGAGCGGCCGGTGCGGCGCTGGGCGGCGCTTCCGGCGGCTGCGGTGCGCCGTGGCCGCAACGGGCCGGCGGCTTCGTCGCTGTCCGCCTGACGCCGCGGCCCCGGCGGCCCCGCAAAAAACCTCTGTCCTACAGGCCCGCTTTTGTGGCTTATGCTGGGCGATGCTGAGTCGCGCCGCTGCCCTGATCCGATTCGCACTGACCCCGCAGCGCTAAGCTCACGATTCTGGCTTCGTTGTCCGTGACATTAGCGAACTTAAGCGCGGTTCCACCGCCGCTTTCGGCGCGGCCGGGGCCGCGGGCCTGTCGCGGCGGCGAGTCCCAGCCGCTCGCCGCGGCGGCAAGCCGGCCGCCGCTGCGTCCGGCTCGGCCGGCGACCATGGCCGATATGGGTGAGGATCGCGAAATTCGCGGGGGCCGGAAATGGTAAACCCCGCCAGTTTTACCTGGCGGGGCTCCCATGCCTTTGACCCGAAGGTCTCCGGCACGGGTTCATTGATAGCGAGCGTTTCGCGTCCGTCCAGCACAATCTTCGGCGAATCGAAAGAAAGCTGTGGAAAAGTCTCACCGCGGCCGGCCCGACACGACTGGCGAAATTCGCCAACATTCGGCGGCCGCCGCCGCGCGGACGGTCCGCCTGGTCCGGCGCCTTGCCGCCAAACTGTTGCGCAAGACGCATTTTCCGGATCTGGCACGGCTCTTGCTCTGCTGCTGGCACGTCACGCCACCAGGAGTTTTCCCGCATGCAAGACCAGACACCGCCGCAGCCGTCGACCGCGGCAGAACCGCCGGCCGCGCTGCTCCTTCGCGACGACACCATCCTCGGAGTCTGCCAGGGCATCGGCGAAGACTTCGGCTTCAGCCCGACATGGCTGCGAGTCGCGTTCGCGGCGATGCTGTTCGTCCAGCCCTTGTGGACCATCGCCGCCTATTTGGCTCTCGGCCTGCTGGTCGCCGCCTCGCGGCTGCTGTTCCCCGATGGGTTCGCGGCTGCAGCGACGACCGCCCCCGCCGAGGCGATCATCGACGGCGCCATTGCCCCATCCCCCGGCGAGGCGCTAGACGATCCGCAGGGAAACCTTCCGCTCGCCGCCTGATCGGCAGTGCCGCGTTCGCCGCTTTGTAATTCCGGTGTTTTGGCTTGGCCAAGCTGAAGCGGCGCTGGATCGGGGGCGCGCGCCTTGGAAGATTGGGAACTGTCCTATTTCGAGCAATCACGGCGGCGGCGGCGGCGAAGGCAGCTCAAGCAGGCGGCGACCATGGCCGTTGCCGCCACTGCCTTCACCGCGGCTATCGCCGGGGCGCTCGCGCTCACCTTCCGCGCCATTTACTGAAGGCCGCCGGCTTAACCTCCCTCACCGAAAGCCTAACCGGCCATAAACCTCGTCTTTACGCGCTTGGGTTAGTCCTCGCCCTTAAGGCTTCGCCTCGAAGCAATTGAAGGGGACGAGGGGAATGGCGACCAACCGGGCGTTGAACCAGGGCACGCCAAGCGTAGCCGAGGCTCATCTTGCGCGGGTCGCCGACACCGGCTGCAGCCGCCATCCGCATCTTGCGGCGCTGATCGATTCGGCCGGACCGAATGCCGCTCGCGACCTCGCCGACGCCATCCACCTTCTGTGCAGCCTGCACGGCCGCCATCCCGGGGTGATCGAGATCTCCTTGTCGCTATGCCCCAAGGGCCCGGCCCAGGACTGGCTGGCCCGCGCCGCCGAGGCCTTCGAGCGCGAGCGCCTGTATCTAGTCCGACTCACCGCCGCCGTCGGCCCGCTGCCGAGCACTCCCGGTGCCGCAGAGACTCAGGCGAGCCTGCTCGCCGCCCGCCACGCGCTCGAGACGCTTGCCCGTTCGGAGCGCAATGGCTGCGCACTGGGCGCGGCCACCGCTTTGGTCGGCGACTGGTGGCCGATCCGGCGATTGCTCGACCGCGCCGCGATCCGCTCGGGAATCGAATGCCCGGCGCCGTCGCTGCCGGCCGAATCTTCGGTTGTCGCGATCATCTCCGGGCTGTCGGACAGCCCAGCCGCAGCGCGCGCCCTGGCCTTCGGAGGCGAGCAGCTGCTGCTCCAGCATCGGGCGCTGTTCGACCTGCTCGAAGCGAGGGCCTCGGCCCGCGACTGCTGGTAAGCGCCAGCCGCTTTCATTTCAGGCGTTTCAAATGGGCCCCGGCAGACCGAAGCCCATTCCCGTTGTTGCAATGTGACCACCGCTCGGCCGCAGGTGTCGCGCGGATCGCTCATGCCCGAGCATGAGCTGCGCTCGTCAATCGTCGCGGTAGGCGAGCTCGTAATTGCCCCAGCGGCGGCCCTTGATCCACAGCGGCACGAACACATTCTTGACCGGGATATGGCGCTCGCCGAGCTCCATCCGGTAGGTCGCGAGCGTTGCCGGCCGGTCGCTGGCGAGTGCGCTGCGCGTCGTGTCGTCGATCAGGATGCGCTTGTTGCGGCAGTGCGCATCATTCCAGACCGGGTCAGCGCCCTGGGGATGGCTGCGCTCGCTAAGGTGCGTCGGCAGATAGCCGTTCATGTCGCCGATGGCCGAGCCGATGATGCGCGGATCGGAAGCCTTTACCCGGTCGAGGATCGGCCGGACGTGCTTGTCGGCATGAACGCAAAAGCGGGTGTCATACTGCACCGGGTTCGAGCCTTCGACGATTTTGTAATCGCGGTCGAACACGTCATCGACGCTGCACTCGCCGTTGTCGATCGCCTGCTCGATGGTCGCCTGAATGGTCCGAGCGGCCTCCTGGGCCTTGAGGATGAAGGGCGTGTCGTCGATCTCCGCACCGGAATTGGCGAGCGTGTCGAGCATGGTGTTCGACAGCATCTCAAGGTGAGACAGCCGTTTCTGGGCGCTGACCAGCTTGGTGCCGTTATCGCGGGCGTCGCCGGCGAACTCGGAGAGGCCGGCCTTCACCCGGTCGACGCTGGTCTGGATCATGCTGGTCGAATGGGCGATGCCCTCGGTCTGGCGGTCGACCATCCCGACAATCTCGCTAACCTCGCGGACGGTGTCTGAAATCTGGCCGAAGCCCGACTGAGCCGCGCGGCTGCGCTCGACACCGGTCTTGATCTCGGTGGTCACGGCGCCCGCCTCGCGGGTCAGCTCGCCGATGGTCGAGGCGATCTGGCTGGTCGCCGAGCGCGTGTCGTGGGCGAGCTTCTTCACTTCCGCGGCGACCACCGCGAAGCTGCGGCCGGCATCGCCGGCGCGAGCCGCTTCGATGGTGGCGTTCAATGCCAGCATGTTGGTTTTGCGGGCGATGGTTTCGATGGTCGAGGAGACGGTCTGGACCTGGTTCATCGCCGAGGCGAAACCGGCCATGCGCTCGCCAAGCTGGACGACCAGCTCGGTCAGGCCCTTGAAACCCTGGATGGTGCCTTCGATCGCCTCGCGTCCGGCCTCGAGCTTGGCCTTGGCCTGCTCGGAAAGCAGCCGCGCCTCGTCGGTTGAATCGGAGACTCGCGCCTGGTCGGCGAGCAGCCGGGTCGTCACTTCCTCGAGCTGGTCGAGCATTTTCATATGATCGGAAATGCGGTCGGCGACGCCGCGCACATAGCCGGCGACATCGCTGCATTCCATCGACAGCGACCCGCAATCGCGCGCCACCGTGCGAATTGCATTCTCGGTGACTTCCTCGATCCCCTGTGTGGCCATGTGATGCCCCGCTCCCACCAAACTTGCCAGCCAGAGATAGGGGGAACGTCCTACTTCTTCGTTAACTATGAGGCTCCGTAAAGCAGGTAACGCCCGCGTTCGTCCTCCCACGACCGCTCGTCCTGGCGGGCAGCCGAGTCGAGGGCGTCGGGACCGGCTGCGGGATCATCCACCCAGTCGCGCAGCAGCGTCGACCCGTTGATGACGTCGATGGCAAGCTTGCCGAATTCATATTCGTACGGGAAGTCACGCCACAGCTCGTAGCCCGGATAGAGATTGCGGATCGCCTTGAAGGCGAGCGCCTGGAGCCGCCACGGCCTGAACGCCCGATGGTCGTAGAACGGACCCTCGGCATGGATCTGAATGCCATTGCAAAGCTTGCCGACGTGCTTGTGGAAGGTCGGCTCGAACCAGATTTCGCGAAGCGCGCAGCCTTCGAGCCATTGCGGCGCGATGGCGCGCATTTCCGCAAGCACGGCGCGAGCGTCGATATCCGGCGCGCCGAACAGTTCGAGCGGGCGAGTGGTGCCCCTGCCCTCGCTCAAGGTCGCGCCTTCGAGCATCACCGTGCCGGCATAGGCGCGCGCCATGTTGAGATTGGCGGCGTTGGGGCTCGGGTTGACCCAGATGCGCTCGTCCGGCCAGCCGAAGCCCGGGGCTTGCCCGGGCTGCCATCCTTGCATCTCGATGACGCGATACTCGACGTCGATCTTGAAGTGAGCGACGAACCATTGGCCAAGCTCGCCCAGTGTCAGCCCGTGCCGCATCGGGATGGGGCCGGCGCCCACGAAGCTTTCCCAACCTGGGCGCAGCATCAGTCCTTCGACCGGGCGCCCGGCGGGGTTGGGGCGGTCGAGCACCCACACGGCCTTGCCATGCTCGGCGGCGGCCTCGAGCACGTAGAGCAGGGTGGTGATGAAGGTGTAGATCCGGCAGCCGAGATCCTGGAGATCGACGAGAATGGTGTCGAAGGTCGACATCATCTGCCCGGTCGGCCGACGCACTTCGCCGTACAGGCTGAACACCGGAATGCCGAGCATCGGATCGGTATAATCCTCGGATTCGACCATATTGTCCTGCTTGTCGCCCTTGAGGCCGTGCTGCGGCCCGAAGGCAGCGGAAAGGCTCACGCCGGCGGCGGCGAGCGCGTCGAGGCTGTGGGTCAGGTCTGCGGTTACCGATGCCGGATGAGCGAGCAGGGCGACGCGCTTGCCTTCGAGCGGCCGGCGAAGCTCCGGCTCGGAAAGCAGCCGGTCAATTCCAAACAGGGTCATGGCCGCTGTCTAGGGAAGCTTGGCGGCGAAGCAATCGGGATGATGGAAATCCGGCTTTTGGGCATCGGGGTGCTCCAGCGCCCAACAGCTTTTCGTTCCGTCTTTCTCCTCGAGCACCGCCGCCAGGCCGAGCTTCCAGCGCGCATCGGCATCGAGCGCGATGGTCGCGCCGACCGCCCACCAGATGAGATTGTCCTCCATCCGGATGTAGGGCTCGGAAGGCACCTCGCCCGGCGCCATCCCGCTTCGGCGGCCGGTGAAATCATATGCTGCCCACTCTCCCGACGGCGCGAAATTCCATTCGCGATAGCCGTCCTCGCCGGCGATGCGCAGAAACGCCTCGAAGCAGGTCGTCTCCCACAACCGATCGGCGCGCCGCGGTTCCGTCGCCGCGGGAATGACAAAGCGCGCGGCGGGGGCGCCGATTCCGAACCAGATATTCGTCGTCGCGATACTGCCCAGCGCGCCCGAATGGTCGATATTCGCCCACACCTTGAATGGTGGGTCCGCCGGCAAGGTGGTCGGATGGGGCTCGAGGCTCAGCTGCATCGCGCCAAAATAGCAGCAGACAATTGGATGCTGAAACTCAATCCGCATGACGCTAAGCGGCAACCATGACCTACCGCTCCTCTCTCCTGAAGCTGCTCAACGAGCGCGGCTACATCCACCAGGTGACCGACGTTGAAGCGCTCGACGCGTTGGCGCAGCGGGAGGTCGTCACCGGCTATATCGGATTCGACGCGACCGCGCCGAGCCTTCATGTCGGACATCTCGTCCAGATCTTCCTCTTACGCCGCCTGCAGCAGGCTGGGCATCGGCCGATCGTGCTGATGGGCGGCGGCACCAGCAAGGTCGGCGACCCCAGCTTCAAGGCCGAGCAGCGCAAGCTCCTCGACGAGGAGGCGATCGCCGCCAATATCGCCTCGATCCGCAAAGTCTTCGGCCGCTTCCTGAGTTTCGGCGACGGACCGAGCGACGCGATCATGCTCGACAATGCCGAATGGCTCGACGAGCTGGCATACGTCCCATTCCTGCGCGAGGTCGGCCGGCATTTCTCGGTCAACCGGATGCTGACCTTCGACAGCGTCCAGCTGCGGCTCGAGCGCGAGCAATCGCTCTCCTTCCTCGAGTTCAATTACATGATCATGCAGGCCTACGATTTCCTCGAGCTCGAGCGGCGGCTCGGCTGCCGGCTGCAGCTCGGCGGGTCGGACCAGTGGGGCAATATCGTAAATGGCGTTGAGCTCTGCCGCCGCGCCGACGGCAGCGAGGTGTTCGGAGTCACCACGCCTTTGATCACCACCGCCGACGGCTCGAAGATGGGCAAGACCGAGCGCGGCGCCGTGTGGCTCAACGAGGACCAGCTGCCGGCCTACGACTATTGGCAGTTCTGGCGGAACACGCAGGACGGCGACGTCGGCCGCTTCCTCAGGCTGTTCACCGACCTGCCGCTCGATGAGATCGAGCGGCTCGAGCGGCTGGAAGGGGCCGAGATCAACGAGGCCAAGATCGTGCTCGCCAATGAGGCCACGGCGATGCTGCACGGCCGCGAGGCGGCAAACGCGGCGGCGGAAACCGCGCGCGCGACCTTCGAGCAGGGCGAGGCCGGCGAGGATTTGCCGACCCTGTCGGTCGGCGATGGCGTCAATATCGCCCATGCCCTCACCCAGCTCGGCTTCACTCCGTCGAACAAGGAAGCCAAGCGCAAGATCGCCGAAGGCGCGGTGCGGCTCGACGACAAGGTGGTGACGGATTCCGGGCTGATCGTGACCGAGGGCAAGCTCAGCCTCGGCCGCAAGAAACACGGATTACTCGTCCGCTAGCCGCGGCGGACCAGGATCACTCCGGCAAGGACCAGTACCGCGCCCATAACCTTGCCAAGGCTGACGGGGTCGCGGGTCAGGCCCATCGCGCCGATATGGTCGAGCCACAAGGCCATGGCGACCTGGCCGGCAATGCCGATGGTGATCAGCGAGGCCACCCCGATCCGGGGCGCGGCGAAGGCGGCGACGGCGACAAAGACGGCGCCGTAGAGCCCGCCGATCCAGGCATACCAGGGAAGGCCTGCGAAAGGCGCAGCGCCGGGCCGATTGCCGCTGGCTGCCCACGCAACAAGAAGGGCAACCGTTCCCACCGAAAAAGAGATGAGAGCGGCGAGAATCGCCGAGCCCCCGGACTTGGCCAGCATGGCGTTGGTCGGCGCCTGCAATGCGACCAGCCCACCGGCGATGAATACGAGCAGGATCGGAATCAATACGGCCACGACATTCTCCCTGTCAGCCGGAGCGGATCAACCCAACGGCCTGGTCGCGCTCGAAAAGATAGAGGCAGACCCGCGCCGCCTGGCCGCGAGGGCCCGCGAGCCCACCATCGCGGTCGAGCAGCAGCTGCGCATCGCTCTGCGCGACCGGCGCGAGGTCGGCGACATCCTCGGCGCTGGCGACTCGGAAGGCGACGTCGCCCGACTGGCGGGTGCCGAGGATTTCGCCGGGGCCGCGCAAGCGCAGATCCTCCTCGGCGATGCGAAAACCGTCGTTGGTCTCGCGCATCAGGGCGAGGCGGGCGCGGCCGGTTTCGCTGAGCTGCTGGCCGCGGATCAGCAGGCAGACGCTTTTGGCGCTGCCGCGGCCGACCCGGCCGCGCAGCTGGTGGAGCTGGGCAAGCCCGAACCGCTCGGCGCCCTCGACGATCATCAGCGAGGCATTGGGGACGTCCACCCCGACCTCGATGACGGTGGTCGCGACCAACACGGCCAGCTCGCCGCTGGCGAACGCCGCCATCACCGAGTCCTTTTCCGGGCCCTTCATCCGGCCGTGGACGAGGCCGACCTTGTCTTGGCCCAGGCGCAGCCTGAGCACTCTTGCGCGCTCCTCGGCAGCGGCGGCGTCCGACTTCTCGCTCTCCTCGACCAGCGGGCAAACCCAATAGGCCTGACCGCCGCCCGAGATGTGCCGCCCCAGGCCGTCGACCACTTCCGGCAAACGTTCTTCGCTGATCACCCGAGTCTCGACCGGCGACCGGCCCGGCGGCATCTCATCGATCCGGCTGACGTCCATCTCGCCATATTGGGTGAGGGTCAGCGTGCGCGGGATCGGCGTCGCGGTCATCACCAGCAGGTGTGGCGGCCGCTCGGCCTTCTGCGCGAGCAGCATGCGCTGCGAAACGCCGAAGCGGTGCTGCTCGTCGATGACGGCGAGGCCGAGCTTTCTGTAGGCGACCTTCTCCTGGAAGATGGCGTGAGTGCCGACGAGCACGTCGATTGATCCATCGGCGAGTCCGAGCAACACGCTCTCGCGCGCCCTGCCCTTCTCGCGGCCGGTGAGAATGGCGACTCGGACGCCGACGGCGTCGAGCTGCGCCAGCAGGGTCGAATGGTGCTGGCGCGCGAGGATTTCGGTCGGGGCGAGCAGCGCCGCCTGAGCTCCGCTCTCCACCGCCGCGAGCATCGCCAGCAGCGCCACCAGGGTCTTGCCCGAGCCGACGTCACCCTGGAGCAGGCGCAGCATCGGCACAGGCTGCGCCATGTCGCCGCGAATCTCCTCGATCACCCGGCGCTGGGCACCGGTCAGCTCATAGGGCAGCCGAAGCTTCGCCGTCAGCGACCCGTCTCCAGGGAGCGGCACCCCGCGCTTGCGGCGCGAATGCTGGCGAAGCAGCAGCAACGCGAGCTGGTTGGCGAAAATCTCGTCATAGGCGAGGCGCCGTCGAGCCTCGCCGGCAGCGGGATCTCGGTGCGCATCGCCAAGCGACGCTCGCCACGGCCGCCAGCCTTCGCGAACGGTGAGGCTAGACTCGATCCATTCGGGAAGCACCGGCGCGCGTTCCAGCGCCAGTGCGGCAAGCTCGCGCACCCGTTTGTTGGTCATGCCCTCGGTCAGCGGATAGACCGGCTCGCGCAGCGGCAGGTCGTCCGATTTACCGGGACCGATCACCTCCGGATGGATGATCTGCCATTCGTCGCCATATTGTTCGAGCTTGCCGGCGACTGTGCGCCTCTCGCCCATCGACAGGCTCTTCTTCGCCCAACCGGGATTGTTGAAATAGACGAGGCTGATGCTGTTGCCGCCGGCATCGGCGGCGAACACCCTGAGCGGTCCGCGGCCGGAGCGGGATTCGCGCAAGTCGAACGGTTTCAAATCGAGGATCACGTTCCTGCCGAGCAGGGCCGCACTTGCTTGCGGCGCCCGCACCCGCTCGATGACGCCGGTCGGCAGATGGTAGAGCAGGTCGACGAGGCGCGTGATTTCGAGCCGCTTCAGCAGCTTGGCAACCTGCGGTCCGACTCCCGGCAGCGCTTCCACCTCGGCGAACACGGGATTGAGGATAGCAGGGCGCATGGCCGGCTTTTAGCGGCTGATGCACAGCGGGATAGACTTCCCTTTCCCTCGCCACTGCGCTTGCCTATCTGCGCCGCCATGCAACCCGACGAAGAATTGAAGCGGCTGCACTGGCGCGCGCACCATCGCGGCACGCGCGAGGCCGACGTGATGATCGGCGGCTTCTTCGACGCCCATCATGCTGCCTGGGGCCCGGAAGAGCGCGCATGGTTCGCCCGGCTGCTGAAGGAGCAGGACGTCGACATCATGGCGTGGGCGCTCGGAACCGCCAAGCCGCCGGAGCGGTTCGCAGGATCGATGATGCACGCGATGCAGCGGCTCGATTATGTCCGGGTGGCGCGATGAGCGACCCGCAACGCGTTCTCAAGGCCCGCGAGCCGCTGACCCTCGCAGGGGTGCCGACCGGATTCCTGCCGTGGCTGGCCGCAGATCTCGCGCGGGCCGCGCACGGCACCGGCAAGGGCGGGCGCGCGGTCGTCATCACCGCTGACGAAGCGGCAATGCGCGCGCTTGCCGAGACGGTCCCCCTATTCGCTCCGGAAGTCGAAGTGCTGACCCTGCCGGCCTGGGACAGCCTGCCCTACGATCGCGCCTCCCCCGCGCTCAGGGTTATGGCCGAGCGGCTGGCGACGCTCAGCGCGCTGCAGGTGCCGCGCAAAAAACCGCAGCTGCTGGTCGCGACGGCCAACGCGGCGACGCAACGGCTGCTGACGCCGTTTCGAATCCGGCAGCTGACGCGCCGAATCGCCGTCGGCGAACGCCTCGACCGCGACGTTTTGATCGGGCAGCTGAGCGCGCTCGGCTATCAGCGAACCGACGCCGTCGCCGAGGCTGGCGAATATGCGGTTCGTGGCTCGCTGATCGACCTGTTCCCGGCCGGCGAGAGCCAGGCGCTGCGGCTCGATTTCTTCGGCGACGAAATCGAGAGCCTGCGCCGCTTCGACCCCGCTGACCAGCGCTCGACCGATCGCGCCGATGCCTTCACGTTGATGCCGGCGTCCGAAGCCTTGCTCGACGAAGCCAGCATCAAGCGCTTCCGCGCCCGCTACCGCGAGACGTTCGGGGCGACGGCGACCGGCGATCCGCTCTACCAGGCCGTATCCGACGGCCGGCGAATGAGCGGCATGGAGCATTGGCTGCCGCTGTTCGAGGACAAGCTTTCGACTTTATTCGATCACGTCGGCGAGCATGACGTGATCGTCCGCGACGGAGGCACGGACAAGGCCCTCGAAGCCCGCCGCGAAGCGATCGAGGATTATCATTCCAACCGTGTGCGGGCGCTGGCCTCCGAACCAGGAAGCTACCGCCCGCTCGAGCCGGCGAGTCTCTATCTACCCAAAGAGGATTGGGACGCCGCAGTCGCCGAGCGGCCGGTTCACCTCGCCTCGGGCTTTCCGGAACCGGAGGGGCCGCGCACTATCGCCTTCGAGGTGGAGCCGGCGCGCGATTTCGCCCCCGAGCGCGCCCAGCAGACCAACGTCTACGAAGCCGTCGCCGAGCATATCGGCAAGCTGCGCAAGGCCAGCAAAAAGGTCGTGCTCGCGAGCTATACGAAGGGCGCTCGCGAGCGGCTTTCAGCATTGCTCGCCGATCACGGCGTGAAATCTCAGAAGCTGGTCGACAGCTGGCAGGAGGCGCTGGGATCCAAGACCCAACCGGTGCTGATGGTGCTGCCGCTCGAGCACGGTTTCACAACCAGCGAAGTCGCCGTCCTCACCGAGCAGGACATGCTCGGCGACCGGCTGGTTCGCCGCCGCCGCAAGCGCAAGGGCGCGGCCGCTTTCTTTTCGGAACTGGCAACGCTGTCGCCGGGCGATCTCGTCGTCCATGCGGACCATGGGATCGGCCGCTACGAGGGGCTGACCCAGATCCCGGTCAGCAAGACCCCGCACGATTGCGTCGCTCTCGAATATGCGGGCGGCAACCGCCTCTATGTGCCGGTCGAGAATATCGAGCTGCTGTCGCGCTACGGCAGCGAGAGCGAGGGCGTCGCGCTCGACAGGCTCGGCGGCGAGGCATGGCAGCGCCGCAAGTCGCGGATGAAGGAGCGAATTCGCGAAATCGCCGGCGAGCTGATCAAGACTGCGGCAATCCGCGCGACCCGCGCGGGGGCGGTCGCCGGCCCCGACGCCGCCTACCCGCAGTTCGTCGACCGCTTCCCTTACGAGGAAACCGACGACCAGGACCGAGCGATCGAAGACGTTCTCGCCGACCTGGAATCAGGCAAACCGATGGACCGGCTGGTGTGCGGCGACGTCGGCTTCGGCAAGACCGAGGTCGCGCTTCGCGCCGCTTTCGTCGTGGCCATGTCCGGAATGCAGGTGGCGCTGATCTGCCCGACCACCCTGCTTGCGCGCCAGCATTACAGCAATTTCAGCGAGCGGCTGCAGGGCTTCCCGATCAACGTCGGACGATTGTCGCGTCTGGTTCCGACGGCAGAGGCGAAGAAGACCAAGGAAGGACTCGAAAAGGGTCAGGTCGATATCGTCATCGGAACCCACGCGCTTCTCGCCAAAGGTTTGAAGTTCAAGAAGCTAGGGCTCGTCATTGTCGACGAGGAGCAGCATTTCGGAGTGGCTCACAAGGAAAGGCTGAAGGCGCTGAAGGCGGATGTCCACGTCCTCACTTTGACGGCAACGCCGATCCCGCGAACGCTGCAAATGGCGATGTCGGGCCTCCGCGACCTATCCGTCATCCAAACGCCGCCGGTCGACCGGCTGGCGATCCGCACCTACGTCACGCCGTGGGACCCCGTGGTGGTGCGCGAAGCGCTGCTTCGCGAGCATTTCCGGGGCGGCCAGAGCTTCTTCGTCGTGCCGCGCGTCGCCGACTTGCCGGACATCGAGGAATGGCTCCGCGAGCAGGTGCCGGAGGTCAAGGTCGTCACAGCCCACGGGCAAATGAGCGCAACCGATGTCGAGAAGCGGATGAGCGCCTTCTACGATCGCAAATATGACGTGCTCCTGTCGACGACGATCGTCGAGAGCGGGCTCGATATCCCCAGTGCCAACACGCTGATCGTCCACCGCGCCGACCGCTTCGGGCTTGCCCAGCTCTACCAGTTGCGGGGGCGGGTCGGCCGGGCGAAGGCGCGCGCATATGCCTATCTGACCACCCCCGCCGACCGCTCGATCACCGAAGCGGCCGAAAAGCGCCTGCACGTTCTCGCCGATCTCGACAGCCTCGGCGCCGGATTCCAGCTCGCCAGTCACGACCTCGACATCCGCGGCGCCGGCAATCTGCTCGGCGACGAGCAATCGGGCCACATCAAGGAGGTCGGCTTCGAGCTCTATCAGTCGATGCTCGAGGAGGCGATCCTCGAGCAGAAAGCCGGAGGCGTGCCGCGGCGCGAGGAATTCTCGCCACAGATCAGCATCGACGCGCCGATCCTCATCCCCGAACATTATGTCCCGGACCTCGACCTGCGCATGGGCCTCTATCGGAGGATGGGCGAGCTCGAAGACCGCGCCGCGGTCGACGAATTCGCCGCCGAGCTGATCGACCGCTTCGGCGCGCTTCCCGACGAGACGGCGAATTTGCTGAGGATCGTCGAGACGAAGCTCCACTGCAAGACGGCCTGCGTCGCCAAGCTCGACATCGGGCCAAAGGGGGCTCTCGTCACGTTCATCGACGATGGCTTCCCGGACCTCGGCGCCCTGCTTGCCTACGTCGAGCGATTGAAGGGCGCGGCGAGGTTGCGGCCCGACAGCAAGATGACCGTGTCGCGCGACTGGCCGACGGCCGAGGCCCGACTCAACGGCGCCCTGCAGCTGTCCCGGGGGCTGGCTCGGGTCGCGCTCAGCGGCGAGTCGGCGAGGAAAGCCGCTTAGGCGACTTCTGCTATCTTCGAAGCGCCGACAAAGCGGGCGAGCTCGGCCTCATCGAGCGCGCCTGCGCCGAGGAAGCCCTGATAGAGGTCGCAGCCCCAGTCGGCGAGCAGGGCCAGCTGCCCGGTGCTCTCGACCCCTTCGACGATGACAGCGAGTCCGAGCTCTCGGGCAAGCCGGATCATCGCCTTGACGACGATCCGGTCACGGCTGCCGCCGACGATGTCGGCAACCAGGCCGCGGTCGATCTTGAGCGCATCGAGCGGCAACGAGGTCAGGTAAGCAAGGCTCGCGTATCCCGTCCCAAAATCGTCGACGGCGATGCGGATTCCGCTCGAGCGCAGCCGCGCCAGCCGCTCGGAAGCAGCCGCTCGGTCGACCAGCAGCGCGCTTTCGGTAATCTCCACCGTGATCCGTGCCGGGTCGATCCCGACCTCGGCCGCCTGCTCGAGCAGCCAATCGTCATAGCCCGGGCGGGCAAGATCCTCGGCGAGCAGGTTAATCGACAGGTTGAGGCTCTTGAGCGATCCTTCCCAGGCGGCCGCCGTACGAAGCGCCTTGCGCTGGACGAGGCGCGACAGCCGCTCCGACAGGCCGCCGGCGGCGGCACGTGTGAACAGTTGCTCGGGCGAGGCGCAGCCGTCCCAGCGCGCGAGGGCCTCGGCACCGACGACCTCACCGGTTGCGGGAATGATCTGCGGCTGGAACAGCACGGAAATCGCCTCGCGGGCGATCACTGCCTCGAGAACGAGGTCGCGGCGCGGGCGTGCAGGCGCCGGATCGACCCGTCTTTCAGGCTGATCCGACGCCCGCTGCCCCCAACCGAATGCGCTACGCAACGTGAACATGAAGGGGGTGCTAACGCCTGCCGGCCCGCGCAGGAACCGGACGTTCGGCGGCCGCCCCACATCGGGACAGTGGCGCGGTAGGCGAAAATCCTTATGTTCCGAAGCGAGAACAAGGGAGAGACGGCTTGGCGGCGGACTCCGGAGTGAGAAGAAGCAGCGGCAAGATCGATCTCGCCGGCCGCGGCATCGGGCTGCTCTGCTCCCACACCGATAACGCCAAAGCAGGGGGAGCCTTGCTCCGCCGCCGCTACCATTGGGCCGAAACCGATGAAGCCCAAATTCTCGTTGCGCTCGGGGGTGACGGCTTCATGCTTCAGACGCTTCATCGGATGCTCGACAGCGGCAACCCCAAGCCGGTGTTCGGTATGAACCGCGGCACCGTCGGCTTCCTGATGAACGAGTGGCGGCTCGATCGCTTCGATGAGCGGATCGCGCAGGCCAAGGCGATTCGAGTGGCGCCGCTTGTCATGGAAGCCGAAACCGTCGCCGGCGACATCTTTACCCATGCCGCGATCAACGAGGTCTCGCTGCTGCGCGAAACCCGTCAGACGGCGAAGATCGAAGTCTCGGTCAACGGCCGAGTGGCGATGCCCGAGCTCGCCTGCGACGGAGTGCTGGTCGCGACCCCGGCGGGATCGACCGCATACAACCTTTCAGCCGGCGGGCCGATCCTGCCGCTCCAGGCGAAGATGCTCGCGCTGACCCCAATCAGCCCGTTCCGGCCGCGCCGCTGGTCGGGAGCAATCCTTCCTGACGACACTGCCGTGCGTTTCCGGATCCTCGAAGCCGAGAACCGGCCGGTCTCCGCCGTCGCCGACCAGGTCGAGGTGCGCGACATCGCCGAGGTCAACGTCATGCTCGACCGTGAGCGCTCGCTGACCCTGCTGTTCGATCCGGAGCATGCGCTCGACGAGCGCATCGCCATGGAACAGTTCATCACCTAGTCCGGCCCCCCTGGCTTGCCGGGGGCAATCCGAGCACAGGACTACTTGCCTTTGGCCGAAGTCGCGCTATCTAGCCCGCCTGCCCCGCGGCACGGCTGCCGGGCTGCTCCCCGGTAGCTCAGCGGTAGAGCGTTCGACTGTTAATCGAATGGTCGCCTGTTCGAATCAGGCCCGGGGAGCCATTTCTTCAGCCTTCGAGCGCCGCCATCAGGCTGGCGTTGCCGCCGGCGGCGGTGGTGTCGATGCAAGTCACCCGTTCGGTGGCGAAGCGGGCGACATAATGCGGCCCGCCGGCTTTCGGCCCGGTGCCGCTGAGCCCCTCACCGCCGAATGGCTGGCTTTCGACCACCGCGCCGATCTGGTTGCGATTGACGTAGAAATTGCCGACGCGGGCGCGCTGCTCGACGAACTCGCGGGTGGTGTCGATCCGGCTCTGGAGCCCGAGCGTGAGCCCGTAGCCGGTGGAATTGATGTCCTCGATGACCCTGCCGAGCTCATCGTTGGAGAAGCGGACAACATGCAGAATCGGCCCGAAATTCTCGCGATTCAGCTGACTTAACGAAGATATTTCATACATCGCCGGAGCAACAAAGCTGCCGTGCGAGGCCTCGTTCGGCTGCGGCGGGCGACAGATGCGCGTGGCGTTGGCATCCAGCCAGTCCAGATGCTCGTCGAGCGCCTGTTTGGCCTCATCATCGATGACCGGTCCGACGTCGGTGGCGAGGTCGCGCGGATCGCCGACCTTGAGCGCCCGCATCGCCCCCGAAATCATCTCGACCATCCCGTCGGCGACGTCGTCCTGGACGAACAGCACCCGGCAGGCGGAGCAGCGCTGGCCGGCGCTCTGGAAGGCCGAGGAGACGACGTCGCGGGTGACCTGCTCGGGCAAAGCCGAGCTGTCGACGATCATCGCGTTCTGGCCTCCGGTTTCGGCGATGAAGGGAATGATCGGTCCATCGCGCGCCGCGAGCGTGCGGTTGATCGCCCTCGCCACCTCAGTCGAGCCGGTGAAGGCGACGCCCGCAATGTCGGGATGAGCCGTCAGCGCCGCGCCGACCCGTCCGTCGCCGGGAGCGAGCTGAACGACATCGCGGGAGAACCCCGCCTGATGCATGAGCTCGACCGCGACCGCGCCGACTAGCGGTGTCTGCTCGGCGGGCTTGGCGATCGCCGTATTGCCGGCGGCTAGCGCGGCGGCGACCGGGCCGATGAAGATCGCCAGCGGAAAATTCCACGGCGAGATGCAGGCGAACACTCCGCGGCCGTGCAGGCGGAGCTCGTTCTGTTCCCCGGTCGGGCCGGGCAGCGGCAGCGGCCGGCTGAACTGGCGGCGCGCCTCCGATGCGTAATAGCGGAGGAAATCGACGGCCTCGCGGACCTCGAGCACTGCGTCGGGGAGCGTCTTGCCGCCCTCACGGATGCAGAGCGAGAAGAATTCCTCGCGATGCTGCTCGAACAGGTCGGCGGCGCGGTCGAGCAACCGGGCCCGCTTTTCGCCGCCGAGCGCGTCCCATTCGGGCTGTGCCGCCGCGGCTGCACGCACCATCCGGTCGACGTCGGCCCCGGTCGCCTCGACGACGGTGCCGACAATGACCCGCCGGTCGTGCGGAGAGCTGGCGGGCCGCCCCTTGCCTTCGCCGCCCTTGCCCGGCGCCGCGGTCCAGCTGCGGCTTTCGAGGGCCTTCAACCGGTCGAGCAGCGGCTCGCGCACGAGCGGGTCCGAGAGATCGACCCCGGCGCTGTTGCGCCGCTGCGGGCCGAAAATGTCGCGCGGCAGGGCAATCGCCGGGTTGCGCTTGGGCTCGAGCCGCTCGAGCTCGGCGACCGGATCGCGGACCAGGTCGTCCAGCGAGACGTGATCGTCGGCGATTCGGTTGACGAAGGACGAGTTGGCCCCGTTCTCGAGGAGCCGACGGACCAGATAGGCCAGCAAATCCTTGTGGGAGCCGACCGGCGCATAAATGCGTACCGGCGTCCGCGGATCGCCGATCCCTTCCTCGAGCCGGGCCAGCTCCTCGTACAACCCCTCGCCCATGCCGTGCAGCCGCTGGAACTCGAACGGGGTGCGGCCGGCCAGTGCCTTCACCTGACCAATGGTGTTCGCATTGTGGGTTGCGAACGCCGAATAGATGACGTCGCTCCCCGCCAGCAGGACTTTCGCGCAGGCGAGATAGGAGACGTCCGTGGTGACCTTTCGGGTAAACACCGGATAGTCCGAAAGGCCGGCAACTTGCGCCGCCTTGATCTCGGTGTCCCAATAGGCGCCCTTGACCAGGCGGACCATCAGCTTGCGGCGGTGCGCGCGAGCAAGCTCGACCAGCCATCTACAGAGCGGCACGGCGCGCTTCTGATAGGCCTGGACGGCGATTCCGAAGCCGCCCCAGCCGCCCGCGAACAGAGCATCGTCGGCGATCAGGGCCTCGAACAGGTCGAGCGACAGCTCGAGCCTGTCGGCCTCCTCGGCATCGATGGTGAAATGGATGTCGGCGGCGCTGGCCTTGAGCGCAAGCTCGCGGAGCACCGGCAGGATCGCAGCCTTGGCCTCGCCGGCATGACTCCATTCGTAGCGCGGGTGGAGCGCCGAAAGCTTCACGGATATTCCGGCAGATCGCTCAACTCCGCCGCTGGCCTCGCGCTTCAGTCGGTCAAGAGCGTGCGCATAGGCTTGCGCATAGCGACTCGCGTCCTCGTGGGTTCGCGCCGCCTCCCCGAGCATGTCGAAGCTGTGGGTGAGGCCCTGGGCGCGCTCGGGGGCGCCCCGGCGAAGCGCCTCATCGATGGTGCGGCCGAAGACGAAGTTGCGGCCGAGGATCTTCATCGCTTCGCGGACGGCGGTGCGGACGACGGGCTCGCCAAGCCGGCCGACGGCGCGGCCGAGGGCCGAACGCCAATTGGCCGAGCGATCATGAGCGCCTTCGAGCACCTTGCCGGTCAGCAGCAGCGAAAAGGTCGCGGCGTTGACGAAGGCGGAATCGGACTCGCCCAGCTTGTCCGCCCAGTCGGGGCCGGCGAGCTTGTCGGCGATCAGCTCGTCGGCGGTGTGCGCGTCGGGGATCCGAAGCAAGGCCTCGGCCAGGCACATGAGGGCAATGCCCTCGTCCGAGCCGAGGTCGTAGGCGTGCAGGAAAGCGTCGAGACCGGAGGGCTTTTGCGCCCGAACGCCCTTGACCAAAGTCTTCGCGATCACCGTCGCTTCGCCGAGCGCCGCGGTCTCCAGCCGCGCCTCAGCGATCCGCTCGGCAGCGAGCCTGTCCTCGTCCTGGCGATAGGCGGTTCGGAAGCCGCTACGGTCGATCGGCGGCACGGCCGTTGCGCCCGAGCTCAGGCGACCTGCCCGTGACAATGCTTGTACTTCCGCCCAGACCCGCAGGGGCAAGGCGCGTTGCGACTGACCGGCGCTTGCTTGACCTCGCCGTCGTCGCTCGCAAGCTCGGGGCGCGGAATGGCCATCGGCGGCAAGTTCGACAGGATCGAGCCGGTCGCGGCGTCGATGTCGGCGGTGTCGTCGTCGCCGGTAAAGGGGTCGATGTGCTGGGTAATGAAGTCGGGGAGAACCGGCGGAGGCAGCGGTTGCTCGACCTGGACCTGCGCGCGCATCAGGATCCTGGTGACGTCCTCGCGAATGGATACGAGCAGCCGCTCGAACAGCAGAAAGGCCTCCTGCTTATATTCGTCGATCGGCTTCTTCTGTGCGTAGCTGCGCAGGTGGATGACCGCGCGGAGCGCGTCCAGCGTGGCCAGATGCTCCTTCCAGAAATGATCGAGAGTTTGCAGGAGGACGCTTTTCTCGACCTCCTTCCAGCGCTCGAGTTCGACCTCGCTGAGCTTGTCTTCCATCACTTGGTCCGCCTGGGCCTGCAGACGGTCGATGATGATCTCCTGCTCGACGGTCTCTTCCTGCAGCCAGTCCTCGATCGGCAACTGCAACCCGAAGATGGTGTCGATGCTCTCCTTGAGGCCGTCGACGTCCCACTGCTCGGGATAGGTTCCCTCAGGGCAATGCGCCCAGACGATCGACGTCGCAGTCTCGCTGCGCATGTCGGTGATGACATCGCTGACGCTCTCGGCATCCATGATGTCGGCGCGCTGCTCGTAGATGACCTTGCGCTGGTCGTTCATCACGTCGTCATATTCCACGACCTGCTTGCGGATGTCGTAGTTGCGGGCTTCGACCTTCTTCTGAGCGGTCTCGATCGCCTTGGAGATCCACGGGGAGACAATGGCCTCGCCATCCTCGAGGTTCTTGTTCATCAGCCGGGCGAACATGGTCTGCGGACCGAAGATGCGCAGCAGATCGTCGTCGAGGCTCAAGTAGAAACGCGACAGGCCGGGGTCGCCCTGGCGGCCTGAGCGGCCGCGCAGCTGATTGTCGATGCGCCGGCTTTCGTGGCGCTCGGTGCCGAGCACGAACAGGCCGCCGGCGTCGAGGACCCGCTGCCGTTCCTCCGCGACCTCCTTGCGGATGCGCTCAACGGCGCGGTCGCGTTCAGGCCCTTCCTCGATGTCGCCGAGCTCGTCCTCGATCCGGAAATCGACGTTGCCGCCGAGCTGAATGTCGGTGCCACGGCCGGCCATGTTGGTGGCGATCGTCACTGCGCCCAGGCGGCCGGCCTGGGCGACGATGTGGGCCTCCTGCTCGTGGAAACGCGCATTGAGCACCGAATGGCGAATGCCCTCGCGCTTCAGATGTTCGGACAGCATCTCCGACTTTTCGATCGACACGGTGCCGACTAGCACCGGCTGGCCCTTGTCCTGCCGAGCCTTGATCTCCGTGGCGATCGCCGCGAACTTGTCGGTGATGTTCTTGTAGAACTCGTCGTCTTCGTCGATCCGCTGGACCGGCACGTTGGTCGGGATCGAAACGACGTTCATCTTGTAGATGTCGAAGAACTCGGGTGCCTCGGTCGCAGCGGTACCGGTCATCCCGGAGAGCTTCGGATACATTCGGAAATAATTCTGGAAGGTGATCGAGGCGAGGGTCTGGTTCTCGGGCTCGATATCGACGCCCTCCTTGGCCTCGACCGCCTGGTGAAGGCCGTCGGACCAGCGGCGGCCCTCCATCATCCGGCCGGTGAACTCGTCGATGATGACGACCTTGCCGTCCTTGACGATGTAGTCGATGTCCCGCTTGAACATGACGTTGGCCTTGAGGGCCTGGTTCAAGTGGTGGACGACCTGGGTGTTGGCGATGTCATAGAGGTTGCGGCCCTCGATCAGACCGGCCTCCTCCAGCATCCGCTCCGCCTTTTCGGTCCCGTCCTCGGTGAGAACGACGCTCTTCTGCTTTTCGTCCTTCTCGTAATCGCCGGTCTCGAGCGTCTTCACCAGCCTGTCGACAGAGATGTAGAGGTCGGACTTGTCGTCGGTCGGGCCGGAAATGATCAGCGGCGTCCGCGCCTCGTCGATCAGGATCGAGTCCACCTCGTCGACGATGGCGAAATTGAACGGGCGCTGGACCATCGCCGCGCGCGAATATTTCATATTGTCGCGGAGATAGTCGAAGCCGAGCTCATTGTTGGTCGCGTAGGTGATGTCGCTATTATAGGCGTCGCGCCGCTGCTGGTCGGTGAGGTTGGGAATGATTACCCCGACCGTCATCCCCAGGAAGCGATAGATTTGCCCCATCCATTCGGCATCGCGTCGGGCGAGATAGTCGTTGACGGTGACGACATGGACGCCCTTGCCGGGAAGCGCGTTGAGATAGACCGCCAGCGTCGCCACCAGCGTCTTGCCCTCGCCCGTCTTCATCTCGGCGATTTCGCCGCGGTGGAGCGCGATGCCGCCGATCATCTGGACGTCGTAATGCCGCTGGCCGAGGGTTCGCTTCGCCGCCTCGCGAACGGTGGCAAAAGCTTCGGGGAGCAGATCATCGAGCTTGGTGCCGTCGGCCAGCCGACGCCGGAAGATGGCGGTCTGACCGCGAAGCTCCTCGTCGGTCATCGCGGATATGGTCGGCTCGAAGCCGTTGATCGTCTCGACGATCTTGCCGAGGCTCCGCACATAGCGGTCGTTTGCCGATCCGAAGATGCTCTTGGCCAGTGCGGCGAACATGGAAATCCCTTAAAGGCCGGGCGGCGCGTTCAGAGCAGCGAAGGCCGCTGCGCTCCGGGCAAATTACGTGGGCCGCGATGTAGGCAGCGCCCCTAGACTAGTCAATTCGAGGAGGGCCATGACCAACTGGACGGGCGGATGCATGTGCGGTGCCGTCCGCTACATGCTCCTTAGCGATGCCTTTGATTGCGGCTGGTGTCATTGCCGCACCTGCCAGCTGAGCAGCGGCGCTCCGGCAATGGTCTTCGCCAGCGTTGCCGCCGGCGACCTGCACTGGACGGCCGGCGGCGAGGCGGTGCGCACGGTGAAGAGTTCGAGCTTCGGGCACCGCGCGTTCTGCGGCCGGTGCGGGACTCCGCTTTACATGCGGGTCGACCATCAGCCGGAGACGATCGATTTCAGCGTCGCGACGCTGGACGACCCATCGCTCATCGCTCCGCAGTTCCACATCTTCTGGGGATCGCGTGTCGCCTGGTTCGATCCGGGCGACGATTTGCCGCGCCACGACCAGTTCAGGCCAGGCACAAGGGGACTTCCGGGAACGGAGCTGCCGGTTTCCTAGAGGTTACCCTCGAGCCATTGCTGGATCTGGCCGCGAGGCGCGGCGCCGACCTTCTGGGCGACCGGCTGGCCGTCCTTGAACAGCAGCATGGTCGGGATTCCGCGCACGCCGTAACGGCCGGGAGTGTCCGGATTCTCGTCGATGTTGAGCTTAGCGATCGTGACCTTTTCGCCGAGGTCGTTGGCGATTTCCTCCAGCGCCGGAGCGATCATCCGGCACGGGCCGCACCATTCGGCCCAGAAATCGACAAGGACCGGCGTGTCCGCACCCAAGACGTCGGATGAAAAGCTGTCGTCGGTGACGGTCTTGATCGCCATTGCGGGAAGCCTCCTCAGAGTCGCGTAGGCGCCATATGGAGACACTGGCCGCCTCTCTCAACCGGGAAGTTCGATGAGTTGCGGTCCGCCGGTGTAGAGAAGCGCCGCGCTGATGGCCCGGCCGGGGAAGATGACCTGAAGGGCCTCGCGATAGGCCTCCATCTGCGCGCGATGATAAGCCGGAACGTCGCTTGCGCCCGAAGGCGCACGGCCTGTCTTGAAGTCGATCACTGACACTCTGTCGTTCTCGACGAGCAGACGGTCGACCGTACCGGCGATGACCCGCCCATCCGGCAAGGAGGCGGCGATCGGCGCCTCCCCGAGCGAACCCGGGCCGAACAGGGGGGCATAACCGGGATCGCCGAGGATGCCACAGACCAGTGACGCGATCTCCTGACGCTCGAGCGGGTCGGCGACGCCGGCCGATCGCCCAAGCCAGCGCAGCGCGGCTTCGGATCGAAGCTGGGGGTCGACGCCGGGCAGCCGCTCGAACAATTGATGGATGAGCGTTCCGCGGCGGGCGGCCGCGCGCATCGCGTCATTGGGCGGAGGTGCAGCCTCCCGATCCTCGGCGATCGCCGAGGGTGCGAGCGGTCGCGGCGGCCGGGCCTCGGGGGGTGCCGGCGAAGATGCCCATGGCGGCAATTGCGGTCGCGGCTGCCCTGGCCGCTGCAGCTTCGGCTTCTCCGGCCGAACGGCAACGCCGCCGTCGTAGCGAAGAACCCTGCCCCAGTGCTCATGCTCTTGCCATTCCGCGCCAAGCGAGAATAGCGCCCGCTCGACCCGCACGTGCCAGCAATCGTCGACGGTGCGGTTGCGGGCGGTGCCGGCGATGATCAGCCGCTCGATCGCTCGGGTCATCCCGACATAGAGCAGCCGCCAGTGCTCCTGCAGATCGTGCAACTCCTCGCTCGCCATCAGAGTCGCGAATGGTTCGACCGCCTCTTTCTTCGAGGGCCTGAGCACCGGCACTTTCTGGCCAGCTACCGGGATATCGAGCGGTGGATTGCGTCGGCCGAGCTGCTTCGGGTCGGCGGTGGCATCGGCGAGGATCACGACCGGCGCCTCCAGCCCCTTGGCGCCGTGAACGGTCATCACCCGGACGGCACCGCCCGACGCCGACGGGTCCCGCTGCACCTCGACCTCGCCGCGCGCGAACCAGGCGAGGAAGCGGTCGAGCGAGGGAATCTCGTTGCGTTCGAACTCCAGGGCGCTCGACAGAAGCTCGTCGATCGGGTCGCGGGCGGCGAGGCCGAGCCGCGAATAGAGCCGGCTGCGGCCGCCGAGCGGCCCGGACAGGATCGTTTCGAGGAACCGGTGCGGAGTCGTGTAGTCGGCCATCGCCAGTAGAGAACCGAGCTTCTCCCGAGCTTCGGCGAAATCGGCCCGCTCGGCCGAGCGGTCGACGAGGCAGCGCCAGAGGGCTTTCTTGTCGCGGCAATAGGCCAGGTCGAACAGCTGCTCCTGGCTCCAGCCGATCAGCGGCGACACCAGCAGATTGGCGAGGTTCAGGTCGTCGCGCGGCTGGACGGCGAAGCCGACCGCCGCGAGAAGGTCGCGAACCGCAAACGGCTTCGACAAATGCAGGCGGTCGATCCCGGCGACGGGGACGCCAAGCGAAAAGAGACGGGCGACGAGCAGCGAAGCGAGCTCCCCGCGGCTGCGAACGAGAATGAGGATGTCACCGGCGGTCAGCGGCCGCCGGGTCGAAGCCAGCACCGGCCCATCGTCAAGCCAGTCGCGCACTTGCCGGGCGAGCCGTTCGGCATAAAGGCGTTCCTTTTCGTCGAGCCAGCCTTCCTCGCCGGCATCCTCGTCTTCGTCACCCGCCACCTCGATGGCGAACGGCGGCCAGAGCTCGACGGTGCCCGGCTTGCCCCGGTTGGTTTTGAAGGCGACGTGGGGCGGCGGCGGATCGGGCAGACCCATCGCCTCGTAACCGACCTCGTGAATGACAGCATCGACGGCGTCGAGCACCGGCTGGTTGGAACGGAAGCTCGCAGAAATCGACAGGTCGCGGAATTCCAGCGCCCGGCGCTCGCCTTCAGCCTCGGCTTCTGCAGCAAGCAAGGCAGCGGCATTGGCGCCAACCCAATTGCGGGCGAGGTCGAATTCGCGCGGATCGGTCCCCTGAAAACCGAAGATCGCCTGCTTGAAATCGCCGACCATGAAGATGGTCCGGTGGCGCCCTTCCGCTTCGCTGGAACCGCTGAAGAATTCGCCGGCAAGCGCCTGGACAATTTCCCACTGGGCGGCGTTGCTGTCCTGCGCCTCGTCGACGAGGATGTGGTCGGTCCGCCGGTCGAGCTTGTAGCGCACCCAGTCGCTCATTCCGGGCTGATTGAGCAGCCGGCGGCACCACGCGATCAGATCGTCAAAGTCGGCGACCGCGGCGCTTCGCTTGGCCCGGACGTAGGCGTCGGCGAAGGCCTGGCCGGCGCGCAGCCCGGCCGCCATGTCGGCGGAAAGCTTTGTTCCCCTCTGAAGCTGCAGAAGCTTGCCGATTGTTTCCGCCAGCCCTTCCGAGTGCCGCTCATAATCCGGGTCGGCACGGACCAGCCCTGCGGAAACCTTGCGCAGGCCGCCGCTGCCGGTGAAGACGACGAGGGCGAGATCGGGGAGCGCTGCGGCCCGCGCCGCCGGCTCCATAGCTAGCCATCGCTCGACGTCGTCGACCGCCTTCCGCCCGGTCGCCGTCCCCCATTTGCGGTTCGCTTCTGCGATCGCCCGCAACAGATCGCAGTCGAACCGATCGTCAGCACAATTCTGCGCGAGAAGCTCTTCGACCGATCCTTCCGGGACACCGAGCATTTCGCGAAGCGCCGGCTCGATTGACTCCGCAGGGCCGAGCGCTGCCAGCGCTTCGTGCCGTCTGGCGCACAGGGTCAGATAATCGACAGCAGGCCCTTCGCCGAGACGCAGGCTGAGGCACTGGACGTCGCCGATCAGCCCTTCATTGCCGCTCGCCTCCGCCTCGGCCAGCAGCTCGGCGAGAGTCCGCCGCACCAATTCCTGCTCGGCGCGCCCCTCGACCGGCTGAAAGCCCGGAGCAATGCCCGCTTCCGCCGGGAAGCTGGCGAGCAAGGCTTGGGCGAAGCTGTGAATGGTCTGGATCCGAAGACCGCCCGGCGCGTCGAGCACTCGAGCGAAAAGCCGCCGTGCGCGCTGCAGCGCGTTAGGGTCCGTCGCCTCGCCAAGCGCAAACAGTTCCTTGCGCAGGTCGGCATCCTTCATCCGAACCCACGCCGCGAGACGGGCCCCGATCCGGTTGACCATCTCGGCCGCGCCGGCCTTGGTGTAGGTGAGGCACAGGATATTCTCCGGCGCCACGTCGTCGAGCAGCAGCCGCAGCACCCGGGCCGTCAGCACATGGGTCTTGCCGGTGCCGGCGGAGGCCGACAAGGCCGCATGGACGTGGGGGTCGGCGGCTTTCGCCTGCTCGTCGCCGAGCGCCTTGAGAAGCTTCACGCGCTGCCGCATCAGCGTCCCCCTCGAGCGGCTGCCGCTTCCCAAGCGGCTGTCCAGCCCATAGATGAGGCAGGTTCAACCCGCTTCAGGACAACGGCATGAGCGACGACGAGAAGGACAAGGGCGACGAGCAGCGTCGGGCCAAGCTGGTCAAGGCAGGAGTCGCGGTCGGCATCGGCTCGGCGGCGATCGTTGCCGCTTTGCTCTACGCGTCGAAGGTCAAGAAACCGAAGGGCAAGTAGGTCGCCGGTCACTCGCGGCCGTACCATTCTTCCAGCCGCATCAGCTGATCATAGTCGCCATAGGGCGCAAAAGCGGGATTGAGCTTCGCCGTGAACGGTTCCTCGCCGAGCAGCCAGGCTTCGGCGGCGGCCCGGAAGTGCCCTTCGCAATGGGCAAGGAAATCCTCGGCGCCCATCTTGCTGTCGGGCCGGCTCAGCTTGCCAAAGCCTCCACGGTCCTTGACCAGCGACCAATATTCGTGCGCACCCGGCTGGCCGGCGACACCGGCGAAACCACCGGCGCGGGCGATCAGCCCAAGCAGCCCGAGCTGGAGCGCGAAGCCGGCGTCGACCGCTCCCTGCCTGGGCGGGGCTCCGGTCTTGTAGTCAACGATGGCCAGCGACCCGTCGGCCATTCGGTCGATGCGGTCGGCCTTGCCGTGAAGAGTCACGCCCGCGATCGACGTTTCGCCCGCCGCTTCCGCCTTCAACGGCCGGCGCCCGCCGCTGCGATTGGCGCGCTCGAGCTCGGCGATCCAGCGGATCGCCTCGATCAGCCGCGGCTGCCACAGGGCGCGAAGCATCGGGTGGATGCTGCCGTCGGCAAGCAAGGCCTCGGCCCGCGGAATCAGCCGGTCGGGGTCACAATCGTCTTCGGCCAGCCATTGTTCGAGCACGGCATGGACGGCGCTCCCGCGCCAGGCGGCAGTATGCTCGATATCGACCGCGTCGAGGTTGCGAAGCCCGAGCACCGATTGCGCGTAGAAAGCGAAGGGATCTGCCTTCAGCCGGTCGACCGCGGTCACCGAAATTCGCTTGGGTCGCTTGTCCGCAGGGGGCGATGGCCGAGGACGACCCGCCGGCTGCGGTTTTCCGGGATCGTCTAGCGCAAGCGCGATCCGCTCCAATGCCACATCCCGAACGAGGCCGCCGGTCATCGCCTGAAGCCGCAGCAGGAATCGCGAGGCAACGGTAGGCGATCGAGAGTCGCGTCGAGCGCGGGTGATGAGCACTTGCGGAGCGCCGAGCGCCCCGGCGAAATCGTGAGCTGCAAGGCCGACGCGAAAATCCTGGCCGGGCAAATTGAGGTTGGCTCGGATCTTCGGTGCCAACCACGGGTCGGCGGCGGCGATACCCGGCCAGCTGCCTTCATTGACTCCGCCAAGGACCATCAGGTCGGCTTGCTGCAGCCGGGCCTCTAGCAGCCCCCAGATGAACACCCGAGGATGGCCGCCGTAAGGCGGTCGCACCTGCTGCCGGTCGAGCAGCTGCCGGAGCAGCGGCACCGCTTCGGCGGAGGTAACCGGCAACGCGTCGGCCTCGGCCGAGGATTGGACCTGGGCCACGACTTCCGCGGCCATCCGGCCGTCCGGCCCGCTCCAGGCTCTGCCAGGGGCGATTGCGTCCGCCGCCTCCGCCACCAACCGTGCAAAGGCGCTCAGCGACAGGTCGGGACGCAGCAAGCCGTCGAGCCGTTCGGCATTGGGCCGCAGCCGCCGCCAGGCGGCAAGCTCGCCGAAATGCCGGTCGAGTCCGGCCAGTCCCGCCGCCGGCCTTGGCCCGCGCAGCTTGAGGTCGAGCCGGCGCACCGCCTCGAGCCAGTCGAGTCTTTCCCTGTCGTCGCCGCCGACGAGCGGATGCTTGAGCAGCGCCAGCAAGGGAACCGGGGCAAGATCCTCGGCGGCTGCCGAAGCGATCGCCAGAAGCAGGGTGCCGGCAGGCAGGTGCGACAACGGTTGCCCGGCGCTGTCATCCGCTTCGATCCCCCAGCGCTCGAGCAGCGACGATACACGCGTCGCCAGTCCCCGATCGGGAGTCACCAGCGCCGCGGTTTGCCCAGGCGTCTCCACGGCCTGGCGCAAGGCCAAGGCGATTGCCTGTGCCTCGGCTGCCGGGTCCGGCAATTCGGCGAGCCGCACTCCACTCAGCCGCCGCTCCAGCGGCCTTAGGGCATTCCACTTGTCGCTGGACTGGGCGGCGACCATGGCGTGGGCGACTGCTCGGCCCCGCACCGCCGGCGATGCCGCACGTCCCCCTGCCCGCCACCGCTCGACTTCGCCGCGGTGAATGCCCATCCGGTCGAGCAGTAGCTTCAAATGATATTGAGGATGGGTTTCTTCACCGCGGCCAGTGTCGTCCGGGCCGAGGGCGTCCCACTCATCGTCGGGCATGACGTCGGAGAGGCTCAGCGCGGGGATCACGACGGCGCCCTCAGGCAGGGAGGCAATCGTCCGAAGCAGTGCTGCGACCGCCGGAGCGGCGGTGGTGATTCCAGCGGCGACGGTGAATCCTGGCGGCGGCAAATCGCGCCATCGCGCGGCGAGGCCGCGAAGCAGCCGATTGCGCCGCTCCGATAGATCGATTCGGCCACGCACGAATAGCTCGGCCGGCCAGCGCTCGATGATCGCTTGCAGACGATCGAGCGACACCTGCCAGTGGCAGGCGAGGTCCCCGGCGTCGGCGGCTGCTTCGCGAAGCGTCTGCGGTTCGACCTCCTCAACGATCAAGGCATCGAGGGTCCGCGCGAGGTCGCCGGCCATGTGCAAGGCCTCGGTCACGGTCTCCCCCGCTCTTCGCGCCATCGCCGCGAGCGACAGCAGCCGGGTCAATGGCTCAACCGCAGGCGGTACCGGCTCCGAGACGTCTGCGGGGTCGAGCGCGCCGCCGATGCGCTCGTCGAGCTCGGGATCGCCGATCGGGATCAGCCTCGGAAGCACCAGGCCGGACCCGCTTGCCCGAACGAAAGCCTCGGTGACCGTGCGAACGGCACGGTTGTTGGGAAGAAGGATCCGTCCCTGGGCTAGTCCAAGGGGATCGCGGCCGTAGCGGCCAATGAGGCCGGCGACCAGTGAATCGGCGAACGAACGGTGTGCCGGGATCGAAAAGATGGCTGGCGACCGGCCGGGCCGATCAGACATGACGCAGAAATTGTTCGGTCGCGCGAATCGCCTGGGGGGTTCCGACATCGAACCAGAGGCCGTGATGGACCGCGCCGAAACAGCGACCAGCTGCAATCGCGCGGTCCCACAGCACGTTGGTGGAGAATGGTTCTTCGGCTGCGCCCTCGAGCAACCGCTTGGAGAGCATTTGGACGCCGGTATAGACGAAGGGCGCGACCTTCGACCGCCCGCGGCGCCTCAGCCGGCCTTCCCGATCGAGATGAAAGTCGCCGAGCCCGCGGTGGTTCTGGGCGCGCGCATGCGGAACCAGCAGCAGCAGTGCGTCCATCCGCCGGTCGTCCCATTGCGATGCGAGGAGCTTCAGCGTGTCGGCCGGCCCGTCGACCCATAGATTGTCGCTGTTGACCGCGAAAAATGGGTCGCAATCGATCAGCGGCGCCGCTTTCACCAACCCCCCGCCGGTCTCGAGCAGCATTGAGCGTTCGTCGGAAATGCGCACATCGAGGTCGGCTGCGCGGCTCCGAAGGTGCGCCTCCAGCGCGTCGCCTAGATAATGGACGTTGACGACCACCTTGCTGACGCCGGCCGAGCGCAACCTGTCGAGGACGTGGTCGAGGAGGGTCTTGCCGGCCACTTCGATCAGCGGCTTGGGCCGAGTCGCGGTCAGCGGGCGCATGCGCTTGCCGAGTCCGGCGGCCATCACCATCGCCGTGTCGGGGACATCGGCGGCAATCTCCGCGCGCAGCTGGAGGGACCGGCGGGCGAGCGTCATGCCGCGCGATCGAGCCAGGCTGCCGCCCTGGCGTGGGTCGGAACATTCTGATCGAACCAGGCGCGCACTGGCTCGAGGCCGGGCCGCTCAAGATCGCGCTCGAGCAAGCCCCACATGCGCGGCTGGAACTGGAGATAGTGGGGCTTGCCGTCGCGTTTCCAAAGCCGAGTAAAAACGCCGAGGATGCGGGTATTGCGCTGAGCTGCCATCGCCCAATAGGCGTGTTCGAACGCCTCGCCCTGGCCGGTCGCGCCGATATAGCGGTCGAGCATGTCCCGCTCGATTTCTCGTGGAACGTCGCGCCGCGCATCTTCCAGCACCGAGGCGAGGTCATAGGCCGGATGGCCGGCGAGCGCGTCCTGAAAATCCAGCAGGCCGAAGCGGGTCACGCCTTCCCGGCCGTCGACCAGCATGACATTTTCGGCATGATAGTCGCGAAGCACCGTCACCGGCCCAAGCCCATCGTCCGCAACCGGCTGCAGCGCCGTGCGCCATGCGCTATCGAAACTCTCCCGATCGACCCGCAAGTCCAGTGCCGCGCAATACCAGTCGGTGAACAGGCCGACTTCGGAGAGCCACTGGTCGATGCCGTGCGCCGGAAGCCCCGGCATGGGCGGATGCTGGTGGAGGTGGATGAGCACGTCGGTCGCAAGCTCATAGAGCTCCCGCTCGCTGGCCGGTTCGTCGTCGAGGAATTCGCGAAGTCGCCAATTGCCGAAATCGCCGAGCAGCAGAAGGCCGCGATCGAGGTCGCGGGCGAGAATCTCGGGCGCGCTTAGACCGCAGGAGATCAGCCATTCGGCAACGGCGACGAACGGCCGGACATCCTCATGGGCCGGCGGCGCATCCATCAGCACGGCGGTCCGCCGGCCATCCGTCACCCGGAAATAGCGTCGGAAGGAGGCATCGCCGGCAAGCGGCTCGATGCGCGCTCCTGCCCAGCCGCACGAGGCAAGGAAATCAGACGCATAGGCAGGAGGCTTCATCGCTGCGGCGGCCATCGCCCTTCCCATGACGGCGGCACCTTGGCTGTCAAGCGCCGCGCGCCGTCGGGTGCGAAATCGAGCGACAGGTCGAGGGCATCGGCCCAAGTCCCCTCGCCGGCCCGGTCCGGCCATTCGACCAGCAAGACTCCCGCAATCGAGTCGAGTCCAAGCTCCTCCAGCTCGGATCGATCCTCGATACGGTACAGGTCCACGTGCCACACCTTTGGCTCGACTTCCTCGTAGGGTTGCACGATTGCAAAGGTCGGGCTTGGTACCTCGCCACTGTGTCCGAGCCCGGCGAGAATAGCGCGGGCGAGCGCGGTCTTGCCGACTCCAAGAGGTCCGGAGAGAGCGACGACGTCGCCGTCATGAAGCACGCGCGCAATCGCCGTTCCGAGCGCTTCTGTTGCCGCCTCGTCGGCGAGGATCATTGCGCCTGCCGGGGAATGGTCAGGGTCACGGTCGTGCCCTCGCCCTTCTTGGATTCCAGCTCGACCGATCCGCCGTGCGCTTCAATGAATTGGCGAGTCAGCGGCAGGCCGAGGCCAAGCGCGGCCTCGCCGCGGATTCCTGCCTCCGCAATCCGATGGAAGCGGTCGAACACTCGCGGCAGGTCCTCTTCGGCAATTCCGGACCCGTTATCGCTGATCCGGATCACTGCTTGGTGCTCGTCGCCGCGGGCATCGATGGCAATCTTGCCGCCCCGGTCCGTGTAGGCGATGGCGTTCTGGAGCACGTGCTCGATCGATTCGCGAAGACGGCGCGAATCGCCGAAGACAGTGCCGGTCGACGGGTCGATGTCGGCCTTGAGCTTCTGCTTTTTTTCCTGTGCTCCGGATGCGACCGTCTCGAGCGCGGCTCTGCACAGGCCGGCGAGATCGACCCGCTCTCGCTCGAGGCTGACGCCGCGGGCATCGCCGGTGGTCAGGTCAAGAACATCGTCGATCAGCTTCGACAGGCGCGACACGGATTCGAGGATCGCCGCCACATAGTCGGAGGCGGCGGGAGCGAGCTTGCCGGCGTAGCCGTTGGCGAGCATCTCGGCGAACCCACCGATTGAAGTCAGTGGGGTTCTGAGCTCGTAGCTCATATTGGCGACGAAATCGGTCTTCACCCGGTCGGCCTCCTCCAGCGCCTCGGCGCGCTCCCGCAGCGCCGCCTGGATTCGGGTCGAATCGGTCACATCGACCATGGTGAAGAGCGCATTGCCGTCGGGGAGCGGGACCGCTGCAAACTCGAAATGCCGGCCGTCAGTCATCGAGATGCGACCGTTCGACGACTGGCGTTCGCTGGTCGTGTGGCGAACCATTTCGCGAACCTGAGCGGCGGCCGTGGGGTTAACCAGCTTTCTTGCCATCGCCGGGACCAGCTCATCGACCCGCGGGTGCTCGGCCAGCCATTCCTCATCGAGGTCCCAAACCTGGCAGAAGCGACGATTCCACAAATAGAGCCGGCCATCGCTGGCGAAGACCCCGATTGTCTCGAACAGATTGTCGAATGTCGCAGCTCGGACACGGAGCAGCGTATCGCGCGCGGAGGCCAGCCGTACCTGCTCGGTTCGGTCCTCGAGGAACAATCGTAGCCCGCCGTCGGGAAGCGGCTGGGCGACGACCCGAATATGGTCGCCGTTCGCCAGCATCCATTCTTCCTCGATCACCTCATCGGGGCTGCTGAACCAGCCGCGGCGCTCGTCCTTCCATTGCGGGAAATCGCGGGTTTCGGGCAGCCGGTGCTGCTCGCGCATCCGCTCGAGCACCCTGTCGAACTCCGGACGTTCGGCAAGCCAGGCGGGATCGAGCTGCGCCATGACCGCAAACGGCTGGTTGAAGAAGCTGAGTGCGCGGTCGGCGTCGAACTGGGCGGTGCCCGCAGTCATCCGATCCGCGAGCTCCCGTTGCGATTCGGTGTGTCGGACGAGCTCCGCGCGAGCGTCCTCGAGATCCTGGATGTCGATCGCAAAGCCAGCGACAGCCCCGGTCTGCAGCGGCACGTCGACGATCCTCAGCATCCGCCGCTCGCCACGAATGATCGCCGCTGCCGAGCGCGACTGTGGTTTGCCGGTCTCGAGCGCCCGGGCGGCGGCGGACTGGGCGCCATCGTCACCGAGCGAGTCAACCAGCTCGATGGAGCGCGCGACGACATCGGCGGCGTCCCGCCCCTCGACCGCTTGCACGAAGGCGCTGTTGACGAGCCCGAGCTTGAGGTCGGGTCCTCGGTACCACATCGGAAACGGCGCGGATTCGATCAGGTGCGTCAGGCTATCGAGTGCCCCTTCCGTCTGACGAAGCCGCAGCGCCAGCTTCGATCGCTCGGCTTCGCTGGAGCTCATGTCCGACAACCACAGCAAGATCGTCCCGGCAGGCTCTGGCGGCGGCGCGAGCCCGCCCCGAACCTCGAACACGCGGCTCGAACCCGCCGCCCTGACCATCCGATCGATGACTCCGCCGGCCGCAGCGGTCCGCTCGACCTCGGCCTGAAGAGCCTCCACGTCCTCGCCAACGAGGCCCGAGTCATCCCCCGCAAGGCCGGTAAGGCTGCGAGGTGATCGTTCCAGGCCAAGTTCGCGAAGCAGCCGCGCGTCCGCCTCGATCCGACCGTCGGAATGAATGACGAGCGGACGGGCGGGAGCGACTTCGAGCAGCGACGCCATGGCCCGGGCCGCTGAAATCACCGCACCTGCGCGACGCAGGCGCCGGGCAGAAATGATGGCAAGCGCCGCCGCAGCGGCCGTCCACAGGACGGCGATCACGAGGAAGATCGTCGCCGTGGACTCGCTCATAGCGACAATTTTGCGCCCCGCCCCATGCGCCGGTCATAGAGCGAACCCGGTTGCGAAACAAAGGGTTCAGGTTCTTCGTGCGGGGGGTCTGTCAGTAGCGATAGTGGTCCGGCTTGAACGGGCCAGTCGGCGTCACGCCGATATATGCCGCCTGCTTTTCGCTCAGCTGGGTCAGCTTGACCCCCAGCTTGTCGAGGTGCAGCCGGGCGACCTTCTCGTCGAGGTGCTTGGGAAGCACGTAGACGTCGTTCTTGTACTGGTCGGCCTTGGTCCACAACTCGATCTGCGCGAGCACCTGATTGGTGAAGCTGGAGCTCATGACGAAGCTCGGGTGGCCCGTCGCATTCCCCAGGTTCACCAGCCGCCCCTTCGACAGGACGATGAGCTTCTTGCCATCCGGGAATTCAACTTCGTCGACCTGAGGCTTGATCTCGGTCCATTTCATGTTGGCGAGAGCGCCGATTTGGATCTCGCTGTCGAAGTGGCCGATGTTGCAGACGATCGCCATGTTCTTCATCGCCCGCATGTGATCGAGCGTGATGACGTCCATGTTGCCGGTTGCGGTGACGAAGATGTCGGCGCGCGGCGCCGCCTCTTCCATCGTCACCACCTCATAACCCTCCATCGCCGCCTGCAGCGCGCAGATCGGGTCGACTTCGGTGACGATGACCCGGGCGCCGCCGTTGCGAAGGGACTGCGCTGAGCCCTTGCCGACATCGCCGAATCCGGCGACGCAAGCGACCTTTCCGGCCAGCATGACGTCGGTCGCCCGACGGATGGCGTCCACCAGGCTCTCGCGGCAACCGTAGAGATTGTCGAATTTCGACTTCGTGACGCTGTCATTGACGTTAATCGCCGGGAACGGGAGCTTGCCCTGCCTGGCGAGATCGTAGAGGCGGTGGACGCCAGTGGTCGTCTCCTCGGAAACGCCCCGGATGGCCTCGACGGACTTCGAGAGATAGCCCGGCCGCTCCTTCAGAAAGCGGCGAAGCGTGGCGACGAAGATTTCTTCTTCCTCATTGGAAGGCTCGAACAGCTCCTCGCCCTTCTCGACCCGCGCTCCCCACAGCGCGAACATGGTCGCGTCGCCGCCGTCGTCGAGGATCATGTTGGCGGTCCTGTCCTGCCCCCAGTCGAAGATCCTGGTGACATAATCCCAATATTCCTCGAGCGTCTCGCCCTTGACCGCGAACACCGGGATTTCGCGCGCGGCAATGGCCGCCGCAGCATGGTCCTGGGTCGAGAAGATGTTGCAGGATGCCCAGCGGACCTCGGCGCCAAGCTCGACCAGCGTCTCAATCAGCACCGCGGTCTGAATGGTCATGTGCAGCGAGCCGGTGATCCGCGCGCCTTTCAGGGGCTTGGACGCGCCATACTCCTCGCGCAGCGCCATCAGCCCGGGCATCTCGGTTTCGGCGATCTCGATCTCCTTGCGGCCGAAATCGGCGAGGCCTGGGTCCTTGACGATGAAGTCGTTGAAGCGGGTTTCAGCCTGCGTAGCCACGTCGAACTCTCCGGTGATTTTGATGGCGCGCAGTCCCTGCGCCTCTCGCGGCGGCCCTAGCTCCGCCCGGCTCCAAAGGCAAATATAAAGAATCCTTTATATGTTGCCTGGATTGCCAAGGATGCCGGCAGAAGCCGCCCGTGCACGAAAGAAAGGGGCGCCCGCGCAGCGCGGACGCCCCCCCTTTTTTCGTTCGTCCTCCGTCTATCTTCCGAAGGGACGAAGCCTCACGCCCGCGTAGAAGAAGCGGCCCACGGCATTGTTCGGATAACCGATAACGCCGACGTCCCCTTTCGTATCGAGCAGGTTGTTGACCCCGAAATAGACGTTCATCTTCTCGTTGACGTTGTAGGCGATCTGCGCCTCGTGGGTCCAATATTCCTTGAACCAGATGTACTCCGGCGCCACCCGGTCCGGGTTCGCGTCGGTGATCTCCTTCGGGAACCGCCGGGTCTTGGAGAACCAGTTGATCCCGTAGTTGATCGTCAAAGGACCGTTGGTCCACGTCAGGTCACTGGTTGCACTGTACTTCGGAACGTTGGCTTCACCCACGTCATCGTCCGGGTCCGCTCCAGGCGTCGGGATGAACTGCAGCTTGTGCAGGTAGTTGCCGTTGATCCGAAGGTTGAACGAGCCGAAGTTCCGGAACGGAGCGAACCGGTAGTTGAACGCGATATCGAGCCCTTCCGTGTCGAACGACGCGACGTTTTCCGGCCGAAGCTGGAAATCGTTGATGTAGCCGGAGGTCCCGCTGCGGCTAAGCGCGCTGCAATAGACATTGTCCAGCGATGGCTGGTCGTAACACAGATTCGCAAGCTCGTTCGCGGTTGGCGTGTTGATCGCATGCTTCAGCTTGATGTCGTACCAGTCGAACGCGACGTTGAGCCCGGGAATGAAGCTGGGTCGAAGCACGACACCGGCCGTAAGCGTCCTTGCAGTCTCCTCCTGCAGGTTGCGGTTGCCACTCACGGTTCCCTGGATGCTAGCATTCTGCGGTGACGTCGGATCATTCGCGGGATCGAAGGTCGCCGGGTTGATGCCAAGCGCCGTCAGGGCCTGAGCGCAATTCGTTGCGCGGTATTGCGACCCGGACCCGAGTTGATCGATTCCGCACGGGTCAGCAATGAAGAAGAAGCCTCCACTCGCGCCGGCGAACAGCTCGTTGACGTTGGGAGCCCTGACCGCCTGGGAATAGGTGCCGCGGAAAGTCAGGTCACGAACCGGGGCGTAGACACCGTTGGTACTCCATGTGTGGGTGGTTCCCACCGTGGTGTATTCGGAAAGGCGGTAGGCGCCGCCGACCGAAAGAGTCTGCGCCATCGGCACGTTCGCGAGGATCGGAATATTGATCTCGCTAAACAGCTCCTTGATGCTGAACCGCCCAGTTTCGGGCGCGGTGGTGGCATAGTCCGCCAGAAGTCCCTGCTGGCTAACCTCGTCCGGGACCGAGCGGCTGCTTTCGCGACGATATTCAGCGCCGAGGGCGAAGGCGATAGGACCGCCAGGCAAGCTGAGGAATGCGCCGGTGTCTCCGGAGACATAGCCGTTGAGGACATGGTGCCGGATTCGGGCGTGGTCCGTATGGTCGACGAGAATCCAGTCGAGCGCCGCCTGTGACGGCGAGCCGTTGCCGAGGACGTTCAACGGGACGCACTGGCCGGGCGTGAACGTGGTCGGCGTGATCGTTCCGGAGAAGAACTCGGGCGAAACGCTGAAACCCTGGATCTGGGTTTCGCCGGGAAGGTTGATCCGGCAGGTGACCTGACCCGTCGCGGGGTCCACAACCGCGTCCAGCGCCGCGAAATAGCGGTCGTAGTAACGGTCGTTCTGGCTCGTCGCGGTCGAATCGACCTGTCCGAACGTGTACGAGAGTTCGTATCGGAGATTTGGACTGATCCGGCCGTCGAGGCCCACCACCGAGCGATAGGTGTCGCGGTCCGTCGTGTAGCGGCGGATGCCGAAATCGAAATTGTCGCGGCCCGTAATCCAGGCACCGTCCGGATCGATGTTGGCAGCTCCGAATCGCTCGATGAGGTAGGCATTGTCCGCAGCGAGCAATGTGAAGAAGTCGAAGGTCGGCTGGGCAATGGTGTGGCCATTGGCCCGGACGTATTTTGCCTCAGCGAACAAGCGCGCTGCGGGAGCGAGTTCGTAATGACCGAACGCGTTGAAAATGTGCCGCCGGGAATAGGGCGTGAAGTCCCCGAAATAGGTTTCCTGCGCGGTGCTGTCGCCGCCGATCGTGAAGGGGCTTCCCCTGACATAGGTTCCAAGGTCGTAAGGCGTGCCTTCGCCTGTGAAGTCGGGAGAAAAATCCCAGTCGAGGTCGATGGCTCCGCCCGCGGAGGAATCCGCCCAGCGAAGACCGGTGAGGGGGACGAGGTCAGGAATGTTCGGATCGTCGGGGAAATCGTTGGGATTCCGGACGAAGCGGTAGGTCGGGCCTGTACGACCGTAATTCAGACGCTGGAGGTGACTGAAACGGTCAAGTTCGTTGAATTCATAGGAAACCGCGACGTTGCCGCGATTCTCTGCGAAGTTCTGGCCGAGCGTCGCGCTGATGTATCGATTGCCGGAGTCACCACGCTGCGAAATTCCGCCCTGACCCCGAATCGAAAGACCCTCGAAGTTCCGCTTGAGCACGAAATTGACCACGCCCGAGACGCCGTCGGCGCCGTAGATGGCAGACGTGCCGCCGGTCAGGATGTCGATGCGGTCGATCAGATCGACCGGGATCGTGTTGATGTCGACGGCCGCAATGCCCGGATAGCCGGCAATGTGGCGACGGCCATTGACGAGAACCAGCGTCCGTTCTTCGCCGAGATACCTGAGATCGAGCAGGTTGACGCCGACAAACTGGGCGTTCGGCAGGTTAGAGCCGGCCACGTCCATGTTGTCCGTCGAACCGCGAAGCGCGGGAGAATCGAGCAGGAAGTCAGTCAGGTTCGTGGTGCCGGCCTGCTGAATGGTTTCCGCCGTGTATGCCTGGACCGGATTGGGGAAAGAGAATTCCGGCCGCGTAATTCGGGTGCCGGTGACGACGATCGCATTTCCACCACTTCCCGTTTCGAGCGGGCCAGCACTTTCGGCCGCCGTCGCGTCAACATCGGTCTGCTCAGCCGGCGCCGCAGTAGGATCATCGTCCTGAGTCGACGATTCCGGCACGCCGGGGGGCGCTTGGGTCTGACTGGCCAGGCCGTGCGCGGCCGCAGGCGCAGCAAGCGCGAGTGCAAGCGTCGACACCGAAGAGACTGCGAGAAGAGCGAACGGCCGCATTGGATAATCCTATCGTTGGTTAAGGGCGCACCGATGACACAGGAGCGGAAGCCTGAGAACCTCCGAGAACCGCCGTTCGTCGGGACGAACGGTTGTGTGACATATTGGCAACTTGGTTCGGCGGCGTTCTAAGCGCGGCGGCTCAGGCGGCGCCGGTTTCGGTCGACAGCAGGCGTGGATCGACCCCTGCCGCCTGGAAAGCTCCCGCCCAGCGCTCGTCCGTCGGAGTATCGAATAGGATTTTTTCGCTCCCTGCGGCTGCAAACCAGCCGTGGCGAGTCAGTTCCTGCTCGAGCTGGCCTTCCCCCCATCCGGCATAGCCGAGCGCGGCGATCCAGCGTGACGGCCCACGGCCCGACGCGATCGCCTTCAAGACGTCGATCGTACCTGTCATCGCACACAAGCCCGCGACCTGCAGGGTATCCTGCCCACCCCAATCGGTGGAATGAAGGATGAACCCGCGCCCCGGCTCGACTGGGCCGCCGTGATGAACCGCGCAATCGGGGGCTACCCCAGGGTCGATTTCAAGCTGGGCGAGCAAGCTGCGGAATCCGAGCCCGGCGCGCTTGTGACCAATGCCGATCCCGACCGCCCCGTTCTCATCGTGAGCGCACATTGCGATTACCGCTCGCTCGAAACGCGGGTCGGCCATCCCGGGCATCGCCAACAGCAGCTTTCCGCTGAGGAAGGGGGGCTCATCCATCTCCCGAAGAATGACCCCCGATGGCGACTCCCGCAAGGCTTGAGACAGCGTGCAGGCACGCCTATGAGCCGCGCAAATCATCCATCAGGAGGAACACGACATGACCATTTCGGTCGGTGAGAGACTTCCCGACGTGACGCTGGCGCTCGCGACCGCCGATGGGCCACAACCGACCAGCAGCGGGGAGTTCTTCAAGGGCAAGCGAGTCGCCTTGTTCGCGGTGCCGGGAGCTTTCACGCCGACCTGTTCGGCGCGGCACCTGCCATCTTACGTCGAGAAAGCCGGCGAGCTGAAAGCCAGAGGCATCGACGAGATCGCCTGCATCTCGGTCAATGATCCATTCGTCATGGCCGCGTGGAATAAGAGCGACGGATCCGATGACATCACCATGCTTGCCGACGGCAACGGAGAATTCGCCGAAGCGACGGGGCTTGCGATGGACGCTGCCAAGTTCGGCATGGGCAAGCGCAGCCAGCGCTACTCGATGATCGTCAACGACGGTGTCGTCGAGCAACTCAACGTCGAGACGCCGGGCGAATATCGCGCGTCCAGCGCCGAGCATCTTCTCGAACAGGCCTGAGCATCTCGCCGCTAGTGAGCCTCTCCTTGCCGTGGGCCCGAAACGGCATGCGCCGCCGAGCGTTTGTCCAGCAGGCTTTCATCAAAGGAGAATAGCATGGCCAGGAACAATCGAGGAACCAGCAATCGCGGCGGGAACAACAATCCCGAGGGCCGCAACCAATATAGCAGTGCGTTCAGCTGGGATAGCGCGCGCAGCAACCCGGTGACGACCGCGGCCGTGGTCGGCGCAGCGGCGGCGGCCGGGGCGTTCCTGTGGTCGCGTCGTAATCAGATCAGCGATCAGCTGAGCAACTTGAGCGACCAGATCGGCGAGTGGACCGAGAATTTCGGCGCGAGCGGCGAAAGCCGTGAGTTCGAGTCCGTCGGCGGCGGAAGCGATTTCGGATCAAGCACCGGCATCGGCGCCACGACGGGATCGGCCGGCGCTGCGACCGGATCGAGCGGCACCGGTAGCCGCGGCAGCCAATCGAAGACGCGCTCCACCCGCGGAGGAACCGGCATGAGCGAAACGGGCGGCGGCAGTGCCTCGCTCGGAACGCAAACTGGCGGTGGCGGAATGAGCACCGCGCCAAGCGGCCGCGGCCGGTCCTAAGTCGACCGCACAGAAAGAAAGGGGCGCCCCAGCAGGCGCCCCTTTTTTGTGCGGGTACTGAATCTTGAAGTTAGCCGCGCTCGCCCGGACGTGCTTGCTGCATCGGCTGGTTGGTCGACAAAGCCATCCAGGTCGACGAGACCTGGCAGGTGCTGGTCAGGTTCATTGGCTGCCCCGCCTGGAATGCCCGCGCATAGGGCCAGCACTCTTGGGCCGTGCCCGCATTCAGGCACAGCATGCCGCCGGATGCGGACCAGGTTCCGTTGACGACGTTGCCGGCAGGACTGACGATCCTCGCGGCTCCGCCCGGATCGAAATGGACAGTATTCACCACTCCGCCGGTTTGCACCTGCGCCGAGTGTCCCACGATCTCCGAGCCAGGTACCCATGCCTGGCCGAATGCAGGTGAAACGGACGTGGCAAGCAATGCCGCCCCGCCGAATGCTTTAGCGAGAATCGAACCCTTCATAATGGCCCTCCGAACTCCGGGGATAGTGAACCAGTCATCCGCTCGAGGCAGAGCACGCCCCTGCCAGCATCCCGAGGGAATGTAACTGACGGCGCGCCAAAATGCTCCAAAAAAGATCGACTGTGGCAACCTTCTAGGCGATTTCTATGTGGCGCACGTCGCGCACATTGCTTTTTCGAGCAGTTCCGGCCGTCGCGCGCGGTTGCACCATGAGAGCGAGCGTTACTGCGAACAGCGCCGCGAGCGCGGCCGTTCGCAGTGGATAGTCGACCAGGCTGTGAGCGAGGATCGTAGCCGAAGCGATCGACGCGGCCCGGGCGTAAGCGTCAGCTGCTCCGCGCCATTGATCGACCGCCACCTTTGCCCACCACAGGAGGAACAGCAGCATGAGCAGCAAGCCGGGGAGGCCGGTTTCGACCAGTAGCTCGAGATAATCGTTGTGCGCGTGATTGACGTAGTTGCGGGTAACGAGGGCGGGATCCTCGAAAAGGCGGTAGACCTGGACGAAAGACCCTACGCCGCTGCCGATCGGGGCGAATGTGGTCACGGCCTCCGCGGAGGTCGCAAAAATCTCGCTGCGGGTTTCGACTGAAACCTCGGCCCGGCTGGCGACCCGCTCCATCACTGACTCGACGAACGGGACCATGATTGCGGCCACGGCGAGGATGGCGGACGCTCCCAGCGCTATGCGGGCAGCCACGCCCCGGCCTTTCGTCATGATCAATCCACTCACGATCAGCACCGGCAGCGCCAAGCCCCAGCCCGCGAGGGAGCGGTTGAGAACCAATCCAACGAGGATGAGAACGAGCACGCCGCCGGCCACGGCGACAGCCGCGTAATAACGGTGCGGCTTGACGGCCCCGCCCCGTGCGCGAGCCATAAGCGCTGCCAAAAACGGAATGGAGACCAGCAGGAGCGTCGCCATGTGATTCTTGTTTGCGAAGAAACCGGTTGCGGATCCGAAATTCGCAATCCGGTAGAGGTACCATTGCCCGTCCGGGCCGGTCGAGACCTGCAATGCCCCCAGAAGTACGCCGGCGGTCACTCCTGCGAGCATTGCGAACACCATCCAGCTTGGATGATAAGCTTTCAGTCTCACCATAGCGGCGAGCAGCGCGAGCGGCGGCAGCAGCCAGGGCAGCATCGATAGCGTATCGTAGGGCGTCAACGAGATCGGTAGCCAGGGCGGCTGCTGGCCAAGCAGCTCATAGCCGCCGATGAGCCAATTCCGACCCGGAAGGCTCGCCCATGCTGCCGGCGGCAGAGGTACGAGCTGCAAGATCACCAGCAGCACCGCCAGCAGGATCAGGGTGCCAAGCTGGCGTGCCGGCTTCGGCAATGGCTCGATCGGCCGCTCGAGCGCAGCCCAAGCAATGATGGTCAGGGCAATCAATTGAAGAATCAGGTTGCGCCAGATCCCTTCGGCGCCACCACCGAGCACGAGACACAGGAAAAGATAGGCTGGGGCCACCAGCTGGCGCAGCGAGGCGGTCATCGAAGCGGACCCGCGAGCTGGAGCTTCGAAATCACGACATCGGCCTGCTGCGGGAATTCCGGCGCAGTGCCGACCAACTCAAGCTGCTGGGCGCGGCAGCTGTCACCTGCCGGAATCCGGAAGGCCGCCGCCAAACCGCCTGAGCCGCCGACCGCGAGCGGAAGCTCCAGCAGCCGTTGCCTCCCCGGCAAGCAGGTGACCTTCCACGCAAGATTGCTTTCCCTCCCGCTCGGTCCGGTCAATTCCATGGCCAAGCGATAAGCGCCTGGCTGAAGCAAGAGGAGCTGCTGCGCGAGGACGACATTCTCCCGGCCATAGTACAGCAGTCGCAAGCTGCCATCGCCGACGGGCTCCGCGAAGCCGGCGCCCGAGGACGAGAAGGTCCAGTTGAAGAGGGGCGGAGCATCACTGCCGCGGAACTGGGGATCGAAGATCCCTGCTGCCGTCGGCGGGAGGCCCGCGACCCGCCGCCAGAGCTGGAACGCCTTTGAATATTCGCCGCGCTCGACGAGACGCGTCAGCAGTGCCGGGAGCCACTCATTGAGTTGGGGACGCTGGTACGCATTCGGACTGGCGAGCTCGAGCACGAGCTCGGTGTTGCCGGCTTCCGCCGCCAGCTGTTGCAAGACTGCTGGCTCGAGACGTGGATGCGTCCGGAAGAGGCGCTTGAGATGGGGAACGGCGCCGGCGGTCCGCGCATAGGCCGCGAGCAGCTTGGCGAAGCCGTCTCCGCCACTAGGCGCCAGCATTGCCAGCGCTGACAATTCTTCGAGGCCCTCCCTGACACGACCGGTCCGCAGATAATGCTCGGCGAGGAAATAGCGCGCGGCATCGGCGCGGGCATTGCGCCGGCGAGCCTCGATGAAGGCGCGCTCGGCCACTGCGGCCATTCCTTCGGCCTTGGCCTGGGCGCCGCGCACCAGAAACGGTTCGGCCATGAGCGGCGCCTTGCGACTCGCGACGAGCGCGAGATCGACGCTTGCCATCTCAGGGTCGCGGCCAAGGGACACCGAGCGCGCGATGTCGACCAGAGCACGATTGACCTGGACATAGGGATGGCTTGGCCAGATCCGTCCGGCGGTCTCCGGAGCCCTTGCAGAGTAGCGGGCGACGATTGCCGACGCGACCGCCAGAAAGGCAAGAGCCGCTCCGACGGCGACGATCGCAACCCAACGGATGACCACGTCCCCCCTTCCCCAACTCAGACGTTCAACTGGCGGTGTCGTGGGGGATCATCTGGATTTCGTTCCGCTTGGACCCGATTTTCCCGTAGCCATAGCCATACCCGTAGCTCGAATAGCCATAGCCTGAGGACTCGCCGGCCTTCGTCAGCGTCGCTCCAATGATGTGCGCGCCAGAGGATTCGAGCTGCTCGATCGCCTCGAGAGCCGCAGCGGTCCGTGTTTTGCCGCTCTCGACGACGAACATGACGTTGCCGGCCGCCGCAGCCAGCAGCGGTGCATCTGCCAGGCCAAGCGCCGGCGGGGCGTCAATCACGACCACATCGAAATGGGACGAGGCGTCGCGAATGATCTGCTGGAAACGGTTCGTCGCGAGCAGGTCGGCGGGATTTGGCGGCAGCGGTCCGCAGGGCAGCAGCCACAGATCGTCATACTGGGTTTTCACGATGTGATCGCCGACCGAACCTTCGTTGGTGAGGAGCTGAGTGAGCCCGGTCTTCTCGGATGCGGCCTTGAAAGTCGGCTTGCGAAGGTCGCCGTCGATCAGCAGCACCTTCTTGCCGCGCCGCGAAAAATTCTGCGCAAGTGCAAGCGCGCTCGACGATTTCCCTTCTCCCGGCCGGGCGCTGGTGACGAGCAGCGCCTTGGGAATGCCGCTCTCGGTACTGAACCGGAGGGCCGCCACGACCGCTGAATAGGCTTCCGAAACCGCGGAACTGGGATCGCGCAGTTCGTCGACGAAAGTCGCCTTTCCAGCCGTTTTTGGAATTGCGCCGAGGCAGGCGATCCCAAGTTTGTTGCGGACGTCCTCGCGAGTTTTGATGGTGTCATTGAGGAACTCAAATCCGACGGCCGCCCCGACGCCACCGACCAGACCGAGGCCAAGCCCGAGCGCGAGGTTCATCGGCAGATTGGGCTTGTAAGGCCCGCCGGGCGGCTCCGCCTTGTCGACCACGGAGACCGGAGCGGCACCGATCCCACCCGCGACGCCGACTTCCTTGTAGCGCTGGAGCAGCGCGTCGTAGAGCGCCCGGTTGGTATCCACCTCGCGCTGGAAGATCGTATACTGGATGCTGCGGCCGCGGAGATCGAGTACCGACCCGCGAAGTGCCGCCACCTGCCCCTGGAGCGCTCGCTCGGCAGCCAGCGCGGCGCGATATTCGGCGAGCAATGTGTTCGACCTTGCCGATGCCACTTGCGACGTCTCCCGGGCGATCTGGCGCGTCAGCTCGTCGATACGTGACCGCAAGCTGAGCATTTCGGGATGGTCCGGCTTCATCAGCGTCCGCTTTTCTTGATATTCAGCCTCGAGAGCGGCGCGCGTCTGCCGAAGCGGCTGCGAACTTGCCGCGACTTCCGATGTCGCCCCGGCAGCTGCTGCCTGGCGATATGCGCCCTCGGCGGCGACCCTCCGCGCGGTGGCGTCCGCAAGCGCCTGGTTGAGCGCAACCAGGGATTGGCCCTGCAGCGAAGTGCCGTCGTTGCCTTGCCCGGACCCATCACCGGATCCGGTATTGATGATACCCTGCGCCTGGGCATAGGACACCAGCTGCCGTTCCGAGCGCTCGAGATCGGCGCGCGTCCGGGCGATCTGGCGCTCGAGAAAGTTGCGGGCATAGGCCGAGGCTTCGTAGCGCCGCTGCAGGTTGGAATTGATGAAAGCGTCGGCGATCGCATTGGCAATCGTCGCCGCCATTTGCGGGGATTCCGAATCATAGGTGAAACTGATCAGCTGACCTTCATCCGGAGGCCGAACGGCAAGGCCGCCGGCGACCCGGCTGGTCGCAATCTTTAGGCGGGTCGAAGGATCCCCGTCAGTCCCGACGAACTCCGCATTGTTCGCAAGGTTCAATTCCTGCGCAACTCGCTCCGCAAGGCTGCGGCTCGAAAGAAGCCCGACCTGGGTGGCAACATAATCCCAGGTGCTCGGAGTCACCTGACGTTCCCTCGATTTCTCGTCGAGGATCTCGACCGACGGAGGATTGACCTCAAGTGTCACTCGGGCGCGGTAGATTGGGGTGGTCAACAATGTGATGATGATCGCCGCCGCCAGTCCCAGGACCGCGGCGCTCAAGATCAGCCATCGCCACTGGTGGATGATCCGCACCAGGGTCGCGAAGTCCAGCACTCCCGCTGCGGGGCGCCCGGCGAGTTCCGGACCGACACGGGAGCCGGGGCCATAACGGTCAACGGCCCATGCCCCGTCATCCTTGGAAACGACCAGGTTGTTATTCATGCGATGCCGCCTTTTTTAGAACGGTCGGAAGATCGAGATGATCGGTAAGCTGTTCAAAATGGTCTTTTGAGCAGCTTTGATGGACGAGCCATCGACGACCACGATATCGCCGGCAAAGATCGGCGGGTCCTCCATCTCGCCGCGACGAATGCTGACGAGGTCGAACGCCGCTGCCTGTCGCCGGCCGTCAATCTGGCGGAAGACGGCGACCCGCCGGGCATTCGCATCTTCGCGCGTGCCGCCCGCAAGCGCGACAGCCCGCATCAGGCTCATCGAGCCAGCCACCGGGAACGACCCGGACTGATTGACTGCACCATCGACCGTGACCGTGCGAAGCGTCGATGACTTGATGCCAACGCTGACGTCGGGGTTCTCCAGGTACCGTTCCCCGAACCTTCTCGTCAGTTCGGCGTCGAGCTGGGCGGTGGTCAGGTCGGCAGCGGGCACATTGCCGATGAGCGGTAGCGAGACGTGCCCAGTCAGGTCGACTTCAAAGTCGCCCGACAAGTCCGGCATCTTGAACACCTTGATCGTCAAGGTGTCCATCGGCGCGATCTTGTACCCGGCTTCGAGCGGGGCCGGGGTGATGGGATCAGGCGCCGCGAAACCGCTCGGATTGTAAGGGATCGGACCGCCACGCCGGTCGGCACAGCCGCTAAGAATGACTGCGAGGAAGATAATAATCAGGAAAATCGGGAAATTCAGGCTCCGACAACGGGCAGCAACTAACACTATGGCACCTCGCCAATCGACGCGCGAACCCTCCCCGAAATCACGCAGGAATGCAAAATATTAAACTCAAAAATGGACCTAATCAATCGTTACGGCCGCAATGCCGGAAGGTTCCACGATCGTGCTGATATACCAGCGGTTCGGACCCTCGACGCCCATGGCGGTCAGCACGCCAGTTCGGTAGGCCCCGGTGTCGATGCCGACACGGTTCGGCCGCTCTTCGATCTGCTCGCGGACGGTGTGGCCGTGGACGACAACGAAGCCATGGTCGGTGTCGTCGTCGAGGAACGGCTGGCGGATCCAGCGCAAGTCGGTCGATTCCTGGGCAGCAATCTCGACGCCCGGGCGGATTCCGGCATGGACGAAGAGATAATCGCCGAACTTGAAAGTGTCGGCGAAGCTGCCGAGAAATTCGGCATGCTCACGCGGGATGGCTTCGGCGATAATGCGAAGCGCGTCCTTTTCGGGCTGCCGCTGCAGATGCCACGGATCGACGCCGTAGCTTTGGATACATTCGGCGCCGCCGAACTTTAGCCAGCTCTGAAGGAGTCCTTGCTCGCCCTGGAGGAGGCGGACGAGCACCTCCTCGTGATTGCCCATCAGGAACACCGGGGTCATATGCTCCGGCTGATAGGTGCGCAGACGCTCGACGACCTGCCTAGATGCCGGGCCGCGATCGATGAGATCGCCGAGGAAGACGAGGTACGTCTTTCTCGAACCGCGCCGGGAGTCATCCTGTTCGACCGCTGCAAGCAGCCCGTCGAGCAAGTCTAGCCGGCCGTGGACGTCGCCAATCGCATAGGCCCGGTACCGGGCCGGGCCGCGCGGCGACGAAGATCGAGGCGGAAAAAGACCCAACATTCGCGAAATGGTGCCAAGTCCCCCACGCCGGTCCCCGGACGGCAACTTGCCGAAGGGCTGACGGTTCCCCCTGAAATTCATCGGGCCCCGTTCCAGAGGATGTCCTCGAGCGCGTCCAGATAGGTCCGGATGACGACCTTTTCGCTGAACCGCTCCTCGACCCGAGCGCGGGCGGCGTCGGCGAGGAGCTGCCGCTCCGCCCGCGGCATCAGGGCGATCCGCTCCATGGCCTTGGCGAGCGAGTCCGCCCGTCGGGCAGTGCAGAGAATGCCCGTTATCCCATCGATGACGACGTCGCGGCTGCCCGGAGCGTCGGCGGCAACGAGCGGCTTGCCCATCGCCGCCGCCTCGAGCAACGCCCGCGGCAAGCCTTCGCGATAAGACGGGAGAACGACCGCCGTCGCCTGCCGGATGAACGGCCGAACGTCGTCAGCGTGGCCGAGATATTCGATCTGCTTCGAATCGACCCAGCACTGCAGCTCCTCCGGCTGAACTGCCGTGCGATTGCCGGCGTCGAGTTCGCCGAGAATCTGGAACCGGCTGTCCGGCAGCTTTTGCCGGAGCAGCCGCGCAGCCTCGGCGAACTCGCGAATGCCCTTGTCTCGAAGCAGGCGGCCGATGAAGAGGAAGGTCACCGGTCCCTCGCCGTCTCCAGGCTCGGGCCGAAACCTTTCGAGGTCGACGCCCGAGCCCGGGACCCGGCGCGCCTGCTCCCGGGCAACGATCTTTCGCTCGAGAAAGAGCGCAAAGTCCTCGTCGTTCTGGAAGAAGACCACCTTGGACCGGCGAAAAGCGAGCCTGTACAGCCTCACCGCAAGGTCCTCCAGCCATGGTCGACCAAGGAACGCTGTGCCAAGTCCGCTGACGTTGGGAACCGGCGCGGCCCCGGCAATCCGGGCGGCGATCGAACCGTAGATGTTTGGCTTGATGGTGAAGCTGAGGACAGCACCGGCACCCGTTGCCCGGAGCAGGCGCAGGTAGCGCACTACAAGGAGCCCGTCCGCGACCGGGTTCATTCCCGACCGGTTGATCGGCAGATCGTGAAACTCGAAGCCCTGATCCACCAGCTGTCGGCTGTAACGGTCGGCCGGGGCTGCAATCACCGGGCGATAGCCGGCATCGACCAGCGCTTTCAGCAGAGGCATCCGGAAGTTGACGATGTTCCACGAGCTGTTGGCCGTTACCAGGACGATGGGCGGTTCGGGCGCAGGCCGCGTCGGGTTTCTTGCCATGACTTCGCGGCGATCGGTGCTACTCGACGCCGACCAGCACGAATCGCGGGATCTCGACCTCGAACGCCTGACCGTCCTCGTCGACCATGTGGTAGCTGCCGCTCATCGCTCCGGACGAGGTGTCGAGCGGGCAGCCCGAGACATAATCGAAGCTTCCGCCCGGCGGGATCAATGGCATTTCGCCAACCACCCCCTCGCCATGCACCTCATGGGCGATCCCGCGGCCGTCGACGATGCACCAGCTTCGTGACAGCAGCTGAACCGACCGGTTCGAGCCATTCTCGATGCGGACATGATATGACCAGAACCAGCGGCTCGAGGAGGGGTCCGATTGCTCGGCGAGATAGCTGGCCGCAACCCGAACGGTGATATCGCGCGTCGTCGCGACGTTGGGGAACAGCATGGCGAGCGTGTCGGTCGAGGTCACGGGACCACGCTAGGCGAGCCGAAGGAAGGGCACAACCGGCTAGCCGCTGCTGGCGGCTCGCCGCAGCCGGTCCAGCAGTCGCGCCCGGGCCTCGGCGATTGGCGCCGAACGTTCGCGGAGCAGGTTGCGCACGAGGAAATGACCGGTGAGGTCCAGGCCGGCGACAATGTCCGTCCAGCTGGCCGGACCACCCTCGCGCATGAAGGGCGGCAGCACAAGCAGGCGGGCGCCGTAAGGCGCCGCCTCGGAACCACTGACCGCGCGGCCGGATCTCGGGCTGACAGCGACCAGATCGTCAGCCGAACCGGTGACGGCGCAGCGATCGAGGTCGAGGCCGAAGCCGAGCTCGGCCAGCAGGAGCAATTCGTAGCGCGCAAGCGCCGCTCCCCAGCCGCTGGCCGACGGCGCCGCCTCGATCGCCGATAGCAGGCCGTCGAGCGCATCATGCAGTCGCGGATAGGGCTGGCCTTCGGGCAGAGCGGTCGCGGTAAGAGCGGTCGCCCATTCGATCGCCGCTGCGGCGAGCGGCTCGCGATGCAGCGGCGCCCGGCTTTGCGTGAGCTCGACCTCGGCCTGCGGCAGCTGGGTTTCCGATCGCGCCCGAAGACGGGCTTCGACGACATTGCCGGCAATCAGGACCGGCCGCATTCGGCGACCGCGGGCACCTCGAACGTAGGCGGCCTGCAGGCCGTGGGCGGGGGTCATCAGCCTCACGACCGCGCCATGCTCGCCGTGGCCGCGGAGCGCACAGACGATCGCCGATGTCTCGATGCGCACGGCTCAGCCTTGCGGGTGGAAATAATCGTAAAGCTGGCGGGCCATCGCTTTGCTGATGCCTGGCGCGCGCTCGAGGTCCTCGAGCGCGGCACCCTTGACCGCCCGAGCGGTGCCGAAGTGCATGAGCAGCGCGCGCTTTCGGGCCGGGCCGATGCCCGGAACCTCGTCGAGGCTCGAGGTCGTCAGGCTCTTCGCCCGCTTCTGCCGGTGCGTGCCGACGGCAAAGCGGTGCGCTTCGTCGCGCAACCGCTGCAGGTAGAAGAGCAGAGCCGAATTGGGGGGAAGCGTCAGCTCGCGGCCGCCGGGAAGGTGGAAGGTTTCGCGGCCGGCATTGCGGTCGGGCCCTTTGGAAACGCCGACGACCGGCACGTCGTGCACGCCCATATCCTCCATCACCTCGCAGGCCGAGGACAATTGCCCCTTGCCGCCATCGATCAGAATCAGGTCCGGCCACTCGCCCGAAGAGCGGTCGGGGTCCTCCTTCTCGAGCCGCGCGAACCGGCGCTCCAGAACCTCGCGCATCATCGCGAAATCGTCGCCTGGTTGAGTCTCCTTCCGCTTGATGTTGAACTTGCGATAGCTGTTGCGGCGGAAGCCATCGGGACCGGCGACGATCATCGCCCCGGTCGGGTTTGTGCCCATGATGTGACTGTTGTCGTAGACCTCGATTCGCCGCGGTGGTTCGGCCAGCTCGAAGGTTTCCGCAAGCTCGCGAAGGACCTTGGCCTGGCTGCTGGTTTCGGCCAGGCGCCTGTCCAGCTCCTCTTCCGCATTGCGGCGGGCCTGGGCCATCAGCTTGGCGCGGGCACCGCGCCTCGGCTGCTCGATCGTAACCTTGCGCCCTGCCCGCTCCGACAGCGCCTCCTCGACGATCGGCTGGTCGGGCAGCTGGCGGTCAAGAAGGATCCGCCGGGGCGGCGGCATCTCCTCGTAGAACTGAACGATGACGCTCGACAGCACCTCGGCTTCCGGGACCTCGGCGGTATGCGCCGGAAAGAAGGCCCGATGTCCCCAGTTCTGACCGCCGCGAATGAAGAATCCCTGGATCGACATCGCCCCACCCTTGCAGGCGAGGGCAAAGACATCCGCATCGCCGAGGCCTTCCGCGTGAACCGACTGGCTCCCTTGGATATAGGTCAGAGCGCGCAGCCGGTCGCGATACACGGCGGCGAGCTCATAATCGTGCCGCTCGGCGGCCTCCGCCATAAGCCGTGACAAGCGGGACTGTACGCCGGTCGACTTGCCGGCGAGGAATGCCTTGGCATCGTCGACGAGCTCGGCATAGTCACGCTCGCCGATGCGGCCGACACAGGGCGCCGAACAGCGCTTGATCTGGTAAAGCAGACAGGGCCGCGATCTGTTAGCAAAAAAGCTGTCCGAGCAACTCCTTAGCAAAAACAGCTTCTGAAGCGCGTTAAGAGTGCGGGTGACTGAGCCGGCGCTTGCGAACGGTCCGTAATATTGTCCCTTCGCGCGCCTCGCGCCGCGGTGCTTCTGCACCCGCGGGAAGGCATGGTCCTCGCGCAGCAGGATGAAGGGGAAGCTTTTGTCGTCGCGCAGAAGGACATTGTAGGGCGGTCGGAAGCGCTTGATCAGCTGGGCTTCGAGCAACAGCGCCTCGGCCTCGGTGCGAGTGGTGACGATGGTCATCGAGCGGGTCTGCGCAACCATGCGCTGCAGCCGTTTCGGCAGGCGCGCGACCTGAGTGTAGCTCGTGACCCTGGACTTCAGAGCCCGCGCCTTGCCGACATACAACACCTCGCCCCGGGCATCCTGCATCCGGTACACTCCCGGACGGCCGGGAAGCGTCTTCCACACGCCGCGGATCGCGGCGATGCCCTTCTCGAGGTCCGGCCGATCGGCGCCGCGCACCGCATAGGTCGCCTTTTCCTCATTGAAGCGCTGCGCCGCGCCAGGGTGCTCGGGACGGTCGGCGGGAGTGCGGTCCATCGCCCTGATGTAAGCCGTCCATCTGCCGTTGACGAGCAGTGGCGGGCGCTACGGCCGCTCAGACCGCAGATTCGTGCTTCAAAGCGGCGATCACTTCCGGCGTGACCAAAGGCGTGAAGCCGGACACGTCTCCCCCGGTGACGACCCGGTCGCCGCACTTGAGCCAAGCGTGCGCGTCTACGGCGTTCGAAGTGGTTCCGCGGACGCCGACGAACAGATCAGATCGCAAGCCTTGCCGCGCAAGCCACCGCCGGGCGGCCAGCGCCTGGACCAGGCAGTCGGACCGCCACGGCACCCGCGAGCCGGCACGGGCGATGGCATTTGCTACCCGCTGCACTCGCTTGGCGGAGTCTGGCGGCAAAATGACTGTCGTCCCTTCGGCAGCCGGGCGGAGCAGCAGGTCCTCAGTGCTCTCGCTGCCCAATCGAACCCTGGCGATTGCCAGCTCGGCGGCGGCCCGGGCAAGATCGGCCCACTCATAGGCGTGCAGCTTCAAGGCCTTGCGCAGGAGGCCCACAGCGAGCGCCTAACGCTCGACCAGGATGTCGTTCGCCTTGAGGTCCGAAAGGAAGCCGCGGACATCGTCCTCAACGGTCGCTCGGTCGACGTCGAATTCATCCGTCAGAGCGTCGCAGATCTCGAGTGGACTCCTACCCTCCTTGATCAGCGACCAGATACGTGTGCCCATCGCGTCGAGACCGTAATATGTGCCTCGCTTGAGATGGAGCAAAACCGTCTCGTCGCCGACGCTGCTTTCGACGGCGTCACCGGTCGGCTCCACGTTCTGCCTTAGAATGTCCATCTGCACCCACCGAGCCTGCTTAACTATGGTTGTTCTAACTACCGATAACGAGCGGTCAATCGCGTGACGTGATTCAGGGCGTCCTCGATGGCGGGAAATCGATTCGCAAATCTCGCTCGGAGCAACTCGGCGAGTTCACCGAGCGTACGGCGGCCGTCGACCAGGGACAGACAATAGCTGTCGACCTCGTGGAGCTCGCAAGGCGACGGAGCAAAATCCGATGACCGCACGCGAAGCGATTCAGGCGACAGCACTTTCCCGAGAAAGGTGGATTGACGGAAGCTCGCCTCCGGATGCGTAGCGCCCGCCCGCCACAGGCTGCTGTTCCAGGCCCAAATATATTTGCCATCGATCAGCCTGGCGGTGAGTTCGACGGCGAGGCGATCCCCAGGCCCCACATGGAGTGCCTGTTCAACCGGAAAGAAGACGCGGCCGTAAATTTGCGGCGGGAGCTCCGGCGCGTTGGAAAAGCCTATGCCCGGAGCTAGCTCGGAGTCGAACCATATGAGCAGCCCGTGGATCGTGCCTTCGTCCGCGACCGCAAGGTCGACACTTGCAGAAAGATTCGGGTCTGAAACCGAGCGATAGTCGATGACCGCAAGGTCCGCGTGCTCCGACAGGAGCCTCGTGTGCTCCGGTTCCACCTGGGCCAGGAGATTGACGGCGAAGCGATGGCCGGCGGACAGGTCGAGATCGAAACGGTTGCGGAGCCACGGCTCCTCGCAGAATTGGGAATAGGCCTTGGCGTTCTGCGCGAGCGCGGCTCGGATCGTGTCGCGCATTGGAATGAGTGTCCCGCCCGGAGCCAGCAACCGCTCGCGGGCATCCTTGATGGCAGACACATGATGCTCGAACAGCGGCAAGGAGCCTCGCAGGTCGGAGACGATCACATCCGCTTTGCCGGCCGGCGAATAATCGGAGGACAGGCCCTTGAAAATCTCGATCCGGTCCATGCAGCCGTTGGCCTGAGCCAGGGGGCGGAGAAGCTCGACCGAATCATCGGGCTCGATCGCCACGACTCGGCCAGCGCCGTATTGGCAGGCGAGCAGCGAGAAAACTCCGGGACCAGCACCGATGTCGAAGACCGTGCAGCCGGGTGTGACCGCCGCCTTGAGCGCGTCGGCATAGGCCGACATTCGCGGCTCGGATGTGACCATCCGCCCGTATCTAGGGAGGTCGTAGCCTGTCGGGCTAACCATGGTCCTTCGCCCGCCCCCGCATTTCAGCCTCCGCGATTATCAGCGAGGATGACCTCACGGAGTTCTGGCAGAATGGCAAAGTCGCGTGGATAGCCGATTTCGAACATTGGAACTGTCGCGGCCAGCGCCGCGGCCTGCCGCAGTCGAGCTTCGGCTCTTCCCGGGTCCGAAGGATCGAGGGAAAAGCTGTGCTCGACCAATGCCATGCAAGCCTCGCCATGCGCGAGCCGTCGGACTGTGATCGGGCCAGCCCGAGGTTCGCCCAGCCAATAAATTGAGCGGATGGCATATCCCGGCAGCGTCGCTTCCGGTTCCTCCAGGTCGATGATGTTTTGCTTGGAGGTGTATTCGGCGACGGGGGTAAACCCTCTGGGCCCGTTGAAAACCGCCATTACGGAATCGGGGAAGAGTCGAAGGCTTCGGTACAATGGGCGGCATTGGAGTGCCGCACCGTCTTGCTCGACGACCATTGCATCGTCGCTGAGAAGCGCCCGGCCGTTGGCGTGAAAGCTCGCTGCCAAGGTCGATTTGCCGCGGCCGGCGAGCCCGAGCAGCAAGATGGCCCCGCCCGGAATTTCTATTCCGGCTGCATGCAGGACAAGGCTACCCTCATGAGCGACAATGCGTGGCAAGACCTGGTCGACTAGCAAGTGACGGACCGTGTTGTCGGATACCGCAGGCAGTCGGTAAACATCGATCGCCCTTCGTCCGAAATTAACCTCGAAGCGAGCGAGTTCCCCAAAGATGACGAGAAGCACCGCAGGGTCGCTTATCGACCTGGTCACGGTTAGGTCGCGGCCGTCGCTCCAAAGGAAATGGTCATCCGAAAGCCCAAACGCGGGGGCATCTCGGAACCTCAGCGACCAACCATCTAAGACACAAAGGGGGAAAGCCAGCGCTCCCTGAACGGGTAAAACGGGAACTATCGCAATCCCTGCTGAGCTGGCGGTGCCAGAGGCTAGGCCGGCTTCTTGTCCGCCGGCTGGGATCCGCCACCTGTACCTTCGGTCTGCGCGCCCGTCCCGCTGGCGGTAAACTTCACCATATCGCCGTAGACGACCAGCTTCGGAGCTGAATAGGCTTTTGACTCACTATTTCCCATTTCTCGTCCTTTCACTGCCGGCACTGCGGTTTTCTTGGGCGACCGATTCCAACCACATAGCCAAATACACAACCTTTAGCCAATCCGCAAAACGAGGGGAGTTCATCCCGGTGCCATGGGCATGCCTCGCCTGTCTTAAGTCAACAAATCTCGAAATTGTTCCCGTCAGATCTTCTAGCCCTTGGTCAAGCTCAGGACGAGTCGTAAAAAGTTCGCGCCTGAATGGTTGCCCAAGGTGCTGCTTGCCGCGACGCCACCGAACCGAGTCCGGCAACAGGCCGGCCATCGCGTTGCGCAAAATCAGCTTCGGCCAACCCCGCGACTGCAGTTGCTCGGGGGGAAGCGACAGACAGAAGTCCATGAGGCGAAGATCCAGGAACGGGTCCCTGGGTTCGATCCCGCTGGCCGACGCGACCCGGTCGAGACGCTCGCGCGCGGCGATCAACGAGGGATGGGCCATGGAAGCAGCCCGCTGATTCGCGCCAACGCCTTCTACCTTGGCTAATAGCTCGTCCGCTCTGCGATACCGCTCGGCAAGATCAACCCGCGCCGCGAACTCTGACGAAATCAGTCGATCCCTGCTGCGTGAAGGTCCTCTCAGCCGGGCGATCAGCTTCCGTCGAAAATCGCGCAGTCGGTGCGGCGAATAAGCGCGCCAGGCTCCATAAGCCAAGGCCGTGCGAGCCGGCCATCCCGGTCCCCAGAAAGTCGATTCGCCTCTTGCCTCCCGGACGGCCGCAAGGAACCTTCCTTTGCGCAGTCGATGAGCAATGGTCCAACCGGCACCCACCGTCAGATCTCCCGCGGCGCCATCCAGCACCACATTGATCTCCGCTCGCTGCGCGGCGACGTACACCGTCCGTACTAGAGTCAGGTGTCCGTCGAACGGCTCATCCATGCTCATTGTTAAACGGACGAGATCGTCCAGATAACCATCGAGTTCATCATGGCTGACCAGAGTCGCCTCGATACCGGGAATGGTCAGCGCGGCGGCAATGCTTCGAGTTTCAATGCAGGTCCTGGCGTCAGGACCAACGGCCGAAAAAGTGTGCAGCGGGCCATTCCCGGCTGCAGCCAGCTCCCGCGCCGCGACGGCCACGACGCTTCCCGAATCCAGTCCGCCGGAAAGCGTTGCTCCAACCGCCCCGTGGCTTCGTAGCCGGCAGCGCACGGCCTCGCCAAAGATTTCCAGAAAGGCGTCGGCATAGTCTTTGTCGGATCCGAGCCGCAACTGAGGCACTGGCCGCGGCTCCCAATATCGCCGGTAGGACAGGCTCCTGCCATCGAAGACGAGGGCATGCGCCGGCGGCAGGCGAAGCACGCCTGTGAAGAAGGTTTCCCGAAGATCGAACGCATCGAGGCCCTCGAGATAGTCGGCGATCCGCCCTTCATTGACCTCGCGCGGCGCCGCGGGATGGGCGAGAATCGCTGCCGGCTCCGTCGCGAATAGCAGGACCTTGCCCGGGACATGACAGTAGACCAGCTGGCGCATGCCGACGTGGTCGCGGGCGCAGAACAGCCGCCTGGAGCGAGCGTCCCAGATCGCGAAGGCAAAGTCGCCGAGAAGATGGTCGACGCAACCCTCGCCCCATTTCAGGTAAGCGAGGAGGATCAGCTCGCCGTCGCCGACAAGGCGGTCTCGCCGCAGGCCAAGCTTGGACAACAGTTCCTCGCGGTTGTCGATGCGCGCATCGGCGGTGATGACGCACCCGCTCTCGTCGTGGCTTAGCGGAAGCTTTTCCAACGCCGCCTCGGGGGTGGTGGCAAGCAGGGTGTGGCCGAGCGCGACCCCCTCACCGACCCAGGCGTTCGCACCGTCCGGACCGCGGCGCTCGAGCGGCTCGATCATAGCATCGAGTTCACCTCGCGAGACCGAGAGTCCGCCAACCGCGACCATTCCGCAAATGCCGCTCACCAGCGGACTCCAGTCACCCGCGATCCCCCTGCCGGGACCGGTCGCGGAAGAAGTCCAATGCTCGGCGCAGCACGAGGAAGCCGGTGTGGCGATGCGCCATGTCGGGATATTTCGCGCGAAGGAATTTGCCATGGGGCAAAAGACGCTCCCGCGCGTAGGCAAGCTTGTAGCGAAAACCCGCAAGCGAGCGCACGTCCATGATGGCTCGCCGAAATTGTCCCGACTCGAGATATCGGCTCGCCGTGCGTCCTGGCTCGGTGAGCGCTGCTCGTACTTCCGAAGGGACCGGCGTCCCGAGCCGGTCCTGGGCCATGGCCAGTCCGACGAGGCAAATGGGTGCGGCCCCAGATGAGCAGGCCTTCACGCAGAACCGTCTCCACTGCTCGTCGGTCAAGGCATTCGCCAGCAAATGAATGTCCTGCAGCCAGATCAGCCGGTCGCCTCCGTAATAAGTGACACCATCGACATCATAGGGTGAAGCGACGTGCATCGCCCGGTGCAGGCAACTGTGCAGCAACATCGTCGACGGGTCCGGCGCGACGGCAGCCTCGCACAGGCGCGGCAGCGAGACTCGATCCGCCCAGCAATCGTCAAAGGTCAGCACCTGGCGGAGGGCCATCGAGTTGAGCGGGCTCCAGTGAAGGTCGATGACGTGAGCGGCGCCAGCCGTATCCTTGGTCCACATTTCCTGGAGCATCAGCCGTTCGGCCGACGCGAATATGAAGGGCCGGTCGTAGCCAAGTTCGCTCAGGAGAGCGCGTGCCCGGTGCAGGTCCGAATGACGGACGAGAAGGTCGCTGTCACCGCGCGTCCGGGCCGAGGGATTGGAATACAGCTGATAGGCGATGGCCGTCCCCTTGAGGAGCAGGGCGTCGAGCTCCCGAGCGGCTGCAGCTTCGGTAAGCTCCAGGAGCGCTTCGCGGTGACGGATCTCCCACATCGCCTGGCCGACGGCCTGCTGACGGATGCGCGTCTTGAGCTCGTCGGGCCATGATTCCAGGGAAGCCTTATCGTCCCACAAAAGGCCGGCGATGCCGTGATAGGCGATTCGTCGATAGGCGAGATCGCTGACATCGGCAGGTGCCCATTCGTCTGGCCAGCGGTCGGACGAGCCGCGAAGCGTGGCGGCGAGGAAATCGTCGATCTCCGCTGCATCCAAGGTCAGAGCTCCGTAGGTTCCCGGATGGCAATCATCTTCCAGCTGGCGTTCTTGAAGAACAGCAGCTTGAGCCGATCGCCCAGGTGGCGCGGCGGGACCAGCTTAGTCCGAAGCGTGGTCTCTTCGATATCGTCGCTCTGCGTGACGACCGTGAACGGCAGTCCGTCGAACAAGGCGGGAGCGGTACGCCGGGTGAGGTGCACCGTATGGTCGGCGAACGGGGTGATTTCCAAGGGTATGCCCAGTGCTCGCCACGACGCATGAATGTTCGAGGCCAGTGCATAGAACGGATGGTGGATGTTCACGGTGAAATAGAGAGTTCCACCCGGTGCGAGAACTCGCGCGATCTCCTGGACGATCTTGCGCGGATTCTCGGCATGGTCGACGACGTTGTCGCAAAGGACAATATCGAACGAAGCATCATCAAAGGGCATCGCCTCGCCGAAGGCGGCGATCGTCTTGGCCCGATGCTGCCAGGCCGGGAACAGCTCTCGATAATGATCCGCGAGCGGGTCGATCCCCACTCTATGCGGCGCGTCGAAGAAGAAGATCAGGCCGTGCGCTCCCGATCCTACTTCGAGGACCCGCGCGTCCGGGGCAATTGCGGCGACACGCTCGATCTCGGCTCGCACCGTTCGCGAGTGGGCGACCATCGAGGCGATGACGTCCTCCTCTCGCCCTTCCAAGCCGGCGGACTTTAGCCGCTGATAGTCCAACTGTCGTTCCAGAGCGCGCCTGGCCCGCAGTTTGATGCCTTCGCGGATCAACCCTTCCTTCAGGCCGCGGCCCTCGCTTGCGCCTCGTCGGCAAGCATCCATTCGACTGCCGCGCGGGAGTGGATCGCCGTGGTGTCGTAGACTGGAATGACGTTGGCTCGTGTGTCCACCGCAAGCACCAGCTCGGTGCAGCCGAGCACCACTGCCTGAACCTTCTGTCGGGCAAGGTCAGCGATCAAAGTCTTGAGCTTGCGCTGGCTGTCGCGAACTACCCTGCCAGCGGCAAGCTCTTCGAATATGATCCGGTCGACCTCGCGGATCCAGGTCGCGCCAACAGGCATCAGACAAATGCCGCGGCTCTCCAGGCGGCTGCGTACGTGCGCCTCGGTCATGGTGAAGCGCGTGCCGAGCAACGCGACCTGGCTGCGGCCATCGGCGACGAGCTTGTCGGCGGTCGCTTCGGCGATGTGCAGCATCGGAACGCCGATTTCGGCGGACACTGCGTCATATACCTTGTGGCCGGTATTCGAGGTGATGATCACGCCTTCCGCTCCGGCTGTTTCCAGACGGCGGGCCGCGTCGAGATGGATCTCGGCGACCCCGTCCCAGTCCCCTGCCAGCTCCTTCTCCGCGACGGGCGCGAGATCGAGACTCTCGATTGCCAGCCGGGCGCTGTGCAGTCCGCCCAGCCGCTGGGCGATCCCGCGGTTGATATGCTCGTAATAAAGCGCGGTGGACGACCAGCTGGTCCCGCCGATGATTCCAAGCTTGCGCAAGTGCCCGTCCCCTCTCACCGTGCCAAGACCCGAACCGGAATCCTGCTCGAGCCTTGCTGAACCGCAGCCGACTCAATCGAGGCTCTTGACGATTTCCTCGACCATCTTCTTGGCGTCGGCAAGCAGCATCATCGTGTTATCCCGATAAAAAAGCTCGTTATCGACACCCGCGTAGCCGACTCCGCCCATCGACCTTTTGACGAACAGCACGGTTCGCGCCTTTTCGACGTCAAGCACCGGCATTCCGTAGATCGGCGAGCCTTTGTCGGTCTTCGCCGCCGGGTTGGTCACGTCATTGGCGCCGATAACAAAGGCGACGTCGGTCTGGGCGAATTCGCTATTGACGTCCTCGAGCTCGAACACCTCGTCATAGGGCACGTTGGCCTCGGCCAGGAGCACGTTCATATGCCCAGGCATCCGCCCCGCCACCGGGTGGATCGCATATTTCACGCGAACCCCTTTCGCCTTGAGTATGTCGGCCATCTCGCGCAGCGCGTGCTGCGCCTGAGCGACCGCCATCCCATAGCCCGGGACGATAATCACCTGCTCCGCCTGGCCTAAAAGGAAGGCGGCGTCTTCGGCCGAACCGCGCTTCCAGGGCCGGTCGATCGCCTCCGCCGCGCCGGCGACCGCGTCGCCGCCGAAGCCGCCGGCGATCACCGATATGAAGCTTCGGTTCATGGCCCGGCACATGATGTAGGACAGGATCGCGCCGGCGCTTCCAACTAGAGCCCCGGTGATGATCATGGCCGTGTTCTGCAGGGTGAAGCCCATCGCCGCCGCCGCCCAGCCGGAGTAACTGTTGAGCATCGAGATGACGACCGGCATGTCTGCGCCGCCGATCGGGATGATCAGGAGGAAGCCGATGGCGAACGACAGGGCGGCGATGGTGACGAACACCCACGCGCCCTGATCGATGGTGAAATAGCCGATCAGGCCGAGGATGGCGGCAATGGTGGCGAGGTTGATGACGTGGCGGGCCGGCAGCAGAATCGGCTTTCCCGACATATTGCCGTTCAGCTTGAGGAAGGCGATCACGGAGCCCGAGAAGGTGACGGCGCCGATGGCGACGCCGAGGCCCATTTCAACTCTGGTCGCCGGCTTGATCAGCCGCTCGACATCGAAGCCGGGAACGACGATCCCATAAGCTTCGGGATTGAGATAGGCCGCCGCACCGACCAGAACCGCGGCCATTCCGACCAGGCTGTGGAAGGCGGCGACCAGCTGCGGCATCGCCGTCATCTGGATCCGCCGGGCAATGGTGAGCCCGACCGTTCCGCCGATGGCGATCGCCGCGCCAATCTCGGGCAGTGACGCAAGATCGTGAACGGCCAAAGTGGCGACGACGGCGATAGCCATTCCGACCATGCCGATGCGATTGCCGGCGCGGCTGGTTTCGGGATGCGACAGCCCGCGCAGCGCGAGAATGAAGCAGATGCCGGCGATCAGATAGGCGATTAGGACCCAGGCGGGCATTTGCTCGGCCGCCATAGGCCTAGCGCTCCTTCTTCTTGTACATCGAGAGCATTCGCGCGGTGACGGCGAAACCGCCGAAGATGTTGACGCCGGCCAAGGCGACTCCGGCGAGGCCGAGCCATTTGGCGGCCGGGCTCCCGGCCGCGGCGGCGGCGATCAGGGCCCCAACGACAATCACCGAGGAAATGGCGTTGGTGACGCTCATCAAGGGCGTGTGAAGTGCCGGAGTGACCGACCAGACCACATAATAGCCGACGAAGCAGGACAGCACGAAAATCGACAGGATCGAGACGAAGTCCATGTCCCCCTCCGGCGTAGGTTCGCGCCGTTCTTGGCGGCTCCACGCGGAAGTGTCGAGGGGGTGCCGCCTTAACGCCGTTAATCTGCGGTCTGGTTTCCTATTTCCTAACCTTTCTCGGGCAGGGCGGGGCTGCAAAGCGAAGGAAAGCCGCCGGTGCAGGCTCGCGACCAGAAAACCTCCGAACGGCCGCCGCTCAAGCTGCTGTTGTGGACCGCGATCGCAGGGCTGATTTTCGGCCTGATCGGCTTTGGCGAGATCGCCGAGGACTGGTTCCGAGTCGCCCGCAACAAGCTGCACGTCCACGAAGCGAGTGGGGACATCGTCCTGGTCAAGATCGACGAGGAGGCGCTGGCCCAGGTCGGCCGCTGGCCCTGGCCGCGGCAATATCACGCTCAATTGACGGATTCGCTGACCCGAGCCGGGGCCCGGCAAATCTTCTTCGACGTCGGTTTCGTCAACCCGGGCGATCCCGAGGATGACCGTGCCTTCGCGGAAGCGTTGGAACGATCGAAGGTGGTGCTGGCTGCCTGGACTCGGGTGGGCCCCAACGCCGGAGTGCAGCAAGACGGAATGCCGCTGGCGAAATTCGCCGCGCGTGCCGAGGTCGCCAGCATCAGCGCGGAATACAACTACCAGAATGCCGTCTGGCGGGTTCCGTATGCGACCTCGTGGAAGGATCAGACAATTCCATCCCTTGCTGCAAAGCTTGCCCGTCGGACAGCGCCCGCAGGCACGACATTCATTATCGACTATTCGATCGATCCGAACTCCATCCCCGCCGTGTCGGCCGCCAGGATTCTCAAGAGCGACTTCGACTCGAACTTGATCCGGGGCAAGGATATCGTGATCGGAACGACGTCGAACACGCTTGGGGACATCTACTTCATTCCCGGAACCGGGCAGATGGGCGGCGTCTATATCCAGATTCTCGGGGCCGAGACTCTCAAGTCGGGCAGGCCCGTCTATCTCGGCTGGGCAATCGCCCTCTTTATCGCAGTCGCCGCGGCTGCTGTGGCTGTGACACGCAGGCGCCCGTATCAGCGAGCGGCGATCCTGGGCAGCGCCGCTCTTCTCTTTCTGTTCGCCCCGGCCTTGCTCGAAGCCAATCTGATTTTCGTCGACATCACCCCGGCCCTGTTCGTTATCGCCTGGGTCGCTGGCAGTCTGACATGGCGCCGCTACCGGCAAGGCGGGATGACCAATCCGGTTTCGGGACTGCCAAATCTCAGTGCATTGCGATTCAATCGAGAGGGTCGCGACCAGGCCCTAATCGCCGCCCGAATCCTGAATTATTCGGAAATCGCTGCCGCCCTTCCGGCATCGAGCGAGGAGAAACTGATCGACCAGATTGTCAGCCGCCTGCGGGTCGGCGCGCCGGAACGCACCTTATATCATGGTGATGACGGAATTTTCGCCTGGTTCGAGGAGCCGCGCGTGCCCTTCGGGCATCACCTCGAGGCGCTCTACACGCTGTTCCGCACCCCGGCCAAAGTGTCGGGACAGCAGATCGACCTGTCGATCAGCTTCGGAGTCGAGATTGGCAGCGGCCGGTCACTGGCCAACCGTTTCGGAAGTGCGCTTGTCGCTGCCGACGAGGCCGCGCATGACGGCCTCAAGTGGAAATATCATGATCCGGAAAGCCTACAGGACGCGTCCTGGAAGCTCTCGATGCTGAGCCAGCTCGACGCGGCAGTCGACAAGGGCGAGGTTTGGGTCGCATACCAGCCCCAGCTCGACCTCAAGACCCGGCGGATCATCGGTGCGGAAGCCCTCGCCCGCTGGACCCATCCGAAAAAGGGGCCGATCGCAGCCACCGAGTTCATTGCCGCTGCCGAGCAGCACGACCGCATCGGCAAGCTCACCGATTTCGTGCTCGAGCAGGCAATTGCGTCCGCATCGGCGATCAATCGCCGACACCCGGATTTCCGGATCGCGGTCAATCTGTCCGCGCGCCTGCTTAACGATCAGGGATTGCTGCTTCGCCTGTCGGCAATGCTGGCCCGCCACCGGCTCGCACCCCAACTGCTGACGCTCGAGCTGACAGAGACGGCTGCGCTTGGCAGCAGCGGCGGTGCGTTCGACATGCTCGCGGCGCTTCGCGACCTCGGCGTCACCATCTCGATCGATGACTATGGCACCGGCCTGTCCACGCTCGAATATCTAAGAAAAATCCCGGCATCGGAGCTCAAGATCGACCAAAGCTTCGTCAAGGGCATGGTCGACAATCGCAGCGACCGGCTAATGGTCCAGTCAACCATCGCGCTCGCCCATTCCCTGGGCCGGAAAGTGGTTGCCGAGGGCGTCGAGCGAACCGAGATCCTGGAAGCTCTGTCCGAAGTGCAATGCGACGTCGCGCAAGGATTCGCGATCGGGCGACCGGTCAGCCTCGAGAGCCTGAACAAGCGGCTTGCTACCGACCGCAGGCGCCGGGTCGCCTAGCCCTTCTCCTGAACCCCGACAATTTGTGCCGAGCCAGTATCGGGTCGGCCTTTTGGTAAATTGTTTGCTAACCACATCGATTAAGGTTAATGTTTCCCCTGTCGAATCGCATTTTTGACACACAGGGGATGAGCGATGAAAAAGCAGACACGTGGGTTCTGGAGCTGGCTCATGGGCAGCGGCTGGGGCGGCACCGGCTCGTCCGGCTAGGGTCAGTTAGCCGGCCGAGCGCCGGATAACTGATTGATTTGAATAGCGTAATAAGCGCCTGCATTCGTGTGGGCGCTTTTGCGTGTCTGCTTTGGCAGGTCGAGCATTCCGCGCAATTGGCAATAGGCTGATGACCACCCACCCGCTGGCCCGAGCAGCGAATCGCCAACTTCGGATGGTTAAGATGGGGCGGGCTGACGGCGCGGGCCGCTGCTGTTAGGGCCCTTCGAATGATCCGGCAGGCGATCGGAACCGTCGAGCTTCAGCCCTCATGTCGGGGGCTCCACCTGATCACCGACAAGGTCGTCCATTGGCTTGGAGACCAGCATATCGTCACCGGATTGCTGACCCTGCTGTGCCGGCATACGTCAGCGTCCCTGTTGATCCAGGAAAATGCCGCGCCTGCGGCGCGGCGCGACCTCGAGAAATATTTCGCTCGGATCGCCCCTGAAGGCCCGGGGTACGAGCATGACGACGAAGGCCCCGACGACATGCCGGCGCATTTGCGAAGCGCGCTGACCCAGACACAGCTGTCGATTCCCGTCGAGCATGGCCGCATGCTGCTCGGCACCTGGCAGGGCATCTATTTGTTCGAGCACCGCCGCCGTCCGCCGGCGCGCGAGATTGCGCTGCACTTCATCGGCGAATGAGCCACGAGAGCGCCCGCGCATGGCTCGAGGCGCATGCCCCCGATGCCGAGATCCTCGACATGGCGGACAGCACCGCCACCGTTGCCGACGCTGCCCGGACGCTCGGCGTCGAACCTGCCCGGATCGCCAAGACCCTGGCGGTGCGGGCGGGCCGCGAGACCTTCCTGCTCGTCACCCGCGGCGACGCCCGGCTCGACAACAGCAAGTGCAAGCGTGAATTCGGCGCCCGGCCGCGGATGCTGGATCCGGAAGAAACCCTTGCGCTCACCGGCCATCCAGTCGGCGGCGTCTGCCCGTTCGGGCTCGCCACCGATCTGCCGGTCTACCTCGACCTGTCGCTGAAGCCGTTCGACATTGTCTATCCGGCCGGCGGCTCGCTCAACACGTCGGTCAAGCTCGCTCCGCACCGGCTGTTCGAGCTGGTCGGCAGCAAATGGGTCGACCTATGCCGCTTACTCGAGGAATCGGGCGGGACTTAGCTCATCGGGATTGACCGAGCCAACCGGCCATTCCTTGCCGGCGATCAGCACGGCGGCGATTTGCGCCATGGCCGGCGACGTCTGCAGCCCGAAACCGCCCTGCCCCGCGAGCCAGAAGAAGTCCTGGGCATCGGCAGCGAAGCCGGCAACCGGTCGGCGATCCGGGGCGAACGTGCGCAGCCCTGCCCAGCGACTGTGGATCCGCTCAACCTTGATTGTCGTGCGCTCCTCCATGCGCCAGGCGGCGAGCGCGACGTCATAATCCTCGGGCTGCGCGTCGCACGGATCGGTCGGCACCTCGTCCATCGGCGAGGCGAACAGCCGTCCGCTTTCCGGCGCAAAATAAAGCTCGTCGCCGACTGTCTTGGTGAAGGGCAGCCGCGAGACATCGTACCCTCGCGGCGCGTCGAACGTGATGATCGTCCGGCGAAGCGGTCTCAGCCCGACTGGGCGGACGCCGGCCATCGTTGCCACAGAATCCGCCCATGCGCCTGCGGCATTGACCAGGATAGGCGCGGAATAGCGCTCGCCGCGCTCGGTTTCGACGGTCCACGAGCCATGCTCGCGCATGATCGCGGCTGTGCGAGCGCCGGCAACAAGCGACCCGCCACGGCTGCGCAGGCGGCGGAGATAGGATTGGAGCAGCGCATGGGTATCGAGCCGGATGCCGTTGTGATCGGCGAGGCCGGCGACCGCCCCGCCCTCGCCTAACCTGAGGATCGGGCAGAGTTCCGCCATCTCCTTCTCGCCGACACGCTCGAGCTCGGCGAATCCCGCGATCGCCGCCTGAAGCGCGTCGAGCGCCGTCAGTTCGTTGGTCCGAGCGTGGACCAGCACCGGCATGCGCTGTCCGAGCGGCGCATCGCTGAAATCGTCGGGCGGCGCCTCGAAGAAATTGCGGCTCGCCGAGGTCAGCGCCCGCACCACGCGGTCGCCGAGCGCATAATGGACCATGGTCGCGCTCCGCCCCGACGAATGGAAGCCGACCTGCTCCTCGGCTTCCAGCACCGCCACGCGCGCTTCGTCGGCCAGCGCCGCGGCTGCTGACAGCCCGGCGACTCCACCACCGATTATCACGATGTCGGGCGCCATCGAGGGATCGCTCAGCCTGCGCCGAGCCTCTCGTGGACGACCTTGCCGCTTTGGGTGAGGCGAATGCCCTGGACGATCTCGTCGTCGTCCGGAAGCACGACTCGGCCCTGCTCCTTGTCCCAGAAAGCCGACAGAAAATTGTAGAGGTTGCGGGCGAACAGGGCTGAAGCATCGGCGGGCAAGCTTCGGGCGAGGTTCGAGGCGCCGATGACGGTGACACCGTGCTTCACCACACGCTCACCGGGAACGCAGCCTTCCACATTGCCGCCCGCGTCGGCCGCCAGATCGACGATCACACCTCCCGCCCGCATTGACGCGACCTGGGCGTCGCTGATCAGCCGCGGCGCCGGCCTGCCCGGGATCAGCGCGGTGGTGATGACGATGTCCTGCTTGGCGATGTGGGACGATACCAGCGCTGCCTGCGCCTGTTTATATTCGTCCGACATTTCCGTCGCATAGCCGCCAGCGCCCTCGCCTTCGATGCCGGCGACATTCTCGACGAACACCGGCTTGGCGCCGAGCGACAGGATCTGCTCTTTGGTCGCGGAGCGGACGTCGGTGGCGCTCACCTGGGCGCCGAGCCGCCGGGCGGTGGCGATCGCCTGAAGGCCGGCCACGCCCACGCCCATCACGAACACTCGCGCGGCGCTGATCGTGCCGGCGGCGGTCATCATCATCGGCAATGCCCGGCCATAGGCGCTCGTGGCCTCGAGCACCGCCTTGTAGCCGGCAAGGTTCGATTGCGACGACAAGATGTCCATCGACTGGGCACGCGTGATTCGCGGCATCCATTCCATGGCCAAAGCGTCGAGACCTGCGCTCGCATAGCCGTCGATCGCCTGCCGGCGCCGGGCCGGGTCGAGCGATCCGATCAGCAGTGCGCCGCGCTCGGCGGCCGCCACCTCCGCAGGATCGGGGCCGCTCACGCACAGAATCGCGGCGGCGCCCTTGAGCACCTCCGCCCGCGAACCGAGAGTCGCCCCGGCCGCTTCGAAATCCGCGTCTGCAATTGAGGCGGTCTCGCCCGCCCCCCGCTCCACGGCGACTTTTGCGCCCAAGGCAGAAAGCTTTTTCACCGTTTCGGGAATCGCTGCGCAGCGCGTCTCGCCGGGCGCGGTCTCCTTGATAACGGCGATCTTCATGGGAGGCAGACCGCCCTATTTGAGGACGAACAGAAGGACGAACAGCGCAATCAGGAAAGAAATCGCGGCTCCCCACGTCAGCAGCTTGGTGAACCGTGTGTAGTCGCGGACGTGGACCGCGACATCCTGGGTCGGCGGATCGGTCAAGATCGGCTCTTGTTCGGCCATTCTGCTCCCCTTGCTGCTCACGCGCCTCCAGGCGCTCGACCCGTCCATAACAAGGCGCCTGCGCTCCCCCAAGTCCTTAAGCGAGCCTTTACATCTGCAAGGTACGAATGCCGCTTTGGGAGCGATTGCATGCGCGAAGAGCCGAACCGCTCGCTACTGCTGTTGGATGCCGACCCGAATGAGCGCAGGCTCGTGTCGGCGGTCGCAGCGCGTGCCGGCTGGAGCGCGGTCGGCGCTGCCGATGCGGAGACCGCCGTCGCCCTGCTGCAGGGTCCTCACGGCCGCGCCGTCCAGGCCGCTTTGCTCGGTAGCTGGAATTCGGAAAGCGGCCCGGAGCTGGTCGCAGCGTTGCGCGCCTGTCGGGCGAAGCTGCCGATCATCGTGCTCGCGGATGGGGCCTCGGTATCGGCCGCCGTCGACGCAATGCGGGCCGGAGCAAGCGATTTTCTCGCCAGGCCGGTCGCGCCGGAGCGTCTGCTGGAGGCGCTCGCCGCAAATGCCGACCGCCGCAAGGCCGCCGGCGAGCTGGCGCCGGTGTCCGAGAAGCTCGCTCCGGAGATGGCTCTCGAGCAGCTGGTCGGGGCGGCGCCGGATTTCCGCGCGGCGCTCGCGGTCGCTGCCAAGGCAGCGCGCAACCGCCTGCCGATCCTCATCGTGGGCGAACAGGGCACCGGCAAAGAGACGATCGCCCGCGCCATTCATGCCGCGAGCTTGCGCGCCCGAGGGCCGCTCGTTTCGCTCGACTGCAAGTCGGTGCCGGCAAATATCGTCGACAGCGAGCTGTTCGGCCACGAAAAGGGCGCCTTCCCCGGCGCTTTTGCAGAGAAGTTCGGCAAGCTGGTGGAGGCCAATGGCGGCACCCTTCTTCTCGACGAAGTTGCCAGCCTGCCGAAGGATACTCAGCAGCAGCTGGACCGAATGCTCGCCACCGGCGAGGTCCGGCCGGTCGGCTGCAACGGCAGCTATTCGGTCGACGTGCGAGTGATCGCCACGTCGAGCCAAGCGCTTCCTGAAGATTTCGATGCCGGTCTGGCCGAGCGAATCGGCACAACAGTCGTCAATCTGCCGCCGCTACGCGAACGCAGCAGCGACATTCCCGCGCTCGCTCGTCATCTGCTGGCCAGGTTTGCGAGTCATGTCGGCCTCAAGCCGCTGTCGATCGGCAATGACGCTCTTGCCGTGCTGATGCGCTACGGCTGGCCGGGCAACGTCCGGCAGCTTGCTGGGGCCCTGTTCCGTGCCGGGCTGCAGTGCGAGGGAAGCTCGCTGACGGCCGAGGATTTTCCGCACATCGCAATCCAGTCGCGTTTTTCGGGTCGCCGGAATGATTTTTCACCCGAGATCAGCCAGGCCAGCAGCGACGAAGCTCTCGCCGGCGCGCCGGGCGTAACCCTTTATCGAAGCGATGGCCATTTGCGCCCGCTCGAGGAGATCGAGGCCGACATCATTCGGCTCGCCATCGGCCATTATCGCGGCCGCATGACCGAGGTCGCGCGGCGGCTCGGAATTGGCCGATCGACCCTATATCGCAAGCTCGGCGAGCTCGGCATCGACACCGCCGCCTGAGCCACTAGCGTCGCGCCATGCGCGTCGCTCTCCTGTTCGCCGTCCTGGCTCTTATCGCCTGCACCAGAGCCGAACCCGAAGCAGTTCCAGAATCCTACTGCAATCAGCAGCTATTCGAGGGCAGCCGTTTCACTGTCTGCGACAACGAAGGCGGCGAATTGCTGCTGTTCGCGGCGGGAAAAGGCAGCACGCCCATGCGCAGTTTCGGTGAAGTCGTGGGTCGCGTGGATGTCGATCGGGTCGCCTTCGGCATGAATGCCGGCATGTTCGACGAGGAAGGCCGGGCGATCGGCCTTGCGACACCACCCATGGCAGTGGACATCCGCCCAATCTTCGCGACGGACCGGGCAATTTCCACATGAAGCCGAACGGCGTGTTCATGGTGCTAGCCGGGGGCAAGCGCGCCATTTTCGAAAGCGACAAGATCCCCGAATTTCGCGCGCCACCCAGGCTCGCCACCCAGTCGGGCCCAATGCTGGTGATCGACGGAAAGCTTCATCCGAGGTTCGAGCCGGACGGCCGTTCAAGACTGATCCGCAACGGAGTCGGGATCACGGCCGAAGGCAAGGCGGTATTTGTCATCTCCGAGGACTTGGTGTCATTCGGAAAGTTCGGCCGGTTCTTCCGCGACGCGCTTAAGACCCCGGACGCACTTTATTTCGACGGGTCGGTGAGCTCGCTTTGGGACCCGGCAAACGGGCGGCAGGATTCGCATGCGCCGCTCGGGCCGATGATTATCGCGCTCAAACCCGTGGAGTCAGGGCCTGGTCACGAAGGCCGCGCCAGACCTTGAGCGCCTGAACCGTTTCGGGGACATCGTGCACTCGGACGATCTGAGCCCCCTGCTCCACTGCCTTGAGCGCCAGCGCGATACTTCCACCGAGCCGCCGATCGGCTGGCGCCTCGTTGGCGAGAGCGCCGATGGTCCGTTTGCGGCTGGCCCCAAGGACGATCGGGCAACCTAGCGAGTGAAATAGCGCGAGGCCGTTCAACAGGTCGAGATTGTGGGCAACAGTTTTGCCGAAGCCGAAGCCGGGATCGACGAGAATCCGGTCGCGAGCGATTCCGGCCGCCTCGGCAGCGGCGATGCGCTGCTCGAGCCATTCATAGACCTCGATCAGCACGTCCTCGTAGCGCGGATCCTGCTGCATGGTCTCGGGGCTGCCCTGGTGGTGCATGAGGACGACTGGAACTCCGGCCGTGGCCACCGTCTCGACCGAGCGCGGGTCGAAGGTTAGGGCCGAGACGTCGTTGACCATGTGCGCGCCGGCACCGAGCGCTGCCGCCATGACGTCAGCCTTGCGCGTGTCGACCGAGACGGCGGCGCCGGCGGCGGCGAGGCGCTCGATCACCGGCACCGCCCGCTCGATCTCGTCGCCGGCCCACACCGGCGAAGCGCCGGGGCGGGTCGATTCGCCGCCGACGTCGAGGATCGCCGCGCCCTGCCCCGCCATGTCCGCCGCGGCTTCCGCCGCCGAGGCGGAATCGGCGAAGCGGCCGCCGTCGGAGAAACTGTCGGGAGTGACGTTGACGATGGCCATGACTTGCGGCTGGTCGAGGCGAACGGTGCGGGGCCCGAGCTCGAGCGGCGCCCGCGGCGAAGTCAGCGCCCGCCAGTGCGCGTCCATATCGTCGTCAAAGCGGTTTTCGATGCCCTCGACGGGAAGCAGCTCGGCGGAGACGCGCCGGCCGCCTTCGACGGCGAGCAGTTCGACCGCAGCAAACCAACAGTGCCCGCCAGCGAGGCGCGCCACCTTGCCGTCGTGGCCGAACGGCGAATCGACAAAGCCGGTCGGGCGGATGAGCCGGCGCATCGCTTAGCGGGGAAGCTCGGACGGTGGCCGGCCGACCGGCGCGGTCTCGGCCTTCGGGGCGCGGGCGTCGAGCACTGCCAGCCAGCCGGCGGCCTCCTTGCCGATGCTGATCTGCGGGCTTGATGGCTCCATCCCCAGCTGCCGCTCCCAGCCGTAGATGGTGACATAGGCGCGGCGGAACTGGCGGGCGAAGGTGTCGGGCTTGCGCATCGCCAAATTGACCAGGGCATGGCCGAAGAAGGACCAGTCGTTACTGGGCGAGCAGCCGAACGACGGCTGCATGTCCGAGGCGGCGGTGGCGACGACCGTCCGCGGTCCGGCGAGAACAGGGACGAACTGCCCCGAAAAGCACGCCTGGATGATGATCAGCCGGTTCTGGAACCCGAGAGCAGCCAGCGCCGCGGCGAGCTCGGCGGGAGTAATGATTCCGCCCAATCCGGACGCCAGCTTGTAGTTGAGGCCGGCGCGCGGCGTACCGTGGCTTGTCGCGTAGAGGACGAGGACGTCCTCGCTACGATCCATCAAGGCCGCGGCGCGGCCGAGCGCAAGCTCGAGGTTGTGTGGAGTCCCATCGCCATCTGCCTGGTCGTCACCTTCATCCTCGGCGAGGACGAGCGTTCGCCCTTCGGCGTCGAACCGCCTAGCCAGGACGCGCCCCGCTTCGCGCGCCTCACGACCGAACACCGCGTCGGTGTCGAGCGCAGCAACGATCACGTAGGCATCGACGACGCCGGGGCGCTGCGGCTTCAGAGCCGCAAGCGCCGAGTCGAGCCGACCGTCAACCGCCGCGGCGGACGAGCCTGCCGTGGAGGCAAGGGCAACGACGCCCAGCACAAGTCGAATTAGACCGATCGCCCGATCCATCGAATCTCCTTCGCGACGGTCATCATGGCCGCTGCGACGCGGCCCGCAAGGCATCAGGCGAGATCAGCGAGATATTTCTGGCGCAGAGCGTCGAGCGGCTGGAGCGTGCCGCGCCCGCCGACGTGCCAGAAGGTCCAGCCGTTGCACGACGGCGCATTCTGCAGTGCCGCCCCGACCTTGTGGATCGAGCCCGAATGCCCGTCGCATTCGACCGATCCGTCGGCGCGCACCTGCGCCTTCCAGCGGCGCTTCGTGTCGGTGAGCGAAGTGCCGGGAGCAACGAGCCCGCTTTCGACCAGCACGCCGAAGGCGACGCGCGGCTGGCCGCGCTTATCGGCGACCGTCTGAATCGCGCTTTCGTCGAGCGGCAGCGTCGAGGCGATTCGATCCAGCGCGACATTCACATATGCAGGCTCGCGCTCGATGCCGATCCAGCGGCGGCCGAGACGCCGGGCGACTGCACCCGTCGTGCCGGTGCCGAAGAAGGGATCGAGCACGACGTCGCCGGGCCTCGTGCAGGCGAGCAGGATCCGATAGAGCAAGGCCTCGGGCTTCTGCGTCGGATGAGCCTTGGCGCCGTCCGTCCCCTTCACCCGCTCGGCGCCGGCGCAAATCGGCAGCACCCAGTCCGAACGCATCTGAAGGTCGTCGTTCAAGGCCTTCATCGCACGATAATTGAAGGTGTAGCGCGCCTTTTCGTCCTTCGCGCACCACAGCAAAGTCTCGTGGGCGTTGGTGAAGCGGGTGCCGCGGAAGTTCGGCATCGGGTTGGACTTGCGCCAGACGATGTCGTTCAAAATCCAGAACTCCGCGTCCTGCAGCAACGCGCCGACGCGGTAGATGTTGTGGTAACTGCCGATCACCCAGATGGTGCCGTCGTCCTTGAGAATGCGTCGGGCCTCCGCCAGCCAGTCGCGGGTGAATTCGTCGTAAGTGGCGAGGCTGTCGAACTTGTCCCAATCGTCATCGACGGCATCGACGCGACTGCCTTCCGGCCGGAACAGCTCGCCGCCGAGCTGCAGATTGTACGGCGGGTCGGCGAAGATCATGTCGACGCATTTGTCGGGAAGCCTGGCCATTTCGGCGATGCAGTCGCCCTGGACGATCTGGTCGAGCGGGAGCGGCCGTTGGGAAGCGCCCCGGCGCGGTCGAAAATGTGCCGGCTGCTCGCCGACGCGGCCCAAATAATTCATGCTCCGTCCCCTGTCGGCTGGAACGGTGAGTCACGCCGGACTCACCGTCAAGCGAGCAGAGGTTAATGCGGGTGATTCGAGGGCTCGGAACGAAACGAGTCCGCCTCCGCAAGACCACAAGATGTTGAGTGGCTTCGCCGAGGCAGGACTCAACTAATGGTGGTGTGACTCGAAGGACTCATGGAGGCAGTTTCGTGCAGTTGGAGCTCCGGCTGCGCCCATCGCGCAATGATTTCGCGCACCGGGGCGAAGCTTCGGCGGTGCAGCGGGGTGACCCCGAGAGCCTCGAGTCCGCGGTAATGTTCGGGCGTTCCGTATCCGCGGTTAGTTTCCCAGCCATAGCCCGGGAAGTCGCGGGCATGATCGGCCATCAGCCGGTCTCGAGTGACCTTGGCGATGATCGAGGCAGCGGCGATCGAGCGGCATTTGGCGTCGCCATCGACGATAGCCTTGGAGGGCCGTTGCCATCGCGGGCAGGCATTGCCGTCGACCAGCACCCACGCCGGCTGAACGTTCAGGGCCTCCACGGCGCGGGTCATCGCCAGCATCCGCGCCCAGTAGATGTTGATCGTGTCGATTTCTTCGACGCTGGCAACACCGACGCCGATGACGGCGCCGCAATCCTGGAGACGCTTGTAGAGCTTCTCCCGGGTCGGCAGGTCGAGGTTCTTGGAATCGTCGATGCCGCGCGGGAATTTGTTGCGGTCAAGGATCACTGCCGCCGCGACCACCGGCCCGGCGAGCGGAGCACAGCCCGCCTCGTCGACCCCGGCGAGCGGCTGCGGATAGTCGAGCTCGATCTTGAAGGAGCAGCGCCGCGGCATGCCCTCTTATTCGTCATTCCCGCGAAAGCGGGAACCCAGATTCTGGTGTCGACTGGATCCCGCCGGCGCGGGGATGACGAAAATTGTGGATTATTCCTCCATCCGCCACGGCGGGAAGCGGCGGGCTTCACCAGCCTTGTAGAGGAAGATGATGTTGCCCGAAGGGTCGCGCAGCCGGGCCTCGCGCCACAGCCATGGTTGGTTGCGCGGGCCATGCTCGAACGGCAGGCCTTCCCGCGCCAGGCGCTTCACCCTTTCGTCAAGGTCGTCACATTCGAGATAGACTGCGGTCGTGGCGACGATTTTCTCTTCAGGGTCGGCCTGGATCGACAAAGTGGCGCCGCCCGCGGTCTCGAAGCGGGCATATTGATTGCCGGGGCTGTCGACGATCTGCTTGAGGCCCACCCTCCGGTAGAAGGCGACTGATGCGGCATAATCGTTGACGGTTAGGGTAACCTGGTTGAGCCGCGGGCCCTCGCCGACGTCGAGCCGGACCCCCTCGATTCCGACGGGGCCACAACCTTGGCCGATCTGCCGAGCGCTTCGCAGCGCCACGCGGACGAAGGTCCGCGCCTGCTCCACTGCAGAACTCAGGCTTGCGCCCCGGGCAAGGAATACGGCGATTGCGCTCGCCAGCGTGCAGCCGGTTCCGTGGGTGTTGGTCGTGTCGATCCGCTGGCCCTGCCAGCTGGTCATATTGTCTTCCTCGATCAGCGCATCGGCGAGCGCCTCGCCCTCCTCGTGACCGCCCTTGATGAGCACCGCGCAGCCGTGGCGGCCGACCAGCTGCAGGGCTGCAGCCACCGGGTCCTCCTCGCTGGTCAGGCGGACAAGCTCGGGCAAGTTCGGGGTCGCGAGCGTGGCGATTTCCATGAGGTCGCCAAAAGCCGCAATGGTCGCCTCGTCGGCCAGCTCCGAGCCGCTGGTCGCGACCATCACCGGGTCGAAGACGATCGGCAGGTCGGGTTTATCCTCCTTCAGACGGCGGAGCCGCAGCGCCACCTGGCCCGCGGCGAAAGCCCCGCCGATCATGCCGATCTTCACCGCGTCGATGCCGATGTCGCCGACAACCGCATCGATCTGCGCGAGGATCATCTCGGCGGGAACCGGGTGAACGGCGGTCACGCCCAGCGTATTCTGGGCGGTGATGGCGGTGATCGCGGTCATGCCATGGCCGCCGAGCATGGCGACGGTCTTGAGGTCGGCCTGGATTCCCGCGCCGCCCCCCGAATCCGAGCCGGCGATGATCAGAATGCGGGCGGGCGTTGCCGTCATTGCAAAGAGCCTAGCGACGAAGCAATCCAGAACCTAGCTGGATTGGCTCGCTTGGCTCGCAAGTGACGAACAAAGCGTTACGAGGCCGCCTGAACTGCCTCGCAGATATCGTCGACGAGCCGCTCGACCAAAGCCCGGTCGTCGCCCTCTGCCATCACCCGGATCAGCGGTTCGGTCCCCGACTTGCGGATCACCAGCCGCCCGTGGCCGGCAAGCTCGGCCTCGGCGGCGGCGATGCGCTGCTTGACTCCGTCGCTGTCGAGCGGGGCGCCGCCGTTGAAGCGCACATTCTTCAGGAGCTGCGGGACCGGTTCGAACTGGTTGAGCAGCTCGCTTGCCGGCTTGCCGCTTTCGACCAGGCCGGCGAGCACCTGGAGCCCGGCGACGAGACCGTCGCCGGTGGTCGTATGATCGGTCAGGATGATATGGCCCGATTGCTCGCCGCCGACGTTGCAGCCCTTGGCCCTCATCGCCTCCAATACGTAGCGATCGCCGACCTTGGTGCGGATGAGTTCGATTCCGCTTTCACCAAGCTTCCGCTCGAGCCCGAGATTCGACATCACGGTGGCCACGACGGCGCCGCCCTTGAGTTCGCCGCGGCGATGCTGGCCGACGGCGATCAGCGCCATCAGCTGGTCACCATCGATCGCGCGGCCCTTTTCATCGATGACGATCAACCGGTCGGCATCGCCGTCGAAAGCAAGGCCGATGTCGGCGCCTTCCTCGAGGACCCGCCGTTGCAGCGCTTCGGGGTGGGTCGATCCGCAGCCATCGTTGATGTTGAGCCCGTTCGGCGAAACGCCAATGGCGATGACGTCTGCGCCGAGCTCCCACAAGGCATCGGGGGCAACGTGATAAGCGGCGCCATTGGCGCAATCGACAACCACCTTGAGCCCGTCGAGCCAAAGGCGCTCTGGAAAGGTCGATTTGGCGAAGTGGACGTAGCGGCCGCGGGCGTCGTCGATCCTCCTGGCTCGGCCGATCATGTCCGGATCGGCGCGTCGCGGGCCGTTGGCCATCCTCTGTTCGATCGCCTGCTCGGCCTCATCGCTCAATTTGAACCCGTCGGGGCCGAACAGCTTGATGCCGTTGTCGGCGAAAGGATTGTGCGACGCGGAGATCATCACTCCGAGATCGGCACGCATCGACTTCGTCAGCATGGCAACGGCAGGCGTTGGCATCGGCCCCAAAAGGACGACGTCCATTCCGACGCTGGCGAAGCCGGCGACGAGAGCGGATTCCATCATGTAGCCGGAAAGCCGCGTGTCCTTGCCGATGACGACGCGGTGACGATGGTCGCCGCGAAGGAAATGGGCGCCGGCCGCCTGGCCGACGCGGAGCGCGGTCTCGGCCGTCATCGGCTCGCTGTTGGTCAGGCCGCGAATACCGTCGGTGCCGAAGAATCTGCGCGTCATGTCCCGTTTCTAGCCGTCATTGCGAGCGAAGCGAAGCAATCCAGCCGTTTACTGCGGATTTGCTTCGGCCCCGCACAAGTCCGGGCCGCCCTTCGCATGATGACGCCTTACCGCCGATAGGCTTCGGGAAGGACCTGCCGGTCTAGATCGCGATAACGGTCTCGCAGGCGGGTCTGGCGGCTTTCCAGCGGCTGCTGGACGCCGTCGATGAACACCATTTCGGCATTGCTTGTCACCTGCAGCGGGTCCCCCGACCATAGGACTACGTCGGCCCGCCGGCCGCCTGCCAGGGTGCCGATCTCGCCGCCCATTCCGACCGCTTCGGCGGCACGCGAAGTGATCATCGCCAGCGCTTCGCCCCAGCTCACCCCCGTCGCTCCCGGGACGTGAGTCAGGGCGACCAGGTTGCCCGCATATTGGCGCTGGTTGAACAGGTTACGGGTATCGTCATCGTCGACCATGCCGATCGCGACCTGCACTCCCGCGGCGCGCATGCGGCCGATGTTCGATTGCGTCGCCGCGAGCCTTTCGAACGACGATGGCAAATCATTGAGGGCCGAGGCGATCACCGGAATCCGCGCCGCGGCGATCCGATCGGCGACCATCCACCCTTCGGTGGCGCCGACCAGCACAATGCGAAGCTTTGGATATTCGCGTTTAATGTCCAGCACGCTCAAAATGTCGCGGGCGCTTTCAACTCGAACGAGGAGCAGCTGCCGGCCTTGGAGTAGCGGTACCAGCGCCGCCGCGTCGAAACGGGTGAGGAGCACGTCCTCGCTTCGGCGGGCATCAGGCCCGTATTCGCGCGATTCATTCGGGTTGCGGATGATCGGCACGTCGCGGATCGGGTCCTCGCGGCGCTGGCCGCTGGCGGCGATCGGGGTCGCGAAACGCTGCAGCTCGTGCGCTTCGCGAAGCGCGTTGCGGAACAGGACGTGGGCGGAAGGCCGCGAGCCGCCGGCCGTCTCGCCGCCGGATTCGCCAAGCTCGACGAACTGGAACAGGCGAGCGCGGGTGATCGGGTCGAGGTCGGCGCCGAGGTCGATCATCGCCCCCTGCCCGGCGAAGATGTTCCGCGCCGTGTTGGGCGCGACGAGAGCGCGCGTCACTCCGTCGGCGCGATTGACGGCGATGGTCGAATAATTCGGGTTGATCGCCGGAGCGACGTCTATGGCGGCGCTGAACGGACCGTTTTGGGCGCGGTCGTCGCGAATCCCGCCGGACAGATCGATTTCCGACAGGCCGAGCCGCGAAAAGCCGGCGACAAGCCCTGGAGTCACCCATTTGCCGCGGGCGTCGACGATGGTCGCACCGGCCGGAACTCCGACCTGGTAACCGGCATCGACGATCCGGCCGCCGCGAATAACCACGGTGCCGTTTTGGATCGGTTCGCTGCCGTCGCCCAGCGCCACCGTCCCCCCGACGATGGCGACCGTCTGGGCAGCGGCAGGGGCGGCTGCAACGAGCAGCGCGGCGGCGAGCAGATGGCGGATCATTTCACGTCTCCCTCGCCCGGCTGGCCAAGCTCGAAGTCGCTGACCGGACGGAGGCGCGGATTGTGCATGTCGTAAAGCAAGGCGCCGTCGATCCACACCTTCTCCGGCCGCGCATAAGTGCTGAACGGATTCATGTTCCACAGCACGACGTCGGCCATTTTCCCGGCCCTCAGGCTGCCGGTCCTGTCGGCTATTCCGAGTGATTGCGCGGGATTGAAGCTCAGCCAGCGCCAGGCAGACGCGTCGGTGACAGCATGGCCGGCGCGACGACCGTCGGCCAGCGCCTTGGCCGCCTCCTGGTTGAGCCGCTGGATGCCGTTCGGATCGTCGGAGTGAACGATGGCGCAGGCCCCCGCTCTGTCTACGAACGGGATATTCTCCTTGATCGCATCATAGGCTTCCATCTTGAAGCCATACCAGTCGGCCCACATCGCCGAGCAGATGCCGTTGGCGGCGAGCAGGTCGGCGACCTTGTAGCTCTCCACCGCGTGGTGGAACGTGCCGATCTTGTAGCCGGCCTCGCGGGCGACATCGATCATGATCGCCATTTCGTCGGCGCGGTAGCAATGGTTATGGACGATGATCTCGCCGGCCAAGACGCCGCGAAGCGTGTCCATGGCCAGGTCGCGCTCGGGCATGTCGCCGCCCTCGCGCTCATAGCGATCCCACTTACGCTTATAGGCCTGCGCCTTGGCCCAGGTCTGGCGGACCGTGGCGATATTGCCCATCCGGGTCTGGGGCATGTTGTTACGCGAGCCGTAGACCCGCTTCGGATTTTCGCCGCACGCCATTTTGAGACCGTACGGCGCGCCTGGAAACTTCATCCCCTGAACGGTCCGCGCCGGCACGTTCTTCAGTGTCACTCCTCGGCCGCCGAACAGGTTGGCCGAGCCGGGGAGGACCTGGAGCGCGGTCACTCCGCCGTTGGCCAGCGCCCGCGAGAAACCTGGGTCCTGCGGCCAGACGCTGTGCTCGGCCCACACTTCCGGCCGCGCCGGCGAGGTGGCTTCATTGCCGTCGGAATGGGCCGGGACGCCCGGGCTCGGATAATCGCCGAGGTGGCTGTGAACGTCGATGATCCCAGGAGTCACATATCTGCCGGCACCGTCGATCTCCATCGCCCCGGGCGGTACATCGATGTTCGCTCCGACTGCCTGGATCAGGCCCTCGGCAAAGAGGATCGCGCCGCCGCGGATTTCGCCGCCCTCGCCGTCGAAAATGGTGACGTTGCGGATCACCGTCGGATGGCCCGGGTAGCGCTGGTAGGTCGAAGCGAACGGGTCGCGGTCGAACTTGACCGGGGCCGCTTTCTTGGGCGGCGGGTCGAGCGCCGCGCAGCCGCTCAGCAGGGCGACGGCAACGGCCGCGGCGACGAACTTGGCATTCATGACAATCACCTGGCTGATCAATATTCTTCCCGGCTGGGCTTGGTCTCGGCCTGCGGGAACATGCCCGGGGCCTGCTTCTCGCCGAGCTCCTTGTAACCGGCGAGCTCGTCGTCGTCCTTCAGCGTTTCGAGGTGCATCAGCCGCCTCACGAACGGCGAGATGAGGATGACGAGGACACCGACACCGACCGCGACCCAGCCGACCGTCGTGTAGACGTCGAGCACGATTTCCTTGGCCGCACCGCCCTCCGCCTCGAGCTCACCCGATCCGGTCGCTGCCGCGATCAGCCCGGCAGCGAAATTGCCCGTGGCCGAGGCGAAGAACCAGGTGCCCATGATCAGCGATGCCATATGCGCTGGTGCGAGCCGGTTCATTGCGCTGAGGCCGACAGGCGACAGGCACAGCTCGCCGGTGGTGTGCAGCAGGTAGATGAGGAAAATGAAGATGACCGGGGTCGGGGTCTCGATTCCGAACGCATAGGCGCCGAACACCAGGACCAGGAAGCCGGCGCCGAGCTGGATCATGGCGAGGCCGAACTTGGCAGGGGCCGATGGCTCCAGCCCGCGCCTGCCGAGCGCGGTCCAAAGCAAGGCGAATAATGGCGCCAGAAGGATGATGTAGATCGGGTTGATGGACTGGAAGACCGCTGCGGGCACGTCCCAACCGAGCATCTCGCGATCGACGTGGCGGTCGGTGAACAGGTTGAGCGACGAGCCCGCCTGCTCGAACAAGGCCCAGAACAGGATCGAACCGACGATTAGGAACATCGCGGCGAAGATGCGATCGCGGTCGTCGCGCGGAAGCTTGGCAACCGCTGTGTAGAGCACATAGCCGACGAGGATGATTCCGAACACCAGAAGCAGCCAGCCGACCGCTTCCTGGAACTGGATCAGGCCCCAGATGCCGACGACCATCGCCAGGCCGACGACATAGAGCAGCCATTCGAACTTGATGCCGGCGACGCGGCTCCTGAGCCGCGCCGGGTCGCGCGACTCGCCCTTGCCCATCAGCAGCGGGGTGAAGACGATGAAGACGACGAGCCCGAGCAGCATCCCGAAGCCGGCGAGTCCGAAGCCGTAGCGCCAGCCGTAGGTCTGGCCGATCCAGCCGCACAGGATCGAGCCGATCGCCGCGCCGAGGTTAATGCCCATGTAGAAGATGGTGTATGCGGCGTCGCGGCGGACGTCGGTGCGCGGGTAGAGCTGGCCGACGATCACGGAGATGTTGGCCTTGAGGAAGCCCGAGCCGACGATGATGAACGACAGCGCCAGCCAGAAGATGTTGATGGTCGGGTCGGCCTGGCCGCCTGTCCCTTCGAACGCCATGAAGAAGTGGCCGAAGGTTAGGAGCACGGCGCCGAACAGCACGGCCTTGCGCTGCCCCAGATAACGGTCGGCAATGTAACCGCCGACCACCGGGGTAATGTAAACCAGCGCCGTGTAAGCCCCGTAGATGACCGAGCCGCGCTCGTCCGAGAACATCCAGTGCTGGACGAGGTAGAAGATCAGCAGCGCCCGCATGCCGTAGTAGGAGAAGCGTTCCCACATTTCGGCGAAGAACAGGACGAACAGCCCACGCGGGTGACCGAAGAAGGTCTTGGTGTCGTAGCCGGTCGTCGACGGGATTGCGCTCGTGGCCATGGGGGCTCCTGATCCTGCAGCTGCCGCCTCTACGGGCGATTGGCGGCGCACCCTAGCGGGCAAAATCCGCTTGTGAAGCTGGATTGTTGCCGAAGGCCGCGGCGGTTAGACGAGCCGCCCATGCTCAACGACCTCTCTTCGATCCTGTCGCTGCTCGAAACCCGCCGGTCCGGGAGGCCGCGCGAGATGGTCGGCCCAGGTCCGTCGCCAGACGAGATGGATCGAATCGTGACCATCGCCGCGCGCACCCCCGATCACGGCAAGCTGTTCCCGTGGCGCTTCGTCACGATCGCCGATGAGCAGCGCGATGCGTTCGCGCAGCTGCTTCGTCAGGCGCTAGACGAGGAAGATGAGGACTGCGGTCCCGCGCATTACGAGAAAGCCGAGGAGTTCGCCCGCCAGGGGGCCGCTCTGGTGGTGCTGATCTCGGCGCCGGTCGAAGACCACAAGATCCCGGTGTGGGAACAACAATTGTCGTGCGGCGCTGCCGGCATGAACCTGATGCTTGCGGCCCATGCGCTCGGCTATGTCGCCGGCTGGCTGACCGGCTGGCAGGCTTATTCGGAGCGGGTCCGGCAGGCTTTCTGCGCCCCCGGCGAGCGCATCGCCGGCTTCATTTTCATCGGCAGGCCTGGCCGCCAGCTCGAGGAGCGGCCGCGTGCGCCCCTTTCCACCGTGTCGCGGCCATGGGTTCCACCGGCCTTCTGAGCTGCCGCGAATTCCATTGCCTTCACTGCCGCCGCGCTGTATTAGAACAGCATGACGCTCGGTTCCCCCCACGAAAAGCCCGTCTACGTACGCCTGCGTGAAACCATTTCCGATGCGATCCTCGCCGGCCGGTTCAAGGACGGCGACCCGCTGCCCTCGGTGCGGGCGCTCGCGGCGGAGGAGCAAGCCAACCCGCTCACCGTCGCCAAGGCCTACCAGGGGTTCCAGGACGAGGGGCTGATCGTCGTCAAGCGCGGTGTCGGCATGTTCGTCGCGCCAGGCGCTCGAGCTCGGCTTCGCGACCTCGAGCGCAAGCGCTTCCTCACCGAGGAATGGCCGGAGGTGCGGGAGCGCATGAATCGGCTGGGGATCGACGCTGCCGATCTTCTCGACAGCACCCGCGCCTAGGCGAGCGTTTCCGCCGGAACCCCGTAGAGCATCTCCGCCCCCGTCCCTGCCGCCGCGCCGAGGCCGAGCGCCTCCGGCACGATCGCTGCGAGGAAGAAATCGGCTGCGGCTTTGCGCGACTTGAGGAAGGGGTCGCTCTCGCCCTCGGCAGCACGCCCGATCCTCTCCATCAGCCAGCCGGCCACCATCACCGATGCCATGGTCAGGAACGGATAGCTTCCCGCCAGCCGGTCATCAATTTCCGCCTCGCGGAACGTTGCCGCGCAGATTTCCACCGCGTCGGTGAGTGCGACCAGACGTTCGTCGGCCGCTTCGGCGCGAATGTCGGCGATCAGCGAATCGAAAACCATCCCGTCGGCAAGGCCAAGCTTGCGCTGGACCAGGTCCGCCGCCTGAATCCCGTTCGTTCCCTCGTAGATCGGCGCGATCCGGGAATCGCGCAAATGCTGCGCCGCTCCAGTTTCCTCGACATAGCCCATGCCACCGTGGACCTGGAGCCCAAGGCTTGCGACTTCGCAGCCGACGTCGGTTCCCCACGCCTTGGCCATCGGCGTCAGAACATCGGCGCGCTGCTTCGCGTCGCGGTCGCCGCGGGCGCCGCGGTCGGCCTGGCCAAAGGCGTAATAAACCAATGCCCTGGCTCCTGACGTCAGCGCCCGCATCCGCATCAGCATCCGCCGGACATCTGGATGGTCGGCGATCGCCACGGGCAAGCCGCCGCGCTGGCCCTGCTTTCGGTCGAGCGCGTAGGCGCAGGCGCGCTGGGTTGCCCGTTCGGCGACGCCGACGCCCTGCAGCCCAACGTTCAACCGAGCATTGTTCATCATCGTGAACATCGCCCGCATCCCGCCGTGCTCCTCGCCGACGAGCCAGCCAGTGGCGCCGCCCGCGGTGTCTCCGTAGCTCATCACGCAGGTCGGCGAGGCGTGGATCCCCAGCTTGTGCTCGATCGAGATGCAGTGGACGTCGTTGCGGCTTCCATCCGGCAGAACTTTGGGCACGAGGAACAGCGAGATTCCCTTCGTTCCCTGCGGCGCCGCGGGCGTGCGAGCGAGCACCAGGTGCACGATGTTGTCGGTCAAGTCGTGCTCACCGTAGGTGATGAAGATCTTCGTGCCGCTGATCTTCCAGCTGCCGTCGCCGGATGGCACGGCCCGAGTCTTGAGCGCCCCGACGTCGCTGCCGGCCTGGGGCTCGGTCAGGTTCATCGTCGCCGTCCACTCGCCGCTGACGATCCTCGGCAGCCACTCGCGCTTGAGCTCGTCCGACCCATGCGCCGAAATCGCCTCGATCGCTCCGAGGCCAAGCATCGGGCAAAGGGCGAAGGCAAAGTTGGCGGCGTTCAGATCTTCCATTAGTGCCGCGGCGAGGCTGTGCGGCAGGCCCTGGCCTCCGGCGCTTTCGTCTGCAGCGAGGCCCATCCACCCCCCTTGCGCGAAGGCTTGATAGGCTTCGCGAAAACCGGGCGGCATTCGCACCATGCCATTGTCCCAGCGAGCACGGTGCGCGTCGCCGATCTGGTCGAGCGGCGCGAACTCGCCCTCGGCAAACGCAGCGGCACCTTCGAGCACTGCATTGACGATGTCGCTGTCGGTGCCGAGCTCGCCAATCCGGACGACATGATCGAGCACTAGTCGCTGGTCGCAAACGGGGCAGGCGAAGCTCATTTTTCCGGTCTCATCCTTGCTGTTGCCGCAGGGCGGCTATAGCGGCGCGGCCATGGCCGAAACCAGCATCCTGCCACTCCGCGACGAGGCGATCGCGCACGCGGCGCAGCTGATCCTCGCCGGCGTGCCGGTGGCGGTGCCGACCGAGACGGTTTACGGCCTCGCCGCCGATGCGACCAATGCCGAAGCGGTGGCGCGGATTTATTCCGCGAAGGGGCGGCCGAGCTTCAATCCGCTGATCGTCCATGTGCCCGACCTGACCGAAGCCGAGCGCATCGGCAATTTCGATCGGCTGGCGAGATCGCTGGCGGAGACGCACTGGCCGGGACCACTGACGTTGGTCGTGCCCCTGAAAGCCGGCGCAGGTATCGCTGGCATCGTCACCGCCGGCCTGCCGACGATCGCGCTGCGCGTTCCCGCTCACCCAGCGATGCAGGCACTTCTGCGAGCCTGCGGCCGCCCGCTCGCCGCGCCGTCGGCCAATGCCAGCGGTGCGATCAGCCCGACGCGGGCCGAGCATGTATTGACGAGCCTCGCGGGACGCATCCCGCTGATCCTCGACGGCGGTCCGACCGAACGGGGGCTGGAATCGACCATCGTCGCCGCTACCGGCGGGGCGCTGCGCTTGCTCCGCCTCGGCCCGATCGAAATTCAAGCTGACGAGGCGAGCGGCGAGAACATCGAAGCGCCCGGCCAGCTGGCGAGCCATTATGCGCCGTCCAAGCCACTCCGGCTCAATGCCCAAGAAGCGGAGGCGGACGAGTTCCTGATCGGGTTCGGCGACGTCGAGGGCGATGACAATCTGAGTTCTTCCGGCGACCTGACGCAGGCGGCGGCGCGGTTGTTCGACCTGCTTCATTCCGCCGACGCTAGCGTAAAATCGCGAATCGCGGTTGCGCCGGTGCCGAAGCACGGGCTCGGCGCCGCCATCAACGACCGCCTGACCCGCGCTGCGGCCCGCTAGGCGCCGGCCGCGGCGCCCTTCAGCCGCGCCTGGAAGCTTTTCCTCAGCTTCTGCAGCTTCGGAGGGATGGTGGCGAGGCAATAAGGGTTCCGCTGCCCCTCTCCACTCCAGTAATCCTGGTGATAATCCTCGGCCGGCCACCAGTCGCCCATTGGCTCGATGGCGGTGACCACCCGCCCGCCATGCTCGGCGTTTGCGCGCTCGATTGCAGCCCGAGCAGCGCCCTCCTGCTCCACCGATTGGGGAAAGATCGCCGAGCGATATTGTGTGCCGACATCGTTGCCCTGGCGGTTGAGCTGGGTCGGGTCATGCGTGGCGAAGAAAATGTCGAGCAACTGGTTATAGCTGACGATTTCAGGGTCGAAGGTGATGCGGATCGCCTCGGCATGGCCCGTGTCGCCGCCGCAAACCTGCTTGTAGGTGGGGCTTTGAACATCTCCGCCGGTATAGCCGCTCTCGACCTTTTTCACTCCGGCGACATCGTTGAACACTGCTTCGGTGCACCAGAAACACCCGCCGGCTAGGACGGCGACCTGATCGGCCATGGTTCGCTCCTTCGAATGACAGGAGCGCGAAATAGGAAGCGGCAGGCTCGACGACAAATGCGCCTGGTTTATTTCTTGTAAGACGCCTTGAGGCTGGCGAGTTCGAGCCGCTTGCCCATCCACTCGGCCAACTCTTCGAACTCCAACGGCTTGTCGAAGACAATTCCGGCGCGGCGGTCGGCGAACCAGCCGACGTGGCCGCGAACCGGCCGAAGGCTCTCGACCACCACGACGACCGGCTTGCCGACGCAATATTCCTCGATCGGCTCGACCTTCATGCCTCCTAGCGAGATGTCGTGAACGTCGACGGTGTAATAGACCTTGCCCACCTTGAGGCTGGCCTTGCACGCGACTTCGAGCCGCGGCGGCCTCGGCCGGAAGCCGTGACGCGGCTTGCGCCCGGCGAACATTTCGCCGAGATCGACGTTCTGGTCGAACTTCAGACCGACCAGGCCGTCCCGGATCCACACCACGCTCGAGGGAATCTGCTGCGACGACAGCTCGATTCCGACCGATTCGCCAACCTCCGGAAGCTGAGCGCACTCGGCCATCAAGCCGCCGGCCGACATGTTGCGGACCCGAACGAGCTGCTCGCCCGCTGCCGTGGTCAGCTTGGCGACGCGCAGCAGCGGCGTCACCCGCTGATCGCTGCGCCGCTCCATTGGCCTCGGCACTGCAGTCGACAGCGAAAAGGTGGTCGACTCGAAAGCGCTCGCTTCCTCGCTCCACTGACGAGCGGGCTTGCGCCGGATTAGCGAGCCGAACATTAAACTCCTCCGTAACTCGGGGAATTGCACCAATTCGGGATTATATGGACTGTAGGGTTAAAAAGGCGTTTCATCGCGTTAACGGACGGTCTGAGGGTCGCCCGGGCTGGAGTCGATGGAGTTTGAGCCAATGAGGCGGCCGCGCCTGCTTCTGATCGACGACGAGCCGGCGCTTGCGGAATTCCTCGCCAGCGCGGCGCAGGGATGCGGCTATGAACCAATTCTCACCTCCGAAGACGCCGGCTTTCGCGAGGAATACCGGCGGCACAGCCCCGACATGGTTGCGCTCGACCTTGGGATGCCCGGCATGGACGGCGTCGAACTGCTGCGCTTCGTCGCCGAAGAGGGCTTCGAGGGCCCGGTCATGATTTTCAGCGGGTTCGACCGGCGCGTGCTCGATTCGGCCTTCCGCCTCGGCGAAGCGCTGGGCCTCAACATGATCGGCCCAGTCGAAAAGCCTGTCCGGCTGGCCGAGTTGGAGACCCTGCTGAACGATCTCCGCCCCACTCTCGCCCCATGACTTCCCGGTCCGAGATCCACCTGCTCGACGGGTTCGAGCGGGCATTGATCAACAATCGGCTGCACATGGTTTACCAGCCCAAGGTCAGGTTGCGTGATGGCGCCTTGGTGCGGGTCGAGGCCTTGGTGCGCTGGGAAGATGCCAAGTTCGGAACCGTCGAGCCGTCGCGCTTCGTGCCGCTTGCCGAACGACATGGCCTCATTGACCAGCTCACTCAATGGGGCCTGCGGACCGCGCTTCGCCAGTGGCTGAAATGGCGGGACGAGGGTCTCGAGATCAGCATCGCTTTCAACATTTCGGCTCTCAGCCTTCAGCACCTCGATTTCCCGGACTTGGTCGAGCGAATGTGCCGCGGGCTTGGAGTGCCGACCGACCGGCTTGTGCTCGAGCTGACCGAAGGCGCAACCCAGCCGCTGGTCAAGCTGATGGATACCCTGACCCGCTGCCGGATTAAGGGCATCGGCCTTGCCATCGACGATTTCGGCACCGGCTATTCGACCCTCGCCCAGCTTCGCCAGTTGCCGTTTACCGAGGTGAAGATCGACCGCTCGTTCGTCACCGATGCCGTCGTCGCTCGTGATTCCCGGCTGATCGTCAAGGCAATCATCGACCTTGCCCGTGGCCTCGGGCTCACTTCGACTGCCGAGGGAGTCGAAACCGAGGACCAGCTGCGGCTGCTGCGCGATCTCGATTGCGACCTCATCCAGGGCTATCTGATCTCGCCGCCGATCGCGGCGGATGCGCTCGGGGAGTGGAAGCAGGAGCTAAAGCGCCGCTGGCCGGCACTGATCGGCGACAAAGGGCTGGAGCTCTGGGCAGGCGCTGGCGCCGGGGCGTGAAGCCCTAGACGAACAGTCTGCGGGCGCGGGCCATAGCTTCGACCCCCGCATCGATCGTTTCATCGCGCTTCGAAAAGCACAGACGGACCATGTGGGTCACCGGCCGCTCCTCGAAGAAGGGTGATAATGGCACGACCGCGACTCCCGCCTCCCTCACGGCCCGCTCGGCGAAGGTTTCATCGTCGGCGGCGATTCCCGAAGCCGCGAGGTCGACGCACAGGAAATAGGTCGAGGCGGCGTCGAGCACTGCAAAGCCGGCTTCGCGCAGTCCTTCGCTCATGCGATCGCGGGCCCGGGCGAAGCGGCGTCGCATCGGCTTGATCCACTCATCGCCGCCATCAAGCCCGAATGCCACCGCCGACTGCAGGTTCGGAGCGGTCGCGAAGGTCAGGAACTGGTGCGCCTTCGCGGCGACAGTCGCGAGCGCGGGCATGGCGACCGTCCATCCGACCTTCCAGCCGGTCAGCGAGAAGATCTTGCCGGCCGAGCCGATCTTGATCGTCCGCTCCGCCATTCCGGGAAGTGCAGCGAGCGGTGTGAAGGTCTGCCCGTCGAGGAGGACATGTTCCCAGACCTCGTCGCTGATGACGATCAGGTCTCGCTCGCCAGCAATCTCTGCGATCACACGTAGCTCCTCGCACTCGAACAGGCGGCCGGCCGGGTTGTGGGGGTTGTTCAACAGGATCACGCGCGTTTTGTCGGTCACTGCCCTTGCCAGGGCATTCCGTTCAATTCGCCACTCGGGCGGCTGCAGAGCAACTTCGCGCGGGATTCCGCCGGCGCGGCGGATCATCGGCGCATAGCTATCGTAGGCGGGAGTGAAGATGATCACTTCATCGCCGGGCGTGACGGTCGCGAGAATGGCCGCCCCGAGAGCCTCCGTTGCTCCGCTGGTCACGCAAACATTGTCGGCGGAGAGGGGCTGGCCGAAATGACGAGCGTAATGCGCAGCAATGGCCTCCCGCAGCTTGGGTAGGCCGCGCGAGGGCGGATATTGATTGGATTCGTTCTTCACGGCGCGAGCCGCCGCCTCGAGGATTTCCTCCGGCCAGCCGAAGTCCGGAAATCCCTGGCCGAGGTTGACCGCGTCATGTTTCGCGGCTGCCAGGCTCATTCGCTCGAAGACGCTGGTGCCCATCGCCTGGTAGAGTGGGTTCACAAGACGGCCCTTTCATCACGCATCACGGCAATTTCGGCCGCGGAATATCCGAGCTGGGAGAGGATATGCTCGGCGTCCTCGCCCTCGCGACGCGGCGGGCTCGGGGCGTCGGTTACAGTCGAAGAATAACGCGGCGCCGGCGCCGGCTGCACGACGCCGCCGATCGCGACGAATGTTTTTCTTGCCTGGTTGTGCGGGTGTTGCGGCGCCTCGGCGAGGTCGAGCACCGGGGCGACGCAGGCGTCGCTATCGGCAAAATGCTCCTCCCATTCGTCGCGGTTGCGAGTGGCGACCACCGCCGCAATCTCGCGTCGGCCGGCTTCGAGAGGAAGACCTAGCCCGGCCATGAGAGCCTCGCGGAATTGCGGCTCGATCGCCCCGAGGCCAAGGAACTTGCCGTCGGCGCAGCGGTAAATGCCGTAGGTCGCCGCGCCGCCGTCGAGCAAATTGGATTCGCGCTCATCCTTCCATTGGCCTGCGGCGCGCAGCCCGTAGGTGAGCGCACCGATCAGCGCGGCGCCGTCACTCATCGCCGCATCGATGACCTGACCATCGCCACCGCGCTGCACGTGTACCATCGCCGCGACCATTCCGAATGCCAGCATCATGCCGCCGCCGGCATAGTCGCCGATATAATTGACCGGCACCACCGGCCGCTCCTTTGTGCCGATACCGTGAAGCAGGCCCGTGACCGCGACATAATTGATGTCATGGCCCGCCGCGGCGCTGAGCGGCCCCTCCTGCCCCCAGCCGGTGACCCGGCCGTAAACCAGTCTCGGATTGATGCCGAGCAAGTGATCAGGCGCGAGCCCGAGCCGCTCCATGACGCCGGGCCGATAGCCCTCGATCAGGCCGTCGGCACCAGCCGCGAGCCGGCGCACGACCTCGCGTGCGTCGTCCTGACGGAGGTCCAGGGAAATGCTCCGGCGAGAACGCAGCAAAGGGTCGGCATGAACGCCGATCATCCCTGCCCGCTCGACCCGGATCACTTCGGCACCATGGTCGGCCAGCATCATTGCGGCAAATGGCCCGGGTCCAAGCCCGGCCATCTCGACGATGCGCAATCCCGCGAGCGGTCCGGCCAAGCCTCGCCCCCTTCCTCTCGCCTGCTCTACCGCTCCCGTTCCCGACGGCAAGGGAGCAACCGAAGCCATGGCAACTTGGCCGCCTGTTGCGCATTGCAGCGGCATGAAGCAGCTGCTGCCATTAGTGCTTGCCGCTCTTCCCGCCTGCACCGCCGTGCCGGCGGCGCCCGTCGAGCGAATCATTCCCGCCGAGCCCCCGCCGGAACGGATCGAATGGGGCTTTGACAAGGAAGCTACGGAATATGCTCTGCTCACCAGCGCCCGCGCGGAGTTCGGCGAAACGGCGGTCCTCAGGGCCCTGGCCGCACGAACTTACCTGATCACCAAGCATTATCCCGGCATGCGGCCTCCACCTCCGCCGGACGCGGGGCCGAACTGGCGTTATCCCGAGCCGCCGACGGCGATGCTCATCCGTGAGAGTGGGGGCTGGCTGGCCGCGACCGCCACCGGCTTCCGGGCCGCGCGTGCCGAGGCAGTTGCGCGCATCGAGGCGATCCTCGCCGACCGCGCGTTCTGGGCCGAGCCCGAATGGGCCCAGCCGGGCTGCACCGATTCGGGGGCCAGCCTGCTGATGCTCAAGGTGCCGGGCCGTGCCGAAATCATCCGCCGACCTTCGTGCGGAGAGACGGGTCGCGGCGAAAAGCTGGTGTTTGCCGCCCTCGCCGCCTAATCGGCTAGGCGGCCGTCTCGAGGCAGAATGGGCAATTGGCGGCAAAGTGGCCCGGCTTGATCTCGGCCAGCTCGGGCTCCACCGTTTTCATCCGCTCGTCATGCGGAACCGGGCTCCTCGGCCAGAAGCTGCAGCCCGACGGCGGATTGAGCGGCGATGGCGGATCGCCTTCGAGGACCACCCGCTGGCGGCTGCGCTCGAGCCTGGGATCGGGCTGCGGGATCGCGCTCATCAATGCGCGGGTATAGATGTGAAGCGGGTCGTCGACGATGGTCTCGGCGTCACCCAATTCAACGATCCTGCCGAGGTACATGACCGCGATCCGGTCAGCGATATACCGCACCACCGACAGGTCATGCGAAATGAAGATCATCGTCAGGCCCATGTCGGCCCGAAGCTTCTTCAGCAGGTTGAGGATTTGCGACTGGATGGAAACGTCCAGCGCCGACACCGGCTCATCGGCGATGATCAGCTTGGGCTCCGGCGCCAGCGCCCGGGCGATCGCCACCCTCTGGCGCTGCCCGCCCGAGAATTCGTGCGGATATTTCTTCATTTGCGACGGGCTCAGTCCGACCCGGACGAGCAGCTCGACGACCCTCTGTCGAAGCTTCTGGCCGCGCACGTCCGGGTGGCGCGTGCGGATGGCCTCGGCCAGCGCGTCATAGACCGTCATCCGCGGATTGAGCGACGCGTAGGGGTCCTGGAAGATCATCTGGAAATTGATCCGCTCGCGCCGAATTTCGTGATCGGGAAGCGAGCTGAGCTCTTTGCCTTCCAGGAAAATGCGCCCGGAGGTCGGACGGATGATCTGCATGATGGTCCGACTGAGCGTCGTCTTGCCGCAGCCGGATTCGCCGACGAGGCCGAGGATCTCGCCTTCGCGGACGGTCAGCGAGACATTGTCGACCGCCTTGACCACCCCCTTGCTTTCGCCGGTGAGGAAGCGCTTGCCGCGATCGAAATGCTGGCTGACGTTGTCAAGCACGAGGAAGTCGTCCCGCCGGCTGGTTTCCGCTTTGGTTGTCACTCTCTTGCCTCCGGAACGTCCTTGGTCAGCACTGCTTCGATCGGCTTGCTGCGATCGCAATAATGGCAGTCCTGAACGCAATGGCCTTCGGACAGGACGATGAGCTCAGGCGGAGCGCCGTCCGGCTCGGCAATCTTGGGATAGGGACAGCGCGGGTAAAAGGCGCAGCCCGTGATCGGCTTGCCGAGATCCGGCGGCATTCCCGGCACCGTATAGAGAAGGTCGCCCTTCATCTGCAGCGACGGGATCGCCTTCTGAAGCGCCTGGGTATAGGCGTGCTTCGGGTCGTAGAAGATCTGCTCCGTAGTGCCGCTTTCGACGACCCGCCCGGCATACATCACGTTCACTCGGTCGCAATTGCCGGCGACGACGCCGAGGTCGTGGGTGACAAGGATGACCGCGGTGCCGAGCCTTTCCTGCCGGTCCTTGATGAGGTCGAGGATCTGCGCCTGGATGGTGACATCGAGCGCAGTCGTCGGTTCGTCGGCAATCAGTACGTCGGGCTCGGTGATCAGCGCCGACGCAATCATCACCCGCTGGCGCATTCCCCCCGAAAATTCGTGCGGGTAGCCGTGGATGCGCTTTTCGGCGTCGGCGATTCCGACCTCCTCGAGCGCCGAGATCGCTTTGCGGAGCGCCGCCTTTTCGTTGAGGTCGGAATGGAGCGCGAGCGCTTCGACCATCTGGGTCGAGATGCGCAGGAACGGGTTGAGCGACGTCATCGGGTCCTGGAAGATCATGGAGATCTTGCCGCCGCGGATTTCCCGCATCCGCGCCTCTGACACTTTGAGCAGGTCCTCGCCGTTGAACAGCACCTGCCCGCCCTCGATGCGACCGGGCTCGTGGATCAGTCGAAGCAGCGAATAGCAGGTCACCGACTTGCCGCTTCCCGACTCGCCGACGATGCCGACGGTCTGGCCGCGCTCGATCTCGAAGCTGACGTCGTCGACCGCGCGGACAACCCCGCTGCGCAGATGAAAGAAAGTCGACAGGCCGTGAACCTCGAGCAGCGCCATTTCCTCAGTCCTTCGCGCTCTTGGGGTCGAGTGCGTCGCGCAGGCCGTCTCCGAGGAAGTTCAGCGAAAACAAAGTAAGCGCGAAGAAGAAGGCCGGGAAGATCAGCAGCCATGGGAAGATTTCCATGTTCTGCTGGCCCTCGTTGATCAGCACGCCCCACGAAGCGTTGGGCGGTTGGACGCCAAGGCCGAGGAAGCTGAGGAACGCTTCGAGCAGCATCACCGCCGGAACGGTCAGCGTGGCGATCACGATCACCGGCCCGAGGACGTTGGGAATCAGGTGTTTGAGGATGATCCGCTTGTGGCTGTAGCCGAGCGACACCGCCGCCTCGATGAACTCCTGCTTCCTAAGCGCAATGACCCCGGAGCGGACGATACGCGCCATGCTGAGCCATTCGACGCAGCCGATCGCAACGAACATCAGCCATAGCGACCGGCCGAAGGCGACCATCAGCAGGATGACGAAGATGGTGAACGGCAGCGCGTAGAGGATGTCGACGAAGCGCATCATTACCGCGTCGGCCCGGCCGCCGATATAACCGGCGGTGGCGCCGTAGATGACTCCGATGAGCAAGGCGACGAGCGTCGCCACCAGTCCGACCAGAAGCGAGATTCGCCCGCCTTCCATGGTCCGCACCATCAGGTCGCGGCCCAGCGTGTCGGTCCCGAACCAGTGGACGGAAGACGGCCCCGACGCGCCGCGAAGCAGATCCTGCTCCTCGCTGTCCCAAGGCGACAGAAACGGCCCGACGACGCAGAACAGGACGATGGCGGTGAAGATGAACAGGCTGATCAGCGCCAACCGATTGCGCCTGAGCCGATACCAGGCGTCGCGCCACAGCGATGCGCCCTGCTCGATCTCGACGGTGTCGGGCGGGCGGCGGACATCCTCTTCCGCGCCAAGGACCGCTTCGGCGCTGCGCGTCATCGCCCGGGCCTCGTCGTCATGTCACTCATATTTGAGCCGTGGATTGAGGGCGACGTGGGCGATGTCCGCGAGCAGGTTCATCAGCACGATCAGCGCCGCGAACAGCACCGTCAGCCCGAGGATGAGGAAGTCGTCGCGGTTGAGGGCGCCGCGGACGAACCATTGGCCGAGGCCGGGAATCTGGAAAATCGTCTCGACCACGAACGAACCGGAGATGATTCCGGCGACTGCCGGCCCGAGGAAGGTGATGGCCGGGATCAGCCCGCCCTTCAGGCAATGTTTCCAGACGATGGTCGCTTCCGGCACCCCCTTGGCGCGCGCCGTCCGGACGAAATCCTGGTTGAGCATCTCGAGCATTCCGCCGCGAGTCAGGCGCGCGAAATAGGCTGCGTAATAGAGGCCGAGGGTTGCTGCCGGCAGCACCATGTAGCGCGGCCCGTACCAGCCCGAGACGGGCAGCAGGTTGAGCATCAGCCCGAACACCAGCGCAAGCAGCGGCCCCATCACGAAGGTCGGCAGGCAAATGCCGACCATCGCCACCGACATCGGCACATAATCGAGCGTGGTGTTGCGCTTGACCGCGGCGAGAATCCCGGTCGGGACGCCGATCAGCAAGGCGACCAGCAGCGACACCAGGCCAAGCCGGAGCGAAACCGGAAACGCCTCGCCGATGATGTCGGTGACCGAACGGTTGGCATACACCGCCGACGGGCCGAACTCGCCCTGGACGGCGTTGCTGAGCGACGTCCACAAACGCTCAAAGAACGGCTTGTCATAGCCGTAATAGGCCTCGATCTGGGCGAGGACCTCCGGCCGGATTGCCCGCTCGCCGCTGAACGGGCTGCCGGGCGTCATTGCCACGAGGAAGAAGGTAAGCGCGTAGATCGCGAGCAGCACCAGAATGCCCTGGGCGAAGCGAAGCGCGACGAACTTCAGCATCAGCCGACGGTCACAATGTGCCCCATGGCTTCAATCGCCTGATCAACCGAACGACACATATTTGTACGGGCGATTGTCGAGCAAAGTCGGGTTCCAGCCCTGTACTCTCGGATCGAGCAGATAGGTGCGCGTGTACCAATAAAGCGGGACGACCGGCAGCTCGGTCATCAGGATCGTCTCCGCCTCGCGCAGCAGCCTCAGCCGATCTTCCGGGCTGCCCGCCTGTGCCTGCCGGATCAGGGCGTCGTAGCGCGGGTTGCTCCAGCCGGTGTCGTTGTTGCCGTTGCCGGTGGTGAAGATCTCGAGGAAGGTCATCGGATGGGGATAGTCCCCGATCCATCCGGCGCGAGCGATGTCATAGTCCAGGTTGCTCTGGCTATCGAGATAGACCTTCCATTCCTGGTTGTAGATGCCGACGTCGATGCCGAGGTGCTCGCGCCACATCGCCTGGACCGCCTCGGCGATCTTGCGATGCGCTTCCGACGTGTTGATCAGGATTTCCTTGCGCGGAAAGCCGCGCCCGCCCGGGAAGCCCGCCTCGGCGAGCAGCTGACGCGCGCGCTCGGGATTGAACCGGACCCGATCCATCGGCTCATATTCGTCAAGGCCTGCGGGAACGAAACCGCTGGCGGGCCTCTGCCCGCCCTGGGCGACCCGGTCGACGATCAGCTGCCGATCGACCGCGAGGTTCAACGCCTCGCGAACTCGGGGATCGTTGAAGGGCGCCCGGTTGACGTTGAGCCGGAGGAAATAGGTGCCGAGATAGGGGTCGATTCGAAGCTGGTCGGCCATCGACTGGCGATAGGTCGGAATCCTGTCCGGCGAGACGGTGTTGGTGACATGAAGGCGCCCGGCGCGGAACGCGGTTTCCTCCGAATTCACATTCTCGATCGGGAAGAAATGGATTTCGTTGAGACGGACCCGGTCCGCGTCCCAATATTGCGGATTCTTCTCGACCCGGATGATCTGGTTGGTGGTCCACTGAGCGAGGCGAAAGGGCCCGTTGCCGACGTAGTTCTCGACGGTCGACCAACGGTTCTGCCGCTCGGTCATGCCGCCATGCTGCTCAACGGCGCGCGGATTGACCGGATAGAAGCTGTAATGCTTGAGCATCGGCAGGAAGTGCGGCGTCGAGCCCGCCAGCGTCACTTCCAGAGTGCGGTCGTCGAGTGCCTTGACGCCGACCTGGCCGAAATCGCGGATGCGCCCCTGGTGGAAAGCTTCGGCGTTGCGGATGACGTAGAGCATCTCGGCATATTGCGAACCCAGCGCCGGGCTCAGCATCCGCTGCCAGCTATAGACGAAATCGCCGGCGGTGACGGGATCGCCATTGGTCCAGCGGGCATTGTCGCGAAGGCGGAACCGCCAGACGCTATAGTCCTTGTTATGCTCCCAGGCCTCGGCGACGCCGGGCTCGGGCTCGTCGTCGTCGGTCGGGTGATAGGCGATCAGCCCCTCGATGAGGGCCGAGATGATCTTGTTTTCCGGGACTCCGGTGACGAGGTGCGGGTCGAGCGACATCGGCTCGGCGCCGTTGCCCATCAGCAGGATGCCGTTCTTCGCGGCAACGTCCGCGGGGCGGTCGCTGCCGCCACACGCAACCAGCGCGAGGCACAGGATGCCGACGCACAGCGCAAGAAACGATTTTGCCAAAGCGTTCGAAATATCCATCGCAGGCAATGCCAGATTCCGGACGCCCATGTGCCTCTCCTTCGACTCCCCAAGCTAGAGGAAGCGACTGAACTTCCGTTGAACCTTTTCGGTGGCGGCATGTTCCGGAGGGCCGCGGGTATCGGCTGGCGGTGGACTAGCGGCGCTGGTGCTTTGGAAAACTGGCTGGGGCGGCAGGATTCGAACCTGCGAATGCCGGTACCAAAAACCGGTGCCTTACCACTTGGCTACGCCCCAACGGGTGGAGACGCGCATATAGCCACGCCGCCGCCGGTTGGAAGGGCTCAGGCGAAACGCTGCAGCCGCGGCCGCGGCAATTCCCCCGCCGGAAGCGGCACTGCAAACAGGAAGCCCTGGAGATGGTCGCAGCCCAGTTCGCGCATCGCCTGAGCCTCGTGCTCATTTTCGACGCCCTCGGCAGTGACGTCCATGTCGAGACCCTTGGCAAGTGCCAGGATCGCCTTGACGATGGCAACGCACTCCCTCTGGCCCTGTGCCGCGCCGTGCACGAACGAGCGGTCGATCTTGATCTTGGCGAAGCTGGCCCGGCTCAGATAGCCGAACGAGGAATATCCCTTGCCGAAATCGTCCAGCACCAGCCGGACTCCGATCGATCGCAGCCGCTCGAGCGCCGCCAGGGTCGAAGCGTCGTCGCCGAGGAAGATTCGCTCGGTAACCTCCAGCTCAAGCCGCTCCGGCGCGAGTCCCGACGCGGCAAGCGCGCTGACGACGGTTTCGGTAATACCCGGGCCGGATAGCTGCGCAGCTGAGATGTTGACCGCGATGCAGATGTCGTCCGGCCAGCTCACCGCCTCGGCGCAGGCCTGCCGGATCACCCACTCACCGATCTGATGCATGAGGCCGGCGTCTTCGATGATCGGCACGAACTGGTCGGGCGGGATGCTCCCACGGGTCGGGTGGTTCCAGCGCAGCAGCGCTTCGCGGGCAACGACGGCGTCAGTCTCGGCATCGACGATCGGCTGGTAATGCAGGTCAAGGCCTGCCGAGCCCAACGCATTGCGGAGGTCGTTCTCCAGACTTCGGTAATCGTCCGCATCGACGAACATCTGCGGCTCGAAGAAGGCATAGCCGCCGCGGCCGGCTTCCTTGCCGCGATAGAGCGCGAGGTCGGCGCAGCGCATCAGCACTTCCTCCCGATCACCGTCGACCGGGGCGCGGGCGATGCCGATCGTTGCGCCGACCCGGATCTGCGCCGCACCGATCGTCAGTGTGCGGTTGACGTCGTCGATCACTCGTCCCGCCACCGCGGCAAGGGTTTCGTCATCGGTGTCCCCGCGCCAGACGATGGCGAATTCATCGCCGCCCAGGCGGCCGACGACGCCATCATTCCCAATGCACGCTTCAATCCTGCGGGCGACGTCGCACAACAGCTGATCGCCGACCGAATGGCCGAGCGTGTCGTTGACCAGCTTGAATCGATCGAGGTCGACGAGCAGCAGCGCGCAGCCGCCCTCGCCCCCGAGTTGACGCAACAGCGCTTCCTCGAGCTGCTCGCGAAGGAGGAGGCGGTTGGCCACGCCGGTAAGCGGATCGAGCCGAGCGGCACGAACCGAATCCGTGCCGGTCAGACGCACATCGGTGATATCGGAGCCAACCCCGCGCCAGCCGAGGAATTCGCCGGAAGCGTCGAACAGCGGCTTGCCCGAAAGCGACCACCAGCGGCGGCCGTGCTGGACCGGGATGGCGACGTCCCGGAACGCTTCCCGGCGGCTGACGTGATCGCGAATGGTGCGGACACCGGCCGACAATTGCGCTGCGCGTCCGTCGGGATCGAGCACCTTTTGCGCGTTTCGGCCGATCAGCTTGGCAAGCGGCGCTCCGGCCGCCTCCGCCATCGCCGGAGACATGTAGCTGAGGTTGCCGTCGCTGCCGGTTTCCCACAGCCAGTCGCAGCCGCTGGCTTCGAATTCGCGAAGCAGCTTGATCAGCTCGCTCTGCTCCTGGAGCTCGATCTGGCTGCGGACGTAGCCGATGAATCGCCGACCGGTTGCGATCGCGGCGCGCGCGATGACCGCCGAGAAGACAATGATCAGCAGCGAATGGATCGGGTCGGCGAACCGGGTGGTCATCGCCAGCCCGCCGAGCATCATGATCGTGATATAGGCCAGCGACGCCTGAGGCACGCTGCCCAGCGTGACGCTCCCGGCGCTCATCAGAGCAACGATGACGATTCCGAGCATCATCTGGTGCTCGACGTCGACCAGGCCAAACCACAGGCCTGCGGGGACGACCCAGAGAATCGCGAGGATGGTGATGATGGCGACGATCGCGTTCAGTCGAGGCGGCTTGCGCCGGGCATAATCCGGATCCGACCGAAGTCGATGGGCGCGCACTCCACGGAGGGCACAGATGAGGAAGATGGCCCCGAACCATAGCGCCAAATGAGCGTCCGGGACCGGCCCGCGAAGCGACAGCGCGACCAGCGCCGCCGCGATCAGCTGTGTCACCACCGTCGCCGGAACCAGCCGGACGAGAGCATCGAGCTGGGCACGCTGAACCGCGGCCGAGACGCTGTCGCGCGGCGCCCGGAAACTCAGAAGCTGTCGAAGCGGGACCGGTTCCCGGGCCGCTCCAGTCTCTCCAGCGCGTTCCCGAAAGGCTTCGAGGATCACGATTTCCCCCTGGCTCATCCCGCGATCCCCCGCGGCTCGCATCGAGCGCTAGCAGCAATTGGCAAACCAAAGGTGAAAATCCGCCGCTCCCCCCTCACGCGTTGGGGATGCGTCCGTTGACGAGGTCGTCATAATCCCTGGCGAGCTGGCGCGGGAGCTCGCCGACCTCGAAATTCCACGGACCGGCCGAGCGGACAAACGTGACTTCGGCGGCGCTTCCGGTGATGAACATCTGTTCGAAGTTCTCAAGCTCCTCCGGCCAGATCGCCCGATCGACCACGTCGATCCCCCGTTTCCTCGCCAGGTCCATCACGGTCCGCCGGGTGATGCCGTCGAGGAAGCAGTCGGGCGTCGGAGTGTGAATGCTTCCATTCCTGACGAAGAAGACGTTGGCGCCCGTCGTCTCCGCCACCTGGCCGCGCCAGTCGAGCATCAGCGCGTCCTGGTAGCCGCGGTTCTCGGCATGGTGCTTGGACAGGGTGCAGATCATGTAGAGGCCGGCCGCCTTGCTGTGCACCGGCGCGGTGTAAGGCGCTGGCCGGCGGAACGGCGCGATGTCGAGCCTGATGCCCTTGTCGGCGATCGCCGGGTCGAAATATTTGCCCCAGGTCCATGCGGCGACGGCCATGTGCGGCCTGGTCCGCTGCGCCGACACGCCCATTTGCTCCGATCCGCGCCAGGCCAGCGGGCGGACATAGGCGTCGGTCAGGCCGTTGGCCTTGAGGACTTCATTGCAGGCGGCATCGATCTCCTCGGCGCTCCACGGCAGCTCGAAGCCCAGCAGCTCGGCGCTCCTGCGCAGCCGCTCGCTATGCTCGCGGAGCTTGAAGATCACCCCGCCATAGGCGCGCTGGCCTTCGAACACCGCTGACGCATAATGCATCGCGTGGGTGAGGATATGGACGTTCGCCTCGCGCCACGGGACCAGCTTGCCGTCGAGCCAGATCCACCCGTCTCGGTCGTCGTAGGTGCGTTGCTCGGCCATCCCCCGCGCCTAGGCGAGGGGGCCGTCCGAATCAACTTTGCCGCCGCTGCGCGCCTCCTCCGCGAGCTGCGCCCCGCGCTTCGCCGAGGCCTCGATCGTGCGGGCGACGAGCTGGTCCAATTCCGCGTCGAGAACGGCAAGCCCGGCCTCGGTGGTGCCGTTGGGGCTGGCGACCCGTCGCGCGATGCCCTCCATCGCCTCGCCGCTCGACGCCGCCATCCAGCCGGTGCCGAGCACCGTCTCGACCGCGATGGTCGCCGCCAGCTCGGCCGGCAGCCCCCGCCGCTCGCCGGCGCGCGCCAGCGCCGCGACGAAGCGGGCGACGTAGGCGGGGCCCGATCCGGCGACCGAGCCGACCGCCGCGAAGATCCTCTCGCTCTCCGCCCACATGGCGAAGCCCAGGGCGGCGAACAGGTCCGAGACCTGCGTGCGCTGCTCTTCGTCGGCTTCGTCGCTGAAGAGCGCGATCACTCCGCGGCGCACCGAGACCGGCAGGTTGGGCATTGCCCGGACGATCGCGCCGGCATTGGGCAGCCGAGCGCGAAGGGTTGCGGCCTCGGCGCCGGCGAGCAGGGAAACGACGATGGTCTTCGACGTCAGCCAACGGTTCAGCTCGGGCGCGACGTCGGCCAGCTTCTGCGGCTTGAAGCCGAGGATGGCGAGCTTCGGCGGCGCTCCGGCTTCGGCGAGGGCGTGAACGGTGCGCACCCCCGCGACGGGCTTGCCGCTCGGCCGGATGACGACGGCGTTGGCGAGGTCCACGCCAGCCGCTCGCCAGCCCTCGACCATCGCCCCGGCCATGTTGCCGCAGCCGACCAGCCAGGTCGGGATCGGAAGCTGAGGCGCGCTCATGCTTCGCCGTGGGTGTCGATCAGCGCCGCGGCGATCGCCTCGCCGGGCGACTTGCCGCCCCACAGCACGAACTGGAAGACCGGGTAGAAGCGCTCGCACTCCTCCATCGCTGCCTCGACGATCGCCTCGGCCTGCTCGAGGCTCAGCCCCTCGCCTTCGCGGGCGTCGAGGATCGTCGCATGGCGGAAGACGACGAGACCCGAGCCCGACCACATCTCGAAATGGCCGAGCCACAATTGCTCGTTGATCAGGCTCAGCGACTCATAGATCGCGGAGCGCTTCTCCGGCCCGACCTTGATGTCGGGGAAAGCGAGGAACTGCAGCACCTGGTCCTCGGGCCGCCAGACGCCGCGAAGCTCATATTGCGCCCAGCTGCCGGTGGCGGCGGCGACGATCTCCCCTTCGCCGGAGCGCTCGCACGCCCAGCCGCGCGCCTCGAAATATTGCTCGAGCGCCTCGATCGGAGCGCCGTCGTCGCGCTCGTCCTGGCTGTTGTCTTCCTCGCTCAGGGCTTCGGCTCCGTCTTGGGCCTGGACGCCCGCCTGGTCCCGGCGGCGGGCCCCGCCACCTTGGCTTCGAGCGCGGCGATCCGCGCCTTCAGGATCTCATTCTCCTCACGCGCGGCAGCGGCCATTGCCTTGACCGCGTCGAACTCGTCGCGGCCGACGAAATCGGCGCCGGCGACCCATTCGCGCATTTTCTCGCGAGCCGAGGCTTCCGCCTCGCGGCCCATTCCCGCCATCGTCCCGGCGAGGCCGTTCACCATCTTCACCAGGTCGTCGAACATCTTGTTCTCGGACTGCATAGAATTTTCTCCCTAGCCGAGCAGCGACGTTCCCGCGCCCGGGTTCAGCCGATCGATCGCCGAATTGAGGACCGCGGCGAAACACAACCAGGCCAGATAGGGAAGCATCAACGCTCCCGCCAGTGGGCGGATGCGCCAGAACTGGCCGGCGGTCGAGGCAGCGACGGCGATCATCACCAGGATGGTGATGAAGGCGAGGCGGATGTCGTGGGCGGCGAAGAAGATCGGCGTCCAGGCATAATTCAGGGCCAGCTGGGCGTAAAACAGGACCAGCGCCCGGTGGCGCCGCCGAGTCCTCGGCTCGGCGACGATTAGGGCAAGCGCCACGCCGAGCATCGCATAGAGGATCGGCCAGACGATTCCGAACGCCGAACCCGGAGGCATGAATGCCGGCTTGTCGAGTGCATCGAACCAGTCGTTGCCATAGCCGCTGTTGGACAGCCAGCCGGACAGCCAGCCGAAGCCCATGATCGCCGGAACGGTGATGAGGGCGATGCGCCAGTCCCACGCGCCCTCGGTTTCCTCAGTCAGCGGCGCCACTCTTCACTGCCCCCAGGAGAAATTCGACATTGCCTTCAGGCCCCTTGATCGGGCTTTCCGTCACGCCCAACACGCTCCAGCCCCGAGAGTCCACCCATTGTTTCGCGGCCGCGCAAACCCGCTCGTGGACGGCCGGCTCCCGAACCACGCCGCCCTTGCCGACCTCGCCGCGCCCGGCCTCGAACTGCGGCTTGACAAGGGCCACGAGCTTGGCGCCGGGCCTTGCCAGTTTCAGCGGCGATTCCAGGACCTTGGAAAGCGAAATGAAACTCGCGTCGCAAGTGACGATATCGACCGGCTCGGGCACCTGGCCGGCGGTCAGGTAGCGGGCGTTGACCTGCTCCAAAACCACCACGCGCGGATTCTGCCGGAGCTTCCACGCCAGCTGGTTGGTGCCGACGTCGACCGCATAGACCCTCGCCGCGCCTCGGCTCAGAAGCACATCGGTGAAGCCGCCGGTCGACGCGCCGACGTCGAGCGCCACCGCGCCTGCCACCTCGAAAGCGAAGTGCGTCAGCCCGTGGTCGAGCTTGATCCCGCCGCGCGACACCCAGGGATGGTCCCTGCCGCGAACATCCAAAGGCGCATCCTCGGCGAGCAGGTCGCCCGCCTTGGCGATCTTTCTCTCGCCGCTGAACACCCGACCGGCCATGATCAGCGCCTGCGCCCTGGCCCGGCTCTCCGCCAGCCCGCGGGCGACAAGCAACTGATCCGCGCGGATTTTCATTTCTTCGGCGCTGACCGAAAACGCTCCCCCCGCGCCTGTCCCAAACTGCGCTCCCCCTGAGCCTGTCGAAGGGTGAGCGCGCGCCGCCCGACGGGCTTGGCGTCAGCGCTCTTGGAGCGAGCAAGGCCGGGGAGCGCCTCAAAATCCCCACGCATCAGCGCTTCTTTCTTTGCCCGCGACCAGCCGTGCAGCCTTCGCTCAAGTTCCCACGCCTCTTCACGCGTCTGACAATCGGTGGCCCAAAGCAGCTTCAGCGGCCGCCGCTTCGCAGTGTAGCGGGAACCAATGCCGTCACCGTGCTGAGCCATCCGCTGGTCGAGGTTATCGGAATGGCCAGTGTAGTAAGTGCCATCAGAGCATTCGAGGATGTAGACGTCGAAGGGCATGACCCCTGACGGTGCGCCAGCGCTCGCGTTTCGACAAGCTCAACGAGAGCGCCAGATGATGCGATTGTCTCTCGTTCCAGCGCTCCTCTGAGCTCGCCCTTTCGCGCTCCCCCTGAGCCTGTCGAACGGTGAGCGCCCTCTTCGCGTTCTTCGCGCCTTCGCGTGTACCCACAGGACCGAGCAACCCGCAGATTGTTAAACTTTAAGCCCGGACCTCCTCGATACCGGCGCTGTTGACCCGAAGGGCTTTCAGCACCGTCTCGACGATGTGCGGCGCGTTGAGCCGCGCCTCGTCATACTGCTTCTCGGGCTTGTCGTGGTCGATGAACCGGTCGGGAAGGCGCATCGTGCGAATCTTGAGGCCCGCATCGACCAGGCCCTCGTCGCTGGCGAGAGTCAGGACATGGGCGCCGAGCCCGCCGACCGCGGCTTCCTCGATCGTCACCGCTACCTCGTGGCTGGCGAGCAGGCGGCGGATCAGTTCCTCGTCGAGCGGCTTGGCGAAGCGCAGGTCGGCGATGGTGGTCGACAGCCCCTTGGCCTCGAGCTCGTCGGCGGCCTTCTCGGCCTCCGCGAGACGCGTGCCCAGCGACAGGATCGCGACCGTCTTGCCCTCACGGATCACCCGGCCCTTGCCGATCTCGAGCCGCTTCGGCTGCTCGGGAAGCTCCACTCCCCTGCCCTCGCCGCGTGGATAGCGGACGGCGATCGGCCCGGCGTCGTTCAGCGCCATGGTGTGGACCATGTGGCATAGCTCGGCCTCGTCGGCCGCGGCCATCACCGTGAAATTGGGCAAGGTGCACAAATAAGCGAGGTCGAAGCTGCCGGCATGGGTGGCGCCGTCTGCGCCGACCAGCCCGGCCCGGTCCATGGCGAAGCGCACCGGCAGATTCTGGATGGCGACGTCATGAACCACCTGGTCGTAGGCGCGCTGCAGGAAGGTCGAATAGATTGCGCAGAACGGCCTGTAGCCCTGGGCGGCGAGGCCGGCGGCGAAGGTCACCGCATGCTGCTCGGCGATGCCGACGTCGAAGGTCCGCTCGGGAAAACGCTCGGCGACCTTGTCGAGACCGGTTCCCGACGGCATCGCCGCGGTGATGGCGACCACCTTGTCGTCGCGCCCCATCTCGGCCCCAAGGGCCTTGGCGAAGACGCTGGTGTAGCTCGGCGCTCCGGCCGCGGCCTTGGCCTGAATTCCCGAAACGACGTCGAACTTGACGACGCCGTGGTATTTGTCGGCCGAATTCTCGGCCGGCGCATAGCCCTTGCCCTTGCGGGTGACGACATGGACCAGCATCGGCCCTTCCTCGGCGTCGCGGACATTCTCCAGCACTTCGACCAGGGCGCGGACGTCATGGCCGTCGACCGGGCCGACATAATAGAAGCCGAGCTCGTCGAAGAGCGTCCCGCCGGCGAGCATTCCGCGCGCATATTCCTCCATGCGCCGCGCGGCGACGTGCAGCGGCTCGGGCATCGCCCGGGCGATCTTCTGGGCGATCCGGCGGGGAGCGAGATATTTGTTCGAGCTGACCAGGCGGGCGAGCGCGTTGCGCATCGAGCCGACCGGCGGCGCGATCGACATGTCGTTGTCGTTGAGGATGACGACCAGCCGGTTGCCGGCGGCGGCGGCATTGTTCATCGCCTCGTAGGCCATTCCGGCGGACAGCGCGCCGTCGCCGATGACTGCCACCGCCCGGCCGGCACCGCCCGACAATTTGTTGGCGATGGCGAAGCCGAGCGCGGCCGAGATCGAGGTCGAGCTGTGGGCGGCGCCGAACGGGTCGTATTCGCTTTCCGACCTTTTGGTGAAGCCGGACAAGCCACCACCCTGGCGAAGCGTGCGGATGCGGTCGCGTCGGCCGGTGACGATCTTGTGCGGATAGGCCTGGTGGCCGACGTCCCAGATCAATTTATCGCTGGGCGTGGCGAAGACATAGTGGAGGGCGACGGTCAGCTCGACCACCCCGAGCCCGGCTCCCAAATGCCCGCCGGTCACCGAGACGGCCGAGATCACCTCCCGCCTCAACTCGTCGGCCAGCTGCGGCAGCTGCTCCTTGCCGAGCGCGCGGATGTCGGCCGGGAAGCTAATCGTGTCGAGCAATGGTGTGTGCGGCCGGTCGGACATGGCGCGCGACTTATCCGGAAGCTGCGCCCGTGTCACCCTGACGAGACCCGGGAGGGCGCCTTTCAGATATTCCTCAGGAAACGCTCAGCTAGTCGCCGCAATCACCGCAGGTGCCGCGAACCTCGATCACCGGGCGCTTGGCGGCGAAGCCTGCGCTCTCGGCTGCCTGGCGGACTCCGCCTGTGAGGCTGTCGTCGTCGATGTGCGTCGCCTGGCCGCAATTGTCGCAGATCAGGAAGATGCAGTCGTGCAGGCAATCCGGATGCTGGTTGGCGACATAGGCGTTGGCGCTTTCGACCCTGCGGGCGAGATTGGCGCCGACGAACAGGTCGAGGATGCGATAGACGCTGTTGGCCGCGACCCTCCGACCCTGCGACTTGGAAACCGCCTCGGCGATGTCATAGGCGCTGGCCGGCCGGTCGAAGCCGGCGAGGGCCGCGAACACGGCCTCGCGCATGTCGGTCCACTGCTCGCCTTTCTGGGTCAGCCGCTGGCGCGCAGCGCTTTTCAGCGATTCGCCTTCATGCAGCTGATGATCGTGCCCCATGAGCATTGGGATAAACCTCGTCGGACGCTCCGGCAAGCGGCGCCGCTGCTAGTTTGCGGCGATTCGGTTGAGCTGGTGGCCAAGCGCGAGGATGGCGACGCCGACAATGGTGAAAGCGGCTTCGGTGCCGTCATGGGGCAGTCTCAGCGCTCCGGCCATGACCCCGAGGCCGAGGGCGCCGACCGCGCTCGGCATCATGAAGCCGTGCTCGGTGATCCCGCGGCCGAGCGCCACCGCGCCAAGGACCATCGCCAGGCTCAGGCCGACCTCGTGAATCCATTCGCTACCGAGGATTCCGCCGGCCGAGGCGAGGATCGCGAGCGCGACCGAGGTGCCGAGGCAATGGACCAGGCAAAGGCCGGACAGGCCGATGGCCACGCGGTCGAGCAGCTGAATCTGGGCAATCGCCTTCGCCATAGCCGCCATATAGATTGATCAAGGTCAGGTTACAACATCACATGGGCATTTTTGATCCGCTTGCGATCAACCGGCCGAGCGCCCCATATGCGCCGCCGATGACGACCGCTTTTTCCGCCGCGATCGCTGCCAGGAGCGCCCCCCAGCCGCGGCCGCTGGCGGTTGCCCGATGGCTTTTGGCTGTCGCCGCCCTCGTCTTTCTGATGGTGGTCGTCGGCGGCATCACTCGGCTCACCGAGAGCGGCCTCAGCATCACCGAATGGCGGCCGGTGACCGGCGCCATCCCGCCGCTGACCGCACGGGACTGGGACGAGGCCTTCGAGCTTTACAAGCAGACGCCGCAATATCGCGAGGTCACCGGCCCGGCAGGGATGGGCCTCGCCGAATTCCAGTGGATCTTCTTCTGGGAATGGCTCCACCGTCTGCTCGGGCGGGTGATCGGCGTCGCCTTCGCCGTGCCGCTCGCCTGGTTCTGGTGGAAGCGGGCGATCCCCGCCGGCTACGGCTGGAAGCTCGTCGCCCTGCTTCTGCTCGGCGCCGGCCAGGGGGTGCTCGGCTGGTACATGGTGATGTCCGGCCTCGTCGACCGCACCGACGTCAGCCACTTCCGCCTCGCCGCGCATTTGCTGCTCGCGCTCGCCATCCTCGGCGCGCTGATCTGGATCGCGCTCGACCTCATCCGCCTGCACCGCACCGGCGCGGACCGCCCGGCCCGCCTGACCGGCCTCGCCGTCGCCGTGCTCGCCATCCTCTTCGTCCAATTGCTCTACGGCGCCTGGGTCGCCGGACTCGATGCCGGCAAGGTGGCGAGCGACTGGCCGCTGATGCATGGACGCCTCGTGCCGGCCGGCATCGACTGGTCGAGCGGCGCGTTCCACGCCTTCACCCACGACCCGTTCCTCATCCACTTCGTCCATCGATGGTGGGCCTGGGTCGTCGTCGCGGCGCTGGTGATCTTCGCCCGGCAGGTCCGCGCGGCAGGCAGCCGCGCCGCGTCGATGGCGATCCATTCGGCCTTCGGCACCCAGATCGTCGTCGGAATCCTCACCGTCCTGTCCGGAGTCGCCATTTGGCTTGGAGTCATCCACCAGGGGATCGGCGCGTTGGTGGTCGCTACGACAGTGTGGGGCGCGCACGTCCTCGGCTCGCGCGATCACCAGGCCATGCCATGACCGTCGTCTCCGTCTATGCGATCTTCGCCGATAGCGAGGAGGCCGAGCGCATCGGCCGGACGGTGGTCGAGGAGCGCCTTGCCGCGTGCATCAATATCCTTCCCTCATGCCGCTCGATCTATCGCTGGCAGGGGGCGGTCGAGAGCGCCGGCGAGGTGCCGGCCATCCTCAAGACCACCGCCGATCGGGCCGATTCGCTGGTCGCCCGGATCGCTGGACTGCATAGTTACGAAGTGCCGTGCATCACCGTCTGGCCGGTCGACAAGCTGCTCGCCAGTTACGCCGACTGGGTCGAGGCCAGCATCGGCTGATGCGGGCGCCGTCCCGGCACCCAATCCGGGTCAGGCAATGCGATCGCCGAATCATACAGGATTTGCGCCCAGCGGCTGGTGATCTCGCGGAAGTAGTCATCGTCCGCTTCGATCCGGCGCTTCGCGGCCGGGACCGCCGGATCGGCCGGAAGCACCAGGACATCGATCGGGTGCGCGACTCCGAGGTTTGATTTCATCGTGCTGTCGAACGACAGGCAGCCGATCTTCACCGCCTCGGGCAGCGGCGTCGCATGGCTCAGCGCCCGGTCGAGGATCGGGCGGCCGTATTTGGTCTCGCCGATCTGCATGAACGGCACCTCGGGCTTGCATTCGATGAAATTGCCGATGCTGTAGATCAGGAACAGCTTGATCGGCCCGTCGCCGATCCGCCCGCCGACGAGCAATTCGACGCGGTGATCGATATGCTCCTTGGCAAGCGCGGCGCCGAGGGTTTCCCGAGTTCGCCTCACCGCCTCGCCGACCAGCTGCGCGACCTGGAACATCGTCGTCGCATCAGCGATGCAGCGAGTCCTCGCGTCTTCGGCGGCTTCCAGATGGTCTTCCCGAAGCTGGCCGATCACCGTCTGGCTGACCGACAGGCTTCCGGCGGTGGCGGCATAGACCTGGCGGCCGGGCTCGTCGGCGAGGATGTGCAGCTTTCGGAAGGTCGAGAAATTGTCGACACCCGCGTTGGTGCGGGTGTCGGCCATCAGGATCAGCCCGTCTTCGAGAAGCATGCCCAGGCAATAGGTCACGGCGCCGTGTGTCTCCCCAGGGTTGCGGGCTGGCAGCGCACTCGACTGACCGCTTGGGAAGTGCAGGCCGCCCTTTATGGCGAAACAGCGGCCGCCGCGAACCGTTCCTTGGACATGCGCGCAATCGCGCCAAGCGAAAGAAATGGAGGCAGACATGGCCAATCAGCAAAATGATCGTAATCGCCAGCAAGGCGGCATGAACCCGGATCGCGATCGTCAGCAATCGCAGCAGCCGGGACAGGGCGGACAGGACCGCCAGCAGGGCGGAAACAGCCCGGGCCAGGACCGGCAGCAATCGCAGCAGCCGGGCAAGGGTGGCCATCAGCAGGACAGGCAGGACAGCGAGAATCGCGACCGCCAATTCTGACCGACTCGTCAGAGGACATCTTGGGCCGCTCCGCTGGAGCGGCCCTTTTTTATTCGCTTCGGCCCTCCAGCTCGCACCGCGTTAGATTTGCGTTAAACCCCCTGCCGAATCGGCTGCGTCTGTGCTAATCGTCTTGTCGCGGATGGGGGCCACTTGGCGTGCGGATACTGGCGGGGATGGTATTGGTGATGACCGGAACGGCGGCGCTGGCTGCCGAGCCGACCGATTTTGGCATCCGCACCGTCGGCAAGGCGGTTAGCGCGGCGCCCTCGCCGCTCGCGAGTCCCGCTGCATCGTCCGCAGGCCCAGGCTGGTCCCCATTGTCGTCTCCCATCGACCTGACCGCCATCGCCGCGATTGGTCGTAGCTGGGGGACGGTAACCAGCACCCTGCGGTCACCCGAGCATAATCGCCGGGTCGGAGGGGTCGCCAACAGCTATCACCTGCGCGGCCGGGCGATCGATATCGCCCGTCGGCCCGGAGTCGCCCACGCACAGATCGCCGCCGCCTATCGCGCTGCCGGCTATCATCTGGTCGAATCGCTCGACGAGGGCGACCACAGCCATTTCGCTTTTGGCAGTCCGCCGAGCTACGCGCGCCAGGCGCCGCAAGCGAAGGACCAGCGGCCGGCGGAGATCACCGCCTGGCGCATGGTTTCCGCTCCGTCGAGCGGAGCGCTTCGCCGCTGAATCGCTTACCGGTATTATTTTACCCGTAAGCAAACGGGCGGATTTGCTTGACGAATTGACCGGGCGCTGCCATTTGCCCGGCCGACGGCGGCGCCTCAAGGTGCCGCTTTTCTCGTTCAACATGAGGTCCGCCCAATGAAGGCGCTGATGAAGACGACCAAGTCGGCCAAGCCGGCTGAGGTCGAAAAGAAATGGCATCTGATCGATGCCGACGGGCTGGTCGTCGGCCGGGTCGCGACAATCATCGCCAACCTGCTGCGCGGCAAGCACAAGCCGAGCTACACGCCGCACGTCGACGTGGGCGACCATGTCGTTGTCGTCAACGCCGACAAGGTCCGTTTCACCGGGCGCAAGCTCAACCAGAAGATTTACTACAAGCACACCGGCTATCCGGGCGGGATCCGCGAGATCACTGCCGGGAAAGTGCTGGAAGGCCGGTTCCCCGAGCGCGTGCTCGAGAAGGCGATCGAGCGGATGATCCCGCGTGGCCCGCTCGGGCGCCAGCAGATGCGCAACCTGCACCTCTATAACGGTACGGACCATCCGCATGCCGGCCAGAACCCCGAAGTCCTCGACGTCGCGGCCATGAACCGCAAGAACAAGGTGGGCGCATAAAAATGACCGATACGCGTGAATCGATCGCCGACCAGCTCGGCACGGCCCCTCCCCCGCCGGCTCCCGAAGCCGCCGAAGCTGCGGCCGAGGCCGCCCCGCCGCAGCCGCAGGAGGAGGCCCCGCTTCGCGAGCAGCAGCTGGACAAGCATGGCCGCGCCTACGCCACCGGCCGCCGCAAGGACGCCGTTGCCCGCGTCTGGCTGAAGCCGGGTTCCGGGCGGATCGTCGTCAACGGCCGGGAGCAGGAAGTTTACTTCGCCCGGCCGTCGCTGCGGCTGGTCATCAACCAGCCATTCGACATCGCCGACCGCCGTGGCCAGTACGACGTGATGGTCACCGTCAAGGGCGGCGGACTGTCCGGCCAGGCCGGAGCGGTCAAGCATGGCATCGCCCAGGCGCTCACCCGCTACGAGCCGGCGCTCAGGAGCGCGATCAAGCAGGCGGGATTCCTGACCCGCGATCCGCGCGTCGTCGAGCGCAAGAAGTACGGCCGCGCCAAGGCTCGCCGAAGCTTCCAATTCTCGAAGCGCTAAAAACAGCACAAACCGTCTTCGCGAGGACGCGGCGATCCAGCCGGATTGCTTCCCCCGGCTTGGCGCCGGGGTCGCAAGGACGGCAAAGAGGCGGCCCGGATCTCCGGGCCGCCTTTTGCTTAGAGGTTGACGGCCGCCATGCCACGCTCGTGATAGCGGTCACCGGCCGCTGCGCCCGGCGGCAGGATCGTGTCGATGCGCTCGAGGTCGTTATCGCTCAGCTCCACCCGGAGCGCGCCGATGTTCTGCTCGAGATAGGCCCGCCGCTTGGTGCCGGGGATCGGAACGACGTCCTCGCCCCGGGCAAGCACCCAGGCCAGCGCAAGCTGGGCCGGCGTGCAGGCCTTTTGCCGGGCCATCAGCTGAATCTCACGAACCAAGGCGATGTTGCGGTCGAAATTGCCCGCCTGGAAGCGCGGGTGGAAGCGGCGGAAGTCGTCTTCGGGGAAATCCTCCGGCCGCTTGATCTCGCCGGTCAGGAAGCCGCGGCCCAATGGCGAATAAGCGACAAAGCCGATGCCGAGCTCGCGGACCGTCGGCAGAACCTCGGCCTCGGCGTCGCGGCTCCATAGCGACAGCTCGGTCTGGAGCGCCGTGATCGGGTGCGTCGAATGCGCCCGGCGAATGGTCTCCGGCGCCGCTTCGCTGAGGCCGAGGAAGCGCACCTTGCCCTCGCGCACCAGCTCGGCCATCGCCCCGACCGTCTCCTCGATCGGCACGTCGCGGTCGACCCGATGCTGGTAGTAGAGGTCGATAACCTCGACTCCGAGCCGCTCGAGGCTCGCCTCGCAGGCCGAGCGGACGTAATCGGGTCGCCCGCACACGCCGAGGAACTCCCCCTGCGGCCCGCGGACATTGCCGAACTTGGTCGCCAGGAACACGCGCTCGCGCCGGTCGGCGATGGCGCGGCCGATCAGTTCCTCGTTGCGGCCGACGCCATACATGTCGGCAGTGTCGAGGAAGGTGACCCCGCGGTCGATGGCGAGGTGAATGGTGGCGATCGACTCTTTCTCGTCGGCCGAGCCGTAGAATTCGGACATGCCCATGCAGCCGAGGCCGATCGCCGACACCTCCGGCCCGTTCTCTCCCAGGCGCCTTGCTGGAACGGTCATCGTCACCTCCCGATTGGTGATCGCGGGACTTGCCTCAAATTGCGCCAGGCCGCAAAGGCTGATCGGAATGACTCGCCTCGACGACATTCCCGCCCTGCTCGACCGTCTTTCGGACATTTACGACAGCAGTTGCAGCAATCTTCGCCGAGCACTCGCCGCCTATGTCGAGCGCGGCGAGCGGCCGGACGTCGAGGCGCGCGCCGAGGGCAGCTTCGCTTATCCCGAGCTGCGCATCGAATATGACGCCAGCGCCCCGCGGCCGACACCCTCCCGGGCTTTCGCGCGGCTCAACCAGCCGGGAGTCTATGCGTCGAGCATCGCGCGGCCGAAGCTGTTCCGCCGTTATCTCCAGGAGCAGCTCGAGCATCTCGTGCGCGATTATTCGGTCGACGTCTCGGTCGGCCGCTCGGCGAGCGAAATCCCCTTCCCTTATGTCCTCGACGGCGGCGAGCTCGAGCTCGGCGGGATCGGCGCCGCCGAACTGTCGCGCTGGTTCCCGTCCTCCGAGCTCGTCCACATCGGCGACGAGATCGCCGACGGTGCCTGGGACAGCTCGCTCCACTCGGCGCGGCCGCTCGCGCTGTTCGACGCTCCGCGCACCGATTTCAGCCTCGCCCGCCTTAGGCATTATACGGGCGCTCCGGCGGAGCATTTCCAGCACTTCGTACTGTTCACCAACTACATCCGATATGTCGATGAATTCGTTCGCTTCGCGATCGACGCGCTCAAGGCTCCCGGCACGCCCTATACGGGTCTTTCGGTGCCGGGCCGCGTTTACGGACCCGGCGAGCTCGAGAGCGGCGACGCCGAGATCGCCGGCGGCAACTGGCGCCGCCACCAGATGCCCGCCTATCATCTGATGACCGGCGACAACCAGGGCATCACCCTTGTCAACATCGGCGTCGGCCCGTCCAATGCCAAAACGATCTGCGACCATATCGCCGTGCTCCGTCCCGAAGTGTGGCTGATGATCGGCCATTGCGGCGGCCTCCGCCCCAGCCAGGCGATCGGCGACTATGTCCTCGCCCACGCTTACCTTCGCGACGACCATCTGCTCGATGACGTGCTCCCACCGGAAATTCCGCTGCCGGCGATCGCCGAGGTCCAGAAAGCGATGTTCGAGGCTGCGGTGACCGTGACCGGCGAGGAGGAGGACGATCTGAAGAAACGGCTGCGCACCGGCACCGTCGTCACCACCGACGACCGCAATTGGGAGCTTCGCTACACGCTCTCCGCGCGCCGCTTCAACCAGAGCCGGGCGGTCGCCATCGACATGGAATCGGCGACCGTCGCCGCCCAAGGCTACCGGTTCCGGGTGCCCTACGGCACTTTGCTGTGCGTATCCGACAAGCCGCTGCACGGCGAGCTCAAGCTGCCCGGCCAGGCCAACGCCTTCTACGAACGGGCGATCAGCCAGCATCTGAGGATCGGCATCGAAGCGCTCAACCTGCTCGCCCAGGAGGGCGAATCGCTCCACAGCCGCAAGCTGCGCAGCTTCGACGAACCGCCGCTCAGGTGACGGAATGGCCGGCAAGGACAAGCAGCCCGACACCCGCCTGATCGCGGCGGGCCGGCGCGTGGAATGGCTCGGCGGCATGGTCAACGTGCCGGTGTCGCGGACCTCGACCGTTCTGTTCGACAGCGTCGCCGCGATGCGCTCGGCTTACCCGCCGCGCGACGGCATCTTGAGCTATGGTCGCAACGGCACCGCGACCCAGTGGGCGCTGGCCGAAGCGCTGACCGAGCTCGAGCCGGGCGCCGAGGGGACCCGCCTCTACCCGTCTGGCTCGGCGGCGGTGGCGATGGCCCTGATCGCCGTGCTCGAGCCGGGCGACGAGCTGCTGGTGGTCGACAGCGCTTATGCTCCGACCCGCGCCTTCTGCGACGGCGAGCTCAAGCGGCTCGGCATTACCACGCGCTATTACGACCCGCTGGCGACGCCGGAGGAGCTCGAAGCGCGGATCGGCGATGCGACCCGCGCCATCTTCCTCGAAAGCCCGGGGTCGCTGACCTTCGAGGTGCAGGACGTGCCCGGCATCTGCGCGATGGCAAGGCGCCGGGGAATCGCCACCTTGCTCGACAACACTTGGGCTACACCGCTGCTGTTCCCGGCGATCGAACATGGCGTCGACCTCGCGATCCTCGCATGCACCAAATATATCTCCGGCCATTCCGACGTGATGCTCGGCTCGGTCACGGCCACCGCCGGGCATTGGCCGCGGCTGTCGGCGATGAGCCGCGCCTTCGGCCAGTATGTGAGCCCCGACGACGCCTTCCTCGCCGCGCGCGGCCTGCGGACGCTCGGGGTCCGGCTTCGCCAGCATGAAACGAGTGCGCTCAAGGTCGCGCGATGGCTGTCCGAGCAGCCGCAAGTGGCTCGCCTGCTCCACCCCGCGTTCGGCAGCTGCCCGGGGCATGAGCATTGGAAACGCGACTTTCGCGGTTCGTCGGGGCTCTTTTCCTTCGTTCTCAACGGCGGCGACCGCAACGCGCGGGACGCGCTGATCGACGGCCTCGATCTGTTCGGCATCGGTTACAGCTGGGGCGGGTTCGAGAGCCTCGCCGTCCCCGCCGACCCGCTGCCAGCGAGGCAGTTCGCTCCGAAGCTCGAAGGGCCGGCCGTGCGGCTGCACATCGGCCTCGAGGACCCCGACGACCTGATTGCTGATCTCGGCAAAGCCCTCGCGAATTATCCATCTCGTTGACCGGAACAGAGCGCCTCCGGCGCGGTTCTAAGGCCATGTTCCTCGCGCTAGCCCTGCTCCAGGCCGCGGCCGTTCAACCCGACATCGAGTTTCACGCCAGCGTTCGTGCCCGGTCGCTGACGATCGAGCAGAAGGGCGAAGCTCGCCTCACGGTCACGACCGACCCGCCGGGAACCTCGGTCGTCGACGTTCGGGCACCACGCGCGAACGGTCGAAAGACCATCCGCAATCCGGCGATCACGGTCCGCATCGAAGCCCGGATCGCGAACCCCCATCGGCAACAGGAAACCGCTTCCGGCGAGTGACGTTGAGAGGCAGTAACAGGGAGAATGTCATGCGTGTTTTCGCGATCACCGCGGCGGCCATTGCCTTGGTCGGGCTGGCGACGCCGGCCGAAGCCCAGCGCCGCAACCAGCAATTGCCGCAATCGACCCAGCTCGCCCAGCAGGTCACGGCTTCGGGCAACCAGCCCGACGTCCTGCTCGACATTCCCAACCTTTCAGTCGGCGATCTGACCATCGAGGTCGCTAACCTCGAGGCCCACATCGCTCTCGACGCGCGGCTGGCCAACCTGCTGAAGCTCACCGCCGGCGCTGACGTGAACATTGACCAGGTGCGAATCCAGCTCAAGGACGTCCAGGCGACCGCGACGCTCGTCGTCCGGCTCGATAACGTCCGGGCGATCATCGAACGGACTTTGCAGACGCTCGACAACAACCCGCAAATCATCACCCAGCTGTTGAGCACCGTCGACAACACGGTCGGGACCGTCGGGGGTGTTGCGAACACTGCGCTCGGGACAGTCGGCGGGATCGCCACCAACCTGCTTCAGCGCGGCCAGGTTCTCGACCTCGCGCGGGCCGGGCTGACGGAAGTGTCGCGGACGGCCAACCCTCAGGGTCAAACGGTGGTTCGGGCGCGCAATTCGGCCGGGCAGCTGATCGAGGTGATCGTCGATACCGCGAACCGGATCCTGTCGAGCCGGCGCGTGCAATAGGGTCGCGGGCGCCCCGGCGTGCGCTAGCAATACGGTCCGGGACCGGCAGTCGTGCTCGCCATGCTCGGGCGCTCCGTGCTCAGCAATCCCCCGGATTGCCTGCGCGTGGAGCGGGTAGCGGGAATCGAACCCGCGCGTTCAGCTTGGGAAGCTGACAGGCTGCCACTACATCATACCCGCGGCGACCCTTCACTTAGGTTTGGGCAGTTCCCCGGTCAACGGAGGTCGATCGGGCTGAACGAGGCCGCTTCCGTGCCGCCTTTGCCGACCGCCGAGCAACCAATGCATCCATTCCGGATCAATCCTTAAGCCGTGATAAGCCGATCTTGCGCAAAAGGGCCCGAACAGGAGTCAACGTGACCTCACCTTCGCCCAAAGCGCCGGCAGTGCAACCGAACCCGCAGGACAAGTCCGGCAACGCGCGCATCGATGCTCGCAGCAACGTCTTTGTCATGGCCGCGCTCTATGCCGCGACATCCTCTGCGCCGGTGCGCATCCGCAACATGTCCCGCGGCGGCGCCCAGGTCGAGGGCGGTGCGCTGCCGCATGAAGGACAGGAAATCCAGCTTTGCCGGGGCAGCCTCAGCGTCACCGGCCGCGTCGTGTGGCGCGACCACAGCCGGGCCGGCCTGCGGTTTGATTCTCCGATCGCCGTCGCCGACTGGCTTCCGCAGGGCAGTCGGAGCTGCGGTCAGCAACGAATCGACGATATTGTTTTCGAGTCGAAGAGCCAGCGCGCCGAGGGTCCGGCGGCCGCCGGTACGGAGGCCGCGACCGATGGGCAGGCTGGCGTCGCCGCCCAGCTCAAGCAATTCTCCCAATCTCTCGATCGAATCGCCGGGGAACTGGCAGAGGACGTGGCCGTCACCTCGCGGTTCCAAACCCAGCTGCAGGCCCTCGACCTCATCGCCCAGGCACTCGCCAGGCTTGCGATCGTCACGGCTTCACCACAGCCCCGCCGGGACTGACCCGCTAAATTCCGCCTTCGACCGGATCGAAGCCTGCCGCCGCCAGCTTTCGCCGCAATTCGTCGGCGCATGCGCGGGCCCGCGCCTCCTCCTCTGAACGCACGACGAAATTGGCACCGTAGCGGCCATCCCTGGCGAACGGGTAGCTGCCGATGGCAACACCGGGATTTGCGGCCTGGATCGCGCCCAGCAGATCGGCGACGTCGCTTTCCGCGGCGAACGCTCCGATCGTGACGGAAACGACCGGCCGCCCGCCCTCGAGCTTGCCGGTCAGCGCCTCGAGCATTCGAGCGGCGATGCTCGGCACTCCGGCGAGAATATAGACGTTATCCATCCGCACGCCGGGCGCGCCCGACAGGGGATTGGGGATCAGCTCGGCGCCTTGCGGAACACGCGCCATCCGCAGCCGGGCCTCGTTCACTCCGCCCCGGCCGGCATAATATTCCTCGAGGATCGCCCGCGCCTCGGGATGGACGATCACCGGGACCTGGAACGCGGCGGCGATAGCGTCGACGGTGATGTCGTCATGGGTCGGACCGATGCCCCCGGTTGTGAACAGATAATCGTGGCTGGCCCGCAGCGCATTCACAGCGGCCGCGATCGGCGCCGTCTCGTCTGGGACGATCCTGACCTCGCGCAGGCGGATGCCCTCGCCGTTCAGCCAGCGCGCGACCTGGGCGACGTTGAGATCCTGAGTCCGGCCGGACAGAATCTCGTCGCCGATCACCAGCAGCGCGGCAGTCCAGACTTTTGCGGGATCGCTCACTCGGCCTCCGGTGACTTCGCCCCCCCGATTGCCTATCTAGGCGCCATGACTCAATACATCACCGTTTCGCCGGAAGACCGCATCGAGGCACGCAACGGCGTCATCAAGCTGCACGGTCCCGACGGCTTCGCGGGGATGCGCGCGGCCGGCCGCCTTGCCGCCGAAATCCTCGACGCGCTCGTTGCGCATGTCGTCCCGGGGGTGACCACCGGCGAGATCGACGACATCGTCCGCAACTACATGCGCCGTGCCGGAGCAGTGCCGGCGACGCTGGGCTACCGCGGCTTCACGAGGAGCTGCTGCACGTCGATCAACCACGTCGTCTGCCACGGCATCCCGGGCGAAAAGCCGCTTCGCGAGGGCGATATCGTCAATATCGACGTCACCCCGATCCTCGACGGCTGGCACGGCGACACCAGCCGCATGTATTTCGTCGGCGACGTCCCTCTGAAGGCGCGGCGGCTGGTCGACGTCACCTACGAATGCCTGATGATCGGGATCGAGCAGGCGCGGCCCGGCAACCGTCTCGGCGACATTGGCGCAGCCATCCAGCGCCACGCCGAGAAAAACCGCTACAGCGTCGTCCGCGACTTCTGCGGCCACGGCCTCGGGCGCCTGTTCCACGATTCGCCCGAAGTCATCCACGCCGGCCGCGCAGGCACAGGGCCCGAGCTCCGGCCGGGCATGTTCTTCACGGTCGAGCCGATGATCAACCTTGGCCGAGCCGACACCAAGATGCTCGACGACGGCTGGACGGCGGTCACCCGAGACCGTTCCCTCTCGGCCCAATTCGAGCATTCGATCGGTATTACCGAGGACGGCTGCGAGATTTTTACCAGGAGCCCGGCCGGGCTCGACCGGCCTCCGTACGCCTGAACTGATGTCCACGGACGGGAGGCGATTGCGCCTGGCGGTGCTGTATGGCGCTGAGCCGTACCAGGCGTACCACGTGTCCGACATTGCTGCCGAGCTTGCCCGCGACGAGCGCGTCGACCTCACCATCCTGACGGTCGACCCGGCAGTGGATCCCTTGCTGGCGCGTCTCGAGCAGGGGCAGTTTGAAAGGCCGGTGCCGCACGAGCGGCTGCACAGCTCCGCCGCTCTTCGACTCCTTCGCTCGGCAAGGGCCTTCGGCAACATGAAGAAGCAGGTGCTGGCGTCGCCGCGCAACATCGCGCGTCTCAGCGAGTTCGACGCCATCGTCACGCCGACGACTCACATCGCCGAAATCCGCGGCCGAGTGCCCCGTTCGACACGTTTCGTCTATTGCTACCACGGCGCCGGCGCCCGCCAGATGAGCTATTCGCCCAAGATGCGCGCCTTCGACCTGGTCCTCCCGCCGGGCGAGGCGACGGTCGAGCGCCTGGTCGGGGACGGGCTCGTCCCGGCCGGCCGCGCGATCGCCATCGGCCTTCCGAAACTGGAAACCTGCCGAAGGCTTGCAAGCGCCCAGCCGCCCTTGTTCGACAACGACGCCCCGACCGTCCTGTTCAACCCGCATTCCCAGCGTCGCCTTCGCTCGTGGGACAAGTTCGCCCGCCCGCTGATCGAGCACGCAGCGCGCACCGGCGACTTCAACCTGATCGTCGCCCCGCACGTGAAGCTGTTTGCCCGGCGACCGAGCTGGTTATGGCGCCGGTGGGAACGGCTGGCGGTTCCCGGCCGCGTCCATGTCGATCTCGGCTCCGAAGCCTCCCAGGACATGCGCTACGCGTTCGCGGCGGACATCTACGCCGGCGACGTATCGAGCCAGGTCTATGAATTCCTCGTCCAGCCGCGGCCCTGCGTCTTCCTCAATGCCCACGGCGCCGATTGGCAAGGCAGCCGCGACTACCCGATGTGGCGGCTCGGCGAGGTCGCCGACACGCCGGAGGACGCGATTCGCCTGATCCGCAGCTCCTTCGATGACCACCCACGTTTCCTCGCCTTGCAGCAAGCCGAGCGGCGCGCCCGCATCGGCGACCGGGAGACCGGGATGGCGGCGGACGCGGCGCGGATCATCCTCTCCTTCTTGCGCAAAGACGCGTCGTGACCGCGGCGCCGCCCCACATCCTCATCGCCCTCAACCGGCTCGGCTCCGGCGGGGTCGAGCGCGTGACGCTGCACCTTGCCAATGGCTTCGCCCGCCGCGGCAATCGAGTCACGCTTGCGCTGGTCAGCCCGGGCGGGCCGCTCGAGCACCGCCTCGACCCGGAGGTGCGGGTGGTCAGCATCGGAAACGGCCGGGCTGTCGAGCGCGGACTTGGCTTGCTGCGCGCGGTGCGGCCGCTTGCGAAGCTCGTCCGCGTGTTGCGCCCCGACGTCCTGCTGTCGCCCGGCAATCATACCAGCGTGCTGGTCACGCTTGCCCACGGCTGGGCGCGGGCCGGCGATGTCGGGCTGGCGCTGAAGCTGACCAACCCGGTCGAGCGCGCCGGCGCCGGCCATATCCACAACCGGGTGCGTCGTCGGCTATTCCGCAGCGCCGCCGGGGCGGCCGACGTCCTGCTCACTTTGTCGGAAGCGGCACGATCCGAAGCGGCGAAGATCGCCCCCTCGGGCGCGGCAAAGTTAAAGACGGTCGTCAACCCCTACATTGACGACGCCTTGCTCTCGCGGCCGCCAGGGAGCCGCCCGCCCGATGACGCCGCGCCGATGCTGCTCAGCGTCGGCCGCCTCACCGAGCAAAAGGACCCGCTGATGATGCTCGACGCGGTCGGCGGACTCGCCGACCGCCAGTGGCGTCTGGTCATGATCGGCGAAGGCCCGCTCCAGCAGGCCTGCATCGACCGGGCCGCGGCCCTCGGCATTGCCGACCGCGTGCAATTCGCCGGCTTCATTGCCGACCCGCAGCCCTATTTCGAGCAGGCGCGGCTGTTCCTGCTGTCGTCGCGTTACGAGGAATTGCCGGCCGTGCTGTTCGAAGCTGCGGCGGCAGGCGTGCCGATCGTCGCGACCGCCGCCTCTGCGTCGATCGAGCAGCTGTTCACGCAAATGGACGGCGTTCGAATTGTGCCGCCCGGCGACGTTCAGCCGTTTCGATCGGCGGTTGCAGAGGCGCTGGATCGGCCCCCGCCGCCACCGATTGCGCGTGAATCGCTCGAAAAGTTCTCGATTAGCAACGGCATTGCCAGCCACGCCGCGGCGCTCGGCCTCCGCTGAGTCAGGCGGCGGCGCTGTCCGAGGCGCCGAGCCAGCGGTCGATGTCGGCAGCGCTGTCGATTTCCTGCCACGCGCCTTGCTCGATCTCGACCGCGGAAACGCGGCCACGGCCCGCGAGCAGGTCGACAATGTCGTGGTGGAAGCGCTGCTCACCGCGGGGCGCGCGAATCACTTCCGCAAGGGCGGCCGCATAGGGACCTCCGTCCTCGTCGGGGCAGGCGACGATGCCGATCGACCGGTGAGTCGCTGCCGACGGGGCGAGAGTCTTGCGCACCTCGAGCACCCGCCCGGACTCGGCCCTGACGAGCATGTCGTCATGCTCGCCCTCTTCGATCGGCTCGATCAGCAAATTCACTCCTGGTGCGAGCGACGCCAGCGCGCCGGCCAGGGAGGCCGGCTCGCACAACGTATCGCCGTTCAGCAGGCAAAATGGCCCATCGAGCAGATGCCTCGCCGCCCAGACGCTGCCGATGCTGGAGCTGACAGCATGGAACGGATTGTAGATGAGGCCGGGCCGGTCGCCGTGCGGACGGCGCTCGGCGAACTCCACCAGCCGGTCGAAGCAATAGCCGCCGACGATCGCCACCTCGCGGACGCCGGCCCTCGCCAGCCCCGCGAGCTGGTATTCGAGGATCGTCTGCCCACCCACCGGCACCAGGCATTTGGGCCGGTCGGCGGTCAGCGGCAGCAGGCGCGAGCCCTGGCCGGCGGATAGGATGATTGCCTTCATCGGCCGACCCCTTGCCTTCCAAATACGGCGCGGATGCGGCATCGGACCCGCCTTGCTGCGCTGCGGCATTGGTGCTGGCTAGCGCGCAATGCCCGCGATACGATCGGAAACATTCTTCAAGGGGCGAGACGTGAAGAAAGTTGAGGCCGTCATCAAGCCGTTCAAGCTCGACGACGTCAAGGACGCGCTGCACGAGGTCGGGGTGAGCGGCATCACCGTCACCGAGGTTAAGGGGTTCGGCCGCCAGAAAGGCCATACCGAGCTCTATCGCGGCGCCGAATATGTCATCGACTTCCTGCCCAAGGTGAAGGTCGAGGTAGTCGTCGAGGACAGCCTCGTCGACAATGCCGTCGAAGCGATCATGAACGCCGCCCGCACCGGCCGCATCGGCGACGGCAAGATTTTCGTGCTGCCGGTCGAGCAGGCGGTGCGGATCCGCACCGGCGATCGCGGCGAGGACGCGATCTAGCTCGGCCGGCCATGGACGACCCGCGCCTCGCCTCGATGTCGCCCGACGAGCTCAGGAGCGCAATGCGAACGCTCGGCTATCGCACCCAGGCCGAGCTTGCGGGCGCGATCGGCGTATCGCGCTCGGCGGTCAGCCTGTGGCTCGAAGGCAAGGTCGGCGTTCCCCGCCCGGTGGCGATGCTGCTGCGGATGCTGGTCGCCGCCCAGCGCCGCGCATACTGACCGTTCCTCGCGCGTTTCGCGCCGGCCACATCTGCCTGGCTGACGAGCCGTGCGTCCTCTACACTACCAGCGATCGGCTGCGGGACATCAAGGTGCCCGCGGCACGGTGAGCCGCCTGGCGACTATCGGCCCTCGCAGGCGTTCGCATAGTGGCGGAGCACGCGCAGGGTCTCGGCGTCGACTCTCGGACCGAGCCAGGCGAACAGCTCTTCCACGCCGGCAAATCGTTCGGGACGGTCGGCAGCCATCAGGTCGCTGCGGACTTGCCACAATGCTTCTTGCGGCATGGCGGCGGTGAAAGCCTTGGCGGTGCATCTCGCCTCAAGCTTGGAATAGCCGGCCCGAGAGAAAGCCTCGCGCACCCACCACTCTGCAGTCATCGAGCAAGCTCCGACTGCGGCGGCGGCCATTACCGATAGAATCATCCGTCCGAGACGCATCCCCGTTCCCCGTGTGCCAGCCGCGGTCCCTGCGAGCTAGCGCGTTTGCACGCCGACGGGCAATCGATTGCGGCGGCGGACGGGGGTCAGTGAAAAGTTCACCCGGCCCATGACTCTTCGGCCGCCGGCTGGAATCCCTGCGTTCGGGCCGGCCGCGGATTCGCGGCACAATTGAGGGAGCGCAAGTGATGGCAGGGGACGCGGGCAAGATCCTTTCGAAGATCAAGGACGAGGAGATCGACTGGATCGACCTGCGCTTCACCGACCCCAAAGGCAAATGGCAGCATTTGACCATGGCCTCGGGCGCGATCGACGAGGACCAGCTGACCGACGGCTTCATGTTCGACGGCAGCTCGATCGCCGGCTGGAAGGCGATCAACGAGAGCGACATGATCCTGAAGCCCGACCTGGATGCGGTCTATGTCGACCCCTTCTCGGCGACGCCGATGCTGATCCTGGTGTGCAACATCGTCGAGCCGTCGACCGGCGAGCTCTACGGCCGCGACCCGCGCTCGACCGCCACCCGCGCCGAAGCCTATTTGAGCGCCAGCGGCGTCGGCGACACCGTCTATGTCGGCCCGGAAGCCGAATTCTTCATGTTCGACGACGTCCGTTTCGAGGACGGCTATTCGGCGAGCTATTACAAGCTCGACGACATCGAGCTTCCGGCCAATTCGGGCCGCGAATATGACGGCGGCAACCTCGGCCACCGGCCGCGCGCCAAGGGCGGCTATTTCCCCGTCGCCCCGGTCGACAGCGCCGGCGACATCCGCGGCGAGATGGTCGCGACCATGCTCGAAATGGGCCTGCCGTGCGACAAGCACCATCACGAAGTCGCGCCTGCCCAGCACGAGCTCGGCCTCACCTACGGCAAGCTGGTCGAAACCGCCGACCGAATGCAGGTCTACAAATATGTCGTCCACATGGTCGCCCAGGCCTACGGCAAGACCGCGACCTTCATGCCCAAGCCGATCGCCAAGGATAATGGCAGCGGCATGCACACCCACATGTCGATCTGGAAAAGCGGCAAGCCGCTGTTCGCCGGCAACGGCTATGCTGGCCTGTCCGAGACGGCGCTCTATTTCATCGGCGGGGTGATCAAGCACGCCCGCGCCCTCAACGCGTTCACCAACCCGACCACCAACAGCTACAAAAGGCTGGTGCCGGGCTTCGAGGCGCCGGTGCTTCTGGCCTACTCGAGCCGCAACCGCTCCGCTTCCTGCCGAATCCCCTACGGGGCCGGCGAGAAGGCCAAGCGCGTCGAGTTCCGCTTCCCCGACGCGACCGCCAATCCCTATCTCGCTTATTCCGCTCTGATGATGGCCGGGCTCGACGGCATCCAGAACCGGATCCATCCCGGCGACGCCATGGACAAGAACCTCTACGATCTGCCGCCGCAGGAATTGGTCGATGTTCCGACCGTGTGCGGCTCGCTTCGCGAGGCCCTGGTCGCGCTTCACAACGACCGCGCGTTCCTGACCCGCGGAGACGTGTTCAGCGACGACCAAATCGACGCCTACATGGAATTGAAGTGGGACGAGGTGCTGCGCTGGGAGACGACTCCGAGCCCGGTCGAGTTCGACATGTATTATTCCGCCTAGGCGCCGGTCACCTTTCGGTAACCTCCGTGAGCGATGCTCGGCGCATGGCAGATGAGCCTGCGTCGAACAGTTTCCGGGCGGCACTCCGGTCCGGCAAGACCGGCATCTCTCCGGATTCGCCGCTCGTCGACGAGAAGCGCATCGCCGGCGACGGTGTCGCGTCCGATGGTCTGCACAAGATCAGGGTGTCGCGCCTGGAGGGCCGGCGCGGCAACCATCGCGAGTCTGACCGCCATCGACTCACCGAGGAGCAGGTCGTGGTCCGCCATCAGGGCAGCGAGCATGTCGTCTCCCTCATCAACCTGTCGGGCGGTGGCGCCATGGTCGAAGGCGAATTGACCGCGGGCCTGTGGGACAAGGTCGAGCTGGTGCTCGGCGAGCATGGCGAGGTCGAATGCGCCGTCCGCTGGATCCGAGGCAACCGCTTCGGCCTCGAGTTCGCCCACGAAACCCGCCTCGACTGCAATCGGAAGACGCGCGATCGCATGCTTCGCGAAGTCATTCGGCGCAGTTTTCCGGAGTTCGAGACCAGCGAGCCGACGGTCAGTGACGAGCCGGATGATCCCGCTACCGCCGGTCCCGAAGTGCATCAGAAGCGCGACGAGGCCCGCCATCCCTTGATCTGGAACGCAATCGTCCACCACGATTACGAGTGGGACACGGCGCGGCTGCGCAACATCTCCAGCCGGGGGGCGATGATCGAACGGGCGACCCCATTGCCCGAAGGCGCAACCGTCTACGTCGACCTGAACGAGGCAGGCCGGATCGCGGCCACCGTATGCTGGTCGCGGGGCAACCAGTCCGGCCTTCGGTTCCACGAAAGGTTCGACATGCACCGCCTGGCGAAGTGCCGGCCGGCCGTCGCTCCCGAGCGCTGGGTTACGCCCGACTATCTGCGCGACTCCAGCGGTGAGACGTCGCCCTGGGCATCGCGCTGGGATCGGCTGACGGTCGAGCAGCTTGGCGGCACGCTCGCCGGCTAATAGTCGCGGCTGACTCGGACGTTGGCGCTGGTCCGGCCGATTGTCGAGATCGACGACAGCAGCGAAAGCCACCGGGTCATCTGATACTCGACCCTTGTCGCCGAATAGCCATGGCCGTCGGTAATCACTTCAACGAACAGGCGTCGGCCGACATATTTGCCTGCGGAGATCGCCGTGCCCTGGCCGGCGGCGACGTCGGCCGGGAGGATCCGCAGCCGGTCGAGGCCGATCGCGCGGCGGACGGCGTTGATCGGGTCGAGGCTGCCCTCGCCCGACTGCAGCGCGGCGACGGCGGTCGCCAATTGCAGTGCTTCCGGCGCCGACAGGTTGGTGATCGAGGTCCCGAACAGCAAGCGCGAGAGCAATTCGTCCTGGGGAAGCGCCGGAATGCTGGCAAAGGTGATTTCGGGCCGGAGGCCGGTCCCGCCGACGCGGACGCTGGCGTCGAGACCCTGGACCTGAGCTTCGGCACGAATGTCGAGCTGAGGGTCGGGAGGGCTTTCACCACGGAAGCGGATGATCCCCTGGCTGAGGCGGAAGTTGCGCCCGGCAAAATCGTAGTTGCCGCGGATGAGGTCGGCACGGCCGGTGAACCGGGGCGCATCGGCGGTCCCGCCAATGTCGACATCCGTGCGCCATCGGCTGTTGATGCCGAGGCCGCGAACCTCGAGATCGCCGCCAGCGACGTTGAGTCGAAGTCGCCACGGATGGAGATCGGCCGCGTCGATGACATCGCCGGGGTCGAGCCCGGTGTGGCGCACCTGCAGCCTCGGCACGCCGGCCGCGGCGCTCGCCTGGCCGAGGGTGAAGCGACCACCGTTGAGCGCGAGCGTGCCGGATATGGTCCCGTTCCTGCCGTCGGAGCGGATTTGCAGCGGCCCGGTCACCCGCGCCGCGATGTCATCACGGTTGAGGAGAAGCGCCCGGGCCGCATTGAACGACAGATCGAGCGCCGTCCGGCCTTCGCCAAAGGTTACAGTGCCGCCGCCGCTGACCGCACCGCCGCCTGATGTGCGCCCCTCGATCTTGCTGAACACCAGCCGCGGGCCGGCGAACCGTGCTTCTGAGTTGAGCTGGTCGATGACCATCCCGGTGACCGCGCTTTCGAGCCGGGCATTCTGGGTTCGCAGCGAACCGCGGATCGCCGGGTCGACCAGTCGCCCGCCGATATCGGCGCCGACGGCGATCGGCCCCGACAGGTCCAGGATCTGGGTGCCCGACAGCCGCCACAGCGTGTCGGCGGGGCCGGCGTAGCGCAGCTGAGCGAACAGAGGCGCGTCCATCAGCTCGGCGAGCAGCGGTCCGCCGCCCATCGGCGCGAAGCGGGCCTGGGCGCGGCCGATGGTCTGGCCGTTGCTGACCGCCACCGCGCGCAACGCCGCCTGGCTGCCGGCCACGGCTGCGTTGACCCCCACATCGATCGGCTGGGAGGCAAGCACCAGGCCGGAGCGGCTGAGGCCGCGGACGGTGAGGTTCGCCCGCCCACTGCGTTCGCCGCGCCAGGCATAGTCGACCCGCCCGGTCGCGCTCCCGCGAAGGCCGAGGTCGGGCCACATTACGTCGAGGATCTGCAGCGGCATCGCCTGCAGCTGAGCGTGGAATTCGGGCCGCGAGCCGCTTCGGCCGGAAATCACGCCACGGCCCCCCGCATAGCTGACCGTCGCCGGTGCCAGCGCCCAGCCGTCGCGGCTGCGGGTCAAGACCGCCGGCTGCTGGAGCACGAGCGGCCGCCGGTCGATGGCGCCGCGACCGGTCAGGCGGACCTGGTCCGGCGTCACGTCGGCCAGCGCCGAGAAATCGAAAGCGGCGCCGCGCCGCCCGGCGAAGGCGGCCCGTACCTGGCCGCTGCCGTTGACCAGCCGCGCGTTCGCCGTCAGCTGGGCGAGGCTGATGCCGCCACTCTCGAAGCCGCGGGCGTTGACCACGCCGTCGAGCGTCGTCCGGCCCTCGGCGAAGACGATGATGCCGTCGAGGCGCCCGGACCTTATGGCAAAATCGGGGAAGCTCACACTCGCCGCCGTCAGGTGGGCCTCGATCCTCTGGGCAGCGCCGGCCGGGCTGAACGCCAAAGTTCCGTCGAGCCCGCCGCCGGCGACGGCCAGCGTTCCGGTAAAGCCGCCCGGGTCGGAGCGCAGATCGCCGCGGGCGCGCGTGCCGCTGACGTCGAGCGCAGCGATCGCGATCACCACCGGCGCCCCGTCCGGAAGCAGGATGCGGCCGGTGCTGGTGAACGGTCCGAGCCGCGATCCGCCCGACGAGCGATAGTCGAAGCCGGCTGCGGTCGGCTCGAGCAGCAGCCGCATGTTGGTGAGACCCAAAGTCTCGTTCGGCCGGTCGAACAGGAAATCGAGCCGCGGGCGCTCGATTGGCCCGTCGAGAGTCATGGTCAGCGGGCCATATTCCGCCTGCCTGCCGCGAGCGGTGATGTGGAAGGAGCCGTCGCGGTTGCGCCGCCCTGACCCCGACAGCCGCAGGTCAGGCGCGAACAGCTCGAGGTTGCGCAGGTGCAGGACCCCGTCCGGCCCGCGTTCGAGCTCCGTTTCGAGCCTCGGTAGGCCGCCGGCGAGGTCGCGGAAGAAAGCATTGTCGAGGCGGCGCACCCAGGCCTTGGCGCTGCCGACGACCCGCGAGCCGCGGCCGTCCGACCCCGGAACGACCCTGAGCTCGGTGCTGACGTCGACGATTCCGAGCCCCTCGATGAAGTAGCGCGTCATTCCGCCGGACAGCAGGACCTCGAACCGCCCGGTGACGAGGTCGATCAGCAGTGCGACGCGCGCCTGCAATTTGTCGCTGGTCAGGCGAAGGCCGTCCCCGCGGACATGGGTCGGGGTGACGGTCAGCATGCCTTCGAGCCTGGCATTGGCGAGGATTTCGCCGGCTGCCTCGCCGACTCCGGTGATCGCCCGCGCCTGGAGACGAAGCGGCACCCGCATCGGCCATGGCGACAGCCGGCCCCTCCCCTCGGCGCGGACGTCGACGAAGCCGGTGCCGTCGAACGCCACTCTCGGCGAGCTCAGCCGGTAGGCATAATCGGCGGTGGCGAACGGCCCGTTCAGAGTCCACGCCATCCGCACATTGTCGCCGGTCATGTTGGCGAACAAGGCCGGTGGGCGCAGCAGATCGATCCCGAGCCTCAGCGCCCGGTAGCGGCCGGCGGCGAGATCGACGCCGCCGCGGGCGACGGCGCGAAGCGATGGCGAGCGCATTACCAGCTCGCCGTCGAGCACCCGCCGCTCGAGCCTGGCGTCGCCGCGAACCTGAACGACCGGCGCCGTCAGGCGCATCAGCTTGCCCGAGGCGAATTGGGCAACTGCGAGCTGGCCGGTCAGTCGATAGCGGCCGCTGTCGGCACCGAGCCCGAGCCGGGCCGCCTGGCGATTGGCGACGTCGAGGGCCGCGCTGCCGCGCCAGCGGCTCCAGCTGCCGTCTCCCTCGACCGTCAAATCGATGGCGCGTCGCCAGCCAAGCATCGCCGGGACCAGCCCGTTGGCCGGCGATTGCAGCCGAACGTCGAGGTCGAATCGGTCGCGGTCCGGGTCGGCGTCGAGCGTTGCGGCAAGTCGGTCGCCGCCATTGTCCAGAGCGGCGCGCAGATCGACCATGGCGCGGCCGGCTCGGATCGTCGCGCTGCCGCGCACCTCGCCGCTGCGCGCCTCGCCCGTCACCTCCGGAGCGAGCTCGAGCCGCCGGATTGTGAGTTCCCCAACGTGCACGTCGAATCGCGGCAGGATCGGCCCGCGGCGCGCCGTTTCGCGCAGCTTTGGCAAACGCAGGAGCCGGACGCGGTCGGCGGCCAGCCGGTCGACGTGCAGGGCGTTGTACAGCCACGCGCCAGGCGCCCAGTCGAGCTCGATCTCGGGCGATGTCAGGAACACGCCCTGCGGATCGGAGACGGCGACGTTCTTCAGTTGCGACCTGCCGAAAATCGAACCCTCGATCCGGCCGATTTTGATCTTGAGGCCGGAATCCGTTTCCATCCGCGCGATGCGGTCGGCGACGAAGCGATGGCCCGGAGCCGTGTCCAGGAAGACAAGCAGTCCTGCGAGCACCACGAGCAGGCCGACGATCAAGGTCGCCAGCTCGCGCAGAAGCACGCGCGGCCAGTCCCGGCGAAGGCTTCGGCGCTCGGGCGGCCCGGCGGTGACTGCCGCGGCTTCGGGCTCGGCCATGCTAGAAGGCCTGGCCGAGCGAGACGGTCACGGCGATCGGACTGTCGCCCTGGCGCGGGTTGAGCGGAGTGCCGACATCGACCCTGATCGGCCCGAAGCCCGAATAATAACGGGCGCCGATTCCCGCCCCGAACTGCCAGCGGCCGCTTCCCGGCAGGATGTCGTTGCTGAGCGTGCCGCCGTCGAGGAACGGGACGATCCCGAAATCGGCGCCGAACGCCTTGACCCGAAACCGCGCCTCGAGCGCGAATTCGGCCAGCCCGCGGCCGCCGACCGGATCGCCGTCCAAATCTCGAGGGCCAAGCCGCTGATAGCCGTAGCCGCGCACCGAGCCGCCCCCGCCCGAATAGAAGCGGCGGGTGGGCGCAATCTCGCTCGCCTGAGCGCCGGCGATAGTGCCGAGCCGGACTCGCCCGGCTGCAACCACATTCGGCGACACCGGCTGGTAGCCGCTCGCGTCGACTTGGGCCCGGGCATAAGTGAAGCTGCCGCCGCGGGCCGAGATCTCCGGACTGATTCGGCCGCTCAGCCGGAAGCCGCGAGTCGGGTCGAGCAGATCGTCGCTGCCGTCATAGCCGAGGCTGACGGGAAGCGCCGCGATCAGGAAGGTGCGGGTTTCCTTCATCGCCGGGTTGGAGAACACGCCGCGCTCGTTGGTCGCCAGCAGATCGGCGCCGATTCCCCATGTCCATTTTTTCTGCCAGATGATGTTGGTTTGCCGTTCGATCCCGGCCGAAAGGAGCAAGGTTCTTGCCTCATAGGCGACGCGGTCGGTGTGGCTTGCCGAAGCCAGCAGGTTCAGCACCTGGTCGCGCTCGAGAAAATTATTGCGCCGGAAGGCGATTGCCGCGAGCTGCTCCTGGGTGCCGAGGACTCCGCGCAGAGTCAGCGCGCCTTCCGGGTTGAACAGATTGCGATGCTGCCAGCTCGCCTCGATCCGCGCCCCCTCCCCCGAGCCGTAGCCGAGCTCTCCGGCGATGGTGCGCATCGGTGCCGGCTCGAGATGAACCGCGACGTCGACGGTCCGGCCGTCAGCCGCCGGGACGACCCGGGTTTCCGCGGTCGCGACGAGGCCGGTCGCAATGAGTGCCCGCCGCAAATCGTCGAGCCGCGAGCGCCTGAACGTTTCGCCAGGCTCAAAACGGGCAATGCGGGCGACATGAGCGGCACTGAAGGGCGGCCGCCCGGTGACGCGGATGACGCCGAACGCCGCCACCGGCCCGGGATCGATCGGGAGCACCAGCCTTGCCTGATGCGTCTCGTGGTCGATGACGATGTCCTGCTCGCCGACCTCGGCAAGGGCAAAGCCGCGCTCGCCAAGAGCAACCTTGAGCGCGATCCCGCCGGCAATGACCTCCGAGGCGATGACCGGATCGCCGGTCCGCACCCCAAAAGTCTCGACCAGGCCGGCGGCCTCGGGGCCGGCGCGCTCGATCCCGGGAAGCGCAACAGATTCGAAGAGATATTGCTCGCCCGGGTCGGCGGCGAGGATGACGAGGAGGGAGCCGTTCGCCCGCTCGATGCGAGGCTCGACCGACGCGTCGTAATAGCCGTGGGACCGCAGAAGCTCGGTCAGCAGCTCGGCGTCCGCGCGCGAACGCCAGTCGATCTGGGCGGCATTGGCGGGCTCGTCCGCTTCCGCTCGAAGGGACGACTGGCGCTCGAAGGCTTCGGCGAGCTCGGCCGCCGTCGGGACGTCTGACAGTCCCTCGACGGTCACCGCATAGCGCTGTTCGGCGGACGCGTCGGCAATCACCACCGGCTCCGGAGCGGTCGGCGCCGCCAACGGCTGTGCCAGCGGCTGCGGCAGGCTGTCGAGGTCGGGCCAGTCGACGCCGAGGTCCGGCATTGCATCGAGCGGCGCCGAAGGGTCGAGCTCTGCGGGAGCGGTCTGGGCGACAGCCGGTGCGGCGAGCGCCAGCGCGGCCATGGTCGCGGCAGACCGCAGCGCCCGTCCCGGCACCAACCCTCCCCGTAAAATCATGGACCTAGCTGTAACCGGCGCTTCTGAACGGCGCCAGTATGGCAAATCGGCGCTTAGTGGATTGTGCCGCTTGCTTCCTCACTGCTCAACGTCGCGATCACCCGCTCGATCTGCCGCCAATGGCAGAAGCGCAGGACGTTGCCGGACTCGCGGCTGACTTCGGCGCGGGCGGCGGCCTCGAAGCCTGCATCATCGCCGAAGCGATCGAGCAGCTCCGCAGCGTCGGCGAGCGCGAGGCGGTTGGAAATATAGGGCGGTTGCATGGCGGCCGATTAACCCGGCGGGCCTTTCGCGACTGCCGACAAAGCTCGTCAACGCGGCCGTAACCATATTCCGGGTGATTTTTGCATTGGAACGTCGCGCCTCGCTCTGCCATCAGCAGGCGATGGCGCAGCCGGCAAGGAAATCGGGCGGAATATTCATCGCCATGGGGGTCCTGGCCGGGCTGATCGGCGGCGTCGTCTGGGGCGAACCGTCCCTGGGCGTTCTGATCGGAACCGCCGTCGGCATCGGCGCTGCCGCGCTCGTCTGGCTCGCCGACCGTCGAAGTTAGGGCTCAGCTGATCCTGCGGCCTGCCCAGATGACCCGGCCGACGCAATGGATGTCGCCGATCGCGCAGTCCGGCCAGTCGGCATAGGCCGGATTGTCGGACTGCACCGTCACCCTCCGCGCGACAGGATTGAGCGCGAGCCTCTTGACCAGCAGCGCGTCGTCGACCCGAAGCACGTAGATTCCATCGCGAAGCCGCTCGGTCCGATCGGCGAGGTCGACGAGGATGTCATCGCCCGTGTTAAGCGTCGGCGCCATCGAGTCCCCTTCGACGCGGATGATCGTCAACTGGCTGGCCGGCGTCGCCGTCAGCGCCCTCAGCCAGCGATCGTCGAATGCGAAATAAGGCTTTCCCGACTCGTCGGCGGCGATTGCCCCCGGCCCCGCCGATACCCGCACAGCGTCGCGGCGAACGGCCACCAGACCCTTGGAGAAATCATTTTCCGAGAGGTCGGGCCCGCCGAGCATCGACTCGGGAATGGCGAAATATCGGGCGAGCTTGCGGCGATCCTCCTCGTGCAGCCTTCGGGGTATGCCGCGCCGGACAAACTGCTGAATATAAGCAGGATTCTTGCCCAGCATGCGCGACAGGCCAGCGAAGTCCTCGCCGCGTTCGGCGCAGAGCTGTTCAATCACATGGCGGGGCTCGAGCAGCATGATTGGGAAGGTCTTAATTATAGGAATTTACCTAGACAAGTAGGAAATGCGTTGGAAATGGATGAGGAGCCGAGTCGCACGAACGATAAGGAATGAAGAGTGCACTTGCTCCGAGAAATCGAGAAATACCTTCGCCATAGCAATATGCCCCCGACTCGATTCGGCAGGGCTGCCCTTGGCGATCCCCGCTTCGTCTTCGACTTGAGACGTGGTCGAGAGCCAAGGGCGGAGACGGCCGCCCGGGTCCGCGCCTATCTGAGCGCAAGCCAATGACCCGAATGGTCATTTCCAGGGCCGCCGCGGCCTTGCTCAGGGCTCTGCTCGCCACCGTCGCCGACGCACGCTATAGGATTATCCTCAGTGAGATCGTCTCAATTGACTGGCAGTCGTTGACGTTCGTCGGCGAGCGCCATCGCATCGAACTGCGCATTTCGGGACCTGATCCGGAGGCGCTCGCGCGCCTGCTGACAGCGGGAATTTCCGACCGGGAGTTTGAAATTCCTGGTCAAATCGTCGCTGACATCGGCGTCGAAGACGGACCGGATCGACTGGCTGATGGGTCGATCCGGCTTCGGCTCGAGGCGCTCACGATCCGCGAAGAATAGGAATTAGCTCAGCGAGCGTCGCAGCTCCGCCAGTGCTTGGTGGAGCGCCTCGGTGGCGTCGGGTGGTGTGCATTCCGGCCCGGCCCTGCCCAAGTGCCGGTCGATGCTGGCCTTGAGCTCGCCGGCCGTCGGCAGCCGGTCGGGCTGGAACAGTCGGAACCACCCGCGAGTCGGGCGCGATGCTGGCCAGGATGTCGTCGAGAACAAGCTCGCTGCCTTCCGCCTCGACCGCGATGAGCATCTCGGGCCCGAGCAGCAGCTCGTCGACGTCTCCGCCCGTTTCCACGGCTTCGGGGGCGAACGCCGCGAGCGGATATGTCGCCGGTTCCGGCTGAACCCCGCGCAGCCCGGCATAGGCGAGAAGAAATCCGGCGCAGGCAGCCGCGACCGACCAGCCGATCGAGCCGCCGAGCTCGAGCGATGCAAAAGCGCTCGCCGCCGCCAGGCTCGCCGCGGCAAGCGAGTCGACCAGCCATTCAATCAGCCGTTCGCGAGGCGTGCCGTCCATCGCCGCCTAGCTAACGGCAAATCCTTTCCAGCCGGTTAGGCGCGGCTTTCGATCAGCGTGATCAGAGTCTCGGTGAATTCGCGAATATCCTCGGGCTTGCGGCTGGTGACGATATGGCCGTCGACGACCGCCGGCTCGTCGACGAGCTCGGCGCCGGCATTGTGAAGGTCGGTCCGGATCGACGGCCAGCAAGCCGCTCTGCGGCCGCGCAGCAAATCGGCTTCGACCAGCAGCCAGGGTCCGTGGCAGATCGCCGCGATCGGCTTCTCCAGCCCGGCGAACGCGCGGATGAGGGCGATGGCCTGCGCGTCTGTACGGAGCGAATCCGGGTTGCGCACGCCTCCGGGGAGGACCAGCGCGTCAAATTCATCTGCGCGCGCTTCCGCGATTGTCATGTCCGGGCGGATGGTCTTGCCGGGGTCGTCCATCACCGTCGCCTGGATCGGCACCCTTTCCGGCGCCGCCAGCCGCACCTCGGCGCCGCGCGCCAGCAGCATTGCGCGGGGACCGAACAGCTCCGACTCCTCGAAACCGTCGGTCGCCATGAACAGCACTTTTGAGTCAGCAATCCTGGGCATCCGGAACACCTTCGAGCGCCGCTCGCTTATTCGCCCCGATGCCCGGAGTGAAGCCCCGACTGATGCTGCGCCACAGTAGCGATTCCGAACCCGGACTCACCCGCAAGCGCATGGGTCGCTTCTGGGCCTATTTCGACGAAAAGGGCGAGCGAGTTACGGACCGCGAGACGATCGATCGACTGAACGCCATTGGCCTGCCGCCCGCCTACACGGACGCCTGGTTCTGCAAGGATCCCAGGGGCCATCTCCAGGCGACAGGGATCGATGCGCGCGGCCGCAAGCAATATCGCTATCATGTCGATTTCCGCGCTAAGGCGGACAAGAGCAAGTTCGAGGCGCTGCGCGAGTTCGGCGCGGCGCTGCCGAAGATCCGGCGAGCGGTCGACAAGGATCTCGCTCGTCGCACCCTGTCGCGCGAAATGGTGCTTGCCGCCGTCGTACGCCTGCTCGACACCGAATATCTGCGCGTCGGCAACGAGCAATATGCGAAGGCGAACAAGAGCTTCGGAGCGACGACCCTGCTGTGCAAGCACGTTCGCGAGCAGGGGCACAAGCTGAAGATGCGCTTCGCCGGCAAGCATGGCATCGTCCGCGAGGTGACGATCACCGACCGGCGGCTCGGTCGAGTGGTGCGTCGCTGCCAGGAGCTGCCTGGCCAGGCTCTATTCCAATTTGTCAACGGCTCCGGGGAACCCCAGGCAATCACATCGGCGGACGTCAACCACTATATCCGCGAGGCTTCGGGCGGCGATTTCACCGCCAAGCATTTCCGTACGTGGGGCGCGAGCGTCATCGCCTTCGAGAAGCTGCTCGATGCCGAGGAAGCCGAACGAGTGAGCGTTCAGACGATGGTCGAGCCGGTCGCCGAGGCTCTCGGCAATACGGTCGCGATCAGCCGCAAGTCCTATGTGCATCCGGCAATCATCGAAACGGTCAAGGACCGTCCCCGCAATGCCCTGAAGGGACTGAAACGGCAGCGCGCGCGCAAGTGGCTGTCGTCGACCGAGGCGACCTTCCTCAGGTTCCTGTCGTCCCACCGTCGGCGGCGAAAGCCGGCTTCGGCTTGATCGCGCCTGTTGCAGCCGCCATGACGGCGGCAATGGCAACCGGGGGCGAATGGTGGACCAATGTCGGGCCGTGGCTCGACGGGAACCGCGACGCCTTGCTGATCGGCAGCCTGGTCGCGGCCGTGCTGGTCGCCGTCATGCTCGTATTGCGTGCAATCGGTTCGCGCATCGTCGCCGCCGATCCGGAATGCCGAAGTTGGCGTTCGGTGGTCGGCCGCGCGCTGGCCAAGACCGGCCTTTTCTTCATGGTCGCCGCGGCGCTGGCGATCGTCACCACCTACGCCGAGCCGCACCCGCGGTTTCGCCGGCTGGTCGACATCCTCTTCATCATCGCCGCCGCCCTCCAGGCGGCGGTCTGGGCGCGCGAGCTAATCCTCGGAGCCATCAGCCGCCGGGCCGCGGACGAACCGGGCGAATCGACCCTGGCCAACGGCATCGCGGTGATCCGGGTGCTGATCAGCGTTGCCTTGTTCGCGATCGCCTTGATCGTCATCCTCGACAATCTCGGGGTCAATGTCACCGCGCTGATCGCCGGCCTCGGAATCGGCGGCATTGCCATCGGCCTCGCCGCCCAGGGCATCTTTTCCGACCTGTTCGCAGCGCTTGCGATCCTGTTCGACCGGCCGTTCCGCCGCGGCGACACCATCCGTTACGGAACCAGCGTCGGCACCGTCGAGAATATCGGCCTCAAGACCACGCGGCTGCGCTCGCTCGGCGGCGAGCAGCTGGTGATGGCCAACACCAAGCTGCTCGAGCAGGAAATCCACAATTTGGCGGAAGGTCACAGCCGGCGCAGCACCCTGACCTTTGGCCTCGTCTACCAGACTTCCCCCGAGCTTCTCGAGCGCGTGCCCGAGATCGCTCGGGCGGCGGTCCAGTCGCGCCCCGGCTGCTCGTTTCTTCGCTGCGCAATGACGGGCTTTGGCCAGTCGAGCCTCGATCATGAACTGCTTTACGACAACGCTACCCTGGACATCGACCGCATCGCCGCCGACCGCTCCGCGATCATGCGCCAGTTGCTGACCGAATTCCGGTCGAACGGCATCGAGTTCGCCTACCCCACCCAGACCACCTACACCGCCGCGCCGGACGGCAGTCTCGTGCTCCCGTACCGCCAGACCGGCCCGAGCGCGGACTGATGCCGGCCGCCACGCTCGAGGATATTCGCAGCCGCATCGGCACGGAGGTCGGAGTATCGAGCTGGTTGACGATCGACCAGAACCGGATCGACGCCTTCGCCGACGCCACCGAGGACCGCCAGTTCATCCACGTCGACCCCCGGGCCGCCGCCCGGACTCCGTTCGGCGGCACCGTCGCCCACGGCTTCCTGTCATTGTCGATGCTGTCGCGAATGGCGGCCGAAACGATGCTTGTCCCCGAAGGGCTTAGGATGGCGGTGAACTACGGGCTCGACCGTGTGCGCTTCATCGCGCCGGTTCGCTCCGGCAAGCGGATCCGCGGCCGCTTCACGCTCGATTCCATCGACCAGAAAGCACCGGGGCAGATTCTCCTGCGCCATACGGTCACCGTCGAGATCGAAGGCGAAGACAAGCCGGCGCTGACCGCCCAGTGGCTCGGTTTGCTGTTCGTTTGAATCGACAAGTGGAACGACACCGGTATTGCGATCGCAACTGATCCAAGGAGACCATCGATGCCCCGCGACGCCGTGATCGTTTCGACCGCTCGAACCCCGATCGGCAAGGCCTATCGCGGGGCCTTCAATGCGACTCCGTCCCCGACTCTCGCCGCCCATCCGATCCGCGCCGCGATCGAGCGGGCAAAGGTCGATCCGGCCGAGGTCGACGATGTCGTCATGGGCGCGGCACTGCAGCAGGGCGTGCAGACCACCATCGGCCGAACCGCCGCGCTCAGGGCGGGACTTCCGGTGACGGTCGCCGGAATGTCGATCGACCGCCAGTGCGCGTCCGGCCTGATGGCCATCGCCACCGCCGCCAAGCAAGTGATCGTCGACCGCATGGACATCGTCGTCGCTGGCGGGGTCGAGTCGATCAGCTTGGTGCAGACTGGCGAGATGCGGCTCGGCCCGGACCCGGAGCTGCTGTCGATGCACAACGGCGTCTACATGCCGATGATCGACACCGCCGAGGTGGTCGGCGAGCGTTACTCGATCAGCCGCGAGCGATGCGACGAATATGCGCTGCGCTCGCAGCAGCGCACGGCCGCCGCCCAGGCGGAAGGCCGGTTCGACGACGAGATCATTCCCGTCACCGCCCGGATGGCGGTCAAGGACAAGGAAACCGGCGAAGTGTCGATGCGCGACATCACCATCGACAGGGACGAGGGCAACCGGCCCGACACGACGCTCGAGGGCCTCGCCAAGCTCGAGCCGGTGCGCGGGCCGGGCAAGCTGATCACCGCCGGCAACGCCAGCCAGCTGAGCGACGGCGCGTCGGTGTGCGTGGTGATGGACTCTGCTCTTGCCGAAAAGCGCGGGCTCGAGCCGCTCGGCCGCTACATGGGCATGGCCGTCGCCGGCACCGAGCCAGACGAAATGGGCATCGGCCCGGTTTATGCCGTTCCGAAGCTGCTCCAGCGCTTCGGCCTAGGCGTGGACGACATCGGCCTGTGGGAGCTCAATGAGGCCTTCGCCGTCCAGGTGCTCTACTGCCAGGACCAGCTCGGCATCCCCGACGAGCGGCTCAACGTCAACGGCGGCGCCATTTCGGTCGGTCACCCGTACGGAATGTCGGGGGCGCGGCTGACCGGCCACGCGTTGATCGAAGGCAAGCGGCGCGGCGCCAGGCATGTCGTCGTCACCATGTGCGTCGGCGGTGGAATGGGCGCTGCGGGGCTGTTCGAGGTCCTGTAGGACCCGCGCGGCTTTGCCGGTCTACTTCAGATAGTTCTCGCCCCGGATCCAGCGGCTCGCCATCCATTTGACGCCCTGCGTGACGGGCAGTCCGGCATGGATCATGCGCTCGTCGAAATTGCCGTCGAGGGTGACGTTGCGGAACACCAGCATGTCTCCGACACCGCCGCGGACCTTGATGTTGATCTTGGGGAAATCGGTTTCGCCGCCCTCGAACTGATCGTTGAGCCAGATCAGCGCGGTCAGCAACCGAACCGAAACGTTGTCGGAGCCCGTCCCGTCATGATGTGGCCGATATTGCTGGCCCGGGGAATATTTGAGGATGTTGAGCGGCTCGCCCCATCCCCACCGCGTCCCCGTCGCCTCGGCAATGCAGCGGTTGATCTCCTGAACGACGAGATCCTCGGCGAGGTGCGGGATGCTGCAGGATTCGGCGTCCCGGACCTCGTCGAACCGAGCCTCTCCATCGAGGCCCAGGACGGAGGAGCGGTGCAGCCAGGGCGTTCCGAGCACCGCCAGATAATGGCACTCGGCCGGACTGAAGAGCTGCGGGTAGAGCGCTAGATAAGGGTCGGTCGAAATGACCGTCGGCGTGATTTGCGCGAGCCTCGCTCGACAGGTGACATGTTGCAGGATGCCCAGCTGCACGGCCGCGAAGCGGTCCTCCTTGGCCAGCTCGGCGAGCATCTTTCGGGCACCGTCCGGATCCGCCTTGCGGCCGATGCCCGCAGCGGTGAGGTAAACCCAGGCGCGGCGCCCGTCCTCATGGCCCAGCCGGGCGGCGCGCCGGACCAGTTCATAGGCGGCCTTCTGGTCCGGCTCGCAGTCGATCCCAAGCAGCCGGCGTTCGGCAAGGTCCATCGCCGCGGCTCCGCTCGTCTCGGCCCGGCGCTCGAGGTCGGAAAGCTCTCCCATGGGCGGCTGTCTGCCGCGAGAACGCCGCCTTGTCACCCCGTCGCTTCGCCCCTGTTCCCGGGGGGCTTTGGCGATTAGTCTTGGCCCCGTGAACGCGGTCGAGATCCTCGCCCTCGCCTCCTCGCTCAGCCTGCTCGCCGGCTGGCGGCTCTATTTCGTCACGTTCGTGACGGGCCTGGCGATGAAGACCGGCTGGATCGACCTGCCGGAGCAACTCGCGGCGCTCGACGTGCTCGCCAACAACTGGATCATCGCCATCGCCGGCGCCGGTGCGATCGCCGAATTCTTCGCCGACAAGGTCGCCTGGATCGACTCTATATGGGATTCGATCCACGCATTCATTCGGCCGGTCGGCGGCGCGTTGCTCAGCCTCGCCATCGTCGATCCCGGCGATCCTGCCTGGCAGGTCGGCAGCGTCCTGCTGGGCGGCGGAGCGGCGCTTCTCGCGCACGCCGGAAAGGCCGGTGCGAGGACCATCGTCAACGCCAGCCCGGAGCCTTATTCGAACGTCGCCGTATCGACCGGGGAGGACGTCGCCACGGTCGGGCTGCTGTCGCTCGCCATCGCCTATCCTGTCGTGGCGGCCGTGATCGCCGGGGTCCTCGTCGCTCTTTCGCTTTGGCTGGTGATCGCTGCCCGCCGGGCGCTGAGGCGCGTCTTCGCTGCGGTGAAGTCCACCTCGAGAGATGAACCGTAATCGCAATTGCGGGTTTCACCTCGCGAAGGAGACGGTTGCATGCCCGAATCGACGACTCCGCTAGCCGAGCGCATTGCCCGGGTACTCGCCGGCGCCGCGCACAGCAGCAACGCCGAGGGCAGCGACCCATCGGCCGGCGAAAAGGTCGACCTGGTCTGGAGGGAGCACCTCAATCAGGCGCTGGCCGTATTGCATACGATGCGCGAGCCCGACCAGCGGATGACCGAGGCGGGCGACTCCGAGATCTGGTCGCGGATGGTCGAAGCGGCGATCGCCGAGCTTGAGGAAGACGTTTCCTGACCTGACCCTGGGCTCTGTCGGATACTCAACATTTCGCGCCATTTCTGCTACCGTCATTGACCTCCCGACCAGACGAAGGGGGTTGCGATGGACGGCTTGGTGCGCCCGCTGGCGCTCACACTGGCTGCAGGCATGCTAATCAGCGTCAGCCCGGCTCAAGAGTCCGAATATTCACCTGAGCTACTCGCCTTCCTCGATCCGACGACGCGCGTCACGAGCCTGTGCGGCGGGAAGGACGGCACCGGTTCGATGCGCGCCAAGCTGATGATCGCGGCCGCCGTGGTTCAGACCGACAGCCTGTCGACGATGCCGCTTCATGACGGGCTGGGGAAAATCCATTTCCCAATCACCACGTCGAGCACGCTTGCGCAGCGCTACTTCGACCAGGGCCTCGCCTTCTCCTATGGCTTTAATCATGCTGGCGCCATCGCCTCGTTCCGCGAGGCGCAGCGGCTCGATCCCGCCTGCGCGATGTGCTGGTGGGGGGAAGCCATGGCACATGGCCCTAACATCAACGCCCCCATGGACGCCGATGCTAACGCCAAGGCTATCGAAGCGGCCAATCGCGCGCATTCGCTGGCACAAACGACGGCTGCCGAGCGGACCCTGATCGCGGCGATGATGCGACGTTACTCGGCCGATCCTCAAGCCGACCGGGCCGCGCTCGACGCCGCTTATGCCGATGCGATGCTCCTGGCCGCCAAGGCGCATCCGGCGAACGATGACATCGCCTTGCTCGCGGCGGAGGCGGCAATGGACACGCGCCCGTGGGATTACTGGACCGCAGACAAGCAGGCGAACCCGCGGATCGCTGAAGCGGTGCAGCTGGTCGAGACCGTTCTTGGCCGCAATCCCGACCATCCGCAGGCCGCACACCTTTACATTCACCTGATGGAGAACGGGCCGGATCCGAAGCGGGCGGAGGCGGCCGCTGATCGGCTTGCGACGCCGCTTGCCCCGACCGCAGGCCATCTCGTCCACATGCCCGCCCATATCTATTACCGCCTTGGCCGTTGGCAGGATTCGATGCGCGTGAACCTCGCCGCCGCCCGTGCTGACGAGGCCTGGATCGAGCAGTCCGGCGACACTGGCCTCGTTCGCTACGGCTATTATCCGCACAACGTGCATTTCATCGTCTCATCGGCGCAAATGGCGGGCGACATGCCGACAGCCATGCGGGAGGCGCTCAAGCTGCAGTCGGTGCTCGATCCGGAGACCAGCGCCAAGGTGGCATGGGTACAGGCCGTAAACGCCGCTCCGTTCTTCGCCGCCACGCAATTCGCCTCGCCGACGGAGATTCTGGCAATGCGCGAGCCGGACGCAAGGCTGCCCTATGTCGTCGGGATGCGCCATTATGCCCGCGCCGTCGCGCACGCCAGCCAGCGCAACGCTCAGGGCTTCAACGCCGAGATCGGCAAGCTCCGCGCGCTTCGGCAAACCGGTGATTTCCAGTCGATGATTGAGCAGGGCGTGCCGGCTCCCGACCTTCTGAGAATTGCCGAGCTCGTTGCCAGCGCCCGGTTCGCCTATGCCAATCGACAGTTCCCCGACGCCGTGCGCCTGTATCGGGAGGCGGCGGCGATCGAGCAAACTATCCCCTATATGGAACCGCCCTATTGGTATTATCCCGTCCATCAATCGCTCGGCGCCGCGCTGTACCGCGCCGGCAGATACGATGAGGCGCGCGACGCGTTCATGGCCGCGCTTGCTCAATCGCCGAACAACGGCTGGGCGCTCTACGGCCTGGCAGCGGCCGAACGTGCCGCTGGCCGCAGGGCGCAGGCGGCAGCGGCCGAGACGGCCCTGCAGCGCGCCTGGGCCGGCGATCGCCGCTGGCTGCGGATGGACCGCCTCTAGCGGCGGCTAGCCGTTTGCGCGAATGAAGTTCTCGACGACCGGGGCGATGCGCTCGCGCCATTTGCGGCCGTTGAAAATGCCGTAATGGCCGACGTCCTTCGCCAATAGGTATTTCTTGCCCGTCTCGGGGACGCCGGTAGCGATGTCGAGCGCCGCCCGGGTCTGGCCGATGCCGGAAATGTCGTCGCGCTCGCCCTCGATCGCCAGCAAGGCCGTGTCGCGGATGGCGCCAGGCTCGACCCGGCGGCCGCGGTGCTCGAACTCGCCCTTGGGCAGCAGGTGACGCTGGAAGACGACGTCGACGGTCTGCAAATAGAATTCGGCCGTCATGTCGCAGACCGAGCGATACTCATCGTAGAAATCGCGTGTCGAGTCGGCGCTTTCCTCGTCGCCGACGACGAGATGCTTGAACATCTCCCAATGGCTGATGAGGTGGCTGCCGAGGTTCATGGTCATGAATCCGGCGAGCTGCAGGAAGCCCGGGTAAACCTTCCGCCCTGCGCCGGGATAGTAGATCGGGACGGTGGCGATGACGTTGTTCTGGAACCAGGCGTGCGGCCGCTGGGTGGCGAGCGTGTTGACTGCAGTCGGCGCCGCGCGGGTGTCGATCGGCCCCCCCATCATCGTCAGGCTGCTCGGCCGCCAGCGGTTCTTGTCCTTCGCCATCAGGGCAGTCGCGGCAAATGCCGGCACGGACGGTTGGCAGACCGCCAGCATGTGCGGCCGAACGCCTCGTGCCTCCCCGATCATTTCGAGGAAGTCGATCAGATAATCGATATAATCGTCGAGGTCGAAGCTGCCGTCGGACAACGGCACCAGCTTCGCGTCGCGCCAGTCGGTGATGTAGACATCGTGGCGGGGAAGCATCCGCTCGACGGTGCCGCGCAGAAGGGTCGCATAATGGCCCGACATCGGCGCCACGATCAGCAGCGGCGGGCCATCATCGACGCCCTCGCGCACGAAGCGCTTGAGCTGCCCGAACGGCTTGCGAAGCACCACCTCCTCGCGCACCGCGACGGTTTTCCGGCCGACCGTCGTCTCACGGATTCCGAACTCCGGCTTGCCGCGGGTCGCCGAGGCGTGGGCGAAGACGTCGAGACTGGCCGCGACCAGCGGGCTCATCGAATTGTAGGATAAGGGGTTGGCGGGGTTGTTGAGCCATCCGGCGCCCAATCCGGCGAGCCTGCTCGCGCCAGCCAGCAGCGAGCGTTGCACTTCATAGGCGTCGTAGAGCATCGAACCTCGGGGAATGGTGACCTGAGTGAACCGATGTGGCCGCCATTTGCTCCCCAGGCAAGAGGAGGATGCTGCACCGCAATAGAATTGAGGCTCAGCCGACACGCTGCTAGGCGTGATCCGGGATGGGCACCACTGAGGACAAGCGAAAAGCCAAGCTGGGCAAGCTGCTGCTCGTTTGGAGCTATGCCACCCGCTACAAGGGCCGCATCGCGCTGGCGCTCTTCTTCCTCATCCTCTCCTCGGCCGCGACCCTGGCCATTCCCTACGGCTTCAAGCGCGTGATCGACCAGGGCTTCATCGCCGGCGGCGGCGGCCCGGCGGTGGAGGCCGCGTTCCGCTATCTGCTGATGATCGTCATCGTCCTCGCGATCGCCACCGGCATGCGCTTCTATTTCGTCTCCTGGCTCGGCGAGCGGACGATCGCCGACCTGCGGGCGGCGGTTCAGCGCAACCTGCTCACCCTGCCGCCCCGTTTCTTCGAAGAGAACCGCCCGTCCGAAATCGCTTCCCGGCTGACCGCGGACACGGCGATCCTCGAGCAGATCGTCGGATCGTCGGTGTCGATCGGGCTTCGCAACCTCGCCACCGGGCTTGGCGGAATCGTCTTCCTGTTCGCATTGTCCCCCAAGCTCGCTGCCTTGCTGGTGATCGGTATCCCCATCGTGCTCGGCCCGCTGATCCTCTTCGGCCGCCGCATCAGCGCCCTCAGCCGCGCTGCCCAGGACCGGATCGCGGACGTCGGCTCGACCGTCTCCGAAACCCTCGGCGCGATGAAGGTGGTTCAGGCGTTCGGCCAGGAGCAGCGCGAGGCCGATCGCTTTGGCCATGCGGTCGAAAATGCCTTCGCCATGGGCAAGCGCCGCTTCCGGGCGCGGGCGATCATGACCATCCTCGCCATCGCCCTGGTGTTCGGATCGGTGGTGCTGGTGCTTCGCGAAGGCGCCATTGACGTCGCTGCCGGGCGGATGACCGGCGGTTCGATCGCCGCCTTCGTCTTCACCGGTGCGCTGGTCGCCGGGGCGTTCGGGGCGTTGACCGAAGTCTATGGCGACCTGCTGCGCGGCGCCGGAGCCGCCGGCCGGATCGCCGAGCTGCTTGCCGCCCGCCCCGAAATCCGGGCTCCGGCCGAGCCGGTGCCGCTGCCGCAACCCGGGCTCGGCGCCCTTTCGTTCGAGAATGTCACCTTCCGCTATCCGACTCGGCCCGACGACAAGGCGCTCCACGAGCTGTCGCTGGCGATCGCCGCGGGCGAGACGGTGGCGGTGGTCGGGCCTTCCGGCGCCGGCAAGTCGACCCTGTTCCAGCTCGCGCTGCGCTTCTACGACCCGCAGCAGGGCCGCGTCCTGCTCGACGGAGTCGACCTGCGCGACGCCGACCCCGCCGAGGTCCGCAAGCGGATCGCGCTGGTGCCGCAGGAAACGGTGATCTTCGCCGCCTCGGCGCGCGACAATCTGCGCTACGGCCGATGGGACGCCGGCGACGAGGAAATCGCCGAGGCGGCCAGAGCCGCCAACGCCGACGAATTCCTCCAGGCGCTTCCGCAAGGCTATGACACCTATCTCGGCGAAGGCGGAGCGCGCCTGTCGGGCGGCCAGCGCCAGCGCCTCGCCATCGCCAGGGCGCTGCTCCGCGACGCGCCGCTGCTGCTGCTCGACGAAGCCACGTCCGCACTGGATGCGCACAGCGAGCGGCTCGTTCAGGAGGCGCTCGAGCGGCTGATGAAGACCCGCACGACGGTGGTCATCGCCCACCGCCTGGCGACGGTCCGGGCCGCCGACCGGATCATCGTCATGGACGGCGGCCGGATCATCGAGGAAGGCACGCACGCCACCCTGTCGGCGGCGGGCGGCCTCTATGCCAAGCTCGCCCGGCTGCAGTTCGAGGGCCAGGCCGCCTAGCCGGTCGTTCCCCCGCCCGTCGTTCCGCCGCCTCTCGTGCCGCCTCGCCCGCGCGAGCTGGTGCGGCCCCGCGACGTCGTCGAACGGCTGCGCGCAGCCCCGCCTGTCTTGGCGGTCGACTTGCCGGCGGTCGAGCGCTTGGCAGGCGCCTTTCTCGCGGTCGAGCTTTTGCCGGTCGAGCGCTTGGCGGCGCCGCTTGCCGGCTTGGCCGTCGCTCGCTTCGCGGTCGAACGCTTGGCGGTCGAACCTTTGGCGGTGGAGCGGCCCGACGGGGCGCGACGCGCAGAGCTGCTCGACCGCGCCGAAGACGCCGCCGGCGCGCCCGAATCCTCGCCCTCGGTCCACTTGCCGGACAGCACCCGCTGCGCCGCGTCGGCGACCGCCTCGGCGATCAGCGAACCGAGCTTCGACGCGCTGCTGACGACATTGGTCGCCGCCTGCTGCGCCGTGTCGGCAGCGTCCATGCCGGCATCCTTGATCGCCTTGCGCGCCTTGGGGCTGGCGCTGATCGCCGCCGCCGCGGCCGCGAGCCCGGCAGCGAGCATCTCGCGGCTCATCGCCGCCTTGGCGAGCTTGTCGACCGTGGTTTGCTTCGAACCGGATGACGAGCCCGAAGACGATTTCCTGCTCGACTTAGCCATTCGCATCCTCCCTTTCGTCGCCAGAAAGACACATCAGACGCGTAACGGTTCCGTAACGCCGTTCGGGCGGCAATGCGCGGCGGCGGCGCGAAAAGCCCGGAATGGCGCGGCACGGAACGGCCCCGGAACCCGCTAAAGTCTCTAATGTCCCGTACACGGCGACCATTTTCGTGACTTTAAGCCGCCAAAGCGGGGCGGCGCGAAACCAGCGAACGCAGCAAGCCCATGCGCGCGCGGACGCACGCGCGCGCGCGCGGGGCGGCGGCGGCTGGCCGGCGAACGGGGCATCGATGAAGCGAGCGGCAGGTCCATCGCCGAATCTAAATCATGAAATGGCGGCTGTAGGACAGCGCTTTCGCAATTCGCGCAGAGACTTTCGTGATTTCTCGGGCATTCCGTAAGCTCTTGCCAAGGGCGATTGAACCGACAACGTCCGGCTAGCAGAAGAAGGCAGCGGTCAGTGCTCCACCGACACCTAGGAGTGCGACGATCAGCGTGCTCACAATATCAAGCGCCTACGGCGCGGTTGGGGCAACAAGAGCTTACCTCCCGATCTGGCTTACATTCATCGCATTGGCGGTTGCGCTACTCATCGGCGCGGCAAAGGCGCGAAGTGGAAACAAAGACTAGCGACAACACTGGGGCAGCGGCTCGCGCCCTCAATCCCCCAGATATGTTAAAGGGGACCGCCGCGGTGCAGCGATCCCCTTCGACATGGTCAGCGGCCAGAGGTGTGGCCATCCGTCAGCATCTAAGCTTTACGAACACCCCTCTCCGACCTGCCTGCTGAACCATGAGACATCGGATCACCTCCTTTCGCTGCGTTGAAGCCAGGAGAGAAGATGAGTCCTCGCGGCCGATAACGCAAGACTTGTAATGCAATTCAGATTCGGCAATCCTCAATGGTCCGCTCGAATTCGGGCTGCGGCTGCAGCACGACGGCGGGCGATCCCGGGATCGACAAAGCGAACCGGCCGCGGCTGAAGGCGATGGCGTCGAGCAACGGATCCTGCGCGGCAACGGCCGCAACCACCTGGAACGAGCGCTGATCATAATTCGCCGGCAGGGCGCGCGAGCCGCTGCTGGTCCATACGACCAGGCTCTGGGCCGGCGCCACGCTGGTCATCGACAGCGACAGCACGCGGTTGGCGCGCGTGCATTGCACGACCAGGCGCCGGATCCCGGCGGTGTCGACGAACGCCGCCTCGCTGCCGCCGGCGATCGCCCGATAGCCCCACGAGCCGGGCAGCGCGGGCGCGGTCGCATAGCTCGGCTGGGGCGCCTGCGCGGAGGCGACGGCGGCGGCAGCCAGCGCCAGCGGCGCCGCGGCAATCATCCTGACCATCATCAGCGCGCCAGCCGGTCGACCTTGGCCTGGAGCTCGGCGAGCTCGGCCCGGAGCTTTTCGACCTCGGCATCGCGGGCGGATTGTTTCGCTGGCGGCGGCTTGCCGGTGAAGGCCTTGGCCGCGTCCTCGAACATCGCCATGTTGCGCCTGGCGATGTCGGCCAGGACATTGCTCCCGAACGCGTCGCGGATCGTCGTCTGGTTGCGCTGGAAGGCGTCCATCGCCGCCTCGAGATATTGCGGCACCACGCTCTGCAGCGCGTTGCCGTGAAGGCCGATGATCTGCTTGAGGAAATTGACCGGAAGCATGGTCGAGCCGCGCGCTTCCTCATCGACGATGATCTGGGTCAGCACCTGGCGGGTGATGTCCTCGCCGGTCTTGGCATCGACCACTTCGAACTCGCGGCCCTCGCGGATCATCTGCGCGAGCCGGTCGAGCGTGATGTAGGTCGAGCTTTCGGTGTCATAAAGCCGCCGGTTCGCGTACTTCTTGATCGTCACCTTGCCCGAAGATTTCGCCATGCACCGCTCCCGAGATTGGGACCATCTACTATCCAAGCTGAGTGCGCTGCAACATGAACGGGCGCCGCGGCCGCTGCCATTGTTCCTCGAGCTGGTCCGGCTGAAGTCGAAACAGGACCCGGATCTCGCCCGCAGGGCGCTGGCGGGGCTGGCCGCCTACGAGCGAGCGGAACGGCCCGAGCCGCGCCCGCAGCGGCCGGAAATCGCGCGCGTTCGCGGCGCCAGCCTTCGCGACCACGGCGGATCGGGAGCGCCGGCGGTCCTCGTCCCGTCGCTGATCAATCCGCCGGGCATCCTCGACCTCGACGGGCAAGTGTCGCTGGCCGAGGCGATCAAGGCGATGGGCCGGCGCGTCCTCCTCCTCGACTGGGGCGAGGCGAGCCAGCGCTCGGGACTCAGCGTCACGGCCCACGTCGAGCAAGTGCTCGTGTCCTTGCTGCGCGAGCTCGGCGAGCCGCCCGCGCTGATCGGCTATTGCCTCGGCGGGACGATGGCAATGGCCGCTGCCAATATCGCCCATGTCGAGAAGCTCGTGACGGTCGCCGCGCCGTGGCGCTTCAGCCTGTATCCGGAGGATTCGCGAGCGGCCCTGGACAGCCTGTGGCGGACGGCCGCGCCCGCAGTCGAATCGCTCGGCGCCATGCCGATGGAGCTTCTGCAGGCGGCGTTCTGGTCGCTCGACCCGGTCCGCACCGTCGCCAAGTTCGCCGCCTTCGCCGCGATGGAGCCTGGAGGCCCGCAGGCGCGGCGCTTCGTCGCCCTCGAGGATTGGGCGAATTCGGGCGAGCCCTTGCCCCTGCCCGCGGCGCGCGAGCTGATCGAGGATTTCTTCGCCGCCGATCTCCCCGGCCGAGGCCGCTGGCAGGTGGCAGGGCGGGCGACGAGCGGCGATGTGGCGGTCGAATCGCTTCATTTCACGGCCTCGCGCGACCGGATCGCCCCGGCCGATACGGCGCCGGCCGGACCGACGGTGCAAATCGCCGCCGGCCACGTCGGCATGGTGGTCGGCTCGGCGCGGCGCCAGCTGCACGAAGCGCTGGGCGGCTTTCTCGCTCCCGCTTGCCGCTAGCGCCGAGGCTCACTAAGTGGGGCGGCCACGCACCCATAGCTCAGCTGGATAGAGCGCTGCCCTCCGAAGGCAGAGGTCAGAGGTTCGAATCCTCTTGGGTGCGCCATCTTTTCAATGACTTAGCCGATGCTCGCGATAATCGTACGGAAAATGTACGAAAAGAGGCATCAACCGTCCGTCCCCCTGCCATGGGCGCCCCTGAGCGCATTCCCGGGCTCGCGACCGCACTGGCACTCAGGCCCGAACCAGCCCCTATGCGGGCCGATGACCTTGTTGCAGCTCCGGCAGTGTTTCAGGTCGGGCGGTGTCGGCGGCTTGGGCATTGCGCCGCGATAGGCCGCGCGGAACGATTCGGGAACCGTCGCCGCTTGTCCGCCACGCCGAGCAGGAACCGGCCGCGCGCCTGCCACCAATAGATCAGCAGGGCGATCACTGGCGCGGCTCTCCCTGAGCCTCGAAGGCAGCGACGGCGAGGTGCGCCGCGGCAAGGATAACCGAACGCTCGAAACCGACCTTTTCCAGCCCGGCAAGAGCTTCGAGAATGTTCGCTGCGATCAGCTGCTCCGCACCGTCGCAAAACTCGGCGGCCTCGACAATGCTCTGCATCAGCCGAGCCTCGGGCGGTTGAGCGAGCGGGCGGTGTGCATTGTGGATGCTCTGACGATTGCCGGCGCAGCAGCGGCAACCGTCGTGCGGTCCCGGCGGTCGATCTCGGCCCAGAACTCGTCATTGGTGATGACGCCGCTCATGTGGATCACGGTCGTTCCGCCACGCCCGCCATTGCTGCCGCCGAGGCCGAGCGCGTGATTGGGAACGACAAAGCCCGATGCCCTCGGCATGATCAGCTCCGGCCCACGCTCGCCGACCAGGTAAGGCTTTCCAGCCCGGATCGGACCGCCCATTGCCCGCTTGCCGAGATAGCCGCCGGCAGCGAGGAAACGATCAGAGGCGGCCTGAAGGCCGGGAGTGATCCCGCCGGCTGCGCCGCCGCCGCCAAAGAGGCCCGGCAGTGCGCTCATCAACGCCCGGAGGATCAGCATTCGGGCAGCGAGGCGAATCATGTCGTGCAGCATCTGCCGGGCAACGTCGCGGAACATGTCCCCGAGCTTCTGGCTTCCCGTCATCACCGCCGCGATGCCATCGGCGAGTCGATCAAGTCCGTAAGCTGCGACCTCCTGCATCGCCTCGCGGATTTGCGCCATCGTTTGCGGGATGGTTTCGGCCCAGCGCTGGAACGGCGACTTTTCCGCCAGTTCCTCGACCGCTCTTGTCGTTTCCCGCGTCTGCTCGCCGATGTCCCGGATTGCCTCGGACGCGGGCATTGCCGAGTTCCAATAATCCTCCGTCAGCCGTTTAAGCGCCGCCTCCAGTTCCTCGACGCTCCAGCCGGCGCGCTTGGCGTAAATCTCAAGATCGCGAAGGTCGGCGAGGAATTGATTATGGCGAGCCTGTGCGGGGAACAGGCGATCGAGCAGGAACGCGATTCGCTGCTCCAGCCCAGCGAATGCCTCGGCGGTCAGCTTCGCAGCTTGTTGTGCTGGAACAACCATGACGCCGTGCAGACGACGCATGTGCGCGGCAATGCCGTCCACCATGTCGGGCACATAGGAATGGCCGACAACGCGGTCATAGAGCTTGAAGAAGGCATCACCGACCTTCTTGGTCTTGTCCACAACCCAGTCGAACGGAGCGCGGAGCTTGTCCAGCCACGCCGTCACGCCAGTCACCATGCGCTGGACGATGGCAGTGATCTTGTCCCAATTCCTCCAGGCGAGATAGACCGCGCCGACTGCGGCGGCGATTGCCGCCAGCGGGATCAGGAACGGGGTCAATGCCGGCAGCGTGGCGAGCGCAGCGACCTTGGCCGCGGTCATCGCCGCCTGCAGCGCCATGAAGGCCGGGCCGATCTTCAGGACCAGCGGCAGCAGCGAGGCGACAACCTTGAGCATCGACCCAACCGCCAGCAGCGCGGGGCCGAAGGCGGCGCCGACCGCCGCTATCCCGAAAACCCATGTCTGCGTTGCCGGCGAAAGGTTGTTAAAGAGGCTCAGAAGCTTGGTGAGAAAGTTCGTTAGCGGCGGGAGCACCTTCAGCGCTATCTCGCCGATGGTTTCCTGAAACTGCCGCCATGCGTCGATCGTGTCCGAGCCGGGCGCGGCGTCTCTCGCGGCCTTGGCCGAACCGCCGTATTGCTTTTCAAGCTCGGAAAGGATCAGCTTCTGGGCGCCGGCGACATCGCCGACCTCGACCATCGCCTTGATCATTTCCTTTTGGTCAGCGGTGAAGGAGACGCCGACCCGGCTTAGGGCGGTGATGCCCTTGATCGGATCGTTGAGCGCCTTGCCGATCTGGATCGCCGAGGATTGCAAGTCCTGGCCAAGCCGGGCCGACAGGTCGAGCGCCGCCTTTTGCGCGCGGTCGAATACCTCGCCCGACACGTTGCCGAAGGTCAGCAGGTTCGCCGTGACCTTGCCGAGAATTTCGTTCTTGTCGAAGGTCGAGAGCGACTGAAGCGCCTTGGCGGAAGCCTTCAGCTCCTCGGCCGTCTTGCCGGAGGCGCCGCCCATGGTTTTCAGGCCCGTTTCGACCTGGGCCATCGCCTCGCGCGCCTTGGTCGCAGCGGGGATGGCAGTCGCCATCAACCCGGCGAAGGGCGCGGTCAGGCCAACCGACAGCTTCGTGCCGAGCCCCTGGAGCTTGCTGCCCATGGCGCTCATGCGCTTGCCCAGGGTCGCGGCTTTCTTCTCGGCGAGGTTGGCGCCCTTTTCGAACGCAGCCGTCTCCAGGCCGAGGGTGACGCGAAGCGCGCCGATCAATGCGCTCACAGGCGACTCCGATCAAAAATTGGGGCGGCGCGGCCGTTCATCCGGGCTCGGCCGCCCCTCGCCGGGCAAGCCCAGCGAAACAGGATGGGCGGCGGCGCTTTTGGGACCACCGCCGCCCGAGTTGGGGAGCCGGGAAGGAAACCGGCCCGCCCTTATCAGCGAATGCCGACCAGCTTGGCGAAGGCCGCCTTGTGCTCGACCTGCATGTCGCCGCGCATGAACGCGACGAAGCCATACTGGTGAACGTCGGCATAGCGTTCCTTCAGGATCTCAATGCGGAGCGAGTTGCGGAGGCCGATCAGCATCCGCTTAAAGTCGCCCGTCAGGATCGAGGATGCGTCCGTGGACGTGCCCTGCGTCTGATCGATCGGAACGCTGGTCGTGACCAGCTTGGGCACCTTCGCCACCATCTCGGGCACGGTCAGAGGGTTGTTCTGACTGTCCTTGAGCTTCGCCAGCGCGGCGCCGGTGCGCGGGTGGTAGATCATCGCCGAGGGATCGCCGGCGTTCGCCAGCTGCAGCTCGTAGATCGTATCGATGATCTTGTCGTAGTTGGTGAGCGCAGCGCCGTTGTTGCCCATGCTCACCGACGCGATGCCGCTGATGTTGCCGAGGCCGGTCGGCTGATTGTTGCCGGGTCCGGTGCCGTAGAGGCAGCCGACATCGAAGGCGAGCGCGGTCGCCTGGACGAAGGCATTCTCAAGCATCGCTTCGACGTTCACCGAGTCCTCAAGCAGCTCGCGGGAGCAGCGGACCAGGCCGGCGAGCGAATGGGCCTGGAAGGCCACGCGCCCGAAGGTCGGATCGGATTCGGTGATCGCGGCATTCTCCGCGCGCCAGCCCATGTCCGGGTCGCTTTCCAGCCGCGCGATCGACAGCGTGTCGCTGGTCATCGGCACGGTGCGGGCGCCGGCTCGGATCGTAACCGAGGCAGCGCGCAGCCGATCGATGAAGTGAGACGCGAGCGGGTCCGGCACGGTGTAGCCGCCGGCACTGTCGGTGCCCTCGGCCAATGCTCGACGTTCCGCATCGTTGCGCGGCCCGGTGACCATTGCCCGGAGCATCGCGCCGAGGCTCGGGCCGTCGTAGCGGCTACGCGTGGCAAAGCTATCCGACGGGGCCAGGACGCGGATTTCGCGGCCCTCCCGGTCGGACCAGCCTGAGCGACTGCCCACATAGGCAGGAGCGGCACCGTCGAAATAGGCCGGCGCCTCGCCGTCCCCCGGAACTGGCGCCCCGCGCTGCGTGTGTGTGAGCGGTTCACGCTGGCCGTTGGCGTCGCGATCCTCGATTTCCGCCTGCACGGCGTCAAATAGGCTCATCAGCTCCTCGTGGCGCTTCTCGTTGGCGGCTAGCTCTTCTTCGCTTTCCGAGCCCTTGATCGCGTCCAGGGTTGCCCGTGCGGCCTTCCTGGCGCCCGAGCGGATGCCGTGAAGGGTCGCCCAGCCGGCGGTGTTGAGTTCCGCGTCGCAGTTGGTCAGCGGATGGCCGAGCTTGCGGGCGTGAGCCTTAAGCGCGGCGAAGTCGATATCTTGGTATGTCATTGTAATCCCCCCGCGGCGACGGACACAGGCCCGCCGCCACTTGTTGAAGTGGTCAAAGCGTTAGGCCGGTGCCGGAGCCCGCCAGCTCGGGGCGGGGGACACTTAGCAGGAGGGCCGACAGAAACTTGGCCTGTCGGATAGCCTGCGCGAATATGCTGCGCATAATAGCACAAAAAGCGGAAAAAGTCAATTTCTGGGGCTCAGCAGGTCGCCTTCCAGGCAATCCGCGTGATCCCGCAGGAACTCGATCGCCGGCATCGGCCCGAGCCGGCGGGTGATGATATCCGTGTAGGCCGCGGTGACGACGGCCAGCAGGTCGCCATCGCTCCATTGGTGGCGAGCGCGGATTTGCTCGATCGCATCGACCAGCTGAGCGCCGCAGGTGATGGCGTCTTGGTTTGTGAGCTTGTGTTCATCAGACATTTTGACCCCCCATCGATAAGTTGTTGAACGTCATTCCGGGACACCGACGCCCCGCCGGATTTCTCTGCGTGCGAATTAACATTGCGCGAAAACCGAGGCCGCATTGAGTTTTGCGGAAAAGGAAAAACTCGGGGCGCATCGCATTCCGGGCGGAGCCCCGGTAACTTTGCCGGCCCCCTCGCGCGCGCCCGCGTGTGCGCCCCCGCGCGTGAGAGCCGCTGGAAAAAAACTGGTTTAGCGTTGTAAGCGTGGTTCGGCGCCGCTGTCCCGATGGTCGGCCAAGAGTTTCGACCGCCCCCCGTCATGCTGCCGCCCTGTCGGTTCGGAGCGTCGATCCGGCCCACGATAGGAGGAGGGGGGAGAGAGGAGGAAGGTGTAAGTTATATTGGGTGGTCATATCTGCCCACCTTTGAACCGATAGATCGCGGCGCCGTGATAGCTGCTCGGCGGTCGAATCATCTCGATCTCGCCGATCTGTTCGAGACGCCTGCGAGCCGCTGCGAACCGTTTAGTCCTCCAACCGCCGCCGGGCATTGTTTCGGCCATCGCGTTGGCGACCATGAACTCGCTGTTGCCCCAGTTGCGGCGGCGAAGGATGGTAAGCAGGATGAATGCGTCGGGGTCGCTCTTGAGCAGCTCGTCGACCTCAGTAACGTCGAGCACAACCCGCCCGCGGCTTCCGAACCAGTTCTCGCCGGACACCTCCTTGATCCAGGCCGAGGCGACCACCCGCAACACTTCCTCATCGGGCAACGGCTCATAAAACATGGTGGCGTTCATTCTCGCAGCCTCCTTCACTAGCTCGGCGACGTCGCGGCATCCTCGCGCCAGCCTCATGCATTCCCGCCAAAGCGCCTGATTGCGCCGGCCTTTGTCGATCCGCTCCGGCAGCGCCGCCGGCGTCGCATTCGCGCGCACATTCGGGCGGCGCATGGTCGGCAGTGTATCGAGATCATCCAGGCTGCCGCCGATAATCTCGTAGATGCCCGTGGCGCCCCTGGATGGCGGGGCAACCACATAGCCATCGCCGAGGATGTCGATCGGACGCTGAGGGTCCGGGCGGACCTTCCGGCTCTCGCCGTTGTTGCGATACCAAGCTTGAAAGTTGCCGGAGCCGGAGCGGACCAGGAACGGAGTCGGGCCGAACTCGGACAGGGCATCGGCGAGCAGGCGTTCATCGGGAGTGTCGACGTCGACAACCGTGATGCGATTGCGCCGGCAGGCCAGCCCGAACGCATCCTCGGCCGGGAACTTGATTGCGAGCTGCTCGGAAGCCGGGATGCCCAGCTTGAGATAGCCGCGGATGCACGGCCGCTTGTCGCGGACGGGGAAGGTGGCGACATTGCGCTCGGCATAGCGCGGCTGCCAATGCTGAAAGAGCCCCCCCATGAAGGCTCAGGCGGCCCCGAGGCCGCCGTAGCGCAGGCCCATCCGCTTCGCTTCGACCCGCCGCTGCTCGGCCTCCTCGGCCTTGCGCTTGGTCCGCGGGTCGACCCGGTCGACCAGCGCCCAGCCGTTGGCCCATCTTAAGCGCCGAGCATAGGTTCGGGCGGCGATATAGTCGGGGAAGCAGCGATCATGGCCGGGGCCGGCTGGCGGCGGGCAGACGGTGACTGCGAAGCCGTCGCCTTCCTCGGCCTCGGCGAGCAGCACCTGCGGCTGGGGCGGTGGCGCGAGCATCACGCGGCCCCGTCAAATCGCTGATAAAGTTCGCAGCCCGGATCGGGACGGATAGGCCAGCCGTGCTCGGCGTGAAGTTCGTCGACGAAGGCGGCGGTGGTGTTGGCGTCGGGAAAGAACCGCAGCGAGATCACGTCCGGCGGTGCAGGCCGGATGGCGACATAATAGCCGCCGCCCGGACCTTGTTGCACCTTGATGATCGGCTGGAGCCGAAAGCGGACGACGTCGCCCATCACGCCGTCTCCGATCCGAGCAGCCGCCGGGCATCGGCGAGCGCGATTTCGTGAAGGTGCTCGTGGTCACAGTCGAGCGCGATTTCGAGCTTCACCAGCAGCCCCGCATGGTCCGGCGCGGGGATCGCCATCAGGGCGTCGCGGGCCTTGGCCCATCGCTTCCAGGCGGCGCGGGTTTCCTCGCCGAGCTCATCCAGCCGGAACTTGCGATCGACGGCGCGGCTGCGCTCCTGATACTCGGTGAACTCATCAGCCACGCGCTCGGCCTCGGCGGTGATCTCCGGCAGCCGCGCTTCGTAGTCGTCGCGCGCTTCCTTCGGATAGATGGGCTTGCCGGTGCAGCCGAACTCGCGAAGGCAACAGGCCATGAGCGCCGTGCGAAAGGCCCGGTCCCGGCTCATGCCCATGCCCAAGTTGTACACGTCGAAAAAGCGGGCCTCGCGCGGGTGGGCGTCGTCTGCGGCTTCCTCGGCGTCATATTCGCGCTCGACGGCGGCTTTCGCCTCGACGTCGCGCTCGCGGAAAATGGCGACGGCATCGGCCCATGACAGTTGAGACTGTGGGCGTTCCAGTGTAAGCAGGTCGGACATTTCAGGCTCCTTCCAATCAGGGTGCCGAATCGCGGCGGCGAGGCTTCCCCCTCGTCGCCGTTTTCGTTTCAGGCGGCGGCTTGCTCCCGCTCCCGGCGCCAATCGGCGGCAGCTTCGCGGCTAATGATGACGCGGCTGCCAACGTGCATCTCACGTGGGCCGAGGCCGATCTTCTTCAGGTTAAAGTAAGTGCCCCGGCTGATGCCGTGCGCGGTGCAGAATTGCTCGATGCTGTAGGTGGTCGGTTCCATGCCATTGCCTCCAAAGGTCAATGGCAATGCAATTTACTCACATTTGACCGCGTGTCAGCAATTCTGCGACGACAATAATTGCGGCAATTTTCAGCCGCGACCTTTCGAGAAATGCGTCCGGGCCCGCTCGGCGCAAAAGGCCAGATAACGCTCTTCGGGGCCGCGCATAACATACTCGGCCAGCTGTTCTGGATCATCAAGTACTCGCCGTGCCTGAAGTACCCTCTCGAAATTGCGGCGCACCATTCCCGCTTCTTTCGCCGCGTCGGCCAACGCGTTTTTCGGCTCGGCCCCCTCTGAAATAAGTCGCTCATAAAGAAAGATGCCGCGCCTCTTTCGTTGGGCCTCTCGCTCGGCGTTGGGTGTGTTTTTCGTTCGAGGGCGTCCTGACCCTCGATGCCCCACCTTCAAGATCATCGATGAATCGCCCTGAGAATCTGCCATATCTCGAAGCTGCTCTAGAACCGCCTTAAGAGACAATGCGGCGAGCTTGTGATCTGCCGGGATGAATTTCCGGCTGACTTGGTCGTGCTCTTCAATGGCAACAGTGAGGTAGTGCCAAAGCAAATCCAAATCGGCGCGCCCATCGAGGGCTTCTAGGGCCGCCTTTGCGAGCTCGTGGGGGTGTAACTCGTTACTCACAGCGCCAACCCCGCAAGCGCGTCCGCGGCAGCGCGGCTGTCTAGGTGCCCATAGTGCCGCTCGATCATCTCGACACTGGTCCCGCTGATTTGCGCGATGGTGAGCAGCGGCAGCCCGGCTTCTACCAGTTCCGAGATGATGCTGTGCCGGAGCGTGTATGCCGTAGTTTCAGGCGGCAGCCCTGCCGCCTTCACCGCGTCTTTGATCGGCCCTTTCCACGTGTGCTTATCCCAAGGCTTGCCGCCCGTCCGGGTAAATAGCGGCGCGGCTGGCAGCTTGTCCTTCGACTGCTCGGCAAAGAGCGGTGCGGCGTTCGCCGGCAACAGGATTCGGCGAGGCTTGCCGTTCTTGTCCTTGCCGATGGTGAGCTCGCGCGTCCGCTTGTCATAATCAGCAGCGGTGAGGCCCGCCAGCGCGCCCGGCCGCAGGGGAATGACGCATAGCGCCGCGACGAACGGCCGCACGTCCTCCTGTAGCGCCGCCAGCAGCGCCCGGCGCTGATCGCGGTCGAGCCGCAGCGTCCGCTGCCTGTCCGCGTTCCTGATAGGCCGCAGGGCTTCCTGCCATGCCGCGTCGGTTCCCGGCAGTCCGTGCGGCAGAACCTTGTTCAGCGCCGCTCGCAGAACGACCATATCGCGATTGATCGACGATGGCGCGCGCTGCCGAGTGCGCGTCTCGCCGCCCTTGTTTCGGCTAACCAGCGCAGGCGTGTCGGCCAGCCTTGTTCGCCATTCGAGCAGATGGTGCTTGCGGAGCCGCGCCAGCTTCACCTTGGCGATCGAATCGGAATAGACGAACCGCTTGAAGCGCCCGACTGCATCCGGGTTTCTGTCCGCATAGTCCCTGCAGGCATCCTCGACCGTCTCGGCGGCCTTGCGGACGTGGCCGCCCGATTCCACCAGCTCCGCGAATTGCTCAGCGTCCCTCTTGGCCTTGGCGAATCGGTCGCTTGCCGGATGCTCACCATAGTCGCCCAAGGCCTTCAGCCGGTACTTGCCGGTATCATCATCATAAGCGCGGGCGATCCAGGTTCCCGCCCCGCCCTTCGCCGATGGCCGGTAGCCGACGAAACACCCTGGCCGAAGCCGCTGCCAATGCGGCTCCCGCTGGAGTTTCAGTGCTTCCCGGTGACTGACTTTGCTGAGGTCCGCCATGCTCCCGTTCCCTCTCTGCCCTTTGAAGGCAGAGGTACTTGTACGGAAAAAATACGGAAAACTCCAGTGGATTTTTATGGAGCCGGATAGACCGTAATTGACGGATTTCCGCCATTCCTGAAAATTGCGTCCCTCTGTGTGACATTCCCTCCGAAGGCAGAGGTCAGAGGTTCGAATCCTCTTGGGTGCGCCACCCTCTCCTCGATCCAGCGCCGGCCGGGATTTCAACGGTCCGCCGCGCAACCGCTCGAGACGCGACGTCCTAGCCGGGCCATTTGAACGCCTGAGCTGTTCTCACCATCGCCGCCGTCGCCTGGCTGAACGGCCGTCCCGGAACGCTGAGCAGAGCGATGGTTCGGCTGATCGCCGGGTCGATGATCGGCCGCTGCACGAGATCCGGGACAGTGACCGAATATTCCGGCATCACCGCGATCCCTATCCGGGCGAGCACCATCGCCTGCACCCAATCCTCGCGCTCGGAGCGGAAACGGGCGTAGAGCTGGACGTCGCAATCCTTGCAGACGGCGGTGAACATGTCGCGCATTTCGCAGGACAGGCGGTCGACGTAGGGCTCGCCCGAAAGGTCCTCGAGCCGAACGATGTTGCGCTCGACCAAAGGGTGGTCGGGCGGAAGTACAGCGACATATTTCTCTTCATAAAGGGGATGGGCGTGGAAGCTTTTCGGCACGCCTTCAAACGGGTTGACCAGCGCAAGGTCGAGCCGGCCTTCGTCGAGCTGGTTGATCAACTCGCCAAGGGACGCCTCGATGACCTCGACCTCGACACCTTCGAAGGTCGCCTGGAATCCGGCAAGGTAGCGCGCCATTCGCACCGAGCCGATCGTTCCGAGCACCCCTAGGCGCACCGGCACTTTGTCGAGCAGCCGAAAGTCCTGGGCGATGCTCTTCGCCCGCTCGGCCTGCTCCTGCATCTGGCGAAGCGTCGGCAGCAGCGAACGGCCCAGGTCGCTGAGGCGAATGCGCTTGCCCTCGCGGGTGAAGATCGCGGTGCCGAGCTCCTGCTCGAGGCTTTTAACGGCCTTGGTCAGTGCCGGCTGCGACACGTTGCAACGTTCAGCGGCCCTCGTGAAGTTGAGCGTCTCGGCCGCCGCAAGCACATAGCGGATCTGGAACAGTTCCATCGACCCCTCCGCCGACGACTCACAATAACCTGCGGTTATGCAACAATGACAAACTTCTGCTGTCCGCGCATCCCTGCCTGATTTAATTTCTGTTCAAACAGGAGAGGAGCACTAAAATGTCTGTTTTCATGGTCGAGCGTGAGCTCGCGGGAATCGCGATGGACGATCTGGCCGGCGCGCAGAAAGCGGCAATCGGCAAGGCCGAGGAGATGCGGCAGAACGGCTGCGACGTCCGCTACATCCGAACCACTTTCGCGCCGGAAGACGGTCGCTGCATGTGCCTGTTCGAGGCGAGCTCGGCGGACCAGGTGAAGCGACTAAACGACGAAGCCGGGCTGCCTTACAGCCGGGTGGTGCCGGCGCTCGATCTGACGCCATGAACTGCAAGTCCACGCGACTCTGGCCACATCGCGCAAAACAGGAGAGGCGCATGGTCAAGACTCTGTTCGCCCTCGCGGGCCTGCTCGCCACCACCGGTGCCTACGCCCAGGCGCCGCCAATCGCTTACGCCGAGGGCGGCAGCCGGGGTGATGCGATCTATCTCGTCAATCCAGACGGCACCGGACGAACCAAGGTCTATCAAGGCAAAACCGCGTCGCGCACCGGCGCGCCGATCAACCGGATGGCGATGCGCTCGAACGACGGTGGCGGGGAGATCGCCTTCATCGAGTCCGAGCGGGTCCTCATGGTCCAACCGCATCTTGCCAGCGGCCAGCCGGACGGACGTGCGTACTCGGTCAATGTCCCGACTGGATCGTCCTGCATCCTTGGCGACCTCGACTATCTGATGAACGGGACCCTCGTCGTCGCCGACTCCTGCGGACAGGCATGGGCAGTCGCGCCGGAAGCGCGAACGGCCACCCGTCATTTCGAAGCCCACATCAATTCGCTGACCGCCTTGGAAAACTCCATATTGTTTGTGGAAAACGGCAGCAACCGGCTGAAATCGTGGGGATCGGGGGGAACGACCGACATCACCACCGTCAGCCAGCCGGCCAACTATATCGATGCGACGGCGACAAAGCTGTTTCTGAGCGACACGCTGAGCTTTCACACCGTGCAGCTATCGTCTCCTTACACGGATACTCCGGGCTGCACGCGCGGTGGCATGACCGAGGTGTCGCCCGCCGGATCGCAGATCGTCTATATCTACCGAGGCTTTCTCATGGTGCACAGCGCGACTTGCTCGGGATCGCCCGTCCGGGTGGGCAGGGACGCGCGGTCGTTCGCCTGGCGAACATACTAGCGGCCGGTTGGCAAAGCGGGGCGCAGGGGCAGCGCAGCCAGACCCTTGTCCCAGCGCGGCACTGCTGCACAATGCGGCGATGGTTCGCCTCGGCTATCTCGTCGCCGGCTTCGCCAGCCTCGCGCTCGGCGCGATCGGGCTGCTGCTGCCGCTTCTTCCGACGGTGCCGTTCGTCATCCTCGCCGCTTTCTGCTTCGCGCGCAGCAGCCCGGCGCTCGAGCGGCGGCTGGTCGGCCATTCGACCTTCGGGCCGCACATCGAGGCGTGGCGAAGCCGCGGCGCCATCAGCCGCCGGGGCAAAAGCGCGGCAGCGCTCGCCTTCGCGGCGAGCGCGCTCATCGGCCTCGTCGTGCTGTCCTGGCCTTGGTCGCTGGTCCCGCTCGGAGCGGCGCTGATCGGCGGTTCCTGGGTGCTCAGCCGCCCCGATTGAGGCGGGGCGTTACAAAATCCTCCTCCCGAGTTAAGCGAGGGCGATGCAACTGCCGGGATTCTTCGGAGCGGAAGACTTCAACATCCTGCCGCACCTCGCGGCGCTGGGCACCGCCTATCTGCTCGCTTTCCCGGTCGGCTGGAACCGCGAGCAGCACGAGCGAAGCGCCGGGCTTCGCACTTTCCCGTTGGTCGCCGTCGCGTCGTGCGGCTTCATCCAGGCATCGGAGGCGCTGGTTGCCGAAAACCCCGAGGCGATGGCGCGAATCGTCGAGGGGCTGATCACCGGCATGGGGTTCATCGGCGGCGGCGCAATCCTCAGGATGAAGGATTCGGTGCGCGGCACGGCGACGGCCGCGAGCCTGTGGGCGACCGGCGCGATCGGGGTGTCGGTCGGCCTCGGCAGTTACGATGTCGCGGTGATGCTCGCCGTCGCCATGGTCGCCACGCTGTGGCTGCTGTCACCGCTCAAGCGACTGAGCCGGGCGGAAGACGAAGAGGACGCGCGCGCGGAAGCCGATTAGGGCGCGAACCCGGGCCCCGCCCCCACCGGAACCGTGCGGGTAGCACCCCGTTAGTGGCTCGCAGATGACCCACCTTTCGCCTCCCCAGCAATTCGACGCTCCGGCGACCGCCGAGGCCTTTTACTCGGAATGCGTGCGGATGATGGCGGAGTCGGGGATTCCGTTCCTGCTGTCGGGAACCTACGCGCTCGCCTGCTACACCGGCATTTCGCGCCCGACCAAGGACGTCGACGTCTTCGCCACCGCTGGCGACAGCCTGCGCATGCTCTCCTATTTCAAGGATCACGGCTACGACGTGCAGGTCATCGACGAGCGCTGGCTGGCGCGGATCGTCAAGGACGAGCTGTTCGTCGACATCATCTTCAACATGCCGACCGCGTCGGTCCACGTCACCGAAAAATGGTTCCAGGGCGCTCCCGAGGCACGCATTTTCGACGCGACGGTCAAGCTGGTGCCGCCGACGGAATTCGTCTGGTCGAAAATCTTCGTCCAGGACCGCTACCGCTACGACGGCGCCGACGTCGCCCACATGATCCTCAAGCGTCACGAGGACATCGACTGGAAGCGGCTGCTGTCGCACATGGAGCTTTACTGGGAAGTGCTGCTGATCGCGCTCCTCAATTTCCGCTTCATCTACCCGAGCGAGCGCAACCTCGTGCCGCGCTGGCTGATGGACGAATTGCTCGACCGGCTCGGCGCCCAGCTCGAAATGCCCGAGCCGGACAAAAGGGTGTGCCGCGGCCGCATCTTCAGTCCGCGCGACTATATGATCGACGTCAACGAATGGGGCTTTTCCGAAGCGGTCGGCAATCTCGAAGAGGATTATGAGCAACAGCAATGAAGCCGCGATGACCGTCGCCGCCATCGGCGACCTTCACGTCACCGAGAACAGCGCCGCTCCCTACCGCGAACTCTTCCTCGAGATTTCCAGCCAGGCGGACATCCTGCTGCTGTGCGGCGACCTCACCAATTTCGGCAAGACCAGCGAGGCCGAAATCCTCGCCGAGGATCTGCGCGCCTGCGAAATCCCGGTGCTCGGAGTGCTCGGCAACCACGATTACGAATGCGGCCAGCCGCACGAGGTCGCGCGCATCCTCCACGACGCCGGCATGACCATCCTCGATGAGCAGGCGGTGGAGATCGACGGGGTCGGCTTCGCCGGGGTCAAGGGATTCATCGGCGGTTACGGCCGCGGCGAGCTCGCCTCGTTCGGCGAGCCGGAGATCAAGGCGTTCGTCGACGTCGCCGTCAACGAGGCGCGCAAGCTCGAGAATGCGCTTCGCTCGTTGCGCACCGACCGCGCCGTCGCCGTGCTGCATTATTCGCCGATCGCGGAAACGCTCGAGGGCGAGCCGCTCGAAATTTTCCAATACCTCGGCTCGGCCCGGCTGGCCGACGCAATCGACCGCTTCGACAATGTCAGGGCGGTCGTCCACGGCCACGCCCACCACGGCAAATATGAAGGCCGGACGATGCGCGGGACGCCGGTCTACAATTGCGCCCAGTTCGTCCTTCGCGAAAAGTTCGGGCGGCCTTATACGCTGCTCGAAATCTGATAGGTCGGCGGCGATGGCCGCTGCCCGCCCTGCCCCAAGCCTCGCCGAGACAACCCGCACCTGGACGCGGATCGCGCTGCTGTCGTTCGGCGGCCCGGCGGCGCAGATCGCGCTGATGCACCGGATCCTCGTCGACGAGAAGCAATGGATCGACGAGCAGCGCTTCCTGCACGCGCTCAACTTCTGCACGCTTCTGCCCGGTCCGGAGGCGCAGCAGCTCGCGACCTATGTCGGCTGGCTGATGCATGGCGTCCGCGGCGGGCTGATCGCCGGGCTGCTGTTCATCGCCCCCGGGATCGCCGCGATCATGGCGCTGAGCTGGGCCTATGTCCTTTACGGCGGCGTCGGCGCGGTCGAGGGACTGCTGTTCGGGCTCAAGGCGGCGGTGCTGGCGATCGTCGTCCATGCCCTCTGGCGCCTGGCATCGCGGGCGCTTCGCAACCGCTGGCAGCGCTGGGTCGCGCTCGCCGCCTTCCTGCTGATCGCTTTCACGGTCATACCCTTTCCGGTGGTCGTCGTCGCGGCGGGGATCGCCGGCTGGTGGATCAACCGCGGTCGCAGCGACGACCCACAGGCCGCAGCTCCCGTACCCCCCGGCCCGTCCCTGATCCGCCGCTCCTTTCCCTGGCTGGTCGCCTGGCTCGCTCCGGTCGCCGCGCTGGCCGCATTCCTCGGGCCGGACAATGTGATGACTCAGGTCGCCTCTTTCTTCTCGGCCGCGGCCCTGGTGACCTTCGGCGGCGCCTATGCCGTCCTCGCCTTCGTCGCCGAGCAGGCGGTCGAGCGCTTCGGCTGGCTTCAGCCGGGCGAGATGATCGACGGCCTTGGCATGGCGGAAACCACCCCGGGACCGCTCATCATGGTGCTGCAGTTCGTCGGCTTCCTCGCCGCCTATCGCGACCCGGGCGGGCTCGACCCCTTGCTCGCGGGCACGATCGGCGGGCTTGTCGCGACTTTCGTCACCTTCGCCCCCTGCTTCCTGTGGATCTTCGCCGGAGCGCCCTATGTCGAACGGCTGCGCGGCAATGCGCGGCTGTCGGGGGCGCTCGCCGGAATCCTCGCCGCGGCGGTCGGGGTGATCGCCAGCCTTGCACTGTGGTTCGCGATCCACGCGCTGTTCGCTGAAATCGTCCACATCGGCGCCGGCCCGCTGCGTCTCGACCTGCCGATCCTCGCGACTCTCGATCCCTGGGCGGGGCTGCTGACGCTGCTCGGCGCCTTCGCCTTGTTCCGGCTTCGCCTCGGCATCGCCACCACCGTGCTGCTTGCCGCCGGAACCGGCGTTGCGCTTCACATGCTCGGCGTCGCAGCCTGAAGAATCACTCGTCGTCGCCAGGCATCGGCGTGGGCGTGTCGAGCGCCTCCTGGACGTACAATCGCTTGACCAGCACGTAGGTGACGACGGTGAGCGGAGCGGCGAAAATGATGCCGATGATTCCGAACAGCATGCCGAATCCGATCAGCGCGAACAGCAACACGGCGGCGGGCACGTGCACCGCCCACTGCTGGATCAGAGGGTAAACGACGTTGCCCTCCAGCTGCTGCACGAGAAGATAGAGCCCGGCCACCCACAGCGCCATTTCCGGACCGACCAGGAGCGCGATCAGCACCGCCGGGATGGCGGCGAGGATCGGCCCGGCGAAAGGAATGAATTCGAGGGCGAAGGCGATCAGCCCAAGCGCCAGCGCCGACGGCATTCCGAGCAGCCACAGTCCAAGACCGGTGAGCGTCCCGACGACCGTCATCGAAATCAGCTGCGCCTTCAACCACAGCCGGAGCGCGCGCTCGCTGTGGTCCATCGCATCGGCGATCAGCTCGCGCCTCTTCGGCGGGATCAGCTTGATCGCTCCGGACTTGTAGAAGCGCGGCTGCGAAGCGAGGAAAATGCCCCCGAAGATCACGACGAGCGTATCCGCGATCCCGCCGGTGACGACCATCGCCATGCGCCCCGCGGCCGAAAGGACCCCGGCGCCGCCGCCGCCGGCGACCAGCTCCTCCAGCTGGTCGCCAAAGCCCATGTCGCCAATCCGGCGTTCGAAGGCTTCCCAGGCATTGGGCAGAGTCGCCCCGAGCGTCTGGAACTGGGCGCCGATCTGCGACCCGAACAGGAAACCGATGGCACCGATAATGGCGACGACGACGAGTACCGCCATTGCCAGCGAGATCCCTTCCGGAACCCCGGTCCAGCGGCGGATGGGATCGGCGATTGCCCGGAAGACGGTGGCAACGACCACGGCGCCGAACAGCATCAGCACCAGGCCGCGCAGCTCCCAGGTTAGGAAAAAGAATGCGAACAGACCGAGTGCGATCAGCACCCGCCGGATGAAAATTCTGTCGCTGCTTTGCCCTCTCCCGTCGGCAGCCATCGTTGCTCCGCGCTTGCTCAACGCGAAACAAGCGCATCGCAGCGGTTACTGTTCCGAGCCGGCAACGATCCTCAGGCGGCGGCGGCGTCCTCACTCACGCGCTCGACCTTCGCCTTCGCCATTTCGGGCTTCAGAACGATCTTGGTGTAGCTGTTCTGATCGTCGTGCCAGTGCTTGTACATTTGCGGGGCGTCTTCGAGCGAAGCGCGGTGCGAGATGAGGAAGGTCGTGTCGAGTTTCCCTTGCTCGATCAGCTCGAGCAGCGGCCTGGTGTAGCGCTGCATATGGGTTTGGCCGGTCTTCATCGTCAGGCCCTTCTGCATGAACGGGCCGACCGGAAATTTATCGGCAAAGCCGCCGTAGACGCCCGGAACCGACACCCGGCCGCCCTTGCGGCAGGCGTAGATCACCTCGCGCAGGACGTGGGCGCGGTCGGTCGTCAGGAACATGTGCGCCTTGATCTTGTCGGCGACGTTGTCGATCATCAGGCCGTGCGCTTCCATGCCGACGGCATCGATGCACGCGTCCGGGCCGAGGCCGCCGGTCATCTCGGCAAGCGCGTCAAGGACATTGACCTCGCGATAATCGAGAATTTCCGCCCCGAACTTCTTCGCAAGCTCGAGCCGCCGCGGATAATGATCGATCGCGATCACCCGGCGCGCGCCCATGACGAAAGCGGACTGGACGGCGAACAGGCCGACCGGTCCGCAGCCCCAGACGGCGACCGTGTCGCCGGGCTCGATGCCGCAATTCTCCGCGGCCATCCAGCCGGTCGGCAGGATATCGGTGAGGAACAGGACCTTCTCATCCTCGAGATGGTCGGGGACCGGAAGCGGGCCGACGTCCGAATAGGGAACGCGGACATACTCGGCCTGGCCTCCGGCGTAGCCGCCGGTCAGCCGCGAGTAGCCGAAGATCCCGCACATCGGATAGCCGATCGCAAACTCGGAAGCGTCGGACGTGTGCGACGGGTTGCTGTTGTCGCAGCAGCTGTAGAGCTGGCGCTCGCAGAAGAAGCATTGGCCGCAGCTGATCGTGAACGGGACGATCACTCGCTGGCCTTTCTGCAGCGTGCTTTTCGAGCCGATTTCGACCACCTCGCCCATGAACTCGTGGCCGAGGATGTCGCCCGACCGCATCCCGGGAATGTAGCCGTCGTAAAGGTGCAGGTCGGAGCCGCAGATCGCCGTCGACGTCACGCGGATGATGCAGTCGCGCGGATTGACGATCTCGGGATCGGGGACGGTCTCGACTCGGACGTCGTGCCGACCGTGCCAGGTAAGAGCGCGCATGACCTTCTCCTCACATCCTGTCTTCTGTGACGGGTTCGCCGCGGCCCGAAGGTCCGGCGTTCGTCGTCAGCTCGCCCGTTTCCATCAATTGCTTGAATCGGCGAAGGTCGCGGCGCGCCTGGATGCTCGGCTCGCGCTGGAGCAGCTTGGCGACGATCCGGCCGGGGAAGCCCATCGGCGGATTGTAGTCCATCGTCAGCCGCACGCTCGTGCCTCGCCCCGGCGGCCCGTCGAGGAACTCGACTCGCCCGTTCGTCCGGATCTGCGATCCCGCCTCGCTCTCCCAGGCGATCAATTTGCCTGGCTGATCCTCGGTGATCCGGGTCAGCAGCTCGACCGAAGTCCCCGCAGGCGCCTCGATGGTCCAGCGCGAACGCCCGTCGCCCAGGTCCTCGACCTCGCGGACATTCTCCATGAACTCTGGGAAGCGCGTGAAATTCCGCCACGCCTGGTACAGCTCGCGGGGCGGCTTGTTGATCGTCATCGTCTTGCCGACGATCGCATCCTTCCCGCGCGGCGTGCGGCGCAGCCAGACATGATCCGGGGCGTCGCTGGTCCCCGGCCCGTCGGTCCGCAGGTCAGCCGTTCGCCGGGCAAGCAGGAAGGTCGCCGCTCCAGCGGCGGCCGCCGCCGCGATGCCGGCGCCGATCAGCGCGCGCTGCCGTGAATCATCCGAAAACCTTTCCGCCATGCTCGCCTCCTCGGAACAGGAGGCCAACCCGGGCGTACGGGCGATGTTCCTACGGTTGCTCCGCCGGAACGTCCCAATTTTCGAGCGTCTCGACGAAGCGGGTCAGCCAGGCGTTGGTCTGGTGGCCGTCGACGACGCGGTGGTCGATGGTCAAGGTGACATAGGCCATCGGCCGGACGAGGATCGCATCCTGGCCGTTCACTTCGCGAACGACGACCCTTTTCTCGAGCTTGCCGACGCCGAGGATCGCCGCCTGCCCCTGGTGGAGGATGATCGGAGCGGCGACCAGGGATCCCGACACGCCGTGATTGGAGATGGTGAAGCTTCCGCCCGAGACATCGCCGCCGGTCAGTTTCCCGTCGCGCGCGCGCCGCGTGAGATCGTCGAGCCGCTCGCCGACCTGCACGACATTGAGCCGGGCGACATCCTTGACCACCGGAACGATGAGGCCCTTTTCGCCGAGCGCGGTGCCGACGCCGATGTCGATGGTCGGCGCAATCGCGATCCGGTCGTCTTGCCAGCGGCCGTTGATCGCCGGAGCCGCGGCCATCGCTTCGGCCGCCGCCTTGACGATATAGGCGGTGTAGCTGAGCTTGACTCCCTTGGCCGCCATCGCCGCCTTGTGCGCTGAGACGGCCGAGAAGTCGGCCTCGAACACGGCGGTGACGTGCGGCTGCTCGGCGACGGCGCGAGCCATGTTCTCGGCGATCTTCAGGCGCATCCGGTCGTGCGGGATGTCCTGCGCGCTGAACTGGCGCGGCTGCGCCGTCGCCGGCTCGCCGACGGTGACGACGGTTGCCGCCGCGACCGCCCGGTCGACGTCCTCGCGGGTGATCCGCCCGCCGCGGCCGGTGCCCTGGATCTTGGCCGGGTCGATGCCGTGCTGCTGAAGCGCGCGGCGGACCGAGGGAGAGAGGCGGGTTTCGACGTGCCCCTGCGAAGGCAGGGGTCCAGTCGCGCGCAGCGCTTCTTCTACGGCGCTGTCAACTCGCGCTCCGCGCTCGGTCTGGGCTCCTGCCTTCGCAGGAGCACCGTGCGCATCAATCCGCCCCAGCACCGCGCCCGGCACCGCCTCGGCATCGGTGTCGAGCAGGATTTCGGCGAGCACGCCCGCCGCCGGCGCCGGCACTTCCTGGGTGACCTTGTCGGTTTCGAGTTCGACCAAAGGATCGTTCTCGGCGACCGCATCGCCGACCTTCTTCAGCCACGAGCGGACGACCGCCTTGGTGCCCTCCTGCTCGTCGGGAACGACGACGTCGATCATGACGACTCTCCCGAACCGTCGCCCCGGCGAAGGCCGGGGTCCAGTTCGGCGGCCGAATGGATGCCGGCCTGCGCCGGCATGACGACTAGCATGTCAAAACCTCACCAGCCGCTCGATCTCGCCGCGGATGCGCTCGACGCTCGGCAACGCCCATTCCATCAGCTTCGGGTGATGCGGGCTCGGGATGTCGGGCATGGTCACCCGCGCGACCGGCGCGTCGAGGTCGAGGAACGCCTCGTCGGCGACCACCGCGGCAATCTCCGCGCCGAAGCCGCCGGTGCGCAAATCCTCGTGGACGATCAGGCAGCGGCGCGTTCGGCGGACGCTGTCCAGCACCATCTCACGGTCCCACGGCATCAGGGTGCGAAGGTCGATGACGTCGGCGCTGATCCCGTCCGCCGCCGCCTCGCAGCGCGGCACCATCGCCCCCCAGGTGACGATGGTGATCTTGTCCCCTTCTCGCGTCTTCTTCGCGCGGCCGAACGGCAGTACATAATCATCGCCGGGCCACGGCCGCCGCGCCCAGGAATCGTCAAGCATCGCCCGATGCTCGAAGAACAGCACCGGATCGTTGCCGCGAAGAGCGCCGCGGAGAAGCCCGACCGCGTCCTCGGCGTTCGACGGCACCGCCACCTTCCAGCCGGGATTGTGGACGAACTGAACCTCGTTGGTCTGGCTGTGCCACGGGTCGCCGCACTTGAAGAAGCCGCCGGGGACGCGAAGCACCATCGGCGCGGCGAAGCGGTTGTGGGTGCGCCAGCGCATCGTCCCGCAATCGTTGATCTGCTCGGTCGCCGGCTCGGCATATTTGCGGAACTGAATTTCCGGCACCGGCATCAGGCCGGCGAGCGCCATGCCGACGGCGCGGCCGACGATGCCCTCCTCGTTGAGGCTGGTGTCGAACACGCGGTCCCTGCCGTATTTCTCCTGGAGGCCGAGCGTGACGGCATGGACTCCGCCCTTTGGGCCGACGTCCTCGCCGAACACGAGCACGCGCGGGTTCTTGTCCAATTCCTGGTCGAGCACCCGGCGGATGGCGGTGACCATGTTGATCCGCTGCCCCTCGGGCTTCGGCTCGTCACTCGCCGGCGGCGGCCGGTAGCCGGAGTTCCACAGGCCGCCGACCTGCTGCATCTCGCCTTCGTAGAAGACATGGTCGGTCACCTGGTCGGGCGAGCTGACGCCGCGCGCCTCGGCTTCGGCGCGGGCCTGGTCGACCGTCCAGCGCACCTCCTCGGCGAGCCGCTGCCACTCTTCCTCGCCGATCTGCAGCCGGGCGCAATGCGCCTTGAGCTTTGGCAGGGGATCGCGCGCCCATTCGGCGGCAATCTCCTCCTCGCTCTTGTAGCTTTGCGTGTCCTGGAAGCTGTGCCCTTCGAGCCGGGGCACCGTCAGGCGCAAAAGCGCCGGCGAGCGCTTGCCGCGAACATGCGCGACCGCTTGCCCGACCAGCCGCGCCGCCTCGTCCGGGTCGGTGCCGTCACCGTTGAAGATCGTCAGGCCGGAAAAGCTGGCGAGATTGGCGGCGATGTCGCGGCCCGGCGTCTGATATTCGCCGGGCACCGAGATTCCGTAGCCATTGTCCTCGATGTAGAGGAGCAACGGCAGCTGCTGCGTGGTGGCGATGGTCAGGGCCGACCAGAAGCCGCCGGTGGCGACGCTGGCATCGCCGCCCAGCACCAATGCGATCGCATCGTCCGGCCCCTCGCCAAGCTGCTTTTGCTTGTAGGCGATCGCCTGGGCCCAGCCGGCCGCCGGCGTATATTGCGCGCCGACCCCGCCGGACATGGGCAGGGCATGCGCTCCGCCGGGGTTGGGGTAATTGAACACGACGCCAATGTCGCGGCCGTCCGAATAGCCGCCGGCCAGCCCCATTCCGGAGCCGAGCGCATCGGCCAGCGGGACGCCCAGCGCCAGCAGCAGCGGCCGCGAGCGGTAATAGCCGCAGGCGGCATCGCCGTCCTTCAGTCGCAGCCCGAGCAGGACCTGGGCGAGGTCATGGCCGCGGGCGGAGAATTGGTAGAGCACCTTCCTGGCCGGAACGAGCTCTTCCTCCTCGAGCCGGTCCATCTCGCGGCTGGTCAGGACCAGCCGGGCGACCTCGCGCCAGTCGACTTTCGCGGACACTCGCCCGGGATCCCGGTCAGCCATCCATTGCCCCGACGACAGCCTCGAGGAAGCGGTCGACCTGCGCGTCGCTCATTCCGACGACGTTGAAGCGGCCGCTGTCCGCCATGTAGATGGCGTCCTGCTCGCGCAGCTTCAGCACCTGCTCGCGGGTCAGCGGAAGCATCGAGAACATGCCGAACTGGCGGCCGATGAAGGCCAACCGGGGATCGGCGGCGGCGATGCGCGCGCGCAAACTATTGATGCGGTCGCGCATGGCGTCGAGCTCGCCCAGCCAGCGTTGCCGGAGCTCGGCATCGTCGAGGATGATGCGCACCGCGGCGGCGCCATGGTCGGGTGGCATCGACCACATTTCGCGCGCCCGCTGCAGGACATGGGCGATCGCGCGTTCGGTCGACTCTTTCGACCCGGTCTTGACGAACAGGCTGCCGACGCGGTCGCGATAGACGCTGAAATTCTTGTCGCAGCTCTGGGCTACGATGACTTCGTCGCACGCCGCGAGCAGCCCGCGCAGCCCGGCGGCATCCTCGTCGAGGCCGCGGCCAAAACCCTGGTAGGCGATGTCGACGAACGGAAGCAGGCCGCGGTCGGCAACCAGCCGGGTGACTTCTGCCCACTGATCACCGTCCAGGTCGGCGCCGGTCGGGTTGTGGCAACAGCCGTGGAGAAGGACGACGTCGCCGGGATCGGCGGCGGCGATCGCCTCGCGCATCGCCTCGAAGCGAACGCTGCCGCTGTCGCGGTCGTAATAGGAATATTCGACCTGGGCGAGGCGCGCTCCGGCGATCATCGGCGGATGGTTGGGCCAGGTCGGGGTGCCGACCAGCACCCGAGCGTCGGGATTGACCGTGGCGATCAGTTCCAGGCCGAGGCGTATGGCGCCGCAACCGCCAGGCGTCTGCACCCCGCCGATGCGCCGGTCCGCCGCATGCTCGCCGAGCAGGATCGGACGAAGCAGCTCGGCGTACCTCCTGTCGCCGACGCCGCCGAGATAGGCCTTGCTCTCCTGAGTCTCGAGCAGGCGCTTTTCGGCTTGCTTCATCACCTTCAGGATCGGGGTCCGGCCCTCGCTGTCTCGGAACACGCCGACCCCGACGTCGATCTTGTCCGGCCGCGGGTCGGCGGCGGCCATCGCGATCAGCGCCAGCAAAGAGTCGCTCTGCACCGGCGGAAGGTCGGCAAGCCCCCTTGCCTTGACGTCGGTTCGGCTCAGCATGGGAAGCGTCTAGCGCACTCCTCCCCTCCCTCCAAGGGAGGGGAATTCACGCGTCGTAGTCCACCGCCACGCCGTCGCCGGCCGGCACCGACTGGCAGGTGAGCACGTATCCCGCTTCAATCTCCTCGTCGGTGAGGCCGTAGCGCGCCGCCATTGACACCTTGCCGCTGGTGACCCTGGCGCGGCAGGTCGCGCACACCCCCGCCTTGCAGGCGAAGGGCGCCGGAAGCCCGGCCTCGCGCGCGCTGTCGAGGATATTGGCTTCCGAGAACGGCACCTTGCGCGTGCGCCCGTCGAGCGTCACCAGCACCGTCGTTCCGGCCGCCCTGGTCTGGAGCTCGGCCATCTCCCTGGCCAGCGCCGCCGACGGACGGTCGGCAGTGAAGCGCTCGATGTGGATGCGCTCCTTCTCGACTCCGCGGTCGAGCAGCGCGCTTTCGGCCGCATCCATCATCGGCCCGGGACCGCAGATGAACCAACCGTCGACCGCCTCGGGCTCGCGGACCAGATGGTCGATCGCCTCGTCGCACCGCTCGCGGTCGAGCATGCCGTTGAACAGCTCGAAATCGCCCTGCTCCTGGTCGAGGAAATGGAACAGCTCGAAGCGGTCGAGGTGACGGTCCTTGAGGTCCGCCAGCGCGTCGAGGAAGATGATCGAAGCGGAATCGCGGTTGCCGTAGAACAAAGAGAAGCGGCTGTCCGGCTCCTCGCGCATGGTCGTTCGGATCAGCGACATCACCGGAGTGATCCCCGATCCGCCGGCAAAGGCGACTAGGCGACGCTTGCGGCCGGGATCGAAGTCGGTGGTGAACGACCCGTGCGGCGGCATTACGTCGATCGTGTCGCCGGGCTTGAGATTTTCGGCGACCCAGTTGGAAAAGACGCCGTCGGCAATCCGTTTGACCGTCACCATCCAGTCATCTTCGTCAGGCGCCGTGCACAGCGAGTAATTGCGCCGGATCTCCTCGCCGCCGATCTCTGCCCTCAGGGTCAGATGCTGGCCGGCGCGAAATGCGAATTTCTCGCGCAGCTCCGGCGGGACGTCAAAGCGGATCGAATTGGCCTCGCTCGTCTCGGGAACCACCTCCGCCACTCGAAGCGCGTGAAAATGCTCGGCCATTACCAGGTCGCGTCGGGGTAAGTGCGCGGCAGGAACTGCATCACCGCGAGGATATGCCCGAGATGCTCGCTGTGGTGGCCGCGGCGCCCGCCGAGGATCGGCCTTTGCCCGGCCGGCGGCTCGATCCTCGCTTCCGCGAGGACTTCGGCGAGCGCAGCGCGATACTCATCCTCGAACGCGCGGGGGTCCGGCGCTGCGCCGCGCACGACCAACGCGTCCACGGTCTCGTCGACCTCGAACAGCTCGGGAATGAAGCGCCAGCACCAGTCGAGGCCCTCGGCCATGCGCCGGGCGCTTTCCTCGGTGCCGTCGCCGAGCCGCATCGTCCATTCGCGGGCCAGATCGCGGTGGTAGGCGATTTCCTTGACCGCCTTAGCCGCGAACTGCGCAAGGAATCTGTCGCTCGATCCGCTCAGCCGCTCGAGCAGCATGTGCTGCCAGGTCGAATAGAGCAGTTGCCGGGCGATGGTGCGGGCGAAATCGCCGTTCGGCTGCTCGACCAACAGGCAGTTGCGGAAGTCGAGCACGTCGCGGTGGAAGGCGAGCGCATCGCCGTCCCTGCCCGCGCCTTCGCATCGGCCGGCTTCGCCCAGCAAATGCGTCGCCTGGCCGATCAGGTCGAGCGCCAGGTTGGCGAGGCTGAGGTCGACCTCCAGCGCCGGTGCGTGGCCGCACCATTCGGACAGGCGCTGGCCGAGGATCAGGCTATCGTCGCCAAGCCGAAGCAGATAGTCGAACCGCGCGGGATCGGCCTCACCCGCCGCCGGCGCGTCGAACGCGCCCGCGGGGCGAGACGTCTCCGCAATCTCCTCGTCCTCGGGACGGATGGGGGGAAGCGACGGAGTCATGCGTTCTCCGGCGTAGGCCGGAGTCCAGTCCAAGGAAAGTGTCTGGGCCCCGGCCTTCGCCGGGGCACAGTCCGCATCATATATGCTTCACTTCGTCCGGGATGTCGTAGAAGGTCGGGTGGCGGTAGATTTTGTCCGCCGCCGGCTCGAACAGCTCGCCCGCCTGCTCAGGGTCGGAGGCGACGATGTCGCTCGACTTCACCACCCACAGGCTCACTCCTTCCAAGCGCCGCGTGTAAGTGTCGCGCGCATGGGCGAGCGCGAGCTTCGAGTCAGGAGCATGAACGCTGCCAACGTGACGATGCGCAAGACCACCCCTGGCACGGACGAATACCTCCCAAAGCGGCCAGTCGGACATTCATTCCTCCCTGCGAGCGAAGCTCGTGGGGAGGTGGCAGGCCGAAGGCCTGACGGAGGGGCCCCTCCACCAGCTACGCTGGTCCCCCTCCCCATCGCTTCGCGATAGGGAGGAATCAGATCGCGCTCAAGCCGCTGCCCGTTCGCGCCGCTTGGCTTCGTAAGCCGCGGCCGCCTCGCGCACCCATGCGCCATCGTCCCAGGCCTTCCGTCGATCGCTCATCCGTTCCTTGGCGACCGGGCCTTCGCCGCGGACCACCGCGTAGAATTCCTCCCAGTCGACCTCGCCGAAATCGTAGCCGCCCTTCTCCTCGTTCCATTTGAGCTCGGGGTCCGGGATTGCGAGGCCGAGGAAGTCCGCCTGCGGTACGGTGATGTCGACGAACTTCTGGCGAAGCTCGTCGTTGGTCTCGCGCTTGATCCGCCAGCGCATCGACTGCGCGGTGTTGGGCGAATTCTCGTCCGGCGGGCCAAACATCATCAAGCTCGGCCACCACCAGCGGTTGAGCGCGTCCTGCGCCATGCGCTTCTGCTCGGCCGTGCCGTTCGCCATGGCGATCATGATCTCGTAGCCCTGGCGCTGGTGGAAGCTTTCTTCCTTGCAGATACGGACCATCGCCCGGGCATAGGGGCCGTAGCTGGTGCGCTGCAGCGGCACCTGGTTCATGATCGCCGCGCCATCGACCAGCCAGCCGATCGCGCCGATGTCGGCCCAGGTCAGGGTCGGGTAGTTGAAGATGGTCGAATACTTCGCCTTGCCCGAGTGGAGCGCCTCGACCATTTGCTCGCGGCTGGTGCCGAGTGTCTCGGCGGCGCAATAGAGGTAGAGGCCGTGGCCGGCCTCGTCCTGCACCTTGGCGAGCAGGATCGCCTTGCGCCTGAGGCTCGGCGCGCGCGTGATCCAATTGCCCTCGGGCAGCATGCCGACGATCTCGCTGTGGGCATGCTGGCTGATCTGCCGGGTCAGGGTGCGCCGATAGGCCTCGGGCATCCAGTCCTTGGGCTCGATGAACTCGTCGGCGGCGACCCGCGCCTCGAACGCCTCGAGCAGCTCGGGGTCCTCGAGGTTCTCGATCTTGGCGCTCTTGTGAAGCTCGGTCGTGTACATGGCTGCGATCTAGTCCCTACGGCCTCAACGTTCAAACATCGACGACCGCTCCGCCGATCGTGCGCGAATAGCCGGTGAACTCGGCGACCGGGCGGCCGTCGGAGGTGCGTACGGCCACGCGGGTGACGCCGCTTCGGCCGGAAGTCGACAGCTCCTCCGCCTCGGCGATCAGAGTCTCGCCTGCCTCGGCGCTGCCGAGGAAGACGATGTTCGCCTGGGCCGCGACGCTGCGCTCGTTCCTGCCGTTGCAGACATAAGCGAAGGCGGTGTCGGCAAGCGCGAACACCATCCCGCCATGGACGGTGCGATGGCCGTTCAGCATGTCGTCGCGCAGCTCCATGCGCAGCCGGCAATAGCCCAATCGCGCTTCCTCGATGACGATGCCCCAGGCCGGGCCGGTGCCTTCATCGGCGAGCATCGCCTGGGCGACGCGGCTGGCGAGTTCGTCGGGGGTCATGGTCGCTCCCCTACCGTCATGCTGAACTTGTTTCAGCATCCATTTTCGGGAAGTGCATTGCGGTGTCGCAATGGGCCCTGAAACGAGTTCAGGGCGACGGGGAGAGAGCGCCATGGCCGATTACGAGACCATCATCGTCGAGCATGCCGGGCCGATCGCCCGGATGACCCTCAACCGCCCCGACCGGCTGAACAGCTTCACCGCCCTCATGCACCAGGAGCTGAAGTCGGCTCTCGACGCCGTGGCATCGGCCCGAGTCATCGTCCTCACCGGCGCCGGCCGCGGCTTTTGCGCTGGCCAGGACCTAAACGACCGCGCCGTCTCGACCACCGGCCATCCGGTCGATCTCGGAGTGACGGTCGAAACCTGCTGGAACCCGCTGATCGTCAAGCTCGTCAGCCTTCCGCAGCCGGTCATCGCCCGGGTCAATGGAGTCGCCGCCGGCGCCGGCGCCAATATCGCCTTGGCCTGCGACCTGGTGGTCGCCGCCCGCTCGGCCAAGTTCATCCAGAGCTTTTCGGCCATCGGGCTGATCCCCGACAGCGGCGGCACGTGGGTCCTCCCCCGCCTGGTCGGCCAGGCGCGAGCGCTCGGCCTGGCGCTGACCGGCGAGCCGCTGCCGGCGGAGAAAGCGGAGCAATGGGGGCTGATCTGGAAATGCGTCGACGACGATGCGCTCGATGGCGAGGTCGACGCGCTGGCCAACAAGCTCGCCGCGCTGCCGCCGCTCGGCCTTGCCGCGACCAAGCAGATGATCCGCGCCTCGTGGAACCACACGCTCGAGCAGGAGCTTCGCCACCAGCGCGACGCGATGCGCCGGCTCGGCTACAGCGAGGATTATCGCGAAGGGGTCGCCGCATTCCTCGAGAAGCGCCAGCCGAACTTCGTCGGGCGATAGGGAGCGTCCCCCTCCCCGGCCGGCGGAATCCGGCGACCGTACCAATGCATCATCCCCATTCCGAGCAGTCGCATGCTGCTTGCGTCGGGGCTGAACTCGACCTGGTAGCCATCGGCGTCCTCGGAACTGACGAAGCGGCCGTTGCCAAGATAGGCGAGCGGCAACTTCATTGACGGCGCCGGCAGCTCGAACCACAAGCGTCCGTCGCGCTCGGCGAAGGTCACCGGCCAACCGTGAACCCCGATGTCGTAACGTCCTGCGAAGCGCGCGCGCTCGCGGTCGCTGAGCGGCACAACGACAGGTTGCGGATCGGCCACGCCGAGCAGCCGCCGGGCGACCTTGCGCTCGATGTGCTCGGCAAAAATGAAGCGGTTGGCCAGAACTGCAATGGTCAGCTGCCGGGCGGGATAATATGCGATCTGCGCGGCAAAGCCGCCGCCGTAGCCGCCGTGGCCCAGGCGCTTCACGCCGTCGGGCGCCACCAGCATGATTCCGAGGCCGTAATCGGCGGCGCTGCCGTCATTCAGTCGGGCTGGCCACGTCATGTCCCCATAGGATTGCGGCGAAACCACCTTCCCGGTCGCCAGCGCCCGAGTCCAGCGCGCGACGTCGATCGCGCTGCCGCAGAATCCGCCCGATGCGCGGAACAGCGCGAAATTCTCCGGCGGGTGCGGTGCGAATACGCCGTCGGACACGACATGACCGCGCGCCTCGCCGCGCGTACGGCCGGGCTGGTTGGGGCAATAGCCGATCGAACTCAGGCCAAGCGGGCGGAAGAGACGCTCGGCCGCGAGCCTGCCGAGCGGCGCACCGCCGGCGCGCTCGGCAATCAACCCGAGCATCAGATAGTTGATGTTGGCATAGGACCATCGTTCGCCCGGCGCGAAATCGGCCGGTGAATGCCGCGCCGCTTCGGCATATTGCGCGAAACCGGTGTCGAGGTTGAACAGGCCCCTAAGCTCGGGCTGAATGAATTCGTCGCGCATCCCGGACGTGTGGTTGAGCAGGTGGCGGATCGTGAGCCCGGGCGGCAACCGGGTGAATTGCGGCAGATGGCCGGCAACGGGATCGTCGAGACCGAGCCGCCCGCGCTCGGTAAGCTGCACGATCAGCGCCGCGACGAACTGCTTGGCGATCGAGCCGAGGGCAAACACCGTCTCCGGGGTCACGGGGTCGGCGCGGCCGGCATCCTCAACCCCAAAGCCGCGAGCGACGATCAGATCGTCGCCGCGAAGCGCAACCAGCGCGACACCAGGGATCTGCTGCTCGGCCATCTCCGCGGCAATGGCGGCGCTCGCCTGTTCGACCCGCGGTGGGCGATCCGAATTCACGCTTGAGCAGCTAGTGGCGAGCAGTAGAAGCATCAGCCGGCAGAGACGCATGGATGCTGTTGTCCATGCGCCGCTGGCGGATGGCAAGCATGTTCGGCCCGCAACGATTCTCGTTCGCGCTGGTTTTGCGCTGGAACAGGGCCTCGAGAAGGACAGCGGATGCAACAGGGAGTCGGCTCGGCCTATGCGCGGCCCGAGGAGCTCGGCGGAGTCGCGCCGGGCGGGATCGTCGACCTGCTGATGGTGGCCGCCTTCGGCGTGATCGGCGCGCCGTTCCTGCTCCGGAGCCTGTACGGCGGCAGCGCCGAGGCGAAAGCGGCACTTCTCGATCGACTGGGTCTGCCGCACGGCGCGCTGCAAAGTCTCGGCGGCTGGTCGGCTGACGTCGGCTTGCTCGAGCGGATCACCGATCACATTGTCCAGCACAGACCGACGACGGTCGTCGAATTCGGCTCGGGCGCATCGACCTTGGTTATCGCGGCAGCGCTCGACCGCGCCGGAGTCGCCAATCCGACCTTCGTCAGCTTCGAGCAGAAAGCGGAGTTCCGCGATTCGACCCGTCATCTCGTCGAATCCTTCGGGCTGCGCGCCGACGTTCGCCACGCCCCGCTGGCCGCCGCACCGCCGCCGTGGGAGGGGCTTTGGTACGATCACCGCCCGGTTCCGTCGCCGATCGACCTGCTCGTCGTCGACGGTCCCCCCTGGCTCATTCACCCCTTCACTCGCGGATCGGCCGAGAGCCTGTTCGACAAGATTCGCATCGGCGGAACGATCATCCTCGACGATGCCGCTCGGCCCGGCGAACGCGTCGTCGCCCGCCGCTGGCGGCGCAACTGGCCGAACTTCGACTTCGCCCTGGAACGGATCGGCAGCAAGGGGGCGCTGGTCGGTCGCAGGCTGCGCTGACCGCTTGCGTCCGGCGCTCCGCGTCGCGATGACGGCGCCAGAGGTGACCCGATGAAAACCCCGCAGCTTCTCAACTATGCCCGCGACCGCTGGATTCCGGGCGACGGCAACCTTGCCGAAATCGCCAGCGCGATCGACGGCGCGCCGGTCGCGCTGACCGGCTCGGGCGGCCTCGACTTCCAGGCGATGCTCGCCCACGCCCGCGACGTCGGCGGCCCGGCGCTCAAGAAGATGACGTTCCACGAGCGGGCGCGGATGCTCAAGGCGCTCGGCCTGGCGATCATGGCGCGCAAGGAGGAATTGTACGAGCTCAATTATTTGACCGGCGCGACCCGCAAGGACGGCTGGATCGACATCGAGGGCGGCGCCGGCACGCTCTTTTCTTTCTCGTCCAAAGGCCGCCGCGAGCTTCCCGACGCGCACGTCCTTCTGGACGGCCAGATCGAGCCGCTGTCGAAAGGCGGCAGCTTCATCGGCCAGCACATCTTCACTCCGCTGCAGGGCGCGGCGGTCCACATCAACGCCTTCAACTTCCCGGTCTGGGGGATGCTGGAGAAGCTCGCGCCGACCCTGCTCGCCGGCGTGCCGGCGATCGTCAAGCCGGCCTCGGCCACCGCTTACCTCGCCGAGGCGGCCTTTCGGGTGATGATCGAAAGCGGCCATCTGCCGCAAGGCGCCGTGCAGCTGATCGTCGGCGGAGTCGGCGACCTGTTCGACCATCTTTCCTGCCAGGACGTGGTCAGCTTCACCGGCTCGGCGTCGACGGCGATGAAGCTGCAGACCCACGAGGTGATTGCCCGCGAATCGGTGCGTTTCATCGCCGAGCGCGACAGCCTGAACGCCTCGGTGCTCGGCCCGGACGCGGCGCCCGGGACGCCGGAGTTCGACCTGTTCGTCCGCGAAGTGGCGATGGAGATGACGGTCAAGGCCGGCCAGAAGTGCACCGCCATCCGCCGCGCCATGGCGCCGGCCGAATATCTCGACGCGGTCGAGCAGGCGCTCGCCGAGCGGCTGGCCAAGACCAAGGTCGGCGACCCGCGCGCCGAGGATACGCGCATGGGGGCGCTGGTCAGCCTCGACCAGAAAGAGGACGTGCGCAAGCGCATCGCCGAGCTCGAGGCCGCCGGAGCGCGGATCGTCGCCGGCGATCCAAGCGCCGAGCCGCCGGTGCCGGGCGGCGCCTTTCTCCCGCCCGTGCTGCTTCGCGCCGACGATCCCTGGGGGACCGACGCTGTCCACGATTGCGAGCCGTTCGGCCCGGTGTCGACGATCATGCCTTATCGCGATCTCGACGACGCCGTGGCGCTCGCCAATCGCGGCCGCGGCAGCCTTGCCTTGTCGCTGTTCACCCATTCGCCCGAGGCCGCCCGCGACTTCGTCCGCGGCGCCGCCGCCTTCCACGGCCGGATGCTGGTCATCGACCGCACCAACCACAAGGAATCCACCGGCCACGGCTCGCCCTTGCCGGTCCTGGTCCACGGCGGCCCGGGACGCGCCGGCGGCGGCGAGGAGATGGGCGGGATCCGCGGAGTCACCCATTACATGCAGCGCACCGCCATCCAGTCGTCGCCGGCGATGATCGCGGCGATCTCCGGCCAGTTCATCGCCGGCTCGCCCAAGCGAGAGATCTCGACCCACCCCTTCCGGCTGAAGATGAGCGAGCTCGATATCGGCGATACGCTCTACACCAAGAGCCGCACCGTCAGCATCGAGGACATCGAGCATTTCGCCCACTTCACCGGCGATACCTTTTACGCCCACATGGACGAGGAAGCGGCCAAGGCATCGCCGATCTTCGAGGGCCGGGTCGCCCACGGCTATCTGATCCTGAGCTTCGCCGCCGGGCTGTTCGTCGATCCCGATCCCGGACCGGTGCTGGCCAACACCGGTCTTGAGAATCTGCGCTTCCTGACGCCCCTCTATCCCGGCGATTCGATGCGGGTCGAAGTCACCGTCCGCTCCAAGTCGCTGAAAAGCGAAGAGACCGGGGTGGTCCGCTGGGCAGTCGAAATCTTCAACCAGAAGGACGAGCTGGTCGCCACCTACGACCTTCTGACCGAGAACGTGCCCTAAGCGCAGGAACGCCGCTTTCATCCCGTTCGTTTCTCATGGGAATTCCAGCAAGGGAGACGGCGATATGAAAATCAGCGAAATTATGAGCCGCGACGTTCGCACCGTGAAGCCTGACCAGACGGCGCAGGAAGCCGCCTCGTTCATGCTCCGCGAGGACGCGGGGTCCATGCCGGTGACCGACGGCGAACGGTTGGTCGGGATGATCACCGACCGTGACATCGCGGTTCGCGGCGTTGCCGAAGGCCTCGGCCCGGACACCCCGGTGCGCGAGCTGATGTCGAGCGGCGTGATCTGCGCGCGCATCGACGAGGATGTCGAGGATGTCGCCAGCAAGATGAGCAGCGCGCAGGTGCGACGCCTGCCGGTGATCGACGAGGACGAGAATCTCGTCGGCATCGTCAGCCTCGGCGACCTCAGCCGCGAAGCTGGAGGCGAAGCCGCGCATTACGCGCTCGACGGAGTCAGCGAGCCCGGCGGCCAGCATCAGCAGTAGGGGTCATTGCGAGGAGCGTTAAGCGACGAAGCAATCCAGAAAGTCGCAGGATTGCTTCCCCCCGGATCGAATCCGGGGTCGCAATGACGATCAGCGTCCGCCCAATCCCCGGATCGCCTGATCGACGAGGGCCTGGTCGGCTTGCTCGTCGTGGCGGCTGGCAATCAGCCGCGCCGCGGCGCGGGTCGCGGCATCGGCGGCGATGGCGCGCACCTCGTCCACTGCGGCGCGCTCCTCGGCCGCGATCTTCTCTTCGGCCATTCGGGTCCGGCGCTCGACCAGCGCCTCGGCATCGGTTTTCGCCTTGGCGACGATCTGGTCGGCCTCGCCCCGGGCGCGCTCGAGCATCGCTGCAGCCTCAGCCTCTGCCGCCGAGGCCCGCGCAACATATTCGGCCTTCAGCGCCTCGGCTTCCTTGCGCAGGGACTCGGCCTCGGTGAGCTGGTCGCGGATCAGGGCGATCTTGGAATCGAGCGCCCGTCCGATCGCTTGCGGGACTTTCTTCCAGATGATGATGGCGATGACGGCCAGCATCGCCAGCGAGATGAACCAGGGCGCTTCGACCAGACCGAACGCCTTGGGCGCCGGAGCGTGACCGTTGTCGTGCTGGACCGTCGCGGCCGCCTCGGGATGCGGCGCCGGATCGCCCGGCAGAACGGGATGGGGCTCAGACATTCAGCTCTTCCTTGACCGCTGCAGCCGCCCGATCGCGCTCGACCTCGAGCCCGGTCAGCTTGCCGACCAACTGCTGCGCGGCATCGACCGCAACCGCCTCGATCTCGGCCCTGGCCGCTTCCCGCGCCTCGCGGATTCGCGCCTCGGCAGCCTCGGTCCTGGCGGCGATCGCATCGGCCGCCTTGCGCACCCTTTTCTCGGTTTCCTTGGCGGCCGACTGCTTGGCTTCCTGGGTTAGCCGGGCAACGTCGGCACGAACCGAGTCGATGCGCGCGCGATAGGCCTCTTCGGCCTCGTCGGCCTCGGCGCGAGCGCGCTGCGCCAACTCGAGATCCTCGGCGATCTTCTGCTCGCGCGCCTCGACCGTCGACTGGATCTTCGGGATCATGCCCCGGCCGATCCCGAAATAGAGGAGCCCGAACACCACCAGCAGCCAGAACAGCTGGGAGGTGAAGATGTACGGTAGTTGCTCGAGTTGAGGCATGGGGCGTCCCGATCAGGCGCGCGGCGCGTGAAGGTCGATCAGCGCGCGTAGAGGATGATCATCGCCACGGCGAACGCGATCAGGCCGAGAAGCTCGGCGGCGGCGAAGCCGATGAACAGGCGCCCCTGCTGGCCGTCGGCCGCGGCCGGGTTGCGGAGCGCGCTCTCGAGGAACGAGCCGAACACGTTGCCGACGCCGATCGCGGCGGCGCCGACGCCGATGGCGGCCAGGCCGGCACCGATGACTTGTGCGGAAGCGAAGTCCATTTGGGTAACTCCTTGCTTGAAACTAGTGAAGGTTGATGGCGTCGTTGAGGTAGAGCGAGGTCAGAAGCGCGAACACATAGGCCTGGATGGCCGAAACCAGCAGCTCGAGCGCGGTGACTCCGACGATGAACAGGAAGCTGAGCGCGCCGACGCCCCAGCCGATCGCGCCGCCGTTGAGGCCATTGACGATGAAGCTTCCGAACACTTCCATCAGGATGTGGCCGGCGATCATCGCCACGAACAGTCGAAGGCCGAGGCTGAAGGGGCGCACCATGAACGAGATGAACTCGATCAGCGCGATCAGCGGCACCATGACGATCGGCGTCCCGTGCGGGATGAACAGCTTGAAGAAGCCGAGCTTGTGCCGCCAGAAGCCGATGATCAGCACGAGGCTGAAGCTCATCACGGCAAGGACGCCGGTGATGCTGAAATGGCTGGTGGTGGTGAAGGCGTGCTGCCCGGGGATGATCGCCAGCGGCATCAGGCCGAGCAGGTTGGCGACGAGGATGAAGGTGAACAAAGAGAAGATGTAGGGGGTGAACTTGCGTCCTTCGGGGCCGATGTTCACCCGCACCATATTGTCGATGAAGTTGGTCAGTCCCTCGACCGCCATCTGCCAGCGGCCGGGCACCAGCTCGCGCTTCATGCCCATCGCCATGAAGGCGAAGATGATGAGCAAAGTCACCATCATCCAAGCGGCGCTGTTGGTGAAGCTGATGTCGTAACCGGCCAGCTCGAGCGGAACCAGAGGCTCCACCGTGAACTGGTGCATCGGGTCGATCTTGCCTTCTTCGACCGCCACTTGCCCTTACACCCTTCTTTACGACGACTCGCCGGACCCGTTGCCCGGGGGAGTCCTGGAAATCCTCATGACGTTCCTCACGCCGACGCCGAACCCGACGAACAGCATGATCAAGAACCACAGCGGAAAGGTCCCGAACAGGCTGTCCAGGCCCCATCCGATCAGCCCGCCGCCCGCCGGAGCACCGATGAGGTGACCGAACAGCTGCTGCGCGATCCGGCCGGTCGGATCCGGCTGCGGCTTGTAAGTCCTTTCCGCCTCCACCTGCTGCGCCCGTTCGATCCGCTTTTCGAGCGAATCGATTCGCGCGTCGGGTGGAAGCCTTGAGTTGTCCTGCCCGGTTTCGTCCGTCGTCATGCCCGCCTCCCTGTGCGTTGCCCCGGCCCAACGACAAGGGGATGCAAGGGACATGGGACATGGCGGCATCGGAGGCCGCCGAGGCGCGGCCCCTTTATGAACGGGGCCGGGGATAGTCAACCGCTGCAGTGCAGCAGCGGCGCAATCAGCCGCAGTAGCTCGGCACCGGCGCCGGCTGGCCGGCCTCGCGCCGTCGCCATACGCCGTCGGAAAGCATGTAGGCCTCCCCGACCGCGATCCTCGCCAGCAGCCGGCAGCCGGCCGTGATCCCGACTTCCTGCGGGCTGGCGCTGCGCTGGTAGGCGAGGTTACTGTAGAGCGCGCGCCGCCGGATGTTGATCGCCTCGACCTGGCGGCGAAGGGTTGCGGGCGGAGCGACGACGAAGCCGAGATAGCCGTCGAAACGCTCGCCGACCTGGCCCGCCTGGCGCGCGGCAATGACCGATGAGACTGGCATCTGCGCCGGCGCCGGCGCGGCGGCGAGCGCCAGCAGCCCGGAGAGGAGGAACGTTCGCAATCTCATCGCGGAGTCTGCGGGAAGGCGTCCGGGTTCTGCTGGATCAACTGTTCGACGTCGCGCTGCAGCCGGACCAGCACTTCCTGGCGGATGTCGACGTTGAGGTTGATCTCGATCGGCCGCTCCGGCGGCTTGACCGTGATGCATCCGGTAAGGGGCGCGGACAGCATTGTCGCCCCGATCGCGACGGTAATTCGGCGAAGTCTCGGCTTACGCATGGCTCATCTCTCAGCTGGCGGGGGATTAACGACGACAGGCTCGCCCGGTGGCGTCTGCGTCTGAGTCTCTTTTTCTTCGCGAATCCGGACCTCGGTGACGATGCCGGGCACCTCGTCGAGCGGACGCGGGAGAACGTCGTTGACGATCGCCCGCGGGTCGCGGAACGAGCGGGCGGTGGCGATCAGCGCCCGGAGCGGGCCGCGGATCTGGATGTTCAGCTTGAGCGGCAGCTTGGCCAGCGCCCGGCGCAGGATGCCGGGCGCGTAATTCTGGCCGAATGCCGCCCCGTCGATGTTCATCCGGATCAGGAACTCGCCGTCGAGCTCGCCGTCGAGCCGAACGATCATCGAATTGAACTCAACGTCGCGGAACGCGTCGAAGGCGATCCCGCCGACCATTCCGAGGTTCGCCCGGTTGACCGAGCCGGTGTAGGCGAGGCTTCCGCCCGGAGGCCGCGAATCGAGCCGGCCGCCGACGATCCGTCCGCCGCGCTCGTCGAAGATCATCGGCAGGACGCCGTCGAACGTTCCGTGCACCTCGAAATCGCCGAGCTCGAGCGAATTGACGAAGGTCTGGGCATCGAGGCCGATGACCTCGAACGTCAGGCGTTTCGCGCTCGGCGCGCCGAAGTTGAGTATGGTCTCGCGCAGGATCAGGCGGCCGCCCATGAACGGCCATTCGCCGCGCTCGATCTTGACCAGCTGGTCGGGCAGCAGCTGGTAACGGATCACTCCGTTCTCGACGAGGATGCCGGGATTGACGGTCTCGACCGTCAGCACCTGGCCGGGCGGCGTCGTCAGACCGAGGAGATCGTCGAAGTTGATGGTGCCGCGAAGGCCGGTGACCGGGCCGAACGGAGCGGCGAGATCCATTCGGGGAATCGTGAACTGGCCGGTCGAGCTGACCTGGCCACCGCCCGTCCAGTCGATCCTGCCGCGCCCGAAGATCGTCCCGTTGACCAGCGCCACCACGCCTTCGGTCAGGCGAGTGATCTCCTCGGGCTGGAGATTGGGGCCGAAGGTTATGCCGGGAACGTCGAGGTTGGCGTGGCCTACACCGGTTTCGAGCCGGTGGCCGACGCTGACGTTGGTGACCAGCGTGCCGGTTGCCGGATGCCGCAGGCTGCCGGTCGCGGTGATGATGTCGCTGTCGACCAGCCTGAAGACGAAATCGTTGCTGCGCAGCGGGTAGAAGCGCGGCTCCTCATGGCGATCGGAAACCGTGATCGCGCCGCGCATGGTCAAATCGCCGCCACGCACATGCCAGTTGCCGCTGCCCTCGCTGACCAGCAAGGGGACGTTGCGGATGACGGCGTCGGCGCCGGCGAAGGTGCCGGTGACGCCGGGGCCGGCGAAAGTGCCGGACAGGCGCTGGGCATCGAAGCGTACCGGCGAACCGACCGGCCCCAGCCGCGACCGGAGGTTAGACAGGGCGAAGTCCTCCCCGCGGACCCGGGCGGTGGCGGCTTCGATCCTCAGCGGCGTGCCGCCGAGGGCTCCGGCGAACACCGGCCGGTTCACCCGGGCATTGACCTGGAGCGGACCGGACGGCGGCTGGTAGAGGATTGCGGGGCCGTCCGGGCAGACCGGCAGGCGGGTCGGCCCGAGCTCCAGGCCGCGGAACTGGAGGTAGCTGACCCGCGCCTCGACGCAGTCCGGGCCGACGGCGACGCTTCCCGACGCTGCGAAGCGGGCGTTGATCGGCAACCTGAGGCCGCGCACCCGCCCCTGCGGGAACGGGCCGTCGAGCTCGACGATGGTGTCGATGTTCGCCGAACCGTCAGACCCGGCGGCAAAGCGGATCGGCGCCATTGCCAGCCGCGAGGCGCCGACTCGATAGGGCGCGAATTCGGCGACCCCGCTCATCGGCGCCCCGCTGCGCGGGTGGCGAATCACTACGCGCCCGGTCGGAAGACCGCCGCCGGCCATCTGCAGCCGGCCGTCGATCCGGACCCTGCCGGACGGCCAGTAATAGGTAATTCCGTCGCCCCCCGAGACGCTGATCCGCCCGCCGGTCGGACTGACGACGTTGGCGTCCTCGACGCGCGCTCCGCCGCCGCCGGGGAAGTTGACCATCCGGATCCCGCCCGACGCGGTGAAATTCTGGGTCGTGCTCCGGATCGCATTGTTCATTGCCGTCGCCACCGGGCCCAATGGCGTATTCCGGGCGGCCGCGAGTATGCCGGTCACCGGCGCGAGCATCGACTGGTCGAGAGTGGCGTTCTCGGCCGCATAGTCTCCGACCATGACGAGAGTGCCGCCGGTGATGCCGAGACGGTAATCGCCTTCCAGGCGGGTCCGTTCGGCATGGATGACCGCCAGGCGCGACCGCTGGGCGGAGAGGTCGAGCGAACCGTAAGTCGCGTCGGGATTGCCGCGAAACGTCAGCCGCCCGACGAATGCGGCCAGGCCGTTCTCGCCGGCAACCAGCCTCTGGATGGCCATTCGCCCCCTGCCCTCATATTGAGTGAACGCCTCATTGAACCGGGCATCCACGTCCAGGCGCGGTCGATCCATGACGAACTGCGCGGCGGGGCAGACCATTCGATCCACCGAGACCGGCCCCTGGATATGCGGGCGGCGCGCCACGACTTCGACCCTGGCGAGGGTATGCATGTTGGAGAGCCGGCATTGTCCGGGCGCGAGCGACGGGCTGGCCACCGCCAGCCGCCCAGTGAAGCCGCCGGTCAGATTGCCGGTTCCCTCGACCGCCACTCCAAACGGCCCATAAGGCGTGGCGAGGGCGATACTGCTGTCGGCGACGTCGAGGACGATGTCGGGGAGCTCGAACGGCTGATCAGTCGGCGGCGGCAGCAGCCGGTCGATCTGGCCCCAGCTCACGCGGCCCTCGGTCAGCCGGCCGCGAAGCCGCACTCCACGCCCGACGATCCGATAGACCTGGAAGCTGCCATCGAGGCGGATGCGGATCTGGATCAGCGCGTAACGGGCGACGAGATCGGGGCGGCTCGGATCGCCGATCACCAGGTTGCGGACTTGCTGGGTGCGCAACCCGACGCGGTCGAGCTGGTAGGTCGCTTCGACCCCGCGGTTACGGAACTCGCGTTCGAGGATGTTGCTGACGATCGGTCGCCTGGCGATCCACAGCGCCGCAAGGAGACACAGCAACACCAGCAGCAGCGAGAGCGCGACGATGGTGGTGACACGGCGCAGCGTCCATCGTCGCCGACGGACGATCGTCCCCGACCGGTCCGCCGGCGGCTCGTCGCCTGCATCGCCGCGCCACTCACCCATCGGCAGCTACAAACCCTCGCCAATGACTGCCGTTCCGTTGGCGGCACGATCGCTGTTCCGCACCTGCAATTGATTGCCTTCCAGATCGGTGCCGGTTCGACTATCGTCGATGGTGCTCGGCCGGTCGCAAGGGGGCGACATGCAGGGCGATGTCAGCAGGATTGGTCAAGGTTCGCAAGGCCACCGGGCGCGGCTCCGCGAGCGAATGTTCGACGGCGGGCCGAAAGCCCTGCTCGACCATGAGCTGGTCGAATATCTCCTTGCCCTGGCCATTCCCCGCCGCGACACCAAGGCCCAGGCCAAGGCGCTGATCGCCCAGTTCGGCGGCATCGGCCCTTTGCTTTCCGCCGACGCCGCGACGCTGAGGCGCGAGGGCCTGAGCGACGGGGTCGTCGCCGCCCTCAAGATCGCCGAGGCGACGGCGCTGCGCCTGCTCGAAACGCGGATCGAAGGGCGGCCCATCCTGTCGAGCTGGGACGCGCTCGGCGATTACCTCCAGGCGGCTATGGCCCACTCGCCCGTCGAGGAGGTGCGCGTGCTGTTCCTCAATTCCAAGAACATGCTGCTCGCCAACGAAAGCATGTGGCGCGGCTCGGTCGACGAGGCAGCGGTCCATGTCCGCGAGGTAATCAGCCGCGCGATCGCGCTCGGCGCGACCGCGATCATCATCGTCCACAATCACCCGAGCGGAGACCCGACCCCGTCGAGCCAGGACATCCGCCTCACTCGCGACCTGGTCGAGGCGGGCCGGCACATGAAGATCATTGTCCACGACCACGTCATCGTCGGCGCCCAGGGCCGCACCAGCATGCGGGCTCTGGGACTGATTTGATGCTTTGAGGCTTCCCTGCTAGCCGCGCAGGCCATGGTCCCGCGCTATTCCCGCCCCGAAATGACCGCCATCTGGTCAGCCGAAAACCGCTACCGGATCTGGTGGCGGATCGAGGTGTTCGCGGCCGAAGCGATGGGCGAGATCGGCATGATCCCGGCCGAGGACGCCCGCACGATCCGCAAGGCCTATGACGAAGGCGCGCTCGGCGACATCGACATCGCCGCCATCGACGCGATCGAAGCGGTGACCAGGCATGACGTCATCGCCTTCCTGACCTGGGCCGGCGACAAGCTCGGGCCCGAGCGGCGCTGGCTCCACCAGGGCATGACCAGCTCCGACGTGCTCGACACGGCGCTGGCGGTGCAGCTGAAGCAGGCCGCCGACCTGCTGCTGACCGACCTCGACGCGCTGCTGGATGCGCTCAAGCGCCGCGCCTTCGAGCACAAGCTCACCCCGACCATTGGCCGGAGCCACGGCATCCATGCCGAGCCGACCACGTTCGGCCTGAAGCTCGCGCAGGCCCACGCCGAATTCGCCCGCAACCGTCATCGCCTGGTCGCGGCGCGCGAGGAAATCGCCACCTGCGCCATCTCGGGCGCGGTCGGCACCTTCGCCAATGTCGACCCGCGGGTCGAGGCCCATGTCGCCGAGCAGCTCGGCCTGACGCCCGAGCCGGTCTCGACCCAGATCATCCCGCGCGACCGCCACGCCGCCTTCTTCGCCACCCTCGCCGTCATCGCCTCGTCGATCGAGCGGCTGGCGGTCGAAATCCGCCACCTGCAGCGCACCGAGGTGCTCGAGGCGGAGGAATATTTCGCGCCCGGCCAGAAGGGCAGCTCGGCAATGCCGCACAAGCGCAATCCGGTGCTGACCGAGAATCTCACCGGCCTTGCCCGAATGGTCCGCGCCTATGCGCTTCCGGCGATGGAGAATGTCGCTTTGTGGCACGAGCGCGACATTTCCCATTCGTCGGTCGAGCGCTTCATCGGCCCCGACGCGACCATCACCCTCGACTTCGCCCTCGCCCGCCTGACGCAGGTGATCGACAAGCTGGTCGTCTATCCCGAGCGCATGCGGAAAAATCTCGACCGGATGGGCGGCCTCGTCCATTCGCAGCGCGTTCTGCTCGCCCTTACCCAGGCGGGCCTCAGCCGCGAGGATTCCTACGCCCTCGTCCAGCGCAACGCGATGAAGGTGTGGGAATCGGACGACGAGCTCCAGCTGCTCGACCTGCTCAAGGCCGATCCCGAGGTCACTTCGCGGCTAGGCGCGGACGAGCTCGAGCAGCTGTTCGACCTCGATCACCATCTGAAGCACGTCGACACCATCTTCGGGCGGGTGTTCGGAAATGCGGCAACAAGCGGCTGAGTCTTTTCCGGTAAACGTTTTGTTTTCAGATGTTTTTCGTTTTATGTTGCCGGCGGGGCAGTGGGGGACAGCGTGGAAGTGACCGGCGCGACCGAAGTTGGCGACGCTCCAGCGGCGGAAGCCCGGCGCGAGCAATCGACCCAGTCGTGGGGCGCCCTTCTCCTGCTGTCGCCGGATTGGCGGATTGACGGAGCATCGGCCAACGCCGGCGAATATCTCGGAGTCGCCCCGGACGAACTGCTTGGGCGGCCGATGGCGTCAATCCTCAGTCCGGCCGCGGTCCACGCCATCCGCAACCGCTTCGCTTTGCTCGGCGGCAGCGGCGGCAGCGAACGCCTGTTCGGCCTCGCACTCAGCGACGGCGGCCGCCCGTTCGACCTGCTGCTTCGCCTTGCCGGCTCCAAGGCGGTGGTCGAAGTCTTTCCCGCCGCGGACACGGAAGGCATCGACGTTGCGGCAATGGTCGCTCGAATGGCCGGCTGGATCGACGGGGCCGAGGGGGTTTCCCAGCTCGGCGAGCGCGCCGCCCATGCCGTTCGCGGCGTCACCGGCTGCGACAGCGTCAGCATCTGGAAAGCGAGGGGCGCTGCCGCGCCTCAGCCAATCGCCTGCTACGCCCGGACCGGTTTCGAATGCCCGCCCGCGCCTCGCGGCGCGCTGCCGGGGCAGGTTCAGTTCGTCGGCGCCTGCAGAGCCGAGCCGCAGCCTTTGCTCCTCCGCGACGGCGCTCGCCCGCCCGACTTCTCGGAATCGCTGCTCGCCAGCGACGTCTCGTCGTTTCGGGATTATGTTTGCAGCAACAACGGCGCCTCCGGCTTCCTGCAGCCGGTGATGCATTCGCGCGGGATCTGGGGCTGGATCACCGGCCTGCATCGCCACGAGCGGTCGATCCCCCTCGCCCGGCTCTCGGTGCTTGAATTGTTCGCAAGGCTGCTCGCGTCCGAAGTCCGCCGGCTGGAGCCCTAGCCTAGGACTGGAACATCTCCCGGATGCGGGAGAAGAAGCCCTTCGCCGCCGGGCATTCGTCGCCGGTCTCGGTCGCCCGGAACTCCTCGAGCAGCTTCTTCTGCTTGGCTGACATCTTCGTCGGCGTTTCGACCAGGATCCGGGCGACGAGGTCGCCGCGGCCGCGGCCGTTGAGCACGCTCATCCCGGCGCCGCGGTGGCGCAGCTGCTCGCCGGATTGAATGCCGGCCGGGATCTTGATCTCGATCCGGTTGCCGTCGATCCCCGGCAGGCTGATCGACCCGCCGAGTGCCGCGGTGGTGAAGCTGACCGGGCATTCGGCGATCAGGGTCGTTCCGTCGCGGCCGTAAATCGGATGGCGCTTGAGGTGGACGAAGATGTAGAGGTCGCCGCTCGGGGCATTGCGCACCCCGGCCTCGCCTTCCCCCGCCACCCGGATGCGGGTGCGCTCGTCGACGCCCGCCGGGACCTTGACGGTCAGCTTGCGGCGCTTGAGCTCGCGTCCCTCGCCGCCGCACGAGGCGCAGGGGTCGGCGATCACTTCGCCGCTGCCGCGGCATGACGGGCAGCCGCGCTCGACGACGAAGAAGCCCTGCTGGGCGCGGACCTTGCCGACGCCGCCGCAGGTCCCGCAGGGCCGGGCGCATCGCTCGGCACTGGCGCAGCCGCGGCCGGCACAGCGTTCGCACTGGGCGAGCGCCTCAACGTTGATCACCGCTTCCTTGCCGGCGAACGCTTCCTCGAGGCTGAGTTCGAGGTCGTAGCGAAGGTCGGCGCCGCGCGCGGCGTTGGCTCGCCCCGCGCGCTGGTCCATGAAGTCGCCGAAGATCGACGAGAAGATGTCGGAAAAGCCGTCGAAGCCGCCGAACGGGTCCTGGCCGCCGCCGTTCTGGAACGCCGCCTTGCCGAACCGGTCGTAAGCGGCGCGCTTCTGCGGGTCCTTCAAACAGTCATAGGCTTCGTTGATGGCCTTGAACCGGGCTTCGGAATCCTTGCAGCCGTTCTTGCGGTCGGGGTGATGTTCCTTGGCCAGCCGGCGGTAGGCGGCCTTGATGGTGCCGTCGTCCGCGCCTCGCGGAACCCCAAGCAGTTCATAATAGTCCTGCTCGACCATCACCTTCCCCCTATCGTCACCCCGGCGAAAGCCGGGGTCCAGTCATGCTCAGCTGGATTCCGGCTTTCGCCGGAATGACGATTCATATTCACCCCTGCTTCTGCTCGTCCTCGACTTCGGAGAATTCCGCGTCGACGACTTCTTCTTCGGCCGGCTGGGCCTCGGCAGTCGCATCAGCGCCGGCAGATTCGCCCTGCGGTGCCGCCTCGGCCTGCTGCGCCTTGTAGATCGCCTCGCCGAGCTTCATTGCCGACTGGGTGAGCGCCTGAGCCTTCTGGGTCATCTGGTCGGGATCGCCGGATTCGACGGCGCTCTTGGCGTCGGCGATCGCCGTCTCGATCTCCGACTTCACTTCCGGCGAGACCTTGTCGCCATGCTCGGCGAGCTGGCGCTCGGTCGAGTGGATCAGGCTCTCAGTGTTGTTCTTGGCCTCGGCCGCGGCCCGCCGCTTCTTGTCCTCCTCGGCGAACTGCTCGGCCTCCTTGACCATCTTGTCGATGTCGTCGTCGTTGAGCCCGCCCGACGCCTGGATTCGGATCTGCTGCTCCTTGCCGGTGCCCTTGTCCTTTGCGGACACGTTGACGATGCCGTTGGCGTCGATGTCGAACGTCACCTCGATCTGCGGCACTCCGCGCGGCGCGGGCGGGATTCCGACCAGGTCGAACTGCCCGAGCAGCTTGTTGTCCGCCGCCATCTCGCGCTCGCCCTGGAAGACACGGATGGTGACCGCGCTCTGATTGTCGTCGGCGGTCGAGAACACCTGGCTCTTCTTGGTCGGGATGGTCGTGTTGCGGTCGATCATCCGGGTGAATACGCCGCCGAGGGTCTCAATGCCGAGCGACAGCGGAGTGACGTCGAGCAGAAGCACGTCCTTGACGTCGCCCTGCAGAACGCCGGCCTGGATGGCGGCGCCCATGGCGACGACCTCGTCCGGATTGACTCCGGTGTGCGGCTCCTTGCCGAAGAAGTCCTTCACCACTTCGCGGACTCGCGGCATCCGGGTCATTCCGCCGACCAGAACCACCTCGTCGATTTCCTTGGCCGAAATGCCGGCGTCCTTGATCGCCTTGCGGCAAGGCTCGAGCGTCCGGTCGATGAGGTCGCCGACCAGTTTCTCGAGGTCGGCGCGGCTGATCGTCTCGACGAGGTGCAGCGGCGTCGTCGTCCCGCCTTCCATGCGGGCGGTGATGAACGGCTGGTTGATCTCGGTGGTCGAGGCCGACGACAGCTCGATCTTGGCCTTCTCGGCGGCTTCCTTGAGCCGCTGCAATGCCAGCCGGTCGGTGCGAAGGTCGATGCCTTCCTTCGCCTTGAACTTGTCGGCGAGGTAATCGACGATCTTGGCGTCGAAATCCTCACCGCCGAGGAAGGTGTCGCCGTTGGTCGACTTCACCTCGAACACGCCATCGCCGATCTCGAGAATCGAGATATCGAACGTGCCGCCGCCGAGGTCGTAGACGGCGATCGTCTTGCCGTCCTGCTTCTCGAGCCCGTAGGCGAGCGCGGCAGCGGTCGGCTCGTTGATGATCCGAAGCACCTCGAGCCCGGCGATCTGGCCGGCGTCCTTGGTCGCCTGGCGCTGCGCATCGTTGAAGTAAGCGGGGACGGTGATCACCGCCTGGGTGACGGTCTCGCCAAGATAGGCCTCGGCGGTCTCCTTCATCTTCTGCAGGATGAAGGCGGAAATCTGCGACGGGCTATAGTCCTTGTCGCCGGCGTTGACCCAGGCGTCGCCGTTTGGTCCGCGCGTGATCTTGTACGGGACGAGCTCCATGTCCTTCTTGGTCACCGGGTCGTCGAAGCGGCGGCCGATCAGGCGCTTGACCGCGAATACCGTATTGTCGGGGTTGGTGACCGCCTGGCGCTTGGCCGACTGGCCGATCAGCCTCTCGCCGTCCTTGGTGAAAGCGACGACGGACGGGGTGGTGCGTGAACCTTCGACATTCTCGATGACCTTGGGCTTGCCGCCTTCCATGACAGCGACGGCGCTGTTGGTGGTGCCCAAGTCGATACCAATCACCTTGGCCATATCGTTTCCCTTCATGCCCCTGTCTTCGGCCCTTGCTCAAGAAGCAGCCGGAAGTTGATTTCGGCGGCGATATAGGGGGCGATCACGCAACGACAAGGATTGCAGCGCCGTCTTGCCAGTCGCCGTTTTCTTCGCTCAATCAAGGGTGAAGGGGGGACGAGTGGAAGCGCTGGCGAGTGGGTCCTGGCTGACGCACGACAGGGTGCGACGGGTGGCAGTGGTCGCAGCGCTCGCCTGGCTTGCGGCGCTCGCCTGGCTGTTCGGAATGTCGAGCGGCACGCTCGACGCGCTCGGCCGGCCGCTCGGAACCGATTTCTCCAACGTGTGGACGGCCGGTCTCATGGCGAACGACGGCCGTTCGGCCGAGGTGTGGGATTGGCCGTCGCATTTCGCGGTCCAGCAGGCGCTCCACGGCAAGTCCGACGTCGACCTGTTCGGCTGGCACTACCCGCCGCCTTTCCTTCTGGTCGCATCCGGCCTTGCGTTTCTCCGCTACGTTCCCGCGCTGGTCGTCTGGCAACTGGCGACGCTGATCCCGTTCGCGGTCATGATACAGCGGCTGGTGCCGGGCAGGGACATATTGCTTCTCACTTTCGCGGCGCCCGTGACCCTGATTTGCCTGGCGCATGGGCACAACGGTTTCCTAACCGCGCTCCTGCTCGGCGGCGGCCTGCTTCTGCTTGACCGGCGGCCGCTCGTTGCCGGCCTGCTGTTCGGCTGCCTGATCTACAAGCCGCAGTTCGGGCTCATCTTCCCGATCCTGCTCGTTGCCGGCGGCCATTGGCGTGCGATCGCCGGCGCCTTCATCTCGGCCGGCCTGCTGGTTGCCTTGACGCTGGCCATCTGGGGATGGCCGGTGTGGCAGGCATTCTTCGACTCGATGGCTTTGACTCGCGAAATCGTCATCGAGGAGGGGCGTACCGGCTGGCACAAGATCATGAGCCCGTTCGCCGCGGCGCGGATGTGGGGTTCACCCATTCCGGCGGCATGGGCCGCCCAGCTCGTCTTCACCCTTGCGGCGATGGCCGCGGTCGCCTGGCTGTCGCGGCGGCGTGACGCGCCCGAGCTGCGCAATGCGCTGGTCTGCGCGGCTGTGGTCATCGCGACCCCTTATGTGCTCGACTACGATCTGGTGGTGCTTCTGCCGGCGCTCGCCTGGCTGTGGATCGACGGCCGGAAGAACGGCTTCCTGCCGTGGGACGCGAGCGCAATGGCGCTGGTCTGGTTCGCCCCGCTGGTCGCCCGCGCTGTCGCCCAATTGACCTTGGTGCCATTGGGCCTGGTCAGCGCGCTGCTCGTCGCCGCGATCGCCCTTCGCCGCGCCTCGGTCAGGGCATCGCCATCCCGCCGTTCACATGCAGTGTCTGGCCGGTGACATAGCCGGCTTCGCGGCTGGCGAGATAAACGCAGGCGGCGCCGATGTCCTCGCCGCTGCCCATCGTGCCCAAGGGGATGCGCGACAGGATGGTGTCGCGCTGCTGGTCATTGAGGGCATCGGTCATCGCCGAGGCCATGAAGCCAGGAGCGATGCAATTGGCGGTGATCCCGCGGCTCGCCAGCTCCTGCGCGACCGCCTTGGTCATGCCGATCAGCGCCGCCTTGGACGCGACATAATTGGCCTGGCCGGGATTGCCGGTCACTCCGACCACCGAGGTCACCGAGATGATCCGGCCGAAGCGCGCCTTCATCATCGGCTTGGCCGCTGCCCGGACCAGGCGGAACGCCGCCTCCAAGTTCACCCGGATAACCTCTTCGAATTCCTCGTCTTTCATCCGCATCAACAGGTTGTCGCGGGTGATGCCCGCATTGTTGACGAGGATGTCGAGCCTGCCACCGAGCGCCTCCACCGCCTGCGGCACGAGGCTGTCGACCGCCGCGCCTTCCGACAGGTTGCACGGCAGCGCGACATGGTCGCCGCCCAATTCGCCGCGGAAGCGCTCGAGCTTGTCGGCATTGCTTCCCGACAGCGCCAGCCGCGCGCCCTGCCCGCTCAGCGCTTTGGCGATGGCTGAGCCGAGCCCGCCCGAAGCCCCGGTCACCAGCGCGGTCATTCCGGACAAGTCGAACATCATGCGATCTCCTTCGCCAGCGCCTCGATGTCCTCGATGGAGACGACGCTGGTCACCCGGGCGTCGGGCGCGATGCGCTTGACCATCGGGCCGAGCACCTTGCCGCCGAGCTCGACGAATTCCTCCACCCCGGCCTCACCCATCGCCGCGACGCTTTCCCGCCAGCGGACCATGCCGGTCACCTGCTCGACCAGCAGGCCGCGGATGGTGTCCGGGTCGCTCTCCGGCCGCGCCATCACGTTGGCGACCACCGGCACTGCCGGCTCGTCGAGGACGACATAGGACAAGGCGTCGCGCATCGCCTCGGCCGCCGGCTGCATTAGCGGGCAGTGGAAGGGCGCCGACACCGGCAAAGGCACCGCCCTTTTGGCGCCCATTTCCTTCGCCAGCTCGATCGCCCGGTCGATCGCGCCCTTGTGGCCTGAAATCACGACCTGCGAGGGATCGTTGTCGTTGGCGACCGTGCACACCTGGCCCTGCGCGGCTGCCTCGGCGATTTTGCGCGCCAGCTCGACATCGGCGCCGAGCAGGGCGGCCATCGCCCCCTCGCCGACCGGAACCGCCGCCTGCATCGCCTGGCCGCGCAGCTTGAGCAGCTTCGCCGTCGTCGCCAGGTCGAACGAGCCGGCGGCGCACAAGGCCGAATATTCGCCGAGGCTGTGACCGGCGACGAAGCTTGCCGATTTCGCCAGATCGACGCCGCCCTCGCGAGTCAGCGATGTGAACACCGCGAGCGCATTGGCCATGATCGCCGGTTGGGCATTTTCCGTGAGCCTGAGTTCGTCTTCCGGGCCCTCGCGCATCAGGCGCGACAGATGCTGGCTCAGAGCCTCGTCGACTGCCCCGAACACTTCGCGCGCCGCCCGGCTCGCCTCGGCCAGCGCCGCGCCCATGCCGACCGACTGGCTGCCCTGCCCCGGAAACAAGAATGCGCGCATCGTGTCTGGCCCCGTTGATTGCGCGAGCGCCGATTGCACAGGGGCGGCGAAGCTGCAACAGTCCGGCGATGACGGAGCATGAACGCGCGCCGAGGCGTCAGCTCGGCTTCTGGTTGTGCTTGGCCCTGGTCATCGGCAACGTCATCGGCACCGGCATTTTCCTTCTGCCGGCCGCGCTCGCGCCTTACGGCTGGAACGCCCTGTTTGGCTGGATCCTGACCATCGGCGGGGCCTTGTGCCTCGCCTTCGTCTTCGGCCGGCTGACCCGGGCGATGCCGATGGCCGCCGGCCCTTACATGTTCGTCCACGAAGCATTCGGCGCCCTTCCCGCCTTCGCCGTCGCCTGGAGCTACTGGATCGCTCTGTGGGTCGGCAACACCGCCATCGCCGTCGCCGCGATCAGCTACCTGTCGCTGTTCGTCCCCGCCCTCACCCAGACGCCCGGCCTCGGCGCGCTTGCCGCCGCCGGGCTGATGTGGACCCTGACCGCGGTCAATTGCGCCAGCGTCGGCCTCGCCGGCCGGGTCCAGCTCGTCACCACCATCCTCAAGCTGCTGCCGCTGATCGTCGTCATCCTCATCGCCGCCGTCGTGGTCGGCCAGGGCAGCGCCGAGGTCCAGACCCCGCTCCGCTCGGAAGACATCAGCCTCGATGCCGTCACCGCGGCAGCGGCGCTGACCCTGTGGGCGCTGCTCGGGGTCGAATCCGCCGCGGTCGCCACCCGCCACGTCCGCGATGCCGAGCGCATCGTTCCCCGCGCTACCCTGATCGGGATGCTGATCGTCGGCCTCGTCTACATATTGGTCTCGACTCCGGTCGCTCTGCTCCTTCCGGCCGAGCAGGCGGCGGCGTCGGACGCGCCGCTGGCCGATTTCGTCGCCCGCTTCTGGTCGCCGGGCCTGGCCATGGCGGTCGGACTGTTCGCCGCGGTCAGCGCCATCGGCGCGCTCAACGGCTGGGTGCTGCTCCAGGGTGAATTGCCTCTGGCGATGGCCCGCAACCGGGTGTTTCCGGGCTGGTTTGCGGCCGTGTCGAGCCGCGGCACGCCGGTGCGCGCGCAATTGCTGTCGAGCGCGCTTGCGACTCTGCTGATCGCCGCCAACTACAGCCGAACCGTCGCCGGCCTGTTCGTGTTCATGGCTTTGCTCGCGACCGCCGCCAACCTGATCCTCTATCTCGCCTGCTCGCTGGCGGCGCTTCGGCTGCAGAGGACCGGCCGGATCCAGCCATCGTCCGCGCTGACCGCGATCGCCGCGCTTGCCGCGCTCTATGCGATCTGGACCCTGACCGGCGCCGGCGGCGAAGCCACGGCGTGGGGCGCCGTGCTGCTCGCCGCTGGCATCCCCGTCTATTTCGTCATGCGCCCGAAAGCCGGCTCCACCCCGGCGCCGGCGGAGCCTCCAGCCTAGCTTCCGGGATCATCCGCCGCAGCTTGGCGGCGAAACTGCGCAGGCACACCTCGCTGGTCCCGAGCGGCCCGGGCTCATAGGCCGGCGACTGCATGCCTAGCTGCACCCGGGCGATCAGCTCGGTGTCCTCGGCATTGACCCGCCGGTTGATCCGCCAGTTCAAATAGCGCGCCGCTCTCATCTCGCGCCGCCGATCGGGCAGGGCGTAGCTGATCTCGCGGATCACCGTCTCGGTCGCCGACACCGGCAGGAACTGCATGAAATCGACCTGGTCCGGGTAGATGTCGAAAGCGACGTTGGGGAACAATTTGTAATACAGCCACTTGCGCCGGTGGCTCGCCGGCAAATGCCCGGCCTCGGGCAGATATTTCTGATACGCGCGCTCCGACGGATTGGCCGATGGCTTGTCGACCAGCTCGCCCTCCATCCGATCGACCCACTCCTTCGCCTCGATCCGGTAGTTGCGGCCGAACAGCCGGGTCAGTCCCGGATGGCCGACCGGGATGTGGAGATGGTCGGAATAATTGTCGGCGATAGTCTTCCAGTTGAGCGGCCGCGGGCGAAGCGTCACCCGCCCGATCGCGCGCAATTCCTCGAAACGGTAAGGCGCGACCTCGGCCTCATATGGCGCCATCATCTCGGCCACGCCCGGCAGCCCGCTTTCCAGCCGGACGAACAGGAAGCCCTGCCAGCGCTCGATCGCCACCGGCTTCAACCCCAGCTCCTCCGGCTTGAGCCCCGGATATTCGGAGCGGTGCGGCACCCCGACCAGCCGCCCGTCGCGGCCGTAGCTCCAGGCGTGATAGGGGCAGGTCAGCACCTTGGCGCAGCCTTGCTCGCCGTCGACCAGCTGCGACCCGCGGTGGCGGCAGACATTGTGGAAGGCCCGCGCCTCGCCGTCGTCGCCGCGGATGACGATGACGCTCTCCCCCAGATAGTCGAGGCTGCGCCATTCGCCGGGCTCGGCGATGTCGCTGTCGTGGCACACCACCTGCGGCGCCGCGCGCAGGAAGGCGCGCTGCTCGGCCTCGAAGAATTCGGGGTCGTGATACAGCCAGCCGGGCAGGCTGATGCCGTCCAGCGGGTCGGCAGTCGGTTTAACGGATCGCAGATGCGTCGCCATGCCTGCCCCTATATCTTCCCCGAGCTAGCTCGGGGAGAGGGACCATCCATCAAAGATTCGATGGTGAGGGGCCGGTCATCCCGCGCGTAGGCTGGCGGCAATGAGCAGCAAAACCCGCATCTCGGGATACCTAAGCGGTGGCGCGATCAAAATTTCCAACAGACCCGTTTGCCTGCCACCGTACCACATGGGCGAACAGACTATAAGTCGAAGGACATCATGTCCTTGCCGACAACGATGCGGCCGCTGAACGTCTTCCGTACCGCATCGGTCCACATCGTCGGGCTCACAAGGCGCTCGTCCGCCGGAACGAAATGCGTCAGCACAAGGGTTCCCACCTTGGCCTTCGCAGCAATGCGGCCGACGTCCTCCGGTGACGTGTGATGGGATCGGATGCTTGCCCCGAGCAATGGTGCGTTAGGTCGGTCCTTGAGCATTGCGGCCACGGCCCCGGGATAAAACACCTCGTGGACTAAATAGTCGGCCCCTGCCGCAAACTCCGCAAGCGGTGGAAAGTATGCAGTGTCGCCACTGAACACGACCTTTTTGCCGCCAAATTCGAACTTGAGAGAGTAGCTCTCGGCCACCGGTGGATGATAGTTGCGCAACGCCGAGACTCGCATGTCTCCGCTCTCCATGACTAACTCGTCACTAAATTCATGCGTGGACACGAGCGCTGGTAACTCGGGCCTGCCCTCATCCGCCACACGGATGGCGAGATCATAGGCCAGCGATTGCCAGTAGGCCGTCAGAAGAGCGCGCAATCCTAATGGGCCGTATACGTCCAAGGCGGATCGCAATCCCGCCACCCACGCATTGTAGATTAGTGGACCAAGTTCGAGATTATGGTCCGAATGATGGTGCGTGATGAATATTTTGCTCAGGTTATCGAGAGACACGCCCGCTCTAAGAAGTTTCGATGTCACCCCATAGCCGGTGTCGATGATGTAGGGGACGCCGCCGTAAACCAGCAGATTCGCACTCGGGGTTGCACCATAGGCCGTTGGAAATGGCCCTCCCCGCGTGCCAAGCAACACCAAACGGTCGGCGGTATCTGAAGTCGCGCTCGCGCCCGCTCCGAAACCCGCAAAACTCGTCGCCAATGTGAGCGCTGCACCCGACTGGACGAACTGGCGCCGGGTAGAGAGCATCATGCTCGTCCTAAATGGATGGATTCCACGAGCATCGTATCAGTTCGAGAGCCTAATTTGCAATGTCCGCTTTCCACCCAAGGCGGACATAAGCGGCTTAGGTCCGCTTACCACCCGCGGCAACGCCATCTGCCGCTGGGTAACTTTTCCCTGTCCTACAGCTGCCCATTCGAGTCATAGACTCGAAGATGACGACCTCCCCCTTCGACTGGGCGGAATTCGAGGCCGAGGCCCTCGACCCCGCCAACCACATCGCCTTTGAGCCCGTGCCGCGGCAGCGCCGGCGCCGCACCGGCTGGTCGCCCGAGCGCCAGCGGATGTTCCTGTTCGCTTTGTCGCGCTGCGGCTCGGTGGCGCGCGCCGCGCGCTCGGTCGGGATGAGCGCGCGCAGCGCCTACCGGCTGCTTCACGCGCCGGGCGCCGACGATTTCGCCCGCGCCTGGGACGAGGCGCTCGACCAGGGGCTCGCCCGGCTCCGCTCCGAGGCGCTCGAGCAGGCCTTGGGTGGCGCCTTCGTGCCGGTGTTCCGGCGCGGCAAATTGGTCCGGGTCGAGCACCGCCGCTGCGATCGGCTGGCGCTCGCTTTGCTGGCCGGGAAGCGCCACGACATCGAGGACGCGCTGCGCCGAACCGCCGTGTCGCGCCGCGAATATTGGGCCGAGGTTCGCGCCTTTGACGAAGAGAAAGCCGAAAAGCAGCGCCGCGCCGAGGCGATCTGGGCCGAGCACCAGGCGATCCTCGACCGCATCGAGGCCGAGAAGCGCAAGCCCGGGCCGCCGTCCATCCCCCGGATCACCCGGCTCTAAAGGTCACGAAAATGGTCGTCTTCTCCGGGACATTAGCGACTTTAAGGCTCGAGCCCCAAGCAGAAGTGAGGGTTTGCGGAGCAAACCGGAGCTTCTGTCGAAAGAGAGCGAGAGCCCGACGGCCTGCGCGCTTCGGCGCGACAGGACCGACGGCGCGAATTCACTTCGCGCCGGCACCCCTCCACTTGCCTTTTCATCCTTGTTTCGTCATACGCACCCTCGCCGGCGTGGGGCTCGTCCCCGCGCCTGCTGTTTTTTTAAACGACAGCCGGAGGGGCGCGTCACTGGGGCGCGTCAGCGATCGGCCAACAGAAGAGACTCGAACATGCCGCTCTACGAGCATGTTTTCCTCGCGCGTCAGGATCTGGCCCAGGCCCAGGTCGATGCGCTTGCGGAAAACGCCACCAAGATCATCGAGGACAATGGCGGGAAGGTCGTCAAGACCGAGACCTGGGGGCTTCGCTCCCTCGCCTACCGGATCGCCAAGAATCGCAAGGCGCATTACGTCATGCTCGATCTCGACGCCCCGCCGCAGGCGCTGGCCGAGCTCGAGCGCCAGACCAATATCAACGAGGACGTCATCCGCTTCCTCACCATCCGCGTCGACGAGCATGAGAACGGCCCGTCGGCGATGATGCGCCGCGACCGTGAGCGCGGCGACCGCGGCGACCGCGGACCGCGCGGCGGCGATCGTGGCGATCGCGGCGACCGTGGTGACCGCGGCGAGCGTTCATTCCGCCGCGAGGAAGAGGGAGCAGAATAATGGCCCGAGCATTCTTCCGCCGCCGCAAGAGCTGCCCCTTCTCGGGCAAGGATTCGCCGAGGATCGATTACAAGGACGTGCGCCTGCTCCAGGGCTTCGTCTCGGAGCGCGGCAAGATCGTGCCGAGCCGGATCACCGCCGTCTCCACCAAGAAGCAGCGCGAGCTGGCCAAGGCGATCAAGCGCGCCCGCCACCTCGGCCTTCTTCCCTATGTCGTGAAATAAGGAGGCCGGTCCAATGCAAGTCATCCTCCTCGAGCGGGTCGAGAAGCTGGGCGCGATCGGCGACGTCGTCACCGTCAAGAACGGCTTCGCCCGCAATTACCTTCTGCCCAACAAGAAGGCGCTTCGCGCCAATGAGTCGAACCTCAAGGTTTTCGAGGCCAACCGCGCCCGGATCGAGGCCGACAATGAAGAGAGGCGCAAGGAAGCCGAGAAGTCGGCCAAGGGCGTCGACGGCAAGACCGTCCGGCTGATCCGCCAGGCGTCGAACACCGGCCAGCTCTACGGCTCCGTCTCCGCCCGTGACATCGTCGAGGCGCTGGAGGGCGAAGGCGCCAAGGTGACCAAGAGCCAGGTGGTGCTCGACCGGCCGATCAAGGCGCTCGGCGTTCACGAGGTCAAGGTCGCCCTCCACCCGGAGGTTGCGGTCACCGTCAAGGTCAACGTCGCCCGCTCGCCCGAGGAGGCTGACCTCCAGGCCCAGGGCGTCGACGTCATGGCCCAGATGTTCGAGCGCGACACCGCCGACTTCACCGAGGAGTTCGATCCGGGTGCCGAGCCCGGCGCGACCGCCGAGGCATCGGCGGAAGTCGCCGATGCTCCGGCCGGCGAAGCCGAGACCGCCGACGAGGACCAGCAGCAGGGCTGACGTCTCGCTTCGGTTCGTCGCATCCGCCGCTTCGGCGGCGGAACGGTTGGCACGGCTTTCCGGTTACCCTCGCGAGAGCAAGCGGGGCGAGTGACCGGAGGACGTGACATGAACGAGAACGAGCGCGACCAGAACGAAGCGAGCGGCCAACAGCCCCCGCTCGGGCAGCAGACCGACAATCAGCGCGCCGGCCAGGCCGGCCAGCAGCAGGGCCAGCAAGGCGGCGACTTCGGCGGCGGCCAGAGCTCGCAGGGCGCCAGCAGCGAGCAATTCGGCCAGCAGGGCGGCCAGAGCGCCAGCGGCGAGACCGGCCAGCAAGGCCAGGCCGAGACTATGAGCCGCGAGCAAATGCCCGGCGGCGGTTCCGGCACCACCGGCGAAAGCGGTGGCTTCGGCGGCGGCCAGGGATCGAGTCCGACGGCCGGGCTGCAGGGCACCGGCGGCGGTGGCCAGGGTGAAGGCTTCATCGGCCAGCAGGGCACCGGCTCGGATGATTATCTGCAGCACGGCGGAAACCCGCAGGGCGGATTTGCCGAACAAGGCCGCGGAGCGTCGGACCAAGGCGACAGCGACATCGAGCGCGGCGGCGAACGCAGCGAAAATCGCGACAGCGACATCGAAGGCAGCAGCAACAGCTGAGCCGCCTTTCAGCAAATTGGGCGCCGCGTCTCCTCCGGAGGCGCGGCGTTTCCTTGATGGATGCCCTTCGCTCGGGGGCGAATGACGGAGACGAAACCGCCCCTCGGCCGTTGATCGTCCGCAGCAGGAGAAATGCCATGCGCAGCCACAGCGGCAAGGACGAAGCCCGAAACAACCTTCACGACCCGACACTTCGCGATCGCGAGCTTCGGCCGAAGCGCGAGAAAGCGCCGGTCGACGAACCGTCGGGGACGACGGAGATGGGCTCGGGCGCCCGCAAGTCGGGACAACAGGGCGCCGACTAAGAGCTAGCCGATACGATAATAAGCAGCGATCCGGTCGAGGGCGAAGGTCAGGACGAGCTTGCCGGCACGCGCGGGCCAGCCGAGCGCGCTTTCCGCCTGGCGCATTCCCTCGCCTGCGCACACCACCCGCCACAATATGTCGGCAAGGCCCGGCCCCGCGCTGGCGATCGCCTCGTCGAAGCGCCGCCGAGCGTCGATCTGGCTCGCGGATGGATCCGCTCCGGGTTTTGCGCCTCCGCGGCCGCGAGCCACCGGCGCGCCGGTCCAGTCCATCGTCACCCGCGGCGCCAGTTGGGCCCGCTCCCAGTCGGCGCGAAGCCGCTCGCCGGCATCGAACTGCGCTTGCGTGACGATGCCTCGCGACAGCAGCCATCCGAGCGGGGATTCGGCGAGGTTGACGGTTACGGATCGCGCCGGCCGCCGCCGCCGGCTTGGCCCCGCGCCTTTGACCTCACCGTCGCTGATCGCTTGTTCCTTCAGCAGCCGCCCGCGCCCGATCGCTCCCATGCTCCACTCTCCTTAAGATTCGCATTGCCGCTTGCCACAAAGGCAAATCTGTAGGACAGAAGAAAACCACATAGGTTCGTAGGGGGCGCGATGATCACTCGGATCCGGGAGGTGCGACGAGCGCGCGGCATGACCCTCGATGATGTCGCCAGGCGCTGTCGTCCGCCGACCACCCCGCAGACCATTGGCCGCCTGGAAACCGGAACCCGCACCGTCTCGGTCGGCTGGCTCAACCGGATCGCTGGGGCGCTGGGCGTTGATGCGGCCGATCTCGTCGATCGCGGTGAGCCGTCGGAGCTGCCCGTGGCCGCCGTGCTTGGCGTCCGGGGCGCGACCGCGCCGAAGCGCACGGCGATCGTCGTTCCGCCGCGGCCGGGCGCCGGGATGATCGCCGTGACGGTTTCGGACAGCGTTGGCGAGTATCGCGCCGGTGACGAAATCTGGTGCGAAAGCTTGCCGCCGGAGGAATTCGCCCGAGCCCTCAACCGGGACGTGTTGATTCCCCGGCCGGCCGGCCGGTTCCTGCTCGGCCGCCTGATCAACCGCGAGGCCGGCAGCGACGGATCGGGCGGCAAGCTTCAGCTGCTGCCACCGGGCGCCGGCGGCCGGCAGCAGGTTGTCGCCGACCCGCCATGGATCGGCATGGCGGTGAAACTGGTACGGAGCCTTTAGCCGCCGCGGCTGTTCAGCCGGCGATGTTCTTCTTTTTCTCCAACCGCATGGGCTGCATCGGATCGCTGCTCGTCACCGCGATCGGCACTCTGCTGCTGCTGATGCTGCTCGGCTGGGTCAATTTCGGCTAGGTTACAAATTGCGCGGCCTCCGATCATTGCGGAACCGGCATCGCCGGGCTGGTGGGCGCTGACGGGCTCGAACCGCCGACCCTCTCGGTGTAAACGAGATGCTCTACCAACTGAGCTAAGCGCCCGCCCGGGGCGCGTTGCCATGACAGCGAAGGAGCCGCAAGCGCCAGGGGTTATATTACCGCGACCTTGCCAACCTCGGCGAAGTAGCGGCGCAGGGCGATGCTGGTTTCCGGAGCAAGCTCAACGAACACCCGGCGGCCGTCGTGCGGATCGGCTCGGCGGACGAACATCCCCTGATTGGTCATGCTTTTCAGCCAGCGAAGCGCCGTCGTCGCCGGCACTGCGGCGGCGATGCACAGGCTGGAGACGGGGACCCTCAGCTGGGCGATTTCCGCCTGCAGCAGATCCAGCAGCATGTCCCAGGCCGGGTCGGCGAACAGCCCGTCCTGGAAGTAACGGGCGCGGAGCCGGCGAGCCCGGATGACCGCGCGGACCGTTTCCGCAGACACTTCGGGCACTTCTGCCGGCGGCGCTTCCGCCGGCCTGATGGTCGCTCCTGGGCCGGCAGAAAGCCGGGCGAGCGTCGAGGCAATTCGGCTCACCTCGTCGCTGAGCTGACGGAGCCGCGCCGCGTTCTTCTCGGCGGCGGCGTCGGCGACTCGAAACGGCTGGTTCCGGGACGCAAGTGCAACGGCGAGCGCCGCGGCCCGCTCCGCATCGTCGGCATCGATGATCAGCTCGATGCTCGAATCATCGATTCTGGCGGCCAGCACGTCGACCAGGCTGGAATGCGCCGATATCACCGCCGCATAGCGCCCGTCGGCGACATCGCGGTTCACCCGCGCGAGCAGGCCGTCCATGGGTTCGCCGCCGTCGCGCTCCAACTCGACCCACAATGCCGACGCCGACGCCTGCTGATCGATCCGTTCCAGCGCCGCTTCGACCAGCACCTTGTCGGCGACCCTGACCCCGGAAGCCTCGACCGACCGGGCCGCGCGTGCGAGTGCCGGCTCGCTGTCGCCAGCGATCAGGACCGGGGGCGGATCGAAGGGGCTGCGCCGGGATTCGAGATCGCTCAGATACGCATTCATCAGACGGATTCCCCGTTACGGATGCGAGCCGAGCATCCTCAGTCTTAACGCGCATTGTGGATGAAAGTTAGACGAAATCTGCTCCGTTCCGGACATATGCCCAAGGCGTCGTCAACCAGTTGGCGCATAATCAAATTTAAACGGAGGCCGGCAGGTGAACGAAAAGCTGAGTGAAGTCGTCGTATCGGACCGCGCTCGATGGCTGGCCGAACTGGCCGTGGCGATCGAACAAGCGCAGAAAGTGGCGTGGCGTTTGGGCGTAACCGAAGGACAGGATCCCGAGGCGCTCGACCTTTATGCGCAGCTGGAATCGGCACGCGAGGAGATCGAGGTGTTGCGCTGCGGCGGCTGGTCCGGCGAGCAGCAACCCCTCGATCCGTTTTGGATAAAATTCCTGCCATGGCGTACCATGCTGGCGGATGCCGCGGACTAGACGCCCGCCGGCAGGTCACCGCCGCCCCCGAAGGGTTCGAGATATGGACCGACCGGCGGCGCCACCCAGCCTCCCGTAGCGGCGAAACCCCGGTTCAAGAAAGCGCTCTTGCCATAGGTCATTGGCAAGCCATCGGGCCCGTCCACCCGGCCGCCGGCGGCAAGCAACACCGCATGGCCTGCCGCGGTGTCCCATTCGCTGGTCGGCGACAGGCGCGGATAGATGTCGGCTTCACCCTCGGCGAGGATGCAAAATTTGAGACTGGAGCCAATGGTCAAATGCTCGCACGGCCCGAACGTGGCATCGAGATAGTCGATAGTCGATTGCGTGAGGTGCGACCGCGATATGGCCGCAGTCAGCTGGGCGCCGCGCTCGCGAGTGCGGATCTCGCGGCGCCCGTGGCCGTCATCGACCCAGGCGCCGCTGCCGACCAGTCCCATATGAAGCCGGCCGCTCGACGGTGCGAACACCACGCCTAGCTTCGGCGCACCGCCGACGACGAGGCCGATGTTGACCGTATAGTCATTGCCGCCGCGGACGAATTCCTTGGTCCCGTCGAGCGGGTCGACGAGGAAATAGGTGTCGCCGTGCGCCGGGATCCGACCGGCTGCCACTTCTTCCTCGGCGATGACCGGAACTCCGGGCGCGGCCTTGGCCAGAGCTGCAAGGATGACCAGCTCGGCGGCGCGGTCCGCGGCGGTGACCGGCGACGAGTCGCGCTTGGCCTCGATCTCGAAGCCGGCGCGAACGATTTTGACGATTGCTTCGCCCGCCTCGCGCGCCGCCTCGGCAATGTCGTCGAGGAGCTGTGTCTCGCCCAACTTAGCGCGGCGCCATTCTTATGCCGCCGTCGAGCCGAACGGCTTCCGCGTTCATGTACGGGTTTTCGACCATGAAGCAGGCAAGGCGGGCATATTCCTCCGGCTGGCCGAGCCGCTTGGGGAACGGCACCTGCGCGCCGAGCGCCTCCTGGACGTTGGGCGGCATCATCGCCACCATCGGGGTCTTGAACACGCCCGGAAGGATGGTGTTGACGCGGATGCCGTCGTTCATCAGGTCGCGGGCGATCGGCAGCGCCATGGCCAGCACGCCGCCCTTGGAGGCCGAGTAAGCCGCCTGACCGATCTGTCCGTCCTGCGCGGCGACCGACGCTGTGTTGACGATACAGCCGCGCTCGCCGTCGTCGAGCGGGTCGAGATCGACCATGCCGAACGCCGAATGGGCGATGCAGCGGAAGGTGCCGATCAGATTGATCTGGATGGCCAGCTCGAACTGCATCAGCGGGTAGAATTTCGGCGCCTTGGTCTCCTTGTCGCGCCCGACCGTCTTGGCGGCGTTGGCGACGCCGGCGCAATTGACCAGCACCCGCTCCTGGCCGTGCGCGTCGCGGGCCTTGGCGAAGGCGGCGGCGACCTTGTCGTCGCTGGTGACGTCGACCTCGCAGAAGATTCCGCCGATGTCGGCCGCGACCTTCTCGCCCTTGTCGGTGTCGCGGTCGAACACCGCGACCCTGGCGCCGCGCCGCGCCAGCTCGCGCGCGGTGGCTTCGCCGAGGCCCGACGCGCCGCCGGTCACGACCGCGGAAATGCCGTTGATGTTCATAGTTCCTCCCAAATTCCGTTCGGGCTGAGCTTGTCGAAGCCCCGCCTTTGTCTCGCGTCCTAAGAAGAAGAGCGGTCCTACGACAAGCTCAGGACAAAGGGTTGTTTATTGCTCCGCCGGCTCCACCGTCACCAGCACCGCACCGGCGACCACCTGCGCGCCGGCAGTTGCGTTCACCTCCAGTACCACGCCGTCGAACGGAGCGACCAGGGCCTGCTCCATCTTCATCGCCTCCAAGGTCAGCAAACGTTGGCCTTCAGCAACTTTGCTACCCTGTGAAATGTCGACGCTGGTGACCCTCCCTGGCATCGGCGCGGCGATCACTCCGTCGCCGGCGTGGGCGCCGACACTGCCGCGCCAGGCCAGATCGAACCCGAAGGCTTGGCCTTCGTAGAAAACGACGACCCGCTCCTCGTCGCGGAAGCCGGAAACCGCGGCCATGTCGCTGCCGTCGGTGTCAACGGTTCGGAACTCACCGTTGCGGCCCAGGGCGGCGCTCGCACGCCGCGGAGCATTGAGCCGAAATCCGGAGAGCTCAGCTAGCGGCCCTTCCTCTTCGTCGATTGCCAATGCCACAGCTGCCGCGCCGCGCCAGAACGACTCGTCCGGCTCGGGGTCGGGCACAAGCGCATCGAGGTGGCGCTCGATGAACCCCGTGTCGATCTCGGCGGAGGCGAACTCCGCCTGCATCACCGCGTTGAACAGGAAAGCGGCGTTGGTCCGGACCGGCCAAACCTCGACCCCGTCGAGGATTGCAGCCAGCTCGTCGATCGCCTCGTCGCGAGTGTCGCCTCGCACCACCAGCTTCGCGATCATCGGGTCGTAGAACGACGAGATCGCATCACCTTCCTCAACCCCGGTTTCGATCCGCCCGTCGTCCCCGAGGTCGTAGTGCTCGAGCCTGCCGACGCTCGGCAGGAAGCCCTTGGCCGGGTCCTCGGCATAGAGCCGCGCCTCGATCGCGTGACCGGTGATCGACAGCTCTTCCTGTCTCTTAGGTAGCGGCTCGCCTGATGCGACGCGGAGCTGCCATTCGACCAGGTCCTGGCCGGTGATCTCCTCAGTCACTGGATGCTCGACCTGGAGCCGCGTGTTCATCTCCATGAACCAGATGCGGTCGGCGCGCAGGCCCTCGCTCGCGTCGGCGATGAACTCGACGGTGCCGGCATTCTCGTAACTGACCGCCTGCGCCGCGCGCACCGCGGCCGAGCACACCGCCTCGCGCGTCGCTTCGTCCATGCCGGGCGCCGGCGCTTCCTCGATTACTTTCTGGTGCCGGCGCTGCAGCGAGCAGTCGCGCTCGAACAAATGGACGACATTGCCTTGGGCATCGCCGAACACCTGCACTTCGATGTGGCGCGGGCTGAGGATATATTTCTCGATGATCACGCGGTCGGCGCCGAAGCTGCTCGCCGCCTCGCGCTTGCAGCTCTCGAGCGCGTCCATGAACTGGCCCGGCTCGTCGACCCGGCGCATGCCCTTGCCGCCGCCGCCGGCGACGGCCTTGATCAGCACCGGGTAGCCGACCAGCGCCGCCTCCTTCTTGAGCCGCTTCGGGTCCTGGTCCTCGCCGAGGTAACCGGGCGTCACCGGCACTCCGGCCTCCGCCATCCGCTTCTTCGCCTCGTCCTTGAGGCCCATGGCGCGGATGCTGTCCGGCTTCGGGCCGACCCAGATCAGCCCGGAGTCGATCACCGCCTGCGCGAAGTCGGCATTCTCGCTTAGGAAGCCGTAGCCCGGGTGGATGCCTTCCGCGCCGGTCGCCTTCGCCGCCTCGATGATCCGTTCGCCGCGAAGGTAGGATTCGCGTGCCGGACTGGGCCCAACGTGCACCGCTTCGTCCGCCATCCGCACGTGCATCGCTCTGGCGTCGGCATCCGAATAGACCGCGATCGTCCGCACCCCCAGCCGGCGTGCGGTGCGGATGATCCGGCAGGCAATCTCGCCGCGGTTGGCGATGAGGAGCGAGGTCAGCACGCGGGCTACATCCGAAACACGCCAAAGGACGGCCGCTCCGGGATCGGCGCGTTCAGGCACGCCGCGAACGCCAGCGCCAGCACGTCGCGGGTCTGGACCGGGTCGATGATGCCGTCGTCCCACAGCCGCGAGGTCGCATGCCACGGGCTGCCCTCCTCATCGTAGCGCTGACGGATCGGCGCCTTGAACGCCTCCGCCTCCTCGTTCGTCCACTTGTCGGCGTCGCGGTGGACGGTCGCTAGCACGCTCGCCGCCTGCTCGCCGCCCATCACCGAGATGCGCGAGTTGGGCCAGGTGAACAGGAAGCGCGGCGAGTAGGCGCGGCCGGCCATTCCGTAATTGCCGGCGCCGAAGCTGCCGCCGGTCAGCAACGTGACCTTCGGCACCTGGGCGGTGGCGACAGCGGTGACCAGCTTGGCGCCATGCTTGGCGATGCCTTCGGCTTCATACTTTCCACCGACCATGAAGCCCGAGATGTTCTGCAGGAACAGCAACGGGATCCGCCGCTGGCAGGCGAGCTCGATGAAATGCGCGCCCTTCAATGCGCTTTCGGAAAACAGCACGCCGTTGTTAGCGAGGATGGCGAGGGGGATGCCCCAGATGTGGGCAAAGCCGCAGACCAGGGTCGAGCCGTAGAGGGGCTTGAACTCGTGCAGCTCCGAGGCGTCGACGATGCGCGCGATCACCTCGCGCACTTCGTAGGGCGAGCGCACGTCGCGCGGGACGATTCCGTACAGCTCTTCGGCGTCGAACAGCGGCGGCCTCGGATCGCGAAGCTCGACATCGGCGCCCCTCTCGCTGCCGAGGTGCGAAACGATGTCGCGGACGAGGGTCAGCGCATGTTCGTCATTCTCGGCGAGATGATCGACGACGCCCGACTTGCGCGCGTGGAGGTCACCACCGCCGAGATCTTCGGCGCTGATCTGCTCGCCGGTCGCGGCCTTCACCAAAGGCGGCCCGCCGAGGAAGATCGTCCCCTGGTCTTTGACGATGACGCTCTCGTCGCTCATCGCCGGAACATAGGCGCCGCCCGCAGTGCAGCTGCCCATCACGCAGGCGATCTGGGCAATGCCCTTCGCGGACATGTTCGCCTGATTGAAGAAGATTCGGCCGAAATGGTCACGGTCGGGGAAGACCTCGGCCTGGTGCGGCAGGTTGGCACCACCGCTGTCGACCAGATAGACGCACGGCAGCCGGTTCGCCTTGGCAATCTCTTGCGCGCGTAGATGCTTCTTGACCGTCATCGGGTAGTAGGTGCCGCCTTTGACCGTCGCGTCGTTGCAGACGATCATCACCTGGCGGCCGGACACCCGGCCGATGCCGGCGATAATGCCGGCGCCGGGCACTTCATGCCTGTACATGTCGAAGGCGGCGAGCTGGCCGATCTCGAGGAACGGCGAGCCGGGGTCGAGAAGCCGCTCGACGCGGTCGCGGGGAAGCAGTTTGCCGCGCGAAACATGGCGTTCGCGGTGCTTTTCCGGACCACCTTTCGCCGCCTCGGCGACGTCGGCGCGAAGCTTTTCCGCAAGCGCGCGATTGTGCTCGAGGCGGGCGCGAAACTCGTCGCCCTGCGTGTCGATCTTGCTGTCGAGACGGGCGGCGCTCATGGCGCTCGCCTAGCGGCTAGCGACAAGGTTGCAAAGCCACGCTCATTGGGGCCGTAGCGCACGCGCGTGGAGATAAGCGTAAAGCTCCGCAACCTCGCGGTCGGTTAGCTTGGTAAACCGGCTGCGCGCGACCTGCGCCATGAGTCCCAGGTCGCGGCCACCAACAGGGGCGCCGGTGCGCATCAAGGTCGCGAATTGCTCGGCCGAGTAGGCGCCGACAATGTCGAGATTCGGAGTGTCCCCCTCACGCCCTTCCAGCGCCGCCCCGTGGCATTCGCCGCACGCCACCGCCGCGATGTAACGGCCGCGGGCGTGCGCCCGGCCGACGTCGGCTGGCAGAACGGACGCCGTTTCGCGAACCAGGACGGCGGCAGGCTTGACCTTGCCCTCCGCCTCCTCAGCGATTGCCCTTGGCCCCAGCAGCGGCGGCGGCGAAGGTTGCCCCGACGGCGGGAAGCTGCGCAGGTAGAGGCGCAATGCACGCATGTCGTCCTTCGACAAATGCTGGAAATTTTCCGACGGCATCACCCAGAGTTTGGGCCGCTCGGGATGAATTCCCCGTCGCATCAGTGCTTCGAACTGCGAATCGCTCATTGTCGCCATCGAGCGCGTTAGGTTCGGCGCCCAAAGCACTCCATAACCCGAGGGGTCGTCGTCGAATTTCCGGCCCTGGAGATCGGCACCGTGGCACCCGCGACAGCCGAGGACATCGGCAATGCGCTCACCGTGGGCAATATGCGCAGAGGCGTTCCGGACCAAGGCCCCTTCAAAGGCCGCGGGCGCGCTCTGACCGTCCGCTTGCTCCGCTGCAGGCGAGTCGCAGCCGGCAAGGAAGATCGAAACCGCGATCCAGAAGACTCGCATCCGCTCTCCCCTGTCGGCCGGAACCATCTCATGCGCCGCAGCGTGGCGATTCAGACTCCGATCAGCTCGCGGCCGATCAACATGCGGCGGATCTCATTGGTGCCGGCGCCGATGTCGAGCAATTTCGCATCGCGCATATAGCGCTCTACGGGCCAGTCCTTGGTGTAGCCGGCGCCGCCCAGCGCCTGCACCGCTTCGCTCGCCACCCTGAAGGCGCTTTCGCTCGCCAGCAGGATCGCGCCGGCGGCGTCGAACCTGGTCGTGCGCCCGGCGTCGCAGGCCCTGGCGACCTGATAGACGTAGGCCCGAGCGCTGTTCAGAGCGACGTACATGTCCGCCACCTTGGCCTGCATCAGCTGGAAGCCGCCGATCGGCTTTCCGAACTGCTTGCGCTCGCGGACGTAAGGGATGACCACGTCGAGGCAGGCCTGCATGATTCCGATCTGGATTCCGGCGAGCACCGTGCGCTCATAATCGAGGCCGCTCATCAGCACCTTGGCGCCTTCGTTCTCCTCGCCCAGCACATTTTCCGGCGGAACGAAGCAGTCCTCGAACACCAGCTCGCTGGTCGGGCTGCCGCGCATTCCGACCTTGTCGATCTTCTGGCCGACCGAGAATCCTTCCATGTCCTTTTCAATGAGGAAGGTGGTGATGCCTTTGCTGCCCTCGCCGGTCTTGGCGTAGACGACCAAAGTGTCGGCATGGCTGCCGTTAGTGATCCAGAATTTGGTGCCGTTGAGGCGATAGCCGTTGCCGCTCTTCTCGGCCTTCAGCTTCATGCCGACGACGTCGCTTCCGGCCCCGGCCTCGCTCATCGCCAGCGCGCCGACATGCTCGCCGCTGATCAGCCGCGGCAGATATTTGCGCTTCTGCTCGTCGTTTCCCCAGCGGCGGATCTGGTTGACGCAGAGGTTGGAATGGGCGCCGTAGGAGAGGCCGACCGAGGCCGAGGCGCGGGCAACCTCCTCCTGCGCGACGACATGCTCGAGGTAGCCGAGACCGAGCCCGCCATATTCTTCCTCGACGGTGATGCCGTGAAGGCCGATCTCGCCCATCTGCGGCCACAGGTGGCGCGGGAATTCGTCCTTCTCGTCGATCTCGGCGGCGATCGGAGCGATCCTGTCGCGGGCGAAGCGCTCGGTCGTCTCGCGGATGGTGTCCGCCATTTCGCCGAGGTCGAAATCGAGGCCGGGTACGGACATTCGCGAGGCTCCCCTTTTGCATTGCGAGCTAGCATTGCGGCGAAGGCTTGGACAAGGCGGCGGCACTGACTATGTGCACTGCAACATCTGCCACGTCATCGCGAGGAGCGAAGCGACGCGGCGATCCAGCCGGATTGCTTCGCCGCCCTCGCAATGACGGTCATCACGGAGCACGCCATGTCCACCAACCCAGCCGATCCGATCGTCATCCTGTCCTACGCCCGGACGCCGATGGGCAGCTTCCAGGGCTGCCTGGCGCCGATGAAGGCGACCGAGCTCGGCGCCGCGGCAGTGCGGGCCGCGGTCGAGCGCGCTGGAATCGAAGCCGAGCAGGTCGACAAGGTGTTCATGGGCAACGTGCTCCCGGCGGGGCTCGGCCAGGCGCCGGCGCGCCAGGCGGCGCTCGGCGCCGGGCTGCCGCGCTCGGCCGAGGCGGTGACCGTCAACAAGGTGTGCGGGAGCGGCATGCAGGCGGCGATCTTCGCCCACGACATGCTCGCCGCGGGCTCGGCCGACCTGATCGTCGCCGGCGGCATGGAGAGCATGACCAACGCCCCGTACCTCATGCAAAAGCACCGCTCGGGGGCGCGGATCGGCCACGACACGATCTACGACCATATGATGCTCGACGGGCTCGAGGATGCCTATGATTCCGGCCGGGCGATGGGCACCTTCGCCGAGGACGCGGCGCGCGAATATCAATTCACCCGCGAGGCGCAGGACGAATATGCGATCGAGTCGCTGCGCCGAGCGACACAGGCGATCGAGAGCGGCACGTTCGAGAAGGAGATCACGGCCGTCACCGTCGCCACCCGTAAGGGCGAGGTGACCATCGACACCGACGAGCAGCCGGGCAAGGGCAATCCCGAGAAGATCCCGCAACTCAAGGCCGCATTTGCCAAGGACGGGACGATCACCGCCGCGACCAGCAGCTCGATCAGCGACGGCGCCGCGGCGCTGGTCATCACCCGCCAGAGCGTCGCCGACCGGCTCGGGGTCAAGCCTGTGGCGCGGATCGTCGCCCATTCGGCGGTCGCCCAGGAGCCGGCCAAGTTCACCTCGGCGCCGGTGCCGGCAGTGCGCAAATTGCTCGAGAAAACCGGCTGGAGCGTGTCGGACGCCGACCTCTACGAGGTCAACGAGGCCTTCGCCTGCGTCGCGATGATCGCCATGCGCGACCTCGGCATCCCGCGCGACGTGCTAAACGTGAACGGCGGAGCGACGGCGCTCGGCCACCCGATCGGGGCCAGCGGCGCGCGCATCATGACGACACTGCTCGCCGCGCTCGAGCAGGGTGGCGGCAAGCGCGGCATCGCGAGCCTGTGCATCGGCGGCGGCGAAGCGACGGCAATTGCGGTCGAGCTGGTCGACTAAGCCCTAGTCGACCGTTTCGCCCTCGCCGACGCCCCAGATGTCCGACGTGCGGATGAAGCCCTGTCGCTTGCCGATGGCGATCCGGCACCAGCCCTCACGGCATTTCGAAATCCGGCCGACGACGCCCGGCTCGGCGCGGTAGCGCACCCGGCTAGAATCGTTCGCCTCGGCGTGGATCGGCCGCGGCTCGCCTTGCTTGACGATCGCCGTCCGGCGGTCGCTCAATAGCGACACGAGCATCCAGCCGCGGGTGCCGTCGGGGTCCTCGATCATCCGCCAGTTGGGATAGGTCTTGACCACCCGGATCGGCAGATCGCGGCGCTTGTATAACCAGACGCCGGGATAATTCTTGCCGGGGCCGGCGCGCATCATCGCTTCCCCGGAAGCGATCGACGCCCAATAGGGAGGTTGCCGGTCCTGCGCCGCGGCAGGAGGGGTAACCAACATCATCGTCATTCCCGCGAACGCGGGAATCCAGCTTTTTTTCATGGCCCCTTGGACCCCCGCTTTCGCGGGGGTGACGAAGCAGTGGTTCACTACGCCCCCGTCAGAATCCGATCCACCAATTGCTTCACCGTAGGGACGAAGCCGTTGGAATAGAAGGGGTCCGTCTTGAACCGGAACGCGGAATGGCCGGCGAACATCAAATTCTGGTCGACCGGGCCGCCGTGGGCGATGTCCTGGAGAGTCTTCTGGATGCAGAAAGACCGCGGGTCGGCGAGGCGGCCGGTCGTGTTCTTCTCATTGTCCGCCCACGACGAGAAGGCACATTGCGAAAGGCAGCCCATGCATTCGGCCTGGTCGATGCGGATCTGCTTTTCTTCCTCGGGCGCGACGAAGATCAGCGTGTCGTCCGGAGTCTTCATCGCGTTGGTGAAGCCCTGCGCATACCATTCGCGCGCGTGCTGGAGATCGCCCCGGGTGACCCAGAAATTCTTCTTGGTGCCGATGCCGACGTCGAGCTGGAAGGCGTGGTCGCCGACCGCTTCCTTGGTGAAGGCGATCTGGCGCTCGCTGCGCGCCTCGAGGTTGCGCAGGAACGGATTGCGCACTGCCGAGGAATAGAAACCGGTCGGGGAGAAGCGGTGCAGGAGAACATCGCCTTCCTCGAGCGTCATCAGCCGCGCCTTCCACTCGGGCGGGATCGGGCTCTCCTGGGTCAGCAAGGGCCGAGTGCCGAACTGGAAGACGATCTGGCCGAGCTCGGGATTGTCGATCCAGTCGTCCCATTCGTCGAGGCGCCAGACGCCGCCTGCCATGACGATCGGAACGCTGTCGGGAATGCCGCCTTCGCGCATCGTCGCGCGCAATTCCTTGACCCGCGGATAAGGGTCCTGCGGCTGGCGCGGATCCTCGGCGTTGCTGAGGCCATTGTGCCCGCCCGCCAGCCAGGGGTCCTCGTAGACCACCGCCGCCAGCCATTCGGCGGCCTTCGAGTAAGCGCGCTTCCACAACGCCCGGAAGGCGCGGCCGGAGCTGATGATCGGCAGGTAGTTGACGCCGTAGGAGGCGGCGATTTCGGAAAGCTTGTAGGGCATTCCAGCGCCGCAGGTGACTCCGGCAACGAGCCCCTTGGTGCGTTCCAGCACCCCATGGAGGACGCGCTGCGCGCCGCCCATTTCCCAAAGCACGTTGATGTTGATGGCGCCCCTGCCGCCAGCGATGTCATAGGCGCGCTGGACCTGCGCGACCGCGCCGTCGACCGCGTACTGAATCAGCTCCTCATGCCGCTCGCGACGGGTCATGCCGTGATAGATTTGCGGGATGATCCGTCCTTCGGGATCGTAGCTGTCGGCATTGACCGCCGACACCGTGCCGATGCCGCCGGCCGCCGCCCAGGCTCCCGAGCTCGCGTGGTTGGTCGCCGACACGCCCTTGCCGCCTTCGACCAGCGGCCAGACCTCGCGGCCCGCGTACATGATGGGCTTGAGCCCCTTGAACAAAATCTCTCTCCCGAAGTTCGCCCGCCATATAGGCGCTTGCGGCCAGATGCGAAATAAATCCCGGCGAGGTGACGGGTTCCTACTCCGGCAGCGGCACCAGAGAATAATCGAGGCCGATATCGACCGCCGGGGCCGACTGCGTGATTCGACCGACGGAGATGGAATCGACTCCGCTCTCGGCGATCGCGCGGATGGTGTCGAGGCTGACGCCCCCCGACGCTTCGAGCGGCACTCGCCCGGCGACCAGTGCCACCGCCGCGTGCAGAGTCGATGCATCCATATTGTCGAGCAGCAGCCGGTCTGCGCCTGCTTCCAGCGCAGGCTCGATCTGGTCGATGCTGTCGACCTCGACCTGAATCGGAAAGCCGGTGTTGGCCGCCTTCGCGGCCCGGACAGCGGCGGCGACCCCGCCGGCGACCGCGACATGATTGTCCTTGATGAGTACGCCGTCGTCGAGGCGCATCCGATGGTTTTCGGCGCCGCCCATCCGCGCTGCATATTTATCGAGTAGCCTCAGGCCGGGGAGAGTCTTGCGAGTGTCGAGCAAGGTCGCGCCGGTGCCGGCGATGACGTCCGCATATCGCCGGGTGAGAGTGGCGATCCCGCTTAGATGCTGCAGCGTGTTGAGCGCCGAGCGCTCGGCCGCAAGCATCGCCCGGGCATTGCCTTCGAGGCGCATCAGGATCGCGCCTGCCTCGACCGCCTCTCCGTCGCTCGCCACCCGCTGGATTCTGACCTCCCGGTCGAGTGCGCGGAAGAATGCGGCGGCGATGTCGAGCCCAGCGACCGTCATCGCTTCGCGCGCAGCCATCTCCGCGGCGAAGCGGGAATCGGGCGCGATCGTCGCTGCCGAGGTCACGTCGCCGCCCGAGCCCATATCCTCGGCGAGCACTCGGCGGACGAAGTCGTTGAGGTCGAAGCGTGGGTCCATCGCCCGCCTCTAGGCGAGCGGCGAAGGCGGCGGCAAGCTAGTCGGCGGGCTGTTCCTGAAGCGCCCCGGCGATGCGCCAATGATCGCCTTCGCGAACATAGCGCTGCGCGTCCGACGGCGCGAATTCGTCACCGGTCCAGGATTCGAGCGTCAGCACCACGGAATCGCCGTCGATGTCGATCCGATTGAAGCTCTGGGCCTCGTCGCGCAGCCGGTGCGACGTCGCGGTTCCCGCCTGGATCACCAGCGCCGGCCCGGCCCGGGTGGCAAGGTCGCGGGCGCTATGGGTCGAGGGGATATGGTTGTGGCCCGCGAGCAAGAGGTCGACGCCCGCGTCGGCGATGGCATCGAGCGCGAGCTCGCTCCTCCCGACAGGCTTGGCGAGCTTGCCGCCCTCGCCCACCGGCAGAGCGAACAGCGGATGGTGCGTGACCAGCACTCGCATCGCCTTCGGGTCGGTGCGCGAGAAAGTGTCGCAAATGAAGTCCATTTGTTCATGGCTGATTCGACCGTCGCTGAAGGTCAGCGAGCGGGCGGTGTTGATTCCAAGGACCGTGACCCCTGGAAGCTCGTGCAGCGGACAGAGCGTCTCGTCGATGAAGCGTCTGTAGCGAGTCAGGGGCGACAGGAATCGCCGAAGCACGTCGTACAAGGGCACGTCGTGGTTGCCGGGAACGCCGAGCACCTCGAGGCCGGAATCGCGCAAGCGCCCGAGGAAGGCGCAGGCCTCCTCGAACTGGGAGGTCCGGGCCCGCTGGGTAAAGTCGCCGCTAACGACGACGAGGTCCGGCTTCTCCTCGGTGACGCGCGCTTCGACGGCCTCGACCAGCTCGGGTTCGTGGGCGCCGAAATGCAGGTCTGACAAATGGATCAGGCGAGCCATGCAGGATGAACGCGCTGGCGACGCACCGGTTCACCCCGTAAAGCGCCGACATGCACCGTACCGAGGCCAATAGCGGCACCCGCGACGTGCCCGAACGGCTGCGCTTCGATGAGGCGACGCTGACTCGCTGGATGGACGAGCAAATCCGCGGTTTTCGCGGCCCGCTCAAGGTCAGCCAGTTCAAGGGCGGCCAGTCCAACCCGACTTACCGGCTCGACGCGGCGAGCGGCACCTACGTCCTTCGCCGAAAGCCGCCGGGGAAGATCCTTCCCGGCGCGCATGCCGTCGAGCGCGAGTACCGGGTGATGGCGGCGCTCGGAGCGCAAGGTTTCCCGGTGCCGCGGGTCCACGCGCTGTGCGAGGACGACGCGGTCATCGGCAGTCCCTTCTACGTCATGGACATGGTCCCCGGCCGTATTGTGTGGGAGGCCAGTTTCCCCGGCATGGAGCGAGCCCAGCGCACCGCCCACTTCGACGCGATGAACGCCACGATCGCGCAGCTGCACAGCTACGATCCGCAGGACATCGGCCTTAGCGATTATGGCAGGCCCACCGCGTTCGTACAGCGTCAGGTCGCCCGCTGGTCGAACCAATATCTCGGCGACCACGATGCCGGCCGGTTGGCGGCGATGGACCGGTTGGTCGGCTGGCTCGAGAAGAACCTCCCGCCCGACAGCGGCGAGGCGCGGGTGATCCACGGCGATTATCGCTGCGACAATATGATTTTCGACGCAGAGGCGCCGATTGTTCGGGCCGTCCTCGACTGGGAGCTGTCGACGCTCGGCGATCCCGTCGCCGACCTCACTTATCATCTGCTGATGTATCGCATGCCGGGCGGCATCTTCACCGGCCTCGCCGGCGAGGACCTGGAGGCGCTCGGCATCCCGTCGGAGGACGAATATGTCGCCGCCTACTGCCGTCGCACCGGCCGCGACCATTTGCCCAACAAGGATTATCTGATCGTCTTCTGCCTGTTCCGGCTGGCTGCCATCCTCCACGGCATCAAGGGCCGGCTGGCGCGCGGCAACGCCTCGTCGGCGCACGCCGCGCAAATGGTCGAGCGGCTGGAGCCGCTGGCCGAGCTTGCCTGGGCCGAAGCGCGGAAGGCGCGACTCTAGAGCCGCGCTCGAGCGAAGGTCATGGCGCCGACCACGCAGGCGCCGAACAACGCCCCTTCCAGAGCGCCGGTGACCAGCAAGCTGTGGGGACCAAGGCCGGTCTCGCCGAACATCGCGCCGATGTCGCGAAGGCTGAGCCGCGATTCGGGGAATCGGGTGGCGACCAGGTCGAGGCTGCCGGCCATCATCCGCCCGCCGAGCAGCGACGCCAGCATTCCCGCCATGCCTCCGAGCAAAGCACCGACGACGATTCCGCGCCTGAGGCTCACCCGGTCGAGACTGGCAATCCACGCAGCGAGACCGACCGAGGCGCCAAGCAATGCCCCTTCGCCCGCGCCGGTGATGTCGCCGGGAGATCGCCCAACCAGCAAGGTGAACGCGTCGAGTCCGATGAGCTTGACGGCGGCGCCGACGATGAACCCGCCCGCCGCTCCTCCGGCGACGCTCCACAAGGCCCTGCGCCGGTCGGCAAATCCTGCTGCCGCCGTTCCGAAACTTACTCCCGCCCCGCCGGAAGTGGCGACGATGACGCACAGCAGCACCAGCACCAGCAGGACCGACATTGCCCCGGCCCCGTCCTGCGACGCCCCGACGAGCCCGTAGATCAGCCCGCCGGCGAGCCCGGCCATTGCCGCCCCGGCGGTGCCCGCGCCACCGAGCACGAGGAAATCGCGCCCGACGAAGCCGCGCCGGGCGGTCGCTGTTTCGGATTCTCCGGTCACCGGGGCGATGAAACGATAGCCGTGCTTGGGCACCGTCTCGATGAACCGCGGCCGCCCGGCATCGTCGCCGAGCTGGCGCCGGAGCGTTCGGATGCATTGCGTCAGCGCTTCGTCGGTGACCGGCACGCCGCGCCACACCTCGTCCAGGAAGCGGTTCTTCGAAACCAGCTTCCCTCGCTCGCGGACGAGCAATGCCAAGGCATCGAAATAGCGGCTGTTGAGCTCGACCGGGGCCCCGTTGCGGCGAAGCCGCCGATCTCCGCAATCCAGCAGGAAATCTTCGAAGCGGAAGCTGGCCTGGGCCATTTTCAGCGACACCTCACGATTTGCTCATGCCCCGCAGCGGCACGTCAGTCAGAATGGGCCCCGCTTTTATGTATGGAGCAGCGATTATGGCAAATGAGGCACTAATGGCCGCGAAGCGCGCCAGGCCGTGGCGGCTGGTCGGCTGGGGGATGGCGGCGTCGCTGCTGCTCGTCCCGCTGGTCGCGATGCAGTTCACCAGCGAGGTCAACTGGACCGCCAGCGACTTCCTGTTCGCCGGCGCGCTGATCGGCGGCGTCGGCGTTCTGTTCGAGCTAACGGTGCGCATGAGCGCGAGCCCATTCTACCGCGCCGGCGCGGCGCTGGCGCTGGCCGCCGCCTTCCTGCTCATCTGGATCAATGGCGCCGTCGGCATCATCGGATCCGAGAACAATCCGCTCAACTTGCTCTACCTTGGCGTCATCGCCATCAGCCTGGTCGGATCGGCAAGCGCCGCCTTCAGGCCTCGGGGCATGGCTTATGCGATGTTCGCGGCGGCCGCCGCCATGGCCGCTATGGCGATCGTCGCTCTCGCCGCCGGCCGCGGCGAACCGCCCGGACCGATCGGCCTGATTGTCCTCAACGGATTCTTCGCCGCGCTTTATTTCTCTGCCGGTTGGCTGTTTCGGATCGCCGGCAGCCGCACGCACCACGGCTGATCTTCCGTCAGCGCCGGCAAACAGCCCTTCCCGGTCTCCCGGGAAGAGCCATTCCGGTGCACCCTATTGCTCGCCCGAGGGACCGGCCGGGAAACCGCGCTTGCGAAGCAATGCGTTGACGTCCGGATCGCGACCGCGGAATTGGCGATAGGCCTCGGCGCGATCGGTCTCGTTTCCGGTTTCGAGCAGATAGCGTCGGAAGCGGTCGGCGACCTGGCGGTTGAACGGATCGCCGGTCTCCTCAAATGCTGCCCAGGTGTCGGCGTCCATCGTCTCTGACCAGAGGTACGAGTAATAGCCGGCCGAGTAAGCGTCGGACGAGAACAGGTGATTGAAGTGCGGCAGGCGGTGCCGCATGACAATTTCCTTCGGCATGCCGATCCTGGCCAGTGCCTGCTTCTCGAACGCGTCCGGGTCGACCACTCCGTTCGGGTCCATGTGCAACATCATGTCGACCAGCGCCGCCGACAGATATTCCACCGTGGCGAAACCCTGGTTGAAGGTCTGTGCACGCTGGATCTTGTCGACCAGGCTCTGCGGCATCGGCTGGCCGGTCTGATAGTGCTTGGCAAAGCGCTGCAGGATCGGCGGGGTCAGCAGCCAGTTCTCGTGCACCTGGCTGGGATATTCGACGAAATCGCGCTGCGATCCACCGAGGCTCGGGTAGCGCACGTCGACCAGCAGATAGTGAATCGCATGGCCGAATTCGTGGAACAGTGTCTCGGCATCGTCGAGGCTGATCAGAACCGGCCGGCCGGCCTCCGGCTTGACGAAATTGTTGTTGTTCGAAGCCAGCACAATGTTGTCGTCGAGCAGTCGTGCCCGGCTCCGGTAGGTCGTCATCCAGGCGCCCGATCGCTTTCCTTCGCGGGCGAAGTTGTCAAGGTAGAAGAGTCCGACGATCTCGCCGGTGCGGGTGCTGGTGACCTCGAACGTGCGCACGTCCGGATGGAAGACCGGCACTGATCCGGTATTCTCCTTGAAGCCGAGATCGTAGAGCTGGCCGGCCATCCAGAACATCGCGTCGACCATATTGTCGAGCGCGAAGTACGGTTTGATCTCGTCCTGGCTGAGATCGTAGCGCTCCTTGCGGACCTTCTCCTGGTAATAGCGATAATCCCACGGCTCGATCGTGATGCGATGACCAAGCTTGCGCGCCATCGCCTGCTGGTCGCGCACCTCGTCCCGAACTCGGGCGACCGCTGCCGGCCACACGCGGTTCATCAGCTCGAGCGCGCGCGCCGGGGTCTTTGCCATGGTGTCCTGCATTCGCCATTCCGCATGGCTCGTGTAGCCGAGCAGGCGAGCGCGATCGGCGCGAAGCTTCACGATCTGGCCGATGAGATCGTTGGTGTCGTTTGCATCGCCATTGTCACCGCGATTGACGAATGCCTGCCACACGCGGCGGCGCAGGGCTCGGTCATCGGCAAAGGTCAGGATCGGGTCGACGGCCGAGCGCGTGTTCTTGATGGCATAAACGTCACCCGGCATGTTCCGCTCTTTCGCGGCTGCCTTCATTGCGGCCTTCATATCGGCCGGGACACCGCGCATCTCCCTCTCGTTGGCGGCGATATAGGTGCTTTCGTCGGCAAGGACCCGTTCGGAGAACGTCGCGAACAAGGTTGCGAGCTGCTGGTTCATCTGGGTCAGCTGCTGCTTCTGCTCGGGGCTGAGGTTGGCACCTCGGCGGACAAAGCTCTCATAGGTCCGGGTCAGCAAGCGGTCCTGCTTGGCATCGAGGCCGAGGGTCGCCTTATTGTCGTAGAGCGTCTTCACCCGCTGGAAGAGCTGCGGGTTGAGGATGATCTCGTCATAGGCAGCCGAGAGCTTGGGTGACCATTCCTTCTCCAGGGCCTGATAGGCCGGCGTGGTGGTGTTGCTGGTCATCACTCCGAACACCGCCCGGACCCGGTCGAGCCGCTGGCCGCCCCGCTCCATCGCCTCGATGGTGTTCTCGAACGTCGGGGAAGCCGGGTTATTGGCGACTGCCAGGGCCTCGCGAAGTTGCTCGTCGATCGCGAACTGGAACGCTTCCGGGAACAGCTCCGGCCGCACCTGGTCCCACGGCGGAACGCCATCGTACGGGCCGGCCCACTCCTGCAGCAGGATATTGTTCGGCACGGGCACCTGGACCGGAGCCACGGGTTCAGCGGGCTCCACGGCCACGGGTGCTACCGCGACGCTATCTGGCGCGGGCGTCGTCGTGCATCCTGCGAGCACCGCCAGCGCGGTTCCGGCCAACATCATCCGCTTCATGAAATCTCTCTCCCCAAGGATTGGAATGCGCGCGTTGCCTAGGGCTTCGGCCACGCGAGTGGCAAGTCTTTGATCGATAAACGGCATCCTAGGGTCTGCGCCTGAACCGGGCGTGGACTCCGCGAATCAGTAACCGAGAAAAAGCAGCAGCTTGGTGTCGATGGCTACGCCCTCATCCCGCTTGCCGGCGATGAATTTGGGAATGTCATCTCGCGCTACGAGATGGACCTCGATCTCCTCATGCTCGGTACCTCCGCCCTCGCCGACCTTGCGGAGACCGTGCGCGCGCACCAGCGTGAAGCTTTCGGCGACCATCCCGGGCGAGCTGTGGAACTGTCCGAGGACCTCGACCCGCTCGGCGGTAAAGCCGGTTTCCTCCTCGAGCTCCTTGACCGCAGTTTCCTCGACGGTCGCGTCCTCGTCCTCGTCGCCGACGAGGCCGGCGGGGAGCTCGATGCACCGCCCGCCGACGGGCACCCGATACTGCTCGACGAGCACCACCTTGCCACCATGTTCGGCGAGAATCACGACCGCAGTGACATCGTTGCTGCGAGTAACGAACTCCCAGCGCCCGCGCTTGACGACGGTGACGTAATCGCCGCGCCACATCGTCTCGAGCGGCACTTCCCGGTCGTCGCTCACAATTCGATCAGCTTGTCGGGAATCTCGTTGGGATTGCCCTCGCTCTTGGGGAAATGGTCGGCGCAGACCACGCCGACCTCTTCCACCGCAGCGGCAATGCCCTCGGCGATGCGGCCGGCCTTCACTTGCGTCAGGAGCGCCGTCATCGCCTCGCCCCAGGTCTCGGGCGTAGTCACCTCGGTGATCGCCGCGTCCCCGATAATTTCGGCGCGATGCTCGGCCATCGACAGATAGACGAGGAGACCCGTGCGGCCGGCCGTGCGACGCTCGGCCGCCGCCTTGAAGATAGAAATCGCGCGGCGTCGGACGCGCCGCACCTTGGTCGCGCGCGGAGTCAGGGCCAGCCGCAGCGGCATCCACCGCAGGAGCAACAGGGCGACGGTGAATTTGGCGACCGCAAGCACCAGAAGCAGGGTCAGGAGCTCGCGAAGACGCGGCTCGGGCCGCCAGCCGCCCAGCAAGGCTTCGAACCAGAAATGCAGCAGCGCCGGATAGGCCGCAAAGATGGCAAGGGTGCCGATCAGGACCAGGATCGCCCAGTGCAGCGCGACGTCGTGATAGCGGTCGCTATAGTCGGCGACGACGGCGAGAATCTCTCCATCGCTGCGCGTTTCGGCTGCGGCAATGGCGGCGCTGACCCGCGCATGGTCCTCTTCGCTCAGGCGCATCACCATCCTCCCGACGCCCCGCCGCCGCCGAACGAGCCGCCGCCGCCGGAGAAACCGCCGCCGCCGAAGCCGCCCCCGCCCCAGCCGCCGCGGTGACGACCGCCGCCGGACGACAGGATC
>DATLWK010000012.1:0-27195 GCA_035576365.1 Sphingomicrobium sp. | reverse complement strand
CATAATGCTCCACGGCTGTCCTCCATCAGGCTAGCGGGGCTCTGGCACCACACCTGAAACCCCGTCACTCCATCATGATCGGGGGACAGCCACTCCTCCAGACGACCTGAAGGCGCGGCCCATTACCGTATCTTTCGACCCGTTGCGGACAAAACAGAGGTTTAGGATAACCGCCGCTGGGGAAACAATGGCCACACCTATGGAGCCAATAGGGTCACCTATCGCGCCGTCTTGGGTTATTGAGCGCTGCGGCGATCGTGGCGGGCACCATGATCGGGAGCGGAATTTTTCGGGTACCGAGTAGTATCGCGGCCGATGAGGAAGCGTGGCCAGTCGATTGGGCATTTGCCCACCAACCCCTAGGCTGCTGGCTGTGACCGATGGCAAGTTGGCGTTGGCCGGATCCGGCCGCCAATAGGCCGCCGACACCGCCAGCCCCGCCCCCTTGCCCAAATCGATATCCGCCTGGACAGCGGGAGCGCCTGTGGGCGATTGACACGCTGGGGCTGCTGACAAGGCTGGCAACGCTAAAGAGCATGGCAGTAGCAAAGGGCAAGGGTCCGAAGCGCAGCCGCGCGCGACGTTCGCAACCACTACCGAACGGCTTCAGGTGTCGCACCGGTGCTGGGTGCTAAACCGCGACTGGTCCTCACTGGGTTTGACTTCGCTGCAGCCACGACGCAGCATTCACCTCTTCGCGGGGGCAGCAAGTGCTATCGATTTTCGTCAGCTCTCCACCGACGCTCAACGACCCGGCCGGCCGCCACGCACCCGCGCACGTTCCGGCACGGGCAGGCTGCCGATGAACCTCCTTCGCGGGTGGCTCTCGATACCTTTGTGGAAGCGTGTGCTCGGCGCCCTTGCTCTTGGCGTGGTGTTCGCTCTCGTCTCGCCGGAGGCGACGCCGGCAATAGCGTTCATCGGGGACATGTTCGTTCGAGCAATCCGAATGCTTGTGGCTCCGATCGTGCTGGTGACGATCGCGGCGGGAATCACGATGCTTGCCGACCCCAAGCGGCTCGGTGGGCTCGGGGCTCGGGCAGTCGGTCTGTTCGCCTTCACGACGGCGGTCGCGGTTTCGGTCGGCATGGCGGTGGCGACCATCATCCGGCCCGGCCTGAGTGCGCCGCTCGGCTCTGCCGCTCCGCATCCGTTGGGGGAACCGGTCACCCCTTATGATCAGCTCGTCGGCATTGTCCCGGTCAATATCGTTGAAGCGCTCGCCAAAGGCGACATGCTGGCGCTCATTTTCGTTTCCATCATGCTCGGCGTTGGCACCGTGCTTGCCGGGGAACCGGGGCGCCCGTTCGCCGAGCTTCTTCGCTCAACTTCGTCGGTCCTGTTCAAGATTGTCGCCATCGTCATGGAGGCAACGCCGTTCGGTGTCTTCGCGCTGATTTCCAATGCGGTCGCAGCGCATGGTGCAGCCGTTTTCATCAACGTCGGCTGGCTTGCGCTGGCGGTGCTGGCCGGCGCGCTCATCCAGATTATCTTCGTGCATACTCTTCTGCTGAAGCTGGTGGCGCGGCTGCCCGTCCTACCGTTCTTTCGAGGAATCGTCGACGCGTTGGTCGTCGCCTTCTCGACTGCGTCAAGCTCCGCGACGCTTCCGGTGGCGATGCGGGTGGCAGAGAAGAATCTGGGCGTCGGCCGGCCCGTTTTCTCGACGGTCCTCCCCTTGGGCGCGAGCATCGGCAAGGACGGCACGGCGATGTACGTGGGGCTGCTCAGCCTGTTCGCGCTCCAGGCGTTCGGGACTCCGCTTACGCCGACGGTCTACGGGCTGGTGCTGCTGACCGGCGCTCTTGCCGCCTTCGGGACCGCGCCGGTCCCCTCCGCATCCCTGTTCATGCTTGCTGCGGTTCTCTCGGCGGTCGGAGTATCCCCCGAGCAGACGGCGCTGGTCGTCGGGTTCGTGCTTCCCTTTGATCGGCTGCTTGACATGACCCGGACGGTGCCAAGCGCCAGCGCCAACCTTGCCGTGACGACCACCGTCGGGGGCTGGGAGGGCGAGCTGGACGAAGAAGTCTACCGTGCCCGTCCGGAAACCTGAGCCGCTGCCGCTTTCCGCCGGTTCGTCCGAAATCGCCGCCGTGGGCACAATCGAGTTGCTCCGGTTGGGGCCTGCGCTAATCTCTGCCCCGTGACCCGCTCAGCATCCTGTCTTTTTGCGGTGCTTGCCCTTGCGCTCGGCTTCGGCTCTCCTGCCGCGGCCCGGGACAGGCTTTCCCGACCCGCGCTCGAGCAGCAGGTGGAAAGCGTGCTTGCTCAGGCGGGACCGGGGACCCGGTTCGGCCTGCTCGTCACCACGACGGACGGCGAGGAGCTGCTCGCCATTGCGGCCGATTCCCGATTCATCCCGGCATCGAATGTGAAGGTCTTCACCACCGCAGCGGCGTTCGATTCACTCGAAGGCCTGGATGCCCCGGACCAGGCAGGCGGCACAATCGTCCGGCTCCAGCCAAACCGGCAAGCTCCGCCCGACGTGATCCTGGAAGGCCGCGGCGACGCACGCATGACGAGCGCCCCCGACTGTGTCACCAACTGCCTCGCCGCCTTGGCTGACGCCGTCGCCGCCAGGACGAAAGTCGTGCACAATGTCGTTGGCGACGCCAGCTTCTTCCCCGACGAGCGCTGGAGCTTGGGCATGAGCTGGAACAACATTCCAACGCGGTCGGGCACCGGAATTTCCGCGCTTTCGCTGGATGACAACGAACTTGCACTACGCGTCAGCCCTGGCGCCGTCGGCCAGCCGCCGAAACTGGAGATCGCCTCATATTATAGGGTGGATAATCGGGCGCTGACGGTATCGGAAGGGAAAACCGATCTCAGCTTTGAGCGACTCCCGGGGACGACGGTGGTGCGCCTCGCCGGGACGATTGCCCAGGGCTCCGAGCCTAAGCTACTTCGCCTGGGAATTGACGATCCCGCGCATTACGCCGCCTGGCGCTTTAGGGCTTTCCTTGAATCGCGCGGCGTTCGCGTGATCGGCGCGGTCACGGCGAAGCATCGGCCGATGCTTCCCCTCGACGGCCGGCCTGCGGGCGAAATTGTGCCCGAACCGCTGCCGTCCGAAAGTGGTGCGCTTGCCGCTCTCACTCCGCCACCGCTCTCCCAAGACCTCAGGCACATCAACAAGGTCAGCCAGAATGTGCATGCGGAGCTCATGCTTCGCCGCCTCGGTCGTTATAAGGGCACCGGCTCGGTCGCTGACGGGGTCGCCGCAATACGCACCATGCTCGAGCGAGCGGGCGTTCCCGGCAATACCTACGAGCTTGCCGATGGGTCGGGAATGTCCACCTATAACCGAGTCACGCCGCGGGGGATGGTGACCCTGCTTCGCTGGATCGGCACGAAGCCGTGGGGCACACAGTGGCGCGCTACCCTTCCAACAGGTGGAATTGACGGAACTCTGGCCAGCCGATTTCGCGGAACAGCGCTTCAGGGCCGGGTCTTCGCCAAGACCGGCACGCTCCACGCGACCTATGCGCTGTCAGGCTACTTGATCGCAAACAGTGGCCGGACGCTGCTATTCTCGGCCTTTGCGAACGATGTGCCCGAGGACGTCAGCGCGACCAAAGCTCTGGACTCCGCGCTCGAGCTGATTGCAAGGGAAAATTAAGTCGGCGCTAGGCCCGCTTTCGAGGTGGGACAGCGGCGGGATTTTGCTGCTATGGCAAGGCGCATGCACGACAGGCGCACGGCACTCCAGGTCTTCGCTGCGCTTGCGGCTTCCGCCGCGCTGCCGGCCGCCGTCCTCCATGCGCAGGGATCTCGACGGAAGCCGCCACGCCTTCGGCGCGGCGACACGGTCGGGGTGATCAAGCCGGCCAGTTTCGTCGCCGACGATTTTGATCTTCAGCTTGCTTTGGAAGCGATTACGGCAATGGGTCTGGTGCCAAAGCCGGCGCCACATCTGGGCTCGCGCCACGGCTATCTCGCAGGAACCGACGAAAGCCGCGCCGCCGACCTCAACGCCATGTATTCCGACCCCAGCGTTCGGGCTGTCTTCGCGGTTCGGGGCGGCTGGGGTTCAGCCCGCATCCTGCCCCACCTCGACTTCGAGCTGATCCGTGCCAATCCGAAGCTGCTGATCGGCTTCAGCGACATCACCGCGCTGCACATGGCATTCGCCGCCCGCGCTGGATTCCCGACCATTCACGGCCCAAATGCGTCGAGCATGTGGGGCAAGCTTTCCTGGGACGCCTTCAAGGATCTGGCATTCGACGCGAGGACTCCCCTGTACCGCAATCCGGAAGGGACCGAGGACCGGCTGGTTCAGCGGAACTGGCGGACCCAGACCATTCGTCCAGGCAAGGCCGTTGGACGGCTGCTCGGCGGCAATCTCACCGTCCTCACGGCGCTGATGGGAACCCCATACCTGCCGCAATTCGACGGTGCGATATTGTTTCTGGAGGACGTCGACGAGGCCGAGTACCGGATCGACCGGATGCTCACGCAGCTGGCGCTGTCCGGCGTGCTGGGGCGGATCGCCGGCGTGATCTTTGGACAGTGCACCAATTGCCGCGCCTCGGGCCCGTCTTACGGCGGTTTCACATTGTCCCAGGTGCTTCGGCAGCATCTGCTGCCGCTTGGAGTGCCGGCCTATCAGGGGGCGCTGATCGGGCACATCGACGATCAATTCAGCATCCCGGTTGGGATACGAGCCGAAATGGATGCATCGGCGGGTACCATAAGGATCCTCGAGCCCGCGGTGTCCTGACGTCCACGTCCGCACCTGCTGGCCATTCGGCGCTGCCGCGGGCAATGAGCGGCGCTTGACAAGCGCTGGTCCCGGCGCGCGGCAGGAGCTGACGGGTGGATCATTTTGACCTGCGTGACGGCGTGTTGCATTGCGAGGATGTCCCGCTGCCGATCATCGCCAGCGAGGTCGGCACTCCGACCTATGTCTATTCAACTGCGACCATGCAGAGACACGCGCGGGTCCTCAAGCAAGCGCTTTCGAGCCTCGAAGATCCGCTGATCGCATTTGCGGTAAAGGCCAATCCGAATGCGGCGGTGCTGGCAACGCTCGCGGCCGAGGGAATGGGCGCGGACGTCGTCTCAGGCGGGGAGTATCGCCGGGCACGGGCGGCCGGGATTGCGGCCCACAAGATCGTCTTTTCCGGCGTCGGCAAGACCGCTGACGAAATGGCACTCGCGCTTCGGGGTGGACTGTATCAGTTCAATGTCGAATCCCTTGCCGAAGCCGAAATGCTGTCGGAGGTCGCGCTCGCTGTCGGGCGCACAGCTCGGGTCAGCTTTCGGATCAACCCTGACGTAGCGGCCGGCTCTCACGTGAAAATCTCGACCGGCGCGGCTCAGGACAAGTTCGGGATCGGGATAGGCCAGGCCATGTCGGCGTTCGAACTGGCCCGGCAGCTTCGCGGCCTCGCCCCGCAAGGCGTTGCGGTCCACATCGGCAGTCAGCTGACCAGCCTCGACCCGCTTGAAGCGGCGTTCCGAAGACTGGGCGGGCTGATCGGCGATCTACGCGCGGCCGGCCACGACATTTCGGTCGCCGACCTGGGCGGCGGCCTTGGTGTGCCCTATGACCGGGCCGCGCCGGTGCCGCCGTCCCCGGCCGACTATGCCTTGTTGGTCGAACGGGTCGCCGCCGGATGGAATGTCCGCCTGCTGTTCGAACCGGGCCGGCTGATCGTCGGAAATGCCGGTATCTTGCTGACGAAAGTCATTCGGGTGAAGGACGGGCCGGCCCAGCCCATCGTCATTGTCGACGCGGCGATGAACGACCTGATGCGTCCCACTCTTTACGATGCCTGGCACGCCATCGAGTCGGTTGCGCCAAGGCAAGCCGATCCGATTGTCGCCGATATCGTCGGTCCGGTTTGTGAATCCGGTGACACATTCGCGCGCGCCCGCATGATCGAGCCGGTCGAGGCCGGCGAACTGATGGTTATCCGGACCGCCGGCGCGTACGCGGCGACGATGGGCAGTACCTACAATTCGCGCCCGCTCGCCGCCGAGGTCCTGGTAAACGGCGTCGACTGGGCCGTTGTCCGCGAACGGCAGGATGTGGAGGCGCTGATTCGAAGCGACCTCATCCCGCCATGGCTCGCGAACAGCCGGTAATTCCAACAAGGGTTGAGAGCAGCGGGAAGGGCGCGCTAGCGCCGTCGTCGTTCCTGCGCGAGCCTGCTCACCAGGATGGCGGCACGCTTCGCCTGCAGATAGATGGAATCGATATCGACCCGCTCGCTTTCAGAATGCGCGCCGCTGCCCCCCGGCCCGAGGCCAGCTAGCCCGTCGATATCCTCGGCTACGAAGCTGATGTCGGCGGCACCGCGCCGCACCGGGTCGAGCTCGCCCATCTCAGGCTGTCCCATGTCGCGGTTGACCTGGTTGAGCCGGGACAAGAGCGCGCGATTGCCCTCCGTCGGCGCCATCGGCGGATAGCCGTCGGGCTCGAAAGTAATTTCGGCTGTGGCGCCGCTTAGCGGCTGGGCAACGATTTCCCGCATCTTCGCCTGTGCGCGTGCGATCTGTTCGGCGCTGATCGCCCGCAGGTCGCCTCGCGCAATTGCGGTGGGAGCGACGACGTTGGTCTTGCCGCTCGCTGCGATGCTCAGATTGTCGGCCGCCAGTTCGGCGGTCGACCCGCCGCCGATCAGGCCGACGTTGAAGGTCAGCTTGTCCTCGGAGATTTCCCGACGGAAGCTGTCGATGATTCGCGCCAGTTCGTAAATTGCTCCCGAACCGATGCTTGGCGTCAGAATCCCACTGGAATGGCCGCTTCGAGCCGTGACCCTGAGGGTCCATTCGTCGGAGCTTCGCCGGGCGATCGAGCCCATGTCGGCGCCGTCGAGCCGGGCCAATCCCTCGAAATCGAGCCCGACGTCCGCCCATCTGCCGGCTGCGATCAGGTCGCGCCGGGCAATGTCGAGCGGGCCCGCATCCTCCTCGTCACCGCTCAGGAAGACGGTGATATCCGCGTCCTTAAGCGTCCCCGCGGCCCTCATTGCGCGTAGGGCAGCGATGATCACGGCCATGCCGCCCTTGTTGTCGACGGCCCCGGGACCGTGGCCGAGATTGCCTTCCCGAACCCAGCGCTGGAAAGGCGAATCCAGTTCGAACACCGTATCGAGATGGCCGATCAGCAGCAGGCGCTTGCCGCGGCCATTGCCCTTATGCCGGGCGACGATATGGCCGGCGCGGTTGGCGGCGCTGATGTCGATCCACTCGACCTTGAAGCCGAGCGGCTCGAGCTCGGCGCGAAGCATCTCCCCGACGACCTTCACGCCAGCAAAGTTCATCGTGCCGCTGTTCTGGTTGACCCATTGCTCGAGCATAGCGAGCGTTCGATCGCGCTCGGCATCGATGGTTGCGACCATCGCCTGCTCGGTTTTGGTCAGCTGTGCGGCGGCGGGCGTGGCAGTCGCGAGCGCGAAGGCGGCGCATAATGCTCGAAAGAAAAATGCCATGGTCGTCCTTAACGCCGAAGCGAGCAGCGGCAAGGGTGGTCGGGAAGCAATGGCCTGCCCTCTACGCCGCTAAGCGTCGGTGGAGCGATCTTTACTCCGGCTTTTGAAACAGTGCGAGCGTGCGGCGAAGTGCCGCCTCTTCTGCTACGCGATACGCGCTGCGACCCCGGGGCGGCTCCGCCGACAAGCCGGTAACGAAATAAGCAACCCCGGTTCCCGCGGCGCGGTCGATCCACAGGCCCGAGCGCAGCCCGTAGGCATCGCCGGCGTGACCGACCCGGGCAATGCCGTCGCTCGCCGGGTCATCCTTGCAGCCCGGCACGGCCGTCGGGATCTGCTGCGTGCCGAGGCCGTAGCTGCAGTAAAAGCCGTGGTCGGTGTCGCCGTTGCGCCCGTCGAACCGCCACACCGGAGCGAGCATTGCATCCACCGATTCCGGCGAGAGGATTCGAACACCGTCGAGGGTGCCGCCGTTCAGCAGCATTCGGCCGATTCGCGCCAGTCCGCGCGCCGATATGCGAAGGCCGCCCTGCGGCGAGAATAGCGCGCCATTCCCGCCCGGGCGCCATTGCGACAGGTCGCAGCTGGCGCCCTCCGGCACCAGCACCGGGCAGGCGGGCGGTTTGCCGCCGAGGTCATCGCGGACCGGCTTGCCGTCCTGCATCAGCACCACTGCGCGGGCGATCGCCGCGTCGCTGCAGCCCGACCAGTTGAGGCAGGCGTCGAGCTGCATCGGCGCCAGCACCTCGCGCCGAATCCAGCGGTCGAGCCGCTCTCCGGTCACCCGCTCGACCAGCGATCCGATGATCGGATAGTTGAGGTTCGAATAAGTGAAATAGCCGCCGGGCGGTTGGCTGGCATCCCAGGCTTTCGGATCGGCCATGCTGCTGCGGATCGAAGTCCCGAGGGGGATTGCCCAATAGTCGATGCCGTCACGCACGCTCGAGGTATGGGCCAACAGCATGCGCAGGCTGATCGGGCGGTCGGGGAAGGTCGGGTTGCGCAGCGGCCAGCCGAGCTCGGCCGAGACGTCGCCGTCAAGCTCGATCCGGCCACGTTCGACGAGGCGCATGATTCCAATCGCCACCGCCAGCTTGGTGATCGACGCCACCCGCGCCGGGTCGTCGGGAGTCAGCTCGCGACCGCTGCCGGGGTCGGCGAGCCCCTCTGCGAAGCTGCCGATCTCGGTGTCGGGGTCGAAAGCGACCCCGACCTGCGCGACCGGCGCAGAGTCGCCCGCCGGCTCACCGGGAGTGGCGGCGCAGCCCGCAACCATGATCAACAATGGAAGCGCGAAGCGCCGCCGCGGCGATCGCTGGGCAGGTCCCTGCGGGGATCCGCCTGCCACGGCCGCTTCGCATGTCTCGTCGATGCCCGGCTCCAGAGCCCTAGAACTTGACGTCGACGTTCATGGTGAACGCCCGCCCGCGCGGATCGGCCACCCGCGGCTCCCACGAACTGCCGCCGCCCGTGTCGCTATCATATGCGATCGCGAACGGCGGATCGTTGTCGAACAGGTTCTTGACGGTCCCTGTCAGCCGCATCCGCTCCGTCAAGTTGACCGCCGCCGACAGGTTGTAAAGGGTGTACGGCTTGACGTTGATCACGTCGTTCGGCGGGTCGACCAGCCCGCGCGCCACACCAGGTAGCTGCTGGTTCTTGTAGCTTGAACGGTAGAGCTGGGTCAGTCCCAAGGTCCACGGCCCCCTGCCGTAGCTGACGAAGGCGTTGTGCTTCCACTTCAGGCCGAGATCGCCGCTGAAGGAGAAGATCCCACGACGATTGTCGAACGCGCCACCTTCGATCAGCTGATCCTTCTTCTTCAGCAGGTAATTGCCATCAATTCCGCCCGCGAAGCGGCCTCCCAGGGCATCGAGCGCGCCGCGCAGCGTGATGTCGAGTCCCTGGGTCTTCGAGCCGCCGGTATTGATCCATCGCTGGTCGATCGCCAGCAACGTGCCCGATGAGTCGCGGATGAAGCGCTCGGGGAACAACTGGTAATTGTCGACGAGCTGCCGCCGTGACAACACCTGGAATGTGTTCTCGCGATCGATGCTGAAGAAATCGACCGAGGCGCTGAAGTCTTGCGACAGCTGGAGCACCGCGCCGAGGCTGAACATCTTCGCGGTCTCGGGCTCGAGATCGCGATTGCCACCGCTGATGATGTTGATCGACCGGGCGAGCGATTCGCAGCCGGGTACCGCCGGATTGGGTACTGCTCCCGGGCATTTCGCCGGGTCGGCAATGTCTGCCCCGGTGAACAGCGCCTCGATCTCGCCGTTGAACAGCTGGTTGAAGGTCGGCACCCGGAAGCCGGTGTTGTAATTGCCGCGCACCATCAGCTGCGGGATCGGCCGGTACTTGAAGTTGATCATCGGGTTCGTGGTCGAGCCGAAGCCGGAATAATGGTCGATCCGGCCCGCCGCGGTCACTTCGAGATTGTCGAGGATCGGTACCAGCACCTCGGCGTACGCCGCCTTGATGTTGCGCGAGGCGCCTTCCAGGGCATTCTGGTTGTCGAACGGCGCGGCAATGATGACCGGCTGCGCGGCGGCTTCGCGAACGTCGCCGTTGAACCGGTATTTCTCTCTTCGCAAGTCGACTCCAAGAGCTGCGCGGACCGTCCCGCCCGGCAGGCTGAACAGCGATCCGGACACCGACGAGTCGAGCTGGGTGACGGAATATTTGCCGCCGTAGAGGATCGTGCCTTCAGCCGACACCGCTTGCAGGGCGGCAAGCGCCGCAGGCGATTGCAACTGGCCGGGCAGCAGGAAGGGGTTGATGAGGCCGCTATTCAGCAGTCCGATGATCCCGCGTCGCGTCGCACCAGGGGCGAGCGGCGCGTTCGGGTCGTCGGATCCGTCGGCGCGCGTGCCGCGGAAATAATAACCCGAGCCGAGCTCCGACTGGGAAACGCTTTGCGCGTAGGAGCCACCGGCGCGATAGTCCCAGCCGGCGAAGATGGGGCCGTCCACTCCAAGCGAATAACGCGCCGTCTTGGTGTCAGTGACGATCTCTCGCCGCCCGCATTCCATGCAGCGCCAGCGATAGGCGAAGCCGGCCGGCGCTCGACCCGCCAGCTCGGGAAAGGCCTGAATCAGGCGGCTGTGGACCAGGTCCCATCCTGGGGCGCCGACTGGATGCGCGTAGTTCTGGGTGGTCGTGTTCGGAGTAATCTGCAGGTTCGAGAAACGTTTGATTGCGGTCGCGTCCGAGCCGGTCGCTTCCGCGAAGATTTCGTGCGAGCCGAAGGCAACGACTCCCCGGCCCAGCCAGGTCAGCGTCTTGAGCGGCTGTTGCAATACTGCCGCGCGGCCGGTGTCCCAGGCGCAGGCAAGAGCGGCCGTAGGCGTGGCCCAGAGAATGTGATCGTAGGCATCTTGGCCGGTGATGGCGCTGCACCCCTCGCCGCCGGGGATGTCGAGAATGTTGATGCCACCACTGGCGCGCGTATTCGTTCCCGGGATCAACGGCGTCGAGCCGGCGGTCGGGAAGAAAGTGCCAAGGGGCGTGTTCGGCCCCACGCCGAGCGGGAAGATGGTCGCATGCGGCGTGCCGCGCGTGTCCACCGACAGTCCGCGGTCCACCTGGAAGGTGTTGACGAAGTCGCGCTCGTCGCCGCGCAGCTCCGGCGATTTGTTGTAGGCAACGGCGCCCATAATGTTGAAGCCTTGGGCGTTGAGATCGCCGAAGCCGGCGATCGCCGAGGTGCGGTACATGTTATGGTCGCCGCGCAATGGGGTGTCGCTGAACCCCTGGACACCAAAGCCTTGGTAATCCTTGCGCAGGATGAAGTTGATGACGCCGCCGATTGCGTCGGTGCCATAGATCGCTGACGCGCCCTCCTTGAGCACTTCGACGCGCTCGATCACCGCAAACGGGATCTGGTTGACGTCGACTGCGGACCCCTGCAGCCCATGCGCCGCGACGCGGCGGTTGTTCAGCAGGATCAGGGTCGCGCCCGAGCCCTGGCCGCGAAGGTTGGCAAACGAGGCGCCGTTATTGCCGCGTTGCTGGCCGCTGACCACGTCGGCATTGCTCGCCAGATTGTCGGCGGCGGTGCCGTTGGTCGGAAGGTAGGAGACCAGCTGCTCGGGGCTGGTGATCGCATTGCGCTCCAGTTCGCGGGTCGTGACGATTTGCAGCGGCAAGGCGCTCTCGTTGGGGTCGCGCTTGATTCGCGATCCGGTGATGATGATGTCGCCGGTCGGCTGGTTGGCGCTGCTGGCGAGATCGGCGCCCTTGATCGGCGTCGCCGCCCCGGTGGGGGTCGGCGCCTCGTCGGTGGTCTGCTCTTCGGGCTGCGTGCTTTGGGCGACCGCCGGCGTGCTTGTAACGCCCAGCAACGCCGCGGATGCCGTCGTCAGATACAATGCGACCTGGAACCGTGACTTGGCCATGTTAGCTCTCCCCCCCTCGGCATTCACCGAGTCCAACGAGTAACAAAAACGGCCAGACATGCAATTGGAGTTTTATTTCAACGGATAAAGGAGCTCACGCCGGATCGCCTCTACCCGATCGCGGTTGGCGAATCGCCGCCCCACTAGCCTATGCCAGCAGCCGCCCAGCCGCTGAGAAAACTCGGCAGTGTGAATCCGACGAGCCTACATTAATGCCAATGAGTAGTGCTTGCGGAGGCGCAATCACAGATTAGCTAATGTGCCGAATGTGTCGAATGCGGACTTACGATACTCGGTGTCTGGACCAATCGTTTAGCTCTATCGCTTCATCGCGATGTAGCGCGACTTGCTTCCGTTGACCGTGTTCTCAACAACGATCTCCATCATCTGGGGCTGAGGAGTGTGGAGGTGGTGATGGACGCGATTTGCCCATCGCGATAATCGGTCTGAACGAACGCATCGTCACCAAGCCGGCGAAGTGCAGCCGTTGTTCCGCGAGGGTCTCCCTCGACCTTCGCTGGCGGCCCGCCGCATCAGCCCACTCATGCCCGGAATGGGTGGAAAACGGACATGAGCCGCGTGAGGAGAACAGTAACAAGCTATCGTGCGAGTTCGCGGATCATCTCTTCCGAAATATCGATGTGGTCATGGAAGGCTTTCACGGGGATTCGCTCGTTGAGGCCGTGGATGCCCATAGGCTCCCCGATGTAGCCCCACATCCCAGCCACTCCATAGCTCGGGATGCCGGCAGCTCTCGTGTATACTGAGTCGGTTCCGTATGCTGACATGGACGGCACGATCGGGGCACCGGGGAATCGCTTGTGGAGAGCAGTGCGATAGGCGCCTAGCACATCGTCTCTCAGCAGGCTTGCATCAGACCATGCGCCGCCGTCCGCCAGTTCCACTTGCACCTCTCTACCGGCTATCGCTTGCAGCTGCTCAAGCACGTCCTCGGTCTTAACTCCGGGAAATATCCTGCAATGTGAGCGAAAATGCCGAAGTTGCGCGAGCCGCCTATATCGGAATGGAACTGACGATCTGGTATGCGATTGTTCCGCTCGCCCTTGCCTGTGTGATCATCGGGATCGCAAATGCTTTGGGGACGCCCTGGGGCTTGTTCCGGCACTATTGGGTGGTCATCAAATTGTTGCTGACGATCTTCGCCACGTTGTTCTGCTAAAGGAGGCGCAGACGGTCAGCCTCCTCGCAGAGGCCTCGGCTTCCGCTGATCCACGCACACTCCCAGGGACTTTGCCCCACTCTGTGGGTGGGCTTTTAATCCTGCTCATGATCACAATCCTTGCGATAGTGAAGCCGCGGGGACTGACTCGTTACGGTTGGCGCAAACAACAACTAGGCTAATTTTATATGGCTGATCGGCTGCCTGATTGATGGGTCTGAGCAGACCTAAGCGACCAATGTCCGCAATGGGTCAAAACTAAGACAGGCCGCGGAACGGCTGCAATCGTCGCCCGTCTGTGTTCCAGACAGTATCGCAGATCCGGGACAGAGGTTTCCTTGCGGCGAACAGACACCTGAGACGTTCGCAGTGCACATTAGGGATGTCACAAAGGCGCGTCCAAACTAGCGTTCAGGTGGCTGCAGCCATCTCTATTCGAGGCCGACTTGACCCTGACATTGTGTCAAGGTGCACAAATAGGCAGGTAGCGAGTGGTACCGAAGAGGAAGCGCAATGGCCGAGTCCCGCCCCCATGAAGCCCACGCGCATGCTGGTCTTGGCCACATTGACCGGCATGGGACCATCGTCCGTGATCCGGTTTGCGGAATGGCGGTGGACTGAGACCGCGCAGTACCACTACATGATTGGCGACACTCCTTATTTCTTCTGCAGTGCCCGCCGCCGCGATCGATTCGCGGCCAATCCGGACCAATATTTGAATCCGCCCGAGCACGACCCGGCCGTCACGCATCCCGCAATGGGCACGCTGTCCGAAGCCGCTGAGGGCACCGTCTGGACCTGTCCGATGCATCCCGAAATCCGGCGCGACCAGCCGGGCCAGTGCCCGATCTGCGGTATGGCCTTGGAGCCGCTCGAACCGACGCTCGAGGAGGCGCCGAACCCCGAGCTGGTCGACATGTGCCGCCGCTTCTGGGTCAGCACTGGCTTCACGCTTCCGCTCGTCATCCTGGTCGCGGGTTCCGAGCTGTTTGGCTGGGAGATGCTGCCGATGCGGGCGGCGCTGTGGGTGCAGCTGGTGCTCGCGACTCCCGTCGTGCTGTGGGGCGGCCGGCCCTTCTTCGAGCGCTTCTGGGCGAGCCTGAAGACCCGCAACCTCAACATGTTCACGCTGATTGGCCTCGGCGTGGGAGTGGCCTACGGCTACAGCGTCGTTGCGACTCTGGCTCCGCAGATCTTCCCGCCTTCGCTGCGCACGATGGGCGGACTGGTACCGGTCTACTACGAAGCGGCCGCGGTCATTACGACGCTCGTGCTGCTCGGGCAGGTGCTGGAGCTTCGCGCCCGCTCGGCGACTGGCAGGGCCATCCACGCGCTGCTCGGCCTTGCCCCCAAGACGGCGCGGCGCGTCAGTGCCGACGGAAGCGAGCAGGACATCCCGCTCGGACAAGTCCAGGTCGGCGACCTCCTGCGAGTCCGCCCCGGCGAAAAGATGCCGGTCGACGGAGTGGTCGTCGAAGGCCGCAGCTCGGTCGATGAGTCGATGATCAGCGGCGAGCCCGTGCCAGTCGAGAAGGTGCCGGGCGAGAAGGTCACGGGCGCCACCGTCAATGGCACCGGTAGCGTGCTGATGCGTGCTGAACGAGTCGGCCGCGACACGATGCTGTCGCAGATCGTTCGGATGGTGGCGGCCGCGCAGCGCTCGCGGGCGCCCATCCAGGCGCTGGCCGACAAGGTTTCCGCCTGCTTCGTGCCGTCGGTGGTGCTGGTGTCGATAATCGCCTTCATTGTCTGGAATCTGTTCGGACCGGCGCCGCCGCTTGCCTATGCGCTGGTAAACGCGATCGCCGTGCTCATCATCGCCTGCCCCTGCGCACTCGGATTGGCGACGCCTATGTCGATTATGGTCGGCACCGGCCGCGGCGCGACGGCCGGGGTGCTGGTCAAGAATGCTGAGGCACTCGAGATGATGGAGAAGATCGACACTCTGGTAGTCGACAAGACGGGTACGCTGACACTCGGCAAGCCGAAGCTGATCGCCGTCGAGCCGGTGGACGGACTTACCGAAAAGGAGGTACTGTGCCTTGCGGCCGCTCTCGAGCGCGGAAGCGAACATCCACTGGCCGCCGCCATCGTCGAGGGCGCCGATGAGCGCGGGATAGACGTGCCGGCGAGCAGCGACTTTGCGTCACACACCGGCAGGGGTGTGACGGGCGGCGTTGAAGGTCGGCAAGTGGCCCTCGGCAATGTGGCAATGATGGCCGAGCTTGACATCGACGCTTCAGCGCTCGAGCGGAAAGCCGACGAACATCGCGCTGAAGGGCGCGGTGTCATGTACGTGGCAATTGATGAAAAGTTCGCCGGACTCGTCGTCGTCGCCGATCCGGTCAAGGACAGCGCTGCCGAGGCAGTCACCGAGCTCCGCCGCGGCGGCATTCAAGTTGTCATGCTAACCGGCGACAATCGCCGGACGGCCGAGGCAGTAGCCCGCCAGATCGGCATTGACGACGTCATGGCGGACGTCTTGCCGGACCAAAAGCAGGCAAAGATCGAAGAGCTCAAGGCACAAGGCCGCCGGGTTGCCATGGCCGGCGACGGGATCAACGATGCGCCGGCGCTTGCCGCAGCCGATGTCGGCATCGCAATGGGCACCGGCACCGACGTGGCGATGGAGAGCGCCGCCGTCACGCTGGTGCAGGGCGATCTCGTCGGAATCGTTCGGGCTCGGCACCTGAGCCGCGCGACGATGCGCAATATCCGCCAGAACCTGTTCTTCGCCTTCATCTTTAATGCCGCGGGCGTGCCGATCGCGGCAGGCGTGCTCTATCCGTGGTTCCAGATACTCCTGAGCCCGATAATCGCCGGTGCGGCGATGGCGTTCAGTTCGGTCGCCGTGATAGGCAATTCGCTGCGGCTCCGGGGAGTGCGGCTGTGATTCCGGTCCATAACCAGACGGCATCGTCGGTTCAGGGCGTGGCCACGGCGAAGAGCCGAGGAGACCGGCTATGAAGATCGGCGAAGTCTCGACAAAAGCTGGCGTCAGTCAGCGAATGATCCGGCATTACGAGAAGATCGGCTTGATCGCTCCCGCGGCCCGGCGCGAATCCGGCTACCGCGATTATGACGAGCAGGACGTCCATACGCTGCGGTTCATCGGCCGCGCGCGTGACCTCGGCTTCCCGATCGAGGAGATCCGCACCTTGCTTGCGCTGTGGAACGACCGGGAAAGGCCGAGCGCGCACGTCAAGGCGCTTGCACTGGCGCGGGCGAGCGAGCTCAAGCGCAAGGCGCGCGAGCTCGACTCGATGCGCCGCTTCCTCGAACGGCTCGCAGCTCACTGTTGCGGAGACCAGCGGCCCGATTGTCCCATCCTCGACGACCTGCAGGCCGGGAACCTTGATCGCCGAGGCCAGCGGGCGGAAGAGCGCGGGCAGGCAAAGGTTGAACGGCCCAGCCATACAGCGCATATGGACCGGCCGTGAGCATCCGATCGCTTCTTGCCGTGCTCTTAGCAGTGGCGGTGCTGTTTGCGCCGGCACTGACGCGCGGGAGCGAGGCGTTCGCAGCCGTGCCCGATCATCACCAGCAGATGATGGAGAGTGGCCACTGCAACAGCGCTCTTTCCCACTCCAGCGGGGACGAGGAGTCTCCTGACAGTGAAGGGGCCGGGGCGAAGACCTGCTCCATGTCGATGTGCTTGGGTGTCGCTACCGCGCCTGCAGCCGCATCGGACAAAGTTGCGCTGCACGGGCCGGCGCCGTCCTTCGCCCTCACCAATCAGTATCGTGGCCGCATAGCCGAGATTGCCACGCCGCCTCCCAAGTTCGCGTGAGATCAGAAGACTCAATCTCAACCGGACTTACGGAGTGATCAAATGACCATATTTCTCGCAGCCGTTGCGCTCGCAACGGCCCAGGCAGCGTCCGCTGCTCCCATCGACCATTCGCGCGCCAATGCCGCGCAACACGCCCAGCACCTACAGGGCCAGCACGCCCAGAGCGAGGGCGAGCACAAGTGCTGCACGGAACTGAATGGCAAGATGGAATGCCGGATGATGAAGGGCCACGGCGCCCAGAAACAGGGCCAGCCTGGCCAGCAAGGCCACCAGGGCCACGGCTCCAGCCATTAACCTGGGACCGAGGGCCGCCGTCCCGGTGGCGGCGCCCATTCTCACCCGCATTCATGAGGCGCCCAACCATGGGCGACGAGACGGTTATGAATGATATTCTCTCACTGAACCGCCGCACGTTTATCGGCGGAGGCGCGGCTGCCTTTGCCTTGGCCGGACTGCAGCCTGCGTGGGCCAGGACCGTCAGCCACGGTTTGGCTGGGAAGGGCTTCGGCACGCTTACCGGCCACGATATCGCCCTGACGATCGCCGAGACATCATTCAACGTGAACGGGCGAGCAGGGCATGCCATTGCGCTCAACGGCACGATTCCGGCACCGCTCCTGCGGCTGAAGGAGGGAGACAATTTCCGTCTCACCGTCCACAATCATCTTGACGAGAACACCTCGATCCACTGGCACGGGCTGATTGTGCCATTTGAGATGGACGGAGTGCCGGGAGTCAGCTTCCCCGGCATCAAGGCTCGCTCGACCTTCGTCTACGAGTTTCCACTCAAGCAGGCGGGCACCTATTGGTACCACAGCCATAGCGGACTCCAGGAGCAGCTCGGTCACTACGGTCCGATGATCATCGATCCGGCCGGACCGGATCCCATCGCCTACGACCGCGAGCATGTGATCGTGCTGTCCGACTGGAGCTTCATGCATCCGCACACGATCTTCACCCGGCTCAAGCAGGAAGGCGGCTTCTTCAACCGGCAGAAGCTGACGCTGATGGATCGGCTGAAGGGCAAGGTTGATCCGCTCACCGTCGAGGAAAGCGCGATGTTTGCCCGTATGCGGATGGATCCGACCGACATTTCCGATGTCACCGAGGCTGCCTACAAGTTCCTGATCAACGGCCACACGAGCCAAGAGAACTGGACCGGCCTGTTCCGTCCCGGCGAGCGGGTGCGCCTGAGGATCATCAATGCCGCCGCGCAGACGACGTTCAACCTGCGCATACCGGGGCTGCCGATGACCGTCGTCGCAACCGACGGGATCGAGGTCCGCCCGGTCGAGATCGACGAGTTCCAGATCGGCAATGCCGAGACTTACGACGTGATCGTCACTCCCGAGGATCGCGCCTACAGCTTCGTCGCCGAGGCGATCGACCGCTCGGGCATGGGAGTCGCGACGCTGGCCCCGCGCGAGGGGATGCGCGCGCCGGTCCCGCTGCTTCGCGAGCGGCCTACTCTAGGCATGAAGGACATGGGCATGGGGTCGCACAGCGGCCATGACGCCGGCGCTACACCCGGCCACTCCGGTGCTCACGCCGGCCATGGCGGCCAGACGGCGCCTCCGGTCGATCACGGCGCGATGGGGCACGCTACTTCCTCAGCGTCAGCATCCGGCGGACAAGCCGCCGCGGCTGCGCCCATTGATCACTCGAACATGGACATGCGCGACAAGTCCAAAGTGAGCTTCCCCGTGGGAGTCGGCGTCGACATGATCGCCCCAATGCCAGTGGATCGCGTCGGCGACCCTGGGATTGGGCTCGACGACGTTGGGCACCGCGTGCTGACCTATAAGGATCTGATTTCGCTGAAGCCGCGCACTGACACGCGCTCACCGACGCGGATGATCGAGATCCACCTGACCGGGAACATGGAGCGCTTCATGTGGTCACTCGACGGCGAGCAGCTGTCAGAGAACCCGGAGCCGTACCGCTTCGCGCGGAACGAGCGCGTGCGGATGAGGCTCATCAACGACACCATGATGACGCATCCCATGCATATCCACGGTCATTTCTGGGAGATCGTCAACGGGCACGGAGCCCACCAGCCGCTGAAGCATACGGTGCGGGTGCTGCCCGGCGGGTTCATCGACCTCGACCTCACGGCCGACGCGCCCGGCGACTGGGCGTTCCACTGCCACCTTCTGTACCACATGCACGCTGGAATGATGCGCGTCGTGAAGGTTCGGCCAATGGATGGAGAACCGGCATGAGGGGCATCCTAGCCTTGCTTTTGGCCGGAGCAGCCGCCCCGGCGTTGGCCCAGCACAGCGGTCACGCCGCGCCGCCGGCAAGTGCGCCGGCCGCCCGCTGCACGCCCGAGCATGCAGCGATGGGGCATTGCGCTCTGCCCGCTCCGGCGCCGCAACCGGAGGCAGCAGCTCCAGCAGCGAGCGTCACCTGCACGCCTGAGCATGCAGCGATGGGACATTGCACTCTACCAGCTCCGGCGCCGCAGCCGAGCCCAGCAACTCCAGCGGGCGCCGCGACCTGCACGCCGGAGCATGCGGCGATGGGGCATTGCACCTTGCCCGCGCCGTCACCGCAACCGCCGCCAGCAGCTCCCGCAAGCAGCACCACCTGCACGCCCGAGCATGCGGCGATGGGGCATTGCACGTTGCCCACTCCGGCACCGGAGCAGCCGGCCACAGCAGCTCCAGCAAGTAGCTCCACGTGCCTCCCGGAGCACGCCGCAATGGGCCACTGCACTCCCTCGGCCGCGACCGAAACAGCACCTCCTGTTATGCCGCCTCCTGCGGCTGCCTTTTCAGGACCCGAGCACGCTGCAGATCCGGTCTACGGCGCGCATTCCATGGCCGAAGCTCGGGAAGTTCTCCGTCGCGAGCATGGCGATTTGCCGGCTTACAAGGTCTTCTTCGACCGAATCGAAACACGCGTTCGCGACGGCCGCGACTCTTATCTCGTCGAGGGTCAAGCCTGGTACGGCGGCGACATCGACAAGGTCTGGCTGAAAACCGAGGTGGAGGGCGAATGGGGCGAAGGCGTCGAAGGCGCCGAGGTGCAGGGGCTATGGAGCCATGCCATCGACCCCTGGTTCGATCTGCAGGCTGGTGTCCGCTACGACGTGCGCCGAGGGCCCGACCGAGGGCATCTGGTACTCGGAATCCAGGGCCTCGCCCCTTATTGGTGGGAAGTCGACGGAGCGGTTTTCCTGTCGAACAAGGGAGAGATCACCGCACGTGCCGAGGCGGAGTATGACCTACGGATCACGCAGAAGCTGATCCTGCAGCCTCGAGTCGAGATCGATCTCTCGCTGCAGGGTATACCCAAGCTCCAGATCGGAGCCGGCCTGACAAGTGCCTCCATCGGCGCCCGACTGCGTTATCAGGTGACGCCGCTTTTCAGCCCTTACGTGGGCGTTGAATATGAGCGGGCATTCGGCGACACCCGCCGCTTCCTTCGGGAGGACGGTGATGACGCCGGTGGCTTCAATCTGCTGGCGGGAGTGCGGATATGGTTCTGACCGTCGCGATGCCCCGCCCCGGACTCCTGAAGGGCGTGCTCGCTGCAATCGTTACCTTCCTTTTTCTCGCAGGCTTGTCTCTTTCGTCGCCGGCGCAAGCCCACGAGGAGCATCGACGGCAGCAGCAGCTTGCTGCCCAGCAAGCCGCTGCGAATCAGCGGCAGGCCGCGGCAACTGGCCAGATGAGCGCCGAGCACATGCACGAGAACATGGGCGAGATGATGATGGAGCCGGCCAGAGACCGCTCCCAGATGTCAATCGCGGAGCGGCTGCTCGACTGGCTGGGACGCTTGCACCCCATCATCGTGCATTTCCCGATAGCATTCTTCCCCGCGGCGCTGTTCACGGCGATTGTGGGGCGAAGGCGCCCCCCCTTCTCGGCGCCGGTTCAGTTCCTCGTTGTTGCAGGCGGCATCCTCGCTCCCATCTCGGCGCTGCTGGGCTGGCTCAACGGCGGCTGGACGCTGTGGGACGCGGATCCCCTGCTCGCGGTTCATCGCTGGCTCGGCACCGGCATCGGTGTAGGCGGCCTGTTGTTGGCAATATGGGCATGGCGGCGTCCGTGGGAGGACCGCGGCGGCGGAATGATCTTGGCGCTCACCCTCATGACGATCGCGATTGCCGTCCAAGGCTGGTTCGGCGGTGCGCTGGTGCATGGCGTCGAACATCTCAAATGGTGAGGACAGGAGCATGAAGCACAGCAACGGACATCATCACCACGGCATGCTGACACGGAGAAGCCTTGTCGGCGGTCTGACGGCCGCTGCGGGCCTTGTGCTCGCCGGCTGCGGCCGTTCGGAACCTGAGCAGCCGGCGCAGGATCAGTCGCGACAGCCGCAAAGCTACCCATCGCCGGCTCCCGCGGCGGCAGCAGCCATGACCGTGTACCGTGACCCGAGCTGCGGATGCTGCGAGGCCTGGGCCGAAATCGCCCGCAACGCCGGATACCAGGTCCGTGTCATCGACCACCCGGACATGCCCTCTATCAAGCGGCAGTATGGCGTGCCCGACGAGCTGCTGTCCTGTCACACTACAATTGTCGAGGGATACGCGATCGAGGGACACGTCCCGCTCAAGGATGTGAAGCGCCTGCTGTCCGAGTGCCCTCGGCAGCTCAAAGGTATCGCGGTTGCCGGAATGCCGCTCGGGTCGCCTGGCATGGAGGTTCCAGAGGGAACGAGGCAGCCATTCCAGGTCATGGCGTTTGACGCTGCGGGCGGAATTTCCACTTTCGGTCAGGTTGAGGCGTGAGGAGGAAGAAGGATGAGAAGTTTTGTTTTGGCAGCAGGTGCTGCAGGTGCATTGGTCGTCGCGACGGCCGCGGCCGCCCATGATTTCTTTCTGCTGCCGGAACAGTTCACCACCACGGGGGCTGGCACGGTTCAGCTTCGGGCGACCGTAGGTTCCAGCTTTCCTGTACCCGAGATTGTCGTTCCCGCCGATCGTGTCCAGCGTCTGTTTGCGGCCGGTCCCGGTAATCCCACGATGCGCGCTACCGGTGTAGGAGAGAAGGCTCTCAACCTGGAAGTAACAGGAGCGCAGCCGGGGCTGCTTGTCGCCGGCGGGGCCAGCAAGCCACGTGATGTTGAGTATGAGGAAGACCGGATCCCGCTGATCCTCGAGGAGTATCGGGTGCTCCCCGATGCCGCTGCCGCGGTCGAGGCGCTGGCGAAACCTCGTACGTGGAAGGTGATTTCAAGGCGATTTGCGAAAGCCTTCGTCTGTGTACAGAACTGCCGGGACCGGTCCGCTGCGGAACGGGTGTTTGGCGCTCATCTGGAGTTCGTCGGCCGGAGATCGAGCAACGATCATTTCCAGCTTCTTGCTCACGGCAGACCGCTTGCGAACTATCCAGTCGATCTGGTGGATTCCGCCGGCAAGCGCCAGCACATGATGTCGGATGCTCGCGGCGAAATCCATTTGCCCACGGAAGCGCGTGGATCCTTGATGCTGTTTGCAGCGAAGCTCGAGCCCCCGTCGGGGCAGGGTCGCTTCACACTGGACTTAACATCGCTGACATTCAGTCGAACCGAATAGCAGGGACAACAGAAGTAGAGGAGGAATGCATGCAGAAGATCGGATTGATCGCCGCGACGAGCGCTTTGGCGCTGGTCCTCGGCGCTTGCGGCTCTGGTGAAGAGGCGTCGAACCAAGCGGCTGCGAATGAAATGAACGCGGTGATGGCCGACGGGAGCAATCCCTTCGCTGACGCCGAACTGCAGATGAACGAGCGGATGATGGCGGCGGTCGGTACCGACGTCGGAGACAATTGGGCTCGGAAGATGATCGAGCATCATCAGGGCGCGATTCAGATGTCCGAAATCGTGCTTCAGCAAAATCCGACCGCCGATGTCGCCGAAGTTGCTCGAATGACGATCGAAAAGCAACGCAAGGAGATTGAGGACATCCGCAAGCTCCTGAAGGATGGGGCGCCAAACCAGCAAAGCGCGGAGCTGTACCGCCCGGCGATGACGGACATGCACCAGAAGATGATGGTGGCAACGGGCGCTGACGTCTCGGAGACATTCATGCGCAAGATGCTGGAGCACCACAGAGGCGGAGTGGCCATGTCTGACGTTGCACTGCAAAACGGCGTCACCGGTGCGCTTCGCCAGCAGGTCGAGAAGACGCGATCAGACCAGCAAAAAGACGCCAAGATGATCGAGGCGATGCTGCGCGGCGAGTCCATGACCCACGCGCAGGAATCCGAAGCCAAGCCGGCTGAGGAAGCACGAGCCGAGCCCGCCGCGGAGAAGGCGAGGCCTGCGGCTCAGCCAACTAGAGCCGCTCCAAAGGCGCCGCCCCCAAAGACCACGCCACCAGCCAGGCCCACGCCGCCAACTGAGCCCAAAGCGGACCCAACCTGCACGCCTGAGCACCGCGAGATGGGCCATTGCTGATCGCAAGTGGCCCGCTCCGGGCAGCCTTGCATCAGTCCACTTAAGAGGAGTTCTGCACTGCGCTTTCGACCGCACGTCCTGTCACGACGGACTCATAAGTGGCTTGCTCTGATCGTAGGGGTCCAGGCGCTGATCTGGACCCTCAGCGGTCTATACATGACCGTTGTGCACATCGACATCATTCACGGCGATCATTTCATCCGACATGCCGAGCCGAAGCCTGTGCGCGCGGCAGAGATCGCGAGCCCGGTCGCGGCGGCTGCCGCTGTCCCTGGGGCCGAGACGGTCAGGCTTTCCTGGCTGCTCCATCAGCCCGTCTACATTGTGCGGGCAGAGAGCGGCGAGCAGCTCCTGGATGCCGTTAGCGGGGAGGCTTTGCCGCCTCCGTCGAAAGAGCTGATCCGGCAGGTTGCGGAACACTGGTTCACAGGGCCGGAGCAGCTCGCGCGGCTCGAGCTGATCACTGATCTCCCGAGTGAAGTCCGCGGCCGCAAGCCGCCGCTGTGGCGCGCCGAGTTTGACGGCTGGAACAAGCCGACGCTTTATCTCTCACCGGAGTCCGGGCAGCTCCTGACGCGGCGACATGAGCTGTGGCGCATCTTCGACTTCCTCTGGATGCTCCACATCATGGACTATGAAACGCGCGACAATGTGAACAATTGGCTGCTGCGCGGCTTCTCCATGCTCGCCTTGACCACCGTTCTCACCGGCGCCTGGCTGCTCTGGTTCGCATTCGCGCGGAAGCGGAGAAAGGCGGCGAGCCGATGAAGAAGGTCCACACGCACGTCCTGCGCGTCCTTCACAAATGGCTCGGCCTCATCATCGGCATTCAGCTTCTGCTGTGGACCCTGAGCGGCGCCATGATGGCGATCCTGCCGATGGAAGAGGTCGCCGGCGGAGAAGCTCGCGAACCAACGCCTGTGCAGCTGGTCCTCGAGAGCGATCAGTGGCCCCAAGTGGTTCGGCAGCTAAGTGATACTACGATCACGAGCGTTTCCCTGCGCCCGCTCCTCGATCGTCCAGTGTTCGAACTTACAACCGACGGGGGCACAAGGCTGTTCGACGCCACAACTGCTGCGCCCATAACTATCGATGCGCAGCTCGCGGCACGCATCGCATCAGTCGCTTACGCCGAGCGTCCAAGGGTCGACCGCGTCGAGCAACTCGGTGAGCTCACGCTGCCCGTCCGCGACCACCAGCTACCAATCTGGCGGGTCGACTTCGCGGACGAAAAGAACAGCAGCTACTACGTATCCGGCTCTACCGGCGCGGTGCTGCAACGCCGTAACGACACCTGGCGTGTCTTCGACTTTTTCTGGATGCTCCACATCATGGATTACGCCGAGCGCACCAGCTTCAACCATCCTTTGATCTGGATGTTCGGCCTCGCGGCCGTCTGGCTCGCGATCACCGGCGTCTGGCTACTGTTCCGCACCGGGTGGCGGTCTGATTTCAAGACTCTAAAGGGCCGCCGTCATGCTGTGGGCCCAGAACTCCAATAGCTGCCGAGCCGCTCGACGCTTTCATGCGGGGCAGTTGCGGCTTCTGTCTGTTTCCACCCATTATGGACATTCGCTGAGGCCCAGCCGAAGCTGTCGACATGGCGCACTTCTCCGGTTCAGACGATCAGCCTGTCCCAGCTACCGTAATGCTGTGCGCTGCGCTTCCCTTGCGGGAGGCTCAGAGCAATGATCAGCAGGCCGACCGCGATGTCGTTCACGACCGCAGCAGTGGAAACGGCACCTTCAAGCACGAAAGGCGAGGCGGCAATCCAGATCCCGAACAGCAGGTTCAAGTAGCGCAGCGGCCGCGCGACTTCGGCAAGCGCGATCACCGCCACGGTCAAGGTCAAGGCTCCGAAAAGATGATCGCTGTCGGCGAGGCCAGCTGAGGTGCCGAACAGCACAGTCGAGAACATTAGCCAGATGCCAAGCGCTCCGGCGGCCAGCAGGGTCCAGGGGAAGGTCACTCCGAGGAGGCCAGCGCGCGGCTGCCGTGCGAAAGAGCCGCGCGGCTGTTCCTCGTCCTTCGCCTCGGAAGCGGGATCGGGTCCGCCTTGGAAGAAAGTCCTGATCAGCGGCCGGCCATCCTTGTAGCTGCGCCGCATATATTGCCCCATCGCGATGACCTCATCGACCGCTAGCGGGATCATGATCAGCATGGCGAAGGCCTGGATCAGGCACAGCGTGCAATAGGTGCCCAGAATGATCGGCTGAATGATGATGAAGAATATCGACACGCCGCCGAGGGGCACGACGAGAATGAAGAAGAAGGCGACCATCCAGGGCATTGTCCGCCACCTTTTGGCCGAGCCCATTGCCCCCATCAGAGCCTCGATCATGTAGGCGGTGGCACCAAGGCCGGCGTCTGCCATCGGCCACGCCTGCGAAACGTGCGAAGTGATGATATATTCGGTGCCGTTGAGCGCGCCCAGCCCATCGAAGTACGGGTCCCAGGCGCTGTCGATGTGGCCCAGCTGGTATGCGGCAAGATAGCGGGCGATCAGGAAACCGAAAAAGCCAAGTATGATGATCGGAATTCGCTGCGGCCAGCTCGACGGCGAATAGGTCCAGCCGGCAGGGATGGTGCTTTCGTCCATCATCCCCTCGTGGCTCATGCCCGGCATCATCGGGATCAGCACCGACAAGGCGATCGCCAGTGCGCCGACAATCGTGTCGTTGAGATATGCGGCCGCGCTAGGCGTCCAAAATAGCAGCGGAGCGAAGAGCAGCCAAAGGCCGACCGCAGTCGTTCCCCACTGCCACGCCTTGAACCTGGCGCTGATCGAAAGCCCGCCGAACAGCATCAGCAGCACGCCGCAGACGATGTCGTTCCAGCCGGTCAGTTCGGCGCGCACGTCGACCGGAGGCAGGCCCCGTTCGGCGCTGATGTCCCGCACGGTCGAGACGGTGCCGGCGTCGAACAGGCCGAGCTGGAATGGGCTGGTGAGCAGCCAGGCCCCGAGCGCGATGACGAGATAATGGACCCATAGCATCCGGCGGCGCATGGCGGCCATCTGCTCCATGTGGCGCTGCATCGACTCTTGGGAGTTCATGATCCGGCTTTGCGAGGGCTGTTTTCGACAACCGGCCTATGGCGGCGGGGTTCCGGGTAGGAGGCTAGGACGAGCCCCCTACGCTCATTGGCCCGGACGCCGGTAGCCCTGCGGGAGCGGAGTCGGTCTCATCGCTCTTGCCATTCCCTGCTCGGCCGCCTCGCTGACGAAATGATGCGCATGCTGGCGTATCAGCGCCACGACCTGCGGATCGTCCGATGTATGAAGCACCCGGACACCGCCTGGTATATCCTCGACCTGCAAATTGATGCGTTCCCTGTTCAAGAACAGCTCGCGGAACAGAGGGTCCATCGTTCGGATGGGCTCGTCCCGTTCATAGCTCGCACGCATTTGGCGAACGTGGCTACGGAGGAGCTGGGCCACTCGTGGATCATCGCTGGTGCTGACGGCGAGGACGCCGCCCGGCACGTCGCGGACGGTGCGCTCGATCCGGCCGGGATTGGCAAGCAACCCCCGGATGACGCGCATCTCTGCCGTTGACGCGCCCATCATTCCGCCGCCCATCATGCCACTGCGCATCATGCCGCTCATCGGCATTCCGCTGCCCATCGTCGCAGAGGGCAAAGTGGGCGCCTGGCTTTGGTTCGAAATTGCCTCACGACTGGGTGACGAGCTGGCAAGGATCGCTGGGACGACAAAAGCGAGCAGACCTGCCCGCGATCTGTAGAGCGGGCTTTTCATCGGCAGTCTCCCTTCCAAGCCAACGCACTTGGCGGTCGTAAGGTCCCATGTTGGAGTGAAGCGGATTAGCCTCGGCTAATGTCCGCTTTGGGTCGAAAGATACGGTAATGGGCCGCGCCTTCAGGTCGTCTGGAGGAGTGGCTGTCCCCCGATCATGATGGAGTGACGGGGTTTCAGGTGTGGTGCCAGAGCCCCGCTAGCCTGATGGAGGACAGCCGTGGAGCATTATG
>DATLWK010000011.1:0-63160 GCA_035576365.1 Sphingomicrobium sp. | reverse complement strand
CCCCCGAGTTCACCCCCACCCAACCCTCCCCAATCGAGGGGGAGGGTTAAACGGTTGCCGCCCCGACATCGCGCCGCTAACCGCCGCCAGCCATGACCGACTTGCCCAAGACCTTCGACCCTGCGGCGATCGAGCAGCGCTGGTACGCGCATTGGGAGGAAAACGGACTGTTCCGCCCCGACCGGCCCGACCGCGAGCCGTGGACTTTGGTCAACCCGCCGCCCAACATCACCGGCTCGCTGCACATCGGCCACGCGCTCGACAATACGCTCCAGGACATCGTCACCCGCCATGCTCGGATGCTCGGCAAGGACGCTTTGTGGGTGGTCGGCACCGACCATGCCGGGATCGCGACGCAAATGGTCGTCGAGCGCAATCTCGAAAGCCAGGGGATCAAGCGCGCCGAGATCGGCCGCCAGGCCTTCCTCGAACATGTCTGGGAATGGAAGGAGCAATCGGGCGGCGCCATCACCCGCCAGCTTCGCCGGCTCGGCTGCTCGATGGACTGGTCGAACGAGCGCTTCACCATGGACGAGCGCTATCAGCGCGCCGTCATTCACACCTTCGTCGAGCTGTTCAGGCGCGGCCTCGCCTATCGCGACAAGCGCCTGGTCAACTGGGACCCGCGCTTCCAGACGGCGATCAGCGACCTCGAGGTCGAAACCCGCGAGGTGCAGGGCAAGTTCTGGCACCTCCAATACCCACTCGCCGATGGCAGCGGCGCCATTTCCGTGGCGACCACCCGGCCCGAGACCATGCTCGCCGACATGGCGGTGGCGGTTCATCCGGACGACGATCGCTATCGCGCCCTGGTCGGAAAGCAGGTGCGGCTGCCGCTCACTGGTCGCCTGGTGCCGATCGTCGCCGACGAGTATGCCGATCCCGAGCTCGGCTCGGGCGCAGTCAAGGTCACCCCGGGCCATGACTTCAACGATTTCGAGGTCGGCCGCCGCGCCGGGATCGCCGCCCGCGACATGCTCAACATGTTCGACGCGCAGGCCAAGGTCGTCCAGACCAGCGACGGGCTGATCCCCGATGAGCTTATCGGGATCACCCGCGAGCAGGCGCGCGACCGGGTCGTCGCGCTGCTCGCGGCGGAGGGCGCGCTCGAACGGGCCGAGGACCGGGTGATCGCCACCCCGTTCGGCGACCGCTCGGGCGTGGTCATCGAGCCGTGGCTGACCGATCAATGGTATGTCGACGTCAAGCCGCTCGCCGAGCGGGTGATCACAGCCACCCGCAAGGGCGAGATCCGAATCGTCCCCGACACATGGAAGAAGACCTGGTTCCACTGGCTCGAGAACATCCAGCCTTGGTGCGTATCGCGGCAATTGTGGTGGGGCCACCGGATTCCGGCCTGGTACGACGAGGACGGAAAAGTGTTCGTCGCCGAATGCGAGGAGGAGGCGCTCCAGCAGGCCGGTGGCAAGCCCCTTCGCCAGGACGAGGACGTGCTCGACACCTGGTTCTCATCGGCGCTGTGGCCGTTCGCCACCCTCGGTTGGCCGGACGCAACCGAGGACCTCGAGCGCCACTACCCCAACGACCTCCTCATCTCCGGCTTCGACATCCTCTTCTTCTGGGATGCGCGAATGGCGATGCAGGGCCTCGAATTCATGGGGCAAGTGCCGTGGAAGACGCTCTACCTCCACGGCCTGGTTCGCGACGCGCAGGGCCGGAAGATGTCGAAGGCCAAGGGCAACGTCATCGATCCGCTGATCTTTGTCGACAAATATGGCGCCGACGCGCTGCGCTTCACCATGGCGGCGATGGAAAGCCAGGGCCGCGACATCAAGCTCGATGAAAAGCGAGTCGAAGGCTACCGCAACTTCGCCACCAAGCTGTGGAACGCGGCCCGCTTCCTGCAGATGAACGGCGTCGGCGCGAGCACCAGCATCGCCGCTCCGCAAACGAGCCTGCCGGTCAACCGCTGGATAGTCGGCGAGGTGGTCGAGACCCTGGCGAAGCTGGATCGCGCCTTCGCCGCGCTGCGCTTCGACGAAATGGCCGACGCAATCTACCATTTCACCTGGGGCACCTTCTGCGATTGGTATGTCGAGCTGGTGAAGCCGGTCCTGAGCGGAGCCGAAGGGCCGGAGCTGTCTCCCAACACCGTTCGTCCCGAGCCTGTCGAGGGACTGTCCTTGTCTTCCGGCGGCGACGAAGGAAGTGCAGCCCTTCGACAAGCTCAGGGCGAACGGATGTCCGGGGGACATCCGGGAAAACGAGCTCAGGGCGATCGGGCTGAGGAGACGAGAACGGTCGCCGCCTGGGCGTTCGACCAGATCCTGGTCATGCTCCACCCGTTCATGCCGTTCGTCACCGAGGAATTGTGGAACGCGAATGACCGTCCCTACGAGCTGATCGTCGCCAAATGGCCGCAGCCGGAGGCGGAGGTCGACCGCGAGGCCAAGGCCGAGGTCGACTGGCTGGTCCGGCTGGTCACCGAAGTGCGGTCCGCCCGGACCGAGCTCAATGTCCCTCCGGCGGCAAAGCTTCACCTGTTCGCGTCGGAGGCTTCGACGGAGACGGCCGAGCGCCTCGACCGCCATCATGGGACTTTGCTGCGCCTCGCCCGGCTGGAATCGATTCAGCTGTCGTCGTTTACCGGACAGGGCGCCGCCCAGGTCGTGGTCGAGGAAGCGATCTTTGCGCTGCCGCTCGAAGGGGTCATCGACTTCGATGCCGAGCGGGCCCGGCTGCAGAAAGCACTTGCCACCGCCGAAAAGGACCGAGACAGCCTCGCCGCCCGGCTCGATAACGCCGCCTTCACCGGGCGCGCCAAGCCGGAGGCGGTGGAGAAAGCCCGCGCCGACCATGCCGACCGCGCAGCCGAGGCGGAGCGGCTGGCTGCGGCGCTGGCCAGGCTGGGGGTGAACTAGAGCGCTCACATTGAGCCCGTCGAAATGCGAGCGCCCGCCCTTCGACTTTGCTCAGGGTGAGCGCCGATTCTTGTTTTCCTCCCCCGGCGCCGCCACCTCGACCGCGCCGCGCGCGACCCGCACCCTCACCGGGGTCCGCCGGCTGATCTCGCCGTCGACCGACACCCACAGCCGCGGCCAGGTGCGGATTCGAAATTCGCGGCCGCGCAGCTCGAAGCTCTCTGTCTTGCGCCGCGACAGGCGAAGCACCGCCGCCAGCCAGGTCCAGCCGAGGCGCAGCAGGCTTCGTCCGGTCACCGCCTCGATGACGATTTCGCCGCTGTCGAGCTCGGCCGTCTCGACCAGCTCGACTCCGCCGAAATGGCCGCCGTTGGCGATCCTCACCTCGGTCGCCCACAGCCGGTGGACCTTGTCGCCTTCCTCGATCTTGAGCCGGAAGGGCTGGAACTCGAACGCGCAGCGCACCGCCCAGAGCAAATAGCCGAAGCGGCCGAGCAATTTCTTGAGGCGGTGCGGAACGCTTTCGGCGATCATCGGCGACAGTCCGATCGAGGCGGTGTTGGCGAAATAGTCGCCGTCGATCTCGCCGAGGTCGATGCGCTTGCGCACTCCGCCAGCGATCACCGCGACCGCCTCGTCGAGCTCGATCGGGATTCCGAGCGCCCGGGCGAAGCTGTTGGCGGTGCCGAGCGGAAGCAATGCGAACACCACGCCGGTGCCGATGAAATGGTCGACCGCCGAGGACAGGGTGCCGTCGCCGCCGCCGACCACCACCATCGGCGCCCGGGCGATGGCGCCCTTGATTTCGGCGTCAATCCGGCTTGCATCGTCGAGCGCGCGCGAGTCGATCAGATCGATGCCCGCTTCGACCAGCTGATCGCGAGCGGCCGCGAACGCCTCCTCGCCGCGGCGGCTCATCGCGTTGACGATCAGGATCGCCTGGCGGGGGAGGGTAAGCACGAGCGCCAAATGCGCGAGCGGCGCAAGCGTATCCGTCATTGCGAGGAGCCTTGGCGACGACGCAATCCAGCATCGCCGCTGGATTGCTTCGCTTCGCTCGCAATGACGCTATAGATTGGCAATGACCGCTTCCTACCCCGCCCTGCGAATGCGCCGCGGCCGCTCGACCCCGTGGATTCGGGCGCTGCTCGCCGAGCACCGGCTGCACCCCAGCGACCTCATCTGGCCACTGTTCATCTGCGAGGGCCAGGGCTGCGAGGAACCGGTCCCGTCGCTTCCCGGGGTCAGCCGGTGGAGCGTCGACAAGCTCGCCGGGCGGGCCCGGCTCGCGGCCGACGCCGGAATCCCGTGCGTCGCCCTCTTTCCCAACACCCCGCAGTCGCTTCGCACCGACGATGCCGAGGAAGCGCTCAATTCGGACAATCTCATCTGCCGGGCGATCAAGGCGATCAAGGATTCGGTGCCCGACATCGGAGTGCTGACCGACGTCGCCCTCGACCCCTATACCGCCCACGGCCACGACGGGCTGATCGACGCTCGCGGCTGCGTCGACAATGACGAGACGGTTGCGGTTTTGGCCGAGCAGGCCCTGGTTCAGGCGCGGGCCGGGGCCGACATCATCGCCCCTTCGGACATGATGGACGGCCGCGTCGCAGCGATCCGCTCGGCGCTGGAAGGCGAAGGCCACCGGGACGTCGCCATCATGGCCTATGCGGCCAAATATGCCTCGGCCTTCTACGGGCCGTTCCGCGACGCGGTCGGCTCGGCGGGGCGCCTCAAGGGCGACAAGCGCTCCTACCAGATGGACCCCGCCAACGCTTCCGAGGCGCTCCGCGAGGTCGCGCTCGACATCGCCGAGGGCGCCGACATGGTGATGGTCAAGCCGGGCCTTGCCTATCTCGACGTGGTCTGGCGAGTGAAGGAGCGCTTCAACGTGCCGATCTTCGCCTACCAGGTGTCGGGCGAATATGCGATGATCGAGGCCGCCGCCGCGGCCGGCGCCGGCGACCGCGATGCGCTGATCCTCGAGACGTTGATCGCCTTCAAGCGGGCGGGAGCGACCGGCGTGCTCAGCTATCACGCGCTCGACGCGGCCCGGCTGGTCGGCGCTTGAACCTTTTGTCCATCATCGGCCACTAAGGCGCGCCAACGAGCAAAGGGTTGGGGATATGGCGACAATTGCGGCCGGTGCGGCGGAATCCTCGCGCATGGAGCGCTGGCGGTTCGTCGCCACCATCTTCGCCGGATCCTTCCTGCTGTTCCTCGTCCAGCCGATGATCGCCCGGATCGCGCTTCCGCGTCTCGGCGGGGCGCCGGCGGTGTGGAACTCGGCGATGCTCGTCTACCAGGGGCTTCTCCTCGCCGGCTATGCCTACGCCCACTGGCTCGGCCGCTTCGCCCCGCGCCGCCAGGCCGCCATCCACCTCGGCGCCTTCGCGCTGGCGGCGCTGACCCTGCCGATCGGCCTGGCCGCGACGATGCCCTCGGCTTACGCCAACCCCTATATCTGGGTGCCGTGGCTGCTGTTCGTGTCGATCGGGCCGTTGTTCTTCGTCATTTCGGCCCAGGCGCCGTTGATGCAGCGCTGGTTCGCCGTGTCGGGCGGCGGCGATCCCTATCCGCTCTATGCGGCGTCCAACCTCGGCAGCTTCGCCGGCCTGCTCGCTTATCCTCTGCTGCTCGAGCCTTTGATTCCGGTCTCCGGCCAGCGCTGGCTGTGGAGCGCGGGCTATGGCGCCTTGGCGCTGCTCGTCGCCTGGTGCGCGATCCTGCTGCCGCGCTCGGCCGCCGCCGCGCCGGCCCGGGCGCCGGCAGTCGACCGGCCGCCGCTTCGCGCCATCCTGCTGTGGATCGCTTATGCCGCGGTGCCGTCGGGGCTGATCCTGTCGACGACCTTGCACATCACCACCGACATCGTCGCCATGCCCTTGCTGTGGGTGCTCCCGCTCGGCGCCTACCTGCTCAGCTTCACGCTCGCCTTTTCGACCCGCCGGGCGCCGGCCGAATTCTTCATCCGGGCCGCTCCGATCACTTTGCTGATCGCCGCCTGCGGAACGGCGATCGAAATCCGCACCTTCGGCATCATGTTCGCCGCAATCGCCGTCATCAACCTGTTCGCGGTCTCGGTCGCCCTTCACAGCGTTCTGTTCGAGCGGCGGCCGCACCCGCAGCACCTGACGCTCTTCTACCTCGCTCTGTCGGTCGGCGGACTGCTCGGCGGCCTGTTCGCGGCGCTCGCCGCGCCCCTGCTGTTCGACTGGACCTACGAGAATCTGCTGCTGCTGGTCGCCGCCGCCTTCATGCTTCCCAGCGGCAACATCTTTCAGCCGGTGCAGGACTTCTGGCAGCGGCGAAGCGCGGTCTCGCGCGCCGCGACCGTGGCCGGCATCCCGCTCGTGCTGTTCATCTCCTTTGCCGACCAGGGCGTGTTCGGTACCGGCTATTCCTCGCGGACGGTGATCATCGTCAGCCTCGTCATCATCGCCATCGGCAATCTCGCCGTCGGCAACCGACGGCTGTACGCCGCCTGCGCCCTGGCGCTGATGCTGACCTTGGGCGGCTGGCACAAGCTCGCCCTTTCCGCCGAGCCCGGGAAAATGACCCGCAGCTTTTTCGGCGTCTATTCGGTGCGGCCATACGGGTCGGATGCGCGAATCCTCGTCCATGGCACGACCATCCACGGCATCCAGAACCTGGGCTCGATGGAGCGCGAGCGGATGGCGACGAGCTATTATGCGCCGGATTCGGGAGTCGGCCTGGCCATGCGCTCGGCGCCCGCCCTGTTCGGGAGCGATGCCCGGATCGGCGTCGTCGGCCTCGGCGCCGGCACGCTCGCCTGCTACGCCCGCCCGGGCGAGAGCTGGACTTTCTACGAGATCGATCCGGTGATCGTCGAAATCGCGTTCGACCCGTCGCAGTTCACCTTCATCTCGCGCTGCCTGCCCGACGCCCGGGTCGTGCTCGGCGATGCCCGCCTGACCCTCGCCCAAGCGTCGGCGAATTCCGCCGACCTGCTGGTCATCGACGCTTTCTCCTCGGACTCGGTGCCGATGCACCTGCTGACCCGCGAGGCCTTTGAAAACTACCGCCGTCATATCGGCCGCGAAGGCTTGCTGCTCGTCCATATCTCCAACCGTTTCCTCCATCTTGACCCGGTTGTCGCGGCGGCGGCGGAGAGCGGCGGCTGGCATGCCCGGCTGCGCAATTATTCGCCCGAAAGCCGCGATGAAAATTACAGCGGCTCGATATGGGTGGCGATGTCGCCGTCGCAGGAAACGCTGGCCCGGCTGGTCGCCGCGAGCGGTGCGGAGTGGGAAGCGATCGAGGCGCGTCCGGGCTTTTCGCCGTGGACCGACGAGCATGCCAGCCTTCTGCCCCTGATCCGCTGGTCGAACTGACCTAGCCGCCGAGCCGCGCCTGCATCGCGTCGATCCGCCGCACCTGCGCGCCGTCGATCGCCGCGACCTCGGCCGCCGCCGACTGCAGCGCGTCGACGTCGCCCGGAGTCATTCCGCCCTGCCGCGCGAGCGCTTCCGCGCCGATCGCGTCGATGTCACCGAGCGCCCGCACCGTCGGCTCGCGCGCGGCAATCGCCGCCGACAGCGCCTGCTGCGCCGAAATCCACGATTCGCTTTCGCGCGCTCCGGCGGCCGCCGCCAGCCGCTCGGCTTCGGCCGCGGCCGCGCGAAAGGCGGCATCGCCGCGTCGCGCCTGCGCGATCAGCTCCGCCAGGCGGGCGGCCAGCGCCGGGGACGGCGGCTGCGGCGCCGGCTCGGGCCGCACCGGCAGACGCGGGTCGATCAGCTCGGCCGCCCTCGGGCTCAGCGGCGGCAGCCGCTCGGGCGCGGCGCAGGCCGTGGCGGCGAGCGCGACCGGCAGGCCCAGAAGCGTCAGCATGCGCATCGGCCAAGCCCTAAAAGGAAAATGGCGCGCCCGAAAGGATTCGAACCTCTGACCCCCAGATTCGTAGTCTGGTGCTCTATCCAGCTGAGCTACGGGCGCGTTGCCGGGAAACGGCAAGGGGCGCGACATAGGGAGATGCGCTCCCCGGCGCAAGCCTGCGGCTCGCGGCCGGCGCCGGCGGCCGGCAGGCGATCGCTCGCCGGTCTGCCTGCCGACATTCCCAGGGGTCGATCGCGGCCAGCCGAGTCCCTGCTGCGACGAACCGAGTCCCGCCACGCTTCGGCGCATCGCCGCTTGATGTTAACCATTTGTTTGGAGACCCGAACTGAGACAATTCCAACGACTTGGAACGAGTCTCGTCGTTTCGGGATTGTATCGGTCCTAACCATTTCGCGGGGTGTGGCATGCGGTTGGCGGCAATTTTCTTCTGGGTCTTCGCATTCGTCGCCCAGCCGGCGCTGGCCGCTTCCTCGCCCTCGCTGCAGCCGCTCGAGCAGCGCCTGGCGTGGATCGCCGCGGCCAATCCGGCCGACGTCGGCATCGCCGCCATCGACCTTGCGACCGGCGAATATGTCAGCGTCAACGGCGACACGCCTTATCCGATGGCGAGCACGGTCAAGGTGGCGATCGCCGCCAACTACCTCGCCCAGGTCGAATATGGCCGCCGCTCGCTCGACGACCGAATCGGCGGCCGCTCGGCGCGCGGACTGATCGAGGCGATGCTGGTGCGCAGCGACAACCCCGCTACCGACCTCTTGCTGTGGGACCTCGGCGGGCCGCGGGTCATTCAGTCCTGGCTCGACCAGCACGGCCTTTCCGGCATTCGCGTCGACCGCAACATCGCCCAGCTTCTCGCCGCCCGCCGCGACCTTCAGGACGTGCGCGACTCCTCGACTCCGCGGGCGATGGTCGAGCTTCTCCGCCGCCTCGACGGCGGCACCATGATCAACCCGGCCAGCCGCGCCTATCTGTTCGACACCATGGGCCGCTGCATCACCGGCAGGAACCGGATCCGCGGGCTTCTGCCGTCCTACGCCCGGGTGCAGAACAAGACCGGCACCTTGAACGGCCTGTCGACCGACGTCGGCTATCTGACCCTTCCCGACGGGCGCCGGGTGGCGATCGCCGTCTTCGCCCGCTACGGCAGCGACCGGCCGCGGGTGATCGCCGAGGCGGCCCGCGCCGTCTACGAAGGCTTCGCCGCCCACCGGCCCTTCTATCCCGCCGCGGCGTACGGCGCTCACTGAGCCAGGGCCGCGGCCGCGGCTGCGGCTGACGGCATCATCGTCCCTCAACCACGGCATCGCTGCGGAATTGAGTGCACTGTCAACGTAATTTCACCGTAATCCCTATGGCACCGTAATTGATCAGGTCACCTGGCGGCACGCTGGTCATTGCATCGATCGAGCGGGAAAGCTCCCTGTCCTTCAGGGATGCGCTCAACTTCCCAGGTTCTTGCAAGACGGTATATCACTCGCTCTGCGAACTGTTTTGTTTCTTTCCGGTCGCGTCCGGACGTGAATCCGAAAGCAACCTGATCCGCAGGTAATCCCGCATTTCCGCCGCCGACGCCTAGGCCGTCCCGCCGACGTACCGCGATGTTGATCAGTGGAAACGATTTTCGGATGTCAAAGCTTTCATCTATCTGCTCCAGCTGCCGCTGCGTCTCTGCACTCCCGTCAAAATAATCCATCTTCTCCGCGCGAGCAATTTCCTGAAATACGCGCTTTAGCTCGTTTGCGTCTCCTTCGCGCAACGACAGGCAAAGTTGGATTTGCATCGGCGGGCCACCTCTGGACTGACAGCCCATTAGGCCGGCGGCGCCGATCAGGGCCACTATGATGAGATTGTATCGCATTGGTCGATCTCTTGCCTACACTCCTGGCATCAGTGCTTGGCATGCTCCGGCGATAGCACCCGCGACGCCTCCAAAGAACGCAGTGCCAGAGAGTTCGTTCTCCAATGCGTGCTCTCCTGTACCTTGCCCTACAATGTTGATGTTCGATCCTATGAACCCGTACGAAGTCACACGGATCGCCACGGTTCCGTAATAATAACGGTGACCCATCTCGGTAATGTTCAGGATCGTCATCGCTCGTGGGTTCACCACTTGCGTGATCGGATTGTTTCCCCAAAGGATTATGCCCGTGTGGGTACCTTCACGTGCGTATGGGGCTCCCGGTCCGGACATCAATGGCAATCTCAATGCTTCAAACGATATCCTTGCGGGGCACCACGTAAACTTGTTGATCTCATATCGGTGCGGCCGAAGTTTACTCGCAGTCACGAAAATGTCCGGCAAGCTCATCTCGCCGACTAACCCACCGCCCGCCTCGCCGACGCCCGGCCCGCCACCGATCGCGTCACCTCCGCCCCAAAAGCCGCTGCAACTCAATTTCTTGGCGGGGCGGATTGCGGGTTCACCGGCCAGATCTGGCTCGGCGAGCGGCGCCTATTATTACAAGGCGCGCGGCATAAGCGTCCGAGCGCGTCATCGAGGCGATCTGGCTCGCCGGATTGTAGGTGAAGCTCGACGCCAGATCATTGGCGGTGCCGCTCAAATTGTTGGTGAGGCTGGCGAGCCGCGACACCGGATCGTAGGCGAAGCTTTGGGTGAGAGCCTATCCCGGACGTGATCCGGGGTCGTCGGGATCGGAGCGGAAGTCTCGGAACACCGTACCCTCCAGAAGCAACTGCGGCTCAGTAATGATTTGTCACCGTAATCGTCACCGCAATTCCTGATCGGAGCCACGGTTGCGGATGGGTGAGTTCCACTATAGTTCGTTCAGCCGTGGCGAATTGCGAACCACACCCCAGTGGCTACGGCCGCCGACGCGGTGAACCACCAGAAGGCCGCCCTGAATTCAGAAGGGTTATCACTCCTTCGGACTTCATATCGGGGCGTAGAAATCGTCCCTGTAATGGCGGCCCAAGCCACCCCAGCCCAAACGAGTGCGACCACAATATATTCAAACTGCTCAACTGTCACCCCGTTGGGCACCTGACGTTCGAGATTGCAGTGACGCTGAAAGTAACAGCGATGTTGAAAGACGCGAGGGTCCTCAAGGTGCCAAGCGCTCCCGCCAAAGTGCCCGCCGTGCCAAACGACCCGCCAATACCGCCAGACGCGAAATTCCAGCGCGAGTTGTCGGACAACCCTCGTGACCAAATCCATTCAGCGGCAGGCGTCGCAATATGGATATTGTCGCTTCCGCCCATGAAATCGGCCAGGCTGTCTCTAACCCCACCCGTGACGTGGTAAGAAGTGCCCAAGCCAAACCCGACTGCGGTTGCATGGAAGTTTCCGGTCAGCCCGCTGGCCGTGCTGAACCTTCCAGCGGTCGCTCCGTAACCCAGCAGCAGATAGCCCGCTGACGATGCTCCCGTGAACGTCACTGGGCCTGAGTTCCTCAACTGCGCGGCAGTCAGGGAGCATGGCACGCCTTCGCCACCGCCAATTGCCTCTCCGAGTCCCCAATCTATTGGCTCCAGGATCGGTGGCTGCGATGGAGGAAATAGCCGGTCCGTTCCCCAAAATGTGCCAGGTAGGTAGCACCCTTGCCAGATTGAGCAGCGGTCTCCGGTGACAATCTCGCACGGAACGTCCTCGTTCGGACATGACTGCAACCCCAGCGGATCAGTGAGGTTCACCGGATCGTTGAGCACGTAAGCGTAGAGGTTGGGGCCGTCCCAATGGCCGATCGGGTCGGGCTGGTAGAACCGGCCGAGCTCGGGGTCGTAGGCGCGGGCCTTGTAATAATAGACGCCGATCTCGCCGAGCCAGATTTGGCCGGTGAAGCCGAACCGCCCGAGCAGAGTGCCGGCGCCCGACGGCCCCTGCGGCTGGCCGTATTCGTCGTAGCGGTTGAGGCCGAGCACGGTGCCGGAGCTGTTGGTCAGCGAGATGATGCTGCCGCGTTCGTCGGACGACAGGAACCGGCGGTCGGAGGTGCCGGTGCCTTCATACCAGACGATCGGCTCGTCATATGCCTGTCCTGAGCCTGTCGAAGGGCCCGGCCCGTGCACGTAGCGCCGCTGCAGCGCGTTCGCGCCATTATATTCGGCGATCCGGTCCAGCCCGTCGCCGGTGCGCCGGCGCGGCGAGTGCCGATGTGTCGAACAAGCCGCGAGTGAGGCGATCGCGAATCCTCCCGCCGGAGTGCAATTCGGCCGGCGAAGGCTAGCGCGGTTCGCCCGCGGCGGGAAGCGGCGGCTGCTTCCCCGCTTCCTCCGCGCCTCCGCGTCTCTGCGCGAAAATCAAAAAAAAGCTGTCCTACAGCGGCAGGTTTGTGATTGAAGCTGGTCGGTGGACCCGCGGCCCGAGTCTTGGATCATCCGTTCGCCGGCGAACAATCGCTGCCTTCGCGCGCGCTCGGGCACGCGTACGCGCGCGCATGGCCTTGCTGCGTTCGCTGCGTTTCGCGCGCCGCCGCAGGCGCGGCTTAAAGTCACGGAAATGGTCGTCTTCTACGGGACATTAGCGACTTTAGAGCGCTTTCCGGCAGCGCCGCGGCGCGGCTCAGGCGGAGACGGAAACCCGGGCGCCGGCGGCGGCGCGCTGGGCGAAGTCCTCGGCGAGCTTGGCGTGCCAGGCACGGGCGGTTTCGGTGATCGCCCGCTGGGCGGCGATGCGCTCCTCGATCGCCCGGCGACGGTAGTAAAGCTCGTTCGACTCCATGCTCGCGCCCTCCCCAGATCACGCGAACCATGACCCTCGAAACCCTAAGGGATGGTTAATATCCACAACTGTCCCGCCCCGGCACAGACTGTGTCTTCCTAGTTACGGAACGGGGCCGAATCAATCTATCGCTGAAACCTAACGATTCGCCGCTCGTTGGTGCTTCAAATGGTTGGGAAGGAATCCACCATGCTGAGTACAGTCGAGGGCCGTCGCGACCCGTTCAATCCGAACCTTCGCGGCTATCACGCGGTCTACCGCGAGAACGAAGTCAACCACTGCCCGGGCTGCGGGCGGACTCACTGGTATCTCGGCCGCCTGTCGGCCGAATGCGCCTTCTGCGGCACGGCGCTGCCGCTCCAGGAAGCGTCGAACCAGGGGCCGCCGCCGGCGGTGATCGGCTGGCGGAGCCGGACGAGCTACGCCGAGCTCAACGCGGCCTGAGCGAAGGCGCTAGGTCGGGCGCCTGCGGATGGTATATGGTGGCGTGATGACGAGGTTGCTCTCGCTGGTCGCAGCCAATTTTCTCGCGTTGACGGCGGCTCCCGCCGCGGCGGCGGGGGCGGGCAATTTCACCATCGTCAACATGTCGGGCGCCGACTGGCAGTCGCTGTCGATCCGCCGCTACGGGACTGAGGACTGGCGGCCGCTCGGGCCGATTCCCGCCCAGCGGGCGCGCAGCGTCGTCCAGTTCAGCGATGCCGACTGCGCGTTCGACATCCGCGCCGTCATCGCCGGCGAGGGTCCGGTCGTCTGGCAGGGCGTCAATCTATGCCAAGTGAACGCCGTGATCCTGAACCGGAACGCGCGCGGCGCAACCTGGGTCGATTACCAATAAAAAAGCGGCGTCGCGCCGGCGGCGCGTGGGGGCCGATCTTCACCGCGGCCGCTGCGGGACGCACCGAGTCGAGCAGCTTGGCGCCGGCGAGGAACACGACTCCGGTGCAAGCCAAGGCGAGCATCCAGCCGCCCCAGCCCGGATAGGCCTCGACATAGTGGCGGGCGCGTTCGACCGCTCCCAGGGCGATGGCGTAGATGATCAGCCACGCCTCGGTGCGGGTCTTGATGGTGAACAATCGTCCGAGGCGCCTCAGCATGGCCATTGGTTAAGCAATGCTCATGCCAGTGGCGGAGTTCCGCCATTCCCATCCTAACGCAAATGGTAAACTGTCAATTTACCTTACAACAGCTCGGCAAGGTCGATCGCTTCGAGCAAGGCGGCGCGCGCCGCCTCGACGTCGCCGACCAGCGCCGGTTCCTGCAGCTCGTCGCTTCGGATCTGGACCGGCCAGCGACGCTCGACGACGTCGGCGATGCGGTCGAGCTTGGCCCCATCGACGAGGAAACGGGGATCGACGGTGTCCGGATCGGCGACGACCCGCAGCCGAAGGCAGGCCGGTCCGCCTCCATTGGCCATCGACTGGCGAACGTCGACCACTTCGATCCGTCGGATCGGCCCGTTGCCTTGCCGGTGCCGCTCGAGCCAGTTCCACACACTCGCGGTCTCGCGGCACTCGCTCGGAACGACCAGGGTCATTTCGCCGCCGGGCGGGCTGACCAGCTGAGCGTTGAACAGATAGGAGGAGATGGCGTCGGCGAGCGGAACCTCGGCATCGGCGACCTCGACCAGCTCGAAGCCGGATACCCGCTGCCGGCATTCCTCGGCCAGCCGGTCGCGGTCGGCAAACGCTTTCTCGTGGGCGAACAGGACGTGGAGATTGGCGACGGCGACGACGTCATTGTGAAAGGCGCCGGCGGCGATCGCGTCCTCCGATTGCTGCACGAACAGCGTCCGCTCCGGATCCAGCCGGTGGAGGCGGGCGACGGCTTTCGAAGCCTCGACATGCTGGCGCGCGGGGTAAGGGCCGCCGGAGACGCCATAGACGAAGACTTCGACTCCGGCTTCGCCGTAGGCGGGGGCGAGGCGCATGTGGTTGGCGGCGCCTTCGTCGCCGAAGGCCGAGGGCACCGGCTCGTGCACGGCAAACGCGCTTCCGGCGAACGCCAGCCGCAGCTGCGTCAGGGTCGAAGGCCATTCGTGGCTGCGGTGCGCCATGGTCCGTAGGTTGGCGACCGTCACATGGCATCGGCCGTCGGCGGTATCGGGTGCCGGCGACACGGTCGCGGCATTGGCCGCCCACATCGCCGAGGCCGACATCGCATTGGCGGCGATCTGCGGCTCGGCGTGGCTGATACCGGTCCCTAGCCGCCACAGCCAGTCACGGTTCGGGCGGGGGTGGGGAACGAAGATGCCTTGCGCGAGGCCGAGCGCCAGGTTGGCGCGCATCTTGTCGAGCCCTTGCAGCGCGGCCGCGCGCGGCTGCGATATGTCGCCGGCATTGCGCTGGGAGGCGAGGTTGCCGAGGCTGAGCCCCGCGTAATTATGGCTCGGCCCGACGATCCCGTCGAAGTTGATCTCGGTCAGTGCCATCAGCGGCGCACCGTCAGCACCTCGTCGCCGACCTTGAGCTCGAGCAGCTCGGCCGTTGCGCGGTCGATCGCAAGGCCTTTGCGGTTCACCCGGCGCGCCGACGCGCAGCCGGCGCGGAAATCGCCGAGGCGCCCGGTGGCGACCAGCATCTTCTGCTTTCCGCCGTCGCCGATCTCGGCGATCGTCTCGTAGCAAGCCTCGCGGGCTGTCCGGATGTCGTCGGTGCGCGCAGTCACGGTCGGGCCGCCGTCGAAGATGTCGACATAGCGGTCGTATGCGAATCCTTCTTCCTCAAGCATCCGGAGCGCAGCCCGGCCGCTGGGGTGCGGCTGGCCGATCACCGCCGCTCCCGCTTCGGCGAGCAGCGACACGTAGATCGGAGTCCTCGGCATCAGGTCGGCGATGAACCTGGTGCCGTGGATGGCATTGAATTGATCGGCCTCGGGGAAGCTCATCCCGAAGAAGCGGCCGGCGAGCGAATCCCAGAACGGCGAGTTGCCGGCTTCGTCGAGCACTCCGCGAAGTTCGGCGAGCGTGCGATCGCCGAAACGGGGGCGGTGGTGGCGCATGAACAAATAACGCGACCGGGCGAGTAATGCGCCCCAGCCTCCGGCGCGGCACTGCGGGTGAAGGAATAAGCCACCGACCTCCGAGCAGCCTTCGAGGTCGGTGGTCAGGCTCAACATCCGGTTGCGGAAGGTCTTGCCGAGCTCGGGGCTCGTCTGGGTCATCGTGCTGATGTGGTAGCTGAAGAAGGGCTGGATGACGCCGACCTGACCGAAAATCTGACAGGTGCCGCGGATGGTCTTCGCCTTCGGGTCCTCGAGCACGAACATGTAGAGATCGGCCGCCTGCTCGTCCGCCTCGCGGGCGAAGCTGTCCTGGGATCGGGCGAGCTTTGCGACCAAGGTCGCACGGTCGGGCGGAAGGTTGGTGAAACCGCCGCCGGTCAGCTTCGACATTTCATAGATTGCGGCAAAATCTCCGGCGCCTGCCGGGCGAACGCGGAAGTTCATTCTACCCCCCCGGCGAGCCTCAGGATGGTGAGCGCCGAGAGCGCAGCGCGCTCCTTCAGGCTGTCGACGATCAGATATTCCTCCATGCTGTGGATCTTGCCGCCGCGAACGCCCATCGTGTCGACCACCGGCACTCCGCAGGCGGCGATATTGTTGCCGTCGCACACGCCGCCCGACGGCTTCCAGGCGACCGCCTGGCCAAGGTCGGCGGCGGCCCGTTGAACCAGCTTGAACAAGGCCTCAGCCTCGCCAGTCATCGGCTTGGGCGGCCGGCCAAAGCCGCCGTGGAGCTCGATCGCGACGTCATGCTCGGCGGAGACGACAGTGACAAGTTCGTCGATCAGCTGGCGCGCCTCGGCTTCAACCTCGGGTGTTCGAGGCCGAAGGTTGACGTCGAGGATGGCCAGGTCGGGGACGACATTGTTCGGCCCGCCGCCACCGATCCGCGCCGGGTTGACCGACAGCCCCTCCCGCCGGGCCTTAGCCAGGCGAAGCGCGAGGTCAGCGGCGGCGACGACGGCGTTGCGGCCCTCCTCGGGGTTGCGCCCGGCATGGGCCGAGCGGCCGCGAATGACGATCGAGAAATTGCCGCTGCCCGGGCGCGCGCCGGCCAGCGTGCCGTCGGGGAGGGCCGAGGGCTCGTAGGTTAGCGCGGCTTTCTTGCCCTGCGCCGCCGCCGCGAGCAGCGCGGCCGATCCGGGAGAGCCGACCTCCTCGTCGCTGTTGATCACCACTTCATAGCCGACGAGCGAGGCGGCGCTGCTCGCCTCGAGACCCTTCAGCGCCGCGAGCATGACCGCGATGCCGCCCTTCATGTCGGCAACGCCGGGGCCGTTCAAAATGCCGTCCTCGAGCCATCGCGTCTGCTGGAACGGGTGGTCGGCCGCGTAGACCGTATCCATGTGGCCGGTGAAAAGCAGCTGGACCGGTGCTTCGGGCCGCACCTTCAAATGCAGGTTGCGGCCGTGCTCGACGGCGACGCTTCTGCCGGAATCGTCGACTTGCTCGACCGGCGACGGCTGGAGCAGATCGAGCTCGCCCGGAAGCCTCGAGAATGAGTCGGCAAGCAGGCCCGCCATGCGCTCGAGCCCGGCAAGGTTGCGCGATCCGCTGTTGACCGCCGCCCAGGCCTCGACCTGATCGAGCATCGCCTCGGCCGAGGCGCGCTCGACGATCTGGCGCTCGCTGTCCGAAAGCCCTCCCATGGCGGCCCTCCTAGCGAGGGCTCCGCGCGAACGCCACACCGGCCCGGCCGCCACGCTCTGGACGTCCGGCTGTATTATGACTATAATACAGCCTTCAAGGAGTCGCGAGCATGTTCGAAAATCCTGTCGCCAGGAAAACCGCGATCGGCGCGGCAATTGGCGCGGTCATTGCCATTCCGCTGCCGTTCGTGGGACCGATCGTCGGCGCGCTGGTTGGCGGCGGCATCGGCTTTGTCGCGGCAAAGCGAGGCTGAGCCGCCGCTCAGAGATAGTCCGCGAATTCCCTCAGCAGCCGCTGGTAGAGCGCGCGCTTGAACGGGACGATCAGCTCGGGGAGCCGCCTGGGCTCGACCCATTGCCAGTCGCGGAACTCGGGATGAGCGTGAGCCGCGAGATCGATGTCGCTGTCCCTGCCGAGGAAGCGGGCGAGGAACCAATGCTGCTCCTGTCCTCGCCATTTGCCGCCCCACAGTCGCGGCCGCCATGCCTCGGGAAGGTCGTAGCGCAGCACTTCGGGGCATTCGGCGATGCGCTCGACGAGCCGCGGCGGGATTCCGGTTTCCTCCTCGAGCTCGCGAAGCGCCGCCGCCCATGGCTCGTCGCCTTCCTCGATCCCGCCCTGCGGCATCTGCCAGGCGTCGCCCGGATTATCGATCCGCGCGCCGACAAACACCCTGCCGGCGGGATTGAGCAGCATCACGCCGACTCCGCGGCGGTAGGGACGGTCAGCGTCGGACATCCGGATCCCTTAGCGTGTGCCGCAAGTCGGCGGGAGCATTTGAAGTGGCGAAAGGGCGGCAACAAGCCTAAATGGAGTTGCGCAACGCAACGCGCAGCCGTGTAAAGGACTCGTACGTGGCGACCGCCACCCATCTTCTCACCGAAAAAGAGGCGCACGCCCACCCTGAGCCCGAGGCGGTGGTGGTCCGCTTCGCCGGCGACAGCGGCGACGGCATGCAGCTGACCGGCGGCCAGTTCACTCTGTCGACGGCGCTGGCCGGCAACGACCTCGCGACCTTCCCCGACTTCCCGGCCGAAATCCGCGCGCCGCAGGGGACGACCTTCGGAGTTTCCGCTTTCCAGATCAATTTCGGCAGCTGCTCGATCGAGACCGCCGGCGACCAGCCCGACGTTCTGATCGCGATGAACCCGGCGGCGCTGAAGGTGAACGTCGACCAGCTTCGCGACGGCGGCCTGATCATCGCCGACGAAGGCGAGTTCACTCCGCGCAATCTCACCAAGGCCGGGTACGAGACGAACCCGCTCGAGGACGGCAGCCTCGCCAGATGGCAGCTCGTCCACTTCAACATCTCGCAGCTCACCCTCGACGCGGTGAAGCCGTTCGGCCTTGGCAACAAGGAAGCGCTGCGCTGCAAGAACATGTGGACTTTGGGCCTGGCGCTGTGGATGTTCGACCGCGACCGCGAGCCAATTGTCCAGTGGCTCAGGACCAAATTCGCCAAGGCACCCGAGCTCGCCGAGGCCAATATCGCCGCGCTCAATGCCGGCCACGCCTATGGCGAGACGGTCGAGATGGGAGCGCCGTTCAAGCAGCACCATATCGCACCCGCGCCGGCCGAGCCTGGTCTGTATCGAACCGTCACCGGCGCCGAGGCGCTGGCGCTCGGCCTCGTCGCCGGCAGTCAGCTCGCCGGGCTGCAGATGTTCTTCGGCTCCTACCCGATCACTCCGGCGAGCCCGCTGCTGCACCATCTCGCCCGGCTCAAGGAATATGGCATCGTCACCTTCCAGGCCGAGGACGAAATCGCCGCGATCTGCGCCGCCATCGGCGCGTCTTATGCCGGCCAGCTTGGAGTGACCTCCTCGTCGGGGCCGGGCATCGCCCTCAAGACCGAGGCGCTCGGCCTCGCGGTGATGACCGAGCTGCCGCTGGTCGTCGTCAATTCGCAAAGGGGCGGGCCTTCGACCGGCCTTCCGACCAAAACCGAACAGTCGGACCTCTACCAGGCGATTTACGGCCGCAATGCCGATTCGCCGCTGCCGGTGATCGCCGCCCGCTCGCCGGCCGACGCGTTCGATTGCGCGATCGAGGCGTGCCGCATCGCCACCCGTTACATGACTCCGGTGATGCTCCTGACCGATGGTTACATCGCCAATGCCGCCGAGCCGTGGAAGGTGCCGGACATGAGCGGCTACGAGCCTTTCCCGGTCCAGTTCGACGACACTCCGCCGGCGGAAGGCGAGGGCGTGATGCCCTACGCCCGCAATGGCGATCTCGCGCGGCCGTGGATCCGGCCGGGAACTCCTGGCCTCGAGCACCGCATCGGCGGCATCGAGAAACAGCCCGGCACCGGCAACATCGACTACAGCCCGCAGGCCCATGCCGAGATGACCCGCATCCGTGCCGCCAAGGTCGCGAAGGTCGCGGAGAGCATCCCCGACCAGGATGTGTGTCTCGGTGAGCCTTCCGGCGAACTCGCCGTGGTCGGCTGGGGCTCGACCTTCGGCCCGATCCACCAGGCGGTACGCCGCTGCCGCAACCGCGGGCTCGATGTCAGCCACATCCATGTCCGCCACATCTGGCCGTTGCCGGGCAACCTCGGGGAGCTGCTGCGCGGCTATCGCAGGGTGATCGTTCCCGAGATGAACAGCGGACAGTTCAAGACTGTGCTTCGCGACCAATATCTGGTCGACGCGCGGCCGCTGACCAAGGTTTCCGGCCATCCGTTCCGCATCGCCGAAATCGAGGCCGCAATCGAGGAGGCGCTGGCATGAAGCCGCTCAACGTCTGGCCGATGCTGATGATGCTGCTCGTCATCCTGTTCCTCATCTACTGGCTTCGGGGATAGCCGAATGAACGAGATGACGACCGTGACCACCGCCAAGGACTGGGCGTCCGACCAGGAGGTTCGCTGGTGCCCGGGCTGCGGTGACTATGCCGTGCTGAAGGCCGTTCAACGCACCATGCCCGACCTCGGAGTGGCGCGTGAAAAGACGGTGTTCGTCAGCGGCATCGGCTGTTCGAGCCGCTTCCCTTATTACATGGCAAGCTACGGCTTCCACACCATCCACGGCCGCGCGCCCGCCTTCGCGACCGGAATCAAGCTCGCCAATCCCGAGCTCGACGTGTGGATCATCACCGGCGACGGCGATGCGCTGTCGATCGGCGGCAATCACACGATGCACGTGCTGCGGCGCAACCTCGACTGCCAGATCCTGCTGTTCAACAACGAGATCTACGGCCTGACCAAGGGCCAATATTCGCCGACCAGCCGGGTCGGCACGCGCAGCCCCTCGACCCCGTTCGGCTCGGTCGACCGGCCGGTGACGCCCTGCATGTTCGCGCTCGGCTCCGGCGCGCGGTTCGTCGCCCGCGGAATCGACGTGCACAAGAACCTCCCCGACGTGCTCAAAGCCGCCCACGCGCACAAGGGCGCGAGCTTCGTCGAGATCTATCAGAATTGCATCGTCTATAACGACGAGGTGTTCGCTTCCTTCACCGACCGGGGCGTCGCGGCCGACAAGCAGCTGTGGCTGAAGGCGGGCGAGAAGATGCTGTTCGCGGGCGGCGCCAAGGGACTTGCGCTCGACACCGAGAAGCTGATGCTCAAGATCGTCGAGGGCGACGATCCTGCCGTGCTGGTCCATGATCCGCAGAACAAGGGCATTGCGGCGATGCTGATCGAAATGCCGCCGGAATTCCCGATGGCGCTTGGTGTCATTTACGAAGACCCGCGGCCGACCTTCGAAACCGCGGTGATCGAGCAGAATCGTTCAGCGGCGGAAGGCAAGGCACCCGACCTCCAGGCTTTGGTTTCCAAGGGCCAGAGCTGGCAGGTCACCAAGGAACCTCGCGAGCTCTAGCCGCCCGCCTCAATGGACAATTTGACGCACAGCCTCGCCGGCGCGCTGCTCGGCCAGCTCGGGCTCAAGCGGCTGACCGGCCGGGCGATGGGCACTTTGATCATCGCCGCCAACCTGCCGGACATCGACGCGCTTTACCGCTTCGCAGGTCCAGCGATCGGCTTCCGGCGCGGGATCACCCACGGTCCCGTCGCCATGCTCGTCCTGCCGGTCGCGCTCACTGGTCTGGTCCTGGCTTTCGACCGTCTCTGGCCGAAACGCGATGGTGTGCCTGTGCGGCCTTGGATGATCCTTCTGCTCGCCTTCATCGGCATGCTCAGCCATCCCGCGCTCGACTGGCTGAACAGCTACGGGATCCGCTTCCTCGAGCCCTTCTCGAGCCGCTGGTTCTACGGCGACACCTTGTTCATCATCGACGTCTGGCTGTGGTTTGCATTGCTCGCCGCAGTTCATCGATCGCAAATCCTCGAGCGTCGCGGGCGCAGCGACTGGCGCCGGCCCGCAGTGTTCGGCCTTGCGGCGATCATCGCCTACGTCGCGGCCAATTTCGCTTTGACCACCGTTGCCGAACGCAGGACAGAGCAGCGGCTTATCGCCGAACACAGCGTGCAGCCAACATTGGTCGTCGCCAATCCTATGCCGCTCATGCCGTGGCGCAGGGAAATGTTGTGGCGCGACGACTTCAACCACGGCCGCGGCACATTCACGCTTGGCGAGGGCGTCCGCCTCGATCGAAACTTAACCCTCAACCGGCTCGATCATCCCGCGCTCGCCCGCGCGGCGGCGGAGGACGAGAACGTCCGCGCCTTCCTGTTCTGGTCGCGAATGCCGGTGGTCGTGGAGCGGGACGGCCGCGCTTTCCTCGGCGACCAGCGCTTCCTCGGTCGCGCCGGCTCGAGCTTCCTGGTTCCGCTCGACAGCGCGCCGCGTTCGCAATAACCCCTCACCAATGAGTACGAGGGGCGAGCATCTGGTGCGCGCCGACCGCGCGTTCGCCACTGGCGGCGGGTGGATTTCCCGTCTCGCCGCGCCCGCCTTCGGCCGCGTTGTCGATGAAATCGACGCGCGGCTGCTGATCGGCGGCATCGATGCCACCTTGCCGGACGGCAGCCGCCGGCGCATCGGTTTTCGCGCCCCAGGCCCGGCGGTTCGAGTCGAACTGAATAGCTGGATGGCCCTCGTGCGGCTCGCGACCTCGGGATCCGTCGGCTGGTATAAGGCGTGGTCTATGGGCGAATGGTCGAGCCCGGATCCGGTCGCCTTGTTCGAACTGTTCAGCGCCAACGCCGTGTCGCTGGGTTCGGTTGGCCGAGCCAAGGGCCCGGCCCGCTGGATCAACAGGCTCGCGCATCGCCTGCGCGACAATGCCCCGAGGAAGGCGAGGGCCAACATTGCCGCCCATTACGACCTCGGCAACGATTTCTACGCGGCCTGGCTCGATTCGACGATGACCTATTCGTCGGCGCGTTTTGCCGGTCCCGGAGAGCAGCTCGAGGCAGGGCAGCTGCGCAAGATCAACATGCTCCTCGACCGGCTCGAGCTGAAGCCCGGACAAAGACTGCTCGAAATCGGCTGCGGTTGGGGCAGCCTGTCGATCGAGGCGGCGAAGCGAGGCGTCGAAGTGGTCGGATTGACCTTATCTGCGCACCAGAAACTTTGGGCCGACGCAAAGGTTGCCCAAGCCAATATGGCCGGCCGGATCGAAATCCGGCTACAGGATTACCGGGACATTTGCGGTCAGTTCGACGCCGTTGCCTCGGTCGAGATGGTGGAAGCGGTCGGCCGGCGCTGGTGGGGCGCCTATCTGGAGTCGATTGCCCGCAATCTCCGGCCCCGCGGCCGCGCGGCGCTGCAGTTCATCAGCATCCGGCACGAGCTATTCGCGCATTATGCGGCCAATGCGGACTTCATCCAGACCTACATCTTCCCGGGCGGGATGCTGCTCGACGAGCCTCGCTTCGAAGCGCTGGCGAGGGAGCGGGACCTCTCGTGGCAGGATCGCGACGGCTTCGCCCTCGACTATGCCGAGACGCTGAGGCGCTGGCGGCGACGTTACGACCATGCGGCGGGACGCGGCGATCTTCCCGGATTCGGCGAGCCTTTCCATCGTCTGTGGCGCTATTATTTGATGTATTGCGAGGGAGGCTTCCGCGGCGGCGCCGTCGACGTTGCTCAGGTCACGATGGTCAAGGGCGGGTAAACGCTGGCGGCTAGCCACAATTGTAGAAAAGAAGAGGGCGGCGCCGGCTCGAAGCCGCCGCCGCCCTCCACCTGGCAGTTCAGAACTTACTGATAGTCGGCGGTCAGGTCGAACTGCGCCGCATAGAGGCCGTTCGGCTGGTTCGCACCGATGCCGAAGTCGCCTCCGACGTGCACAACGAAATTGCCCGCCACGCCGATCGTGCGCATCGTAGCGCCGCTGGCGTCGAGGTTGAGAACGGCAGTAATCGAGTTTCCGCCGTTGGTCAGGACGCCGCCGGCCGGCTGGTTGAGCGTCAGCTGGACCAACTGACCCGCCTCACCATAACCTTCGAAACGAGCGCGTCCGAACGGGCCGGGCAGTGCAACGACGCCACCGCTGGTCGAACGGACACCGGTGTTGGCGTTCACCGACACCGAGCCCGGGTCGTTGACATCAGGCGCGACCGTGCCGAAGTCGAGGTCGGCAGTCTTTGTCAGCGTCAGCGATTGAAGAATGGTGCCGCGGGCTTCACCGGCAGCAGTCGCCGATTGGGCCAATGCCGGCGAGGCCGTGGCGACGGAAGCGGCAAGCGCCGCAAGGCATAGAGTAAGACGCATCTTGGTTCCCCACTTAATCGAAGAGGAGCCCCAGATGCGCTTCACCGCCTCAATATGCGTTGAAAGCATTTGGTTCGCGCAATTTTAACCCTGATCGTAAGTAATCGCGCCCGTCGGGGGCGGTAGCGCTCTACGTTTCGACCCGAGCGACCTCGCCGGTCGGGGCGTCCGAAAGCAGCCGCTGGACAATGAAATTGGCGACGGTCTCGGGCGGCTTCACCGTTTCCGGTTCCTCTCCGGGGAAGGCGAGCGCCCGCATGCGCGTGCGGGTCGCGCCCGGATCGACGATGTGGACCCGGAGCTTTCCGAATCGGCGAGTTTCCTGGGCATAGGCGCCGAGCAGAGTCTCGAGCGCCGCCTTTGACGCACCATAAGCGCCCCAGAACGCTCGCGGCTCGCGCCCGACGGAGGAGGTGAGGCCGACAATTTCGGCCCGGTCCGCCCTGCGAAGCAGCGGATCGAAGGCGGCGATCAGCGCCTGGTTGGCAGCGACGTTGAGGGTCAGCAGTCGGGCGAATTCCTTGGAATCGATATGCTCGATTGGGGACAGCGAGCCGAGCATCGCGGCATTGAGCACCAGGATATCGAGCGTTTGCCAGCGATCGGCAACCGCGGCGGCTAGCTTGCCGATGGCGTCCGGCTGGGTGAGGTCGAGAGGAGCGATCGTCGCGCTTCCGCCGGCATCGTGGATTCGGTCCTCGACCTCCTCGAGCGCGCTGTCCGTGCGGGCAGTGAGGATGACATGAGCGCCGGCGGCAGCAAGCGCCTCGGCGGTCGCGGCGCCGATGCCGCGGCTGGCGCCGGTGACGAGCGCCAGCTTGCCGGCGAGGGATTCCGAATCGGTCATGGCCGCCGCCTTTAGCGGCTGGCGACGAGGGAAAGCGAGCCGCCCTTGTCCTTGTCGGAAACGTCCGTGAGGCTGGTCGGATAATCGCCGGAGAAGCAGGCGTCGCAGCGCTGCGGGCTCGCGGGGTCGCGCTCGTCGCCGAGCGCCCGATATAGCCCCTCGATGGAAATGAACGCCAAGCTATCGGCGTTGATATAGTCGCGCATTTGCTCGACGCTCATCTGTGCGGCGAGGAGCTTGGCGCGCTCGGGCGTGTCGACTCCATAAAAGCAGCTGTGCCGGGTCGGTGGCGAAGCGATGCGCATGTGTACCTCGCGCGCACCGGCGTCGCGCATCATCTGGACGATTTTCACCGACGTCGTGCCACGGACAATGGAATCGTCGATCAGGACGATTCGCTTGCCGTCGACCAGCGCCGAATTGGCGTTGTGCTTCAGTTTGACGCCGAGGTGCCGGACCTCCTGGCTCGGCTGGATGAAGGTTCGGCCGACATAGTGGGACCGGATGATCCCCAGCTCGAAGGGAATGCCGCTCGCCTGGCTGAAACCGATCGCGGCGGGCACCCCGCTGTCGGGCACCGGTACGACATAATCCGCCTCGACCGGGGCCTCGCGGGCGAGTTCGCCGCCGATATTCTTGCGCACCTCGTAGACCGACTTGCCCTCGGCGACCGAGTCGGGCCGCGAGAAGTAGATGTGCTCGAAGATGCAGGGCCGAGGCTCGGCTTTCGGGAAAGGCCGGAAGGAGCGCAGCCCCGAGCCGTTGACCAGCACAAGTTCGCCCGGCTCGATGTCGCGGATGAAGGTCGCGCCAATCACGTCGAGCGCCACGGTCTCGGAAGCGAAGACGATGGCTTCGCCGAGCTTGCCCATCACCAGGGGCCGGATCCCCAGGGGATCGCGGCAGGCGATCAGGCCGTGCTCGGTCAGCACCAGAAGCGAATAGGCCCCCTCGACCTGGCCAAGGGCGTCGGTCAGCCGATCGAGCAGGTTTTCATATTGCGACGTCGCGACCAAGTGGATGATGACTTCGGTGTCGCTGGTCGACTGGAAGATCGAGCCGCGGCGGTTGAGCGTCCGCCTCAGCTTCATCGCGTTCGACAGATTGCCGTTGTGGGCGACCGCGAAGCCGCCGTCGCTGAGATCGGCGAACAAGGGCTGGATGTTGCGCAGCGCGGTCTCGCCGGTGGTCGAATAGCGGACATGTCCGATTGCCGCTCGGCCGGCAAGGCGGCGGATGACGTCGTCGCGGTCGAAGTTGCCGGCGACGTGGCCCATTGCCCGGTGCGAATGGAACTGCATGCCATCGAGGCTGGTGATCCCGGCGGCCTCCTGGCCGCGATGCTGAAGCGCATGCAGTCCGAGCGCGACGAAGCTCGCGGCATTGTCGGCGCCCCACAGGCCGAAAATCCCGCACTCCTCGCGCAGCTTGTCGTCGTCGAACGGATCGGTCGTCAGCATTGTCGGTGCCCACCCCTTGCGGCGAACGCTCCATATAGGGAGCGGACGGCCTTTTGTCGCCTCCCCGCTGAACCTTCCTTGAAGCCGGGCGACGACTTGACCTTTACGGAAGCGTAAAGCATCCCATCGCGATGGACTCCGCCCGCGGCCGCTATTCGATCGGCGACATGTGCGATGCCTTCGGCGTTACGGCCCGGGCCCTTCGCTTCTACGAGGACGAGAGGCTGATCGCGCCGGAGCGGCGCGGCACTGCGCGCCTCTATTCCGACCGCGACCGGGCGCGGCTGACCTGGATCTTGCGGGGGAAGCGGGTCGGCTTTTCGCTCGGCGAGATCCGGGAACTGCTCGACCTCTATGACATCGGCGACCAGCAGGAAACGCAGCGGCGAGTCACTCTCGAACGCTGCCGCGAGCGGGTCGCCGCGCTTCGCCGGCAGAAGGACGACATCGATGCAACGATTGCCGAGCTCGAGGACTTCATCGAAATCCTCGACGCGACACTGAATCAAGGGAGCCCCGACTGATGCCGACCTACTCCGCGCCCGTTCGCGAGACACGGTACGTCCTCGACCACGTCGTCGGGCTGCACAATCACTCCAACCTCCCGGGCTTTGCCAACGCCACGCCCGACATCGTCGAGGCGATCCTCGAGGAGGGTGGAAGGTTCGCTGCCGAGGTGCTGGCGCCGCTCAACCGGGTCGGCGACGAAGAGGGGTGCAGGCGCCACGACGATGGCTCGGTCACGACTCCGCCGGGCTTCAAGGAGGCATACCGGCAATTCTGCGAAGCCGGCTGGACGACGCTTTCGGCGCCCGAGGAATATGGCGGCCAGGGGCTGCCGCAGGTCCTGTCGACCGCGATCAGCGAATATATACTCTCCGCCAACCAGTCGTTCGAAATGTACCACGGCCTCACGGCCGGAGCGATCGCGGCGCTCGTCATCAAGGGCAGTGACGAGCAGAAGCGGACCTATCTGCCCAACATGGTGGCCGGCCGCTGGACCGGGACGATGAACCTGACGGAGCCGCACTGCGGCACCGATCTCGGCCTGCTCAAGACCCGAGCCGAGCCGAATGGCGACGGCGGCTATGCAATCACCGGCACCAAGATCTTCATCTCCTCGGGCGAGCATGACCTATCGGAGAACATCATCCACATGGTGCTCGCCAAGATTGCCGGCGCGCCCGACAATGTGAAGGGAATCTCGCTGTTCGTCGTGCCCAAATTCCTCGTCAACGAGGATGGCAGCATCGGCGAGCGCAACGCGGTCACCTGTGGCGCGATCGAAAAGAAAATGGGCATCCACGGCAACTCGACCTGCGTGCTCAACTACGACGGCGCCAGGGGCTGGCTGGTCGGCGAGCCCGAGAAGGGCCTGGCGGCAATGTTCATCATGATGAACGCGGCCCGCCTCGGGGTCGGATTGCAGGGTCTCGCCCAGGGCGAGGTCGCCTACCAGAATGCCGTCGCCTACGCCCGCGACCGCCGCCAGGGGCGGGCGCTCAAGGCCGAGGACAGGGAGGACAGCGCCAAGGCCGACCCCCTGTTCGTCCACCCTGACATTCGGCGGATGCTGATGGAGGCGCGCGCCTTCAACCAGGCGGCTCGGGCGCTCGTGCTGTGGGGTGCGCTTCAAGTCGACCTGTCGCGCCGAGCCCAGAGCGAGGAGGAAAGGCAGAGGGCGGACGATTTGGTCTCGCTGCTAACGCCGGTGATCAAGGGCTATCTGACCGACAAGGGCTTCGAGGCGGCAGTGCTCGCCCAGCAGGTGTTTGGCGGCCACGGCTACATCCGCGAGCACGGTATGGAGCAGTTCGTCCGCGATGCCCGCATCGCCCAGATCTACGAAGGCACCAACGGCATTCAGGCGATGGACCTGGTCGGCCGCAAGCTCGGCAAGGACGGCGGCCGCGCAGTTCGCGCTTTCTTCGAACTGGTTGCGGGCGAGATCGCCGACGCGAGGGCTGCCGGCGATCCGGCGGGAGTGGCGGCGGCGCTCGAGCCGGCACTGGGCGAGCTCCAGCGCTCGACCATGTGGCTGGCCCAGCATGGCATGGCCGATCCGAATAACGCCGGGGCCGGGGCTTATGCCTACATGCATCTGATGGGCGTGGTTGCCCTTGGCTGGATGTGGCTGAGGATGGCAGCCGTTTCAGCGAGGCTGATTGCCGATCCCAATCAGGATCGTGCCTTTCACGAGGCGAAACTGGTGACGGCCCGTTTCTATGCCGAGCGCGAGCTGCCCATCGCCGCCACCCTTCGGAGCAGGATCGAAGCGGGCGCCGAAACGCTGATGAAGCTTCCCGAAGAGGTGTTCTAGCTCGCCTCTCGCTGGTCGATATACCAGGGGCGGAGCATGGTGACCTCATTCTGGCGCTGCTTCTTCGGTGCCAGGCGAGCGAGGTCGAAGGTTTCGGCGAACTGCACCCCGAAGCGGCCGGACTGGGCCCAGCGAACCGCGCCCATGACCGGTCCCGCGCCGACAATGTCGATGGTCACCGGCTGGCCAGGCGCGACGGGTTCGCGGCACTCGACGAGAGCGCCCATGGCGGAAATATTTCGCAGCTTCACTTCGACCGCCTTCCCGTCGATGCCCGCAATGGCGCGGCGCATCAGCCGATGCCGTGGCTCGCGAATGCATTGGAATCCGTCGGCCTCGACCGTCACCCGGTTGGCGAGCTCGCGGGCAGTATCCGCTGCCGCCGGCCGCCCGAAGATGTAGCCTTGCACCTGGCTGCAGCCGAGCTCGCGGATCAGATGAAGGTCGTCGTGGGTTTCGACACCTTCTGCGCAGGTGTCCATGCTCAGGCTTTCCGCGAGGGTGACGATGGCGCGGATTATGGCGCTGTTGCGGTTCGCCTTCGAGGCGGCGCCGCGAACGAAGCTCTGGTCAATCTTGATCTTGTCGAACGGCGCCTTCTTCAAATAGCCGAGCGAGCTGTAACCCGTGCCGAAATCGTCCAGGGCAAGGCGCACCCCGATTTTCTTGAGCCTCGCGAAGGTGTGGTCGGTCGCGTCGCCATCGGCGAGAAACACGCCCTCGGTGATCTCCAGCTCCAGCCGTTCGGCTCGGACGCCGTGTCGGCGCAGCAGCGCTTCGACGAGGCTGACGATTTGCGGGTCATTGAACTGGATCGGCGATAGATTGACGGCAATGCGCACATGGTCCGGCCAGCGAGTCGCCTCGGCCAGCGCCGTCTCCAGCACCCACGTCCCGATCGGACCGATCATCCCGCACTCCTCCGCGAGCGGGATGAACTTGTCCGGAGAGATCGGGCCGCGAACGGGGTGAGTCCAGCGGACCAGCGCCTCGAACCCGCAGATTTCCTCGCCCGCGGCACGGACGATCGGCTGGTAAACGACCGACAGCTCGCCCTTCTCTATGGCTTGCCGCAGGTCGTTTTCCAGCATCTGCCGGTCGGTCGCCTCACTATGCATCGACGGGTCGAAGAAACAGTGCTTGCCGCGGCCGGCGGCCTTTGCCGCATACAGTGCCAGGTCGGCGTTGCGGATGAGGCTGTCCGCGCAGGCCCGACCCGGGTCGCCAATGGCGATTCCAACTGACGCGCCAATCGTCACCCGATGCCCCTCGATCGAATAGGGACGGGAGACATGCTCGATCAGCGTCCTCGACAATGATTCGAGAAGGCCAATGTCGACCGTTCCCGGAAGCACCGCTTTGAACTCGTCGCCGCCGAGGCGGCCGACCTGCCCGTGTTCGCCCATCACCGATTTCAGACGCTCGGCGACCTGGCGAAGAAGGGCGTCGCCAATCGGGTGGCCGAGCGTGTCGTTGACGTTCTTGAAGCGGTCGAGGTCGATCAGGAACAATGCGCAGCCCTTCCGCCGGCTGGCGGCATTGCGCATGGCCTCCTCGAGCGTTTGCCGCATCATCGCCCGGTTCGGCAGCCCCGTGAGCGAATCGAAGCGCGCAAGCCGGGAGATTTCCTGCTCCGACCGCCGTTGCTCCGTCAGGTCCGTGCCGATTCCACGGAAACCGAGGAAACGCCCGCGCTCATCGAAGATGGGGTTGCCTGACAATGACCAGTGAATGTCCTTGTCTACCGCGGCGCGGACGACGACGTCCGAAAAGGGGAAGCGCGCCGAGAGGTGGAAGCCCAGCGTCTTGCGCTCCTCGCCCATTGAGCTCGAATCGACCGATAGAAGGTCGTTGAACTGGCGGCCGAGAAGCGCGTGCGGCTCGCACTCGAAGTCGTCGGCAAGCTGCTGCGACACGTAGGACAGGGTGCCCTCTGCGTTGGTTTCCCAGAACCAGCCGCGCCCGCTATGCTCGAATTCGTCGACGAAGCGGACGGCCTTGCGGGCTTCGGCATCGAGGGCGAGCCGCGTGCGGCCGGCGGCGATGATCGTCCGTGCGTTGGCGATGCTGTAGACGACGAGCAAAGCACAGAGCAGCAGAGTGCCGGTCGCTACCGCCGGTGATTGGGTGAACAGGACGGCGCCGATTACCGCGAGGACTGTCGTCAGGATCGCGATCGCCGGCGAGTTGACCGCGATGACCGCGGTGACGGTGATCCCAGCGCCCAACGCCAGCGGTACGGTCATTTCGTGGCCGGCGTGCGGCTGCTGGATAACTCCAGCCCCGAACCAGCCCCAGCACAGTGCGGTCAGCAGCACATAGCCGAACAGGAAACGGCTGATCCCATGAGGGGCGAGCGCAAGTCGCTCGCGATTATGGAGAACGAACGCAGCGAGCGCGTCGAGTGAGAGCATCAGCAGCAGCGGCACGACTGGATTCGTCAGGCTTGGCCGCAACGCGTCAGCCGGGTGCAGGAAGAGCGTGAACAGGCCAACGAGCAGGTGGGTTGCGCCGAGCAGCAGGGGTGCGTGGTTGAATCCGGCAACTCGCAACAGCGCCAGCGACTCCTCCTCGGAAGAGTCGGGCGTTCGAATGTCGAACCACAGAGCCTCCTGGATTGAGGCTTTGTCCCGGTTGCCCGAGTCTGATCCGATAGCCTTTACGAAACGCGACCTGCGCATTGGGTTCCACCGCCAGCGGCCGTTCGGCATTCGCACCCGAACAGCCTGTTCGCGCGAGTCTTTACTCAGCGGTAGTTAACGCCAGGGCGAAGGAACTCGGTTAGCGAAGCGTTAGCTAGGCCTGTTCCGGCAGGAAGTCGGGCACCGAAAGATAGCGCTCGCCGGTGTCATAATTGAACCCGAGGACTCGCGCATTTTCGCCGAGTTCCGGCAGCTTCTGCCGAATCGCCGCCAACGTTGCCCCTGACGAAACGCCAACCAGCATGCCCTCTTCGCGGGCAGCGCGCCGTGCCATCTCCTTGGCATCCTCGGGATCGACCTGGATGATTCCGTCGAGCCGCTCGACATCCATGATCGCGGGGACGAAACCGGCGCCGATTCCCTGGATCGGGTGGGGCCCGGGGTCGCCCCCGGACAGCACCGGCGACAGCGTCGGTTCGACCGCGAACACCTTGAGATCAGGCCATTCGCTCTTCAGCACCTCGGCGCAGGCGGTGATATGGCCGCCGGTACCGACGCCGGTGATGAGTGCGTCGAGTGGTTGGTCGCGGAAATCCTCGAGGACCTCCCGTGCCGTGGTGCGTCGGTGAACCTCGAGGTTGGCGGGGTTCTCGAACTGCTGCGGCATCCATGCCCCATCGGTTTCCGCAATGATTTCCTTGGCTCGCTCGATTGCCCCCTTCATGCCCTTCTCCCGCGGGGTGAGGTCGAAGGTTGCGCCATAGGCCAGCATCAGCCGCCGGCGCTCGAGGCTCATGCTCTCCGGCATGACCAGGATCAGCTTGTAGCCCTTGACCGCGGCGACCATCGCCAGGCCGATGCCGGTATTTCCGGACGTCGGCTCGACGATCACTCCACCGGGTTTGAGGGCGCCCGAGGCTTCGGCGTCCTCGACCATCGCCAGCGCAATCCGGTCCTTGATCGACGCGCCCGGGTTCGCGCGTTCCTGCTTGATCCAGACCTCCGCCTGATTGCCGAACAGGCGGTTGAGCCGGACGTGCGGCGTGTTGCCGATGGTTTCGAGGATGTTGGCTGCCTTCATGGCGTCATGCGCTCCTTGGATTGAGTTCCGTCTATAGGAAGCCGGTCGGCCCACTTGAAGGGCATCACACTCCTCCGGTCGTCACGGCCGCCCGTTCCGGCGGCGGTTCGGGAAGGTCGAAAGTGCGGGCCCGGCGCAGCTCGGGGAACCAGCGGGCCCAAAGAAGGGTGACGAAGATCGCTCCGATTCCGCCGGCGACGGTCGCCGTTACCGGGCCGATCAGCGCCGCGCTGAATCCGCTGCGCATTTCGCCAAGTTCATTCGACGCGGAGATCGCCAGCGTCGAGGCAGCGCTCACTCGGCCGCGCATGGAATCGGGCGTGTGCAGCTGGATTAGCGACTGGCGGATATAGACCGAGAACATGTCCGCGGCCCCCAGCACGGCCAGCATTGCCAGAGACAGGAAATACCAGGTGGACAGGCCGAAAATCGCGGTGGCGGCACCGAACACGACGACCGCCGAGAGCATCTTCACGCCGACGTTGGTTCGGATCGGCCTAAAGGAGAAATAGATTGCGGTGAGCGTCGCCCCGAGCGCCGGGGCCGCCCGCAGTGGCCCGAGGCCCTGTGCCCCGACCTCGAGAATGTCGCGGGCGTAAATGGGGAGCATGGCCGTGACTCCCCCGAGCAGCACCGCGAAAAGGTCGAGGGTGATGGCACCGAGCACCAGCCGGTTGCGTCCGACATATTGCAGTCCCTCGATCATCCGGCGGATCGGCTTGCCGGGCTCGATCGTGCTTCGCTTCACCGGGCCGATCAGCAACAGGCAGGCGACGGCAAAGCCGAACAGGCCGGCACTCACCCCATAGGAAAGATGCGGCGTGATATCGTAGAGGACGCCGCCGAGCGCTGGCCCGGCAATCGCTCCCGACTGCCATGCGGTCGAGCTTAGCGCGATGGCCCGTGGCAGCAGCTCGCGCGGTACCAGGTTCGGCGCCAGCGCCCCGAGGGCGGGACCGGCAAAGGCGCGGGCGACACCAAGAAGCGCGGCGATCGAGAATAGGATGGGCAGGCTGATCGCACCGCTCCAGGTCGCCCAAAAGAGGATGAGCGCGCAGAGCATCTCGAGCATCACCACCGCCTTGGCGACGTGGCGGCGGTCGAGACGGTCGGCGACCCAGCCGCTGACGGGAGTCAGCAGGAACAACGGCACGAACTGGACCAGGCCGATCAGGCCGAGCTGGAAAGCGGCGTCACCGATGCTCATCGTCTGACGGGCGATGTCGTAGACCTGCCAGCCGATGACGATGACCATCGCCATCTGGGCGACCGTCGTCGCCAGCCGCGCCAGCCAATAGGCGCGGAACGCCGGAATTCGCAGCGGCTCGGGGACCATGCTCACTTGGGCCCCCTAGCCAAATTCCTAGCGCCCGCTAACCCTAGCCCGATGGCGAAAGTGAAATCCCGCTACGTCTGCCAGGCCTGCGGCTCGGTCAGCCCCCGCTGGCAGGGGCAATGCCCCGATTGCGCGGAGTGGAACACGCTCGTCCAGGAAGGCGCCGAAGTCTCGAGCATCTTCGCCGCCAAACACAATCTTCAGGGCGGCGGCCGGGTCATCTCCCTGGTCGGGCTCGATGCCCCCGCGGCGCTGCCCGAGCGTCTGCCCTCCGGACTTGCCGAGTTCGACCGCGCGATCGGCGGCGGCATCGTCCGCGGCTCGGCGATGCTGGTCGGCGGCGATCCCGGGATCGGCAAGTCGACCCTGCTGCTGCAGGTCGGAGCCCGCTTGGCCTCTTCCAGCCGCGCCGTCGTTTATGTGTCGGGCGAAGAATCGGCGGAGCAGGTCCGGCTCCGCGCCGTCCGCCTCGGCCTCGGCGGCTCGCCGGTGCGCCTGGCGGCGGCGACCTCCGTGCGCGACGTTCTGACCACGCTCGGTGACGGCGAGCCGCCGGCCCTGCTGGTCATCGATTCCATCCAGACCATGCATTCCGACCTGATCGAGGGCGCGCCCGGCACCGTCAGCCAGGTGCGCGCCTCCGCCCAGGAGCTGGTCCGCTTCGCCAAGGAGCGCGGCACGGCCCTGGCGCTGGTCGGCCACGTCACCAAGGACGGCAGCATCGCCGGCCCGCGCGTGCTCGAGCATATGGTCGACACGGTGCTGAGCTTCGAGGGCGAGCGCAGCCACCAATACCGTATCCTCCGGGCGCTGAAGAACCGCTTCGGCGGCACCGACGAGATCGGCGTCTTCGCCATGGAAGGGCAGGGGCTTGCCGAAGTCCCCAACCCCTCGGCCCTGTTCCTCACCCGGCGCGGCGAGCCGGTCAGCGGCACCAGCGTCTTCCCCGCGCTCGAAGGCTCGCGACCGGTATTGGTAGAAATCCAGGCGCTGACCGTGCGGCTGGCGAGCGGCGCCACTCCGCGCCGCGCCGCGGTCGGCTGGGACAGCGGCCGCCTGGCCATGCTTCTCGCCGTGCTCGAGGCGCGCTGCGGGATGAGCTTCGCCGCCGCCGAAGTCTATCTCAACGTCGCCGGCGGCTACCGCCTCACCGATCCCGGGGCCGACCTCGCCGTTGCTGCTGCCCTGGTCTCGGCCCTGTCGGAGCGGCCGGTGCCCGGGGGTACTGTGGTGCTTGGCGAGGTTGCTCTGTCCGGCGAAGTGCGGCCGGTCGCCCATGCCGCCCTTCGCCTCAAGGAAGCGGCCAAGCTCGGCTTCGAGCGCGCCTGGGTACCGAAGGACGTGACCGCCAGCGGCGGCATTGCCACGGCCGAATTCGCCAATTTGCGCGCGCTCGTCGACCAGATCCTCGGCCGCTAGGGCTGGCGAACAGAAGCAGAGGCCGCTAGCCGAACGGCATGTCCGCGCTCGACATCTTCGTCATCCTGCTGCTTGGCGGCGGAGCCATGATCGGTTTTGTCCGCGGCTTCGTGCAGGAGCTGATGTCGCTGTTCGCCTGGGTGGTCGCCATCGTCATGCTGCAATTGTTCCACGGCCAACTGCAGCAGGGGCTCGAAGCGACGGTCGGCGGCGCGACCTCGGCCGCCGTGCTCGCTTTCGCTCTGCTGTTCCTGCCGAGCTTCATCCTCATCCGACTGCTCGCCCGCTCGCTCGGCCGGACCACGCGCCGCTCCGTGCTCGGGCCGTTCGACCGGGTGCTCGGCAGCGGGTTCGGAATGCTCAAGGGACTGCTTGGCGCGACCCTGGTCTTCCTCGTCGCCAACCTCGTCACCGACCTGGTTTACGGGCCGGAGGCCGATCGGCCGGAATGGATGACGGACTCGCGCACCTATCCGTTGCTCAACGCCAGCGGCCGGGCGATCGTCGACTGGGTCGAGGAGCGCAGGACGCCGAGGACCGAGAGATGATCCGCCTTCACGACACAATGGCGCGCGACAAGCGCGAGTTCGTGCCGCAGGACCCCATGCGCATCACCATGTACGTGTGCGGCCCGACGGTCTACGGCCGCGCCCATATCGGCAATGCCCGCCCGGCGGTGGTGTTCGACACCCTCGCCCGTCTGATCCGCCACCATTATGGCGAGGATAGCCTGGTCTATGCGCGCAACGTCACCGATGTCGACGACAAGATCGTCGCCGCTGCCGAGGCGGAGGGCGTCGACCCGTCGGTGATCACCGAGCGCTACGAAAAGCATTACTTGGACGACATGGGAGCGCTCGGCGTGGCGCCCCCCGACATCGCTCCCCATGCCACGGCCGAAATCGCGCCGATGATCGAGATGATCGAGCGGCTGCTCGCGCTCGGCCATGCCTATGAGGCCGAGGGCCACGCGCTGTTCTCGGTTCCCAGCGATCCCGACTATGGCGCGCTCAGCCGCCGCGACCGCGAGGCGATGATCGCTGGCGCCCGGGTCGAAATTGCGCCCTACAAGCGCGACCCGGCCGATTTCGTCCTGTGGAAGCCGAGCGAGCCTGGCGTGATCGGCTGGGAATCGCCATGGGGCAGGGGGCGGCCCGGTTGGCACATCGAATGCTCGGCGATGATCCGCGCCCATCTGGGCGAGACCATCGACATCCACGGCGGCGGGCTCGACCTCATCTTCCCGCACCACGAGAATGAGATCGCCCAGAGCCGCTGCGCCCACGGCGCGCCGCTCGCCCGCTATTGGGTGCACAACGGCTTCGTCGACATGGGCGCCGAGAAGATGTCCAAGTCGCTTGGCAACATCATCACCGTCGGCGACCTTCTCGACCAGGGCCACCGCGGCGAGACCTTGCGGCTGGCTTTGCTGTCGGCCCATTACCGCCAGCCGCTCGCTTGGACCGAGGCGCTACTTGGGCAGAGTAAAGCAGTGCTCGACCGTTGGTATCGCGCTCTCCAGAAGATTGAGGATCATTATGATGGACCACTAACTGACCGCCGCTCGATCGATCTCTTCGTTGGCGGAAGCCTGCTTTATGATGATTTGAACACACCGAACGCGATCACCGAAATGACCGCAATTGCGTCCTCAATTTTGAAGCTTGATCACATATCCGACGAACCCGCGATCACGTTAGGCTCAATCCTTAAAGGTGGAGCGGGACTTTTGGGACTTCTTCAAAGCACACCGGACGACTGGTTCAAGGGCCGCGTTCTGGAAGGATCTGCTCGCCTGGGCGGCACGTCATCGATGAAGGCGCCCGCTGTGCGAATGCGTGGTGACGAAGACATTGATGCCCGCATCGCCGAGCGAATTGCCGCCAAGAAAGCCCGCGATTTCGCCGCTGCCGATCGCATCCGCGACGAGCTCAAGGCCGACGGCATCATCTTGGAGGACACGCCGTCCGGCACCACATGGCGCCGGGAATGATGTTGTGCAGTTCACGAGCTCTCGTTCGTCCTGAGCGAAGTCGAAGGGCGTCTGCTCGACGCTTGCGCCGAACGCCCTTCGGCTTTGCGCCTGCGGCGCTCCGCTCAGGACGAGCGGGTCGTTGCGAGCAAATCTCCCAATGACCGAGCCGCTTTACACCCCCGAGATCCTGCGCCTCGCGGCCTCCATCCCGGTGCCGGCCAAGCTCGAGCGCGTCGACAGTCACGCGGAGGAGCGGTCGCCGACCTGCGGCAGCCGGGTTCGAGTCGAGCTGCAGCTCGATGGCGAACGGCGGATCGTCTCGATCGCGCAGGAGGTGCACGCCTGCGCCTTCGGCCAGGCGTCGGCGGCTTTGCTCGCGGCAGGCGCTCCCGGCAGGACCTATGAGGAGATCAGCTCGGCCCTGGTCGGTCTCAGCGCCTGGCTGGCCGGCGAGCGCGACGATCCCGGCGACTGGCCCGGCTTCGCGGCGCTCGAGCCGGCTCGGCCCAAACGGGCGCGGCACCCGGCCATCCTGCTACCGTTCCGGGCTGTGGCGTCGGCGCTTCAGAAACGCTCGGAATGACTGGAGGCGTCGACGCCGCCACCGCCGGCAGCATGTTGCTCGACGCTGCCGAGCTGCTCGGCGCCGCGCTGCTGTTCGTCGCCATCTTCCGCCGCCTCGGGCTCGGCGCGACGCTTGGCTACATTGTCGCCGGAACGGTGATCGGCCCCCACGCGCTCGGGCTCATCACCGATCCGGAATCGGTGCTGCAAGTTTCCGAGCTCGGCATCGCCCTGCTTCTGTTCCTCATCGGCATGGAGCTCAACCCGGCTCGGCTGTGGCGGCTTCGCCAGGATATTTTCGGGCTGGGGCTGATCCAGGTGCTGGTCTGTGGCCTGGCGATCAGTGCGCTCATCTATTTCGGTCTGGGCTTTAGCCTTGCCGCGAGCCTCGCCCTTGGCCTTCCCCTCGGCCTTTCGTCGACCGCGCAGGTGATGCCGATGCTGCGCTCGTCGGGAATCCTCCAGCAGCGCCACGGCGAACGGGCTTTCTCCATCCTGCTATTCCAGGATCTGTCCCTGGTGCCGCTGATCACCATCGTCGCCGCCATGTCGCGCGCTCCGGCCGACCCTGGAGCACCGGTCGGCTTCACTCTCGCGCTCTACACCGTCGCCGCGATCATCGGCCTGATCCTTGCCGGCCGCTTTCTCCTCAACCCTTTGTTCCGCATCGTCGGCCGCGTCGGCGAGCGCGAGCTGTTCGTCGTGGCCGGTCTGTTCGCGGTGATTGCCAGCGCCTCGCTGATGCACGCTTTGCACCTGTCGACCGCGCTCGGCGCCTTCATTGCCGGGGTGATGCTCGCAGAGTCACCGTACCGCCACCAGCTTGAAGGCGACATCGAGCCGTTCCGGTCGGTCCTGCTCGGCCTGTTCTTCGTCTCGGTCGGCATGCTGCTCGACCTCGACGCGGTGCTGGCCCGGCCGCTGCTGGTCGCCGGTTTGGTTGTGGCGCTCGTCGGCGTCAAGGCACTGCTGATTACCGGCATTGCCCTTGCTTTCCGGATGAAGCTGTCGCGGGCGATCTGGCTTGGATTGCTGCTCAGCCAGGGCGGCGAGTTCGGCTTCGTCCTCTTCGCCCAGGCGGAACGGGCGCAGCTGATCCTTCCCGAAGCAGCGTCGCTGTTCAGCGCCGTCGTCATCCTGTCGATGATCTCGACTCCGTTCCTGATGGCCCTGGCGGCATGGATCCGCGACCGCATGCCCGAACCCGACGTCACTCTGGACGGCCCGGAGCTATCGCCCGAAACCAACGCGATCGTCGTCGGCTACGGCCGTTTCGGGCAGACCGTCGCACAGATGCTCATGGCCAAGGGCATTCCGGTCACGATCATCGACCTCAAGCCACAACAGATCGAGCTCAGCGAGCAGTTCGGAACCAAGGTCTATTATGGGGACGGGACGAGGCTGGAGCTTCTTCGCACCGCGGGTGCGGCGGACGCCGAGGCGATCCTGTTTTGCCAGGACCCATCGACGCTCAACCGCGAAAAGCTTCAGTCGGTGCTGGATGCCTATCCGCGGGCAGCAGTGATGGTCCGCGCTTTCGATCGTCGGCAATTGATGGACTTCAACGGCCTCGATCTTGCGCTCGCCCAGCGCGAGCTGTTCGAAAGCGCGGTTGCGATGGGGCGGCAGGCGCTAATCAAGCTCGGCCTTTCCCGCCGCGAGGTCGACCGTGTCGAGGAGGAATATCGCAAGTTGGACGGCGAGCGGCTCGCCAGCCAGAGCGCCACCGGCGACATCCACGCCGCCAAGGACCGGATGTTCTCGCCGAAGCGCGCGATGCCGGAGCCGCCGGCGACCAGCGGCCTTTAGAGGCTCCCGAGGAAACGTGACAGCCGGTCCGCCGAGATATCACGGCTGACGAACGCCTGGCCGATGCCTCGGGTCAGGATCAGGACCGGCCCGCGGCTTTCGACTTTCTTGTCGGCGAGCATGAACGGAAGGAGCCGCGCACCCTCGCCATGGAGCCCGACGTCGGCGAGCGAGCGGGGCAACCCCATCGTGGCGAAATGGGCGCGCACCCGTTCGCCGTGCTCGGCCGGGCACAGCCCGAGTTCGGCCGACAGTCGGAAGGCGAGCTGCATGCCTAGCGCCACCGCCTCGCCGTGGAGGATCGTGCCGACGCCGGCGGCGCTCTCGATCGCATGGCCGAAGCTGTGGCCGAAGTTGAGCAAGGCTCGCCTGCCGGTGCGGTCGTGGAAATCCTCGGCGACGAACCGCGCCTTGGCGCGAAGGCAATGCTCGATGCCGCGGAGCCGCGCAGCGTCGTCGCCGTCGACCACCTTTTGGCCATGCGATTCGCACCAGGCGAAGAATTCCTCATCCTCGATCAGCCCGTATTTGGCCATCTCGGCATAGCCCGCGCGCAGTTGCCGCCGGTCGAGGGTCGCGAGGAAGGACGGGTCGGCGACGACCAGCGCCGGCGCGTGGAAGGCGCCGACAAGGTTCTTCTGGCCGGCAGAGTCGATCGCCGTCTTGCCGCCGATGGCGCTGTCGACCTGGGCGAGCAGGCTGGTCGGAAGGTGGACGATGGGGCAGCCGCGCTTGAACAGGGCTGCGGCAAGGCCGGCGACGTCGCCGATCGATCCGCCGCCAAAGGCGAGCACGGGCGTCGACCTTGTCGCCCCAATCCGCGCCAGCCCATCGACCAGCGAGCGGAGCACGTTCCAGCTCTTCGCCGCTTCGCCTTGCGGGACGATCAGCGGTTCGAACTCAATGACGCGCCGAAGCCGATCGCCCCACAGGCCGAGGACCTTGTCGTCGGTTACTAAAGGTAACCTGGTTCCTGCGGCCAGGGCCGACAGCTCCACCGCTTCCTCGACCGGCCCGATCAGCACCTGGTGCTCGGCGCCGTTTGTCATAACCGAGAAGCTCTTCAATTTGCCGCCAGATGGTCGGTGAGAGCCCTGACGATCGACTCCACTACCTCCCCGTGCGCGCCGTCGCCGCTCGTCACCCGGATATGCGCCTCCGAATAGGCAGGTCGGCGCTCCTTCGCGAGTCGCTCAAGCGTCCCCTTTGGATCGCCGTTGCGCAGCATCGGCCGAGTGTCCCGCCGCGAGGTCCGGCTGGCCAGGACGTCGACCGGCGCATCAAGCCAAACGGTGATCGATCGCTGGTTGAGCAATTGCCGCGTCCGCGGATCGACGAATACACCGCCGCCAGTGGCGATCACCCGCACCTGCCCGTCAACAAGCCGAGCCACTAATCGACGTTCGCCGTCGCGAAAATCATCCTCGCCATATCGTTCATAGACCTCCGCCGCGGAAAAACCCGCCGCATCTTCGATCGCAGCATCGGTGTCGACAAACGGCAAGCCGAGGCGCCGCGCAAGCCGGCGTCCAACGGTGGACTTGCCGGCCCCCATCAGTCCGACCAGGACGATCGGCCGGTCGAGGCGCTTGGTCAGTTTTTCCACGGCGCGGGGCTATACAGGGACTGCCTAGGTCGGGCAAAAGCCCTGAACACACCGCCCAGTCTGACGGAAGGCCATGTCGCGCTCGCTGCTGATTCTGCTTTTTCTGATCCTGCTTATCGCCCTTGCTGTCGTGTTTCTCGCCGCGCAGGCGGAGGAGGTGCCGACGCGCACCATCGAGACGGATGTCGCAGGTGAAAATAGTGAGCGCTAGGCGTCTGCTGCTCGTTACCGGACTTCTGGCGCTGACTCTTCCGGTGCTAGCGCAGGATCGGCCGCAGCCAGGCGCGGCTGCACCGACGACGCCTCCGCCGGCAGAGACCACTGCTCCTCCCGCGCAGGAGCCGGCACCTGCCCAGCGCCCCCGGCCCAGGGGCGAAGAGGCGATTGGCGAGATCGATTCCGTCATCGCCGAGGTGCGAACCCAGGCAATCCCGGCGCCGCCGCCGGCGGTCGAGCTTCCCGAGCACGCGCGTCGCGACCCCAATATCGTCGGAGCCCTCGACCCGGTGCAACTCGGTCTGGGCGACAACCCGTGGGGCGGGGCCAGCGGCGCCTTCCTGTCAACCCTGATGCGGCGAATGGATACGCCGCTTGCTTCCCGCTGGGTCCACATCGCGCTGCGCAACGCGGTGCTTGCCGAGACTCACGCGCCGCGGAACGTCCATCCGGTCGACTGGGTCGCGGAGCGGGCGTGGCTCCTGCTTCGGATGGGTGAGGCGGACGGCGCGCGTCTGCTGGTGTCCGGTGTCGACGTCGACCAATTCACTCCGAAAATGTTTCAGGTGGCGCTGCAGAGCGCACTCGCCAACGCCGATCCATCGGGATTGTGCCCGCTGGAAGAAGGCCTTGTCAGGGTCGAGCGGCGCGTTCACCCGATGGTGCAGGCAATGTGCGCGGCACTTGCGGGTGAGCCCGAGAGCGCGGCGGCGCAGATCGACAATGCGCGGCGTCGCGGCCAGGTCAGCGGGATCGACCTCGAGCTGGCGCAAAAGGTCGTCGGCGCTGGCACGAACACCGGCCGCGCCGTCACCATCGAATGGGAGCCAGTTCAGGAACTCAATACCTGGCGCTTCGGCCTCGCCACGGCCACCGGAATGACGTTTCCCGATCGACTGACCAACAATGCTCCGCCGCGCCTCCGCGCCTGGCAGGCAAGGGCTCCGCTGCTGTCTCCGCAGCAGCGGCTGGCGTCCGCCCGCATCGCAACGGGACTTGGCGTTTTCTCCTCCCAAGCCCTACTCGATCTTTATTCCATCATCTACGATTCGACCGACGCGGAGGAGCTTGGCGGCACTGACGCATGGCAGCTTCGGCTGGCCTTTGCCGGAAGGACGGAACAGGCTCGGCTCGAGGCCATGCGGCGCCTGTGGGCGGTGGGCCAAGACCCGCTGGAGCGCGAAGCATCGCGCGCCTTGCTTGCGCGAGCGGCCGCAAGGTTCACGCCTGACGCAGAACTGGAAGCGGATGCCGGTAATCTCATCGCATCGATGCTAGCAGCGGGCCTCGACCGGGAAGCCGCGGCTTGGGTGCCGGTCGTCAATCGCATCGACAATCACAACGGTGATAGTGCTTGGGCAATGCTGGCCCTCGCGGCGCCGGACACGAACGGACTCGACGTGAGCGCCGGCCGCGTGAATGCGTTCATCACTCGCGACACCAGCCCGGGCCGCAAGCGCAGCGCACTCCTCGTTGCGGGTTTGGCAGGCCTAGGGCGCCTTGACCTCGACGCAGCCGACCGGCTCAACAGCCGCCACAACCTTGGACTCGACCGCAGGAGCCGCTGGACCGGGGTCATCGACAGTTCCGCCGCCCTCGGCCAGCCTGCGACCGTGCTCTTGCTAACCGGCACCGGCTTTCAGACCTCGCTTTTTGAGCAACTGCCATCAGCGCATCTCTATCATTCGGTTGCGGCGCTGCGGCGCACGGGACAGGATTTCACCGCGCGCATGATCGCGGCAGAGGCGCTCTCCCGTACGTGACCGACGAGGACCAGGCGCTGGTCGACCGGTTCCTCGACATGCTGGCCGCCGAGGCAGGGGCCTCAAAGCATACGCTGGCGGCATATCGCAGCGACCTTGCGCAGGCTTCCGCCGATCTAGGTGAACCGATGGGCCTGGCGACGAGTGGTGCTGTCTCCGGGTTGGGAGAACAATGGTCCCACCTTGCCCCGTCGACGGTCGCGCGCCGAGCGGCTGCGCTGCGCCGCTTCTTCGCTTTCCTTGTCGATGAGGGATATCGCCTGGACGACCCGTCGAACGCGTTGCCGAAGCCCGCGCTGCAGCGACCCCTGCCGCGGGTGCTTGATGAGCAGGAAGTAACGCGCATTTTCGAGACGGCGAGTGCCCTTGCGGCGAGTGGTCGCCCCACCGCTGTTCGAAATCTCGCCTTGCTCGAGCTGCTCTATGGCTCCGGGCTGCGCGCCAGCGAACTCGTCAGCTTGCCGCGCGGCGCGCTTCGCAAGGGCCAACCATTTCTCATTCTCCGCGGCAAGGGCAGCAAGGAGCGCCTGGTGCCAATTTCCTCGCGAGCCGAGCAAGCGGTGGAAGAGTGGCGCGCGCATGTCCCGCTGGCGAGCCCATGGCTGTTTCCCGGCGGGAAGGCGCACATCAGCCGAGTCCGGCTTTTCCAGATCGTTCGAGAGATCGCCGCGCAGGTGGGGATTTCCCCGCAGCGCGTCAGTCCGCATGTCTTGCGCCACGCTTTTGCCACGCACCTGCTATCAGGCGGTGCAGACCTCCGCGTTCTCCAGTCGCTATTGGGTCATGCGGACATTGGCACGACGCAGATCTACACTCATGTCGATAGCGGGCGGCTCGTGGAGCTGGTCAACGCCAGGCACCCCCTGGCTACCCGCGGTCGTTGACGGCGCGGCAGCCCCGTCCTAGGCGCCCGCGGCGATGCTCACCTTCCTCGACTTTGAGAAGCCGATTGCCGAGCTCGAAGCTCGGGTCTCCGAACTTCGGGAGACGGCGAATGCGGGGGAACTCGACCTCGACCAGGAGATTGCCCGGCTTGAAGCGAAGTCAGCAAAGCTTCTCCGTGAAACCTATGCGAAGCTGACGCCTTGGCAAAAGGCGCAGGTCGCCCGCCATCCGGACCGGCCTCACTTCAAGGATTTCGTCGCCGGGCTGACCGACGATTTCATGCCGCTGGCAGGGGACAGGTCGTTTGCGGATGACCCGGCGATCGTCGGCGGTCTCGCGCGGGTCGATGGTCGGCGGGTGATGCTAATCGGGCATGAGAAGGGCGACGACACCGCCTCGCGGCTCAAGCACAATTTCGGGATGGCAAAGCCCGAGGGCTACCGCAAAGCCATCCGATTGATGGAACTTGCGGACCGTTTTGGAGTGCCGGTCGTGACTTTGGTCGACACGCCGGGCGCCTTTCCCGGTGTCCAGGCTGAGGAGAGGGGGCAGGCCGAGGCGATCGCCCGGTCAACCGAGCAATGCCTTGCGCTGGGAGTGCCGATGATCGCGGCAATCGTTGGTGAAGGCGGTTCCGGGGGCGCCGTGGCCATCTCTGCGGCGAATCGCGTGCTGATGTTCGAACATGCCGTCTATTCGGTCATTTCTCCCGAGGGATGTGCATCGATCCTTTGGCGGACCGCTGAGAAGGCAGCTGAAGCGGCCGAGGCAATGCGGATCACCGCCAACGATCTGCAGTCGCTCGGTGTGATCGATCGGATCGTCCAGGAGCCCCTGGGGGGCGCGCACAGGGACCCCGCCGCCGCCATCGCCTCGCTTAAAGCAGCGATTGTCGAGGAGCTGAACGGCTGCTCGAAGTTGGGGCGGGCGGAGCTTGCAGCCCAAAGAAGGGCCAAGTTCCTGAACATGGGTTAGCCCGGCGAGGAGGAACCAGCCGCCGTCATCTCCCGTTCAAACCGCAAGGCTTACAAGCCTCCAGCGAACTGGAGAGAGAATGATGCGCACCCCCTTGTCCCTGCTGGCGGCGACGGCCGTCGTGCTTGCGCCCGCCGCCGCGGCGCAGACCGGCCGAGCGCTTAATCCACGCGACGTCGCCACTGCGCAGCGCCAGCACGCCGAGCTGGTCGCTGAATTCGGCGGTGCGGAAACCGGCGCCCGCGGCGCTTATGTCGAATCCGTCGGGCGCAGGGTCGCGGCCTTTTCGGGCATTACCAACCCGGCCGGAGTCTTCCGGTTCACAGCGCTCAATTCGGCGGTTGAGAATGCTTTCGCCGACCCGGGCGGATACGTCTACATCACGCGCCAGTTGATGACCGTCATGAACGATGAGGCGGAGCTCGCCTTCGTCCTCGGGCATGAGACGGCCCACATCGCAGCGATGCACGGCAGGGCTCGCCAGTCGGCCGCGACGCGAAACACCATCGGTGGCATCCTTGGCGCCATCGTTGGAAGTGTCCTCGGAGGCGGCTTCGGCAGCGCCATCGCCCAGCTCAGCCAGCAGGCAGCGCAGCTCTACACTTTGAGCTTTTCGCGCGAGCAGGAATATCAGGCGGACGTCCTCGGAATCCGCTACATGACCTCGGCCGGCTACGATCCCGGCGGGGCGGCTGACATGCTCGCGGCGCTCACCCGTTCGAGCGCCATTCAAGCCCGGGTTCAAGGCCGCACTAACCGCCAGGTCCCGGAGTGGGCGAGCACCCACCCCTTGAGTGAAAATCGCACTCAGCAGGCGCGCGCGGAAGCGCAGCGGACTGGCCGGCTTGGCACGGGTGTGCGCAATCGCGACCAGTTCCTCGCCCAGCTCAACGGCGTGTATGTCGATGACGATCCTGCCCAGGGCATTATCGAGGGACGCACATTCACCCATCCGGACCTGATGATGCAGTTCGCTGTGCCGGTGGGTTATTTGATGCAGAACAGCACCCGTGCGGTCGGCATTCGCGGCTCGGCGGGGCAGGCGCAGTTCAGCGGCGGCCGATTTGGCGGGTCGATCGAGCAATATATCCATCAGGTGCTTCAACAGCTTACCGGAGGCAGGGTCCAGATGGCCGTGCCGCCGCCGCGGCGCACCGTGATCAATGGCATGCCCGCAGCCTTCACAACGGCACGCGCGAATACGTCCTCGGGCGCTGTGGATGTCAGCGTCGTTGCCTACGAATGGGATCGCGACACGAAATATCACTTCGTCATGCTGACGCAGGCAGGGACCGGCGTCGGGCCGTTCACGCCAATGGTCAACTCGCTGCGGCGCATAACGCCTGCGGAATCCGCAGCGATAAGGCCGCGGGTGATCCAAATCGTGTCGGTTGGGCCGAACGATACGATGCATTCGCTGGCCGGCCGAATGGCCTACCGCGATTTCCAACTCGACCGTTTTCTCGCGCTGAACAACCTTCCACCCAATGCTCGCCTCGTGCCGGGTCAACGGGTGAAGCTGGTCGTCTTCGGGCACCGGCGGGCGTAGGTGGCGTTCTGCAGGCCGAAGTCTAGCTGCTTACGACGGCTTCCTGGATCTTCGTCCACATACCTCCCGCGCCTCCGCCGAGAGTCGCCAATCCGCCCATCATCGCAATGATGATCAGGGAGGCGATGAGCCCATATTCGATCGCGGTCGCGCCACTGTCGTCAGCGAGCAACCTGCGCAAAATCCTTCGGATAGCGCCCACGCCACCCTCCTCTGGTCCACGTCCACGACGCAAACTTACCGGCAGCTGGGTTAACAACTCCTCCCATAGAAGCGTTAACGGCGGCAAATGTGTGCCGAAACGTCTTAGCGCGAGGCAGTCCAGCAGGCGAAATGCAGGATCTCGAATCTTTCCAGCGTTCGGTTGCCGTCTCCGGCCTCTGCGAACGCGGTGCAAGCCGCTGCATATGCTCTGCGGGTGAGTGGCTGGCGGTCCCGTTCCGAAAGTAAATTGGTCCCAGCCATGGCCCGAAGGTCGGCTACAAGGCGGCCGAGCGATGCATAGCTGACGTCCACCCGATCGACGTCGACCACCGGCATGACGAACCCTGCGCCGGACAGCAAAGCCGCCAGCGCAGAAGCTTCAATGCGCGGGTGTACGTGCGGGGACGCAACGCCCATGGCGATGTCGGCTTCTCGCATCGCGGCGCGGAGGTGAGGAAGGCTGTCGCCACCGACGATCGCGCCGATCAGCAGGGAATCCGGACGCAGGGCATCCTTGATCAGTTGGAGCGCGGCCGGCAGATCATTGACGCTATCGAGCGTGCCGATGGCTACGACCAGGTCATACGCGCCGGATGGGAAGTCTGCTTCGTCTTCGATGACGAGCTCGCCGTCAGCCGCTGCGGCGAACATAGGCCCGGGGTCGGCTACGTCGACATGGCCCGTCAGGACCCCGAGACGCCGGGGCCAGTTCGGATCCGGGCAGCCAATAAGCAGGGCGGATTGGAATCGCCGGCGGATTCCTTGGAGCCGTTCCAGGCAGTCTTCGAAAGCCCGCTCGTGCAGGAACAGCGCAGTCCCGATCCGTTGGGCACGATCCCGTCTCGTTGCGCGCAATCGCATGTCGAACAGCTGGCGTACCATTCGACCGCTTGTGCGACGCGCGTCGCTGGGCGACAAGCCGCTGATGATCGCCCATGCGGCAATTGGTTCAGGCTTCCGGCACCTGCTCGACTTCGCCCTGCCGGCACGGTGCGCAGGCTGCGGGATCATCGTCGACGAGATTCACAGCTTTTGCGGCGATTGCTGGAAGCAAATCGAATTTCTTGCGGGCGGATGCACCTGTTGCGGCCTACCGTTGAAAGGCACCGATATCGAGACCTGCGTCGCCTGCCTCGCGAAGCCACCGCGTATAGAACGGACGCGGGCCGCAGTCGCGTATGACGACAAGTCCCGAAGCATCGCGCTGCGCCTGAAATATAGCCGAAGGGTCGCGCTGGCGAGGACCATGGCGCGTTACATGGCGCCGCTGGTGGATCGCGACGCTGCAAAGCCCGTGCTGGTGCCGGTTCCGCTTCACCGGTTGCGGCTGTGGAATCGTGGATTCAACCAGTCCGCGCTCGTCGCCCAGGAACTTTCGCGGCGCATTGGGTTTCCGCACGACCCATTTTTGCTCCGGCGCGTGAAGCGCACGCCGCCACTCAAGGGCTTGTCGCAATTGCAACGACGCAAGACGGTTGCCGGAGCCTTTGCCGTGCACAAGGGCGCCTGTCTGAACGGCGCCACCGTGATTCTCGTCGATGACGTGTTGACCACCGGAAGCACTGCGAATGCCTGCGCGAGGGTGCTTCAGCGAGCGGGGGCGGACCGCGTTCATCTGGTAACGTGGGCCCGGGTGGTGCGACCGAACCCGTTCACGCGTTAAGTCTGCCCCAATAAAGGTGAGCATCTGTGGTCAAAGTGGAAATTTATACCAAGGCTTACTGCCCCTATTGTTACCGCGCCAAGGCCCTGCTGGATTCAAAGAGGGTTGAATATCAGGAGCATGCCGTCGACGGCGGCGGACCAACCAGGCAGGAAATGATTCAGCGCGCTGGCGGACGCACGACGGTGCCGCAGGTCTTCATCGATGGCAGGCATATCGGCGGCTGCGACGATCTGTATGATCTCGAACGTGGAAACATGCTGGACAAGATTCTCTCAGCCTGATCGATGACCCGAATTGCACTCTTTCAATCCTGCACCGGCATCGACCCGATGGCGAACGCCGACGCCTTGGTCGCTGCCGTGGGACAGGCCGCGGCCGGCGGCGCCGAGATGCTTTTCACGCCGGAAATGTCGGGCTTGCTCGACCGCGATGCTTCACGCGCTGCTTCAAGTCTTCGCGAGGAGAAAGACGATCCGGTACTGGCGGCGTGCCGGGAAGCGGCATCGAGGCATGGATTGTGGCTGCACCTCGGCTCGCTGGCCGTCAAATCGGGTGAGGGGAAGCTGGCGAACCGAGCGTTCGTCATCAATCCGCAGGGTGAAGTGCTGGCGCGCTACGACAAGATCCATCTGTTTGACGTGGATCTTCCAACGGGCGAGAGCTGGCGCGAGTCAGCCATTTACCGCGCCGGCCAGGACGCGGTGCTTGTCCAGGAGACGCCGATCGGCAGCCTCGGTCTCACGATTTGCTACGATTTGCGCTTCCCGGCGCTGTTCAGCCGTCTGGCAGAGGCAGGAGCGGACGCGATCGCGGTTCCTGCCGCCTTCACGGTGCCGACCGGACAGGCGCATTGGGAAGTGCTGTTGCGCGCCCGCGCGGTCGAGGCCGGAGCGTTCATCGTCGCAGCCGCGCAGGTCGGCAGTCATGAGGACGGCCGCGAGACCTACGGCCATTCGATGGTCGTCGACCCCTGGGGGCAGGTCCTGCTGGACATGGGCAGCGACACCGGCGTCGGCTTTGCCGACGTGGATCGTGGCGAGGTTGAGTTCGTCCGGAGCCGACTGCCGGCAATCCGCCACCGGCGCCACATCGGAAAGGTCGTGGTCAGATGATCGTCTTCGATCTTCGATGCGTAGACGGCGGCGATCGTTTTGAAGCATGGTTCGGCTCCAGCGCCGATTTCGAGGACCAGCTCGCCCGTGGCCTCGTCGAGTGTCCGAGCTGCGGTTCGAAGGAAATCGTTAAGGCACCGATGGCGCCGCGATTGTCGGCGGGCGATCGAGTTCACGGAGCTGTCGAAGCGTTTGTCCGGCTACAGTCGGAGCTGCTGCGGGGCTCGGAGTGGGTCGGACCTGAATTTGCCGAACGCGCCCTGGCAATGCACGTCGGTGACGAGGAGGCACGAGGCATTCACGGCCAGGCCACAGCAACCGAAGCTCGGAAGCTGGTCGATGAAGGCGTGCCGATCGCGCCGCTGTTGCTGCCGGTCGTGCCGCCCAGGCAAGTGAATTGATCTCGCTCGAACCGGCGCTTATCTCGGAGCTCGCGCGACCCCGTAGCTCAGCAGGATAGAGCATCAGATTCCTAATCTGAGGGCCACAGGTTCGAATCCTGTCGGGGTCGCCATTGATTTTGTGATTAAAAAACAGGGGTTTATGGCTGCAGGGCAGGGCAATTTCTCGGGCGGAGGAAAGGGCCGGCTCGACCGGCTGTTCGCCGAACATCCACGCGCGCTTGGCATGACCTGGGCGAGTCATGCGGGAGGGGCGGTGAGGATCGCCGCGCGGATGATTGCTGCGGGCGCAGCCTGCCTGATCCATGCAATTGTGCCAGGCTGGTTCCAGCAGACGGCCGGTCGGACGGTCGAGGAGCTGCATTCCCTGATGGTCAGCCGCCGGACGGCCAACCCGAACGACTGGCCCGACTATGAAATCTGACCGGCAGCGGCCGGTCGCGATCGTCGGCGGTGGGTTTTCCGGAACGATCGCCGCCGCCCAGCTGGCGAGGCGGGGAATCGACTCGGTCCTGATCGAAGGGGGAGGCCGAGCCGGCCTCGGCACGGCCTTCTCGACCACTGAACCCGCGCATCTGCTCAATGTCCGCGCCGCGAGCATGAGCGCCTGGCCCGACGACCCAGACCATTTTGTCCGCTTCCTCGACGGCCAAAGCCCGGCGGATTTCGCCGAGCGGCGGTCGTTCGGCCGCTATTTGCGCTCGATCCTCGATGAGGCGGTGGCCAGCAAGCTGGTCACGTTGATCGACCAGCGCGCTGTCGGAGCGGGTCGCGACACTCGAAGCTGGACGGTGGAATTGGCCAATGGCGACACGCTCGCGGCATCCGCACTGGTGCTGGCGATCGGCAACCAGCCGCCCGGCCCCCTGGGCGCGGCGGCGGCGGCGGACAGCCCGCGCTTCATCAACAACCCATGGGGCCCCGAGGCCAGGGCAGCGGTCGAGGCCGCGGCGGCGGATGGCGGCGACGTGCTGATCATCGGCACCGGCCTGACCATGGTCGATATGGTGCTGTCGCTCGACGAGGCCGGCCACCAGGGGCGAATCGTCGCGCTGTCGCGGCGCGGGCAGATCCCCCGGGCGCATGCCGACACCAGCGCCGCCCAGATCGAGGTCGGCGAGGTGCCGACCGGAAGCGTCAGCGCCCTGTGGCGCTGGCTTCGCCGAAGAAGCGGCGATCTCGGCTGGCGATCGGCCGTCGACGGGCTGAGGCCGCACAGCCACGTGCTTTGGCAGAGCCTTCCGGTCGCCGAGCAGCGGCGGTTCATTCGCCACGCGCGGCCGTGGTGGGATGTCCACCGCCACCGAATCGCGCCGCAGGTGGCGGAGCGGATCCGGGCGCTGGTCGCCGACGGTCGGCTGGAGTTGGTTGCGGGCCGCATCAGCGCGACGGATGCGGTTGAGGACGGACTGGAGGTGACAATTCGAAGGCGGGGTGCAGGCACCGGCCAAGCGCGGAAATTCGCGTACGCATTTAACTGCACCGGGCCGCTGGGAACGATCGGGCGCACCCGCGATCCGCTGCTCCGGCAGCTTATCGAGGACGGGCTGGCGCGTCCCAACGAGCTCGGGATCGGGCTCGAAATCGACGAAAATTCCCGAGTGGCCGGAGGTCAGATGCTTTGGGCGCTGGGGCCGCTTACCAAGGGTCGCTTCTGGGAAATTGTTGCAGTCCCCGATATTCGGGTTCAAGCGGCCGAGGTCGCGCAAGACATCGCAAGGGAGCTTGGCCGATGAACGGCGAATTCGAAGGCGCTTCGCCCGGCGACGGCGACCTCGTCGAATCCGCGCCGCCGTGCGACATTCCCAGCGAGGTCAAGGAGGCGGTCAGGACCCTGATCCGCTGGGCCGGCGACGATCCCGACCGCGAAGGCCTCGCCGACACGCCGCGGCGGGTGGCGAAGGCGTGGCGCGAATATGCCCGGGGCTACGAGGAGGACCCGGCGGTTCATCTCAGCCGGGTGTTTCACGAAGTCGGCGGCTATGACGAGATCGTGCTGCTCAAGGACGTGCCGTTCCAAAGCCACTGCGAGCACCATCTGGCGCCGATCATCGGCAAGGCCGCGATCGCCTATTTGCCGGGCGATAAAGTGGTCGGAATCAGCAAGTTGGCGCGAGTCCTGCACGGCTTCGCAAGGCGCCTTCAGGTGCAGGAGCGGCTCACCGCCCAGGTCGCCGACTGCATCTGGGACCAGCTCCAGCCCAAGGGCGTCGCGGTAGTGATCGAGGCCAGCCACGCCTGCATGACCGCGCGCGGAGTGTCGACGCCCGGGGTGATGATGACCACCAGCCGGATGATGGGCACCTTCCGCGCCGACGAGCGCAGCCGCCGCGAAGTGCTCGCGCTGATGGGCTATTAAAGCTCTGGCTCAAAGTCCTACTTTGAGCCAAGCAGAAGGAATTGCTCCAGAGCGGGATGAACCCGCCCTTCGCAGTAAGTCGGAGTTTGCAGGCGGCCGCCGCCAGGCGGCGAACCAACAGGGGAAACAGACATGCGGGCAATCGGGATGACGATCGCCACGGCCGCGGCCGTGGCGCTCAGCGGCTGTGGCGGGACCACCGCCGGTCCAGCCGGGACCAACCAGGCGGAGGCTAGCGACAATTCGGCCGCCGCGGCCGGCGCGAGCAGCGAGCCGATCGTCCGCACCGCCAGCGACGGCGCGCTGCAATGGGGCGGCTGCCCCGAGGGCTTCCCGCAGGGCTGCCAGATCGCCGTCCTCCACGGCGACCCGTCGAAGGCTAATAGCGACGTTTTGCTGCGGGTCCCGGGCGGCGCGTCGATCCCGCCGCACAGCCACGGCTCGGCCGAGCGCATGATCCTCGTCTCCGGCCAGTTCGAGGTCAAATACCAGGGCGCTCCGCCGGTGCTTCTGCGGCCCGGCACCTACGCTTATGGGCCGGCCGGGCTGCCGCACCGCGCCGACTGCCGGTCGAGCGAGCCGTGCGTGCTGTTCATCGCCTTCGTCGACGCCGTCGACGCGGTGCCGTTCGAAGGCTCGCTCGACTACGGCACCATGCGGGTCGCCGGATCGGTGATCTGGGCAACCGAGTTCAAGGAAACCAGCAGCCGCCAGGGCGGCGGCAAGGGTCAAGCCGAAACCGTCGCCTATAACTACTCGGTCAGCATGGCGGTCGCCCTGTCGTCGCGACGCGCCGCCAACGTCAGGCGAATCTGGGCAGACGGCAAGCTGCTGCGCGGGGCCGCGGGGGACTTCAAGGTCCGAACCAAATTCCGCTTCGCCAGTGGCACCGAAGACCAACCGGTCGATCCGCTGATCGCGTCCATCGAAGGGATCGGCCGAAGCCCAGCCTATCGCGGCCTGGCCCTGGCGATCTTCGAGGATCTGGAACTTGCCGAATATGGCAACCGGATCCCGTTCCTGACCTTCGAGGTCCAGGCCGATCCGGATCGTCCGACGATTGGCGCAATCATCACCGACATGGGCGGCGGTCATGTCGACTGTACGGATCCCCGTGAGTTGGCAGGCTATGCCGCGCATGGCGCGAGCATTCGAAGCGCCATGGAGCCGCTCGTCGAGCATTTCGGCGTCGATCTCGTGCAACAGGGCTCGCGAATCCGTTCGCCGCAGTCCGCGAGCCATGCGGTGCGCGACGACGATCTCGGCAGCTCGGCAGACCGACAGAAGGCAGCACGCAAGGAGCTGACGCAGGAGTCGGCCCGGCATCTGCCCGGCACGATCACCATCAGCTATTACGATCCGGATCGCGATTATCAGACCGGCCAGGCGCGTGCGTCGATCGGCATGAGCGACGCGCCTCAGGAGCGCGGGGAAATTCCGGCGGTCATGAACTCCGCAGCGGCAAAGGCCCTCGCCGAAAGCGCGCTGGCGCGTCGCTGGACTCGCCGCGACCGGCTGACATTGAGGCTTCCGCCGGCATTCATGCCGGTGGCGCCCGGCGACCGGCTGCAGGTCCACGGCGAAGCCGGCGAATGGCGGGTCGAACGCTCGGCAATCGAGGGCTTCGCGACCATCCTTGAGCTCAGGAGCAGCGAAGCCCGGTCAGACAGCCTGCCGGCCGACCCCGGACGGCCGCAGCCCGACCCAGACCGGATCGTTTCGCCGACGGTCCTCGCGCTGTTCGACCTGCCGGACCCAGGCCTGCAAACGCCGAGGCAGCTCGCGCTGCACCTCGCCGCCGCCAACGCCAGCAAAAGCTGGCGGGCGGTTCCGATCGAGCTCGCCGTTTCCGGCGTCGTGACCAATGGCCAATCGGCTCATTCCGAGACCATCCTTGGGAGAAGCCTCGGCGCACTTGGCAGCGGCCAATCCTGCCTGCTCGATCTCGTCAACGCGTTCGAAGTCGAGCTGGTCGACGAGGACCATTGGCTCGAAAGCTGCGACGACACCGCGCTGGTCCAGGGCGCCAACGTCGCAGCGCTCGGCAACGAGATGCTCCAGTTCGGCCTGGCGGAGCCGATCGGCGCGAAACGATTCCGCCTCTCGAGGCTGCTGCGAGGCCGCCGCGGATCCGAATGGGCGATGGCCGACCATGTTGCGGGAGAGCCGTTCGCACTGCTGCAGCCAGGCAGGCTGCGGCCGATCGAGCTATCGGCTGCGCAGCTTGGAGCGACGGTCGAGGTGACCGCTTATGGCCTCGGCGACGGCGCGGGAACTTCGATCAGCCGTACCGCAACCGGCGAATCGCTCCGTCCGCCATCACCGGTCGGACTGCAGGCGCGGCCAGCGGCTGGCGGCGGGTTGATCCTGACCTGGGTTCGCCGGAGCCGCGACGGCTGGGCGTGGCTCGACGGCATCGATGCGCCACTCGGGGAAGGCAGCGAGGTTTATCGAATCCGCGTCCAAGGCACCGCCGGCGCCGTCGAGCTGGAAACGTCCACGCCCGAGGCGAGTGTGAGCGGCAGCGAGCTTGCCGCCATCGGCCTCGGCCCCGCGCTCGTCGCGGTGACTCAGATCGGCGACCTTGCTCCGTCACGCGCGGTGACGCTGTCCATTTCGATTCCCTAGGAGATTTGCATGAACGCGAGCCAGCGGCACAACCTCCCCTTCATCAGTCCGGGACAGGCGCAAAAGGAGCTGTTCCACAACGAAGCGCTGCAGATGCTCGACGCACTGGTCGCCGCCGCGGTGGAGGAGCCGCCGCGCCTCTCGCCTCCGGCGTCGCCCGTGCCTGGTGCCTGCTACGTTGTCGCGGGGGGAGCGACCGGCGACTGGCAGGGGCGCGACCTCCACATTGCCGCATTCACTGCCGCGGGGTGGCGCTATGTCGCACCGACAGAAGGCATGTCGGCTTTCATCAAGTCCAGCGCCACGACCGCGGTTTTCATTGGCGGAGCTTGGGAGATCGGAAGCGTTCGAGGTGCGAAGCTGCTGGTCGATGGCCAGCAGGTGGTCGGAGCGCGCACTTCTGCAATCGGCAATCCGAGTGGCGGCAGCACGATCGATGCCGAAGCGCGAGCCACCATCATCGGTGTCCTTGCAGCGCTTCGCCAGCATGGCTTGATTGCCCAATAGCCTTGCGGCACGTGACGACGAGTTTGTTGGAGCAGTGCACATGCGCACGACCATCGCGTTGATGCTGGCGGCCGCGGCGACAGCCGCACTGGCGCAGCCGGCGAGCCGGACGGATCAGTTCGTCATCACCTTCGGCTCCAACGGGTCGGCGGTCGCCGGCGAAGCCGTGCCGATACTCGATAATGTCGCCGCTGCCTGGCACCAGGCGCGAAGCTCGCAGGTGCTGGTCGAAGCGCATACCGACACCGCCGGGCACGAACAGCACAATCTCCGCCTGTCGCAGCGCCGAGCCGATTCCGTGAGAGCCTATTTGATCGGAAGAGGCGTGCCGGATTCGTTCATCACCTCGACGGCGTTCGGGGAGACGAAGCCGGCAGTGCCGACCGGCGATGGCGTCAGCGAGCCGCGCAATCGCCGAGTCGAAATCCGCTTGGGATCACCGCCACAGCAATAGTGGCATCGCCGCGCCGCGGTGGGCCGCAGCTAAACCGGAATTGCCTCGGCGGCGCGTTCCTCGCGGGTCGCTTCGAGATGGGCGATGCGCCTGGCGGCGATCCATAAGCCGACCAGGGTCAATGGCGGGACGATGTACAGCGCGAAAATACCGGTCGACAGGCTGCCAGTCATCGCCGCGACCTTGCCGGCCCAATAGGGTCCGAGCGCAAGTCCGACCATCGACGTGCCGAGGATGTAGGTCGCGCCGGCGGTCGCCCGCATCCGCGGCAGCACGACATCCTGCAAGGTCGCCACGGCCGCCCCAACCCACAATGCTCCGCACAGCGACACATAGGCCGAGAGGATATAATAGGCCAGAAGGTCGCTCGTGGTGAACATCCAGAACACCGCCGGGGCCGGCAGGATCACTGCCGCCATGTTGACGTAGATGCGTCCCGCGGCGCTTCGCTGGCGCCAGGCATCGGCGATGATTCCGCCGATGATCACGCCGATCGCCGAGGCGGCGGCCGCGCTCCAGCCGACGATCGTCGACACTTCTTCCGCCGCCGTCATGCCGCCGATCAGGGTCGCCGCGTCGGTCGGCCCGGCATAGAAGGTCCGCAGAGCGTAGGGTGGAGTCCAAAAGCTGACCGCGTAGGCGACGAAGCTGATGCTTCCGAACGCTAGCACCAGAATGAGGGTCATCGGCGTCCCCCAGATCAATTTGTGGGTCGCGGCGTCGCGTGCCTTGAGCGACTGAGTCCAGGAATAGACGGCATAAACGCCGAGGAACCAGGCGCCCCATTGCGGCCAATCCCCGGACAGGGACCCGAGCAGGAAAGCGCCGGCGACGCAGGCGGCAAGCACCACCAAATTTGGAACCATCGCCCCGCGGATGCGCGCAACCGACAGCAAGGTCAGCGGCGGCAGGATGGCGACCAGCTCGCTCCCGAACTGCCGCCAGGCGCCGGGCCGGACTACCGGCGTCGGCGTTCCGTCGCTCTCGCCGCGCATCGGCTCCTTCAGGGTCCAGATCCAGATGGCGAGCAGGAGGCCGGGGAGCCCGACGGCGAGGAAGGCGGCCTGCCACGGCGCCAGCCCGAGCGGAGCCAGCCCAGGGTCGGGATACCAGCGCTCCCACTGCGAAATGACGAAGCCGCCGATCGGCAGGCTGAGGCCGCCGCCGATGTAGAGCCCGCTCGAATAGATCGACAAAGCGGTCGCGCGCTTTTCCTTGGGGAAATAATCGGCGATCATCGAGTATGCGGCGGGCGAGGCGCTCGCCTCGCCGATGCCGACGCCGACCCGCGCCGCCGCCAGCATCCCGAAACTCTGGGCGAAGCCGGACAGAGCGGTCATCGACGACCACAAAGCCAGGCCCAGCGCCATCAGCCGCCCGCGGTACCAACTGTCGGCCAGCCGCCCGAGCGGGATGCCGAACAGAGCATAGAAGACGGCGAAGGCGGTCCCGTAGAGGAAGCCCAATTGCGCGTCGTCGAGATCGAGGTCGGCCTTGATGCTCTCGGCGAGGATCGACAGGATCTGCCGGTCGATGAAGTTGAAGATGTAGACGATGACGAACAGGATCAGCGCGTACCAGGCGTAAGCGCGGACCCGGTGTGGCGGACGCGTCGCGGGCGCTGCCGCGCCGGCTTGCTCGGTCATGGCTCGCGCTCTCCCTTACGCGACATCGGGGCTCTCATGGCCGCTCGCGGCGCGGCGGGCAAGGGAAGGCTTGCACGGCGCAAGCGGTGCGCGCGCCGACCCGCGCAAGCGCGGCGGAATAAAAGCTGGCCTGGAAGCCGGAACTACTTGGCCGACGTCTGCTGCGGGAGCTCGCGAATGCTTGCGTAGTCGAGGCTGACGCTGGCGTCGGCGCAGGCAGTGATCACCACGTCCCGAAGCTCGAAGCGCGCATTCGGCCCGCCGAGCAAGGCGTCGGCATATAGGGTGCCGACCGAGCAGCCGGGAAGCCTGCCGCTCACCGTCACGCTGCCCGCGCCGCGCGCCTCGGCGAGTTTTGGAGTCGACTTGTCGATCTTTTTCGCGCCGCCGTCGCCGGCAGGATCGGGCGGGGCGGCGGACTGTTTGACGGTGAAGGAATCCACCTTTGATACCCTGCCGCTCGGCTGGCCGCTGGCGCTGTCGCGCTTGCCGGTGAAGCTCAGGTCCGAGACGCTGACCTTGGCGCTGCCGGGATTGGTCGCGCCCCACGACCAGGACTGAACCTCGATTTCGCCCTTATGGCCCTTGTCGGCCGACTCGCCCTTGATGTCGCCGAGCTTGAGGAAATAGTCGGCGGCGACGGCCGCCCCCGCGAACTGGCCGACGACAAGGACGGATCCCAGAGCGATCATCTTGAACAGGCGTGCTGTGCGTGGAAACGAGCGGCTCATGGCGGCCCCCTTATGTTGATGGCGCGCCGATCATACACCTCCGCGGGAGACAAACCTAATCGTTCATATGGGATCGCGCGCCGTCGGAACGCAATGCGGACCTGCGCGGTTAGGCCTTTCAGTCCGTGGGAGTTTCGACCGATGCGCCAATTCCGCCCGACCGCCGCCGCGCTTCCCGCCTTGCTGCTCCCCGCCTTTCTGCTCGCGGGCTGCGAGACCTTGTCGACCACCGAGGTGCCGGTCGCGGCGTCCAATCTCGTGCGCGCCGACGGCAGCGTCGCCGGCACAGTGCGCATCTTCCAGCAGCCGGCCGGACTGCTTCTGCGCGTCGACGCGACCGGCCTTCCGCCGGGCCGGCTGGGTGTCCACGTCCACGAGACCGGCCGCTGCGACCCGCCCGCCTTCACCACCGCCGGCGCCCACTGGAACCCGACCGCGCGGCAGCACGGCCACCGCAACCCGCAGGGCTATCACCTCGGCGATCTCGGCAATGTCGGAATCGGCGCCGACGGGCGGCTGATCGCCGGCCTGCTGGTGCCGGGCGCGAGCCTGTGGGCGGTGGCCGGCGGGCGGCCGGCTCTTCGCGACGCCAACGGCTCGGCGCTGGTGATCCACGCCCGCACCGACGACGAGATCACCGACCCGAGCGGCAACAGCGGCGACCGGATCGCCTGCGCGATCCTCTAGCGAAGGGCGAAAAACCTAGACCGCGGCGAGGTCGGCCGGCCGCAGATTGATGACTCGAACCTCGCGGCTCACCGGATCGCGCGGCCGCGACAAGCGCGGCCCTTCGTCACGGCTCAGGACAGGAAAGGTCCGCCCCGTCCGCCGGTCGAGCGCCCGCGCCGTCAGCAAATCGGCGACGAAGGCGCCGGCGACGATCCCGCCGGCAAGCGCGACGTTGACCGGCCGCGTCGAGCGGGTCGCGGCCAGCCCGAGAGCGCCGGCATCGACGACGTCGCCGATCACCCGGTTCCAGACATTGGTCGACACCGCCGGCCCTCGGATCAGCGCTCCGCCGGCGACCAGCTCGCGGATTCCAAACGCCAGCACGGTCTTCCTCGCCGCGCCATTCTCCACCCCCAGCCAGCGCGCCAGCCGCCCCGGCGCCGCCACCTCGAGCAGGCCGAGCGCGATCGAGAAATAGCCGAGGCCGAGGCCGACGCGCTTGGCCGTGATCGCGCCGCTCCGATCGGATGCGTCCATGTCATGCGCGTGCTGGTGGTGGGTCATTCCGAATTCTCCCGGGCTGGCAATGGCTTCGCCCAGACAACGGCGGCGGGGGAGGGGACGTTCCTGCCTTCCGGTGCGTGTCGTCCCGAACCGCAGACCGCTCGTCGGACCGCCACATGGTCGGTTATGGCGGCGAACCGCCGGATTAGGGAAAAGGCCCGCTGCGTGCTATAAGCTTCGCATTGCCGGCCCCCACCTACAGCATGCCGGCGAACGAGAGACAATTGGAGAGCTCCCGCTGTTTGTGAGGGGCGTATCCGTGTCCGGCCAAATTAGAACCTATCGCGTCTATTGCTACGACGCTGCGGAAAAAACCGTTCATGCCGAGGAAATCGAGGCGCGCAGCGACGCGGAAGCGATCGCCGCGGTCGAGAAGCTGGGCTTCGGCACCAAATGCGAGCTGTGGGACGGCAAGCGCCTCGTCGCCACCCTGGAGGCCGAAAGGCGGCAGGCTTAGTCGCGCCGCCGCGGCATGCGCGGCTAACATCCCGATAACCGCGAAATCCCTTTGCAGAGTGAAACGCTTGCGCCAGTCTGCGCTCAGGCTCGCGGGGGTTTGCGAGTCGCAAAGGGGGAATTTCACGCATGATTCATCTGAGTTTCGCAGCCGCGGCGCTGGCCGCGGCCCAGGCCGTCAGCCCGCCGCCCAGGCCGCTCCGCAGGCGGTGATCATCGCTCCTGCGACCGACAATGTGCTTCGCGCCGGCGCCGAGGTGCCGCTGACCATGTCGGAAACCATCACCACCAACGGCAAGACATTGCGGGTTGGCCAGCGCATCCGGCTGCAGGTCGCGTCCGACGTCCGCCTCGGCACCGTCGTTGTCATCCCGGCCGGAAGCCCGGCCGAGGGCGAGGTCACCGACGTCCGCTTCAAGGGCATGTGGGGCAAGTCCGGCCGGATCGAGGCGCGGGTGCTCAACGTCCGAGTCGGCGACCGCCTGATCCGCCTGTCCGGCACCTTCGACGACAAGGGCGTCACCGGCACGGCGGGCGGTGGTCGCGGCCGTCGCCCTGGTCCCGGTCGCCGGCTTCTTCGTCACCGGCACCAGCGCCAACATCCCGGCCGGCTCGGGCATCAAAGCGTTCCTCGACGAGGATTTGAAGGTCGCGGTTCAGTAGGGCGGCGGTCTTCGCTCAGGATTGCGGCGCGCGTGGCTTAGGGCTGCGCGCTCCGTTTTCGAATGGTATAGGCGGAGCGGCGTTAACGACTCATCGGCTACATTGTCTTAGCTTGTGCCGATGCAGAACCCTTACTTCGACATGCTTCAATCCGGGGCGACTCACGTGACGCCCGTGCTGCCCTATTTCATAGGGCTGATGGCGTTCGTCGTGGCGCTCAAGGTTTTGGAGGCGCGGTTCATTCCCAAAAAGCGCCGCAGATGGCGCAACCGGGGCAATTCCCATTGGCAGAAGCGGGGCGGCGGCAGGGTCCTGCCGTTCCAGCCTAATCGCGACTTCACTGGCACCGCACCGGATGCGGCGGACCAGTTGCGCACCGTGATGCAGGCCGATTTCAAGGCGCAGCCTTTGCTCAACAAGAGCGAAGCACGGCTGTTCAAGGCGCTCGACAAGATGGTCCTGGAGGTTCGGCCCGATTGGCAGGTGATGGCGCAAGTGTCCCTGGGCGAGATACTGCGGTCCGATGATGACGCGGCCTATCGCTGCATCAATTCCAAGCGCGTCGATCTGCTGATCGTCGACGAGGAATGCCGGCCGCTTCACGCGATCGAATATCAGGGCGGCGGGCATTTCAAGGGCGCGCACGCGACTGCTGCACGCGACGCGGTTAAGAAGGAGGCGCTGCGCAGGGCCGGGATCGGTCATGTCGAGGTCGTCGCCGGAGATACGCCGGCTGAGCTGCGGCGGGTGGTGGAGCGGTTGGTGCGGGGGGTTTAGTTTAGTAAACTGCGACCGTAATCGGAGTAAACTGTCACCGTAATCGCCACCGTAATCGCACCTAGTCGCACCGTAATCGCACCTCGCACCGTAATCGGCCACCGTAATCGCACTCTGTCGTCGGGCGGTTACGCGGCCCGGCCCGCGAACCCTCGTAGCTTCTGATTGCTTTCAATCCTGTTCTGGATCGCCTTCAGAGTATCAGGCTCTATCACCAAATCGGCAGCAGCAAGTACATCGAGTACCGCGCTCGAAAGCTCTTGGATCGGCTTTGGGCACTCTCGTACGATGGAGCGTGCCTCCTCTGCAGAGAGCGGTCCACCTTTCGCATCCGTGGCTTGGCTGAGCCTCCGGCGGTACTCTTTGATTTGTCGGTTATCGAGCCACTCGGCGTCGTCGCGCAGCAGCCCGTGGATGAGATTTCTCTCGTAATCCTGCGCTGCGCGCGGGTCGACCTCGTACAGGTCAGGGGTGGCTACCCGCGAGTACAGGTTACCCGTCATCCATCCAATTTTCGCGGCGAAGATGTCAGTCATCTCGGCTTGCTTAGCAGCGAACAGAGCGTCGTAGTGTTCAGCGCGCAGCGCGATGGAAAGTTGAAGGAACGCGCATAGGGGTTCGTTGATGCTGGGCGCCGCGAAAGCGTCCAAGAAGAACACTTCATCGGAAGTGTTGCTGATTAGCTTCTTCAGAACCCCCTCTGCGCCTCTAAGCATGGGGGACCGCCCAATTTTGACGGGGCTCTTCTCCGCGAACACGTCTGAAAATTTCTTGTCGAGATACGTACTTAAGGGTTTGGCCGCACAGATCGTGACGTAGGACGCCCTGAACTTGCCACCCTCGCGGACGGCGAGATCACATGACTGGGTCAGAACTACGAAATGGGTATATGCTTCATGGGCAGCGTAGTGCTGGTGTGCCTGAGCTAGCGCCTCTCGGACCCTCGTGGTGCGTAGGAGCAGGTCCCCTTGTCTCAGCGCATCGAAATGCGTGTCGTCCGGGACTTTGAAGATAAACTTGAGAGGAGATGAACTCTCGTCCATGCCCCTCATGCTAGCTACTTCGTGCGGCTGTGCAATCCCGGCACCGGATGAAGCCAAGTGCGACCCAAGACATACCGCTTCGTTTCAGTAGACGGCGTCGATCCAACACGAATCGGCCAAGCTGAAACGCGAACGATTACCCGCGTTGCGCCCTCTTCTGACGCGTCCGTGCGAGCCGGCGGAGCGACTTTGCTGCCGGCTTCAATGGTTTCTACTCGGGGTTCAAACGCCATGCTTACGTCTCCGGGAAGGGAAAAGTTTCTATGCCGACCTCGTCGTATCCAAAAAGGTCTTTGCAGAGTTGTATCGCTCGATCTCGTTCCGACTTCAATTTGCCTGCCAGCAATTCAGTGGCATTAATGGGGTTCAGATCCGGGAAATGGTGATTGATCGCGACGAAAAAACCCTCGTCGTTCAAGGTTCGTTCGATGTTAAGCACAGTACCATCATCTGCTGCAAGCTGAGCACGCATGGCACGCTCGTTGACCGTGAACTTCTCCTCGAGTTTCTCTCCTGTACCGAACAGCGGTTCGATCTGATCAGTGGGTTCATTGTCATGGAACCCGAAGTTTATCCCCAATGCGCCCAAAGGCGTGTGCGGTAGCACTTCAACGATTTTAAGTGCTATCGCTTCGACAGCATCGAAAGCTGCATCGTCACCGCTAGCAGCGAATAGCTCTAGCCGATTCGTTCCGACAGACACCCCAACCCCGCTGATAAAAGCGGTCGCGCCACCGGGTCCTAAGCCATCCGCAACAACGATGTTCAAGGTGTGACCGGCTGGCATCCCAAACAACTGGCCAGCCATCCAAGGTGGGTTGAAAATGGCCGGATTAAAGATGCCGGTCATTACAACGATCGGTTTTCGTAGGTCTAATCGAAGATTCGCCACAGCAGTCTAGTCATGGACCGAATCAAGCATTGTCAACGCGTAGAAGCCGCAATCCTATCAAGCAAGAGCAGTTCACCCCTATTTCGCCCCAACCAAATCCGGCTGGACCCCAACCCTCGCCGGCATTCGCGACGCCCGCTCCAGCATCGGCCGCAGATACTGCCCGGTCGCGGAAATCGCGACACCCGCAATCTTCTCCGGCGGGCCTTCGGCGATAATCCGCCCCCCGTTGACCCCGCCCC
>DATLWK010000010.1:0-178255 GCA_035576365.1 Sphingomicrobium sp. | reverse complement strand
AACTGGACCTACACCGCCAGCTCGGCCCACGACGCGTTCGTCGACGGGGTCACCTACACCGACACGTTCGCGGTGTTCTCGGCCGACGGCACCGAAACCAGCGTGACGATCAACATCCTCGGCACCAACGATGCGGCGGTCATCGCCGGTACCGACACCGGCTCGGTGACCGAGGCGGGCAGCGCCAACGCCGGCGGAACGCCGACGGCGACCGGCACGCTGACCGCAATCGACGTCGACAATCCGGACAATGTGTTCACCGCGGTGACGACGCCGACGGCGAGCGCCAGCGGCTACGGCACCTTCACCATGACCTCGGGCGGGCAGTGGACCTACACGCTCGACAATAGCAATGCGGCGGTCAACGCGCTCAATGACGGGCAGACGCTGAGCGACAGCTTCACCGTGACGTCGATCGACGGCACGCAGAAGATCGTCAACATCACGATCCACGGCGCGAATGACGCGGCGCCCACCACGACATTGTTCTTCAGCATCTATGTACCTTCTCCTGAAGGTCTTGATGCGCTGGGCTTCGCCAATTTCACGATTACCGTTGGTGGCAAGGTCTATACCATGGCGGACCTCGTCGTTGTCAGCGGGACGCAATATTCCGCCAGCGAATCGGGCATCAATCTGGGCCCGGGAGGCATGGGCAGCCGACAGGTGGTTTTCCGGCTCGACGAGGCGCCGACGAACGGCGCCGCGAGCGTAACATTCAATTATACCTCGTCGAACAACGGCAACACAACCGGTGACGGGCCGATCTTCAGCATCGGCACGAGCGCGACGACGCTGACGCAAATCCAATCATATGAGAACAGCTCTGGTTGGGTGGGCAACGTATCGTCCAGCGCCCGCGCTATCTCCTTCAATTACAGCGTCAGCGGCAGTACCGTGAACGTCACCAGCGTCGTCGACCCGATCATCCTCGACCTCGGCGCAGCCGGCATCTCGCTTTCCAGCATCGTGTCGTTCGACATGAACGGTGATGGACAGGCGCAAACAATCGCGTGGACAGGCGGGCAAGACGGCATCCTGGTCATGGACCTCGACGGCTCCGGCGCGATCGAATCGGGTCGCGAGATCTTCTCGCCGTGGTTCAACGGCGGCGGCTTCGCCCACGCGCTGGACGCTCTCGCCAGCCTTGATTTGAACGGCGACGGCGTGATCGACGCCAATGACGCCGCGTTCGCCGATCTGCGCGTGTGGATCGACGCCAACAGCGACGGCGTGACCGATGCTGGGGAGTTGCTAACGCTCACAGACCTCGGGATCACGAGCATTAACCTTGGCACCGTCGCAGGCTCGGGCTCCATCGATGGTCAAAACGTCCTTGCCAACGGCACTTTCACCTACGCCGACGGCAGCACCGGCGAGTTCGCCGCGGTCGATCTGATCGAAACGATCAATACTCGGGTATTGGCCGCCGAAGGCAGCGAAGATGTGATCGGGACCGATCAAGGCGACCTTCTCTTCGCCAGCAATCTTGGCAATGCCCTCTACGGCGGCGGCGGGAATGACATCCTCTACGGCGGCGGCGGCGACGACACGCTCAACGGCGGCGATGGCGACGACCGGCTGGCCGGCGGATATGGCGCTGACACGCTCACCGGCGGAGCGGGCAACGACGTTTTCGTGCTCAGCGATCACGCGATTACGCATGGCGCAGGCCATGTCGACACCATCACCGACTATTCGTCGGGCGACGTGATCGACATCAGCGACATCCTCGGTGTCTCGTCGGAGACGGATGTCCTCGCCGGCGGCTATCTGCGGGTCACCACGACCGGCCTCATCCAGGTCGACCTCGACGGGAGCGGCGGCACCACCCACGGCTGGGTGACCCTCGCCAATGTCAACACCGGCGCCGGGCCTTACGCGATCACCTATCTATCCGGCGGGGTGGCGACGACCATCAACGTCACGGCTGTCGCAGCGCCGGTCGGAATCGACCTCGACGGCGACGGCGTGGTCAGCTTCCTCGCCGCCGATGCCGGCGTGGCGTTCGACTATGGCTACGGCCTGGTCGGAACCGCTTGGGTCGCCGGCAATGACGGCATCCTGGTCCGCGACGGCAACCGCGACGGTCAGGTCACGCACGACGAGCTGGTGTTCGCCAAGCACGGCAGCGACCTCGAGGGGCTGCGCGACTATGACGGCAACGGCGACGGCTGGCTGACCGCCGACGACAACGGCTTCGAGCTGTTCGCCGTGTGGCGCGACGCCAACGGCAACGGCCGGGTCGACGAGGGCGAAATGGTCTCGCTGACCGATCTAGGCATCAGCGGCATCTCGCTGACCAGCGACGGAATCGTATATTCGGCCGCGGGCGGCGACGTCACCGTGGTCGGGACCGGCAGCTACACGCGCAGCGACGGGTCGAGCGGAGTGCTGGCCGACGCCGTGTTCGCCACCGGCGCGGCAGTTTCCGACGAGCAGCAAAAGGCTCTGGCGGCCAACAGCAATACGGTGCTGCTCGGCGCCGTCGCTGCCGCGGGGCTCGCGGCCATGCCCTTGGCCGCGGCTTCGAACCAGGTGGTCAGCCGCGAGCTGTTCGACGACGCACCTGCGGCAGCAGCATCCTCGGCGCCTCCGGTGGAGGCAGATGTGGTTCGCCCGGCGCTCGGCAACGAAACTCGGGAGCCGGTCGCGAGCGAAGCTTCGTCGGCGATCGATGCGGGCGACGCCAGCACCGGCGTCGCAACCGCGAGCCTCGACGCCGACAGCGGCGCTCCGTCGATGCCGGTCCAGAACCTGGGCAACAGCGGTTCTGCGGCGAGTTCGGCAGCCGAGATGCCGTTGGCCGCAGCAGTCACCATTCCGCCCGCGGAAATGCTCCAGGCCATGGGAGGTGTCGCCGACACCGGGGCCTTGCAGCGGACGGCGGAAGTGTCGCGAGTCATCGCCGATGCGCTCGATAACGGCGGCGAGCTGAACCTCGATGCTTTCGTCGAGGCCCTGCCGCCACCGGCCGGCGCCGCGGAGCCGAATGGCCTGGCTGCTTTCGCCGCGGCCGACGCGGGAGCCGCGTTTGGCCCGCTGCCGTGGAGCGTTGCCGACCAGCTGTTCGACACCGCGGCGATGACAGCGGACGCTGCCCCGCAGGTTTGACCGGGGCTGGGTGAAGCGGAAAGAATGAGGGAGCGGCTGCTGGCCCGGCAGCCGCTTTCTCTTTTCCAATCGCGCGATTAGCTGCCGACGGCTGGATGCCCCGCGTGGATTCGAACCACGATTGACGGAGTCAGAGTCCGTAGTCTTACCATTAGACGACGGGGCAGCGCCTGGCCGGGCCCGCGAGATAGAAAGCGCCCCACCCCCTGTCAACGCCGGCAGGGCGTCCCGTCGGCTGCAGCTTGCCCTCCGGCGCCATAATGTGATTTAACCCGGATCAAGTCAGCCGTCCGCGTGACGGCGAAGGATAGAAACGGGTTGGTTCGATGGCGCAAAGTGCCGCCAGCGCGCCGGCAGCGACGATGAGCGCGGGGCCGGCAGCAGGGCCGCCGGAACGGCGGCGGAACCAGCGTCACACCTACGGAGCGGTCGACCTCGGCACCAACAATTGCCGGCTCCTCATCGCGAGGCCAACCGACGGCGGCTTCACCGTCATCGACGCCTTCTCGCGCATCGTCCGCCTCGGCGAGGGGCTGTCGCAAAGCGGCCGGCTGTCGCAGGAAGCGATGGACCGGGCGGTCGACGCCCTCGCGGTCTGCGCCGACAAGCTGCGGCGGCGCAACGTGTCGCTGTCGCGGTCGGTGGCGACCGAAGCCTGCCGACGAGCCGTCAATGGCCGCGAGTTCGCGGAAAGAGTGCGGCGCGAGACCGGAGTCGTGCTCGACATCATCCCGCCGCAGGAGGAAGCGCGGCTGGCCGTGCTCGGCTGCCACAAATTGCTCGAGCCTGGCGACGGGCCGGCGCTGATCTTCGACATCGGCGGCGGCTCGACCGAGCTGGTGCTCGTCGAGCAGTCGGCGGCAGGGCCCAAGATCCGCAGCTGGTGGAGCGCACCCTGGGGCGTCGTGTCGCTGACCGAAAGCGAAGGCAAGGACGCGATCGAGGGCAGTGAGCGGGTCGCCGCCTACGGGCGCATGCGCGAGCGGGCGCGGCGGGCCTTTGCCCGCTTCGCGGCGATGCTTCCGGAAAAACGCGACGGAATCCGGCTGCTCGGCACCAGCGGCACGGTAACGACACTCGCCAGCGTTCATCTGGCGCTCCCGGCTTACGACCGGCGGGCCGTCGACGGCCTGCACGTGCCGATCGATTCGATGCGCCGGATCAGCACAATGATCGCCGAGATGGACCATTCGGAGCGCTCCAGCCTGCCCTGCATCGGCGCCGAGCGGGCCGACCTCGTGGTGGCGGGCTGCGCCATTCTCGAGGCGATCCTCGAGATCTGGCCGGCGCAGAACCTCGGCATTGCCGACCGCGGCATCCGCGAAGGGATCCTGCGCTCGCTGATGGCGCGCGACGGCTATCTGCTGTGAGACGGGTGAGGAGCGCAAAGGGGCGCAAAGTCTCTTCGACGCGATGGCTCGAGCGCCAGCTCAACGACCCTTATGTCCGCCGCGCCAAAGCCGAGAATTACCGGAGCCGTGCCGCCTACAAGCTGCTCGAGCTCGACGAGCGGTTTGGGCTGCTGAAAGGCGTCCGGCGGGTCGTCGACCTCGGCGTTGCTCCCGGCGGCTGGAGCCAGGTCGTGCGGCGGCGGGTGCCGCAGGCGCAGGTGGTCGGGATCGACCTGCTGCCCACCGACCCGATCGACGGCGTGACCATCCTGCAAATGGATTTCATGGACGAGGAGGCGCCGGGCAGGCTGAAGGACGCGCTCGGCGGCCCCGCCGACCTGGTGATGTCCGACATGGCGGCGAATACCGTCGGTCATCCCCAGACCGACCATCTGCGCACGATGGCTCTCGTCGAAGCGGGGCTCGAGTTTGCATCAGGCGTGCTGAGGCCGGGCGGGGCCTATCTCGCCAAGGTGCTTGCCGGGGGCGCCGACGCCCAGCTGGTCGCCGAGATGAAGCGCCATTTCGAAAGCGTCAAGCACGCCAAGCCGCCGGCAAGCCGCAAGGATTCGTCGGAATGGTACGTGATCGCCCAGGGGTTCAAGGGCGCGAGCTGAAGCTCAACTCTTGCGGCGCGCGTCGGCGATGGCCTTCTTGAGCTCGGCATAGCCCGCGGCGCCGTGGAGCACGCGGTTGCCGACGACGAACGTCGGCGTGCCGCTGGCGCCGAGCTGGCTGGCGAGCTGGAAGTTGCGCTTGAGCTCGGCCTCGATGTCCGCACTGTCCGGGACCGCCGCCGGCAAATTGGCTGCCCGGGCGGCGGCGGCGATGGTCTGCGGACCCGGCCTGCCGGCCTGGTAAAGGGCGTCGTGATATTGCTTGAAGCGGCCGGCCTTGGACGCGGCGAGCGACACTCGGGCGGCGGCAACGCTGTCGGGCCCGAGGATCGGGAATTCGCGGTAGACGACGCGCAGCCCCTTGTCCTCGCGGAGCAATTGCTCGACGTGCGGGAGGCTGGCCTTACAATAGCCGCAGGCATAATCGAAGAACTCGACCAGCACGACGTCCGGCTTCTCGGCGCCCTTCCAGGACGAGGCGAACGGAGTTTCGAGCGCAGCGCGGTGCGAGGCGAGCAGCGGCGCCGTCTGGCGATCGCGAAGGGCGTCGGCGGCATCGGCGAGGACCTGGGGGTCGGCCAACAACCCCTCGCGCACCATTCGCGGACCGAGCCACTGCGGCGCAGCGACGAGCAGAACCAGCGCGGTCAGCATTGCGCCGAAGGTGCCGCCGACGACCGCGGGGAGCAGCCAGCGACCTCTACTGGGTTCGCTCACGACGCTTCTCTTGGCGGTCGAACTCCTTGTCCTGCTTGCGCAGTTCGGCGCGCGAGACCATGGCGATGTCCTGGGCGCGCAGATAGTCGGGCGTGCCGGCCGGAATGCCCCGCATCGCCATTTCGGCGCTGGCCAAGGCCAGCTTGGGCTCTCGCTGAAGATTGTTGCGTTCGGCCGTCGCCAGTGCGGCGCGGGCGCGATCGCCTTCGCGATCGTAGATGATCCCGAGCTGGTACCAGGCAAACGGGTTCTGGTTGTCGCGGTTGACCGCCGCCCGCAGAAGCGACTTGGCTTCCGCCTGATATTCCTTGCGCTCGGTCGAGATGAGCGCGTGGGCGAGCATGGCGGCGATCAGCGGCTGATCGTTCGCCAATCGCGTGGCCTCGCGCAGGGGCGCAATCGCTTCGGCAGGACGCCCCGATTCCAGCAGGATCTGGCCCTTGAGCTCGAGGAAGAACGGGTTGTTGGGCTCCTTCGCCAGAAGCGCATCGGCCTCGGCGAGGGCTTTGTCGGGATAGGCGCCGACATGGTAGCCGTAGGCGCGCGCGTAATGGGCCGCGGCGCTCGTGTTGCTTTCCGGGTAGCGCACGACCGCCTGCTTGGGATTGACGAAGCCAAACAGCTTGGCCTTCACCCGCTGAAACCTCTCTTCGAGCTCCTGGTCCGGGGGACGGTCCCAGGCCGGGTCTTTCTTGTACACTTCCTCGAGCGAGGCGATGCGCTCGCTCGACAGCGGGTGGGTGCGGTCGTAGCTGTCCTTCTGCGGAATCGCGAGCCGGAACTCCTGGTTCTGCAGCTTCTTGAAGAATTCGAGGCTGCCGCGGCCGCTGATTCCCGCCACCGACAGGTAGCGCGCCCCGGCGAGATCGGCCGAGCTTTCCTGGGTCCTGCTGAAGGCGAGGAACTTGCCGAGCGCGGCGCGCTGGCCGGCCATCATGATTCCAAGGCCGGCGTCGCCGGCGCCGGCAGCGATGGCGATCACTCCAAGCACCATCGTCGCCAGGCTGATCCCGGTCGCTTCGCGGGCGCCCTCCGCCATCCGGATAATGTGGCCGCCGGCAACGTGGCCGAGCTCGTGGGCGATCACGCCCTGGAGCTGGTTGACGTGGTCGGCCGAGGTGATCAGCCCAGACTGGACATAGACGATCTGCCCGCCGGCTACGAAAGCGTTGATCTCCGGGTCGTTGATGAGGACGATCTTGACGTTGTTGGGGTCCATCCCCGCCGCTTCGACCAGCGGTCGGGCAACATCGCGGAACAGAAGCTCGGTCTCGCTGTCGCGAAGCACCGATTGAGCCGTGGCCGGCCTCGCCACAGCGACCGCCAGGATGAGCGCGAGCATGAATAGCCGCGCGAAGCGGTTCAGCGGATTCCTCATGGCCGCGCCATCCCATCGCGGGGCTGAACCGGCGATGAAAACGCCCCCGCCAATGTCGGCTATCCGAAGGTTCGCTGCCACCAGCCACGGCGGGGTTCGCCGCTTACCTCAGCGCCGTTGTCAGGGTCGTTGTCGGCCGTCGGCGCCCTTTCGGGCTCGGCAGGTTCAGTGGTTGCCGCAGAGGCAGGTTCGGCCTTTCTCGAGCGCGACTTGCGCTTGGGCTTGACCTCTTCGGGCTCGCCGGCGGTCTCGGCGGGAGGAGCGTCGGCCGGTGCCGGCTCCGGAACCTCGACGGCGGCGGTTTCCGCCTTGCGCGCCCGCGGCCGCCGCCGAGTCTTGGGCTGAGGCTCTTCCGCAGCTTCGGTTTCGGCGATCGGCTGCTCCTCGGCGAGCGGGCGCTCGACCATCGGCGAGCTGTCCGGCTCGACCTCGGCGCTCGTCGCTTGCTCCTTGCGGCCGCGGCGCCGGCGGCGGCGAGGCTTGTCCTCGCCATCGGCTTCCGAATAGCCTTCCGGCTCGGCTTCCGCCGCGACCTCGGCTTCGGCTTCAACGGCAGGCTCTTCGACCGGCGGCAGCGGAGCTTCGTCGCCGCCCTCGCGCCTGCGTCCGCGCCCACCGCGGCGGCGGCGGCGGCGACGGCGGCCGCCACGCTCGGCGGATTCCTCGGCCTCTGCCTCTTCCTCGGCGAACTCCTCCGCCCCAATCAGCGCTGCTTCGAGTTCGTCCTCGGCGATGTCCTCCTCGTCGTCGATCTCGGGCGGAGCCGCCGCCGGCCGCTGGGCCGCGACCGGGCGAGGGCCGGAGCTCTCGACCGTCATCCTCGCGCCCTCGAAGCTTTCGTCGATTGCGACCTCGATCGAGACCCCGTAGCGCGCCTCGATGTCGCCAAGCTCGGCACGTTTCTTGTTAAGCAGGTAGACGGCTGCTTCGCGGCCGGCACGAAGCAGGATCTTGTCGCCGCGGGCGCGCGTCGCCTCGTCCTCGATGATCCGCAGCGCCGACAGGCCGGCCGAGGCGGCGGTCCGCATCAGGCCGGTGCCATCGCAATGCGGGCAGGCCCGGGTCGAAGCCTCGAGCACTCCGGTGCGGAGCCGCTGGCGGCTCATCTCCATCAGCCCGAAGCTCGAGATCCGGCCGACCTGGATTCGCGCGCGGTCGTTCCTCAGCGCCTCCTTCATTGCCTTCTCGACCTTCCGGACATGGCTCGATTGCTCCATGTCGATGAAGTCGATGACGATGAGCCCGGCCATGTCGCGCAAGCGGAGCTGGCGGGCAATCTCGGCCGCCGCCTCGAGGTTGGTGGCGAAGGCGGTCTGCTCGATATTGTGCTCGCGGGTCGAGCGGCCGGAATTGATGTCGATCGACACCAGCGCCTCGGTCGGGTTGATGACGAGGTATCCGCCCGATTTCAGCTGGACGACCGGTTGGTACATGGCCGACAGCTGGTCCTCGACCCCATGCCGCTGGAACAGGGGCGTGGTCTCCGAGTGGAGCTGCACACGCCGGACGTGGCTGGGCATCAGCAGCTTCATGAACCCGCGGGCGGCCTTGTAGCCTTCCTCGCCCTCGACGATCACTTCGTCGATTTCGCGGTGGTAGAGATCGCGTATCGCACGCTTGATGAGGTCGCTGTCGCGGTAGATGAGCGCAGGAGCGGTGCTTTTCAGGGTGTTCTCGCGAATCTCGTCCCACAGCCGAGCGAGATAGTCGAAGTCGCGCTTGATCTCGGTCTTGGTCCGCGACAGCCCGGCGGTGCGCACGATCAGCCCCATGGTCGATGGCAGCTTGAGGTCCGACATGATCGACTTCAGCCGCTTGCGGTCGGCGCCGTTGGAGATTTTCCGGCTGATCCCGCCGCCATGGCTCGTGTTGGGCATCAGCACGCAATAGCGGCCGGCGAGGCTGAGATAGGTGGTCAGCGCCGCTCCCTTGTTGCCGCGCTCTTCCTTGACGACCTGGACGAGAAGGACCTGGCGGCGCTGGATGACGTCCTGGATCTTGTAGCGCCGGCGGAGGGCCTGGCGCTTCTTGCGCAGCTCGTTGGCGGCGCTTTCGTCGACCGGCGAGCGGCTCGAGCCGGTGCCCGTCTCCTCGGTGTCGTCGCCGTCGCTGCCATTCTCATTGCCATCGGCCTCGCCGCCCGCGTCGGAATCGCCGTTCTCGGCGAAGGACTCATCGTCCCCGGCATAGGAATCACGGTCGCCTTCGGCCGTGTCTGCGGCATCGTCCGCGTCGAGCTCGGCGGAGCGCAGCCGCTCCTCCTCGGCGGCATGCTCGGCCTCCTCGCGAAGCAAGGCGTCGCGGTCGGCCTTGGGGATCTGATAATAATCCGGATGGATCTCCGAAAAGGCGAGGAAGCCGTGGCGGTTGCCGCCGTAATCGATGAACGCCGCCTGCAGCGACGGCTCGACCCGGGTCACCTTGGCGAGATAGATATTTCCCTTGAGCTGCTTGTGCTCGGCGGATTCGAAGTCAAACTCCTCGATCCGGTTGCCCTTGACGACGGCGACCCGGGTTTCCTCCGGGTGGCGCGCATCGATCAGCATGCGCATGGTCATTGAATTGTCTCCAGGCGCGCCGGGGGCCCCGTGGGGCCCCGGTGCGCGCATAAGCTGTGGCCAGCCCCGCCGGATAAGCGGACAGGGTGGCGAATTTTACGTGAAATGCCTCTGCTGCACGCGCCATCCCGGCAAGCGGCTCGGGAACCACGCCCCGTTGCTCACTGGCGAGCGGACGGAGGGCGTCTTGTGGCGTCATGCAGCGTCAACCTGTGAGAGTTGCGGACCAGAGGAGCCGCAACGCTACCGCTCGGCCTGGTGGCCTGCGGAATAAACCCGGTTAGCATCCGGGGGAAGCAGCCGCAACCGCGCAAGGCCAAATCGGTGAAGGTCATGATAAGTGGCCGTTAACCATATTGCCGTGATACAAGGCACTCATCGACAGAGCGGAAGGCCAATGACGACCGGACCCAAGGCAAGACGATCGCTCGTCGGGCTCGCGCTGGCTGCCAGCGTCGGGGCCGTGGCGCTGATCGCCTTCAGCCCGGTTGAGGTCGGCGCGGCCTCTTCGGCCGGGCGCGAGCGGGCGCTGGTCGGCGAGGCCCGGCGCGGCAGCGTCACCGTCCAGCTCGCACCGGCAGTCGAGGACGTCGCCGTCAGCGGCAGGGCCGGACGACCGGTCATCGTCATCGACCCGGGCCATGGCGGCCGCGATCCCGGAGCGACGGCGGTTTCCGGCACGGTCAGCGAAAAGCAGCTGACCCTGGCGCTGGCGAAAGAGCTTCGCGACCTGCTCGTCGAGCGCGGCCGCGTGCGCGTCGCGCTGACCCGGGAGGATGACCGCAGCCTGTCGCTCGAGCAGCGCGCATCGATCGCCCGGCGGCTCGGCGCCAGCATGTTCCTGTCGCTTCACATGGACGCAGCACCCAACCCGCTGGCTCGGGGAGCAAGCGTCTATTCGCTGTCGGACGTCGCTTCCGACGCCGACGCGGCGCGTTTCGCGCGGGCGGAAAACCGCTCGAATGACTCGGTGGTGAGCGAAGTCGACGGTCGGGCCCAGGCGATCCTCTCCGACCTCGCGCTTCGCGAGCAGATGATTGTCTCGGCGGGCCTTGCCGAGCGGGTGATCCGCAAAGCTTCGGGCCGGGTGCTGATGAGGCCCGAGCCGCATCGCCACGCCGCTTTCCACGTTCTCCGCCGGGCCGAAGTGCCGGCGGTGCTGTTCGAGGCCGGCTACATCAGCAATGCCGACGACGAGCTGATGCTGAGGTCGGCCGAGCATCGCCACAAGCTGGTGCTGGCGCTCGCCCAGGCGATCGAAGCCGACGTCGCGGCACGGTCGCGGCGCTGAACAAGCCTTCCAGCGGCGCGGCGAAGCCGCTAGAGAATAGCCGAGATGCGTTTCGAACGATTGTCCGTTCCCCGATTGCCGCTACCCGATCTCGTGAGCTTCAACCGCCGCGTGCGCGGCTGGTTCGCGCCGTGGTTCCGGCGCCGCTGGCTGCGCTGGCTGACCTATGCCGGCGTCACCGGATTCTTCCTGTTCGCCGTCATGTGGCTGTTCTTCGCCGCCGGGCTGCCGAGCTCGGAAAAGCTGCTCGCCTACCAACCGCCGTTGCCGAGCAACGTGCGCGGCTATGACGGCAATCCCGTGCAGACCTTCGCCCGCGAGCGCCGGGTCGAACTCGATTACGACGAATATCCGCCGGTCGTCATCGAAGCCTTCATCTCGGCCGAGGACAAGACCTTCTTCACTCACGGTGGCATCGATTATCCGGGTCTCATGGGCGCCGTGTTCGACTTTACCCGCAAGAGCCTGACCAGCGGCGAACGGGCCCGCGGCGGATCGACCATCACCCAGCAGGTCGCCAAGGGCCTCCTGCAGGACAGCAGCTACAATATCGGCCGAAAGATTCGTGAGGCGATCCTGGCCTTCCGCCTCGAATCGACCCTGTCCAAGCAGCAAATCCTTGAACTCTACCTCAACCAGATCTTCCTCGGCCGCAATGCCTACGGGGTGCAGGCGGCAGCGCGCGCCTATTTTGATAAGGACGTCGCCGAACTCACGCTTCCCGAGGCCGCCTATCTCGCCGTGCTGCCCAAGGCGCCGTCCAATTACGACCCGGTGCGGGCGACCGATCGCGCGCTCGAGCGCCGCAATTACGTGCTGCGCGAGATGCAGCGTAACCGGTACATCACCGCCGAGCAGAGAGCTGCCGCCGCAGCGACGCCCCTCGGCACCATCCGTTACGGAAGCAATGAGAAATTCCGCCAGATGGGCGGGTATTTCATGGAGGAGGTCCGCCGCTCGCTGCTCAAGAGCTTCGGCGAATCAGCCGAAGATGGCCCGAACAGCGTCTATGCCGGCGGTCTTTGGGTCCGGACGTCGATGGTCCCGCACATGCAGGACGCGGCCGCAGAAGCGCTTCGCGAAGGCCTGGCGCGGTTCGATGGCGGCCGCGGCTGGAACGACCTCGAGCTCAGCATCGACGTCAACGGGGACTGGCAGGGCCAGCTTGACCGGGCGCAGGTCGGCACCGGCTTTCCCGACTGGCGAAAGGCGGTGGTGCTGGCGAAATCGGGCAACCAGGCAGAAATCGGCTTTGCCAACGGCTCGACGGGAGTTCTTCCCGCTTCGGCCGCGCAGATGCCCAAGAGGGGCGCCGGCGGTGCCGCCTTCACCCACCTGCGGCCAGGCATGATCATCGTCGTCAAGGATAACGGCAACGACAGTTACGCCCTCCGCTCGATCCCCGAGATCTCCGGAGGGTTCGTCGCGCAGGAGGTCCGTACCGGACGGGTGGTGGCGATGCAGGGCGGGTTCGACGCCATCGGCTCGTCCTACAACAGGGCAACGCAGGCCTTGCGGCAGCCTGGCTCGGCGTTCAAGCCGATCGTCTACGAAGCCGCGCTCGAGAACGGAATGACTCCGGCCTCGATCATCGTCGATGGCCCGTTTTGCGTCTGGCAGGGCGCTGGCCTCGGCAACAAATGCTTCGTCAATTTCGACCGCCGCTATGCCGGGGCCAAGACGATGCGCTGGGGGGTCGAGCAGTCGCGCAACCTGATGACGGTCCGGGCGGCGTCGGAGACCGGTATGCAGAAGATCGTCGAGACCGCCAAGGAGCTTGGGCTCGGCGATTACAAGCCTTACCTTTCGATTTCGCTCGGGGCCGGAGACACGACGGTGCTCGCCCTGACCAACGCCTACGCAATCCTCGCCAACCACGGCCGCGAGGTGAAACCGTCGATCATCGACTTCGTCCAGGACCGCAACGGCAAGGTCATCTATCGCGCCGACCGCCGGTGCCAGGTGATGGAGAATTGCAACGCGGCCGACTGGGACGGAAAGCCGATGCCTCGGCCGCCGCTTCGAACCAAGCAACTGCTCGATCCGATGGCGGCATTCCAGATGGTGCATATCCTCACCGGAGTGGTCGAGCGCGGCACCGCGACCGTGCTGCGCGACCTCAACCGGCCGCTGTTCGGCAAGACCGGGACGACGTCGGGCCCGACCAATGTCTGGTTCGTCGGCGGGACTCCCGACGTCGTTGCCGGCGTCTACATCGGCTACGACCAGCCTCGGCCGATGGGCCACGGGGCCCAGGGCGGCAGAATCGCCGCGCCCATATTCAAGCAATTCGCCCAGGCGGCGTTCAAGGACATGCCGGTGGTGCCGTTCGTCGCGCCATCCGGCGTCCGCTGGGTCCGGGTCGACCGGGCTTCGGGCCGGCGCGTGTTCGGGACCTTCCCGACGACCGAGGACCCGAGGTCGCCGGTGATCTGGGAGGCCTTCCAGCCGCAGACCGAGCCGCGCCGAGCCTACCGCCGAAGCCGCGGCGGAGGTGACGACGAGGAATCGGCGCGCGACGATCCCCCGTCCGCACGGCAGGCCCGTCGACCGCGCGGACCGGCCGCGCAGGCGCCCCGGCAACCACCCCAGCAACAGCAGCAGCCGGCCTATCAGCCCGATCCCGCGCCGCAGGCGGCTCCGGTCACCTGACGCTCGCGACACCGAAGGATCACTAATCATGCGCGCTGAAGCGCAAGCCTCCATCGACCAGATCAAAGCGGCGACGGCGCTTCTGCGCCGCTTCCTCGACTGGGACCGCGCCCTGAAGCGGCTCGAGGAGCTCAACGCCAAGGTCGAGGACCCGAGCCTGTGGAGCGATCCCAAGGCGGCCCAGGAGGTGATGCGCGAACGTCGCCGGCTGGAGGAGGCCCTCAACGCGACCCGGGCGATCGAGCGTGAGCTCGACGACACTGCCGAGCTGATCGAGATGGCCGACGCCGAAGGCGACGATGCCCTGGTCGAGGACGGCATCCGCAGCCTTGGTGAGCTTGCCGAACGGGCCGAGCGCGACAAGGTGGCCGCATTGCTCGCCGGCGAGGCCGACGCGAACAACAGCTATGTCGAAATCAATGCCGGCGCGGGCGGCACCGAAAGCCAGGATTGGGCCGAAATGCTGCAGCGCATGTACAGCCGCTGGGCGGAGCGGCGCGGCTACAAGGTCGAGATGGTCGATCATCATTCCGGCGAGCAGGCCGGGATCAAATCGGCGACCCTTTTGATCAAGGGCGAGAATGCCTACGGCAATCTGAAGACGGAAAGCGGCGTGCACCGACTGGTCCGGATCAGCCCTTACGACGCCAATGCCCGCCGCCATACCAGCTTCGCCAGCGTCTGGGTCTTTCCCGAGGTGGACGAGGACATCGACATCGAGGTCGAGGAAAAGGATCTGCGGGTCGACACCTATCGGGCGTCGGGGGCCGGCGGCCAGCACGTCAACACGACCGACAGCGCCGTGCGAATCACCCATGTCCCGACCGGAATCGTCGTCGCCTGCCAGAACGAGCGCTCGCAGCACAAGAACCGCGCCGCGGCGATGAAGCAGTTGAAGGCGCGGCTGTATGAAGCCGAGCTGCAACGGCGCGAGGCCGAGGCCGATGCTGCCAACGCCGCCAAGACCGACATCGGCTGGGGCCACCAGATCCGGTCCTACGTCCTCCAGCCCTATCAGCTGGTGAAGGACCTTCGCACCGGAGTGACTTCGACGAGCCCCGGCGACGTGCTCGACGGCGACCTTGACCGCTTCATTGCCGCCGCGCTTGCGCAGCGGGTGACAGGCGAGCGGGTCGAGGTCGAGGATGTGGAGTAGGGGGCTCCTGCCCGGCTCCCTGAGGACCGCGGTCGTCCTCGCCTGTGTGCTCGCATCATGCCGGGAGGCCGACCGGAGCCCGGGATTTCCCAAGCCCCAGCGCGACGTCGCGCAGATCGTCGGCGACAGCTTTTCAACCGAGGACGCGCGCGACCGCCTCGGGGAAGCCGCCGAGGTCATTCGCCTCGCCGGCGTCGAGACCGGGATGTGGGTCGCGGATGTCGGCGCCGGAGAAGGCTATTACACCGTCCGCCTCGCCCCGGCGGTCGGCGAGGAAGGACGGGTGCTCGCCCAGGACATCATGCCCGATACGCTTGAGCGGCTGGCGATCCGAGTCCAGCGCGAGCGGCTCGACAATGTCGCGGTGCGGCTGGGCACGTCCGACGACCCTCGGCTGCCGGCGCGCAGCTTCGATCGCATCTTCCTGGTCCACATGTATCACGAAGTGACCAGCCCTTATGCGTTCCTCTGGCATTTGCGCGAGGGTCTGAAGCCGGACGGCGAGATCGTCGTCGTCGATGCCGACCGGCCGGTCCGGCGCCATGGCATGCCACCGGATTTGCTGACATGCGAGTTCGCGGCAGTCGGGCTGGAGCTGGCGCGGATGGTGCCGATCACCGGCGGCGATGCCTATTTCGCGACGTTCCGGGCGACCAGGCCACGTCCTGAACCGCGGCAAATCACGCCCTGCAAGGGCTAGAGACTAAAGGTAGCCGAGCCGCCGCAAACTCGAACAGTCCTTGCCGCCGAACACGAGATGGTCGAGCACGGCGCAGTCGATCGCCTCGGCCGCGGTCGCAAGGCGGCGAGTGGCGCGGCAGTCAGCCTCGCTGGGCGTCGAATCGCCGCTTGGGTGATTATGCGCAAGCACGATACCTGCGCTGCCGTGCGCGACTGCGTCGGCAAGAATGTCGCGAAGCGGGAAGACCGCTCCGGTTTCGTCTCCGTCGTGGCGTGACAGATGCAGGCACCGCGCCTGCTCGTCGACATGGGCGACCCAAAGGCTTTCCCGGGCAGAATCGGAGTCGGCAAGGCAACCTTCAAAAAAGGCCTGCGCCTTGGCCAGCCCGTCGAGCTTCAGCGGAAGTTCGGCACGCTGATGTCGCATTGCGGGAGTGTATCGGACTCGGCGACCCGCCACGATTGAAACCGCGTCGGAAATGGCGCGCAGCTCCATCCGTTACGGATAGAAAGCCGCTTGGCCGCGCTGCCCCTTTTATCATCTATTTCCGTTTGCCGGGGTCGCGACTAGGGTCGCTCCATGCGTCAATATCTCGACCTGATGCGGACCATCCTCGACCGCGGAGTCGAGCAAATGGACCGCACCGGCACCGGCACCTTGAGCTGGTTCGGAGCGCAGATGCGCTTCGACCTTAGCGATGGGTTTCCGTTGCTGACCACCAAGAAGCTGCATTTGCGGTCGATCATCGTCGAGCTGCTGTGGTTCCTTCGCGGCGACACCAATGTCCGCTGGCTGCAGGAGCGCAAAGTCAGCATCTGGGACGAATGGGCCGACGACAGTGGCGACCTCGGGCCCGTCTATGGCAAGCAGTGGCGGGATTGGGAAACCAGCGACGGGCGGAGCATCGACCAGATTCGCGGCCTGATCGAGCTGATCAGGCGCGACCCGGGCTCGCGTCGCCAGATCGTCACCGCCTGGAACCCGGGCGAGATCGATCGGATGGCGCTGGCACCGTGCCACTGCCTGTTCCAGACTCAAGCCGCGGCGGGGCGGCTCAACCTCCAGCTCTACCAGCGCAGCGCGGACGTCTTCCTCGGCGTGCCGTTCAACATCGCCAGCTATGCGTTGCTGACCCATATGCTGGCGCGCGAATGCGGGCTCGAGCCCGGCGGTTTCGTCTGGACCGGGGGCGACTGCCACCTTTATTCGAACCACGTCGATCAGGCGCGCCTTCAGCTCACCCGCGAGCCGCGGTCGCTGCCGAGGCTGATCCTCAAGGATCGCGGCCAATCGATCTTCGATTACGAGCCGGAGGATTTCGTCATCGAGAACTACGATCCTCACCCGCATATCGCGGCTCCCGTGGCGGTGTGAGTCTTCCCGGCAACAGTCATCGCCAAAAGTGACGCGCTGCGGGGAGGGCATCATTGCTTTGGCGTTCCGTTCATCGACGAGACAGGAGGCGCAACCATGTTCCAAAAAGTCGTGACTGTGGTTTTGATCGGCAGCTCGCTTGCCCTGGCCGCGTGCAATACGGTCCGGGGCGCCGCCCGTGACGTCAGCTCGGTGGCCAATTGCACCGAGGATTTGATGAAGCAGGGCAAGTGCTAGCCTAGGGCGGCGATGGCCGGCTCGGCTGGCAGGGCCTTTCGATCCATGCCATGGTCGTTTCGGTTGGCGAAAAGGGAGATGACCATGGTTCGGACTGCAATTACCGCGATGCTCATTGGCAGCGGCTTGGTACTGGCCGCATGCAATACCGTGCGCGGTGCGGCGGCGGACATCAATTCGGCGGCCAATTGCACGGAGAACGCGATCAAGCAGGGCCGCTGCTGACCGCTCCGCCAGGCTTTTAAAGGGGGAAAGCCCCGCCTGCCCTTGGGCCCGGCGGGGCTTTCTATTTCGCGCGCCTCCCGACGAACGCGCGCTAGTCCTGGAGATAGTCCCCGGCGTCGGCGTCGGTGCCTTCGCCCGACGGAGCAACCTCGGCAAGCGGATCGGCCGCGATCGCCGCCTCCGGGCCCTGGGCGAGCTCGGCGGCATGCTCCTCGGCGGCGCTGTTCGGGAGGATCAGCGACTCCTGCAGCTTGCGCTGTGCGGCGCGAAGCGCCGTGTCGCGGGCGGAGGCGGCCACTCGCAGCCGGTTCATGCCTGCGCCGGTCCCGGCCGGGATCAGCCGACCGACGATGACATTCTCCTTAAGTCCCTGGAGGTCGTCGATCTTGCCCTGGACCGCGGCTTCGGTGAGCACCCGCGTCGTCTCCTGGAAGGATGCGGCGGAGATGAAGCTGCGGGTCTGCAGGCTCGCTTTGGTGATGCCGAGCAGGACGGGCTTGCCCTCCGCCGGCTTCTTGCCCTTGCCGAGCTTCGAATTGACCTCGTCCATCTCCTCCCGATCGACCTGCTCGCCAGGAAGCAAGGTGGTGTCGCCGCCATCGGTGATCTCGACCTTCTGCAGCATCTGGCGAACGATCACCTCGATGTGCTTGTCGTTGATCTTCACGCCCTGCAGCCGGTAGACCTCCTGGATTTCGGAGACGAGATACTCGGCAAGCGCTTCGATGCCGAGCACCTCGAGGATGTCGTGCGGATCGGGCGAGCCGCCGACGAGATTGTCGCCGCGCTTGACGAAATCGCCTTCCTGGACCTCGATCACCTTCGACTTGGGAACCAGATACTCGACCGGATCGGACCCGTCGTCGGGAATGATCGCGATCTTTCGCTTGGCCTTGTAGTCCTTCATGAAGCTGACCTTGCCCGAGACCTTGGCGATGATCGCATTCTCCTTGGGCTTGCGCGCCTCGAACAGCTCGGCGACGCGCGGCAGACCGCCGGTAATGTCGCGGGTCCGGGCCGCTTCGCGCGGCATTCGCGCCAGCACCTCGCCGGCCTCGACCTGCTGCCCGTCCTCGACGGCGATGATCGCCCCCGCAGTCAGCCGATAAACGCCGGCCTCCTTGGCGCCCGAGCCGGTGAGGGTGAGCCGCGGATGCAGCGTCTCCTTCTTCGACTTGGCGGTGTCGTCGGTGACCACCCGCTGCGAAATGCCGGTCGATTCGTCCGTGGCTTCGACCAAGGTCCGGTTGTCGACCAAATCCTGGTACTTCACGATCCCGGCGCGTTCGGTGATGACCGGGCTGAAGGCCGGGTCCCATTCGGCAATCCGGTCGCCGCGGCTGACGATATGGCCGCTTTCGCACAGCAGGTGCGCGCCGTACGGCACCCGGTGGGTGCTGAGCTCACGGCCATCCATGTCGAGAATGGCGATCTCACCCGACCGCGACAGCGACAGGTGCCGGCCACGCGGGTCCATGATCGTCGGCATGTCGCGGAACTCGATGGTGCCGTCGACCGGCGCCTCGAGGTTCGACTGCTCGTTGAGCTGCGCCGCACCGCCGATGTGGAAGGTCCGCATCGTCAGCTGGGTGCCGGGCTCGCCGATCGACTGGGCGGCGATGACTCCCACCGCCTCGCCGATGTTGACCGGCGTTCCGCGAGCGAGATCGCGGCCGTAGCATTTGGCGCACACGCCCTGTTTCGACGCGCAGACCAGAGGCGAGCGGATCTTGACGCCCTGAAGGCCGATTTCCTCGATTCGCGCGACCATCGCCTCGTCGAGCAGCGAGCCCTCGGGGATGATGACATCGCCCGTCTTGGCATCGACGACGTCCTCGGCGGTCGTGCGGCCGAGAACTCGGTCGGCGAGCGAGGCGATGACCGCGCCGCCCTGGACGATCGCCCGCATCTCGAGCGCACGCTCGGTGCCGCAATCTTCCTCGATGATCACCGCGTCCTGGCTGACGTCGACGAGGCGGCGGGTGAGATAGCCCGAGTTGGCCGTCTTGAGCGCCGTGTCGGCGAGGCCCTTGCGGGCGCCGTGGGTGGAATTGAAATATTCGAGAACCGTCAGCCCCTCCTTGAAGTTGGAGATGATCGGAGTCTCGATGATCTCCCCCGACGGCTTGGCCATCAGCCCGCGCATGCCGGCGAGCTGCTTGATCTGCGCCTGGCTCCCGCGAGCCCCGGAATGGGCCATCATGTAGATGGAGTTGACCGCCGCCTGGCGCCCGTCAGGACCCTTCGGAGTGGCGGAGATTTCCTTCATCATTTCCTGCGCGACGCGGTCGCCGCAGCGCGACCAGGCGTCGATCACCTTGTTGTACTTTTCCTGCTGGGTAATCAGGCCGTCCTGGTACTGCTGCTCATAGTCCTTCACCAAGGTGCGGGTCTCCTCAACCAGCTTCTCCTTGGCGGCAGGGATCACCATGTCGTCCTTGCCGAACGAAATTCCGGCGTTGAATGCGTAGCGGAAACCGAGCGCCATGATGGCGTCGGCGAACAGCACCGTCTCCTTCTGGCCGGTGTGGCGATAGACGATGTCGATGACGTCGCCGATTTCCTTCTTGGTCAGCAGGCGATTGATCGTCTCGAACGGCACTTTGTGGCTCTTCGGCAGGGTTTCGCCGAGCAGCATCCGCCCCGCGGTCGTCTCGAAGCGCTTCATGTAGGTGTTGCCGTTTTCGTCGGTCTGCGGAACCCGGCTGATGATCTTCGAGTGCAGGGTCACCGCCCCGGCGGCGAGCGCCTGGTGGACCTCGGCCATGTCGGACAGCATCATGCCCTCGCCCGGCTCCCCGTCCTTCTCGAGGCTGAGGTAGTAAAGGCCGAGCACCATGTCCTGCGACGGCACGATGATCGGCTTGCCGTTGGCCGGCGACAGGATGTTGTTGGTGCTCATCATCAGCACGCGCGCTTCAAGCTGGGCCTCGAGGCTCAGCGGCACGTGGACGGCCATCTGGTCGCCGTCGAAGTCGGCGTTGAACGCCGCGCAGACCAGAGGATGGAGCTGGATCGCCTTGCCCTCGATCAGCACTGGCTCGAACGCCTGGATGCCGAGGCGGTGGAGGGTCGGAGCGCGGTTCAGCAGAACCGGATGCTCGCGGATCACCTCATCGAGGATGTCCCAGACCTCCTTGCGCTCCTTCTCGACCCACTTCTTCGCCTGCTTGAGGGTCATCGAAAGGCCCTTGGCGTCGAGGCGCGAGTAGATGAACGGCTTGAACAGCTCGAGCGCCATCTTCTTGGGCAGGCCGCACTGGTGGAGCTTCAATTCTGGACCGGTGACGATGACCGAGCGGCCGGAATAGTCGACCCGCTTGCCGAGCAAATTCTGGCGGAAGCGGCCCTGCTTGCCCTTGAGCATGTCGCTGAGCGACTTCAGCGGTCGCTTGTTGGCGCCGGTGATGGTGCGGCCGCGGCGGCCGTTGTCGAACAGAGCGTCGACCGCTTCCTGGAGCATGCGCTTTTCGTTGCGGACGATGATGTCCGGAGCGCGCAGCTCCATCAGCCGCTTGAGGCGGTTGTTGCGGTTGATCACCCGGCGGTACAGGTCGTTGAGGTCCGAGGTCGCGAAGCGGCCGCCGTCGAGCGGGACCAAGGGGCGGAGCTCGGGAGGAATGACCGGGACGACGTCGAGGATCATCCACTCCGGCCGATTGCCGGACTCGAGGAAGCTCTCGACCACCTTCAGCCGCTTGATGATCTTCTTCGGCTTGAGCTCGGACTTGGTCTCGGACAGCTCCTGCAGCAGCTGCTCCTTCTCGCCCTCGAGATCGAGGTCGATCAGCATCTGCTTGACCGCCTCGGCGCCAATGCCGGCGGAGAAGGCATCCTCGCCATATTCGTCCTGGGCGGCGATCAGCTCGTCCTCGGTCAGCAGCTGGAACTTCTCGAGCGCGGTCAGGCCCGGCTCGATCACCACGTAGGATTCGAAATAGAGCACCCGCTCGAGTTGCTTGAGCTGCATGTCGAGCAGGAGCCCAATTCGGCTGGGAAGCGACTTCAGGAACCAGATGTGAGCGACCGGAGCAGCCAGCTCGATATGGCCCATGCGCTCGCGGCGGACCTTCGAGACGGTCACCTCGACGCCGCACTTTTCGCAAACAATTCCCTTGTATTTCATGCGCTTGTACTTGCCGCACAAGCATTCATAATCCTTGATCGGCCCGAAGATGCGGGCGCAGAACAGGCCGTCGCGCTCCGGCTTGAAGGTCCGGTAATTGATCGTTTCCGGCTTCTTGATCTCGCCGAACGACCAGCTGCGGATCTTGTCCGGCGAGGCGATTCCGATCCGGATCTGGTCGAAAGTCTCCGGCTTGGCGATCGGATTGGCGAAGGGGGTCAGCTCATTCATTCTTGCAGCTCCTGCCCCTCCCGGCGGGCGGGAGGGGCTTGGGGTGGGTCCAGTTTATTCGGCGGCGATCGCGGTCGGCTCGGCGTCCGGGTCCTCGATCGAGTCGAGCTCGACCGAGAGACCAAGGCTGCGCATTTCCTTGACGAGCACGTTGAAGCTCTCGGGAATTCCGGCCTCGAAGGTGTCGTCGCCCTTGACGATCGCTTCGTAGACCTTGGTCCTGCCGATGACATCGTCCGACTTGACGGTTAGCATCTCCTGGAGGGTGTAGGCGGCGCCGTAAGCCTGCAGCGCCCACACCTCCATCTCGCCGAATCTCTGGCCGCCGAACTGCGCCTTGCCGCCCAGGGGCTGCTGGGTGACGAGGCTGTAGGGGCCGATCGAACGGGCGTGGATCTTGTCGTCGACGAGGTGGTGGAGCTTCAGCATGTAGATATAGCCCACCGTCACCTTGCGGTCGAACGCCTCGCCGGTGCGGCCGTCGAACAAGGTCACCTGCCCGGAGCGATCGAGTCCGGCTTTTTCCAGCATTTCCGACACGTCGGGCTCGCGGGCGCCGTCGAACACCGGAGTGCCCATCGGGATCCCGGCGGTCAGGTTGGACGCCAGCTCGACGAGGCCTTGGTCGTCGAACGAGTCGATCTCCTTGTCGTAGCCCTTGCCGTAAATGTCCTTGAGCTTGGCGCGGATCCCCCTGGCGTCCTTGCCGGCGAGATCCTTGCCCCGCTCGTGGATGCCGTCGAGCATCTCCTGGATCTGCTTGCCGAGGCCGCGCGCTGCCCAGCCGAGATGCGTCTCGAAAATCTGGCCGACGTTCATTCGGCTTGGCACGCCGAGCGGATTGAGGACGATGTCGACGGGGGTCCCGTCCTCGAGGAACGGCATGTCCTCCTGCGGCATGATGCGGCTGATGACGCCCTTGTTGCCGTGGCGGCCGGCCATCTTGTCGCCGGGCTGAAGCTTGCGCTTCACGGCGACGAACACCTTGACCATCTTGAGCACGCCCGGCGGCAGCTCATCGCCGCGCTCGAGCTTCTCGACGCGATCCTCGAACCGCCGGGTGATGGTCGCGATCGCCTCGTCGTACTGAGCCTTCAGCGCCTCGATGTCGGCCTGGCGCTTGTCGTCCTTGACGGCAATCTTCCACCAATCGTGGCGCTCGACGCCCTCGAGCAGCGCCTCGTCGATGGTCGAGCCCTTCTTGATGCCCTTCGGGGCAGCCGTCGCCACCTGGCCGGCGAGCATCTCCCGGAGCCGAGCGAAGGTTGCGCGGTTGAGGATTCCGCGCTCGTCGTCGGCGTCCTTCTTGAGCCGCTCCTTCTCCTCGGTCTGGATGGCTCGGGTGCGGTCGTCGATATCGATTCCGTGGCGGTTGAACACGCGCACCTCGACCACCGTCCCCTGCACGCCGGGGGGCAGGCGAAGCGACGTGTCCCGAACGTCCGATGCCTTCTCGCCGAAAATCGCCCGGAGCAGTTTCTCTTCCGGGGTCATCGGGCTTTCGCCCTTGGGCGTGATCTTGCCGCACAGGATATCGCCCGGCTCGACCTCGGCACCGATGTAGACGATGCCCGCCTCGTCGAGGTTGCGAAGGGCTTCCTCGCCGACGTTGGGGATGTCGCGGGTGATGTCCTCGGGCCCGAGCTTGGTGTCACGGGCCATGACTTCGAATTCCTCGATGTGGATCGAGGTGAAGACGTCGTCCTTGACGATCCGCTCCGAGATCAGGATCGAATCCTCGTAATTGTAGCCGTGCCACGGCATGAACGCGACGAGCACGTTGCGACCCAGCGCGAGCTCGCCGAACTCGGTCGACGGGCCATCGGCGATGATCTCGCCGGCGTCGACCACGTCACCGACCTTTACCAGCGGTCGCTGGTTGATGCAGGTGTTCTGGTTCGAGCGCTGGAACTTCATCAGCGTGTAGATGTCGACCCCGGACTCGCCCGGGCGAAGGTCGCCGGTTGCGCGGACGACGATTCGGGTCGCATCGACCTGGTCGACGATGCCCGAGCGGCGGGCGGCGATCGCCGCACCGGAATCGCGCGCCACCGTCTCTTCCATGCCGGTGCCGACCAGCGGCGCCTCGGCCTGGAGCAGCGGCACCGCCTGGCGCTGCATGTTCGATCCCATCAGCGCCCGGTTGGCGTCGTCGTTCTCGAGGAACGGGATGAGGGAGGCGGCGACCGACACCAGCTGCTTGGGGCTGACGTCCATCAAGGTGATCTGGTCGCGCGGAGCCATGAGGAAATCGCCGCTGCGGCGGGCCGAGACGATCTCCTCGACGAAGGTGCCCTTGTCGGTCAGCTCGGCATTGGCCTGCGCGATGGTGTGCTTGGCCTCCTCCATCGCCGACAGATAGATCACCTCGTCGGTGACCTTGCCGTCGACGACCCGGCGGTACGGGGTCTCGATGAAGCCGTATTTGTTGACCCGGCTGAAGCTCGCGAGGCTGTTGATGAGGCCGATGTTCGGGCCTTCCGGAGTCTCAATCGGGCAGATCCGGCCATAGTGGGTCGGGTGGACGTCGCGGACCTCGAAGCCGGCGCGCTCGCGAGTCAGGCCGCCAGGGCCGAGCGCCGACACGCGGCGCTTGTGAGTGACCTCGCTGAGCGGGTTGGTCTGGTCCATGAACTGCGACAGCTGCGAGGAGCCGAAGAATTCGCGAACCGCAGCCACCGCCGGCTTGGCGTTGATCAAATCGTTCGGCATCACGGTCGACACGTCGACGCTGCTCATCCGCTCCTTGACCGCCCGCTCCATGCGCAGCAGCCCGACTCGATACTGATTCTCGAGCAGCTCGCCGACCGAGCGCACCCGGCGGTTGGCAAGATTGTCGATGTCGTCGATCTCGCCCTTGCCGTCCTTCAGGTTCACCAGCTCCTGGACGACGGCGAGGATGTCCTCGCGGCGCAGCGTCGTGACCGTGTCCTCGGCATCAAGGCCAAGGCGCATGTTGAGCTTGACCCGGCCGACGGCGGACAGGTCGTAGCGCTCGGGATCGAAGAACAGGCCGTAGAACAAGGCGTCGGCGGTCTCGCGGGTCGGCGGCTCCCCGGGGCGCATCACCCGGTAGATGTCGGACAGCGCCTGGTCCGCGTCCTCGGCCTTGTCGGCCTTGAGCGTGTTGCGCATCCACGGGCCGGTATTGGTGTAATCGATGTCGAGCAGCTCGAGCCGGTCGACCTTTGCCTGGTCGAGCTTCTCGAGATTCTCGGCCGTCACCTCGTCGCCGGCCTCGATGTAGATTTCGCCGGTCTTCTCGTTGATCAGGTCGAATGCCGAGAAGCGGCCGAACATCTCCTCGGTCGGGATGATCAGGTTCTTGAGGCCGTCCTTGGCCGCCTGGTTGGCACGGCGCGGGGTAACTTTCTCGCCCAGTTTGAAGACCACTTCGCCGCTGTCGGCATCGACCACGTCGTGGGTCGGCTTCTGGCCGCGCCAGGCGTCGGGCGAATAGGGCACCTGCCAGCCGTTCGGGCCGCGGGTATAGCTGATGGTGTTGTAGAAGTGATTGAGGATCTCCTCGGGGCTGAGGCCGAGGGCGAGGAGAAGGGTGGTGACCGGCAGCTTGCGCTTGCGGTCGATGCGGACGTTGACGATGTCCTTGGCGTCGAACTCGAAGTCGAGCCAGCTGCCGCGATAGGGGATGACCCGCGCGGCGAAGAGATATTTGCCGCTGGCGTGGGTCTTGCCGCGGTCGTGGTCGAACAGGACACCCGGCGAGCGGTGCATCTGGCTGACGATCACGCGCTCGGTGCCGTTGATGATGAAGGTGCCGTTCATCGTCATGAGCGGCATGTCGCCCATGTAGACGTCCTGCTCCTTGATATCGATTACCGACTTGGCCTCGGTCTCGGGATCGATCTCGAAGGTGGTCAGGCGCAAAGTGACGCGCATCGGCGCGGCATAGGTGAGGCCGCGCTGGCGGCACTCGTCAGTGTCGTACTTCGGGTCCTCGAGCACATAATGGTCGAAGTCGAGGTGGGCGGTGCCGGCGAAGTCCTCGATCGGGAAGACCGAGCGCAGAGTCTTCTCGAGTCCCGAGACATAGCCCGTCGACGGGTCGGAACGGAGAAACTGCTCGTAGCTCTCGCGCTGCACCTCGATGAGGTTCGGCATCTGCGAGATTTCGTGGATGTTGCCGAAAATCTTGCGGATTCGCCGCGCGGAAGCGGTTCGGCCGTGCTTGCTCTTGGCCGGTGCGTCGATCGCCTTGGTCGCCATGATATTCCCTGCGCTAGTGAGACACCCCAGCCGCGGTGGCTCGCGTACCCCGGCGGAGACCGGGATCCATGTTTGCGCCCCCGCTTTCGCAGGAGCACGGTTATGAGCGCTTGCCCCGTTTTCCCTCCCCAATGCGTTGGACCCGTGCGCTGTTTCGGGCCCTGTCCCGGGGAGGACGGGAAAAGCCCCGGGCGCACGTCACCGTGCGGCGGAGCCGTCTATTTATCGGATTGCGCGGATATACGCCTTTTCAGGCCGGGCGCAAGAGGGGTGAAGCACCTTGCCATGGCCAGGCAACCAATCGCCAGGCGCTCGGTTGGTCGTGGCGAAGATTCAGTCGACGGAGATATTCATGCAGCGCTTCCTGCCGATCGCCCTTGTCGCTTTGCTTGCCGCCTGCGGCGGCCGCTCGGACGAGCAGCAGCTCCGCGACGCTGCCAACCAGTCAGACCCCGCGGCCGCGGCGGTTCTTAACCAGGCAGCGGATGAGGGGGTCGATCCGCAGGTGGCGCTGGAGGAGGCCGGCGAGGCGGCGCTCCGCAACCAGGCGCAGGACCATCAGCCGCGGCAGGCGCGGCCAAACCTTCCCGGCGACCCCAACCGGCCCGAGCCCGGCGAGGCGGTCGAAACCGTGCCGGTCGGGGGCAACACCGGCGGCCGCTAGCCAGCCCCCCGGCTTGCCCGCCCGCAATTGGCCCGCCCGCAGGACGAAAGAGGGCGGCCCCGACCGGGACCGCCCTCGATCATTCAGCAAGAGAAGCGAAGCTTACTTGAGCTCGACGGTGCCGCCGGCTTCCTCGATCTGCTTCTTGATCTTCTCGGCCTCGTCCTTGCCGATGCCTTCCTTGATCGGCTTGGGAGCGCCCTCGACCAGCGCCTTCGCCTCGCCGAGGCCAAGTCCGGTGATCGCCCGGACTTCCTTGATGACGTTGATCTTCTTGCCGCCGTCGCCGGTGAGGATGACGTCGAATTCGGTCTTCTCCTCGGCGGCCGGAGCGGCACCGCCGCCGCCGGCGGCCGGGCCGGCAACCGCGACCGCTGCCGCGGCCGAGACGCCCCACTTGTCTTCGAGCGCCTTGGCAAGCTCGGCGGCCTCGAGGACAGTCAGTTCGGAAAGCTGGTCGACCAGCGTATTGATGTCAGCCATTTGATACTCCTTGTGGGGCAGCCGCCCCGATGTCGTGCGTTGATTGAACTGGAAAACCTATGCTGCTTCCTTGGCGGCATAGGCCTGGAAGATCCGGGCCAGCTGAGCGCCGGGCTCGTTGACGGTGCGGGCGATCTTGCTCGCGGGCGCCTGAATGAGGCCCACGAGGGTCGCGCGCAGTTCGTCGAGCGACGGGAGCTCGGCAAGCGCCTTGATCCCGTTCACGTCGAGCACGGTGTCGCCCATCGCGCCGCCGACGATCTCGAACTTGTCGGTCGTCTTGGCGAAGTCCACCGCGACCTTCGCGGCCGCGACGGGGTCTCCGGAGGTCGCAAGCGCGGTCGGCCCCTTCAACAGGTCGCCGATCGGCTTGTAGCGCGAACCCTCGAGCGCAATCAGGGCAAGCCGGTTCTTCGCAACTTTGTACTGGGCGCCGGCGTCGCGCATCTTGAGCCGCAGGTCCGTGGACTGCGACACCGAGAGTCCGTGGTTGCGGGTGACGACCACCACGCTGGTCTCGGTAAAGACTCGCTTCAGCTCGTCGACCAGATCGGCTTTTTGCGAACGATCCATGCCAACTCCATTGTTCGGCCGAAGTCGCCTCCGGCCGAGGTTCAAACAAATCCTGCTGCGCCGAGGCGCGGCGGGACCGATGTGTCCGTGGGGTTGGAGATCGCTGGCGCCGCCGCAAGGCAACGCACGACGAAGCGCTATCGCGCCCCGATGATTCCTGTCCCCGTCTGGGCCGGATATTAAGGGGCGAGCCCCACCAGCTGTCTCGGACGGTTGCGCCGGCAAGCCGACGCGAAGGCGCGCCTATAGCGGAATCCGCCGCGCGATCAACCACCTCGTCCGTGGCGCTCTTGACATTGCGTGACCGGAGGCGCCCTTTTTCGCCCTGATCCGGGAGGCGCCCGATGTTGCGGCGGCTTGGCATGCTGGTGAGCATAATCCTGGGAGCGATCGCGGCGACGACCTCGACGACCGCCTCGGCGCCTGCCGCCCAGTCCGCCCGGATCATCGCCATCGGCGACTTGCATGGCGACTGGGATGCGTGGCTCGCCGTCACCCGAGCGGCCGGCCTCGTCGGACCGGGAGATCGCTGGACCGGGGGATCGGCCACCCTGGTCCAGCTCGGCGACGTCGTCGACCGCGGACCGGACTCGCTCAAGATCATTCGTCATCTGCGCCAGTTGCAGCGTGATGCGCCGCGCAGCCGAGGCAAGGTGATCGTTCTCGTCGGCAACCATGAGGCGATGAACGTCACCGGCGACCTGCGCTACGTGCACCCTGGCGAGTTCGCCGCCCTCGCCGACCGAAATTCGCAGCGCCGACGCTCCGATTTCTACGAGCGCAACCGGGCGCTGTTCGAGGATGCCTATCGCAGGCAACACCCCGGTCTCGCTGCTGAGCGATTGCGCGAACGGTGGTTGGCCGACACGCCGTTGGGCTGGGTCGAGCACCGGCTCGCCTGGCAGCCGGGCGGCGAGGTCGGCAGCTGGGTCGTCCGCAATCCGGCAGTGGTGCTGGTCGGCGGCAATCTGTTCGTCCATGGCGGGCTGAGCGCCGAATATTCGAAAATCCAGCTCGCCGAGATCAACCGCCGGGTTTCCGCTGCGCTTGCCGCGCGCGATACGTCGATCGCATCGATCATCAACGATCCGCTCGGGCCATTATGGTATCGCGGCAATGTATCGCGGGCGCCGGCGGTTGCCGCGGACATCGTTTTGTCGCCGGCAGCCTTGGCAGCGCCGGCGGCGCGCCCGCCGATCGCCGAGGAGCTCGATCGCGTTCTCGCCGCTTATGGCGCCCGGCGCCTGATCGTTGGCCATACGCCGAGCCTCGACGGCATCGGGGTGTCCCACGACGGGCGGCTAGCGCGGGTCGATACGGGCATCGGTCGCCACTACGGCGGAACCCTGTCCTACCTCGAGATCGTCGGCGACCGGCTGGTGCCCCACCAAGTGGAACGGCCGGCGGCGGCGGGATCCGGGCGATGAGCTGGCGATCAATTGCGGTCGGAATCGCGCTCGCGGCCTCCTCCCCGGCGCTGGCTGCTCAGCAGCCAGTACCGGCCAAACCGCTGTTCGCCGATTCCGACGTCCTTCGAATCACTCTGCGCGGCCCGGTCTCCGCGATTGTCCGCAGCCGCTCGACCCAGCCAAGGCCGGCAAGCCTTGAGCTTTCGGGCGCCGGCGAGACGTATCCGATCCGGTTGTCGGCGCGGGGCATTACTCGGCGGCAGGCCGACATCTGCCAGTTTCCGCCGCTGCGCGTTGAATTCACTTCGTCACCGCCGGCCGGCTCTCTGTTCGCGGGACAGCGACGCCTGAAGCTCGTCACACATTGCCGCACCGCGCCGGCATTCCAGAAGCATGTGCTGCTAGAACATGCCGCCTATCGCATGTTCAACCTGCTGACGCCGGCAAGCTTTCGTGTGCGGCTCGCGATGATCGACTATGTCGAGGCGGAGGGTCGGCCAATCGCGTCTCGCTACGGCTTTTTCATCGAGGACATCGACGATGTTGCGCGCCGCAACGGCGCGCGCGAGGCGAAAGTCGGAGACACCGTTCCAGCCAGCTATCTCAGGCTGGCCGAGGTCGCCCGCTACGTGCTGTTCCAGCACATGCTCGGCAACCATGATTGGTCGATGCATGCGGGGCCAAAAGGGGCGGGCTGCTGCCACAATTCCAAGCTGATCGGCCCGCAGCAGGCGGCAAGGGCGACCTTGACGCCGGTCCCCTACGACTTCGATTTCTCCGGCTTCGTCGACGCGCCTTACGCGACTCCGCCGGATGCGCTGCGTATCGCGACGGTACGCCAGCGCCGCTATCGCGGCTCTTGCGCGCACAACCGCTACGCGGAGGCGGCCGCCGGCGAGTTCAGGGCTGCCCGGGCCAAGTTGCTTGCCGAGCTCCATGGCACTCCGGGGCTTGAGGATGCCGCCAAGCGACGGGCGGCCGATTATCTCGAAAGATTCTTTGCCGACATCGCCACGGACAGCGATGTCGCAAAGCTCCTCAAGGCCTGCGAGTGACGAATCCTAGCCGTCGGCCTCGTCGGGAGCCTCACCCGTATCGTTGAGATCTCGCATGTAGCGCTTCGTCCCCGAATGCGCGCCATAATCGCCCGCCCACAAGGCAACGAAGCAATAGTTGAAGATCGCGGACATGATGAGCGCGAGCTCGACCGCGCCGATGCCCGCGGCAATTCCAATGCCGACGGCAAGCAGAATGAACAGCGCGTCGCCCGAACTTTTCAGCGTGTTCCGGAACCGCACTGCGGCGGCGATTCCGGCGAGCGCGAACGCCAGCGCCAGGCTGTGCTGGACGATGATGACGATGCCCGTCACGACGATCGGCAAAGCGACGATCGCGTCGACCAGGGACTGGTCGTAGTTGCGGCGGTCGCGGACCTCCATGTAGACGCGGCTGACGGGGAGGGCAGTCAGGAGCGCGCCGAGGATCGCCGCGACCAGCCAGTACAGGCTCTCGCCGATCGAGCGCACATGCTCGTTGCCGACTGTGGTGCCGCGAAGCAGGTCCGGCTGCGCATTGCTGATCAGCGCCTCGGTGCCGCCGATCGGGAGGTAGGCGCGCGCATCGGGAAGCAGCGAAAGCAGGGCGAAGATGGCCGCGGCAAGAACGGCATAATAGGCCGTCAGTCCGGCGAACAGTTTAAGGGCGCGCACCGCGGCGCCCCGTCCTGCGGTGATGACGAGTGTGCGGCTGCTTCACGGCCGCCGGGCATGGCGCGGCCAGCGGGTGGGCTGTGATTGCCTCCTGATACGGCGGGATTGGCTTGAGAAAGCCGTATTTTTCCTTGCGGGGAGGTTTCGCGAGCGGTGGCCAGGGGATGTCGGGAATCGGCAACTCGGTGTCGGGCAGGCGGTCGAGGAGGTCCCGGATCAAGGTCAAGCGCCCCACGCTCTGGTCGCTGAAGTCGACGATGGTCCAGGGAGCATGGGGCGTGTGCGTCGCACGGAGCATCGCGTCCCGCGCCTTGGTATATTCGTCGTAGAGCCTGCGCGCGGCTAAATCGACCTGCGACAGCTTCCACCTTTTAATGGGATTGTCGTGCCTTTCCTGGAAGCGGCGCTCCTGCTGTTCCTGATCGCAGGCAAGCCAATATTTGAACAGCAGGATTCCGTGATCGACGAGGTGCTGTTCGAACTCCGGGACGAAGCGGAGGAAGTCCTCGGCTTCGTCTTCGGCGCAGAAGTTCATCACCCGCTCGACTCCGGCTCGGTTGTACCAGCTGCGGTCGAACAGGACGATTTCGCCGCGGGCCGGGAGGTGCGGCACGTAGCGTTGGAAATACCATTGGCCGCGCTCGCGTTCGGTCGGAACGGCGAGCGCGACGGTGCGGCACTGGCGCGGGTTGAGCGTTCGGGCGATGGCGTGAATGGCGACGCCCTTGCCGGCGGCGTCGCGACCCTCGACAAGGACGAGCAGCCTTTGGCCGGTTTCCTGGACCCAGCGCGCCATCGAGCTGAGCTCGAGCGTCAGCGGCGCCAGCAATTCCTCATAGCGGTCGTGACTGAGCTCGCTCATCGCCGCCCTCCGCGGCTGCGATGCTGACACCGCCCGGCGCGCTGCGCAACATGCGAGTTCTCACGTAGGGCATGAAGGACAAAGAAAACCGGCCCGGGGGTAAGCCCCGGACCGGTCTTTCTCGCCTGTCCGGCCACCAGCATTGCTGGCGTCCGGCGCGTCCGGCTTAGCCGCGCTCTGGGAGCGGCGGCGGCGGCGGCGGAGGCGGCGGCGGAACCGGGCACGGATCCGTTGCCAGCACCACCGTGCCGTCCGGGCAGGTCACCGTCGCCGGAGGCGGCGGCGGAGGCGGCGGCGGCGGCGGAGGTGGAGGCGGCGGCGGCGGAGCCGCACCGAAGTTGAAGATCAGGCTGGCGAGCAGCGAGTGCGAGCGGTAGCGCCCAGTCAAATCGAACGCCGTCTCGTCAAAATCGAGCCTGCGCGTGTTAAAGAAGCGATACTTCAGGCCGAGGTCGACGTTCGGCGTGATGGCGCGACGAATGCCGGCCAGCAGCTGCCATGCGACGGCGCTGTCCGAATCGCTAAATCCGAAAGCCGGAGTCCTGGCGAGGTCGCTGCGCAGGCGAACGCGGGCCATGCCCAGACCGCCGCCGACGAAGCCTGACCAGCCGTCGTCGTCGCCGAAGTCGGCAAGGACGTTGATCATTCCGGAGAGAACGGTCACGCGGCCATCGGCGTCGAAAACACCGCCGACAGCAGGAGCCGTCACGGCCGTGTTCAGGAACACCTGGTCAACCGAGGCCCGCTTGTAGGCGAGCTCGGCCTCGGCGCGAACGGCACCGAAGTCGTAGCCGGCAATGGCGCCGACGTCGAAGCCCGTTCGGAAGTCGACGGTGACACCTTCGTCAACGTCACGAGTGGCCGAGGTGTAGTCGAGACGCATGTCCTCCGCGATCATCGGACCGGCCTCGATGCCGATATAGCCGGAGCCGTCGCGAGCGACGGCGGGCGTCGCCAGCACCGTCGATGCGAGCGCCACCGCAATGGCAAGCTTGCGCATAAAATTCCCCTTTCAGTTGCGTCCTTGGAATTGAACTGCACGAACACATTATGAGAGGGGCGGTTGCCGCGCAAGGAGGCGATTCACGCCTGCTGTTGCCGAAAAGCCGCAGTCTTCCTTCGGCATCTTCGCCAAGTGGTTGAACGGCAACGGTTTCGCCATTGCCACCAAAAAGGCGCTAAATCGGCGCGGAAAGGGCTCCGGACCGAAGTCCGGAGCCCCTGCTGCCGAACCCGGCCGCAATGCCGGCGGCGGCCGGTGACCGGCGTCAGGCGCCCGCGACTTCGGCGATGTCGACCTTGACGCCCGGGCCCATGGTCGAGCTGATGCTGACCTTCTTGACGTACTTGCCCTTCGCCCCGGTCGGCTTGGCCTTGACGATGGCGTCGACGAAGGCGTCGAGGTTGGCCTTGAGGTCCTCGGCCGGGAAGCTGGCCTTGCCGATGCCGGCGTGGATGATGCCCGCCTTCTCGACCCGGAACTCGACCTGGCCGCCCTTGGCCGCCTTGACCGCCTCGCCGACGTTGGGGGTGACGGTGCCGAGCTTGGGGTTGGGCATCAGCCCCTTCGGGCCGAGCACCTTTCCGAGCCGGCCGACCAGGCCCATCATGTCGGGGGTGGCGATCACCCGGTCGAAGTCCATCTGGCCGGCCTGGATGGTCTCCATCAGATCCTCGGCCCCGACCACTTCGGCGCCGGCGGCCTTCGCCTCGTCGGCCTTGTCGCCCTTGGCGAACACCGCGACCCGAACGTCCTTGCCGGTGCCCTTGGGCAGCGACACGACGCCGCGGACCATCTGGTCGGCGTGGCGGGGGTCGACGCCGAGGTTCATCGCCACCTCGACCGTCTCGTCGAACTTGGAGGTGGCGTTGGCCTTGACGATGCCGATCGCCTCCTCGACCGGATAGAAACGCTCACGATCGACGGTGCCGGCCTGCGCCTTCTGCTTCTTCGAAAGCTTCGCCATCGGATCAGCCCTCCACGACCTGGAGGCCCATCGCCCGGGCACTGCCTTCGATGATCCGCGTCGCCGCCTCGATGTCGTTGGCGTTGAGGTCCTTCATCTTGACCTCGGCGATCTCGGCGAGCTGCGAGCGGCGGATGGTGCCCGCGCTCTCCTTGCCGGGCTCCTTCGACCCCGACTTGAGCTTCGCCGCCTTCTTGAGAAGGAAGGAGGCCGGCGGAGTCTTGGTCGCGAACGAAAAGCTCCGGTCGGCATAGACGGTGATCACCGTCGGGATCGGCGCGCCCTTCTCGAGCTCCTGGGTGGCGGCGTTGAACGCCTTGCAGAATTCCATGATGTTGACGCCGCGCTGGCCGAGCGCCGGGCCGATCGGCGGCGACGGATTGGCGGTGCCGGCCGGCACCTGCAGCTTGATATAGCCGGTAATCTTCTTTGCCATGTTTCTCACTCTCAGTGTTCCGCGTCGCGGAACGTCGAAGTTTAGCGGTCCAGACGGCGGGCCCGAAGGCGCGCCTCCCGCACGGCCCTGGACCCCGGCCTGCGCCGGGGAACGGGGGTTTTCCGAATTTCGGAAGGCCGGCCCCATAGGGCAAGCGGCGGGCAAAGGGAAGGGGCCGTTAAAGTTGCTAATGTCCCGTAGGAGATGACCGTGGCTCGGCTCGCTCCCACACGAACGCCTGATGCCGTTGAATGCGACGGCGCCCAAATCGGGAGCAGGCCGGCCGGGTGAATGATGAGGATGCATCCTGCTGCGCGCCGACCATGCGCCCGGCATGGCCGCTGCGCTCGCACAAGTCCGGGATGAGGGGGAACGGGATAGATGTTCGCCGTCATGGGAGTGAATCCCATGACGTTGGTCCTGTCGGCATTTCGCGGCTGATGCCGCTCATGTCGCAGGCCAGCCGGCGCTATAACCCTCTTCGACGCTGCTCCGGCGACGCTCGGCGTCGGCGTCGCTGCGCTCGGGGTTATTTTACGCGTTCCACCTGCTCGAACTCGAGCTCGACCGGGGTCGCGCGGCCGAAGATGGAGACGCTGACCTTCACACGGCCGCGGTCGAAGTCGAGCTCCTCGACCACGCCGTTGAAGCTGGCGAACGGGCCGTCGAGCACCTTGACCGAATCGCCGATCTCATAATCGACGCTGATCTTCTGCTTGGGCGCGAGCGCGGCGGCCTCGTCCTTGGTGTGGAGCATCCGCGCCGCCTGCGCGTCGGGGATCGGCTGCGGCTTGCCGTTGGGCCCCAAAAAGCCGGTGACCTTGGGGGTGTTCTTGACGAGGTGATAGACCTGGTCGGTCATCTCCAGCCGGGCGAGGACGTAGCCGGGCATGAACTTGCGCTCGCTCTCGACGCGCTTGCCGCGCTTGATCTCGGTCACCGTCTCGGTCGGCACCTCGACCGCCTCGACGAGGCCGGACAGGCCGAGCCGCCTGGCCTCGGACAGGATCGTTTCCTTCACCTTGTTCTCGAAGCCTGAATAAGCGTGGATGATGTACCAGCGGGACATTGTTTCTTACCTGTTCAAAAACATCAAAAGCGCTCGCCACCCTCACCATTTCCAATCCTCTCCCGGGGGAGAGGGAGGTTAACCGATCAGGCCGAGCAGGAACTGGACGATGGCGCTGAACGCCGAATCGACGCCGAGGAAGAAGAGGGCGAGCAACGTCGTCATGATCATCACCATGATGGCGGTGCGGACGGTTTCCTTGCGGCTCGGCCAGACGACCTTGGAAGCCTCGGCGCGGACCTGCCGAATGAGCTCGCCGGGGGAGGTTTTCGCCACTTGCAGTCTCTTCCTGTCGCCAAACGAATAGAAAAACGAGGTCCGCGGGGCTTCCCGCCGGACCTCGGACGCCGAGCAATTAACCCAGGCCGTCACGGGAGTAAATCCCGTGACGTCGGTCCTGTCGCTGCGCGCAGGCCGGCCGGCCTGCGCTGTCTCTCGCCCAGCTCGCGATCGCTGCGCGATCGCCGCGCTAGGCTCGGCAGCTTGGCGTGGCAGGAGTGGAGGGACTCGAACCCCCGGCCCTCGGTTTTGGAGACCGATGCTCTACCAACTGAGCTACACTCCTAGAGCCGGTGGCGAGGTAGCGAGCGGGAGGTGCGCGCGCAAGGGCAGTGCGGCACCAACTCGTTGCAGAGTCGTTACGGACGTCATGAGCCGCCGAATTCGCCAGTGGCTGGACACGGTCTTCACAAGGATCGCGACGTTCATCGCCCTCGCCGCGGGCCAGCCGACGACCTTCATCCTCGCCCTGTTCGTCATCCTGGTGTGGGCGACGACCGGGCCGATGTTCAATTTCTCCGACACCTGGCAGCTGATCGTCAACACCGGCACGACGATCATCACCTTCCTGATGGTGTTCCTCATCCAGAACAGCCAGAACCGAGACGCGGCGTCGATGCAGGCCAAGCTCGACGAGCTGTTGCGGGCATTGGACAAGGCGCGCTCGCAGTTCATCGGCATCGAGCATCTGACCGACCGGCAGATCGAGCTGATCCGCGAGGCGCTCGAGCGCGAGGCCGAGCAGAGCCGGGCCGAGGATGACCCGAAGAAAGGCAAGTCGAAGACGACTCGCGATACGGTCGACCGGCTGCTCGACCGCTTCTAGCGCCGGCGGCCGGTCAGCGCTGTGGCGGGGCGCCGCCTTCGAGGATCGCGCTGACTTCGCGCAAATGGGTGAGATAGGCGCCGGCAACGCAGGCTTCCGAGCGGCAGGCGCTGCGCCGGGCGAGGAGGCCGTCGCGGGTTGCCTCGAGCTGCCGGCGGCGGGCCTGGTCGGCGCCGCCGATCGACTGGTTGAACAGAAGCACCGAATGCTGCTCGAGCGCGGCAACCCGGTCGCTGGTGCATTGCATGCCGACGCAGGCGGCGGACTGGCGCGGAGCGGCGGGCGGGCGCGGGACGGCAGCCGCCACGACCGCTCTGGGCGAAGCGGCCAAGGCGCGCTCATCGGCACGTGGCGGCCGCGTCGGCAGGGTGGGGACCGGCTCGAGCGCGGGGTGGGCGACCGGCTCGGGCGGCGCAGGCGGGGAAGCCGCCGGCCGGGCCGCGGCGAGCTCCATCGCCGGCCGGTCCGCCGGGGCCTGCGGGGGTTCCGGCTCGTCCGGCTGCGCGGGTTGAGCGCTCGGCAGCGGCGGCCGCGCAGCGCGCGGCTCGGGGCGCGGCAGGCTCCACACGGCGGCGACGGTCAGCGCGGCAAGCAGGATGGCGGCAATGCCGATGCCGCGGGCCGCCGGCGGCCGCTCGGGCGGAAGCCAGCCGTCGCCGCCCATCTGCAGCGCCTGGAGCAGATCGCCGACGGCCCGGGCGCGGTCGTATTCGCAGCGCCGGTCGCGATCGCGAAGCACGTGGTAAGCGGCGGTGATCGCGCGCACCCGCTCGCCGGCGTCGGGATCGCGGTTGGCGTCAGGATGGTAGCGGCGCATCAGCGCCCGGTAGGCGGCGTGGATCACCACCTCCTCCGACGAGGGGGTGACACCGAGCGTGGCATAATGGTCCCCAGTCACGTGCGTCGCGCCCGCATCCTTGTCGCGGCCTCAATAGCCGCGGGCGCCGGCGAATCACAAATCCTGCCGGTCTCCGGCTCCCCGGCCCGAGCCATCGGCGAATCTCAGCGGGCGCGCCGGTCGAGGTACAAATAGGCGGGGTTGAATTCGGCGACGCGCTTTAAAGCATCGAAGTCGCTGATCGACACCCGGCCGCGGGCGAACTCGACATGGGCGAGGGAGCGCAGCTCCTGGAGGGTGCGGTTGGCATGAACCGCAGTCATGCCGAGCGTGTCGGCGAGTTCCGCCTGAGTGAGCGGCAGGTCGTAGCCGCCATCATGGGTCAGCTCGACGAGGTCGAGGCGGACGTAGAGCTCACAAAAGAGGTGGGCCATCCGCGCCAGCGCGCTGCGGCGGCCCAGCGAAACCGACCATTCGCGATGAATCGCGGCGTCGAGGTTGGTCGCAAACCAGTAGACGCGCGCGAGATGCGGGAAGCGCTCGGTGATCTCGCGAAGCCGATCGTGGGGCACGATGGCGAAACGGCAGTCGGAAAGCGTGGCGATGTCGTGTTCGAGATATTTGAGCGTGAAGCTGTGAAGGTCGGTGAAGTCGCCGGCGACATGCAATTCGGTGATCTGGCGACGGCCGTCGCGGAGATCCTTCTGGCGGCAGGCGAGGCCGGAAACCAGGATGGTGCTGTAGTCCATCGGCTCGAATGCCCGGACGACGACCGAGTCGGCGGGAAGCCGGACGACGTCTTTGACCGCGCCGCGAATGGCGGTTTCCTCCTCGGCACCGATGTCGTCGCGGGCGCGGAGCTTCAGGATGTGCTTGTCGATCATCGCGCCGGCACCTCGCGAACCGCTTCGGAGAAAGAGATGACGCCGACCGTGTCGCCGCGTGCGTCGACGATCACAACCCGTCCGTTGAAGTCGATCCGGCCGTTTTTCACTTCCTCGCTGAGCAGGTCGCGAATGCTCCGGATGGCCTGACGGTGCGCGGCCTCGGCGTCGGCCAGGTCATGGCCTTCATCGTCGGGGACGAAACCGGTCGAAGTGTACAAATGCAGGCGGAAGAGGGGCATCGGCGCCATCAGCGCGCCCCTGGGTCGAAGGTTCGCCGGAGCGGGCGGCGCCCTGGACGGAAGCGGCCTAGCTCGGCCCTGCGTCGGTCCAGGTGCAAGCGGTTGATTAATCACCGAAAGAGGGGATTAACGCCAAGCCGCGCCGAACCGCCGACGAGCCGAGCCGCGGCGGCTATGACGCCGCGCCCGCGCCGCTACGCCTTGGAATCATTGCGGGCGGGGGGACCGGCCGCTCTACCGCCTTTCCAGGAGACGCGACGTGGGCCGACTGTTCAATTTCGCCTCGCGCGACATCGCCATCGATCTCGGCACCGCCAACACCGTCGTCTATCTTAAAGGCCGCGGAATCGTCCTTAACGAGCCGTCGGTGGTGGCGATGGAATTCACCAACGGCGTGCGCCGTGTCCGGGCGGTCGGCGACGACGCCAAGCTGATGATGGGCAAGACCCCTGACAACGTGAAGACCATTCGCCCGCTGCGCAGCGGCGTCATCGCCGACCTCGAGGTCGCCGAGCAGATGATCAAGCATTTCATGCGCAAGGCGCATGGCGAGCGCTCGCGCTTCTCGCCCAGTCCCGAAGTCGTGCTGTGCGTGCCCTCGGGGTCGACCGGGGTCGAGCGCCGGGCGATCCGCGACGCGGCGACGAACGCCGGGGCCGGGAAGGTCTCGCTGATCGAGGAGCCGATGGCGGCGGCGCTGGGCGCCGGCCTCCCGGTGGCCGACCCGATCGGCTCGATGGTCGTCGACATCGGCGGCGGCACCACGGAGGTCGGGGTCATCTCGCTCCAGGGCCTTGCCTATTGCACGTCGGCGCGGGTCGGCGGCGACCGCATGGACGAAGCGATCACCGCTTATGTCCGGCGCAACTACAATCTGCTGATCGGCGAGGCGACGGCGGAGCGGGTCAAGCTCGAGATCGGCACCGCCCGCGAGCCCGCCGAAGGCCAGGGGATGGTCGCCCACGTGCGCGGCCGCGACGTCGGCCGGGGCGTGCCCGCCGAGGTCAGCCTCACCCAGGCGGAGATCGCCGCCGCATTGACCGAGCCGGTCGGCCGGATCGTCCACGTCGTCCGCCAGGCGCTCGAGCATACTCCGCCCGAGATCGCCGCCGACGTCATCGACGAAGGCATCACCATGACCGGGGGAGGCTCGCTCCTGCGCGACTTCGCCAGCGTCCTCCAGGACGAGACCGGGCTTCCGGTGCGGGTCGCCGAGGATGCGCTGAGCTGCGTCGCGCTGGGTGCCGGCCGGACTCTCGAAGAGTCGGTTTACCGGGGAGCGCTGTCGCCGGTTTGAAGCGCGCGCGCTGGCGCACCATCTTGCGGGCATGCCCGAGATTCGCGACTTTCACGCCCACATCTATTTCAATCCCGACGAGGTCGAGCAGGCGCGAGGCTTGGCGGCCGCGGCCAGGGAGCGGTTCGGAATCTCGGTTGGCCATTTTCACCTGGCGCCGGTCGGCCCGCACCCGCGCGGCAGCTGCCAGCTGACCGTCATGCCGGAAGATTTCGGCCGGTTCGCCCAGTGGATGGCCCTCAACCGCGGCGGGCTCACCATCTTCGCCCATGCCTCGACCGGCGACGACGTCGCCGACCACACGAAGCATGTGATCTGGTTCGGGCCAAGCGAGGAACTCGACCTGTCGATCTTCGGGTGAGCAAGCGGGCCGTCACGAACTGAATTCGTCGCGTCAGTCGGGCTCGTCTGCGGCGACCGGCTGGCCGGCCTGCGCCGTCTCTCGCGCAGCTCCGGCGAAGCAGGCGTCGGCGTCGCTGCACGCGGCGGCTTAGGCGGCGATGTCGTAGGGCTGGATCTCGCCGGACAGATAGAGGTTGCGGGCCTTGGTGCGGCTGAGCTTGCCCGAGCTGGTCCGGGGCAGGGTGCGGGGCGGGATCAGCTCGACCACAGGCGAAATGCCGGTGATCGCCCGGACCCGCTCGCGGATGTCGTCGCGAAGCCGGCCGCGCTCGTGCGGGTCGGAAATGCGGCAGTGGACGAGGACCGCCGGGGTTTCCTCGCCGGAGGGGCCGGTGATTGCGAAGGCGGCGATGTCGCCGGACTTGAAGCCGGGCAATTGCTCGACCGCCCATTCGATGTCCTGCGGCCAATGGTTGCGGCCGTTGATGATGATCATGTCCTTGGCGCGGCCGACGATGAAGATGTAGCCGCCGGAGAGATAGCCCATGTCGCCGGTGTCGAGCCAATGGTCGTCGCCGAGGCAGGCGCGGGTCGCCTCCTCGTCGCGGAAATAGCCGACCATCACCGACGAGCCGCGCACGAACACCCGGCCGATCGAGCGGTCGGGGAGGACGCTTCCGTCGGGGCCGCGGATCTCGATCTCCATGCCGGTGACCGGCTTGCCGCAATTGACGATCGCCCGGTAGCGGCGCGGCCGCTCCAGCGCCGAAGTGCCTTCGCCCGAAAGCTCGCTTTCCTCGACCAGCTCGAGCCGGATGCCCTCGCCCGGCGGCATCAGCGACACGGCGAGGGTCGCTTCGGCGAGGCCGTAGCTGGGGCAGAAGGCGGTCGCGTCGAAGCCAGCGTCGGCGAAGGCGTCGACGAAGGCCTGCATGACGTCGGGGCGGATCATGTCGGCGCCGTTGCCGGCAATCCGCCAGCGGGTCAGGTCGAAGCGGTCCTCGGCCCGGGTCTGCGAGCTCATCCGCCGCGAGCAGATGTCGTAGCCGAACGTCGGCGAGTAGGAGACCGACGTGCCCGGGTTGCGGCTGATCATGTCGAGCCAGGCGAGCGGCCGGCGGGCAAAATCCTCGGTCTTCATGTAATCGACCGACAATTGGTTGGCCATCGGCGAGAGCATGCAGCCGACCAGCCCCATGTCATGGTACCAAGGGAGCCAGGAGATGCAGCGATCGCTGTCGACGATCTCGAGGCCGATGCCGTGGGCGCGGAGGTTGTCGAGCAGGGCGCGGTGGGTGACGGCGACTCCATGCGGAAAGCGGGTCGAGCCGCTGGAATATTGCAGATAGGCGATTTCGTCGGCGTCGGGCTGCGGCAGCTCGGCGGGGGCGGCCTCGACTTCGGGAAGCGATTCCCAGGAGCGAGCGGCGATTCCGAGCTGGGCAGCGGCGTCGGCGGCGAAAACGGCGAGGTCCTCCGGGTAGAGGAACAGGCTGGGATCGCTGCTCGACAGCATCACCTTCAATTGGTCGACATAGGCCTCGCGCCCGCCGAAGCTGGTCGGCAGCGGCAGCGGCACCGGCCACAGGCCGGCATAGACCGCTCCAAAGAAGGCAGCGGCGAATTCGGCGCCGGTTTCGGCAACCAGGGCCAGGCGCTCGCTAGGGCGGAGGCCAAGGGCGATGAATCGCTGGGCATTGGCGAGCGAATCCCCGCGCAGCTCGGAAAATGGATAGGCGCGGGTGAGCGTGCCGCGGGCATCGTGGAAGTTCATCCCCCTGCGGCCGCGCGCGGCATAATCGAGCGCTTCGCCGAGAGTGGCGAAATCGGCGATCCGCCGAGGCAGATCGTCCGTGGTCGGAGTGGCACCCGGAGGGGCGAGGTCGCAAGAATTCGGCGAGATGCGGTCGGCCATTCGGTTTTCGGTCCAAGTTGCGCCTGATCGCCGTTTGTCGCCCGCAGGGCTCGGCAGCGCTTGTGATGGTTGGCGAGTGTGGCACAAAAAGGGCCGATGAAAGCGCGCAATCGCCGGAAGTCCCCGCGGCCGCTGGACGGCGAAACGCTGCGCGAGCTGGCGCTGCGCTACGTCGGCCGCTACGCGACCAGCAAGGCGAAGCTCGCCGCCTACCTCGAGCGGAAGGTCCGCGAGCGCGGCTGGAGCGGCGAACATTCGGCGGACGTCGACGGCCTGGTCGCCCGCTTTGCCGGCCAGGGCTATGTCGACGACGAGGCATTCGCCCTCGCCAAGTCGCGCTCGCTGATCGGGCGCGGCTACGGCCCGGCGCGGCTGCGCCAGCAGATGCTGGCGGCGGGGATCGGCGAGGAAGACAGCGCAGCGGCCCGCGATCTCGCCGAAGCCGAGGCCGCCGAGGCGGCGCTGCGCTTTGCCCGGCGGCGGCGGATCGGCCCCTTCGCCGACCAGGCACCCGACCCGGCGGGACGCGAGAAAGCGCTGGCGATGCTGATCCGCGCCGGCCACGGCTTCGCGCTCGCCCGTCGGATCGTCGACCTGCCGCCGGGGGAGGAACCTGACGCGGAGGCGCTTGCCGGTCCGGACTGACCGGATGTTTAAGTCGGTTTCCCGACATTGTTCGCCATGATATGGCCGTTTCCGTGCAGCAGGCGACAAGCAGCCAGCCGGTCCCCGAAATGGACAGCGGACCCATGAGCAAAATCCCGGCCGAGACCGAGATGCCGCCGGTCACAGGGCGGGTGAAATGGTTCGACGCCACGCGCGGCTTCGGTTTCCTCGTCTGCGACGGGCTCGACGGCGACGTGATGATCCATTTCAGCGTTCTCCGGGAGCACGGCAGGCGCGCCGTCCCGGAAGGCGCGACCATCGAGTGCATCCCGGCCCGACTCGAACGGGGCCTCCAGGCGAAAAAGATCCTGTCGATCGATCTCAGCAGCGCCTTGCCCCAGACGGCGAGACCTTCCATGACTTCCGCCGAGCGTGCGGACCGCCGAGAGCTGATGGATTCGGCCGGCGAGTTCGAACCCGTGGAGGTGAAATGGTTCAACAGGGCCAAGGGATACGGTTTCGTTATCCGCGAGGACGGCGGCGAAGACGTCTTCGTGCATATGGAGACGGTCCGCCAGGCGGGGGTCGGGGACGTCCAGCCCGGCCAGAAGCTGGAAGCGCGCATCGCTTCGGGCCGCAAGGGCCTAACGGCCGTGGAGCTTCGCACCACCGATTCGCTCTGAAAATGTGCGCTCTGGCGCTTGCCGCCGCCTTCCCGGCTTGCAGCCCGCAGGCCGCGACCCAGCCGGCGATGGAACGCTCCGCGGCGGGACTCGAGCAGGTCCCGCTGACCATCCGCTCGGACGGCAAGGTCCACCGCTTCACGGCCGAAGTGGCGCGAACGCCCGAGGAGCAGGCGCGGGGACTGATGTTCCGCCAGTCGCTTGCGCCGGACCGCGGCATGATCTTTCCCTACGATCCGCCGCAACTCGCGTCCTTCTGGATGAAGAACACTTTGATCCCGCTCGACATGATCTTCATCGGCCCCGACGGGCGGATCGCCCATATCGCCGACAATGCGGTGCCGATGTCCCTCGATCCGGTGGGGTGGCCGGAGCCGGTCGCCGCGGTGCTCGAGCTTGCCGGCGGGCGCTCGGCCGAGCTCGGCATCAAGCCCGGCGATATCGTCGAGTGGCCGCGCTAGGGAGGGCCCCTCCACCATCCTTCGGATGGTCCCCCTCCCCTGCAAAGGCAGGGGAGGACGCCTTGCGCTGACCATCGCGAGCGGGCAAAGGCCGCGGGCGATGGGAATCCTGGCGAAAACCTTCACCTGGTGGAACGGCGCGACCGTCGGCACCAGCCTTTGGACTCGCTTTCGCGGCGAGGAGGTCGGCCGCGACGGGGCCGGCAACATCTATTATCGCCACAAGTCGGATCCGACGCGACGCTGGGTGATCTACAACGGCGCCAATGACGGCAGCCGGGTCGCCCCCGGCTGGCAGCTGTGGCTTCGCGGCACGATCGACGAGCTTCCCGACAAGGCGCTGCCGCCGAGGCGCAAGTTCGAGCAGGAGCCGGAGCCCAACCTCACCGGCACCATGGCTGCGTTCCGGCCCGATGGCTCGCTGTCGGGCAGGAGAGTGCGGCCGGCTGCAACCGGCGACTATCAGCCCTGGACTCCCGACTGAGCGTGCGCCGCAAGAGAATGATGCTGGCGGTCATGGCGCTTGCAGCCGGCGCCTGCGACCGGAGCCCGCCGCCTCCGCGCGAAGCGCCCAACGGCAATGTCGTCACGGTTGATGCCCCGACCGTCGCCGCCACCGACGAGCCGGGCGTAACGCCGATGGCCGAGCGGGTGGCGGTGATCGGCCTGTTGAACAAGCGCAACGGCATCGTCCGCGACCTCGAGATGCGGCCGGGGCAAGCGGTCCGGGTCGGCGACGCGGTCGTCCGGCTGCGCGCCTGCGAAACCGCCGCGCCGTGGGAGAACCAGCCGCTGACGGGCGCGTTCCTCCAGCTCGACGTGCAGCGCCCCGACGGCCAGTGGCAGCGGGTCTTTTCCGGCTGGGTCTATCGCGAATCGCCGTCGCTCAACGTCGTCGAGCATCCGGTCTATGACGTCTGGCCCAAGAGCTGCGCGATGACATATCCGGCCGGGCCCGGCCCATCGGCGGCGCCGGTCGCGTCCAATAACCGGTCGAGCGCTCCGAAATCCGCCGGCGCAGCAGCTCCGCCGAGGCGGCCGGCGCCGGCTCCCGCACCCGCGGCGGAGGAGGCCCCGGCGAGGGCGGTGGAAAGCAATTCCGAATAGCGCTTGCGGGGAACGCTGACCGCACCGAGCGAGGCGAGATGGCCGGTCATGAACTGGCAGTCGAGGAGGGTGAAGCCGCCGACCTTGAGGCGCGCGACGAGCCAGGCGAGCGCCACCTTCGACGCGTCGCTGGCCCTGCTGAACATGCTTTCGCCGAAGAAGGCGCGGCCAAGCTTCACTCCGTACAGGCCGCCGGCCAGCTCGGCTCCGTCCCACACTTCCACCGAATGGGCATGGCCGGTCGAATGAAGCGCCAGCATCGCCCGCTCGATCTCGGCATTGATCCAGGTTTCCTCGCGCGTGGCGCAGGCGGCGATGACTCGTGCGAAGTCGCGGTCGCGAGTGACCGCAAAGCGTCCCGAGCGGAGGGTCCGCCGGAGGGACCGCGACAGGTGGAAGCCGTCGAGCGGGATGATCGCGCGGTGACGCGGCTCGACCCAGAACAGCTCGCGGGCGTCGCGGCTGTCGGCCATCGGGAAGATTCCCGACGCATAGCCGTGCAGTAGAAGGCGCGGGTCGAGCCGACTCATGCCGCCAATATGGGCAGGTCGAGCGCGCCTGTCAGGCGCCTAGAGAATTTCGCGCACCCTGTCCTGCGGCCGGCAGAGACGAACCCCCTTGTCGGTCTCGACCAGCGGCCGGTTAATGAGGATCGGGTGCTCCATCATCGCGTCCAATATGGTGTCATCATCGACGTCCGGAGCGGTCAGGCCAAGCTCGGCGGCGAGCGGTTCCTTGGCGCGAAGACCCTGTTTCGGGCTGATTCCGGCGCGGTCGTACAGGCGCTTGAGCTCGTCGCGGCTCGGCGGTGTCTTCAGATATTCGTTGACGGTCACGTCGGCGCCCGAATCCCGGAGGATTTCCAAGGTCTTGCGCGAAGTCCCGCAATTCGGGTTGTGGTGGATCGTCGCCTTCATCATCGAGCGGTCCTGTAACGGGTAAGTTTCATTTACGGCAAGCGGCCAACCAGCCGCGGCCAAATGCGGGGCGCTACATTGTCGCGAAACCGGAACGATAGGCCGGGAGCGTCGTTCCTGCGCTGTGACATGCACCGTTCGCCGGGGGATCAGGGACCCGGAGCATGGTCCGAGTTCAACAAAACGGGAGAATGACGATGCACAAGCCACTTCTTGCGATGGCACTGGCGAGTTCGGTCGCGCTGAGCGCCTGCGCCACGCGCACCGCGGGTGACGTCGCCCAGGGCGCCGCTTACGGCGCCGCGGCCGGCACTGCTGCCGGCGCGATCCTGCCGGGTGTCAGCATTATCGAAGGCGCCGCGGTTGGCGCAGCCATCGGCGGCCTGGCCGGCGCTTACTGGGCCGATCGCAACAACGACGGCCGAGTCGACGGCTACACCTACCAGGGCCAATATTATCAGGGCGCTCCGCAGGGCTGGGATCCGACGCTTCAGCGCGTCGCCACCGGCGCTCTTGGCGGCGCGGCGCTCGGCGCTGCCGCCGGCGCGGTCATCCCGGGTCTCGGCATCCTCGAAGGTGCGGTGATCGGTGCTGCGGTCGGCGGTCTCGCCGGCGCGGTCTGGGCCGACCGTTCGGGTGACGGCCGGGTCGACGGCTATGTCTATCAGGGCCAATATTATCCGGGTGCTCCGCCCCAGGCGACCCAGCCGGCCTACCAGGCCCCGGTTCGCCGCGGTGAGCGCGGATAAGCCGACATCGGGGACACCGTGAAAGTAAAGCGTACCTCGTGCACCGGCCGGTTTCGGCCGGTGCACTTTCTTCATCCCATTCGATGCCTCGCGGCGGGCATTGCCCTTGCCGCCGCGTCGTCGCCCGCGTTCGCGGCAAATGTCCCGCTGGCTGCCGCCAGCACGGCGATCGCCGTCGCGCCGGGCGAGGCCATCACCGATTTCTACCGGGCGCGCGAAGCCCGGCCGCTGTGGCTGAGCTCGCCCGAGGCCGCCGAAGAGCTGGTCCGGCTTCTCGGCGCCGCCAACCTCGACGGGCTCGACCGCGACCGGTACCGGGTCCGCCAGCTGCAGCGCGCATTGAACGCGGCGCGCGGCGGCGACTACCGCGCCGTGCAGCGTGCCGAACAGATGTTGAGCGAGGCCTTCGTCGCCTACGCCCGCGACCTTCGCAATGCGCCCAGCCTCGGCATCTATTATGTCGACAGGGAGCTGGTGCCGCGCGCGCCGGCGCCGCGCCATCTGCTCGAGGCGGCCGCGGCCGCCCCGTCGCTGCCGCAATTTGTCGCCCGGATGGGTTGGATGAACCCGCTCTACGGGCAGCTTCGCCAGGCGCTCGCCAACCGCTCCTATTCCAGCGAGTCGCAGCGGCGGACGATCCAGCTCAACCTCGAGCGTGCGCGGACCCTTCCGGCCGGCAATCACCGCTACGTTGTCGTCAACAGCGCGGCGCAGCGGCTGTACATGTACGAGAACGGATCGGTCGTCGGCTCGATGCGGGTGGTGGTCGGCAAGCCGCACCAGCAGACGCCGATGATGACCGCGTTCATCCGCTACGTCAGCCTCAACCCCTATTGGAACGTGCCGCCGGATCTCGCCGCCGAGCGGATCGCGCCCAACGTCGTCAAGAGCGGGCTGCCATACCTCAAGAGCCGCGGTTACCAGGTGCTTTCGGACTGGACCGAAAAGGCCAAGCTGATCGACCCGGCGACGATCGACTGGAAGGCGGTCGCCGAAGGGAAGCGCGAAGTCCGGCTGCGCCAGCTGCCCGGCCCGGGTAATGCGATGGGGAAGATGAAGTTCATGTTCCCCAACGATGAAGGCGTCTATCTGCACGACACTCCGGAGGATCAGCTGTTCAGCGAGGCGTCGCGCTTGTTCAGCGGCGGCTGCGTGCGGCTCGAGGATGCGCCTCGCCTCGCCGAGTGGCTGTTCGGCAATCCGGTGCGGGTGCCGCGCGGCGGCAAGCCCGAGCAGGACGTACCGCTACCCGCCCCGGTGCCGGTCTATCTGACCTACATGACGGTGCTTCCGAGCGGCAGCCAGCTTGCCTTCTACGAGGACATCTACGGCCGCGACCGAGCCAGGCTTGCCGAGCTGTCGGCGGGCGGCCGTCACGCCAGCCGCTAGCGCCGGCTCAGCGATTCGGCGACCAGTCCGGGAACCAGGTGACGTCGCTCGCGACCGGGCGGCCCTGAGGGTCGCGCGCCGGCCGGAAGCGGACGTGCTGGACGGCGAGCTGGCAGAATAGTTGATCGACGGAAGGATTGCCGGTCGAGCGGGCGATCCGGCAGTGCGAGGCGCTGCCGTCGGTGCCCACCAGCAGGGTAATGCCGATGCGACCGCTGCGCATGCCGCTCATGGCGACGATCCGCCGATATTCGCGGTCGGGGATCTTCGACACTCGCTGCGCAGGGGTGAAGCCGCTGCCGCTCCCCGAGCCGCTGCCGCCGGTGCCGCCGCCGCCGAAGCCGCTGCCCTGCCCGCCCGCACCGGTGCCGGCTCCGGGAACGCTCGCCGCCCCCGCGGTGCGGTCGAGCCCTTCGGGACCCTTGACCTCGGCGGTCGCGATCTGCTGCTCGAGCGGAAGCGGGATCTTCGGCTCGGGAGCTACGACCGGGGTCGGCCGTGACTTGATGTTGGCGGGCGCCGCCTCGTCCTTGGCGGCGCTAGGCTCCCTCGTCGGCGGCGGCGGGGGCTGCAAGACGGGCGGCGGAACGAGCTCGGTGATGTTGATGGTGCGCAGCCGCTCCACGGCGCGGTGGACGGTGTCGACGTTGAGGCCGCTCACCAGCACGGCGGCGAGCCCGGCATGGACCAGCACAACCGCCGCGATCGCCTTGGCCTTGTCCGGTTTGCCTGACTGTCCCCTGTAGGTAGGCATCGCGCGCAATGTTCCCGATCAGCAGTGAACGCGCGCTGAGGCGGAAAGTTGTCGCTACTCCGCGGCTTCCGCCGCGGCGGCAGGGACCGCCGCCCGTTTCTCCTCGAGCCAGCGCTCGAGCCACTTGATCGTATAGTCGCCGCGCAGGAATTCCTCGTCGCGGACGATGTCCTGATGCAGCGGGACGGTGGTCTTCATCCCCTCGACGACGAATTCTTCGAGCGCCCGGCGGAGGCGCATGATGCAGCGCTCGCGAGTCGTGCCGTAGACGATGAGCTTGGCGATCATGCTGTCGTAATAAGGCGGCACGCGGTAGCCGGCATAGAGGCCGCTATCGACGCGCACGTGCATCCCGCCCGGGGCGACGTAATTCTTCACCGTTCCGGGCGAAGGCGCGAACGTGTCGGGATCTTCGGCGTTGATCCGGCACTCGATGGCGTGACCGTGCAGCTGGATATCTTCCTGGCGACACGACAGACCCTCGCCCTGCGCGACGCGAATCTGCTCGCGGACCAGGTCGATGCCGCTGATCATCTCGGTCACCGGATGCTCGACCTGCAGGCGCGTGTTCATCTCGATGAAGTAGAATTCGCCATCCTCGTAGAGGAACTCGATGGTGCCGGCACCGCGATAGCCCATCTCGGCCATCGCCTTGCGCACCACCTCGCCCATCCGCTCGCGTTCTTCGGCGGTGATGACCGGCGACGGCGCTTCCTCGAGAACCTTCTGGTGGCGGCGCTGGAGCGAGCAGTCGCGCTCGCCCAGATGGATGGCGTTGCCGTCGCCGTCGCCGAACACCTGGAACTCGATATGGCGCGGATCGGCGAGATATTTCTCCATGTAGACGGCGTCGTCGCCGAAGGCCGAGCGGGCCTCGGACGAGGCCTGGCTCATCAGGCTCTCGAGCTGCTCTTCGGAAGGGACCACCTTCATTCCCCGGCCGCCGCCGCCCGAGGCCGCCTTGATCAGCACCGGATAGCCAATCTCTTTGGCCAGTTTTTTCGCCTCGGCGACGCTTTCCAGCGCCCCGTCGGAGCCGGGAACGAGCGGCAGGCCGAGCTTGGCGGCGGTGCGCTTGGCCTCGATCTTGTCGCCCATGATCCGGATATGTTCGGGCTTGGGACCGACCCAGACGATGTTGTGCAGCTCGACGATCTCGGCGAACTTCGCATTCTCGGAGAGAAAGCCGTAGCCGGGATGGATGGCGTCGGCGTGGACGACCTCGGCGGCCGAGATGATGTTGGGAATGTTGAGGTAGGATTCGGTGGCCGGCGGCGGGCCGATGCACACCGTCTCGTCGGCCAGCCGCACGTGCATGGCGTCGGCGTCGGCGGTCGAATGCACCGCAACCGTCTTGATCCCCATTTCGTGGCAGGCGCGGTGAATCCGGAGCGCGATCTCGCCGCGGTTGGCGATGAGAAGTTTTTTGATCGTCATGCCTAGGCGAGCACCACCAAAGGCTGGTCGAACTCGACCGGCTGGGCGTCGGACACGAGGATTCGCTTGACGATCCCGCCCTTGGGCGCGGTGATCGGGTTCATCACCTTCATCGCCTCGACGATCAGCAAGGTGTCGCCGGCCTTGACCGCGTCGCCGACCGAGACGAACGGCTTGGCGCCCGGCTCGGGCGCCATGAAGGCGGTTCCGACCATCGGCGATTTGACCGTTTCCCCGCCGACGTCCTCCTCGGACGCTTCAGCGGCGGCCGAGGGCGCCGCGGCCGCGGGGGAAGCGGCGGGCGCTGCCGCCGGCAGCGGGGCGGGGGCGGCGATCAGCGGCGCCGGGTCGCGCCGCACCTTGATCTTGCGGTCGCCGTCCTCGACCTCGATTTCGTTGAGTTCATTGGTGGTGAGCAGCTCGGCGAGCTCGCGCACCAGCGCCGGGTCGATGCGCATTGCGCCATTGTCGCCGGCGCCGCCACCCTGCTTCCTGTCGGCCATGGTCGAGTCCCTGTTCCGTGTCGGCGCGCGTCCTGTCAGAGCCGCGCCGCCGCGTCCAGTGCGAGAATGTATCCGTCAGCCCCGAAGCCGGCGATCGACCCCCTGGCGACTGCGGCAACGAGGCTCCGGCGGCGGAAGGATTCGCGCGCCTGCGGATTGGAAAGATGCACCTCGATCACCGGTGTCGCGATGGCCGCGACGGCATCGCGCAGGGCCACCGAAGTGTGCGTATAGCCGCCGGGATTGAGGATCACCGCCCTGGCGCCCATCGCATGGGCGTCGTGCAGCCAGTCGATCAAATGGCCCTCGTGATTGGACTGGCGGATGTCGAGCTCGAGCCCGAGCTCCCGCGCTCGCTCCGACAGGCGCGCGGCGATGTCGTCAAGCGTCTCGGAGCCATAGACTTCCGGCTCGCGCGTCCCGAGCAGGTTGAGGCTGGGCCCATTGAGGACGAAGACAAGCTCGCTCATTTGCGTCTGTGGTGGCTACTCCCTATCTGCCCCCTAGCCGTTCGTGCCGAGCGAAGTCGAGGCAGGCGGCACTGGCTTCACCATCGTCCCTCGACTGCGCTCGGGACGAACGGAGGGTTGAGCGTTGACGGTCGAAACCAGCCTTGAAGTCACGGTCAACGGCGAGCAGCGCCAGCTGCCGGCGGGGCTGACCATCGCCGCCATGCTTCGCGAGCTCGGCATCGAGCCGGCCAAGGTTGCGGTCGAGCACAACCGCGAGATCGTGCCACGCTCGAGCCTGGATGCGGTGGAAGTCGCGGACGGCGACCAGTTCGAGATCGTCCATTTCGTCGGAGGCGGCTGAGGTGAATTTGCAGCAGGATGTCCGCGCCGACAGCTGGACCGTCGCCGGGCGAAGCTTTACCTCGCGGCTGATCGTCGGCACCGGCAAGTACAAGAGCTTCGAGGAGAATGCGGCCGCTCTCGAGGCGTCGGGCGCGGAGATCATCACCGTCGCGGTTAGGCGGGTGAACATTTCCGATCCCGCCCGGCCGATGCTGACCGACCATATCGACCCCAAGCGCTACACTTACTTGCCCAACACCGCCGGCTGCTTCACTGCCGATGATGCCATCCGCACGCTTCGGCTGGCGCGCGAGGCCGGCGGCTGGACCCTGGTCAAGCTCGAGGTGCTTGGCGAAGCGAAGACGCTCTATCCCGACATGCGCGAGACGCTTCGGGCGACCGAAGTGCTGGCCGGAGAAGGCTTCGAGCCGATGGTCTATTGCGTCGACGATCCGATCGCCGCCAGGCAGCTCGAGGACGCCGGAGCGGTGGCGATCATGCCGCTCGGCGCTCCGATCGGCTCGGGGCTCGGAATCCAGAACCGAGTCACCATCCGCCTGATCGTCGAGGGCGCGCATGTGCCGGTGCTGGTCGACGCCGGGGTCGGCACGGCAAGCGACGCGGCGGTGGCGATGGAGCTCGGCTGCGACGGAGTGCTGATGAATACCGCCATCGCCGAGGCCAGGGACCCGGTGGCGATGGCGCGGGCGATGAAACTAGCGGTCGAGAGCGGCCGCCTCGCTTACCTCGCCGGGCGGATGGGCAAGCGCCGCTATGCCGACCCGTCGAGCCCGCTCGCTGGATTGATCTGACGCGCGCGGCTATCGCCGCCGCCGTGACTCACGCCCGCAAACCGCTCCGGCTGACCTGTGACCGCGCCGCGCTCCAGCACAATTGGCGCTGGCTGGCGGAGCGGGCAGGGGTCGCCTGCGGGGCGGCGGTCAAGGCCGACGGCTACGGGCTCGGCGCGCGCGAGGCGGCGGCGGCATTGGTGTCGGCGGGATGCCGCGACCTGTTCGTTTCGACCTGGGCCGAGGCGGAGGAATTGGGGTCACTTCCCGAAGGCGTCAGCCTCGCCGTGCTTCACGGAATTGGCCCCGCCGACGTCGAGGCGGCATTGCAATCGCTAGCGCGACCGGTGCTCAACTCGACACAGCAGGTCGCGCGGTGGAAGGAAGCGGCGGCGGGCCGACCGTGCGACGTGATGGTCGATACCGGCATGAACCGGCTCGGGCTGCGTCCGGAGGACATTAGCTGTCTCGACGAGCTGGTGGTCGACACCTTGCACAGCCATCTCGCCTGCGCGGACGAGGATTCGGCCATGAATGCAAAGCAGCTCGCCGCCTTTCGCGAAGTCGCGGCGGCGGTTCCCGCGAAGCGCTACAGCCTCGCCAATTCGGCCGGCATCTGCCTGGGCCGCGACTACAGCTTCGACCTCGTCCGGCCAGGGCTGGCGCTTTACGGCGGCGTCCCGCGCAGTGAAGCGGAAGGGCAGATCCGGCAGGTGGCGCGGGTCGAGGCGCAAGTGATCCAGCGCCGGACCATCCGCTCGGGCGAAAGCTGCGGCTATGGCGCCACCTTCGTCGCCGAGGCGGACTGCGAAGCGGCGATCATCAACATCGGCTATGCCGACGGTTATCTCAGGAGCTTCTCGTCGCGCGGAACGGCCTTTGCCGGCGAATTCGCGCTGCCGGTGCTCGGGCGCGTGTCGATGGATTTGGTCGCGCTCGGCTGCGACGCGGCGCCAAGCCTAGAGGAAGGCGACTGGGTCGAGATCGACTATGATCTGCCGACCGCCGCCGAGCAATCCGGGCTCAGCCAGTACGAGCTGCTGACAATGCTCGGGAGCCGGTTCGAGCGGCGCTGGATTTAGGAGCCGGCGTCTTCGGTTTATACCGGCACAGGTCGACGACCAGGCAGCGCCAGCATTCGGGGACGCGCGCCTTGCAGGTGTAGCGGCCGTGCAGGATCAGCCAGTGGTGAGCGTCGCGGCGGAAGGGCTGCGGGACGATCTTCTCGAGCTTCCGCTCGACCTCCTCGGGCGTTTTTCCGGGCGCGAGGCCGGTTCGGTTGGAAACCCGGAAGACGTGGGTGTCGACGGCGAAGGTCTCCTCGCCGAACGCGGTGTTGAGGACGACATTGGCGGTCTTGCGGCCGACTCCGGGAAGCCTTTCCAGCTCCTCGCGGGTGCGCGGCACTTCGCCGCCATGGTCGCGGATCAGCGCTTCGGAGAGCGCGATGACGTTCTTGGCCTTGGTGTTGAACAGACCGATGGTCTTGATCGCCTCGCGCAGCCTGTCTTCGCCCAGCGCGACCATGGCTTGCGGAGTCTGCACGGTTTCGAACAGCGGGCGGGTCGCGAAATTGACGCCGACGTCGGTCGCCTGGGCGGACAGCACGACCGCGACCAGCAAGGTGTAGGGATTGGTATATTCGAGCTCGGTCGTCGGCGAGGGATTGTCTTCCGCGAGGCGGCGGAAGAATTCGAAGACCTCGTCTTTCTTCACGCCAGCCTCCGTTGGTCCCGAGCCCGTCGAGGGACTGTCCTTTTGCTTTTCAAAGGGGAAAGGCAGGCCTTCGACAAGCTCAGGCCGAACGGTTGGGAGAAAGCTCCTCTACCACGTCCCGCATCGCATAGAGGCCGGCCGGCTTGCCGACGAGGAAACGGGCGGCGGCGAGCGCGCCGCGAGCGAAGATCGCCCGGCTTTCGGCACGATGGGAGAGGATCAACCGTTCCTCCGGCCCGAGGAAATGGACGTCATGGTCGCCGGCGACGGTGCCGCCGCGAAGCGCCGCGAAGCCGATCGCGCCTTCCTCGCGCTCGAGGCCGGTGCCGTCGCGGCCGCTCTCCGCGTTGAGCTCCGCGCCGCGCCCGCGCGCCGCCGCCTCGCCCAGAGCGAGCGCGGTTCCGGAGGGCGCATCGGCCTTGTGACGGTGGTGGGTCTCGGCAATCTCGATATCCCATTCGGGCCCGAGCACGCGCGCGGCGCGCTCGACCAGCTCGGCGAGCAGGGCGATTCCAAGCGAGGTGTTGGCGGCGCGAAGCACCGCGATCTTCGCGGAAGCGGCGGCAATGCGCTTGTCGGCAAGCCCGTCGAGGCCGGTGGTTCCGACGAGGATCGGGATTGCGGCCGATGTGGCGCGGTCGAGGCTCGACTGGAGCGCGGCCGGCGCCGAGAAGTCGACCAGAACGTCGCCATGGTCGTTGTCGATGACAAAGGCCGGATCGTCGTCGGCGGCGGCAGCGATCGCCTGGCCCATCCGGCCGTCGGGCGCGAACAAAGCGATGCGGATCGGCTGCTGGGCGGTGCGCATGGGGAGTGCTTAGGAGCGGCACGAGGCGAATCCAAGCCACCGGTACCATGGCCTCTGGAATGCGGCAGCCGACCGGTCTATTCCGCCGCGATGCCGATCGTGACCGGCGAGACGATTACGCTTCGGCGCAGGCCGCGGGTGCGCGGCTGGGCGGCGATCGTCTGGCGCGCTCTTCTGTTGATTAGCCTGCTGGTGCTGATGATCGGCGTCCACTGGCTCGAGCGCGAGGGGCTGCGCGACGAGCTCGACGGCCACGTCAGCTTCCTCGACGTCGTCTATTTCACCATGATCAGCGCGACGACCACCGGCTACGGCGACATCGTGCCCGTATCGAACAACACGCGGCTGTTCGATGCTTTGGTCGTCACCCCGATCCGGGTCCTCTTCCTGCTGATCTTCATTGGCTCGGCCTATATGTTCGTGGCGCGCCGTTCCTGGGAGAAATTTCTAATGAGGCGCATCCAGCGTGGCCTCGAAGGCCATACCATCCTCGCCGGCTTCGGCACCAAGAACCGGCGGGCGCTCGAGGAATTGATCAAGCTCGGCGCCGACACTTCGGATATCGTCGTCATCGACAGCGACGAGGAACGGCTCGACATCGCCAAGGAGCTAGGCTGCAACGTCATGAGGGCCGACGCAGCCCGCGACGAGACCTTGAGGGCGGTGCATGTCGAGCGGGCGCGGCTGATGCTGATCTCAGCGGGACGCGACGACACGTCGATCCTGATCTGCCTGACCGCGCGCCACCTCGCTCCGGACGTACTCATCAGCATCGCGATCAACGAGCAGGACAATGAAGCCCCGGCACGGCGAGCGGGGGCCGACATCGTCGTCAACCCGCTCAATTTCGCCGGCCTGCTGCTCGCCACCTCGCACGGCGGCCAGCATATCGCCGACTATCTTGGCGATCTCGCCTCGATTGGCGGCAAGGTCCAGCTGATCGAGCGACCGGTCCGCCCCGAGGAGGTCGGCAAGCCGCTTCGCGACGTTGCCGACGCCGTCGGCCTCCGACTGATCCGCGATGGAATCGCCTATGGCTTCTGGCGCCCGCAGGCGGCCAAGCTGGAGGCGGGCGACGTCATCATGGAGATCAAACCGACCGACCCGAACGCTCCGCTGCCGACCGCTTGAGGGGAACCTCGCTTCGGGCGAGGCGTAACCCCGACAGACAGGGCGTGCTTCGGTGCAGCCCGCCAAGCTCAAAAGGAGCTAGCAATGCTGAGGATCATCGGCTGGATCGTGCTCATCATCTTCGTCATCGGACTTCTGGTCGTGACCGGACTGCTGAAGGCGATCTTCTGACGGGCTGCAGCGGCGTCTGCGTGGTCGCGCAGCGACCGGGAGGGAGCAGGTGCGGAACATCGTCGTCCTGACCGGCGCCGGAGTCTCGGCGGAAAGCGGAGTGGCGACCTTTCGTGGCCCCGACGGGCTGTGGGAGGGCCACCGGGTCGAGGACGTCGCGACGCCGCATGCGTTCGAGCGCGACCCGGCGCTGGTCCACGCCTTTTACGATGCGCGCCGGGCGAAGCTCGGGACGGTCGAGCCGAACGGAGCCCACGCTGCGCTGGCCCGGCTCGACGCCGAATGGCCGGGCGAGCTCCTGATCGTCACCCAGAATGTCGACGATCTGCACGAGCGAGCCGGGACGAAGCGCCTTTTGCACATGCACGGCGAGTTGAAGAAGGGCTGGTGCCTGGCGTGCGGCGAGCGCTTTCCGTGGGATGGCCCGATGGGAGAAAACTCCCTCAACGCCGTTCGTCCCGAGCCTGTCGAGGGACTGTCCTTTTTTTCGAATGAGCAAAGGAAAAGCAGCCCTTCGACAATGACGAAAACGGACCATCCCCCAGATGGTCCTGGTTTATCGTCATCAGGGCGAACGGATGTCCGGGGGACATCCGTGAGAACGAGCTCAGGGCGAACGGAAGTTGGAATTTGTGAAGCCGTCAATATCTGCCCATCCTGCAACGCGGTTGGTCGCGTTCGACCCGACATCGTCTGGTTCGGCGAGATGCCCTACGCGATGGAGCGGATCGACGAGGCGCTGATGCGCTGCGACCTGTTCGTGTCGATCGGGACTTCGGGAGCGGTCTATCCCGCCGCCGGCTTCGTCCAGACCGCGCGCTATTGCGGAGCGCATTGCGTCGAGATCAACCTCGAGCCGAGCCTCGGCAGCTATTTCTTCCATGAGAGCCGCATCGGCAAAGCCGGCGAGCTGGTGCCGCAATGGGTGGACGAGGTGCTGGCCGCCTAGTCAGCCCATTCCAGCCCGATCTCCCGGTAGAGCGATCGATCCTCGCCCCACTCGGGCTTGACCTTGACGTGGAGGAACAGGTGGACGGGCCGGCCGAGGTGGTCGGCAATGGCTTCGCGGGCCCGTTGCCCGATGGTCTTCAGGCGCCGGCCCGACTTGCCGATGACGATTGCCCGCTGGCTGTCGCGCTCGACCAGGATCTGCTGGTGGATGACGGTCGATCCGTCGGGGCGATCCTCCCATTTCTCGGTTTCGATCGCGGTCGCGTAGGGCAGCTCCTGGTAAAGCTGGTTGACGAGCTGCTCGCGGGTGAGCTCGGCGGCGATCATCCGGTCGGTCGCGTCGGACACCTCGTCCTCGGGGTAGAGCCACGGCCCTTCCGGAAGGGCATCGGCCAGCGCTGCCTTGAGGTCCAGGACTCCATCGCCCTGGGTTGCGCTGATCATGAACACCTTGTCGGGGTTCAGGCGCTGGGTGAGATCGGCGGACAATGCCAGCAGATCGGCCTTCCTGACGAGATCGATCTTGTTGAAAACGAGCATCAGCGGCTGCTCGCGCTTCTGCAGCTGCGCGATGAGCCGCTCGACCGACGGCCTGATGCCCTCGGCGGAATCGACGACCAGCACCGTGAGGTCGGCGTCCTGGGCGCCGGTCCAGGCGGCCGCGACCATCGCCCGGTCGAGCCGGCGGCGCGGGGCGAAGATTCCCGGCGTATCGACCAGCAGGATCTGCGCCGGCCCGTGGATCGCGATGCCCATCAGCCGCGAGCGCGTCGTCTGCTCCTTGGCGCTGACGATCGCGACCTTCTGGCCGACGAGGGCATTGACCAGGGTCGACTTGCCCGCGTTGGGGGCGCCGATCACGGCAACGAAGCCGGCGCGGGCCTTCTCAGCACTCATTGCAGCCGTGACAACAACAATTCCGCCGCGGCGGTTTCGGCTTCCTGCTTCGACGAGCCCTCGGCCTCGGCCTCGCCGAGGCCCTTGACCGAGACCCGGACGGTGAAGCGCGGCGAATGGTGGGCGCCGCTACGGGCAACGGTCTCATAGGCCGGCGCCCGGTGGCCGCGGGCGGCGGCAAGCTCCTGGAGCGCCGACTTCGGGTGCTTGGGCGCTGCGCCCTGGTTTTCGAGCAGCCCCACCCAGGAGCGGCGGACGAATTGCTCGGCGACATCGAAGCCGCCATCGAGCAGGAGCGCGCCGATCAACGCCTCGACGACGTCGCCGATGACGTTGTCGCCATGATGGGCGCCGTCCTCGCGGGCCTGGCGACCGACGCGGATCCGTTGCGGTAGGCCGAGGCGGCGGCCGACCTCGGCGCAGGTGTCGCGGGCGACCAGCGCGTTGAGGCGGTGGGAAAGCTTGCCCTCCGGCTCGTTGGGGAAGCGCTCGAACAGCCAGCGGGCGATGATCATTCCGAGTACCCGGTCGCCGAGGAACTCGAGCCGCTCATAGCTGTCGCCGGCCGTGCTCGAATGGCTCAGCGCCCGTTCGAGCAGGAACGGGTCGTTGAACCGGTGCCCGAGCGCATTTTCGGCGAAGGCGGCGAGATCGCGCTCGCTCACTCGATGCTCCGGAAGCGCTGGCCGAGCCGGTCGCTGCGAAGCGCCGTGAACCAGGTCCACGGCTTCCAATATTCGGCGCTGCCGTTGGTCGACCAGAAGATCGACGAGGCGCGGCCGACGAGGTTCTCAATGGGGACCAGGCCCACCCCGCCCTCGGCGACCGAAAAGCGGCTGTCGAAACTGTCGTCGCGATTGTCGCCGAGCATAAAGACATGGCCCTCGGGCACCCGGATGGGCCCGAAATCGTCGAAGCGCGGGCTGTCGACCTGGTCGATCACCCGGTAGGCAGGGCCGTCGGGCAGCCGCTCGAGAAAGGTCGGATAGAGGCAGGAGACTCCGCGCTCGGACTCGACGAGGAAGGGCGTCGCCGGAGGCACGACCTTGCACGGGCTGTTGGCGCTAACGGTCATGGCGAAATTGCCGAACGGCTCACGCGGCAAAGCGGTGCCGTTGAGCACGAGCATTCCGCCGCTGAGCTCGATGGTGTCACCGGGAAGACCGATCACCCGCTTGATGAAATCGTGGCGGGCGCCCTCGGGGCGAAAGACGACGACGTCGCCGCGCTGGGGAAGCCGGCCGAGGACTCGGCCCCTGAAGGGCGGGAAACGCCAGGGAAAGCTGTAGCGCGAATAGCCGTAGGGCCATTTCGACACGAGGACATAGTCGCCGACATAAAGCGCCGGAAGCATCGACCCGGACGGGATGCTGAACGGGGCGAAGAGGAAGCTTCGCACCGCCCAGGCGAGAAGCGCGAGCACCAGCAGGAAGCGCACTGTGCCACCCCAGCCCTCCTTCTTCGGCTCGTCGTCGGCAGGCGCGGGTCGGCGGCGGGTCCAGAAAGAAGCCATCGCCGACGCTTCTTCCGGCGGGGCTCGGGCGCGTCAAGCGGGGATGGCAATTGCCGGTGCCGCAGCTATGAGGCGCGGCGATGGCAGCCGATCCCTGGAAATCGATCGAGCAGTATCGGCCGACACCGCTCGCGAAATTGTTCGAGAGCGACCCTGATCGGCTGGGCAAGCTCGCTTTCGAGGTCGCCGGGATTCGCTTCGACTGGTCGAAAACCCATCTCGACAAAGCGCTGCTCGGCCATTTCGAAGCGCTCGCGGAAGCTGTCGGGTTCGCCGGGCGACGGGACGCTCTGTTCGCCGGCGAAATCGTCAACCCGAGCGAAGGCCGCGCCGCGACCCACGTCGCCGAGCGCGGCAGCGGCGCTCCGGCCGACGTCGAGCTGGCCGGCGCCCGGAGGCAGAGGATGCGGGCGCTGATCGACGCCATCGAGGGCGGCGCCTTCGGCGAGGTCAGCGGCGTGCTGCACATCGGCATCGGCGGATCGGTGCTCGGGCCGGCCATGCTGGTCGACGCGCTCGGCCGCAGGCGGGGCGGCCCCGCAGTGCGATTCCTCTCCAACATCGACGGCGAGGCCTTCGAGCAAGCGGTGGCGCCGCTCGACCCGGCCACCACGCTCGTCGTCGCCGCCTCCAAGACCTTCGGCACCGCCGAGACGCTGGCGAACCTGGAGGCGGCGCTGGCGTGGCTTCAAGCCGCTGGCGTCGGCGACCCCTACGGCCGGGTGATCGCGATTACGGCGAGGCCCGAAGCGGCGGTCGAAGCCGGCATAGACGAAAGCCGGGTGCTGCAGTTCGGCGAAGGCGTCGGAGGGCGCTATTCGCTATGGAGCGCGGTCGGCTTCCCGGCGGCGCTGGCGCTCGGCTTCGGCACGTTCGAGGAATTGCTCGAAGGCGCGGCGGAGATGGACCGCCATTTCCGCTATTCCGAGCCTAACGCGAACGTTCCTTTGCTCGCCGCCTTCGCCGACCAGATCTACGTGCAGGCGTTCGGAAGCCAGACGCGCGGCGTGTTCGCCTATGACGAGAGGCTGCGGCTGCTGGTGCCCTACCTCCAGCAGCTCGAGATGGAGTCCAACGGCAAGTCGGTGACTCTCGACGGCGAGCCGGTCCGGCGGCCGACGGCGCCGGTGACCTGGGGCGGCACCGGCACCGACGCCCAGCATGCCGTCTTCCAGCTGCTTCATCAGGGGAGTCTTGTCGTACCCGTCGAGTTCATCGTTGTCCGCGAGTCCGAGCACGGCCAGGACCCCGACCATCATCGGCAGTTGCTGCTCAATGCCTTTGCCCAGGGCGCGGCGCTGATGCGCGGGCAGCACAGCGACGATCCGCAGCGCAGCTATGCCGGCGACCGGCCGAGCGCGACCATCCTCATCGATCGGCTCGACGCCCGCTCGCTCGGCGCCTTAATCGCATTTTACGAGCATCGCACCTTCGCCAATGCGGTCCTGCTCCAGATCAACCCGTTCGACCAGTTCGGGGTCGAGCTCGGCAAGGCGATTGCGGGCGAGCTGTCGCAAGGCCCGGACGAGCAGGCGCTCGATCCCTCGACGCGGGCGCTGATCGAACGAGCGGGGCTGTAATGGCCGACTTCGACCTGTTCGTGATCGGCGCCGGATCGGGCGGAGTGCGCGCCGCCCGGGTCGCCGCAGCCCACGGCGCCCGGGTCGGGATGGCCGAGGAGCACAAGGTCGGGGGGACCTGCGTCATCCGCGGCTGCGTGCCCAAGAAGCTGCTGGTGTATGGCGCCCATTTTGCCGAGGACCTCGAGGATGCGGCGATGTTCGGCTGGGACGTTCCGGAAAAGAGGTTCGACTGGCCGACCTTACGCGACAACGTCCTGGCGGAAGTTGGGCGGCTCGAAGGCGCCTATACCGAGACCCTGACCAACCACGACGTCGCGATCTTCAAGGAGCGGGCGCAGCTCAACGGGCCCAATTCGCTGACACTAGCCGGCGGCCGCGAAGTGACGGCCGACAAAATCCTGATCGCCACCGGCGCCCGTCCGGTAATGCCGCCGATCGACGGCATCGAGCATGCGATCAGCTCGAACGAGGTGTTCCACCTCGACGAGCTGCCGAAGAGGATCGTCATCGCCGGCGGCGGTTACATCGCCAACGAATTCGCCGGCATCTTCCACCAGTTCGGAAGCCAGGTGATCCTGGTCAACCGGACCGATGTCCTGCTGCGCCATTACGACCAGCAGGTCGTCGACCGCCTGATCCAGATTTCGCTGCGCAAGGGCATCGATTTCAAGTTCAACGCGACCATCGACCGGATCCAGCGCGACGACAGCGGCACCCTTCACATCGCCATGACCGGTTGCGACGATCTCGAGGCCGACCAGCTGCTGTTCGCCGTCGGCCGCAAACCGAATACCGAAGGACTCGGCCTCGACCAGGCGGGCGTCGAGACAGGGCCCAAAGGGCAGATCAAGGTCGATGCCGACAACCGCTCCTCGGCGGAGTCGATTTTCGCGGTCGGCGACGTCACCGACCGGGTGCAGCTGACCCCGATCGCGATCCGCGAAGGCCAGGCGTTCGCCGACACGTTGTTCGGCAGCAAGCCGGTCCGGGTCGACTATGGCTGCATCCCGAGCGCAGTGTTCAGCCACCCGCCACTCGCCGGCGTCGGGCTGACCGAGGGCGAGGCGCGCAACAAGCTCGGCAGCGTCAAGACCTACACGTCCGATTTCCGGGCGATGAAGAACGTGCTCGCCGGCCGCAACGAACGGTCGCTCTACAAATTGGTCGTCGACGGGCTGACCGAGGAGATCGTCGGCATCCACATGATCGGGCCCGATGCGCCGGAAATCCTGCAGGCCGCGGCGGTCGCGGTGAAGGCCAGGCTCAAAAAGGCGGATTTCGACGCCACGGTCGCGCTTCATCCGACGATGGCCGAAGAGCTGGTGTTGATGCGGTGAGGCTTGCAAGCGGCAATTCGTCATTGCGAGCGTAGCGAAGCAATCCAGGTCTCGTTACTGGATTGCCGCGGCCGCTTCGCGGCCTCGCAATGACGTGGGGGAGTGTTTGCACGACGCGATCATCATCGGCGCCGGCCACAACGGCCTGACCTGCGCCTTCTATCTCGCCCGTAAGGGGTTGAAGGTCGCGGTACTCGAAGCCGCCGACAAGGTCGGCGGCGCGGCCGTCACCGATGAATTCCTGCCGGGCTTCAAGAATTCGGCGGCGAGCTACACCGTCAGCCTGCTCCAGCCGAGAGTGATCCGCGACATGGAGCTCGAGCGGCACGGCCTGCAGGTCGTGCTCCGCAAGGTCGACAATTTCCTGCCCGGCGAGAACGGCTATCTGCTTGCCGGCCGCAAGGGGCTCACCCGCAAGGAGCTCGCTCGCCACGTCAAAAGCGACGGTCCAGCCTATGACCGCTATCTCGCCGAGCTCGAGACGGTTATCCCCTTGGTCAAGAAATGGCTGCTGCGCGCTCCGCCGGAAGTGGGGGCGGGAGCACGCGGGCTCCCGGCCCTTGCCAGCCTCGGGCGCGACATGGCCGGAATGTCGGTGCGCGACGTTCGAATTCTCCATGATTTCGCGACGCGCAGCGCCGGCGACATTCTCGATCGCCATTTCGAAGGCGAGCTCGCCAAGGCCTTGTTCGGCTTCGACGGAGTCGTCGGCAATTTCGCCTCGCCCTACAGCCCGGGAACCGCCTACGTGCTGCTTCACCACTTGTTCGGCGAGGCGGCCGGCGTTCCTGGCGCCTGGGGCCATGCGATCGGCGGAATGGGGTCGATCACTCAGGCGATGGCCCGCGCCTGCCGCGAGCAAGGCGTCGACATATTGCTCAACACGCCGGTCGACGAGGTGATCGTCGACAAAGGGCGCGCCGCCGGCGTGGTCGCCGCCGGCAGGGCGTGGCGCGCGGGCAGGGTCGTCGCCGGGGTCCACCCCAAGCTGCTGTTCGAGCGGCTGGTCCCGCCCGGAGCGGTCGAGACCGACGTCGAGCAGCGCATGCTTGCGTGGCAATCGGAAAGCGCGACCTTGCGGATGAATGTCGCTTTGTCCGAGCTGCCCAAGTTCAGCGTCCTGCCAAAAAAGGGCAATCACCTCACCGCCGGAATCATCATCGCTCCGAGCCTCGAGTATATGGACCGTGCCTATCTCGACGCTCGGGTGAGCGGCTGGGCGAAGCAGCCGATCATCGAGATGCTGATTCCATCCACTTTGGACTCGACCCTTGCGCCCAAGGGCAAGCATGTCGCGTCGCTGTTTTGCCAGCATTTCCGCTTCGACCTCGGTGCCGGGCGGAGCTGGGACCACGAGCGGGAGAAAGCGGCGAACACGATCATCGCCACCGTCGACGCCCATGCGCCCGGCTTCGCCAAGTCGGTGATCGGCCGGCAGATCCATTCGCCCCTCGACCTCGAGCGGCGCTTCGGCCTGATCGGCGGGGACATTTTCCATGGCAAGATGAGCCTCGATCAATTGTTCAGCGCCCGGCCGATGATTGGCGCGGCCGACTACCGGATGCCGCTCGCCGGCCTTTATCTGTGCGGATCGGGCGCGCATCCCGGCGGCGGAGTGACGGGAGCGCCGGGCCACAATGCGGCGCGGGCAATTCTCGCCGACAGGCGGCCGTGGAGCCGGCGCCGGCCGTGAAGCCGCTCGAGGGAATCCGGGTCCTCGACCTCAGCCGGGTGCTGGCCGGCCCCTGGTGTACCCAATTGCTCGCCGACCTCGGCGCCGAGGTGATCAAGATCGAGCGACCGGGCAGCGGCGACGATACCCGCCACTGGGGCCCGCCGTGGCACGAGCATGAGGGAGGGAAGGTCGCGGCCTATTTCCTCAGCGCCAACCGCGGCAAGAAATCGGCGGCAATCGATTTCGCGCGCGAAGAGGGTGCCGAGCTGGTCCGGCGGCTGGCCGCCGACAGCGACATAATCGTCGAGAATTTCAAGCTCGGCGGGCTTGCCAGGTTCGGCCTCGACGCCGGTTCGCTCCTGGCGGCAAACGCGCGGCTGATCTACGCATCGATCACCGGCTTCGGCCAGGACGGGCCATACGCGGACCGGGCCGGCTACGATTATATCATCCAGGCGATGGGCGGGTTGATGAGCGTCACCGGGCGGCCGGACGAGGAGCCGGGCGGCGAGCCGATGCGGGTCGGCGTCGCCGTCGCCGACCTGTTCACCGGCCTTTACACCTGCGTCGCCATCCTCGCCGCTCTCCATCGCCGCGAGCGAAACGGCGAGGGGGCGCACATCGACATGGCGCTGTTCGACACGCAGCTGGCGATGCTCGCCAACCAAGGGTCCAACGCGCTGGTCTCCGGCCGTGACCCGCCGCGCCAGGGCAATACCCATCCCAATATCGTCCCCTATCAGCCGTTCGAGGCAATCGACCGGCCGCTGGTCATCGCCATCGGCAACGACCGCCAATTCGCCCGGCTGGCCGAGCTGTGCGGCCATCCCGAATGGGCCGGTGACGAGCGTTTCGCCAGCAACTCCGCGCGGGTCGCCAACCGCTCGGAGATCGTCGCGCTGATCGGCGAGTGTATCGCCAAGCGCCCGGCATCCGATTGGTTCGAGAAACTCGAGGCCGCGGGAATCCCGGCCGGCCCGATCAATAGGGTCAGCGAGGCCCTCGCGGACGTCCAGGCGCAGCACCGCCAAATTGTCCGGGTGATGAGCGGCGGGGCTCTGGGCGACGTCCCCACCGTCGGCTCCCCGGTCAGGATCGACGCAGGCCGCTGCGATTCCGACCTGCCGCCGCCGGCGCTCGGCGAGCATACCGGTGCCATCCTGGCGGAGCTCGGGCTCGAGCCCGCCGAGATCGAGCGGCTTCGAAGCGAAGGCGTCGTGAGCTAGTTGCCGAGCGCCATCGATGCGCGCGACAATGGCGCCGCGAGGGCCGGACCGACGAGCCCATAGATTCCGGCGGCCGCGATCATTCCGAAAGCAGCGATGCAGGCGAATTCCATCACCCGGCCGGCCAGCCGGCTATTGTCGTGCCGATTGTCGGCGGGTCGCACCGTGGCTCGACGTTCGTGGAAGCCGCCGTCGGCTGGCGCGGCCTTCCCGCGCGGCGCGTCCGGCCGCGAAACGATTTCCTCGACCGGCAGGCGGTCCTGGCTGAAGACGCCAAACCGGTCGCCCGAAATCCACATCACCCGGGCGATGATCACATGCTGGCCGCGGCGCACTTCGACGTAGCTTCCGTGGGGCGGACCAGCCGCCGAGTGCAGCAGCAGCCCGCGCGACGACAGGTTGAGGATCGCCGCGTCGGCCCACGCGCCACCGACGCGCATCCGCGCGGGAATCATCACCTTTCGTCGCGGCTCGCGAGGCTTCACTGTCGGTTTCCCGCCCGGCGCCGGTCCCGGATGGAAGGACGCCCGTTGGGCAATCTCCGAGCCTTGTGGATTCCAAGCGCCTAACAATCGCGCCGTTTCGGACGAGATTGCCGGTCGTGGTTGGCTCAGGGAGTCTTGCCGCGGTCTTCGAGGCGTTCGACCTCGACGCCGCCGTCGACGTAGCGCGATTTGAGAAATCGCCCCTGGGTTTCCAACGCCAGCATGTCGGCGCGCGCCAGCTTTTCAGAAATTTCGGAAAGCGCCTGGCGGCCGGCGGCGAGGCCCTCGACCAGCCGCTCGTCGATGGTGATTCCCTCGCCGTCGGAATCGGAGCGATAGGCGGCCGGCACGTGGCGATAGCGGTCGATCAGCCCCGGCAGGTGCAGCGCCATCAGCCGGCGGGCGTCCTGAGCATTGGGATCGAGCGCATCGACTCGCTCTAGCGTCTGCTTGAGCGAGGGCAAAGCGGCGCTGATTGCGTCGAGCTCGGCCTGAGCCGGCGCCGGCAGTGCGTGACGGGTGCGGTAGAGATAGGAATCGAAGCGCTGCACCATCTCGCCGTTCGGCAGGTCGGTCGAGGGCGCGGCCGCCCCGCCGGGCTGGCTCGGCATGAACGCGAGCAATGCGGCGATACCGATGGCGAGGCCGACCGCGGCGAGGAAGCCGAACATGCCGATCGGCATGATCAGGCCGACGACGATGGTGGCGATGCTGATCGCCACGATCCAGATCCCGACCCGCGCCGCGCGGCGCTTGAGGTCGGCGTTCAGGCGCTGCCGCTCTCGCCGGGCGGCGTCGCGAACCGCGCCGTCGCGATGGTCGAGCCGCGCCATGACCCGGTCGGCGCGGGCGATCACTTCATTGAAGCGCTCCGTCGTCACTTGCTTTCGATCGGAGTGAAGGGCGAGGCGGAGCCTTCGAGCTTCGCCTGGTTCACGCCCTCGGCGCGGGCGATATAGCCTTTCGACTTCTCGACCTCGCTGCTCAGCGTGTCGACGGTCTGCTTCATATTGTCGAGCGCCTGCAGCTTGAAGCGGTCGATCTGGTCCATTGTCTCGTAGATGTTCTGGAAGGCGCGCTGCAGGGTCTCGAGCGGAATGGTCGAGGAGGCGGCCTGTTCGTGAATCGCGCCGGTCTGGGTGCGCAGAAGCTCGCCGGTGGTGTCGATCATGCCGGCGGTGGTCGTGTTCAGCGCTCCAATCTGCTCGAGCACCAATTTCTGGTTGGTCATCGCCTGCGCGACCGTCACCGCGGTCCGAAGCGCGGACACGGTCGTCGTCGACGCGCGGTCGACGCCTTTGACCAGCTCGACATTGTTCTTCTTGACGAGATCAAGCGCGAGATAACCCTGCACGGTGACCGCCATCTGGGTGAGCAGGTCGGTGGTTCGCTGGCGGGTGTAGAACAGTGCGCTTTCGCGGATCGCCTTGGCCTTGGCGGGGTCGGTGGCATCGAGCTCGTTGGCCTTGTCCTCGAGCTGGCGGTCGAGCGAGCGCGAGATGTGGATCATCTGCTCGAGCTTGTGCATCGTCTTCCACAGCTGCGCACGCTCGGTATCGATCGCGGCATTGTCCATCAGCAGCTCGTCCTTGCCGCCGGCGAGGCGGGCGAGGACCGCCGAAATGTGGCTCTGGGCGCTGCGATATTTGTCGAAATAATTGTTGATGCGCCTGCCGAAGGGGATGATGCCGAGCAGCTTGCGGGTGGTGAACGCCTTGCTGTTTTCCTTCGGGTCGAGCGCCTCGACGGTGCGGCGCAGCTCGGTCAGATCGGCGCCGATGCCGGTGTCGGCGTCGATCGCCTTGACCGGCCGGTCGAGGAAGCGGTTCGAGGCGCCGGCGGCCTCGGCGATCTCCTTGCGGCCCATCGCCGTCAGCTGGTCGACCTTCTTGCCGAACTCCGGGCTGTTGGAGTCGAGCGCGGCGAGCTCGTCGACGAACTGCGCGACCTTCTTGTCGAGCTCGCTGACCTCGTCGCTCTTGAGCGGCACGAGGCCGGTGGCCTCCGCGGGCGCGATCGGCTGAAGCACGTCGGGCGGATCGAGCTTGAGCTTGGTCGCGGTCTTGGTCTCGGCCTCAATCGCCATGTCTCGCCTTTCTGCCGGTCGGCCTCTGGTGCGGTCCGACGGTTAGCGACCGGCGGTCCGCGCGCAAGGGACTTCAGCTGTATTATAAGGCTAAGACGCTGGCGTTCAAGACTGCTCCGGGCGCCATTGTCAGGCTTTCGTTAACCAGACCTTTGAACTCTTCCCATACCTTGAGGCGTCTAGATGCTGCCCAATGCGCATCGATTGGGTGGGATACAGATGATGATCCGGTTCATGAAACGGCTGTGGCGGGACCGCCGCGGCAATGCCCTGGTCATCGCCGGAGCCGCGCTGCCGCTTCTCGTCGGTTCGGCGGGCCTGGCGACGGATACCATCCAGTGGACAATGTGGAAGCGCCAGCTGCAGCGCGCCGCCGACTCGGGAGCGTTCGCCGGCGTCTATGGCAAGATCCAGGGCCAAGTGGTCACCGACGCCGTGAACCGGGACCTGTTCCACAATAACAAGGTCGGCATCAACACGACGGTGAGCACCGAAAATTCTCCGTCGAGCGGACCCTACGCCGTCGATCCCAACGCCGTGCGGGTGACGTTGTCGGTGCAGAAGAGGCTCGGCTTTTCGGCGATATTCATGTCGACGGTGCCGACCATCACTGCGACGGCGACGGCGACGATCGTGCCGAACGGCGAATATTGCGTGATCAGCCTCGAGAACACGTCGGTCACCGGCATTGCCGCGACCGGTAACGCAACCGTGGACATGGGCTGCGGCATGGCGACCAATTCGACATCATTGACGGCGGCGGTGGCAACCGGTGGCTCGGCGGTGCTGGCAAGCCCGATCGGTGCCGTCGGCGGGATCAACTCGAGCAACAATTGGGGTCCGAATACGGTGCTGCTGCCGTTCTCGCCGGCCCAAAACGACCCGTTCGCCAGCGTCACGCCGACCACGCCGACGGGCAGCTGCCCGAACGTCAATGTCGGTCCCAACACGACCGTCACGCTCAACCCCGGCTGCTACGGCAACATGACCTTCCAGGGTACGGTCCACCTCAACCCGGGGGTCTATGTGCTCGACGGCGGATCGCTGAAGATCAACGCGCAGGCGAAAGTTTACGGAATGGGCGGGGTGACGTTCGTCCTGACCACGCGCACCAACAACGCCAGCCAGATCGGCAATGTCGACATCAACGGCGGCGCCGAAGTGCAGCTCACAGCGCCCGATTCCGGTCCGTATAAGGGGCTGATCATCTACCAGGATCGGCGCGCGGTGGACGGCAACAACGCCAACACGACCAACCTGATCAACGGCAACTCGAACTCGATCTACCACGGGTCCTTCTATTTCCCGAACCAGAAAACGACCTTCAACGGCACCAGCGGAATGCAGACCGAGTGCATGCAGCTGGTCGCCCGGCGAGTGGAGTTTTCGGGCAACACGAATATCCAGAACAGCTGCCCACCCGGTTCGGGCTCCAAGTCCTTCCAGGGCCGGAGCGTGAGGCTGGTCGGATGACCAGGCGGCTATCCTCGCTTCGAGCCGACGATCGCGGCACCTCGATCATCGAGATGGGGATGCTCGCCCCATTCCTCGCGGCGCTGCTGATCGGCATGGTCGATCTCAGCCGCGCCTATTCGGAAAAGCTTCACCTGGAGCAAGCGGCGCAGCGGGCGATCGAGCGGGTCATGCAGAACCAGGGCTCGGCCAGCACAACCGGAGCGCTTCGAGCCGAAGCTGCCGAGGCAGCCGGGGTTCCGATCAGCGCCGTGACCGTCGATGCCTGGCTTGAGTGCAACGGCGTGCGCCAGGCGGACTATAACAGCGCCTGCACGCAAGGCGAGGCCTACGCCCGCTTCCTGCAGGTTGCCGTGCAAAAGACCTTCACGCCGATGTTCTCGGTGAAGTTCGCCGGCTCGAATGCCGACGGCACCTTCACCCTGGTGGCAACCGCCGGGATCCGGACCCAATGACCTTGCTGCGGCTGCTGAAGCGCGACCAGCGCGGCGCGGCGGTGATCGAGATGGCGATCGCCCTGCCCGTGCTGGTGCTGTTCATCTGGGGCATTTTCCAGGTCGGCCTGTTGTTCCAGGCCAATGCCGGGATGCAACATGCGCTCGGCGAAGGCGCGCGCTATGCGACGATCTGGCCGACCCCAACCGACATCCAGATCAAGGGGCGGATCAACGACAAGGTTTACGGCGTGAAAAACGGCACCTTCACCGTCGCCGACCCGGTCAGCAACAGCAACTTCAAGACCCTGAGCGTGAGCTATTCGATGCCGATGAACTTCCTGTTCTTCCAAGGGCCGACGGTGAACATCACGCGCAGCAAGAAGGTGTATATCGCCCCGCTGATCTAGCCGGCGTCCGAAAAGTCCGGCTTGCGCTTCTCGAAAAAGGCGGTGATCGCCTCCTTGACCTCCGGCGACTGTAGCCGTTCCGAAAAATGCCCGTTTTCGAGCTCCATGCGCTCGAGAATTTCATCGGTGCCTGGCTCTCGGAGGAGATTCTGAGTCAGGCGCAGCGCCTCGCGCGGTTTTGCCAGCAATTGTGCGACGACGGAGGCCAGCGCCTCGCCTAGCCGGCCGCGCTGGACGACATGGCTGACAAGGCCGAAGTCGAGCGCTTCCTCGGGGCCGAAGGGTTCGCCGAGCAGCAAATAGCGCGCCGCTCGGCGGCGCCCGGCGAGGCGCGGCAGGAGCAGGGAGCTGGCCGCTTCCGGCACCAGGCCGAGGTCGACGAACGGCATCGAGAAGCGGCAACCTTCCTCGGCCAGCACGAGGTCGCAATGGAACAGCAGCGTCGTGCCAATGCCGACGGCATTGCCATGGACTGCCGCGACGAGTGGAATTCGGTTGCGGGCGAGCGCGTGAAGCAGCCGCCACACCGGAATGTCGTCCGAATCGCGCGGCAGCGCGGACATGAAATCGGCGAGGTCGTTGCCGCCGGTGAAGTCCTCGCCTTCGCCGCGCAGGGTGATCAGCCGAATCGATGCGTCGCCGGCCGCGGATTCGATCGCGTCGGCCAGGGCCGCGTACATGGCGACGGTGATGGCATTGCGCCGCTCGGGACGGGCGAAGGTGATCGTCAGAACGCCATTGTCGCGCTCAATCCGCACATGGTCCGCCAATTGCTGCCCCCCGAATCGGATGACTAGGCCTGCCTCACCGGCTATTGCGCCAGGGAGACCCCCACAGCCAAGGCGCAATTCGACAGCCATGAAATTCTTCGCCGACACCGCCGAAATCGACGAGATCCGCGAGCTTGCCTCGGAAGGCCTGCTGGACGGAGTCACCACCAACCCCAGCCTCGTCCATAAATCCGGCCGGGACTTCCTTGAGGTGGTCAGGGAAATCGCCGGCGTGGTCTCCGGCCCCGTGTCGGCCGAAGTCGTCGCGCTCGACTATGACGGCATGCTTCGCGAGGCCGAGGTGCTGCGCAGGATCGGCGACAATATCGCCATCAAGGTGCCGCTGACGCCCGATGGCCTCAAGGCGTGCCGGTCGCTGACCGCGGACGGAACGATGGTCAACGTGACCTTGTGCTTTTCCGCGGCCCAGGCGCTGCTTGCCGCCAAGGCCGGGGCGACGTTCGTCTCACCGTTCGTCGGCCGCCATGACGATGTCGGCTTCGACGGGATGGCGCTGATTGCCGATATCCGCCTGATCTACGACCATTACGAATATCCGACGCAGATCCTGGTCGCCAGCGTCCGCCATCCGATGCACGTCGTCGAGGCGGCGAAGATCGGCGCCGACGTCATGACGGCGCCGCCCAAGATCATCCGCCAATTGTTCAACCACCCGCTCACCGACGCCGGGATCAAAAGCTTCCTCAACGACTGGCAGGCAACCGGGCAGAAGATCGGCTGAATTCGGACGCTGGAGCCTGCCATTGTGGACAGGCATTTTAATTGTTTCTTCTGAACTCGGGGACATGTTATACGTAGTCTGTTTAGGCCTGTTTTTCAGGAGGTTACTTATTATGCGTAAATCGATTCTTAGCGCCGCAGGATTGGCGGCCTTGATCGTCGCGGCCCCGGCTCTCGCGCAGGGCGGCCCTCCCGGCGGCGGTGGTGGCGGCGGACCTCCTGGCGGAATTCCGGGCGGTGGCCCGGGCGGGCCGGGCGGCCCTGGTGGTGGTCCGGGCGGCGGCTTCGACGGCTTCGGCGGCGGCATGGGTGCCGGCCCGCCGATGATGCCCCCCGGAATTGCCACCGGCGGCGGGCTCGGAACCGCGGACTATGCGCGCAACAACATTGCCAATCAGCGCGGCCAGTTCGGCCGTGACTTCGCCGATCAGCAGCGGCTGAGCGCGGAGCAGCGCCGCGAGCTTGCGGCGCAATATCGCCAGTGGGCGGAAGAGCGGCGTGCAAAGGCGCTGGCAATGGCCGCGGAAGCCCGCAGGGGCGCGCCGTTTCCAGCGGACGCGGCACAGCGCATTCGCGTCGCCCTGCAGGAAGACATGGAGGTCTGGCGCGAAGCGTTCCAGGTCGGTCGCAGGGATTGGCAGGCCATGCGGGACGAGTGGCTTGCGGAGCGCGGCACGATGAGTGCGCAGGAATGGGCGCTGCGCCGAGCGGCGTGGTTCGAAGCTCGCGACGCGTGGGTCGCCCAGCAGCGGGCCTGGGCTGCTTCGCGCGCTCGCTGACCGCCAGCAGCCTGAATGCTACGGGAAGAGGGCGGCTAACCGCCCTCTTTTCCTGTCCGCTGGCCGACACGATCGTGGCGATGTAGGAAATTAACCCGTTCCGGCGTAACATCGGCCGAATGGGACAGGTCATTCCCTTCGAGGAGCGGGCGGTCGCGACATTGCGCGAGCGGCTCGGAGCGGTCGAGGAGGCCAACCAGGACCTGATCGCCTTTGCCCGCGGCCATTCCGGCGCGGTCGCCTCGATCCACGAGGCGGTGCTCGCGGCGATGGACGCTGACGGCATCGACACGCTGTTGCATGTCGTCACTCACGAATGGCCGCTGATCCTTGGCATCGACGCGGTGGCGCTGTCGCTGATCGTCGGCGACAAGGGCTTCCGTGCCGACGGCAACGGGGTGCAGGAAGTCGCGCCACAAATCCTGCAGCGGGCGATCGACGAAGTCGACGGAGTCGAGATGCGCACCGTCGCCAGGGGCCATCCCTTGTTCGGCCCGGCGAGCGGACTGATCCGGGCCGAGGCGTTGATCAGGATCGATTGCGAGCCGCCGCTTCCGGTCGGGATCGTCGCGCTCGGCCAGCGCGAGGAACTGAGCCTCGACGCTCGCCACGGCTCGGAATTGCTGATGTTCCTTGGCCGCAGCCTTGCCGCTATCATCCGCCGGTGGCTGATCGATCCGCAATAAGCGAGGATGAGGCCGGGCATCCGGCGCGGGAGCTGATCGCCCGCTGGGGCCTGTATCTGCAGCACGATCGCCGGCGGTCGCCGCACACGGTGCGCGCCTATGTCGCCACCGCCCACCGCTTCGTCGAATTTCTCGGCCGCCACCGCGGCGAGGAGATCGGCCGCTACGCCTTGCTGGCGCTGACGCCTGCCGACCTTCGCGCCTTCCTCGCCGATCGCAGATCAAGCGGCCTCGGGGCCGCATCGGCCGCGCGCGAGCTTTCGGCGGTCCGGGCGCTGCTTCGCTATGCCGCCGAACAGCAGGGTGAGGTCCCGCAGGTGCCGCGAACCCGGGCTCCGCGCCGGCCGCAGACGCTGCCTCGACCCGCCTCGCCGGAGGAAGCCATGCGCCTTGCCGAGGATGCCGCCGGCGGCGCAAGCCAGGAGTGGATCGGTGCGCGCGATCTTGCCATCCTGCTGCTGCTCTACGGCGCCGGCCTGCGCATCGCCGAAGCAATGTCGCTCAAGGCGGGGGTCCTGCCGGTCGGACAGGCGATCCGGGTGACCGGCAAGAGGTCGAAGACGCGCATCGTCCCGATTGTTCCCGCCGTTCGCGAGGCGATCGAGGCTTATGTTTGTTCATGTCCCTATCCGCTGGCGGGAGACTCACCTTTGTTCGTTGGTGCGCGGGGAGGGCCGCTCAACGCCGATTTGGTGCGGCGCGCCGTTCGCGCCGCCCGGATGCGGCTCGGATTCCCAGACAGCCTGACGCCGCACGCGCTGCGCCACAGCTTCGCGACGCATCTGCTCGCCGGTGGCGCCGATCTGCGCGCGCTCCAGGAGCTGCTCGGCCACGCCAGCCTGTCATCGACCCAAATCTATACGGCAGTGGACGCGGCTCGGTTGCTCGACGTCTATCGCCACGCCCACCCGCGGGCGTGAAAGGCTGCCGCGGCGACCGGCGATCAGTGGGGTGACTACCGATCGCCGCGACGCGATCGAGGTTAGGGATTCGCCGGTAAACAGCTCCCTAAACAGCCATTTCGGATGAAAAATCTGATCGGCAAAAATCCCGATCAACTGCGGGAATCGCCATCCGCATCGGATGTATTATGCGTTCCCCCCGCGGTAGGTGGCGAGACGCCAGACGTAGGCGGCAGCAAGGACGACGACGATCGCGCTCGACACCGGGCCGATGAAGCGCTCGATCTCCTCGACGTTCGCGCCCAGCTTGTAGCCGGCGCCGGCGAGCAGAGCGGTCCAGCCGGCAGTGCCGATGGTCGAGGCGATCAGGAAACTCTTGAACCGCATCCGCAGGAGTCCGGCAGGGATCGAGATCAGCGAGCGAATGGTTGGAAGCATCCGGCCCAGGAAGACCAGGAAGACGCCGTTGACCCGCATCCACCGCTCGGCGCGCTCGATGTCGCTCCAGTTTAGAGTCAGCCAGCGGCCGTAGCGGTCGATCAGAGGCTTGAGGCGATGGACTCCGAGGGCGCGCGCGGCGAGGTACCAGAAGATGTTGCCGAGCATGGCGCCGGCGGTGCCGGAGGCGACGACGAGGCCATAATGCATCTTGCCCTGCGCTGCGGCGATGCCCGCCACCGACATGATGACCTCCGACGGTATCGGCGGGAAAACCGTCTCCAGGAACATCAGGAAGCCTACCCCGAGATAGCCGGTCTGGTCGATGAGGCGGACGACCCAGTCGCTCATCGCGTCAGTCCCGGCGGCCGACGCGGGCTTCGATCGCGTCCCAGATCCGGCCCGGAGTGTCGGTGCCGTTGAACCGGTCGAGCGCGACGATCCCGGTCGGCGACGTGACGTTGATCTCGGTCAGCATGCCGCCGATCACGTCGATTCCGACGAACAGCAGACCGCGGCGCCTGAGCTCGGGGCCCAGGGCCGCGCAGATCTCCGCTTCGCGGTCGCTGAGTTCGGTCGCTTCGGCGCTTCCGCCGGCAGCGAGGTTGGAGCGGATTTCGCCGCCGGCCGGGCGGCGGTTGATCGCCCCGGCGACTTCCCCCTCGACGAGGATGATTCGCTTGTCGCCCTCGGCGACCTCGGGAAGGAATGCCTGGGCGATGAAGGGCTCGGGCCAGATCCGGGCGAACAGCTCGGCGGTGGCGCCGAGGTTCATGCCGTCGGCGGGAATGCGGAGAACCGCAGCCCCGGCATTGCCGTGCAGCGGCTTGAGGACGATCTCGCCGTGGGCGGCGTGAAAGCGGCGGAGCTCATCGAGCGAGCGGGTAATGAGCGTCGGCGGCATGAAGCGCGCGAAGTCGAGGACGAACAGCTTCTCGGGGCAGTCGCGAACCGCCGTCGGATCGTTGACGACTAGGGTTTCCCCGGCGATCCGTTCGAGCAGGTATGTGGCGGTGATATATGCGACGTCGAACGGCGGGTCCTGGCGCATCAGGACGACGTCGACATCGGCGGCGAGGTCGAGCACGACGGGCTCGGCCGCCTCGAAATGGTTGCCGAGCACGCGCTGCACGCTGACCGGCCGCGCCAGGGTCCGGACTCGGCCGCCCTCATAAGTGAGATCGCCCGCCAGATAGTGGAACAGCTTGTGCCCGCGCTCCTGCGCGGCCAGCATGAGCGCGAAGGTGGAATCGCCGGCGATATTGACCTGTTCGAGCGGGTCCATCTGCACTGCGACGCGAAGCGGCATGGGCGGGCGACTAGGCGAGCGGCCCGGCTTTGTCACCTTGCCAGACGTTCGGCAGATGGCGCGGGAGACGGCGGGGAACGATGAACATGGCGTCGATGCGGATATCGTCGCCCGCGCGCATGTATCGCGGCGCCAGCCGCTCGGCGGCGACGGCGACGCGGCGCAGCCGCCAAGCGTCAAGCGACCACTCGGAGGAGTCGATCGACGCCCGGGCCTTGACTTCGACGAAGGCGAGGGTGCGGCCGCGCCTGGCGACGATGTCGACCTCGCCGCCCGGAACGCGCGCCCGCCGCGCGAGGATTCGCCAGCCGCGAAGGCGAAGCCACCAGCAGGCGAGGGTCTCGGCGGCGCGTCCGCGCTTTTCGGCAATCCGGCGGTTCAGCGGAGGCTCGGGCATCGGAGGTAGGTCACTCGATCGCCGCTAGCCAAAGTCTGGCGAAACTCGTTGCGGCCGATGCGCTCGATCCGGCTGATTTCCGGAATTCCGAGCGGAACCTCCTCCGGAGGGATCATCTCATGGTCGAGCGTGGCGGTCTCGATGAGGAGGTCGCCATCGAGCCGCCACTCGCCGCTCCATTCCCAGTGCGAGAACCGGCCGTCCGCGAAATAGCTTACCGATACGCCGCCGACGCAGGCGGTGAGGCTCCGCTCGCCATCGGGCTGCGCGAGCCACACGCCGGCGAACCAATCGGGAGTCGGTGGTTGGCGCTGGGTAGCGCAGCCGGTGACCATTAGCGCAGCGGCTCCAAGCAGGACGAGCCTCACCGCTGTCGCTCCAGGTCGAGCGCTCGTGCGTAAGCGCGCTTGCGCGGAACCCCGAGGCGCTCGGCGACGTCGGCGGCGGCGCGTGACGGAGACAGTCGGCCAAGCGCCTCGTGGAGCTCCGCGTCGAGCTCGGCGTCGGTCGCTTCGGCTCGCTCCGGCGGAGGACCGACGACAATGACGATCTCGCCTTTCGGCGCCGCGGCCGAATATCGGTCGGCGAGTTCGGCGAGGTCGCCGGTCACGCATTCCTCGTGGAGCTTGGTGATTTCGCGGGCCACGGCCGCTTCGCGATCACCGAGGCCGTCGCCGAGCGCTCGCAACGTGTCAGCGAGCCGCGGGCCGCTCTCGTAGAGCACGAGGGTAGCGCGGATGTTGGCGACCTCCGCGATCGCGTCGGCGCGTGCCTTGGTCTTGGGCGGAAGGAAGCCGAGGAACAGAAAGCGGTCGGTCGGCAGGCCGGACAGGGTCAACGCGGCGATGGCCGCGCTCGGCCCGGGCACCGTGTGGACCTGGCGCCCCGCCGCTCGTGCGGCCCGAACGAGCTTGAATCCCGGGTCGGAAACGAGCGGCGACCCTGCATCGCTGACCAAAGCGATGGCCTCTTCGCCGAGCCGGGCGACGATGGTGTCGCGTTCGGACTCGCTGCTGTGGTCATTGTAATTGGCCATGCGCGTCGCCGCCCCGGCGTGGGCGAGGAGCCTGGCCGTCACGCGCTTGTCCTCGGCGAGCACGAGATCGGCCCTGCGCAACGTGTCGGCGGCCCGCGGACTGAGGTCGCCGAGATTTCCGATCGGTGTCGCGACAATGTACAGTCCAGGCGGCAGGGGGTTGGTCATGGCGCTCAAAAGTCATCGCATCATCACGCTCTCGGGAGCAAGCGGGGGTCGGCGGGCAATTCGACGATTCGTCGTAACCCCTTCCAATCTCGCAAGAAAAGAGTCATGGTTGGTATTCAAGACTCTGGGGAGAGTCGCATGATTGATGTCCTGATGGCAGTTGCCCTGTACTCGGCTCAGGGTTCGATGGCGGCGGTGAATTCATCCCGCGATGCCTTTTCCAAATGCCTCCGCGACGCAACGCAGCAGGCGAAGGCCTCCAAGATCACCGTCGACGCTTTCCCGGCCTTCGCTCTCGAGCAATGCGCCGCCGCGGAAGCGAAGTTCAAGTCTGCCTTGGTGACGTTCGACGTCTCGAACAAAATCTCTCGCAGGCAGGCGGAAGAAGACGCCAAGGCGCAAATCGACGACTACATCGCCAGTTCGAAAGACAATTACGAGATGGTGTTGAAACGGGGCGGCTGACGCTGCCTCGTTAATTTCAGGCCGCCAGCTCCAGCAGCAGCCTGTCCAGCACCAGCCGCCCGGCCGCGGTCGTGCGAAGCCAAGTTCTCGACCGCTCGAGATAGCCATTAGCGATCAGGCGATCTGCGGCCACCCGGTCGACGACGGCGCGGCCGAAGCGCTCGGCCAGCGCGTCAGGTTCGATGCCTTCGGTCAGCCGAAGCCCCATGACCAGAGCCTCGTCGGCCGACTCCCGGGCGGTGAGCCGCGCCTCTTCGGCGATTCCGTGGCCGTTGCGCCGAAGGCCGCCAAGGAAATTCTCCGGCTTGCGATGGCGGACGGTGCGAAAACCGAGCCGCCTGCCATGCGCGCCCGGTCCGACTCCGGCATAGTCGCCGTAACGCCAGTAGGTCAGGTTGTGGCGGCTCTCCTCGCCGGCGCGCGCGTGATTGCTGATCTCGTAGGCGGGAATGCCGGCAGCGGCCGTCCGGTCCTGGGTGAGCTCGTAAAGCGCCGCCGCGGCATCTCCGTCGAGCGGGTCGAGCTTGCCGGCGGAGTGGAGCGCGGCGAAGCGCGTGCCGGGCTCGATGGTCAGCTGGTAGAGCGACAGGTGCGACGTGCCTTGCGCCAGCGCGGCCTCAAGGGTGCGCGACCATGCGGTTTCGCTGTCGCCGGGAAGCGCGTAGATCAAATCGAAGCTGACCCGCCGAAAATGCCGCTGCGCCGTGTCGAGCGCCGCCAGCCCTTCGCCGGCGCTGTGGGCCCGCCCGAGAAACGCGAGCTGCGCATCGTCGAAGCTTTGAACCCCGAGCGACAAGCGATTGACGCCGGCGGCGGCGAGGTCGGCGAAGCGTGCCGCCTCGACCGAGTTGGGATTGGCCTCGAGCGTGATTTCGATGTCTTCGCTACCGGGCCAGTGGGCAAGCGCGGCCTCGACCAGCGCCGCCACCGTCGCCGGATCCATCAACGAGGGCGTGCCGCCGCCGAAAAAGATCGAAGTGAGGGTGCGCCCCGGCAGCAGCCGAGCCTCGTACGCGAGGTCGGCGAGCAGGGCATCGCGCCATTCGGCCTGGTCGATCGATGCGCGGACGTGGCTGTTGAAATCGCAATAGGGGCATTTGCTGACGCAAAACGGCCAATGGACATAGAGCGCAAGCGGCTGCTCCCTCGCTTCACCGCCCGCAGCCGAACGTCCCTCGAAATCACTCGGGACGATCGGCTTGTTCATGGCTTCAGCGCCGCCACCAATTTGCGAAAGGCATCGGCCCGATGGCTGATCCGGTGCTTTTCCGCCGGGTCCAGCTCGCCGAAGCTCTGGTCGTAGCCGGCTGGAACGAACATCGGATCGTAGCCGAAGCCTTTGTCGCCGCGCGGCGGCCACACCAGCGTGCCGTCGACTCGGCCTTCGAAACTCTCGATCTGGCCGTCGTTCGGCCAGGCGATCGACAAAGCGCAGGCGAAATGGGCGTCGCGGCTGGCATCGGGGCCGGCGGCCTCCACCTCGCGCCACACCCGCTCCATCGCTCGCATCCAGTCGCGATTGCCGTCCCCGTCCTCGGCCCAGCGCGCCGAGAAGATGCCCGGCAGGCCGTGCAACGCATCGACGGCGAGCCCGCTGTCGTCGGCGAGCGCCGGGAGGCCGGAAAGGTCGGCGGCCTCGCGCGCCTTCAGGTCGGCATTGTCGACGAATGTATTGCCGATCTCCTCCGGCTCGGGCAGGCCAAGCTCCTCCGCGCCGACGCAGGACAGCCCGAGCGGCTCGACCAGCGCCGCGATCTCGCGCAGCTTGCCCGGGTTATGCGTCGCGATCACCAGCCTGTCGCCGATCGGCCTCATCGCCCCACCGCCTTTCGCTGCGCCTCGAAAATCTCTCCGCAGCCGATCCGCGCGAGCCTCAGCATTCGCAACAGCGCTTCCTCGTCATAGCATTCGCCTTCGGCGGTCACCTGTGCCTCGACGATGGCGCCCTCGCCGGTCAGGACGAAATTGCCGTCGCAGCCGGCCTGGCTGTCTTCCTCATAGTCGAGGTCGAGGACGGCGGCGCCGTTGTGGATCCCGCAACTGACGGCAGCAACCTGCGTGGTGATCGGATCAGCCGCAATGGCTTCCGCCGAGAGCAATTTGTCGACCGCCAGCCGAAGCGCCACCCAGCCGCCCGAAATCGCAGCGGTGCGCGTGCCTCCGTCCGCCTGGATGACGTCGCAGTCGATGACGATCTGGCGGTCTGGGAGCTTGGCAAGATCGACGACCGCGCGCAGCGACCGACCGATCAGCCGCTGGATTTCCTGCGTCCGGCCGGACTGCTTGCCTTTGGCCGCTTCGCGGTTGCCGCGGGTGTGCGTGGCGCGCGGCAGCATTCCATATTCGGCCGTGACCCAGCCCTGGCCCTTGCCGCGAAGGAAGGGCGGGACCTTGTCCTCGACGCTGGCGGTGCACAGCACGCGGGTGCCGCCGAAGCTGACCAGGCACGAGCCCTCGGCATGATGGGTGAAGCCGGCCTCGAACGACAGCTCGCGGATTTGGTCGGGGGCGCGTCCAGACGGGCGCATGCAAATCTCCTGATACTGGTACGGGCCGCTCCCTAGACCGGGCGGCGCGGCAATCCTAGATGCACGCGTATGAGCGGCGAGATCACAGAGCTGACCGACCGCATGCGCGAGATTTTCGGCCTCGTGGTCGAGGCCTATCTCGAGCGCGGCCACCCGGTCGGCTCGAAGTCGCTGGCGGGCAGCGTCAGCCTGTCGCCGGCCTCGATCCGCGGCGTGATGCAGGATCTCGAGGAGCGCGGGTTGCTGACCCACCCGCATACGTCGGCGGGGCGAGTGCCGACCGAAACGGGCCTGAGGCTGTTCGTCGACGGAATCATGCAGGCGTCGATCCCCGATCCGCGAGAGCGCGCCGAGATCGAGCGCCAGATCGTCCGCGATCAGCCGATCGAGGATGCGCTGGCGGCGGCCTCCGCGGCTTTGTCGGGCCTTTCGCAGGCGGCCGGAGTAGTGATGGCGCCCAAGCGCGAGCTTAGGCTCAAGCAACTCGCGTTCGTACCCCTCGCTCCGGACCGAGCCCTGGCCGTCCTGGTCGGCAGCGACAGCAGCGTCGAGAACCGCATCGTCAGCCTCGACCCCGGCACGACCCCGGCGGCGCTCGAGCAGGTTGCAAACTTCATCAACGCGAGGCTGTCGGGCCTGACCTTGAGCGACGCCGAGGCGCGGCTGAGGACTGAGATCCGCCAGCGGCGCGAGGCCCTCGACGTGGCCGCTGCCGAGCTCATCGCCGCCGGCCTCGCCGCCTGGAGCGAGGATCACGCCCGCCGGCCGGTGCTGATCGTTCGCGGCCAGGCGAATCTGATCGACCCAGCGGCTGCCGAGGACCTCGAGCGGGTCAAGCAATTGCTCGATGAGCTCGAAAATCGCGAGGAGATCGTTCGCTTGCTGGAAGCGGCCCGGGATGCCAGCGGCTGCCGGATCTTCATCGGTTCGGAGAACCGGATGTTTGCTCTGTCGGGCTCGTCGGTGATCGCCGCGCCTTATTGCGGCAGCGAAGGACAGGTGGTCGGAGTGGTCGGAGTGATCGGCCCGACCCGGTTGAACTATGCGCGGGTGGTTCCCATGGTGGACTTCACAGCCAAGGCGCTTACGAGACTGATGGCATGATGGACCGAATGAAAGACGAAGATCAGCTTCACGAGGAAGCGGAGGAAATCCGCAAGGAAACCGCGCAGGACGCCCCCGAGCTGGCCGAGCACGACCGGCTCGCCGAGCTCGAAAAGGCGCTCGAGGAAGCGAACAGCAAGGCGCTGTACGCCGCCGCGGAGACCCATAACGTGCGCCGGAGGCTCGAGGCGGAAAAGCAGCAGGCGGCCAATTACGCCGCCGCCCAGTTCGCCCGCGACATGCTGGCAATCAAGGACCATATCGAGCGGGCGCTGGTCGCGGTCACCGACGAGTTGCGCTCGGACAAGCTGGCGAGCAGCTTCCTCGCCGGGATCGAATCCACCGCCAGGGAGCTGGAGACGGTGTTCGCACGCCACGGCATTACGCGGATCACGTCGATCGGCGAGCCGCTCGACCCGCACCGCCACCAGGCGATGATGGAGATCCCGACCGATCAGGCCGAGCCCGGCACGATCGTCGAGGAGATGCAGGCCGGCTACATGCTCAAGGACCGACTGCTTCGGCCGGCGCTGGTCGGGGTCGCGAAAAAGCCCGACTAATGCACCTCGCGGCGCTGGGTCACACCCTTGGAAGCGAGGCTGAAGCGCGGCTGGGGCGAGCCTTGAGAAAATAGCCGCGCCGCCGCGTAGCGGCCGACTTCCGGCCCGTGCTTGAAGCCGTGGCCCGAGCCTCCGCCGACCAGCAGCACGTTGCTATGCCGCGGGTGCAAGTCGATCAGGAAATCGCCGTTGGAGCTGTTCTCGTACTGGCAGACTCGCGCCTCGGTCAGCGGCGCGCCCTTGAGCAGCGGGAAGCGGCGGTCGCGGAAGGCGATGATCTCGGCCAGGGCCGCTTCGCTCGGCCGGCGGTCCTGCGTGTCGGGATCGACCCTCGGACCATGCGCATCGTGGGCGAACTTGACGCCCCGGCTTTCGAGATCGGGAAAGCCGTAATAGATGTCTCCCTCGTTGAAATCCGCCCAGCCCGGCATCGCCGCAGGGAGAAACCGGGTGTCTCCCGCAGGCGGCGCGAAGAAAAACACTTCCTGGCGAGTGGCGAAGATCCGGTTGCCGACGACATCGGGAAAGATTTTCGGCAGCCACGGTCCGAGCGCAAAGACGAAGCGATCTGCCTGGATCGCGCCGCCACTGCGCAGCCGAAGCGACCGCAATGGTCCCCGTCTCTGCTGCTGGACGACCGGCGCGGCATCGTGCCGGTACTGGCCGCCCCGTCGGACGAAGCGGGCGACGAGGGTCTGCACGGCGCGGCGGGCCATGAGGGCTCCGAAGCCGGGCTCGAACAGACCAACCTCGACGCCGGTGAAGTCGATCATCGGAAAACGCCGCTGCAGATCGGCACGGCCGAGTTGCTCGAGCGGGAATCCGAGCTCGCGGTGGACCCGCGCGGAATCGCGGAAATAATCGTCTTCCCGGGCGCTGAAGAACAGGACGCCGTGCGGTACGAAGATCGGAAGGCCGGATTCCGCTTCTAGCGCCTTCCATTGCGGCAGGCTGTCGAACGCCATTCGAGTGTAGATCGAATCCTTGCCGTACCCGGCGCGGGTCATTCGCGATTCGCCGCCGGAAGAGGCTCGGGCGTTGGCCGCGCCGTGAGCGTCGATCAGCGTCACCCGGTGGCCGGCGAGCAGCAGGTGCCAGGCGGTCCAGGCTCCGAAGGCGCCGGCGCCGACCACCGCGACATGCGCGGTCGAACCGCGCTGCGCGGCGCGGGCGACACCGGGCAGAAAAGCGGCGCCGCCCGCCCCGATGAGGAGCGAGCGGCGCGTGAGGGTGGAAGGCGGCTCGCCCGAGGGCTTGCCGCTTCTTGTCACTGGCTGAACTTCTGCCGGATGGTGATGCCGATGGTCCGCGGCTGCGTGACGTGGAAGCCGAGCCGTGCTCGGCCGCCACGCTCGCGGTCGAAGGCCAACGGGGCATTCTCGTCGAACAGGTTGTTGACGTAGAGCACCACCTCCCGGCCATCCATCCACTCAATGCCGGTCGACAAATTGACCAGTTGGTACGACGGCAGCTTGAGATCCAAGGTGCGGGTGCCGAAGCCATAAGTGTTGTTGGTGCGGTTGAAGAAAATCACCGGGAATGTCCCGGCGCCGGGCTCCTGGTCGCCCGGTTGCGTGTAGCGGCTGCCAACATGTTGCGCGCTGGCCGTGACGTACCATTCCGCATTCGAGCCCATGGGCTGCGAATAGGTGGCCGTCGCCGCCGCCTGGAACCGCGGCACGGAGGGCAGTCGGTTGCCGTTGCGAATTCCGCCGATGATGTTGCCGTTTGCATCGCGGACGTCAGCGTCGAACTCCGCCTCGATCAAGCTGCCGGCCAGCGACAGGTTCAGCCCCGGTGCGGGACGGGCGGACATTTCCGCCTCAACCCCCATGGTGTGCGCCTTGGGAGCGTTGAACACGATCCTGGAAGAACAGGTGCCGGCGTCGACCGTCGTCTGCAGGTTCTTGATGTCGGTGTAGAAAGCGGCGGCATTGAACGTGATGCCCCCGAACTGGGACTTCAAGCCTGCTTCGTAGTTCCACAACGTCTCGTCGTCGTAGGTCTGGAACCCGCCGAAGGTGTCGATGTCCGAGCCCTGGCACAGCGGAACGTTGAGCGGATCGTTGACCCCGCCCAGCCGGAAACCTTTGGCCGCCTGCAGATTGACGCTCAGGTTCCGGTTCGGCTCGTAGGTGAGGATCGCGCGCGGCGAGAAACCGTTCGACTTGGTCTTGTCGCCGAGGTTGGTGTTGACGTCCGAGAAAATGCCGCCCGAGACAAAGTCGCGCTCTTCGCGGAATTCGTAATAGCGGCCGCCGGCGGTGACCTTGATATCCCCGAAGTCATAACTGCCTTCGCCGAACACTGCTCCCTGGCGAATATCGTACGGAAGATCCGAGTTGTACGGCGAATCGGCCGGGAACCCGTTCGCCACCGCGACCGATGTCCCCGCGCCGAACACCGCGTCGACCCGCGCATCGTAGCCCGGAGTCGGCAGCCGCTGACGGTAGAAACGGTCAATGTCGGAATAGAAGGCACCGACGACCCATTGGAGCGGGCCCGCTCCGGTTGACGACACCCGAAGCTCCTGGGTCCATTGCTTGAGATCCGTGGTGTCGCGCAGATTGGATGTCAGCCCGGCAATCGACGGATTGAATCCGAAGACAGTCGTGAAGGGAACGATGCCGACCGATCCGCTAAGGGCCGAGGCGTCGCGGCTGACGAGAATGTCGCGATTGATGTAGGTGGTGATCGAGGTCACTTCGGCACCGCCAAAGCCGACCGAGGCGGTCAGGTCGGCAAGCAGGGTCTCGTCCTCGAATCGTTCCCGCCGCATCAGGAACTGCTGCCGGGAATCGAACGTGGTCGCGGGAGTCGTGAACTCGTTCGCGTAGAAGTTGTAGACCTCCTCGCGGTTGAAGCCGTTGGCGCTCGCCTTCTGATAGACGATGCGAGGCGTGATCTTGACGTCGGGAGTCAGCTCGTAAAGCAGCGAGACCCGGCCGCCGTAGCGCGTGCCGTCGTTGATGTTCTTGCCGGCGGCAGGCCCGATCGCGTCGATGAAGCCGGCGAAGCGCGTCCCATAGGCGACCGCCCGAAGCGCCCCGTTATGGCCGAGGGGCACGTTGACCGTGCCCTTAAGGTGAGACCCGATGTCGCTTTCGTCGACCGCGTTGACGTTGGCCTCAATCATCGCCGTCGTCTGGCCGATTTGCGGCTGGTTGGTGATGTAGCGGACGGTTCCGCCGACCGACCCCGATCCGAACAGGGTGCCCTGCGGCCCGCGAAGGGTCTCGACGCGGTTGAGGTCGAAGAGGTCGAAGTCCGGCGTGAACAGCGACAGTGAAATCACCGATTCGTCGAGGTAGACGCCGACCTGCTCCTTCACGCCGGGCTGGTCGCGGACGATCTGGCCCGCGGAGACGCCGCGGATCGAAACCTGGCTTTGGCCGGGACCGAGGTTCTGAACGGCGAGGCCGGCGACGTTGCGGCTGATATCCTCAATGGTCTGTGCGTTGGCGCGCTGGATGTCCTGCTCGGTCTGGGCATTGATCGAGAAGGGGACGTCCTGGACTCGCGATGCGCGCTTGGTGGCGGTGACGATGATGTCGCCGCTATGCGCCGCCTGGGCGGTTTGGGTCTGGGTCGCGTCGGGCGGGTTGACTGCCTGGGCGACGTCCTCCTGGGTGGTCTGGGCAAGTGCCGGGGTGGTAAACGCAACGGCGGCGGTGCCGATCAGCAGATAAGCGGTAGTGCGCATGTAAGCCCCCTTTGACCAATATCGCCGGAGATATGCCCGAAGCTGCGCAATCAGCGAAGAGGGCCAACGCATTCTGCCGATTTTCCCGCCACTCCTGTTGCAGGATTGTTACAGGCCTGTCGGCGCCTGGCCGAACGGCAGAAATTCGCTCGGCGCGCAGCGGCGCGACCAGGCGCCGCGTTCGGCAAGGAAGCTGTGGCGGACGATTTCGGCCTGCTGCTCCAGTCCGTAGCGGTGAAACGGCCGGCCGGGCACCAGCTCATAAGAATAGCGGCAGAACGGGTGGCGCATCAGCGGCAGGTACAGGCGGCCGCGGGTCTGGCTCTGCCAGACATGGGTCATCTCGTGGATGAACAGTCCTTGCGCGTGCAGCGGTTCCTTGCTGAAATCGTCGGACCAGCGGTCGCTGTCGGGATGAAAATGGATGTTGCCTGTCGGCGCCATGACGATCCCTCGCGGCTGCAACGGCCACCATTTGCGGCGGATCATCGAGACTCGCGAATAATCGATCGCATCGCCGAAAATGGAACGGGCAAGCGCGATCTCGCCCGCCGTCAGATTCCTGCTGTCCGCCATGCCCGAACGCGATAGCGCCGTGCGATCCTGCCACCAAGGCCGCCACTTGCCGCGCGGCGGCGGCGCGGCTAGGGCAGCGCCAAACCAATACGGAGGAAGCCCCACATGAGCGAGACTGCCGATCGGGTAAAGAAGATCGTCGTCGAACATCTTGGCGTCGAGGCCGACAAGGTCACCGAAGATGCCAGCTTCATCGACGATCTGGGCGCGGACAGCCTCGACATCGTCGAGCTGGTGATGGCCTTTGAGGAGGAGTTCGGTGTCGAGATCCCGGACGATGCCGCGGAGAAGATCACGACGGTTAAGGACGCGATCGACTATATCGACCAGAACCAGGGCTGACGCCGGCAAGGCCGCTTTGCTGCCGCCTCGAAGCGCCGATTAGAGGCGGCACGAACGGCTTCCCGCCATCGGGAGGCCGTTTGCATTTTAAGGATTGGGAGTATCGAGCATGCGCCGTGTCGTGGTGACGGGTCTTGGGCTGGTGACGCCGCTGGGCGCCGACGTCGAGACGAGCTGGAAAAATATCCTCGCGAGCAAGAGTGGCGCCCGGAAGATCACCCGCTTCGACGCGTCCGACTATGCTTGCAAGATCGCCTGCGAGGTGCGCGGCGCCGAGGAAGAAAATGGCTTCGACCCGGGCAAGCGCGTCGACCACAAGATCCAGCGCCAGGTCGATCCGTTCATCGTCTACGGAATCGATGCTGCTGGCCAGGCGCTAGAGGATGCCGGCCTCACCGACATGAGCGAGGAGGAGCGCTACCGCGCCGGAGTGTCGATCGGATCGGGAATCGGCGGCCTTCCCGGAATCGAGAAGGAGAGCCTCGTCCTGCACGAAAAGGGGCCCCGGCGGGTCAGTCCGCATTTCGTCCACGGCAGGCTGATCAACCTCATCTCCGGCCAGGTGTCGATCCGCTACGGGCTGATGGGCCCGAACCATGCCGTGGTCACCGCCTGCTCGACTGGTGCCCATTCGATCGGCGACGCCGCGCGGATGATTTCGATGGACGATGCCGACGTCATGCTCGCCGGCGGCGCCGAAGCAGCGATCTGCCCGATCGGAATCGCCGGCTTCGCCCAGGCGCGGGCGCTCAGCACCAATTTCAACGACGAGCCGGAGCGCGCCAGCCGGCCCTATGACAAGGATCGCGACGGCTTCGTCATGGGCGAGGGCGCCGGAGTTGTCGTTCTCGAAGAATATGAACGAGCCAGGAAGCGCGGCGCCACCATCTACGCCGAAGTCGTCGGCTACGGCCTGTCCGGCGATGCCTACCATGTCACCGCGCCGCATCCCGAAGGCGCCGGCGGCTACCGGGCGATGGAAATGGCCCTGAAGCGCGCCCAGCTGTCGCCTTCGGACGTGGATTACATCAACGCCCACGGCACCTCGACGCCGCTCGGCGACGAGCTCGAGCTGGGCGCGGTCCGGCGGTTGTTCGGCAATGCCGTCGCCAATGTGTCGATGAGCTCGACCAAGTCGGCGATTGGCCACCTGCTCGGCGGCGCCGGCGCGGTAGAGGCGATCTTCTGCATCCTTAGCCTGCGCGACCAGGTCGTGCCGCCGACCCTCAACCTCGACAATCCGAGCGATGGGTGCGGCGACGTCGACCTCGTCCCGCACCAGCCCAAGGAGCGCAAGGTCAAGGCGGTGCTCAACAACAGCTTCGGCTTCGGCGGAACCAACGCCAGCCTGGCGATGCGGGCGGTCTAAGCGGCCGAGGTGATCAAGCGCGTTTTGCTGGGGCTGGCGCTCCTCGCGCTGGCGGCGGGAGCAGCGACCTATTGGGCGCTCTGGGCGCGTCCGGGACCGGCCAGCGAGCCGGTGACGATCGTCGTCGAGCAGGGCTCGAGCCTCGCTCGGGTCGCGGCGCAGCTCGAGGCGGCCCGGGCGATACCGGGGACGGCGCGGACCTTCCGGGCGATGGCGCGGCTATTCGGCTCGCAAGACCCGATCCAGGCCGGCGAGTTCGAGATCGCGCCCGAGATGGGCGGTCCGCAGGTCCTCGACCATCTCCAGCACGGTCAGCCCGTGCGGCGGCTGGTGACCATCCCCGAAGGCATGCCTTCGGTTCTGGTGCACGAAAGGCTGATGGCCGTCGAGCATCTCACCGGCGAGATCGCAGTCCCCGAGGAAGGGTCGGTCCTGCCCAACAGCTATGATTATCGGCGCGGCGAGGCTCGGGCAGCGGTGGTGGAGCGGATGCAGGCTGCGATGCGGCAGGCGCTCGATGACTTGTGGCCTAAGCGCTCCGATCGGACCGCGGTCCGGACTCCGCAGGAAGCCGTCATCCTGGCGTCGATCGTGGAAAAGGAAACCGCCAAGCCCGACGAGCGGCGAATGGTCGCCGGAGTCCTGTCGAACCGGCTGAGGATCGGAATGATGCTCGGGGCGGACGCGACGACCATATATCCGATCACCCAGGGACGGCCGCTCGGGCGGTTGATCCGCAGGTCCGAGCTCCAGGACCGCAATCCGTACAATACTCGCGCCGTTGCCGGCCTGCCACCCGGGCCGATTACCAATCCGGGGCGAGCGAGCATCGAGGCGGTCCTAAATCCTGCGCATACCGACGCCCTCTATTATGTCGCGGATGGCCGCGGCGGCCATGTTTTCGCCCGAACGCTCGAGGAGCATAACGCCAACGTTGCAAGATGGCGGGCAATCCGCCGCGCCCGCGGCGAAATGTAGCTCAGAGGCCCAGCGCCGAGCTCTCGACATAGCCGACCCGGCGATCGTCGCCGCCATAGCCCCAGGCCCAGCCGAGAGTGTCGTCGAGCACGGAAAAGGGGCTCCCTGGAGGCAGTTCGGCGAGCACCTCCGCCTCGTCGCTCGGGCCCGAACGCAGCAGCGTGGGATTTGTCACGACGCGCTCGAGCGGCTCGGCGTAATGGGAGGCGATGACGACGCCCGCAAGGCGCACGTCGGCGAGGTCGGCGCGATAGGCGTTGAAATGGGGGTCGGGACGGTTCGAACGTCCGGCGAGGGCAAATCCCTCAGCGCTGGTGCGCGTAGGCAGCCTGGCCGATGACCGGTCGGTGGACGGCCGCGGACTGCCCGTCCGCCCCGTCGCGGAGGTTGCGCTTGAACCCTTCAAGAAATTCGGCCCCGTTATTGGTGCGGACGACGAACACGTTGCGCCGGTCGTCCTGATCGCGTTCGCGGCGCAGATAGCCGAGGGCGCCGAGAGTGTTCAAGGCGCGGGTGACGACCGGCTTCGAAACTCCGAGCACCTTGGCGAGCCCCCGGACCGTGTGCGGGCCCGGAGTCAGATAGACAAGAAGCAACAGCGCCATCTGCCGGTTGGTGAGGTCGGGCTCGCCCGAGCGGACATATGCGATCAGGGCCCGCATCCAGGCTGACAGTGTAACGTCGGCCATTACCGCAGAAACTCCCTTCGTCGCGTGGTCGGCAAGTAAACCGAACAGGAGCCGAAATGTTGCAGGGGCGAAGCCAAAAAGCGCCGCCTTCGTTCATCTTAGCCGCCGTAGCGGCCCTGCAGCATGGCGAAGGCGGCGCGCAGGCCGAGCGCCTCGCCACCCTTGGGACGGCCCGGCCTCGCCTTGTCGCGCCAAGCGAACGTGTCGAGATGGGCCCACGGCGTCCCGGCCGGGACGAAGCGCTTGAGGAACATTGCCGCGACTACCGCGCCGGCCATCGGCGATCCGGCCGAATTGACCATGTCGGCGATGTCGCTCTTGAGCATTTCGTCATAAGCATCCCAAAGCGGCATCCGCCATACCGGATCCTCGACCTCCTTCGCGCTCGCCTCGATCTGCCCGAGCAGGTCGTCGTCGTTGGCGAACAAGGCCGGAAGGTCGGGGCCGAGCGCGACACGGGCGGCTCCTGTCAAGGTGGCGAAGTCGACGATCAGGCCCGGCTCCGATTCCACCGCCTTGGTCAGCGCGTCCGCGAGGATCAGCCGTCCCTCGGCGTCGGTATTGTCGATCTCGACATGGAGGCCTTTTCGCGACCGGACGATGTCTCCCGGCCGGAGGGCGTCGCCGGACACGGAGTTTTCCACCGCCGGGATCAGCAGATGCAGGCGTACCGGCAGCCTTTCGTGAGCGACCAGGCCGGCGAGCGCCAGGGCGTGGGCGGCTCCGCCCATGTCCTTCTTCATCAACCGCATGCCCGAGGCGGGCTTGAGGTCGAGCCCGCCGGTGTCGAAGCAGACGCCCTTGCCGACGATGGCGATTCGGGGGTCGCTGGGCCGGCCCCATTCGACTTCGATCAGGCGAGGCGCGCGCTCTGGAGTGGCGGCGCGGCCAACGGCGGCAATCATCGGGTAGCCCTGCTCGAGCTCGCTGCCCGACGTCACCCGGACCTTTCCGCCGAACGCCTTTGCCTGGTCGCGCACCGACTGTTCGAGCTCGGCCGGCCCGAGATCGCCGGCAGGAGTGTTGACGAGGTCGCGGACGAGGGCGGTCGCTTCGGCGAGTCGAACAGCCGAGTTGATCTTTGCCGGCTCGGGGGTGACCAACACACGGGGGCCGCTCTTCGATTCGTCCTTTCGATCGCGCCAGGTGTCGAGACGGTGCTGGGCGAGCAGCCAGCCGAGCGCCGCCTTGCCGGGCTCGTGGTCGACGAGCCGGTAGCTGCCTTCGGGAAGGACATCGGCGAGGCGCGCCAGGCACCAGGGCGACAGCGACGACACATTGGCGACGGCGCTGACCACTTCGAGCTCGCCGGCCGGGCGTGGCAGCAGTGCGAAGGCGTAGCCGGTCTTGCCGTCGAAACGATGGGCGGCGAGCAGCGCGCGGTCTTCGGCCGGGCGGCCCTTCACCCAATCTTCGAAGCTCGTCTTGTCGACGAGATGGACGGGAACGGCTTTCTGGCCGCGGTCGGGCTGCAGCAGTGAGGCGAAGTCGGTCATGGCTGCGCCTTAGCTGACGGCGTGGAGGGCGACAAAGGCGGCTTAGTCGTCCGTGCAATCCAGCTTTGCAGCGACAATGTCGGCGAGCCGCTCCGGCTGGTACGGCTTGGGCAAGAATGTGCCGTTGTCCGGCAATTCCTCCTCGGCAACCGAAGCCGCCCCTGACGTGATGATGAGCTCGACGTTCGGGCGGTTGGCGCTCACCTCGTGAGCCAGCTGAAGCCCGTCCATTTCGCCCGGCATGCTCACGTCGGTGAACACGAGGCCAATGCGCGGATGCTTGTCGAGCGCCCGCAGGGCCTCATCCGCGTCACTCGCCTCCCACGCCATGATGCCGCGCTCGCAAAGCGCATCGGCGGCGACGATCCTGACGATCGGCTCGTCCTCGACGACCAGGACTTCTTTGGGAATCCGCGCTGTCATGAGGCGACAAACCGGATCGACAACAGTCGCGTTCCCAGCGTTACGCTTCCGAATTCAGTCTTCGGCGGAATGCGACATCACGACTTGCGGCAACTAACTTTCAAACGCCAAGGAGCCGGCTTATGCCTGCACGACCACCGGCGTCACAGGCCCAATGCTGTGGAGGTACGATGCGAAAGAAGCGCAACCCGGAAACCGCGAAAGAGCGCGAGGACCGGTTGAAGGATAAGGCCCAGAGGCGGACTGACGAAGCTGCCGCGGTCGATGATGCGCTCGATGCCATGGTCCGGCGGAGCATCGAAAGACACGGCCCGTGAGGAGCCACCGCGCGACAGTGGCCCGGGTTTGCGTGCGGTTCGATTGACCGGCACCAGAGCGCTGAAAGTGGCGACTTGCCGCCATCACAGCCGCGGCGCATTGTGTCGCCATGCGTGATGTCAGCTACGTCGTTGCAATATTCGGGGCGCTGTTTCTGGTTATTGCGGCGGTCGCCTTGTGGCGGATTGCCCGAAAACCCGATGAACGGCCGCCGACTGCAAAAGATAACAGGCGTTCGAGTTCAGCCGCACTGGTGGTCGTCGTTGCATTCCTACTGAGCGCAATTGCCGCCATTGTGGCGATTCTCGGCTGGTTTCAAAAGTGAGGGGATCAGCCTTACGGAACGTCAAACAGGGGAGAGAGAAATGCTGAGGAAGATCATGCTCGCCACTGCGGCAGCATTGGTGGTTTCGTCTTGCGACAGGCCTGCCCACGAAGCCGAAGTTGGCAATACGCAAGCCAATCAACAGGCCGGGCAGACGGGGCAGCCGGCGCACCACATCATCGCCGCCGATCAGGTGAGCTGGACTGCCGGGCCGCCGTCGCTCGAGTCGGGCGCACAGTCCGCGGTGCTGCACGGCGACCCGGGCAAGGAGGGGCTGTTCGTGATGCGCCTGAAACTGCCTGCCGGCTTCCGAATTGCCCCGCATACCCACCCGAAGCCGGAAATCGTCACGGTCATCTCGGGGGCGTTCCACGTCGGCATGGGCGACACGGCCGATCGAGCCAGGGCACGGCGGCTTCCGGCCGGAAGCTTCTTCGCGTTCGACCCCGGGCTGGCGCATTACGCGCACGTCGATGAGGAGACGGTTGTCCAGATCAGCAGTACCGGTCCGTGGGCGATCGAGTACGTTAACCCCGCCGACGATCCGCGAGAGAAGAGCTGATCGTTCCAGTCCGCGAGGGACTGGCCGGCCGTGGGCGCGGCAGCGAAACCATCATTCGACCCTAAAGTCGGTGACGATCAGCCGCGCCGGTCCAGTGGCGAAGACGCCCTTGCCATAGCCTTCGCCGCCGCCGAGGACGAAGCCGACCCGGTCGGCCTCGACCACGGCCTGGCGGAAGCCGGCCGGATTGGTCCTGGCGCTCGAGGTCTGGACCGCCGTCCAATTCTCGTTCAGGCCGGCGGTCAGCACATGCTCGCCCGGAACGATCGGCGAATGGACGCGGAAGGTCGAATACCAGCGGTAGCTTTCATAGGGGCCGCGTGAGCTCCAGGTGTCGCCGCCGCGCTGGAAATAAAGCGACAGGATCGAGGGCGCTCCGGGCAAGGTTCGGGGGAAGATCTGCACGCCTGGCGCCGCCTCCAGCCGGTAGCGCAGGATGATGCGCGATTTTCCGGCGAGCGAGCCGTGGCGGAAAGTGACGTAATTGACATGGCCGCGGGTCGGAATGTCGATGGCGAAGCCGCGCGGATGCGGTGAGGGCCTGACCGGGCTCCCGACCGAGTAATTGCGGCCGTTGATGATCGGCCCGATCTCCCACAGGGCCGGGTTGAGGAAGCTTCGGGCCGCGGCCGGAGCCGGAGCGGCGGCGGAGATCGCGCCGAGCGCGACGGCGGCGAAAGCAGCGGTGCGGACAGACATCGAAAGCCTCGAACGAAATCGGTGACGACCTGTCCCGCTAGACGGTCGCGGGCTTCGCCAGCCTGAACCCGGCGGTCGGCTGGCGTTCAGGCTCCCCCCCCACCAGCAAGGAATTCAGGCTGGGACTCCGAACAGGTCGTGTTCGTCAGAATCTTCAACCCGTACCCGGACGATTTCGCCCGGCTTGAGCCCGGCGGCGTCGCGCAGGTGGACCTCGCCGTCGATCTCGGGCGCGTCGGCCTTGGAGCGGCCGGTGGCGCCGCCGCTGTCGGCATCGACCGCGTCGATGAGGACGTCGATTGTCCGTCCGACCTTGGTACCGAGCTTCTCGGCCGAGATCCGCGCCGACAGGCCCATCACCCGTTCCCAGCGCTCCTGCTTGACCTCTTCAGGGACGGGATCGGGCAGCGCGTTGGCGGCAGCGCCCTCGACCGGTTCGAAGCGAAACGCGCCGACGCGGTCGAGCTGTGCCTCGACCAGCCAGTCGAGAAGATATTCGAAATCCTCGTCCGTCTCGCCGGGGAAGCCGACGACGAATGAGGAGCGGATGGTGATGTCGGGCACGAGCGCGCGCCATTCGCCGATGCGCTGCAGCACGCGCGCGTCATTGGCCGGGCGGCGCATCGCTCGAAGCACCTTGGGCGAAGCGTGCTGGAACGGAATGTCGAGGTAGGGAAGGACCAGCCCTTCCGCCATCAGCGGGATGACCCGGTCGACGTGCGGATAGGGGTAGACATAATGGAGTCGAACCCAGGGGGTCTGGCCGTCCGGAGTCTTGAGCGAGCCGAGCTCGCGCACGAGATCGGTCATGTGGGCGCGCACTTCGCGCCCCTTCCACGGCCACGCGGCGTGACGCAGGTCGACTCCGTAGGCCGAAGTGTCCTGGCTGATCACCAGCAGCTCGCGGGTCCCGGCCGCGACCAGCTTTTCGGCCTCTCGCAGGACGGCGTCCGGGCGGCGGCTGGCGAGATCGCCGCGCAGCGAGGGGATGATGCAGAAGGCACAGCGGTGGTTGCAGCCTTCGGAAATCTTCAAATAGCTGTAGTGGCGCGGGGTGAGCTTGAGCCCCTGCTCCGGAACCAGGTCGAGATAAGGCGACGGCACCGGCGGGGCAGCGTCATGAACAGCTGCGACGACCTCCTCATATTGCTGCGGACCGGTCACTGCGAGTACTTGCGGGAAGCGCTCGCGGATCAACTCGGCATCCTTGCCCATGCAGCCGGTGACGACGACCCGGCCATTCTCGGCAATGGCCTCGCCGATCGCCTCGAGGCTTTCGGCCTTGGCGGAATCGAGGAAGCCGCAGGTGTTGACCAGCACAACGTCGGCGCCGGCATAGTCGGGCGACATGTCATAGCCGTCAGAGCGCAGCTTGGTGATGATTCGCTCGCTGTCGACCAGCGCCTTCGGGCAGCCGAGCGAAACCAGGCCCACGCGAGGGGGCTTCGGGAGAGTGATGGTAGCCATCGGAAGGCGGGCCATGTAGGGACGATTTCCGGCAAAATCGAGGCCTGTTCGGCGGCTAGCCACGCACGCGGGCGCCGTTTAAGGGCCGCCGCTTCAGTCATCAGGAGTGATTCATGCGCATCGCCATGATCGGCACCGGCTATGTCGGGCTCGTGTCCGGCGCCTGCTTGGCCGATTTCGGCCACGAGGTGACCTGCGTCGACAAGGACCAGGGCAAGATCGACCGCCTCAACGCCGGCGAGATGCCGATCTGGGAGCCTGGCCTCGAGGCACTGGTCAAGGCCAACGTCGAGCGCGGGCGGCTCCATTTCACCACCGACCTGGCAAGCGGCGCCGAAGGCGCGGAGGCAGTGTTCATCGCCGTCGGCACTCCGGCCCGGCGCGGTGACGGTCACGCCGACCTGACCTTCGTGTTCGAGGCGGTGCGCGAGCTCGCGAAATCGGTGAAGCCGGGAACCGTGGTCGTGACCAAGTCCACCGTCCCAGTTGGCACCGGCGACCGGATTGCCGAAGTGCTCGCGGAGGAAGGAGTCGCGGGGGTCGCCGTCGCTTCCAACCCGGAATTCCTGCGCGAAGGCGCGGCCATCCGGGACTTCAAGATTCCCGACCGGATCGTCGTCGGAGCCGAGGACGAAAAAGCTCGCGAGGTCCTCCGCGAAATCTACCGGCCCCTGTTCCTCAACCAGGCACCGATCCTGTTCACCGGCCGCCGAACGGCGGAGCTGACCAAATATGCGGCCAACGCCTTCCTTGCGACCAAGATCAGCTTCATCAACGAGGTTGCAAACCTGTGCGAGGCAGTCGACGCCGACGTCCAGGACGTCGCCCGGGGCATCGGACTCGACAACCGGATCGGCGCGAAATTCCTGCACGCCGGTCCGGGCTACGGCGGCAGCTGCTTCCCCAAGGACACTCTAGCGCTGCTCCAGACCGCCGAGGAGGCTGGCGTCGAGCAGCGCATCGTCAGCACCGTCGTGTCGGTCAATGACAATCGCAAGGCGGCACTCGCCGACCGGGTCGAACTGGCGGTGGGCGGAAGCCTCGCCGGGAAGCGGATCGCCGTGCTCGGGCTCGCCTTCAAGCCCAACACCGACGACATGCGCGACGCGCCGTCGATTCCTCTGATCGACGGCCTCAAGGACAAAGGCGCAAGTGTCGCCGCCTTCGATCCGGTGGCGATGAATCAGGCCGAGCCGCTTTTGCCGGGGATCGACTTCACTCGCGACGCCTATGCCGCCGCCGACGGCGCCGATGCGCTGGTGATCGTTACCGAGTGGGACGAATTCCGGGCGCTCGACCTCGGGCGCCTGGCCAGGGCCATGCGTGGGCGGGCGCTGATCGACCTGCGCAATGTCTATGAGCCGGCCGAGGCAGAGCGCGTCGGACTCACCTATTTCGGCATCGGCCGAGGGCGGCTGCCGCACTAGCCAACCGAAGCGCCGGCACGTATTCCAACCAATACGGAGCTATTTTGCATCCGAAACGGTTGGCAGGGCGTATAGTGGCGTGGGATGGCTAGCTCGGATCCGGCGATAGTCGTCATTGGCCTCGGCTACGTCGGGCTGCCGCTCGCCGTCGCGCTGGCCAGGCATTTCGACGTTACCGGCTTCGACATCGATCCGGACAGAATCGGCGAGCTCCGCTCGGGTCACGATCGCACCCGCGAGGTCGACGCCGAGGCGCTCGCCGGCAGTTCGCTGCGACTGACCGACGCTCCGGACGATTGCCGCGGCGCCGACGTTTACATCGTCACCGTGCCGACCCCGGTCGACGAGGATCGTCGGCCTGACCTCGGAGCCGTTATGGCGGCGACTCAGATGATCGCCGAGGTGATGGAAGCCGGGAGGCGGCCGACCATCGTCTACGAAAGCACCGTCTATCCCGGCGTGACCGAGGACATCTGCGGCCGGGAAATCGAGCGCGTTGGCGGCTTCACCCGCGGCCGCGACTTCAGGCTCGGCTACTCGCCTGAGCGGATCAACCCGGGCGACCGCGAGCACAGTATCGACCGGATCGCCAAGGTCATCGCCGGCGAGGACGGGGATGTCGTCGAGCAACTCGCCCAGATCTACGGCGCGGTGACGACCGGCGGAGTGTTTCGGGCGGCGTCGATCAAAGCGGCCGAGGCGGCCAAGGCAATCGAGAATGCGCAGCGCGACATCAACATCGCATTCATGAACGAGGTCGCCCAGATCCTGTCCAGGGTCGGCGTTTCCGTCTGGGACGTCCTTGCGGCGGCGCGCACCAAGTGGAACTTCCTGCCGTTCGAGCCGGGGCTGGTCGGCGGCCACTGCATCGGCGTCGATCCCTATTATCTCAGCCATCTCGCCGCGCAGCTTGGCCATCACCCGCAAGTGATCCTCGCCGGCCGCGAGACCAATGACGGCATGGGTCAGTGGATCGCCGAGGCGCTCCACCAGCGTCGCGGCCGCCCCGGCAGCGCGCTGGTGCTAGGGCTCACCTTCAAGGAAAATGTTCCCGACCTGCGCAACAGCCGCTCGTTCGACGTCGTGAAAAGGCTGCATGAGCTTGGCCACGAGGTCGAGGTCCGCGATCCGCTCGCCGACCCTCGCGAAGTCGAGCGCGAGTACCGCCTGAAGGTCAGCGAGCCCAACGGCAATCGCTACGATCTGGTGGTCGGCGCCGTCGCTCATGCGCCGTACCGCTCGCTCGGCGCCGAGCAGCTGGTGGCGATGGTGAGCCCGGGCGGGACAATCGCCGACCTCAAGGGGATGTGGCGCGAGCTCGAGCTCGACCCGGCGATCGACCGGTGGACATTATGATCGAAGGCGCACCAGTTTCGATCAGTCGGCGCGAAACCCAGCGAAGCCGGCGACGGTCGCTGATTGCGCGCAAGCGCTTCCAATTTGCCGTCGCGATGGTGCTTGGGGCGATCCTGCCCTACATCGTCCGTTCGCTGGTCACCGAGGGTTCGGCTGCGGATCCGCCTAACCTCAACGCCATGTTCGGCAATGCCGCGGCGATCATCCTCGCCTTCTGGATGCGCCTGTCGGTCACCACTTACCCGGGCATTCGCTCGAGTTACGTGATCCTGCCGACCGCCCTGGCCGGCCATGGCTTGATCATCCTTTTCCTGCTGCTGTCGCGGCTGCCATACGACCGCCTGGCGCTGACCAGCGGTTTCCTCGTCCACGTCCTGTGGCTGTACCTCGCCTGGTTCATTGCCGAGCGGCGGGTGCGGCAGAAAATCGCCATCGTGCCGATCGGCCAGGCAGGGTCGCTGACCGCGATCACCGCCGTCGACTGGCTGGTGATGAAACGGCCGCGCCTGTCCGATGCGGCGCGGTGCGACGCGATCGTCGCCGATTTTGCCGCCGACATGCCCGACGAATGGGAGGCGTTCCTCGCCGACGCCGCGCTTGCCGGCCGGATCGTCTACCAGGTGAAGCAATTGTCCGAATCGCTGACCGGCCGGGTCGAGCTTGCCCATCTTTCCGAGAACAGCTTCGGCTCGCTGCTTCCTGCCCGCGGCTATTTCCATTTGAAGTCGCTCACCGACTTTTTGTTCGCGGTCGCAATGCTGCCGGTGGCGCTGCCGTTGATGGCCATCGTCGCGGCCGCGATCAAGCTCGACGACGGCGGCGACGTGCTGTTCCGGCAGAGCCGGGTCGGCCATGCCGGCAAGCGCATCACCGTCTACAAGTTCCGGACGATGAAGCCGGTCGAAATCGCCGACGAGCGGCAGGCGGCGATGACCAGCGACGGCGACGAGCGGGTGACCCGCGTCGGCCGCTTCCTGAGGCGAACTCGGATCGACGAGCTGCCGCAGATCTTCAACATCCTGAAGTTCGAGATGAGCTGGATCGGGCCGCGGCCCGAAGCCGAGGTGCTGTCGGTATGGTACACCAGCGAGCTGCCTTATTACCGCTACCGCCACGTCGTGAAGCCGGGGATTTCGGGCTGGGCGCAGGTCAACCAGGGCCACGTGGCGCAAGTCGACGAGGTCAACCGCAAGCTGCAATACGACTTCTACTACATCAAATATTTCTCGCCATGGCTCGACCTCTTGATCCTGTTCCGGACGATCAAGACGATGCTGAACGGGTTCGGCGCCCGCTAGGGAATGGTTCCCTTGCGGCCGGCGCGGCGGGGCAGGGGAGCGCTTAAGGTCGCTAATGTCCCGTAGAAGACGACCATTTTCGTGACTTTAAGCCGCCCGGGGCCCTTAGCTGGCCCGGCCGGACGCGGGCGAGGAGCACGGGCGGCGATGACGGGCGATTCGCGGCTCACGGGGCCGAGTGGAACATAAATCGGGGGCTGTAGGACAGGGCTTTCTGCGGCCAGCGACGGCCGACTCCGTCAATTTCATGTGAGTGCCACTAAAATAAAAGCTTGCGCCGCCTGAATTTCATGTTAAAGCGATTCGCATGAATATCGAATCGCCGAGAAGAACCTATCGCCAATCCGCCCGGGCCAAGGCCGCCGAGGCGACCGGCGAGCGCATCCTCGATGCGTTCGCCCGGCGGCTGGCGGAAACCTGGTTCGACGAGATCAAGCTCGACGAGGTCGCCGCCGATGCCGGAGTCACCGTCCAGACCGTGCTTCGCCGGTTCGGGAGCAAGGAAGGGCTGCTGTCGGCGGTCCACGAACGGCTCGGAACCGAAATCCGCCGCCGGCGCGAGGTCGCTCCGGGCGATGCCGCCGCCGCCGTCGCGGCGCTGGTCGCCGACTATGAGCAGGTCGGCGAGCTGGTGATGCGCTCGCTCGCCCAGGAAGACCGCTATCCGGCGATGAAGGCAATGACCGACATCGGGCGCGCCAGGCACCGCGAATGGATGGGCGCCGCCTTCGATCCGTGGCTGCGGTCCATGGCCCCCGACGAGCAGCGGCAGGCGCTCGACGCGCTTGTGGTCGCCGGCGACATCTATGTCTGGAAGCTGGTGCGAAAGGACATGGGCCGCCCGGTCGGCGAGTACCGCGCCATGGTCGAAGGCCTGTGCGCCGCGGCGATCGGCGTCGAACGCGCCAAGATTTTCAATTGAAAGGGAAGAGGATGAATAGCTTGAACGATCTGATATCGAAGAGAATTGTGGTTCTGTTCTTCGCGCTGTTGTCCACCGTGTCCGCCGTTTCGGCGGCGCTGATTCCGGCTGTTCCGCTGACATAGCGGGCGGACGACGAGACAGGGGAACGCCGATGACAAAAGAACGCCCGCTCAACTTCCTGCTCACGACCTGGGAAGGCGGAGGCTCGGTCGGGCCGGCGCTGACCGTGGCCCGCAAGCTTCGCCAGCGCGGCCACGCCGTCCGGGTGATGAGCGACCGCTGCAACCGTGGCGAGGCCGAGGCCGCCGGAGCGCGCTTCAGCCCGTGGACGCGGGCGCCGAGCCGGCCCGACCGGAGCAAGGACAGCGATGTCTTCCGCGACTGGGAGGTGGCGACTCCGCCCGAGCAGATCCAGCGCGTACTCGACCGGATCATGACCGGCCCGGCGCTGGCCTATGCCGAGGACGTCATCGAGGAGCTGGAGCGCGAGCCGGCCGACCTGGTGGTGTCGAGCGAGATGCTGTTCGGGGTGATGATCGGCTGCGAGGCCGTCGGCCAGAAGCATGCGTTGCTGACCGCCAACATCAGCCTGTTCCCGATCCCCGGAATCCCGCCGATCGGCCCGGGGCTGATGCCGGCGGCGAACGCCGAGGACGAGGCGCTGCACGCGGCGGTCGCGCAAGCGAACCGGGAGATGGAGGCCGGCGGCCTGGCGACCCTGAACGTCGCCCGGGCGCAGCTTGGCCTGCAGCCGCTCGCGACGCTCGGCGACCAGCATTTGTCGGCCGAGCACCTGCTGCTCGGCACCGCGCGCGCCTTCGACTTCGCTCCCGCCGAGCTGCCGCCGCACATAAGCTACGTCGGGCCGCAGCTCGACGACCCCGCCTGGGCCGAGCCATGGCAGTCGCCGTGGAGCGACGAGGACGAGCGGCCGCTGGCGCTGGTCGCCTTCAGCACCAGCTTCCAGGACCATGTCGGCGTCCTGCAGCGGATCATCGACGCTGCCGCCGGCCTGCCGGTGCGGCTGCTGGTCACCCTCGGCGGCACCATCCGGCCCGACGAGCTCAGCGCCCACGAGAACAGCTGCCTGGTCGAGACCGCGCCGCACAATGCGGTCCTGCGGCAGACCGCGCTGGTCATCACCCACGGCGGGCACGGCACCGTCGCCCGGAGCCTCGTGCACCGCAAGCCGATGCTGATCGTGCCCCACGGCCGCGACCAGAACGACAATGCCGCGCGGGTCGTCGCCCGCGGCGCCGGCCTGATGCTGGCCGCCGGAAGCCCGGCCGGGGAGTTCGCCGAGGCCATCCGCCGGCTGCTCACCGAGCCCGGTTTCGCCGCCGCCGCCAGGGCGCTCGGCGACAAGGTCGCCGAGGAGGCGGAGAATTCGCCGGTGGTCGAGGAGCTGGAGCGGATCGCCGCCGGTCCCGACGCCGCCGCCCTTGAGGCGGCCTGAGGAGCGAAGCGATGAGCGAGACCCACAGGGGCGGCTGCTTTTGCGGCGCGGTCGAAATCGAGGCCCGCGGCGAGCCGATCGACATGGGCTATTGCCATTGCCGGTCGTGCCGCTCCTATTCCGGAGCGCCGGTAACCGCCTTCACCTTGTGGCCGGCGGACCAGGTCGAGGTGACCCGGGGCGCCGAAAATCTCGCCGCATTCAACAAGGCCGGCTTCAGCAACCGCCGCTATTGCCGCCGCTGCGGCGGCCACTTGCTGGTCGAGCATCCGACGCTCGGCCTCACCGACGTCCACGCCGCCACCCTTCCGGGCCTCGACTTCCGGCCGAGCGTGCATCTCAATTATGCCGAGACGGTGCTGCCGATGAGGGACGGCCTGCCCAAGCTCAAGGACTTCCCGGCCGAGGCGGGCGGGTCGGGCGAGCTGCTTCCGGAATAGGGGCCGCGGCGGCCCGGGGGCCGGATTTGATCCGGGGGAGCGGCGAGAGGCGTGGCTTCAGCGCTCAAGACCAGGATCACCACGCGAAGCTGGCCGAGACTCCCCCGCCTTTTACGAAACCTGCCTTGGGCCGGGTCCAGGCGGCGTAAGCCGTCCCTTGCTCGACCTTGACAGCCCTGACGGGCTCCTGGGCCCCGGCCTGCGCCGGGGAACAGCTAGGCGTCGATCTCGTCCTCGTCGAGGGCTGCGGCTCTCGCCACATGCGCTCGCCCTCGCAATTCTCCGAATTGCTTTCCGCTCGCTTCGTGAGGAAAATGGTTCCCCGGCGGAGGCCGGGGTCCAGGCGGCGTAGGCCGTCCCTTGCTCGACCTTGACAGCCCTGACGGGCTCCTGGGCCCCGGCCTGCGCCGGGGAACAGCTAGGCGTCGATTTCGTCTTCGTCCAAGGCCGCCGCTCGCGACTGAATGAATTCGAACCTTTTCGCCGGGTCCCGCCCCATCAGCCGCTCGACCAAATCCTTGACCGGCTGGCGGTCCTCGTAGGGGCCGGGGAGGGTGACCTTGAGCAGCGAACGAGTCGCCGGGTCCATGGTGGTTTCGCGCAGCTGCTGCGGGTTCATCTCGCCAAGGCCCTTGAAGCGCGCGACCTCGACCTTTTTGCCCTTGAACTCGGTCGCCTCGAGCTCGGCGCGGTGGGCGTCGTCGCGGGCGTAGAGCGAGCGGGCGCCGCTGGTCAGGCGGTAGAGCGGCGGCTGGGCGAGGAACAGGTGGCCGCGGCGCACCAGCTCGGGCATTTCCTGGAAGAAGAAGGTCATCAGAAGCGTCGCGATGTGGGCGCCGTCGACGTCGGCGTCGGTCATGATGATGATGCGCTCGTAGCGCAGGCCGGCCTCATCCCAATTGTCGCGGGTGCCGCAGCCCAGAGCGAGCTGGAGGTCGGCGATCTCGGCGTTGGCGCGGATCTTGTCGGCGGTGGCGCTGGCGACGTTCAATATCTTGCCGCGGATCGGCAGGATCGCCTGGGTCTTGCGGTCGCGCGCCTGCTTGGCGCTGCCGCCGGCGCTGTCGCCCTCGACGATGAAGAGTTCGGTGCCTTCGGGGTCGTCGCTCGAGCAGTCGGTGAGCTTGCCGGGAAGGCGCAGCTTGCGGGCGCTGGTCGCGGTCTTGCGCTTGACCTCGCGCTCGGCGCGGCGCTTGAGGCGCTCCTCCATCCGCTCGACAACGGCGCCGAGAAGGGCGCGGCCGCGGTCCATATTGTCGGCGAGATAATGGTCGAAATGATCGCGCACCGCGCCTTCGACGAAGCGAGCGGCCTCGAGGCTGGTCAGCCGGTCCTTGGTCTGGCTCTGGAAATGCGGGTTGCGGATGAAGACGCTGAGCATCAGCTCGATGCCGTTCATCACGTCGTCGGCGGTGATTTCGCGCGCGCGCTTGTTGCCGATGAGCTCGCCGAACGCGCGGATGCCCTTGGTGAGGGCGGCGCGAAGCCCGGCCTCGTGGGTGCCGCCGTCGGGGGTCGGGATGGTGTTGCAATAATAGGATTCCGAGCCGTCGCTGAACAGCGGCCAGGCGACCGCCCATTCGGCCGACCCTTGCGGAGTCCCGGTGGCGTCGGGCGGGAAGTCCTGGCGGCCGGTGAACGGCTGGTTGGTGACGCAGGGGCGCTCGCCGAGCTGCTCGGCGAGATGGTCGGCAAGGCCGCCCGGGAACTGGAAGACGGCGCTTTCGGGGACGGTTTCGGATGCGAGCGACGGGTCGCAGCGCCAGCGGATTTCGACCCCGGCGAACAGATAGGCCTTGGAACGGGCGAGCCTGAGCAGCCGCTCGGGCGAGAACTTGGCCCCGGTGCCGAAGATGTCCGGGTCGGGGGTGAAGGCGACGGTGGTGCCGCGGCGGTTGGGGGCGGCGCCGACCGGCTCGAGCCGCGAGGTGGCGAGGCCGCGGGCGAAGCTCTGCCGGTAGAGCATCCGGTCGCGGGCGACCTCGACGATGGTGTCGGTCGACAAAGCGTTGACCACCGAGACTCCGACCCCGTGAAGCCCGCCGGAGGTCGAATAGGCCTTGCCCTCGAACTTGCCGCCCGAATGGAGGGTGGTCATGATCACCTCGAGCGCCGACTTGCCGGGATATTTGGGATGCTCCTCGACCGGGATTCCACGGCCGTTGTCGGCGACGGTCAGGCGGTTGCCGGGGCCGAGCGTGACCTCGATCCGGCTGGCGTGGCCGGCGACCGCCTCGTCCATGGCATTGTCGATGACCTCGGCGGCGAGGTGGTGGAGGGCGCGCTCGTCGGTCCCGCCGATGTACATGCCGGGCCGGCGGCGGACCGGCTCGAGTCCTTCCAGCACCTCAATCGAGGCGGCGTCGTAGCTGTCGGTGGTGGAAGCGCTCGCGGTGGAGAAGAGGTCGGCCATGTTCGGCCCAGCTATAGGGCGCGGATTCCGCCGGTGCCAAGCGCAGGGGCAGGGCTTTTCCACAGGTCTTGAAACTTTGGCCGGCAATTCCAAATCTTCTCTCGCCGGGCGCCAGTCGGGCCCGGTGACGGGGCTGCGGTCCGGATCCCAAGTGTTCGCCGGCCGCCTGTGCCCCGCCTTGTTGCTCAAGAGGAGGACAAGAAGATGCGCAGTGCATTCGACTTCGCGCCGTTCCGGCGCTCCACCGTCGGCTTCGACCGGCTGTTCGACATGCTCGAGAACAGCTCGTTGGGCCAGGGCCAGGAAAATTATCCGCCCTTCGACCTGATCAAGCTCGGCGACAATGACTATCGCATCGAGCTGGCGGTCGCCGGATTCAAGCCCGACGAGATCGACATCACCGCCCAGCAGAACGTGCTGATCGTCTCCGGCCGCAAGAAGGAAGACGACGAGCAGAAGGGCGATAATTACATCTATCGCGGAATCGCCACCCGCTCGTTCGAGCGGCGCTTCGCGCTCGCCGACCATATCCAGGTGCGCGGCGCCGACATGAAGGACGGCCTTCTGGCGATCGAGCTCAAGCGCGAGATCCCCGAGGCGATGAAGCCGAAGAAGATCGAGATCGGCTTGGGCGAACAGCGCCAGGAGCGCTCGGCGATCGGCGGCGGTGACCGGCAGGATCGGCCGGCGTCACAGCAGACGGTCAACGCCAGCGCCGAGGGCGAGAACGCTTAAGAACTCTGGTCAGACGAGAAGCCCCGGAGAGTTCGCCACTCCGGGGCTTTTTCGTACATTCGAGGAATGGCCGTTTTCTAGCCTTGCGGACATTTTCCCGCCCGTTCGGAAACAAGCCGTCGAAACGGCAGCTTTGAGACATTCCGCGATTCGAAGTTCCGTTCAGTGCGGCCTCGCGTCGACGGGACCGGCATATGCAGCAGCGCACTTGGCGACGAGCCGCTCGAGAGCGTCAAAGAGTTCCGGGTCTATCTGCTTGAAATTGAAGCAGCTCTTTCCCTGCATCCGCTTCTGCAGGTCCGGCGGCACGTCCTCACGAAGGCTGGGCAGAGCGTAGAGCGGCATCAGGTGGCAGGATACGTAATTCTTCTTCAGCTGAACCGCGCCGAACCACGCCCGCTCCTTCTTGCCAGGCTCGTCCCAAGGCGTCTTCAGAACCACGTTCCCGGGTTCGTCTGCGGTTACGTCCATGCCGCCGCTCGACCGCAGAAGCCGTTCACGCAGGTCTGCGAAAACCGGTTCCAGGGAGTCTGCCATGATAGTCCTCGCACAAAGTCGTTCGGGACAAGGGCTAGATCCGCTTATGTTCGTTTTCCAGCCATTGCGGATATTCAACCCGTCCGGCTCGCGCGCCTGGCGCCTTGTTCTCGGCGCTATCTGACGCGCGGCCCGCCGAATGGCAGCGGCGGCGGCGGGCGGCGGTCGCGGCGCGGCAGCTGGGCCTGATAGGCGACCCCGCAATGCTGGACGCAATAGGGATAGCCGGGGTTGGCCGGAGCCCCGCAGAAATGGAAATCGGGCTCGCCGGGATGGCCCATCGGCCATTTGCAGATGCGGTCGTTGAGCTCGAGCAGCGACGTCTTGTCGGCGACCTCGGGGCTAGGCTTGGCCGGCACCAGGCGGCGCGGCGGGGCCGGCGGGATCGGCGCCTGCTGCTCGCCGGGGCCCTGGCGGATGAAGCCGCCGGGACCGACCGAGCGGTATTGGATGCCGTCGTCCTGCCGGCGCTGGGGAGCGCCGGCGAACGACCGCTGCTGTGCCGGCGCCGCATCGCTCGACGGAGCCGGATCGGCGCGCGGCGAAGTCGCGTGGGCCGACGACGCGGACGCGGCCGCGGCGGGCTTCTTCTTCTCTTCTTTCTCCTCGCCCGGCTTGACCGGCGACGGGCGCGCCTCGAGGCCGAGACGGTGCGCCTTGCCGATCACGGCGTTGCGCGACACTCCGCCGAGCTCGTCGGCGATCTGGCTGGCGGTGGCGCCGTCGTGCCACATTGTCTTCAGGCGCTCGATCCGCTCTTCAGTCCAGGACATCAATTCTCTCTTCTTCGAATGCGCCGGCGCAAGCGAGCTTGCCCGGCCGGGCGCCAGCCGATAGGCGATTGCCCGGAGTTCGACCAGCTATGAACGGCCAGCCCCCCGACAATTCCGCCGGCAGCCACCAGCCTTCGCTGTGGGTCCGGAGCCCGCCCGGCGACCCGGTGCTGACCGGAGTCAATTGGGGCGGCCTCAAGACCCTTTATATCAAGGAGGTCCGGCGGTTCTTCAAGGTGCAGACCCAGACGGTCTGGGCGCCGGCGGTGACGACCCTCCTGTTCCTTGCCATTTTCACCGTTGCCCTCGGCCGCGGCGACCGGACCATGCTGGGGGTGCCGTTCGGCCATTTCCTCGCGCCCGGCCTGGTCGCCATGGCGATGATCCAGAATGCCTTCGCCAATTCGAGCTTCTCGCTGCTGGTCGGCAAGATCCAGGGGACGATCGTCGACTATCTGATGCCGCCCCTGTCGACCGGCGAGCTGATCGCCGGCCTCGTCGCCGCGGCGGTCACTCGCGCTTTCCTCGTCGGCTTCGCCGTGTGGCTGGCAATGCTGCTGTGGCCGGGCGTATCGGTGGCGATCACCCACCCTTTGTGGGCCCTGTGGTTCGGCCTGATGGGGTCGCTGATGCTGTCGTTCCTCGGCGTGATGACGTCGATCTGGGCCGAGAAGTTCGACCATGCGGCGGCGGTGACCAATTTCGTCGTGACGCCGCTGGCTTTGCTGTCGGGGACCTTCTACGCGATCGACCAGCTGCCGCCGTTGTTCCAGGCGGTCAGCCACGCCAACCCCTTCTTCTACGTCATCTCGGGCTTCCGCTACGGCTTCATCGGAGTCAGCGATTCGCCGATCCTGGTCGGCGCCGGCCTCCTCGCCGTCCTCAACGTGCTGCTGTGGTGGGCCTGCTACGCGCTGCTGAGGAGCGGCTGGAAGATCAAGAACTGAGCGAAAACAAGCGTTTCGTCCTCTTAACAATCTTGAACGGCAGATAACGAGCGTGTTCAGCCCCGTCACACCGATCGAGGCGCAATCCATGCGCATCAACCGCTCAGACAAGGAGAGCCATGATGCGAAATGCCCTGATCACTCTCGCGACCGCCGTTTCGGCTCTCGCCATCGCCGCCCCCGCGGCCGCCCAATATTATCCGGCGCCGCCGCCGCCTCCCCCGGGCTACGGCCAGCCCTACGGCTACGGTTACGGCTACCAACATAATTACGGCCAGGTCCGCCGGCTCGAGGTTCGGCTCGACCAGATGGTCCGCCACATCAACCAGCTCGACCGCCGCGACGTGATCCGCGAGCGCGAGGCCAACCGTCTCCGCGCCGAGGCGCGCGACATCCGCCGCCAGCTGCACAATTACGCCCGCAACGGCCTCAGCCGGCGCGAGCGCAACGAGATCGAGTATCGCATCAGCCGGCTCGACCAGCGAATCGCCATGGTCGTCCGCGACGGCCACCGGTGGGGCCGCGACGATCGCCGCTGGAACGATTACTGGGCGAGCGACGACCGCCGCTGGCGTCCCGACGACCGCCGCTGGGGCCGGGACGACGACGACCGCGACGACGGCCGCCGCCGCCGCGGCGACCGCGACGACGATTGATCGACGACATCAGTCGCAACCGGAAGGGCGCCACCGCGACCGCGGCGGCGCCCTTTCTCGTTTCAGCCGGGCGACTGAACGCATCATTACGGCAGCGTTCAGCGTCTCCTCACAGGCCTTGTGGGACTATGCGACCCTGACCAAAGCAGGAGAGCCACGATGCGCATGTTTATGATTTCGCTCGGCGCCGCAGCGGCGTCCCTCGCCCTTGCCGCGCCGGCCGCCGCCCAGTGGGCGCCGCAGCCCCACGGCTACGCCTACGGCTATCACAGCAATTACGGGCAGGTGCGGGCCCTTCAGGTGCGCATCCAGCAGCTGCAGCGCCACATCATCCAGCTCGACCGGCGCGGCATCGTCCGCAGCCGCGACGCGCAGCGGATGTACCGCGATGCGCAGATCCTCGACAGCCGCCTGCTTCGCGTTTCGCGCAACGGGCTGACGCTTCGCGAGGCGCGCGACATCGAGCTTCGGCTCGCCCGGATCGAGCAGCGCGTGGCAATTGCGTCGCGCAGCAACCAGCGGTGGGGCTACCGCGGCTGGTAACCGATCCCGCCCGGGATCCATGGAAGGGCGCCTCCTGTCGCGGGGGCGCCCTTTTTCTTTGATCAGCCGCTGGCTATAGGCTCGCCGCGCGCGCCCCTCGGGCCCGTTCGACATTCCTGCTGACGAAGGATTCGCCGCTCATGGCCATCACGCCGCTCATGCCCGTCTATCCCCGCTCGCCGGTTCGGCCGGTGCGAGGGGAGGGCGCCTATCTGTTCGGCGAGAATGGCGAGAAATATCTCGATTTCGCGGCCGGCATCGCCGTCAATCTGCTCGGCCACGGCCACCCGCATTTGACCCGAGCGATCCAGGAGCAGGCGGCGAAGCTAATGCACGTCTCCAACCTCTACGGCTCGCCGCAGGGGGAGGCGTTCGCCCAGCGGCTGGTCGACCTGACCTTCGCCGACACCGTCTTCTTCACCAACTCGGGCGCCGAAGCCGTCGAATGCGCGATCAAGACCGCGCGCCGCTATCATTATGCCCAGAGCAATGAGCACAAATACGATCTCATCACCTTTTCCAACGCCTTTCACGGACGGACCATGGCGACGATCAGCGCCACCGACCAGGCCAAGCTTCGCGACGGCTTCGCGCCGCTGCTCGAGGGCTTCAAGGTGGTGCCGTTCGACGACCTCGACGCGGTTGCCGCGTCGATCGACGAGCATAGCGCCGGGATCCTCGTCGAGCCGGTCCAGGGCGAGGGCGGAATCCGCCCCGCCAGCCAGGAGTTCATGACCGGCCTTCGCCGCCTCGCCGACGAGCACGATCTGATGCTGATTTTCGACGAGGTGCAGTGCGGCGTCGGGCGCACCGGGACGCTCTATGCCTACGAGCAATATGGGGTCGAACCCGACATCCTCGCCACGGCAAAGGGCATCGGCGGCGGCTTCCCGCTCGGCGCCTGCCTCGCCACCGAGAAAGCGGCGGCGGGAATGGTGATCGGCACCCACGGCTCCACCTACGGCGGCAATCCGCTGGCGATGGCGGCGGGGCAGGCCGTGCTCGACGTCGTCGCCACCGACGAATTCCTCGCCAGTGTCCGTGCCAAGGGCGAGCGGCTGCGCTCGGCGCTCGAGCAGATGATCCCAAACCACGATCATCTGTTCGACAGCGTGCGCGGGCTGGGCCTGATGCTCGGGGTCAAGCTGAAGAGCGACAGCCGCGATTTCGTCGCGTTCCTGCGCACCCGCGGGATCCTCACGGTCGCCGCCGCCGACAATGTCGTGAGGGTGCTGCCGCCGCTCAACATCGAGGAAGGCCACATCCGCGAATTCGTCGACGGCCTGTCGGCCGCGGCCGCCGATTACGAGGTTCCCGCAGCGGCGGCGTGAGCGGCCGTTGAGAACCGCCCCGCCGGCTCCTATCTACCGCTCATGCCGACAATCGAACTGACGAGCGACGTCGCACTTGGCGTCACGGTCCCCTCGCGCGACGCGCGCGGCCGGGTCGCTCGGCTCGGCCCGGTGCTCGACTCGATCCTCGGCAGCCACGCCTATCCGCCGGTGATCGAGCGGCTGCTCGCCGAAGCCCTGGTGCTCACCGCTTTGCTCGGCGCCCTCCTCAAGGAGCCGCAGGGCCAGCTGACGCTCCAGGCGCAGACCGAGAATGGCGCCGTCGACCTGCTCGTCTGCGATTATCTCGGCGGCGAGCTTCGCGGCTATGTGCGGCACGATGCCGAGCGCATCGCCGACGCCGGCCCAAACCCGTCGCTGTTCGCCCTGTTCGGCAAGGGCTATCTCGCCCTGACCTTCGATCATCCCGTCACCGACACCCGCTACCAGGGCATCGTTCCGCTCGAAGGCGAGAGTCTCGGCCAGGCGGCGCAGAGCTATTTCGCCCAGTCGGAGCAGATCCCGAGCCTGGTCCGGCTCGCGGTCGAGAAGCGCGGCGACAGCTGGCATGGCGGCGGCCTGCTTTTTCAGCACCTGGCGGAGGGCGAGGAGGGCCGCGAGCGCCTGCATACGAGGCTCGACCATCCCGACTGGCCGCACGTCGCCGTCCTCGCCGGTTCGGTGAAGCCCGAAGAACTGACCGACCCTCAGCTGCCCCTGGACGATCTCGTCTGGAGGCTGTTCCACGAGGAGGCCGAGGTGCGGACGCTGGAGCCCGTGCATCTCAGCCGCGGCTGCCGCTGCGATCCCGAATATGTCCGCTCGGTGATCGCCCGCTTCCCGACCGAGGAGCGCGAGGCGATGGTCGGCGACGATGGCCTGATCCGGGTCGACTGCGCGTTCTGCTCGACGAGCTTCCCGATCCCGCTCGACCAAGTCTCCTAACCGCCGAATTGCCGTTTTGGCGCCCGTCGGGCATGCTGTGTTAAGAGACCGGCCGTGACATCGCTAACCAACAGATCCGCGCTTCTCCTTGGCGCTGCCGCGGCGGCGGCAATGGTAGGCGCGGCTCGCCCGCCGGCGGCGCTGGCGCCAGCCCGGGGGGGCATGTGGGAGGTCGACGAGCGGATCGGCGGAGCGCCGCCGCGGCGGATGTGCATCGCCGACCCTTCGCTTCTCGCCAATATCGAGCATCGCGGCCAGACCTGCACTCTCCTGCTGATCAGCGAGCAGGGGCCGACGGCGGTGTTTCACTATACCTGCACCGGCGGCGGTTTCGGACGCTCGCAGCTGACCCTGATCACTCCGCGGTCGATTCGCATCGAGACCCAGGGCATTTCGGGCGGGGCGCCGTTCCACCACGTGCTGCAGGGCCGCCGACTCGGCGACTGCTAGAATTTTTTGTCGCCATTTGCGGCATTCGCGCTTCGCCTGTGGCACCGGAGACACAGAATCGCCGCGGCATTAAGCCAGCGTTTAGTCAGTCCCGGCTATGAGGTCCTGGTGCCGGATTTGGCACGCTTTCCTCCCAATCGGGCCCTGGCCCGATCACTGGGCCGCCCGGCTTCGGTTGGGCGGCCCTTCTTTTGCTTGCGACTCGCAGCGCCTAGATGGCGGCGATGGCTGGAACGTCTTCAAGGCGAAAGCAGGCGGTCGTGCTGTTGTCGGGCGGCCTCGACTCGATGGTGTGCGCAGGCCTGGCGCGCGAGTCGGGCTTCGAATTGCTGGCGCTGACGGTCGATTACAACCAGCGCCACCGGGTCGAGATCGACGCGGCCCGGCGGATCGCCGCGCGGACCGCGGACGCGCATCTCGTGCTGCCGATCGACCTCAGTGCCTTCGGTGGCTCGGCGTTGACCGGGCCCGGCGAGGTTCCCAAGGGCGGCCTCGCCGCCGGCATCCCGGTAACCTATGTGCCTGCCCGCAACACCATTCTCCTCAGCCTTGCGCTGGGTTTTGCGGAGGCGAGCGGGGCGCGCGACCTGTTCGTCGGAGTCAATGCCCTCGACTATTCCGGCTATCCCGACTGCCGGCCCGAGTTCATCGCCGCGTTCGAGAGGCTCGCCAATCTCGCCACCAAGGCTGGCGTCGAGGGCGACCGCTTCACCGTCCACGCCCCGCTCCAGCACATGACCAAGGCCGACATCGCCCGCGAGGCAGCGCGGCTCGGGCTCGATGCCGCCGAAAGTCACAGCTGCTACGACCCCGCTGCCGACGGGCGTCACTGCGGCCTGTGCGATGCCTGCCGGCTGCGCGCCAAGGGCTTTGCCGAGGCCGGGCTTGCCGATCCGACCTCTTACGCGGCGGCGCCATGACCTACGCCGTCAAGGAAGCCTTCCTGACCTTGCAGGGTGAAGGTGCCCAGGCCGGCCGCCGCGCCGTCTTCCTGCGCTTTGCCGGCTGCAATTTGTGGAGCGGGCGCGAGCAGGACCGGGCGAGCGCCCAGTGCAATTTCTGCGACACCGACTTCGTGGGCACCGACGGCCCGGGAGGCGGCAAGTTTGTCGACCCGAACGAGCTGGCCGACCATGTCGAATCGCTGTGGGGCGAGGCGGAGCGAGGACGGCTGGTCGTCGCCACCGGCGGCGAGCCGATGCTTCAGCTGGATGATGCGCTGGTCGCGGCGCTCCATAAGCGCGGGTTCGAGGTCGCGGCCGAAAGCAACGGGACCTTGCCGGCGGTCGAAGGGCTCGACTGGCTGTGCGTCAGCCCGAAGGCCGGGACCGAGGTGGTGCAGCGTTCGGGCGACGAGCTGAAGCTGGTCTGGCCGCAGGGCGGGATCGACCCGGCCGATCTCGAGGGCTGGGATTTCCGACACTTCCTCGTCCAGCCGATGGACTGCGCCGAGCGCGAGGCGGCGATCGAGGCGGCGATCGATCTGGTGATGGAGCGGCCACTCTGGCGGCTGTCGCTTCAGACCCACAAGATTATCGGCCTGCCGTAGCAACGGCCAAAAAAAGAGGCTGCCGGAAAACCGGCAGCCTCTTGCTGTGAGTTGGCCGCCCTCTCGGGTGGCCTCCCGACATTACATCGCGTTGTTGGTCGCGGTGTTGTCGGTCGTGTTGCCGGTGGCGTTGTCGGTCATGTTGGTGTCCGTCGCCAGGTTGGCGTCGAGGTTGGTCGTCGCGTCGATCGCGGTGGTGTCGTTGCCGATCACCAGGTTCTCCGCGACGAGGTTGTCGACGGCCATGTTGTTCTCGGCAGGTTCGGTGCGACCGCAAGCCGAAACCGCCAGGGCCGCAGTCGCGACCAGGATAAGAGCACGCATTCAAGACTCCCTTGATTATCCGATCTGGAACGGGTGGACCCCGCTTCGCAAATCGCGCGCACAATAATCTGAAGCGCTCGCTACCATCAAGAGACTTTGTCCGAAGCTGGCAAAGCATTGATAAAGAAGCTGAAATTATGCCTGAGAGCGTCGTCGACGCGCGTCATCGTCATACGTTCGCCCTGATCGGCAAGACTTGTCACGCCAAATTCGGCGATGCCGCAGGGCACGATTCCGGTGAAATGCGACAGGTCGGGATCGACGTTGATCGAGAAGCCGTGGAGCGTCACCCAGCGCTTCACGCGCAGTCCGAGGGCAGCAATCTTGGCCTCATTCCGTCCCTCGCCGACCCAGATGCCGATCCGGCCGCATGAGCGGTGGGCGGACACGCCGAGGTCCGCGAGCGCGGCGATGATCCAGCCTTCGAGGGCATGAACGAAGCGGCGGACGTCGCGGCCGCGGCGATCGAGGTCGAGCATCAGATAGCCGACCCGTTGCCCCGGCCCGTGATAGGTGTAGCGGCCGCCGCGCCCCGCCTCGTGAACCGGCAAGCCGAGCGGGTTGATGAGCTCGGCCGGGTCGGCGCTGGTGCCGGCGGTGAACAGGGGCGGGTGCTCGACAAGCCAGATGCATTCGCTCGCCGAGCCGGCGCGGATCGCCGCCGCCCGCTCCTCCATGAAGGCGAGCGCCTCCTCGTACGGGACGAGCCCGTCGTTGACCCGCCATTCGATGCCTTCGAGCTCAGCCATCGGCCTGGCAGATGGCGCGGCTCGGCAGCGGCGGCAAGAGATTGCGCGAAACGCCGGACCTTTCCATAAGCCGGCTGGAGCGAAACAGCCGGAAACAGGGGAAGCGCCGTGGCGACATTGTCAATTTCGCGAGCATGGGATGAAACCAAAAGCGTGCTCGCGCGCGACGGCAAGCTGTTTGTCTCAGTTGCAGCGGCGCTCATCCTCCTGCCTCAGGTGGTTGCGGCATTGTTCGCCAGCCCGGATGGCGGGCCGGAGACGGCCAGCACCTTGTGGATCGCGCTGATGGCCGTCGCCACGATCATCGCCCTGGTCGGCCAGCTGGCGATGGTCCGGCTGGCGCTGAGCAGCGGCCTTAGCGTCGGCGAGGCGATCCGCCACGGCTTCGGCCGCCTGCTTGCGTTCGTCGCCTCGGTGCTGATCATGGTCGCCGCAATCCTGCTGCTGGCGATTGTCGTCATCGCCATTCTCGGAGCGCTCGGGATCATCGGAATGCCGGGACCCGATGCGCAACTTGCACCGCGCGACGCGGCCATCCTCGTCACCGTGCTGCTGGTGCCGTTCCTGTTCCTCGCCGTCCGCTTGCTTCCGACGGTCGCGGTGGCCAGCGCCGAGCCGATCGGTCCCATCGCCATCCTTAAGCGCAGCTGGAGCATCAGCCGCGGCCACTTCTGGCGACTGTTCGGTTTCCTCGTGCTGTTCATCGTCGCCGCGCTGATCCTGGTCGTCGCCATGACTCTGGTGATCGGCACCATCGTCGGTCTGATCTTCGGCAATCCGCAGCCATTTTCGGTCGGGGCGCTGATCCTGGCGCTTCTGCTGGGCGTCGTGCAGACGGCGGTGACCGTGATCTACATCGTCATGGTCTCGCGGATCTATGCTCAGCTCACCGCCGAGGTCAGCGTCCCCAGCAGCGGCACCTGAGGCGCGCAGCCGCTCGGAAGCACTCCGAGCAGCCGCGGGTCGGGGAAACGCTCGACCGCGCGCCGGTAGGGACGAAAGCCGGCGCGAACGTAGGCGGGAAGGGCCGCCGGATGATCGAGCGTGCAGGTGTGGACCTCGAGGCGGCTGACGCCCTCACGCCAGGCGAGACGCAGCGCCTCGGCCAGGAGCCAGCGGCCGTGCCCTCGGCCGGCGAGCTCGGCGACTAGACCGACGAAGGCGAGCTCGCATTGGCCGCTCTTGCGGAAATCGAGCTCGAGCATTCCGGAATCGCCGCCGTCCGCGCCCTCAACCGCGTAGAGCTCGACCTTCGGATCGTGGAGGATTGCGCGAAGCTCGTCGTCGCTCTTGATGAGTCGGGAAAACCACAACCAGCGCTCGCCGACGCGGCGGAAAATCTCGCGGTAACGCTCCGGCTCGGGCCGCTCCAGCCGCCGCAGCGACAGCGGCGAATCGGGGACCTCCAGGCCGGGAGGCGGGGCGGTCATTTCGAGATAGGTGACGATCGCGGCAAGCTCGCCGTCGGGGACGGGCTCGAGGCTCACTTCCACTTCGCCAGCGGCGGCAGGCTCATCAAAATGGCATCGATGTTGCCGCCGGTCTTGAGGCCGAACAATGTGCCGCGGTCGTAGAGCAGGTTGAACTCGACATAGCGGCCGCGGAACTCGAGCAGTCGTTCGCGGTCCTCGTCGCTGAATGGCGTGTCCATGCGCCGCCGGACGATCTCGGGGAAGATGTCGAGCAACGCCTCGCCGACGTCGCGGGTGAAGGCGAACATCTCGTCGAAGCTCGGCCCCTCGCCGGGGGCAGAACATTCGAGATGATCGTAGAAGATGCCGCCGACGCCGCGCGGCACGCCGCGGTGGGGAATGAAGAAATATTCGTCCGCCCACTGGGAGAAGCGCGGGTAGAAGGTCGGGTCGTGGGCGGCGCAGGCGGCACGCAGCCGGGCGTGGAAGGCGTCGGTGTCCTCCCGACAGGGAATCGCCGGATTGAGATCCGCGCCGCCGCCGAACCAGCGCCGGGTCGTGGCGAGGAAGCGGGTGTTCATGTGCACGGCCGGGACGTGCGGGTTGGCCATGTGGGCGACGAGGCTGATGCCGGTGGCGAAGAACGTCGGGTCGTCCTCGGCGCCGGGGATCGATCGCGCGAATTCCGGCGAGAAGCGTCCCCCGACCGTCGAGACGTTCACCCCGACCTTCTCGAACACCTTGCCGGCCATCTGGCCGCGCACCCCGCCGCCGCCGGGGCCGCCGTCATGGTCGGTCCGTTGCCACGGAATGAAGTCGAAGGCGGCGTCGCTGCCCGACTCCCGCTCGATCGCCTCGAAGGCGGCGCAGATGCGGTCGCGCAGGGCTTCGAACCAGTCGCGCGCCGCCCGTTGCTGTTCGTCGAGGGGTTTCATCGGCGTTTCCATAGCGACGCCTCCCCATCATGGGGAGGGGCGAGGCAAGCCGCAATTCCGCCCCTTGGCAGGCTGGTAACCCCCCGCTATCAGGCGCGCCAATCGCGGTTCGGGGGAGGGCCCGGAAGCGGACCGTCCGCCGAGATGGTCCGACCCGGCCCCTGGACTGCGCCGTCACGTTGTGCCGGTCCGGCACGTGATGAAGCATAAGCGTCAAAAGGGTGAGCATGGCCACGCTGGAACAGTCCACAACGGGTTCCTCCACCGCATCCTCGCAAGAAGCGGACGGGGTGCGGCGCCGCGACTTCCTAAACATTGCCGCGGTCAGCTTCGCCGGTGTCGGCGGGGTCGCGGTGCTGGTGCCGCTGGTCACGCAGATGAGCCCGTCGGCCGACGTCCTCGCCATGGCTTCCGTCGAGGTCGACATTTCCGCGGTCCAGCCCGGCCAGGCGATCAAGGCGATGTGGCGCAAGCAGCCGGTATTCATCCGCAACCTCACCCCTCAGGAAATCCAGGCGGCGAACTCGGTGCCGGTCAGTCAGCTGCGCGATCCCGAGACGCTTGCCGACCGGACCAAGCCGGGCCACCTCAACTGGCTGATCAACATCGGCGTGTGCACCCATCTCGGCTGCGTCCCGCTCGGGGTCGGCGAAGGCGAGAACCGCGGCGAATATGGCGGCTATTTCTGCCCGTGCCACGGCTCGCATTACGATACCGCGGCGCGCATCCGCAAAGGCCCGGCGCCGACCAACCTCGTCGTTCCGGACTATGAATTTCTGTCCGATACATCGATCCGCATCGGTTAAGGGGGATCAGGGCTAGATGAGTTTCTCCTGGGCAAGGCCGTACGAACCCAAGCATCCGCTGGCGCGGTGGATCGACGAGCGGCTGCCATTGCCGCGGCTGGTCTACGGCGCGGTCGGCGGCGGCTATCCGGTCCCCCGTAACCTCAATTATTGGTGGAATTTCGGCGTCCTTGCCGGGGTGTTCCTGACCATCCAGATCATCACCGGAATCGTGCTGGCGATGCACTATTACGCGTCGGCCGACGGGGCCTTCAATTCCGTCGAGCACATCATGCGCAACGTCAACGCCGGCTGGTTCCTGCGTTACGCGCACGCCAACGGCGCCAGCTTCTTCTTCATCGCCACCTACATCCACATCTTCCGCGGCATCTATTACGGGTCGTACAAGGCGCCGCGCGAGCTGGTGTGGATGCTCGGACTGGTCATCTACCTGTTGATGATGGCCACCGCCTTCATGGGCTATGTGCTTCCCTGGGGGCAGATGAGCTATTGGGGCGCGCAGGTCATCACCGGCTTCTTCTCGGCCTTCCCGCTGGTCGGCGAGCCGGTCCGGGTGTGGCTCCTCGGCGGCTTCGCGCCGGACCAGGCGACCCTGACCCGCTTCTTCTCGCTCCATTATCTGCTGCCGTTCGTCATCGCCGCGGTGGTCGTGCTGCACATCTGGGCGCTGCACATCCCCGGGTCGAACAATCCGACCGGGGTCGACGTCAAGGAGGAACGGGACACTTTGCCCTTCCATCCCTTCTACACCGCCAAGGACGGCTGGTTCGCCGGGCTGATGCTGCTTTTGTTCGCGCTGGTGCTCTATTATGCGCCCAACGCGCTCGGCCACGCCGACAATTACATTCCGGCCAACCCGCTGGCGACTCCCGCCCACATCGTCCCCGAATGGTATTTCTGGCCGTTCTACGCGATCCTTCGCGCCTTTACGGTCGACTTCATCATCCCGGCCAAATTGTGGGGCGTGCTGGCGATGTTCGCCTCGATCCTGCTGCTGTTCTTCCTGCCCTGGCTCGACAAGTCGCCGGTGCGCTCGGGAAGCTACCGGCCGGTGTTCCGCACCTTCTTCTGGATCCTGGTGTTCGACATCGTCCTGCTCGGCTGGGCCGGGGGACGCGCGGCGACGCCGACCGTCGTCGCGGTGAGCCAGATCGCCTCGGCTTATTATTTCGTGCACTTCCTCATCATCCTGCCGCTCATTTCCAAATATGAGCGGCCGCTGCCGCTACCGAACTCGATTTCCGATTCGGTGCTGCACGGCGAGGAGCGCGAGGCGGCGCCCGCCGGCATTCCGCCGCGCACCACGACGGTCGCCGAGTAAAGGGGGCAACACAAAGATGCTGCGCATCATCCTGGGTTTGATCGGTCTCGGCTTCGCGGCGGTGCTGACCATCTCGCTGTTCACCGACCTGTACACCTATTTCAAGGAACCGCCGTCGAAGACCGCGGAATATGAGTTCCATGAGCATCCGAAGAAGCTGAGCCTGGCCAGTGACGGGCCGCTCGGCCATTTCGACCGCCAGCAGCTGCAGCGCGGCTTCCAGGTCTACAAGGAGGTGTGCGCGGCCTGCCATAGCCTGAACCTGGTCGCGTTCCGCAACCTCCACGACCTCGGCTACAACGAGGCGGAAGTGGCGGCGATAGCCGACCAGTGGGCGATCGAGGTGCCGGCGGTCCATCCCGACACCGGCGAGGCGACGACGCGAAAGGCGACCCCGCCCGACGCCTTCCCCGATCCCTATCCGAACGAGGTCGCGGCAAGGGCGGCGAACAACAACGCGCTGCCGCCCGACCTGTCGCTGATCGTCAAGGCGCGCGAGGGCGGAGCGGCCTATATTTACTCGTTGCTCACCGGCTACCGGAACCCGCCGCAGGAACTGCTTCGCGACTATCCGGAGGCGGCGCCCGGCGAGGGGCTGTATTTCAACCCCTATTTCCACAACCTCAACATCGCCATGCCGCCGCCGTTCGCCGCCGACGGCCAGGTGAACTATGCCGACGGCACGCCGGCAACCATCGACCAGATGGCCAAGGACGTGACCGCGTTCCTGGTGTGGACGGCCGAGCCGAGCCTCGAGCGGCGCCACCAGTACGGCCTCGTCGCCGTCATCTTCCTGCTGTTCACGACGGTCATTTCCTACTTCGCCTATCGCAACATCTGGGCAGAGGCGAAGCGCAAGGTCCGCGTCACCGGGCCGCTCGACCCGAAGAACATCGCCAAGAGCAAGCGGGCCAAGCGCAAGGAGGGGGTCGCCGGCTGAGCCAGCCGGGCTGCCCCTATGCGGGCCGCCGGCAGATCAGGACGATCGAGGTGAAGGTCAACACCGGCACGCCGTCCTGATTCGTGACGGTCGTCCGCGTTCGGAAGGAGCCGATTTCGGGCTTCGAGCGCGACGGCGTCTTGTCGATGATCTTGCCGCTGACGTGCAAGGTGTCGCCGGGATAGACGGGCTTCAGCCAGCGCAGCTCGTCGACGCCCGGCGAGCCGAGGCCGGCCTGCTGCTGGTCCACCACCCGGCGGGCAATGACGGCCATGGTCATCGCGCAGGTGTGCCAGCCGCTCGCCGCCAGCCGCCCGAAATGGGTGCGGGCGGCCGCCTCGTCGGACAAATGGAACGGCTGTGGGTCGTATTTGCGGGCGAAGTCGATCACCTCCTCGCGCGTGACCTCGTAGCTGCCGAACTCGGTTTCGGCGCCGATCTCCAGGTCCTCGAAATAGATCATCGGCTGCTCCTCCAGCCGGACGGGTAGCAGATCGCAACGGTTTTGCCATAGCCGGCCCTGCCCGATCGCTCGAGGCGAGGTCGCGCCAGTGAAACACTTGGCACAGTCCGCCGGTTGAGCGGTGGATGAGCGGACCGAACAGGACCGAGAAGCACCCGGTTGCGAAGCCGCGAGTCGGCCGCGCCGTGACCCTGCTCGCGGCAATCTGGCTCGGAATGCTGCTGGTCGGCGCCAGTGACCCCGAGCAGGCGATCCTGACGTCGGTTCACGTTACCGAGCGGCCGTGGGTCGTGCCGGTGCTGGCCATCACCCAGCTCGGCGATTGGACGATCCTGCTCGCCCTGCCGTTCCTCGCCGCTGCGTGGCTGACGTACCGCCGCCAGCGGCGCCTGGCGCTGCTAGTCATCGCCGCGCCGATCCTCGGCCGGCTACTGGTCGAGGCGCAGAAGGGCCTGATGGGCCGGCTTCGCCCAGCGCAGGACAACCCGATGGTGATCGCCGAAAGCTTCGCCTACCCGAGCGGCCATGCCGCCAATGCGATGATCGTCTTTCTATTGCTCGCCTTACTGCTCGTCGACGACGACAGGCGACGCCGGTGGGCGATCGCCGCCGCAATCCTCTTGTCCGTGGCAGTCGGCATCACCCGGGTGCTGCTCGGCGTCCACTGGCCGAGCGACGTCGTCGGCGGCTGGGCGTTCGGGCTGATGTGGGTGCTGCTCACTTGGCGCTACGCTCACACGTTGAAGCGGAACAGCAGCACGTCGCCGTCCTGAACGACATAGTCCTTGCCTTCCGAGCGCATCTTGCCGGATTCCTTCGCTCCCGCTTCGCCGCCGGAGGCGACATAATCGTCATAGGCGATGGTTTCGGCGCGGATGAAGCCCCGCTCGAAGTCGGTATGGATCTCGCCGGCCGCCTCGGGCGCCCGGGCGCCGCGATGCACCGTCCAGGCGCGCGATTCCTTGGGGCCGGCGGTGTAGAAGGTGATGAGCCCGAGCAGCGCGTAGGCAGCGTGGATCATGCGGTTGAGGCCGGTCTCATGAAGCCCGAGATCGGCGAGGAAGGCGTCGCGCTCGTCGGCTTGCAAGGTGGCGATTTCAGCCTCGATCGCCGCCGAGATCACGACCGAACCCGCGCCTTCGGCTTCGGCCTTGGCCGCGACCCTTTCCGACAAAGCGTTGCCCGCGGCGGCATCGCCCTCGTCGACATTGCAGACGTAGAGCACCGGCTTGGCAGTCAGCAGCTGCGCGCGCTTCAGCGCCTTCTCTTCCTCGGCATCCCTCGGCTTGGCCAGCCGCGCCGGCTTCGAGGCCCGCAGCAGCTCGAGCGTCTGGCCGAGCACCGAGGCCTCGATCCTGGCGTCCTTGTCGCCCTGCTGCGCCTTCTTGACGAGGTTGGGAACGCGCCGCTCGAGGCTGTCGAGGTCGGCGAGCATCAGCTCGGTCTCGACCGTGTCGGCGTCGGCGATCGGGTCGACCCGGCCTTCGACATGGGTGACATCGCCTTCTTCGAAGCAGCGCAACACGTGGACGATGGCGTCGACCTCGCGGATGTTGGCGAGGAACTGGTTGCCGAGCCCCTCGCCCTTCGACGCGCCGCGCACCAAGCCGGCGATGTCGACGAACTCGATCTGGGTTTCGATGACGTTGGCGGATTTGGCGATGCCCGCGATCCTCTGCAGGCGCTCGTCGGGCACCGCGACCCGGCCGACATTGGGCTCGATCGTGCAGAACGGATAATTGGCCGCCTGCGCCGCGGCGGTTTCGGTCAGCGCATTGAACAGGGTCGATTTGCCGACGTTCGGCAGGCCGACGATACCGCAGCGAAAGCCCATGGATTCTCCGGATGAGTGTGCGTCATCCCGGCCTCGAGCCGGGATCCGCCTTGTCTTCGCCCCGCTAGTAGGAAGGCAGACCCCGGATCAAGTCCGGGGTGACGAAAATCAGGCGAAGTTGAAGCTGACGCTCAACCGCTCGCTCCTGCCGCTGCCCGCAAGCACTTCGTGGCGCAGCCAGCTTTCCCACATCAACAGCAGGCCGGGGCGCGGCTCGACGCTGACGAACGGCTGCAGTTCCTCCGGCGCGTCCTCGCGCCGCTGCGGAGCCGCCATCATCATCGGCAGGCGCGGATCCTCGAAGCGGATGGCGCCGGAGCCCGACGCCGCCGCGACATAGAACGTCCCCGAGATGATGCTGTGCGGGTGGATGTGGCTGGCGTGATGGCCGCCGCTCTTGAGCAGGTTCGCCCAGACGCTGTCGAGCTTCGGGCGGCGCCCGAGCTCGAACCCGCATTCGCCGGCGAAGGTCGCCGCGTGGCGAGTGAGCAGCTTCGCCAGGTCGGCGAAGGCGGGGTCGTGGCGCGGGAGGTCGGCGAGCGAGGCGTAGCTGGTGTAGCCGGGATAATGGTGCGCGCGGCTCCAATCGGCCCCGGCGCTGTCGTCGATGGCAAGGGTGCGGATGGAGTGGGCGAGCGCGGCGAGCAGCGCTTCGTCCGCGATCTCGGCCTCGTACAGCGGCGTCGCGAACAGGGTGCGGACCCTCATTCGGTCCGCATCCGGAGCGCGATTTCGTTCATGAAGCGGGGATCGTCGCCGCCGGCGAGCCAGCGCGCCTCGGCGGCGATCGCGGCGAGCAGGTCCGAGAGCGGGTCCATCTCGGCGCGGCTGTAATTGCCGAGCACGTGGCGGGTAACCAAATCCTTGTGGCCGGGGTGGCCGATGCCGATCCGCACCCGGCGGAAATCCGGCCCGAGATGCTGGTCGATCGAGCGCAGGCCATTGTGGCCGGCGGTGCCGCCGCCGACCTTCACCTTGACCTTGAAGGGGGCGAGATCGAGCTCGTCGTGGAAGACGGTGAGAGCATCGAGGCCGAGCTTGTAGAAACGAAGGGCCTGCTGAACCGCGTCGCCGCTGTCGTTCATGTAGGTCTGCGGGCGCATCAGGAGAATCTTGTGGCGGCCGATATGGCCCTCGCTGGCGAGGCTTCGGAAGGCCTTGCGCGGCGGCGGGAAGCCGTGGACCTCGCCGATCACGTCGACGGCCATGAAGCCGACGTTGTGGCGGTGCATCGCGTAGCGCGCGCCGGGATTGCCGAGGCCGACCCAGATTTGCATCGCGCGTTCCTCAAACAAAAGCGCCCACCCCGCAAGCAGGATGGGCGCGATTGATCTGGTCAGGGGGACGTGCGGCCCTAGGCCTCCTCGCCGCCTTCGGCTTCGCCGGTTCCCTCGCCCTCGGCGCCTTCCTCGGCTTCATCGCCCTGCTCGATCGCCGGCACGGCGCCTTCCGGAGCAGCTTCTTCCTCGGTCGACTTCATCGCCGACGGAGCGACGATGGTGGCGACGGTGAAGTCGCGGTCCTCGATCGCCGAGCGGCTCCCCTCCGGCAGCGAGACATTGCTGATGTGGATCGAATCGCCGATGTCGAGGCCGTCGAGGGGGATGTGGATCTCGTCCGGGATGTGGGCCGCATCGCAGACCAGCTCGAGCTCGTGGCGGACGACGTTGAGCACGCCGCCGCGCTTGAGGCCGGGCGAGGCGTCTTCATTGTCGAAGCGGACCGGAACCGCGACCGTCACCTGGCTGTGCTCGCCGATGCGCAGGAAATCGACGTGGATCGGCCGGCTGGTGACCGGGTGGAACTGCACGTCCTTGGGCAAGGTGCGATGGGACTGCCCGTCGGCCTCGACCATCACCACCGTGTTCATGAAGTGGCCGGTCGACAGCATCTTGGCGAGGAGCTTCTCCTCGACGTGGATCGACACCGGTTCCTTCTTGTCGCCGTAGATCACGGCGGGCACCCGTCCGTCGCGGCGCAATGCCCGGGAGGCTCCCTTGCCAGCCCGGTCGCGCGCTTCAGCGGGCAGCGTCAGCTGTTCGCTCATTCGCTATTCTCCGAAAAAGTTGCTCCCGCCACGCCTCCAGGGATGACCATGGCCGGGAAGGGCGCGCCTATAGGGGAGGGGGCGCGGATTGGCAAATCGGGGCCGCACCCCGGCGAGCGATCAGTTGATCCGGGCCGAGCGCACGCCGATCCGGCCAAGCTTGTTCTGCAGGCTGTCGGGGCCGGCGAGGTGGCCGGCGCCGACGGCGACGAAGACCGTTCCCGGCTGCTCGAGCCGCTGCTTGATCCATTCCGCCCAGCGTTCGTTGCGGTCGACGAACAGGACCCGGTAGGTCTCGGGCGAGCGAAGCCGCATGTCGTCGAGCATGTCGGCAAAAATCCGCCCGTCGCCGCGGTTCCACGCACTTTGCATGATCGACAAGGTGTGGGCGAGCGTTCCCATCGCCGCCTGCGACTGGGCCGGCGTAAGGCGCGGCGCGGCGCTCGCGGGAATCTGGGCGAACATCGCGAGCTGAAATTCGAAAGTCTCGATTCCGCTGACCGGCTTGCCGACCTCGTCGGCCGCCCGGCGAAGGACGGCGTCGGCGCCCTTTTCCACCGAAAGGCCGCGCGAATGGCCAGCCGACAAAGCCACCCGGGTCGAGGCCAGGAATGAAGCGCCCGGCTTGATCGGCGCCGCCGCGGCGCTCTGGACACCCATGTCGTGGCGGGCCAGCGGCTTGGCCGGAAGCAAGGTTTCGAGGACCAGCTCTCCCGACGAGTAAAAGGCGGTTCGAACGCTATCGTTGAACCATTGCGACTTGCCGTCGAGCGCGTGGAAGGTGCCGAAAAGATAGATGATCGTGTCCTCGTCGCCGACCACCCACATCGCCGGGCGGGGAGGCACCAGCTCGCGTTCGGCCACTGCCAGCGCAGGAGAGGTGGCCAGTGCCGCGGCGAGCATTGCTGTGATCATTCCCTCGACCCTTCGCTGCGGGTCCGGAATGGGTTGAATGAATGCGGCCGGCGCAGGGCCTCCGCCGCACTGGATGGCGGAGCCTGATGGCGCGTGGGACGCCGCGCCCCTGCACTCGGTGCATCGTGCCCCCCAGCCCGATACCCTCGGCAATCATGGTCACCGACCGGTTAAGAAATGTCTAGCGTTTTCCGCGACAAGTGAATTTTTGGCGACGAGCCGAGTGCCGCAGCCGCCGGCCGGGCGCTCATTGCACCCGGCGCACCCGAAAGCCGCGTTGCTGAAGCAGCCGCTGGACCGAATCGTCGCCGGCAAGGTGCCCGGCTCCGACCGCGACGAACACCGTCCCCGGCTGGGCCATGCGCCGTGCCAGCCAGTTGCTCCAATTCTGGTTGCGGCGCGTGACCAGGGCAGTCTTGAGCTCCGGCGTCTCCGACAGATGGCGGTTGAACGTCTCGCCGATGGCGTTGACGTCGCCGCGCGCCCACGAATCGAGCATGGCGTTGAATTCGGTGCGCATCGCCTGGGTCGATTCCAGCGCGCCTTCGAGCAGCCCGCGCTGCGCCGATTCGGGCAAGGAATCGAAGAACGCGAGCTGCTCGGCATTGCTTTCGAGCTGGGTGATCGGCTTGCCGGCAGCGGAGAACTCGCGCTTGAGAACGGCCTCGACGCCGTGGCCGCCGCTGAGGCCGAGCTCCTGGAACTGGGTACCGAGCAGCATGAAGGCGGCAGCCCAGGTCTTCATCCGGTCGAAGCCAGCGCGCGGAATCGGCTGGCGCGCCATCGCCGCCTCGAGCAGCGGCCTTTTCTCCGGGGAAACGCGCTCCGTGATCGGCGGAAGCCCGGTGGCGAAGCCGATCCGGGCCATCTCGGCGACCAGCGCCTGGGGATTGGTCTCATCGATGATGGTTTCCACCACCAGGGTTTGCGAAGCGTTCACCGCCTGATCGAACGCGGGCGTGCGCCAGCGATAGTTTTCGGGAAGCATGTGGATGGTGCCGAACAAATAGATGGTCGTGTCGCGGTCGCTTACCGTCCAGAGCGCGGGACGGGCGGTGGCCGCGGCGGCCGACGCCGGCGCTGCGGGGATTTCGGCGCAGCTGGTGATCGCGAACAGGCCGAGCAGGCCCAGGCTACGCTGCAGCAACTTCTTGAGCATCAATCCACCTCTCGCTCGGGTCGGGGCTAGCCATGTAGGGTCGGCTCCGGGCCGCGTCCACTTGCCCAGTCCGCCGCCATCGGCCAAAGCCGCCGCGACAACAGGGGCGTATCGAACGTGGCACTGTCCTTCCAGGACCTAATTCTGACCCTGCATCGCTATTGGAGCGGGCAGGGTTGCGTGATCCTCCAGCCCTACGATCTCGAAATGGGCGCCGGCACGTTCCACCCCGCCACGGTGCTTCGTTCGCTCGGCCCCGAGCCGTGGAAGGCTGCCTATGTCCAGCCGTGCCGGCGGCCGACCGACGGCCGCTACGGCGAGAACCCCAACCGGCTCGGCCATTATTACCAATACCAGGTGATCCTGAAGCCGAGCCCGCCCGATTTGCAGCAGCTCTACCTCGGCAGCCTCGCCGAAATCGGCATCGACCCGCTGAAGCACGACATCCGCTTCGTCGAGGACGATTGGGAAAGCCCGACCCTTGGGGCTTGGGGCCTCGGCTGGGAAGTCTGGTGCGACGGCATGGAGGTCACCCAGTTCACTTATTTCCAGCAGGTCGGCGGCTTCGACTGCCGGCCGGTGTCGGGCGAGCTCACCTACGGGCTCGAGCGGCTCGCCATGTACATCCAGGGCAAAGACAATGTCTTCGCCCTCGACTTCAATGGGGAGGCAGTGAGCTACGGCGACGTGTTCCTCGACAACGAGAGGCAGATGTCGGCGTGGAATTTCGAGGTCGCCGGCACCGAGGCCCTGTTCGACCTCTTCCGGAAGGCGGCGGCGGAAGCGGAAAACTGCCTCAATCGCGACAAGCCGTTGCCGATCCCCGCCTATGAGCAGGCGATCAAGGCGAGCCACATCTTCAACACGCTCCAGGCGCGGGGAGTGATCTCGGTCGCCGAGCGCCAGGCCTATATCGGCCGGGTGCGCGACCTTGCGAAGGCGGCCTGCGCGGCGTGGATCGAGGGGAAGGGGTGGGCGCAATGATCCTCCCTAGGGCCATCACGACCGTTTTCCCTGAGCTTGTCGAAGGGCTGTTTTTCTTCCGCACCGGAACAAGGCAGGGCTTCGACAGCCCCGGATCAGGTCCGGGGCCGAACGCGGTTTGTTGGTCGTGACTTCGGCCGACTTCCTGCTCGAGCTCTTGTCCGAGGAGATCCCGGCGCGAATGCAGTCGGCGGCGCGCAATCAGCTTGCGCAGATGTTCGCCGCCGAGATCGATCAAGCCGGACTGAAGGCCGAGGCAATCGACGTTTTTTCGACCCCGCGCCGCCTGGTGCTGATCACCCGCGGGCTTCCGTCCGAGACGGAGGCGAGCCGCGAGGAGGTCAAGGGGCCGCGGGTCGGAGCTCCGCCGCAGGCGCTGGAGGGCTTCCTTCGCAAGACCGGCCTCAGCCAGGACCAGCTCGAGGAGCGCGACAGCGTCTATTTTGCCATTCGCGAGACTGCGGGACGGCGCGCCACCGACATTCTCGGGCCGGCGATCGAACGCATCGTCCGCGATTTTCCTTGGCCCAAGTCGATGCGCTGGGGCGACGGCAACCTGCGCTGGGTGCGGCCGCTGCATGGCATCGTCGCCATGCTCGGCGAGGAGATCGTGCCGGTGGCGATCGACGGGATCGAGAGCGGAGCGACGACGCTCGGCCACCGCTTCCACCATCCCGGGCCGATCACCATCGGCGGCGCCCACGACTATCGCGAGAAGCTGCGGGCCTGCCACGTCGTCGTCGACCAGGACGAGCGCGAGCGGATGATCCGCGAGGGGGCGGAGGCGGCGGCCAGGGAAGTGGGGCTGAGCCTGGTGGCGGACGAAGGACTGGTGGTCGAGAATGCCGGCCTGACCGAATGGCCGGTGCCTCTGCTCGGCCGCTTCGACCCCGAATATCTCGACGTGCCGCGCGAGGTGATCGTGCTCACCATGCGCACCAACCAGAAATATTTCGCCTGCACCGGCGCCGACGGCGCCCTGGCGCCCGCCTTCGTCTGTGTCGCCAATATCGTCGCCAAGGACGGCGGCGAAGCGATCGTCGAGGGCAACAAAAGGGTGCTTGCAGCCAGGCTGGCCGACGCTCGCTTCTTCTGGGAGCAGGATCTGAAGGTGCCGCTCGACGAGCAGGCCAGGAAGCTTTCGGGGATCGTCTTCCACGAGAAGCTGGGCAGCGTCGCCGACAAGGTCGAAAGGGTGGCGAAGCTGGCGCGCTGGCTGGTCGAACAACATATCGTCACCCCCGCGGAAGCGGGGGCCTCTCCGAAAAGAGAAAAACTGGGTTCCCGCTTGCGCGGGAATGACGAAGCGGTGGCCAAGCTCGCCGATCAGGCCGAGCGTGCGGCGCGGCTGGCCAAGGCCGACCTGGTCTCCGGAATGGTCGGCGAGTTTCCCGAGCTCCAGGGCGTGATCGGCGGCTATCTCGCCCGCGCCCAGGGCGAGCCGGACGCCATCGCCGACGCCGTGCGCGATCATTACAAGCCGGTCGGGCAGGGGGACGAGGTGCCGAGAGCGCCGGTGACGGTCGCGGTGGCGCTGGCCGACAAGCTGGATACGCTTCGAACATTCTTTCAAATCGACGAGAAACCAACGGGTTCGCGAGATCCATTCGGCCTCAGGCGCGCCGCGCTCGGCGCCATTTCCCTCGTAGTCGAGAATGACCTTCGCCTGTCCATCGCAGAAGGTGAGCTACTCAATTTCTTCGCCGACCGTCTCAAGGTGCAGCAGCGCGAGGCGGGGGTCCGGCACGATCTGATCGACGCGGTGTTCGCACTTGGCGGGGAGGATGACCTCGTCCGGCTGCTGGCGCGGGTCAAGGCGCTTCAGGCGTTCGTCGAGACTGAGGACGGTGCCGACCTGCTCACCGCCTACAAGCGCGCGGCAAACATTTTGAAGAAAGAAAAGTGGAACGCACCCACCCCCAACCCCTCCCTCAAACGGAGGGGAGAAATGGAGCCTCAGGAGCGCGCGCTGGTCGAGGCACTGGATGCCGCAGAGCCGCGGGCGAGCGCGGCGGTCGAGGCCGAGGATTTCACTGCCGCGATGGCGGCGCTGGCCTCGCTTCGCCGGCCGATCGACGATTTCTTCGACCATGTCACGGTCAACGACCCCGACCAGGCCAAGCGCGCGCGCCGGCTCGACCTGCTCGCGCGATTCCGCGATGCGGTCCATCGGGTGGCCGATTTCTCGAGGATCGAAGGCTAGCGGTCATTGCGAGCGAAGCGAAGCAATCCAGGCTGGATTGCCGCGTCGCCCCCGGATTGACTCCGGGGCTCCTCGCAATGACGACTACAGCGGCCGCTCGTCGGGGTCGCGGCGGTCCCGGATCGCCGCGTCGCGCAGAGAATCGCGCTCGCGCCATTCCTTCTCGCGCTCCTCCCAATGCTTTTCGCGGTCGCGGTGCTCGCGCTCGAGCGCTTCGCGGCGGCTGATCTCGTCCTTGTAGCGGGTCTTCCACTTGCGCCGGCCGCCGGCGGTCATGAACATCCCGACCAGGAGGCCGAGGACGAAGACCAGGGCGACAATGATCCACTGGTCGGGAGTGAACGACACCATCGCAAATCCCCTCGAACTGGTTTCCTCGAGGGTTAAAGCGCGGGTGCGCGGCTAACGTTCCACCGCTGAAACGCTAGCCGTTGAGGAAGCTGTCGCTGATCGCGCAGGCCGCCGGACCCAGGATGACGATGAACAGGGTCGGCAGGATGAACAGGATCAGCGGAACGGTCATGATCGCCGGCAGCCGAGCGGCTTTTTCCTCGGCGCGCATCATCCGTTCGTTGCGGAACTCGGCCGACAGCACGCGCAGCGCGGACGCCAGCGGAGTGCCGTATTTCTCGGTCTGGATCATGGTCGTGACGACGCCGCGAATCGCCTCGAGGTCGACTCGCTGGGCGAGGTTCTCGAACGCCTGGCGGCGCTCGTTGAGAAAGCCCAGCTCGATCGCGGTCAGGCCGAATTCGTCGCCGAGCTCCGGATAGGCCTTGCCGAGCTCCTTCGACACCCGGCCGAAAGCCGCGTCGACGGTCAGGCCCGCCTCGGCGCAGATGACCAGCAGGTCGAGCGCATCGGGAAGGCCCTTGCGAACCGCGTTGCTGCGCTTCGTGACCTTGTTCTTCAGCCAGATGTCCGGCGCCTTGTAGCTGCCGATCAGGATTCCGGCGACGGTCATGTAGCGGCGAAGCCACGACCATTCGGGGAACATGTCGACGCCGTAGATGGCGATCACCGCGGCGAGGCCGAGGACGACCGGCAGGACGAAGCGCGCGAAGATGATGAAGAAGGCGAGGTCCTTGGTTCGGATGCCTGCCTGCATCAGCCGCAGCTGCGTCTTCTTGATCTGGTCCTCCTGCAGCATCTTGAAGCTGACGAGGATCGAGCGGACCTTGTCCGCGGCCTGGCTGCGGTTGGTCAGCTTCTTGCGCTTGTTGGTTGAGGCGACGATTCCGGCCTTCAACTGTTCGCGGCGCTCGTTGAGGGCCTTGACCCGCCGGGTCATGGGATCGCGCACCGTCGTCGCGGCATAAATGGCGACGATGGCCGCAAAGGTGGCGACGGCGCTGAGCAGCGTCGCGACCATGATCACGTCGATTCCGAGAAGGCTAGGCCCAGGCTGCATGGTCGCGCGTTCCCCCTAGATCTCGAAGTTGACCATTTTGGCCATGATGAAGGCGCCGATGCCCATCCAGACGATGCCGCCGAGTCCGGCCACCATAAGCCGCTCATCGCTGAAGAAGCCGGCCATGTAGCTCGGGTTGATCAGCCAAACGAGCGTGAACACGACGAATGGCAGCGAGCCGACGATGTAGGCAGACGCCTTCGACTCGGAGCTCATGGCGCGGATCTTGAGCTTCATCTGGGCGCGCTTGCGAAGAACGTCGGAAAGGTTCGACAAGGTCTCGGCAAGGTTGCCGCCGGTCTCACGCTGGATCGCCAGGGTGATGACGAAGAACTGGAACTCCGGAGTGCCGAGCCGGTCGGCGGTTTCCTGGAGTGCAGCCTCCATCGTCCGGCCGATCTTCATCTTATCGGCGACGGCGCGGAACTCGAGTCCGACCGGGCCTTGAATCTCACTGGCGACGATGCCGAGGGTCTCGGTGATCGGAAGGCCGGAACGCAGGCCGCGGACCATCAGCTCGATGGCGTCGGGAAAGTTGGCGTTGAACTTGGCGATGCGACGCTTGATCAGCCGGCTCACGATCATGTGCGGAAGCCCGACGCCGACGAACAAGCCGGCGAAGATCGCGAGCAGAAACGGAGCTCCGCGGAACGTCAGGACCAGGACCGCGGCGACGGCAAGGCCCGCCGACACGGTCATATATTTCGCCAGGCTGATTTCCTTGCCGGTCGCTTCGAGGCGGCGGCGGAGAAGCGCCGGCTTTGGGATGAGGGACGAGGCAAAGCCCTCGATCCGGCTCGCCCGGGCCTGCATCAGCTTGCGGATTTGCGCCTGCGCATTGCCGGCAACGACATCGCCATGACGCTCCTTGATGAGCTCGACGCGCCGCTTGACCGCCTTCGAGGCGGACGGGCCGCTCATGGCCGAGACCAGCATCCACGCGGTCAAGCCCAATCCGGCAAACAGGATGATGATCAAGAGCATCCGACGTCCGTTTCCTCACTGGAACCGCAGGCAGGCGCGCGCGGCGCCTGCCTGCCGCCCCCCACTTACGCCGCCTTCGCTTTTGGCTTGGCGAGCATCGACTTGAGATTATCGACCAGCGACTTGGCGCCGACCGCCGCCTTGGAGTCCGCCGTCAGCCCTTCCTCGGTGGCATGGCTCAGAACCATGTTGCACAGGGCATTGAAGGGCGCAGCGATCTTGCCGGCGGCGACCTCCGCCATCGGCTTCCCGAGCTTGGCCGCCTGCGCGGCGAGCTTGCCGTCGGACGGGAAGACTATGTCGACGGGACGCTCGATCGACTGCTCGAAATCCTTGCGGCTGATCTCGAGAGCACCGCCCGAGGGGACGCCGTTGGCAACGACGACGACCTTGGTCTGCGGGGCATTGGATTTCAGCCAGGCGAGGATGCGGATGGTATCGCGCGTCGCGGCCAGGGTCAGCTCCGACACGACGACCGCGACGTGCGCGTCATGGACGAGGTGCGGGTGGTTGATCAGCATGTGGCGCGGCAGATCTAGGACCGTCGACTCGAACGCATTTCGCATCTCTTCCTGAAGCTGGAAGAAAGCGGTGCCGTCGGTCACCAGCGGCTGATGGATCGGCGCTTCCGCCGACAGCACCGACAGGCGCTCATTGGCACGGACCATGGCCCGCTCGATGAACAGGCCGTCGATCCGGCTCGGGTTTTCGATCGCGTCGGTCAGGCCGCGGCCGGGTTCGAGGTCGAGCGCCAGGGCGCCGGTGCCGAAGTGCACGTCAAGGTCGAGCAGGGCCGTCATCCGATGGGCCCGCTCGCCGAGCAGCCAGGCGAGCGAGGTCGCCAGCGTGGATGCGCCGACGCCGCCGCGGACTCCGATCACCGCGGCCATGACGTGCGGCTTGTCGGCCTGGGCTTCGCCGCGCGGCCCTGACAGAGTCATCTGGGCGTTGGCGAAGGTGTCCCTCAGCTGGTCGACGTTGAAGGGTTTGAGCAGATAGTCGTGGATGCCGCTGGCGACGAGGTCGCGGTAAAGCCGAACGTCGTTGACCTGGCCGGCGGCGATGACGATCGTCCCGGGCTCGCAGACCTCGGCAAGCGCGTTGATGTCATTCAGCGGATCGGCGGATTCGGACAAGTCGACGAACAGGATGTTCGGGCTCGCCGACACCGACAGCGACTGGACGGCGTTGCGAAGCCCGCCCTTGTTGACCTTTTCCGGACTCCAGCCGTGCTCGACCGCGACCGGCCGAAGCATATCGGCAGTCGCGTCGTCGCAAACGAAGGCGGTGAATGGATCGCGCAACCCGGCGCGTGCCTGAAAGGGGGCGTTCATCAGTTCTCGTCCTTCTTGGTGCTGACGTCCTTGAGCGGCCGCTTCTGCTGGCCGTCGACGATCCCGGTGAGCGGCCAGTTGCGATACATGTCGATCGCCTTTGCCGCGGCGACGGAATCGCTGCCGCCGACATCGTCACGCCCGTGGACCAGGTCCTGCGGGTTGGCGACCATCGCGGCGAGATTGCCGTTCACGGAGCAGCCGTAATTCGGCATGGTGCGATTGTCGTAATTCGGCTGGGCCGGAACTCCCCAGTTCGGGCAACCCGCCATCTCGGCGCGGCTCCGGCTGACGATGACGCGAACCGTGTCCGGACCAACCTGCCCGGTCGTCATCGGCGCGCCGCTGCTCACCAGCATCCCGTAGCGGCCGGCGAGGCGAGCGACATCCGACCGCGCCGAGGCCGCGTGGGGCCCGTCCAGGTAGATCATGTCGCCGTAGCGAAGGTCGAGGCTGCGGAACCAATTGTCGAGCCGCGCGGCCTCGGCGGGGCCGAGCGCGCCGTAGGGGGCGGCGACGTCGAACACATAGTCCGAACGGCTGACGGTCGGAACGTTGACCGCCGCCAGTCCCCGCTGGGGAACGTCGACGCCGTGCTGGCATCCGGCAAGCGCCGCGGCAACAGCCAGGAGAGAGAGTTTCGAACGCATCTTCGCATCCTTCCTGATGGCGGGCCGGGTCACAGCTTGAAGCCCGGAGCAACTGCAGCGGCGCCGGCGCCCACGCCGGGGGCGGGAGCGGCCGGGACCGGCGGTCGGCCGCTCTGACCGGTGAAGGTCTGGCCGCCGATCACCCGCTGAACGTCCGTCGACGCGCGGTAGCCGTCAGTCGGCAGCGCAAGCTGCCCGGACACGGGGCGAACCAGATATGGCGTGACGACGATCACCAGCTCGGTTTCCTGACGCCGGTATCGGGTCGAGCGGAACAGGGCGCCGAGGATCGGCAGGTCGCCGAGGAACGGCGCCTTGTCGATCTGGTTGGTGTTGGAGTTGCGCAGCAGGCCGGCGATCATGAAACTCTGGCCGGAGCCGAGCTCGACCGTCGTTTCCGCGCGCCGAGTGGTGAGCGCGGGAACGTCGAAATTGTTGAGCCGGATCGAACCTTCGGTCGAAAGCTCGCTGACTTCCGGACGGACGCGCATCGAGATGCGGCCGTCGGCAAGCACGATCGGAGTGAACGCAAGGCCGACCCCGAACTGCTTGTATTCGATCGAGATCGAGCCGAGCGATTGCGACACCGGGATGGGGAACTCGCCGCCGGCCAGGAAGCTGGCAGTCTCGCCCGACAGCGCCGTCAGGTTCGGCTCGGCAAGAGTCGTCGCCAGGCCGTCGACTTCGGCGAGGTCAAGCGAGCCAAGGATGTCGAGGCCGAACAGCCGGCCGCTTCCCGACAGGGTCGAGCCGATCGTGTTGCGGATCACCCTGACGGTATTGTCTTCGGAATCGTCGGCGGGCGGGATGCGGATACCCTGGCCCTGGGCAATTCCGAATTGAAAGCCGCTGGTCGTGTCCGATGCCAGCAGATTGACTCCGATCTGCTTGAGCAGAGAGCGGTTCACCTCGGCGATCTTCACCCGCAGGCTGACCTGGAGCGGAGTGGCCGAGCGCAGCCGGCTGACGACCTTGGCGCCGTCGCCGATATAGGCCTGGACCAGCCGCTGCGCCTCTTCGACGTCCGACGGCTGGGCGACGGTTCCGGTGAGAAGCACCATGTTGTTCATCGGCGTCGCCTGGATGCTCGCATCGGGCATCGCCAGGCGCAGCATTTCGTCGACGGTACCGAAGTTGGCACCGACCCGGACGTTGGCCGCGTAGACGACGCGGCCGTCGCGGCCAGTCGCATAGACGGTCGTCTCGCCGGCCCCCTTGCCGAAGATGTACAGCTGCGAGGCCGAACGCACCTGAACGTCGGCGACCTTGTCGTCGGCGACGAACACGTCGCTCATCGGCGAGGATAGGCGGACGAGAGTGCCGGTGCCCTGGCTGAGGTTGAGCGTCTCCGAAGGCCGCGCAGCCATCGACTGGGCAGCGGCCGGAGCCGAGGCGCTGACGGTGCCCAGCCCGATGGCAAGGGCCGTGAGCGCAGTGCCGAGGCGCGCCCGGCGAAAGGTTTTGCGGATGGTCATTTTAGCGAGCTCCCACCGGAACGACGGTGACTTCATTGCCGCGGGCGACGCGGACGACCGGACCGGTATGAACCGGGCTTCCGTCCGGTGCGCCGGCGCCGGTCAGCGCCTTGGCAAAGTTCCCCAGCGCGGCGGCTGCAGCGTTCGACTTGTCGGCCGGCTTTGCCGGCACCGTGCGGCGCTGGAAGCGCGATACGTCACCGCCCGTGGTGAAAGTGGTGTTGCTGTCGATCGGCCGGTTGGCGACCGAGAGCAGCAGTCGCCGCTCTTCCGCAGGATTGGCGCTCTGCGGCAACTTCACTTCGCCCGACGCGACGGCGCGCTCGAGTTCGGAAGTCGAGTCGGCGATCGAGCGCAGCGACAGCGACAGCGTGCCCATGTTCTGCGACACGGCGATCTTCTCGGCGATGCGCGGAGTGACCTCGATCGTGACGTTGGAGAAGGTTTTCACCTCCGTCTTGCCGTCCTCGCCCTTTTCGCTGATACGCTGATCGGTGGCGAGCACCCGGATGTTGCGGACGATCGTCTCGGATACCTTGAGCGGCGGACCATCGCCTCCGCCCAGGACGTCCTGGGTCAGCACCAGGTCGACGCGATCACCCGGGAAAACGAAGCCGGCCACGCCGGTCGAAGCGTTCACCGGAACGGTGATCGCGCGCATTCCCGGGCCGAGCGCTGCGGCGAGGAAGCCGCGGTCCTCCGGGCCCACCAGGGCGCCGCGAGTGACCGGCTGGCCGGCGGTGATCGGATGGCGGACCACGGTGCCGAGCAGCTTCTTCATGTCGCCGTCGGCGGAGCCCTCGGTATAATAAGCGCTCTGCATCAGCTCCTGTGGCCAGGGCTGATAGGTCAGGCTGTCGGCTTCGATGATCGTTCCGACGGGGAGGGCCTTGCGGGCGACCAGCACCTTGGGTCCAAGCGGGACGGCCGGCGCCGCCTGAGCTTCCGCAGCTCCGGCTCCTGCGAACATGTTCTTGGCCATGACTGCGGTGACTACCGCAATGACCAATGCTCCGATCAGCAGAGCGAGCTTCTTCACATCCATGGCGCGATCGCCTCCCCTTCAGGGTCCCCGTCAATGTCCTCACACATCAGGCAAATTGGTTAAGAAAGCGTTGGGCGAGAATGGCGAGACCGCCGATCGCGATCGCTACCCCGTACGGAATTTCGGGGCGCCCCGGCCTGCGCCGCACGCGGTGCAAAACGAGCATGACCAACGTCAGTACCCCGCCGGCGATCGACATGATCACGAGGAAGCGAAGCGTCGAGCCGGGCGGGAACCAGAGCGCGAGAGCCGCGGCGAGCTTGACGTCGCCGCCCCCCATCATCCCAACGAAAAAAGCGGCGGCGAGCAATGCGAACACGCCGGCGGCGATCGCGACCTGCAGCGCCGCTTCGGGCCACAGCGGCAGGCCGATCGACCACCAGTAGAGCGGCGCCAGGAGCGCGACGGCAAGATTCAGCCGATTGGAGATGGTGTAGGTGCGAACGTCGATCGCCGCCGCCGCAATCAGCAGCAGCGCCAGCAGTGCGAGCAACGCAATTTGGGTGACGCCAACATCCGACATGCCGCGACCACTAGACGCTGCGGCTTTCGAAACCGTAACCGGCGCCCGTGGCCAGTTACGATGTCCTGATCGTCGGCGGCGGAATCGCCGGCGCCAGCCTCGGCGCCGAGATCGCCGGGCAGGCGAAGGTGCTCCTGATCGATTCGGAATCGATCTGCGGCTATCATTCGACCGGCCGCTCGGCCGCATTCTGGCTCGAAAGCTACGGCGGGCCGGCGGTCGCGCGCCTGACCGCTGCTTCGCGCGGAGCCCTGGAGGGGGGCGGCCTGCTGTCGCCGCGAGGCGCGCTGCATATCGCGAAGCGGGGATGGGCCGAGATTCCGCCAGGCGTCGTGACTCGGCGGGTCGAGCGCGACGAGCTCGAGCGCATGGTTCCGGGAATCCGCCCGCAATGGCGCAAGGCCCTGTTCGAGCCGGGCTGCGCCGACATCGATGTCGCCGCGCTCCACGCCGACTGCCTGGCAAGGCTTCGCCGGCTTGGCGGGGAGGTGCGAAACGATGCCCGCCTGATGTCGGCGCAGCGGCGAGGCGAGGGCTGGATCGTCGAGCTGGAAGACGGAGCGAGCGTCGAAGCGGCAATCATCGTCAATGCCGCGGGGGCGTGGGCCGATCCGGTCGCGCAAGCATGCGGAGTCGCGCCGATCGGAATCGCGCCCAAGCGCCGGACGATGGTGCAGCTGCGCGTCGGACGCGGCGGGCTCAAGTCGCTGCCGTTGGTCAGCGATGCCGACGGCACCTTCTACTTCAAGGGCGAAGGCGACCGGACGCTCTGGCTGAGCCCGCATGACGAGATCGAAACCGACCCCTGCGATGCCGCGCCGGAAGAGATCGACGTCGCCGTCGCCATCGACCGCTTCGAGCAAGTGGTCGACTGGCCTATCGAGGCGGTCGAGCGCAGATGGGCGGGCCTCAGGAGCTTCGCCCCAGACCGGCTGCCGGTCTACGGCTTCGACCCGTCACAACCCGGCTTCTTCTGGTGCGCCGGCCAGGGCGGATTCGGAATCCAGACGGCGCCCGCGGCGGCGAAGCTGGCGGCGGCGCTGCTGCTCGGAACCGTTCCCGACGCAACCGTCGCACACATCGACCCGCAGCCCTTCCTTCCGGACCGGCTTCGCTGAGACCGGAGCTTCAGCCGCGCTGCTTGTCTGCCTCGGCGCAGGCGAGGGCGTCGACCCGGTCATTCTCGGCATGGCCGCTGTGGCCCTTGACCCAATGCCATTCGACGCGGTGCGGCGCGGCCGCATCGACCAGCTGCTGCCACAGCTCGGCGTTCTTGACCGGCTTCTTGTCGGCCGTCCGCCAGCCGTTGCGCCGCCAGCCGTGAATCCACTTGGTGATGCCGTCGCGGACGTAATTGCTGTCGGTGTGCAGTTCGACTTGCGACGGTCGCTTGAGCGCCTCGAGCGCGCGGATCGCCGCCATCAGCTCCATTCGGTTGTTGGTGGTCAGCGGCTCGCCGCCGGCGAGCTCCCTTTCATGGCTGCCGGAGCGCAACAACGCCGCCCAGCCGCCCGGGCCCGGATTGCCCCGGCACGCACCGTCGGTGAAGATTTCGACGTAAGGAAGGTCAGTCATGGAACGCCGTCATTGCGAGGACCGTCGCGGCGAAGCAATCCAGCACCTTGAGCTGCATTGCTGGATTGCTTCGCTTCGCTCGCAATGACGATTACCAAGCTAGGCGACCAGCTCGCGCGGCAATTTGAAGACCATCCTCTCGGGCGAGTGATCGGCTTCTTCCTCGGTCACATCGAACCGCTCCCGAAGCGTGTCGACGACCTCGCGGACGAGAAGCTCGGGCGCCGAGGCGCCGGCGGTGATTCCGACCGTTTGCGGCTGCCCGAGCCATTCCCAGTCTATACTGGCGGCGCGCTCGATCAGCCGGGCGGAAACGCCCATGCGCTCGGCCACCTCGGCGAGGCGAAGCGAGTTGCTGCTGTTGGGTGCGCCGATGACCAGCATTCGGTCGCATTGCGCAGCGATAGCCTTGACCGCCGCCTGGCGATTGGAGGTGGCGTAGCAGATGTCCTCGCTTCGAGGCGCTCGGATGGCAGGGAAGCGCCGCTTGAGAAGGCCGACGATCGCCGCCGTGTCGTCGACCGACAGCGTCGTCTGGGTCAGAAATGCAAGGTTGTCGGGGTCCGGAACCTCGACCTCGGCGGCATCCTCGACGGTCTCGATCAGGGTCATGGAGCCGGCAGGCACCTGGCCGAAGGTGCCGATCACCTCGGGATGGCCGGAGTGGCCGACGAACAGGATGTGGCGCCCTTCCTCAGTCAGCCGCTCGGCCTGGCGATGGACCTTCGAGACGAGCGGGCAAGTCGCATCGACGAACGCCAGGCCGCGCTCTCGCGCATTTGCCGGCACCGACTTGGGCACGCCATGAGCGGAAAAGACTACCGGCCGGTCGTCCGGAACTTCGTCGAGCTCGTCGACGAACACGGCGCCCATGCGGCGCAGCCGATCAACGACGAAGCGGTTGTGGACGATCTCATGGCGAACGTAGACCGGCGCGCCAAACCGCTCCAGCGCGAGCTCGACGATCTGGATGGCGCGATCGACGCCCGCGCAGAAACCGCGTGGTGCAGCGATCAGGACGCGAAGGGAAGGCCGGGGGGTACCCATGGCCTGCCATGTAAGCGATTGCTTGCAGCGATTGAAGGCGGTTCCTATGAACGGCGCAACTCCCGTTCCGTCCAGTCGAGGAAGCCGTCCCCCGTGAAGCTCCGCCTGCTTGCATTGCTCGCCATCACCCTGCTCCCGGCCTGTGCGCGGGAGCGTATGCTCGTTGACGGCGGCGTCTTCGCTCGCCGGAGCGCCTGCCCGATCCTCGGGGTCCCGGCGGGAACCGGCGACATCACCCTGTTCGCTCCGGCGGGATCGACCGACGCATCGGCGATCGATGTCACCGCCACCATCACCAACCTTCGCGCCCACTGCAACGAGCAAGGGGCCGAGATCATCTCGACCGCGACGTTTGACGTCGTCGCGGTGAGGCGCGATGCGGGACCGCCACGGCAGGTCGTGCTCCCCTATTTCAACTCGGTGCTGCAGGGGGGCAACCAAGTGGTCGCCAAAAGCGTCTCCTACGTCGCCGTCAACTTCCCAGCCGGAAGCCAGCGCGGCCGGACCTCGGCCCAGGCCACGGTGCGCGTGTCGCGCGCGGCTGCAACCCTGCCCGAGGACGTGCGACGGCTGCTCACCCAGGAACGTCGGCCCGGCGACCCGCAGGCAGCGGTCGATCCACTCAACGACCCGGCGGTGCGGTCGGCGGTGGCTCGCGCGACCTTCGAGCAGCTGGTCGGCTTCCAGCTGACGCAGGACCAGTTGCGCTACAACGCTACTCGCTAGGCAGGCTTCGCCAGACTCGCGCCAGCCGCTGCCCGATCAAACCGGCCAGCAGGAGCAGCGGTATCGAAGCGGCCATGAACCAGGTGGGCTGGGCCATCATGGCGAAGCGAAACAAGGCGGAGATGGCGATGGCGGCGGCAATCACCCAGGCTGCCCAAGGTCGCCGGGACACTCTCACCGCGACCGCCGAGCCCAGCAGCACCCCGGACGTCCAGGCAAGCAGGACAAACAGCTGCGTGCCCAGCGGCTGATCCGTTCCGACCGGCTGGGCTTCATCGAAACCGGGCAACGGCACGATCTGATAGCCGAGCCACTGGACGCCGATGATGACGATCAGGGCGACGATCATTCCCGAGACAAGCCCGCTCAGCGGCCGGATCATCGGATTGCCTCCTGTTGCTCCCTTGCGCGTTGACTCAACGGCTTGCGCCCGCCAAGGCTCCGCGCGTCGCCGGAGGCCGCATGCGGTCGCCGGATGGCCGCGCGGGAGAGACCCCGGATCGGACACGGCCCGGGGCGCCGAAGGAGCAACCGCCCCCGGAATCTCTCAGGCCAAAGGACCGCGCGGACCGAGACAGTCTGGAAAGTGTTCCAGCCGCAAGGCCGGAGCCGCCGAAGGGGCAAAGCTCTCAGGCGCAGCGACAGACGGGGGTGATGGTCGGAAGCGCCGGGGCGCAGGACTGTCGCTACCCGCGAAGGAGCGCGCGAATGAGCAAGGAAGTCCACGGCGGCCCGACCGACCAATTCACCCAGGCGCGCGGCGAGCCCTATCGCGGTGACCCCGAAGGGGGCGAGGGCGCTGAATCCGAACCCTCGGTGAAGCTTCCGCTCGACGGCTGGCACCGCCGCCGCGGCGCGCGGATGGTGCCCTTCGCCGGCTATGAGATGCCGGTCCAGTATGAAGGCATCATCGCCGAGCATCTCTGGGTCAGGGAAAGCGCCGGACTGTTCGACGTCAGCCACATGGGCCAGATCCTCGTCCACGGCCACAATGTCGACGCCGCGCTGGAAACGCTACTTCCGGGCGAGCTGAGGCTGCTCGGCGACATGCGGCTGCGCTACTCGCTGCTGCTCGCAGAGGACGGCGGCATCATCGACGATCTCATGGCCACCCGGCGAGGCGAAGATTTTTACCTGGTGGTCAACGGCGCCACCAAGCATGGCGACCTCGAAGTGCTGAAGATGCGCCTGCCGCGCGAAGTGGTGGTCGACCATATGAAGGAGCAGGCGCTGCTTGCGTTGCAGGGGCCGCGGGCGGTCCAGGCGCTGGACACGCTCGCGCCCGGCGTCGCCGACCTCGGCTTCATGCAGGGCGGCGCCTTCCGAGCGCTCGGCCAGCCTGTCTGGATCAGCCGCTCCGGCTATACCGGCGAGGACGGCTTCGAGATTTCCATCGCCGCCACCGCCGTCGAGGCGCTCGCCGACGCCTTGCTCGAAGACGACAGAGTCAAGCCAATCGGCCTTGGCGCGCGCGATTCGCTTCGGCTCGAGGCGGGTCTGCCGCTCTACGGCCATGACATCGACCTGACGACGACGCCGATCATCGCCGGCCTGGCCTTCGCCATCGGCAAGCGCCGCCGGGCGGAGGGCGGTTTTCCGGGAGCCATGCGCATTCTTGCCGAGCTCGAGAACGGTCCAGTGCAGAAGCGGGTCGGCTTCGCTGTCGACGGGCGCCAGCCGGTGCGCGAGGGCGCTCGGGTCCTCGACGGCGAAGGCAATGAGGTCGGTCGGATCACGAGCGGCGGCTTCTCGCCCTCGCTGCAGCGGCCGATCGCGATGGGCTACGTCGCCTCGCACCTCGCCGAGCCAGGCACTCGGCTCAAGCTCGAGCAAAGATCGAAGCTGTTTGACGCCGAGGTCGTGACGATGCCGTTCGTCCCCCACCGCTATCACCGCAAGGGAGCCAGTGCATGAGCCTCTATTTCACCCGCGAGCATGAGTGGATTCGAATTGAGGGCGACACCGCCACAGTCGGAATCTCCGACCATGCGCAGCAGGCGCTGGGCGATATCGTCTTCGCCGAGGTTCCCGAAGCGGGCCGGACGCTGACCAAAGGCGGCGAGGCGGCGGTGGTCGAATCGGTCAAGGCTGCATCGGATGTTTACGCGCCGGTGGGCGGCGAAGTCGTCGAGGGCAACCAGGCGATCGCCGACGACCCGGCACTGATCAACCGCGACCCCGAAGGCGAGGGCTGGTTCTTCAAACTGAGGCTCGACGATCTGGCCGAGGTCGAGGGACTGATGGACGAGCAGAGCTATCGCGACTGGGTGAAGACGCTCTGATCCGGGCCGCCGCCTCGACCAGCCGCTGGGATGCGGGCGATTATGCGCGGGTCGGCAGCTTCGTGCCCGAGTTGGGAGCGGCGGCGCTCGACCTGCTCGACCCGAAACCGGGCGAGCATATTCTCGACGTCGGCTGCGGCGACGGGACGCTGACCGAACGGATCGCGCAGCGGGGCGCGACAGCAATCGGCGTCGACAGTTCGCCCGAGCTGGTCGCGGCGGCACGCGCGCGCGGCTTGGAAGTGATCGAGATGGACGCCGCCGACATGGCGTTCGACAGTGAGTTCGACGCTGCTTTTTCCAATGCGGCCTTGCACTGGATGCTGGAAATGGAAGCGGTGGCGACCGCCATCAGCAACGCGTTGAAACCCGGCGGCCGCTTCGCCGGCGAGATGGGCGGCGAGGGCAATCTCAAACAATTGCGCGAGGCGCTCGACGCCGAGCTCGTCATCCGCGGCTATGTGCCGCCGGCGGAAAGCGCCAGCTGGTATCCGTCGCCCGAAGGGTTTGCCGCCATCTACGAGGCGGCCGGTTTCGAGGGGATCGACGCCCGACTGATCGAGCGTCCGACCCCGCTCGACCACGGCGTCGCCGCCTGGGTGACGACCTTCCGCAAGGGCTGGCTCGACCGGGCCGGGGTTCCCGAGGACGAGAGAGCCGACATTGCCGCCGCCGTCGCCAGCGCCGTCGGCACCAATGTAGCCGATTACGTCCGCCTTCGCTTCATCATGAGGAAGCTATGACCACGACTCGTCATTCCCGCGAAAGCGGGAACCTAGCCCTGCCCCTTTTCTGGGTCCCCGCTTGCGCGGGGATGACGAAAGGTCGGGACGCGTGAGGTATCTTCCCCTTTCCGATGCTGACCGAAGCGCAATGCTCGCCGCTGTCGGAGCCGGGACAATCGACGATCTGTTCCGCGACGTTCCGCCCGAGGCGCGGCTCGACGGGCCGCTCGAAGGGCTGCCCAATCATGCCTCGGAGCTGTCCGTCGAGCGCCAGCTTACGGCATTGGCGCGCAAGAACCTGGTCGCCGGCGAGGCGCCCTTCTTCCTCGGCTGCGGCGCCTACCGCCACCACATCCCGGCGAGCGTCGACCATATCATCCAGCGCGGCGAATTCCTTACGGCCTACACGCCCTACCAGCCCGAGATCGCCCAAGGCACTTTGCAGATGATGTTCGAGTTCCAGACGCAGGTTGCTCGGCTGTACGGCTGCGACATTGCCAATGCCTCGATGTACGACGGCTCGACCGCCTGCTGGGAAGCGATCGGAATGGCACGGCGGATCACCCGGCGAACAAAGGCGGTGCTCTCTTCTGGACTCCACCCACATTACGTCAGCGTTGCCGAAACGATGGCAAAGTTCACCGGCGACCGGCTGAACGTCGCGCTTCCCGAGCTCGGCCCGGAGACCGACGCCGAGCGGCTGATTGCCGCGATCGACAGCGACACCAGCTGCGTCGTCGTCCAATATCCCGACATCCTCGGCCGGATCGCCGACCTGACGCCGATTGCCGAGGCGGCGCACGCCCATGGCGCCCTGCTGGTCGCCGTCGTTACCGAGCCGGTGGCGCTTGGGCTGATCCGCTCGCCGGGAGAAATGGGCGCGGATATCGTCGTCGGCGAGGGCCAGTCGATCGGTGTCGGCCTGCAGTTCGGCGGGCCCTATGTCGGCCTGTTCGCCTGCCGCGAGAAGCATGTACGCCAGATGCCGGGCCGTCTCGCCGGCGAGACTGTCGATGCGGAAGGGAAGCGCGGCTTCGTCCTCACCCTGTCGACCCGCGAGCAGCACATCCGCCGCGAGAAGGCGACGTCGAACATCTGCACCAGCTCGGTGCTGTGCGCCCTCGCCTTTTCGGCGCACCTGAGCCTGCTTGGCGAAAAGGGCCTGCGCCGGCTGGCGGCCTTGAATCACGCGCGCGCGTGCGAAGTCGCTGATCGGTTGGCTCGGATCCCCGGCGTGCGGCTGGTCAACCAGAGTTTCTTCAACGAATTCACGCTCGAGCTTCCGGTCGAGGCGCGGCCGGCGGTGCGGGCGCTAGCGGACCTGGGCGTGCTTGGCGGAGTGTCGCTCGGAAGGCTGTATCCCGGCGCTGATGCGCTGCAGAACGGCCTTGTGCTCGCGGTCACCGAAACCGTCACCGACGAGGATATCGAAGCGCTTGAAGCGGGCTTGGGGGAGGTGTGCCAGTGACCGTCAATCCGTCCGGCTGGCGCCCAACGACGCCTGCCAATGAGCCGGGAAGCGCCGACACCGTAACCGGCAATCGCGCGCTGATGCTCGAGGAGCCTTTACTGTTCGAAATCGGTTCGGCCGAGCAGACCGGGGTCGACATTGTTGAGGCGGTATGCGGTGGGGATCGCCTCGCCGGGCTCGAGCGCAGCCGCCCAATCGGCCTGGCCGGCCTCAGCGAGCCGGAAGCCGTGCGCCACTACACCCGCCTCAGCCGCCAGAATTACGCCATCGATCTCGGCCTGTTTCCGCTGGGCAGCTGCACGATGAAGCACAATCCGCGCCTCAACGAGAAGGTCGCCCGGCTTCCGGGCTTTGCCGACATCCACCCACTGCAACCGGTCGACACGGTGCAGGGCGCGCTCGAGCTGATCGACCTCGTCGGTTACTGGCTGACGACCCTGACCGGCATGCCGGCGGTGGCGATGAGCCCAAAGGCCGGGGCGCATGGCGAGTTGTGCGGCCTGCTGTGCATCCGCGCCGCGCTCGAGGCACGCGGCGACGCCCGCGAGGTCGTACTGGTCCCCGAAAGCGCTCACGGCACCAATCCAGCGACCGCCGCCTTTGCCGGCTACCGGGTCGAAAGCATTCCGGCCAATGCCGACGGGCGGGTCGACTTCGATGCGCTGAAGTCTCGCCTCGGATCCGACGTCGCCGCGGTGATGATCACCAACCCCAACACCTGCGGGCTGTTCGAGCCCGACATGAAGGCGATCAGCGACGCCGTCCATGCCGCCGGCGGCTTCGTCTACTGCGACGGCGCCAATTTCAACGCCATCGTCGGCAAGGTCCGGCCCGGCGACCTCGGCATCGACGCCATGCACATCAACCTCCACAAGACCTTCTCGACCCCCCACGGCGGCGGCGGGCCGGGGTCGGGACCGGTAGTGCTGAGCGAGGCGCTGGCGCCGTTCGCTCCCCTGCCCTTCGTCGAAAAGCAAGGCGATCGATTCGTGCTGGTCGAGGAGGAGACCGTCGGCGAGCATCACGGCCGGAGCTTCGGACGGATGGTCGCCTTCCACGGCCAGATGGGCATGTTCACCCGCGCCGCTTCCTACATGCTCAGCCACGGCGCCGACGGCCTGCGCCAGGTCGCCGAGGACTGCGTGCTCAACGCCAACTATATATTGCGCGCGCTCGAGGACGTGCTGGACGCGCCGTTCGCGAAAAGCGGCCCGTGCATGCACGAGGCGATCTTCTCCGACCGAGGCTTCGGCGGGGGCCTGGCGACGCTGGACCTTGCCAAGGGCCTGATCGACGAGGGCTTCCACCCGATGACCATGTATTTTCCATTGGTCGTCCACGGCGCCATGCTGGTCGAGCCGACCGAGACTGAATCTCGGGCAAGCCTCGACCAGTTCATCGCCGCGATGCGCAGCCTCGCGGAACGGGCGAGGGCCGGCGAACCTGATCTCAAGGCTGCTCCGGTCCATGCGCCGCGGCGGCGGCTCGACGAGACGCTGGCGGCGAGGAAGCCGGTGCTGGTCTATCGCGATCCGCCATCCGCCGAGGCTGCTGAGTAGGTGAGCGGCGATAAACGCTTCTACGAAGACCCCGTCACAGCTGTTCGCCGCTCGGCGCCAGCAGCGCTTCGCAACCGCGAGCCGATCGCCGCGGTGCTGGCCGACTGGCTTCCGGAGAGCGGCGTGGTGCTCGAAGTCGCCAGCGGTACCGGCGAGCATGCGGTCTATTTCGCCGAGCGCTTCCCTCGCCTCGAATGGCAGCCGAGCGACGTCGACCCACAGGCGCTCCAGTCGATCCGGGCATGGCGTGAGCAGGCCGGTCTTGCCAATGTTCGCGAGCCGGTCGTGATTGACGCCCGCGAATCTGACTGGCCGGTCCGGTCGGCGGATGTCGTCCTGTCCATCAACATGGTCCACATCAGCCCGTGGTCAGCGGCGCTGGGGCTGCTCGACGGCGCCGCCCGGCTGCTCGGTGCCGGCGCGCCGCTGATCCTTTACGGACCGTGGCTCAGCGAAACGATCGACACCGCTGCGAGCAACCTTGCTTTTGACGCAGATCTCCGAAGTCGGGACGAGCGATGGGGATTGCGAAGCGTCGAGGATTTCACCTCCGAGGCGGAGAAGCGCTCGTTCCGCCTCGTCGGGACCCGCGCCATGCCGGCGAACAATCTGATGCTGCTGTATCGCCGCTGCGCGGCGGCAAATTAAACGATGCTTTACCCTCTCCGCCCTATGGTTGAGGCATGGAGCACAAGCCTATCCCGCAGAACCGACGCTCACGGCGCTCGAACGTCCTGCTTGCAGCGACGATCGAGGCGTGGGGGCAAAAAATTCCGGTCAAGCTGCGCAACCTGTCGACCGACGGCGCCCTGATCGAGGGCGAGCAACTGCCGGCCGAAGGCGCCGAGGTCCTGTTCCGCAGGAATGACCTCGAGGTTGCCAGCAGGATCGCATGGGTGGCCGGCTGCAATGCCGGAGTCGCTTTCGCTGAGAAGCTCGCGCCCGAGGAGGTGCTTCGCCACATCCCGTCGCCGAAGCCCCGGATCCTTCCCGAGTTCAAGCGCCCGGGACTGACGTGCCGTCCGCTGACTGCGGACGAGCGGCGGCTGATCGAAAACTGGGTGTGGAGCAAGTCGCCGCAGCGGCCCGGCGAATAGGATCGGAGCGTCAGTTCGCCGAACGCATGGCTTCGCGCTGCTGGTGCAGCCAGGCCACCAGAACCCGCAGCGGAATCAGCTTGTTGAACGTGACTCCATAGCAGTCTTTGTCCTGCCAGCGCACGGTTCCCGCCTGCGGCTCGAGCCCGGGCAGGGTTACGACGACCGTCGCGCCGCTCGCGATTTCGTGACGAGTTTCAACTTTGACACCGCCTTGTGAAATGTCCCGGGTCCAGAGTCGAAGCACGCGAGCGCCGTCGCGCAGGGTCGCGAAGCAGCGCACCTCGACCCGCGGCATGCGTGGCCGCGGCCCGTCCATCGACGTCGCCAGCAGCTCGACGACGTCGACCGGCTTGTCGAAAGTGATGCCGACGTTGCTGCCATCGGCCCAGGCGGCTGTCCCGGCGACATTCTGCCCCTCCTTGAGCTCGACGGACAGCCGAGTACCGGGCTCGATCGGACAGTAAGCGCGGACCATCATCCCGCCCGACGACACATTGCGGATCAGGCACAGCTCGCGGCGGTCGCCCAAGGTCAAGGATCCGACTCGGAACAGGCTCAGGTGCCGTTCGCCATCGCGGCGTTCGCCCTGACGCTGGCCGAAAGGAGCCGGCGGCTCGTCGGACAAAGAATAGAGCGTCGTTTCAACTGGCACTTCGTCCACAAAAGACTCCCGCCGACAGGCTGGCTGGCCGCCGCGCCGCCCATCTTTAAACCCGCGAGCGTTACCAGAGGGTTGAGCTTGGCTCCGCGCCGGAGCGAAGTACACTTGCGAGGCCTCGCAACGGCCTTCAAGCGAGTGTAAAGTGCGCCGGAGAAGGACTGCGGATGCGCTTTCTGCCCCGGCTGCTGACGGCATTGATGCTTTTGGCGCCCGTGTCGCTATCCTCGAAAGACCGAACCACCGAATTCGAGACGGTCGCGGCGCTGCCGGAGGAGGCCGCGTCCAGCGGGGCGCATCAGGCCGATCTGGGCGGCGACCCGTACGATCGCATGACCGTCGAGGTCAGGCTCGGCGATCGCGGTCCCTTTCAGTTCCTCGTCGATACGGGATCGGAGCGGACCGCGATCTCCAAGGAACTGGCCGCCAGTCTCCGCCTTGCGCCGGCGGGCGAGGCGCGGCTGCACAGCGTTACCGGAGTGACGGCGGTGACCACGGTCGAGGTTCCGAGTCTCGAGATCGGCGGCAGGCAGGTCGAGGTCGCGCGCGCGCCGTTGCTGGCCCGGGCCAATATCGGTGCCGACGGAATCCTCGGCATCGACTCGCTCAGTGCGCAGCGGCTGCTGATCGATTTCAGCGCAGGTCAGATCGCCATCGTACCATCCGCGAAGCGGGTTTCACTGGAAGAGCGCGACGCCATTGTCATCGAGGCAAAGCGGCGCAACGGCCGCCTGGTTGTCACCCGCGCCAAGGCCGACTCGATTCCGGTGACGATCGTGATCGATACCGGGGCGCAGGTTTCAGTGGCCAACGAACCGCTTCGCCGTGCGCTCGCCAATCGCCGCGCCCTGCCCGAGCTCGGCAAGGTCGTGCTGGTCTCGGTGACCGGTCAGACTCTGGTCGGGGATCATATGATCCTCAAGGCTCTCGACCTCGGCAAGCTCAGCCTGACCAATCTTCCGACCGTTTTTGCCGACGCCTACATGTTCAGGCTGCTTGGCCTCGAAGACAAGCCGGCGATCCTTCTCGGAATGAACGGGCTGCGAGGGTTGGAAAAGCTGTCGATAGACTTCGAGCGCAAGCAATTGCGAGTCAGCGCTCGGCAACAGCGCGACCGGCGAACGGTGCTGGTGAGCCCTGCTGGATTCGAACCAGCGACCTACTGATTAAAAGTCAGTTGCTCTACCGACTGAGCTAAGGGCCCACACAGCAGCGAAACGCGTTACCGCCGAGTACGCCGCGCGGCAAGGCGATGAGCAAGCTGCCGCGCGGTCAGGCTGCCGCGGACGCGCCAACCCGGCGCGATGGTCGCGAGCGGCTCAAGTACGAACGCCCGGCGCTCGACCGCGGGGTGCGGCACCGTCAACTCGCGCGAGTGCCACCGGCCGCCGCTCCAGTCGGCAATGTCGAGGTCGAGGACCCGGGCGCCCCAGCGCCGGCCGCTGCGCCTTCCGAACTCGCGCTCGATGCCCTTGAGCGCTGCCAGCATGTCGGGCGGGAGGAATTGGCTTTCAATCAGCGCCACGGCATTCGCGAAGTCGCGCCCGGCGCCGCCATGCGCGGGGTTGAGCAGGATCGGCGAGGCATCGAACAGGCCGAAGTCGCGGTCGAGCCGGGCGATCGCCGCTTCGACCACCTGCGCCGGGCGGCCGAACCGCCCGTGCGGGCGGTTCGAGCCAATGGCAATGGCATAGAGGTGGTCGGCCAAACAACAACCGGTCGCCCCGAGCCTGTCGAGGGGCTGCCTTTCCAGTCCGAGCGCTAGAAGAAATTGCAGTCCTTCGACAAGCTCAGGACAGACGGTTACGTGTGGGGAGATGATCCAGCCCGCCGACCTGTCGCCGATTCCCCAGGCGGAGGCGCCGCGCGATTGCCCCTTGTGCCCGCGGCTGGTCGACTTCCGGCACGAGATGCGGGCCGAGCATCCCGATTGGTGGAATGCGCCGGTGCCGGCGTTCGGAGCGCGCGACGCCTGGCTGGCGATCGTCGGCCTGGCGCCCGGCAAGCACGGCGCCAACCGAACCGGCCGCCCGTTCACCGGGGATTATGCCGGAGAGTTGCTCTATTCGACTTTGCTCAAGTACGGCCTTGCCAAAGGCACCTATACCGCCGATCCGGCCGATGGCCTGACGCTGACCGGAGCGGTGATCCTCAATTCGGTCAAATGCCTGCCGCCGGCCAACAAGCCGGAGCCAAGCGAAATCGCCACCTGCCGCAATTATCTCGAGGCGGCGTTCTCGGCGTTGGGACAGGTGCGAGTGGTGGTGGCGCTCGGCCAGATCGCCCATGTCGCCGCCGCCCGCGCGCTCGGCCTGCCGCCGGCCGGGACGAAATTCGGCCACGGGGCCGAGCATGTCGCCCCTGACGGGCGAGTGCTGCTGTCGAGCTATCATTGCTCGCGCTACAACCAGAACACGGGCAGGCTCGATCAGGCGATGTTCGAAAGCGTGTTTGAGCGGGCGCTCGCGCTGAGCGGCCCTGGGTCAGACTAGCGCAGCTGGCTGTCCTTGCTTCCGCGGCGGTTGATTGCCGAATGAGCGATCTTCGAATCGCGCTCGGACTGGCAAGCGACGCACGTGCGTACGCCCGGCACCGCCTTGCGCCGAGCGGTAGGAATGGCCTCGCCGCACTCATCGCATTCCTTCGCGCTCGGACCGCGTGGAATCAGCGCCCGAGCGAGCGCAACGGCGTCCTTCACCGTATCGTCGATCTGGTCCTGAACCGCTCCGTCTCGGGTCCAACCGCCTGCCATTCGCTATCAATCGCCGACTTGAGCGGTCGTTCCCGCCGCTAGCGGTCCTCGACCAGCCGCCCGTAAAGCTCCGGCCGGCGGTCGCGGAAGAAGCCGAAGGCGGCGCGGTGCTTCTTGGCCGCCGCGAGATCGAGCGTCGCAGTGATGACGCCGGATTCGTCGCGGCCCAATTCGGCGAGGATGTCGCCGCGCTCGTCGCAGATGAAGCTCATCCCGTAGAAGGTCTGGCCGCATTCGGTGCCGACGCGGTTGGCGGCGACGACCGGAACGACATTGGACACGGCATGGCCGATCATCGCCCGTCGCCAAAGGCGGCTCGTGTCGAGCTCCGGATCGTGAGGCTCGGTACCGATGGCGGTTGGGTAGAAGAGGATTTCCGCGCCCATCAGCATCATCGCCCGGGCGGTCTCTGGATACCATTGGTCCCAGCAGACGCCGACTCCGAGTCGCGAATAATGCGGGCCCTCCCACACCTTGAAACCGGTGTTTCCGGGGCGGAAATAGAATTTCTCCTCATAGCCCGGCCCGTCGGGGATGTGGCTCTTGCGGTAGATTCCCGCGACCTTGCCGTCCGGCCCGACCATGGCGAGGCTGTTGTAATGATGCGGCCCGTCAGTCTCGAAGAAACTGGTCGGGATCGAGATTTTCAGCTCGCGGGCAAGGTCCTGCATCGCCAGCACCGACGGGTGCTCGTGGGCGGCGCGGGCGTTGGCGAACAGGCTCTCGTCCTCCTCGCGGCAGAAATAGGGGCCTTCGAACAATTCGGGCGGAAGGACGACCTCGGCGCCCTTGGCCGCGGCCTCGCGGACCAGCTTGGCGACGTCGCGGATATTCTCCGTGGCACTCCCGCCGAGGGGTAGCTGCAGCGCGGCGACGGTGACCTTGGTCATGGTGCGCACATAATCACGACGGCAGCTGTTGGGAAATGCAGTGGAAGCTGCCGCCGCCAGTCAGCACGTGGTCGGCGCGGAGGCCCACGGCCCTGCGGTCGGGAAACAGCGCCTGGACGACCTCGACGGCCGCCCCGTCGTTGGCCGCGCCATATTGCGGGACCACGACCGCGGAATTGCCGATGTAGAAGTTCATGTAGCTCGCCGGGATTACGTCGCCCTCGGCGCCGAGCACTCGGCCGGGCGAGGGCAGGCTGACGACGTCGAGCTTCGCTGCCTTCAGCCGCTTTGCCGCATCGCGATAGACGGCTTCGTTCGGATCGTCTGCCGCGGGCGTCGGGATCGCGACCCGGCCGGGAGCGACGAAGCGGGCGAGATTGTCGACATGGCCGTCGGTGTGGTCATTGAGCAGCCCGGAGCCGAGCCAGACCGTCCGCTCGAAGCCGAGATCCTCGCTCAGCCGCTCCTCGACCTCCCCGCGGGTCAGCGTGTTCCGATTGGGGTTGAGCAGGCATTGCTCGGTGGTGAGAACCGTGCCCGACCCGTCATGGTCGATGGCGCCGCCTTCGAGCACCCAGTCGAAGCTGGAGGGGGCCAAGCCCGCGCGGCCGGCCAGTCGCTCGCCGATGTCCTGGTCGCCGTCGAGGTCGTATTTGCCGCCCCAACCGTTGAATCGGAAACAGGCGGCGCGGCGACGGCCGCCGCTGCCCAAGACGATCGGGCCGGTGTCGCGAAGCCAAATGTCGCCGAACTTCTCGACGATCACCTCGGCGAACGGCGCCAGCTGGCGCGCCGCGCCGGCCGCATCCTCGTGGGCGGCGACAAGGATCACCTTTTCGCCCTTGCCGTCGGCATGCACGGCCTCGGCGAAAGCGGCGACTTCCCTCTCGGCCGGCTTGAGGTCGCCGAGCCACAGCTCGGGATCGCTCGGAAAGCCGATCCACACCGCCTCGTGCGGTGCCCATTCCGGGAGGGGCGGGGACATGCTGCGCGCCTAGCAAGAGCAAAGAAAAAGGGCGACCCCTTGTGGGGGCCGCCCTTCTTTGCGTCGGCTTGCGAATTCTCAGCTCATCAGCGCGAGTAGAATTCGATGACGAGGTTCGGCTCCATCCGCACCGGATAAGGCACTTCGTCGAGCTTCGGGACGCGGGTGAAGGTCGCCTTGGTGGAGCCATCCGGAACCACATAGTCGGGGATGTCCCGCTCGGCGAGGCTCTGCGCCTCGATGACCAGCGCCATTTCCTGCGCCTTCGGCCCAAGCTCGATGACGTCGCCGACATCGACCCGGCGCGAGGCAATGTTGCACTTGACGCTGTTGACCCGGATGTGGCCGTGGCTGACCAACTGGCGGGCCGCCCAGATGGTCGGGGCGAACTTGGCGCGATAGACGACCATGTCGAGCCGCCGCTCGAGCAGGCCGATGAGGTTCTGCGAGGCGTCGCCCTTCATCCGGGTCGCCTCGACATAATTCTTCTTGAACTGCTTTTCGGTGATGTCGCCGTAATAGCCCTTGAGCTTCTGCTTGGCGCGAAGCTGAATTCCGAAATCGGACAGCTTGCCCTTGCGGCGCTGACCGTGCTGGCCGGGGCCATATTCGCGGCGGTTGACCGGGCTCTTGGGCCGTCCGAAGACGTTCTCGCCCATTCGGCGGTCGAGCTTGTACTTGGCGCTGGTGCGCTTGGTCATCGTCTACTCCAATTCGCGTTTCCAATGTGCCCGGGGCCGCACCGCCAGTCTTGCCTGTCCCGCTTGTCGAGGGGCGACTGGCGCGATCACCGCTTCACCGGGCGTGCGGGATCAATTGCGAGCGGCGCACATGGCGACTGGCCCGCGCCGAGTCAACCCGAACGGGCCTTACTGCGGGCCGCCTCCGCCATAGGTCCGGGGCAGGCCGTTGAGGAGTTCATCCCGGGCAGTGTTGTTCGCTTCCTCGGCGATTGCCGCCCATTGCGCGCGGGTCAGGCACACGCGCGAGGCATGAAGCCGACTGTCGGTCCTCGTTACCGTCTTGCAGACGACCTTGTGCGGATTATGCTTGCCGGCGGCGAGCGTGTATTCGAGGAGCACGCGCTGCAGCGCTTCACGGATTTCCTCGTCCGTGAGCTCACGGTCCTTGTTCGCATCGGCGGTCTCACGGAACCAGCGGTTCACGGTCGCCGCCTGCGAACTGCTGATGACGTTGTAGGTCCCGACCGAGCCGCGGAAGTAGAGGATCTGCCGGCCTGCCGCGGTATAGACGAGCCAGGGGTCGAGCCGGTCGCCGCCGAGGCCGCCGAAACTCTGCTGAAGCGGGATCGGCCCGCCGAATTGCTCGCCGACATAGCGATATTCGCCGAAGCTGCGGACCGATGAAGCGGATCGGACCTGACCATCGCCCGCACAGCCGGCGATTGCCAGCAGGGCCGCAGCTGCAGGGATCAAGAGTCTAGGGTAGCGTGCCATCGCCATCTCCAACGCACTAGCGGCAGCGACCCTAATCCCGGATTCTGCCTGCACGCAATCGTCCTAGCGCCGTTTCGGTTCGGCAAGCGCGCGGATGACCCCGCGCACCGCCTTGACCTCGCGCGACGACCAGCCGGCTTTCGTGAAAATCGTCCGCAGCGTGTTCTTGGTCGCCCGGGTCCGCGACGGCGGGTGGAAATAGCCTTTGTCCTCGAGCGATTGCTCGAGCTGGCCGATCAGCCCCTCGACCTCGCCGTGCGGCGCCCGAGGCTCTTGCTCCTTCGCCGGCGGCTGGGCGAGATCGACCGTCTTCGACCATTCGTAGGCTAGGAGGATCACCGCCTGAGCCAGATTCAACGACGCGAAGGCCGGGTTGATCGGCACGGTGACGATGGCATTGGCGAGCGCGACCTCCTCGGTTTCGAGACCCGAGCGCTCGGCACCGAACAGGATTGCCGAGCGGCCGGGGGACCCGGCAATTTGCCGCGCCGTCGCTTCCGGACCGAGCACCGGCAGGACGAGGTCGCGGCGGCGGACCGTCGAAGCATAGACCGTTTCGCAATCGGCAATCGCCTGCTGCGTGGTTTCGAACACCCGCGCCTGCTCGAGCACGACGTCGGCGCCGCTCGCCGCCGGTCCGGCGGACGGGTTGGGCCAGCCGTCGCGCGGCGCGACGAGGCGCAGCTCGGTCAGCCCGAAATTGAGCATCGCCCGCGCCGCCTTGCCGATATTCTCGCCGAGCTGGGGCCGGACGAGGACGATGATTGGCTCGCTCACAGCAATTTGTCTTGGTCTCGCGGAACGGCTTCCTTCTCGACCCTTTCGGCGATTTCCGCGAAGTCGCCGGGATCGCTGAAGTCCTTGTAGATGCTGGCGAAGCGGATGTAGGCGACATGGTCGAGGGCTTTGAGCCCCTCCATCACCGCCTCGCCGATGCGGGCCGACGTAACCTCGTCGCCGCGGGTCTCGAGCTGGCGCTGGACGCCGCTCACGAGCTGCTCGATCTTCGCCGGCGGGATGTCGCGCTTGCGGGTCGAATGGCCGATCGCGCGCTCAAGCTTGGCGCGGTCGAATGGCTCGCGCTTGCCATCCTTCTTGATGACGGTGAGGTCGCGAAGCTGGACCCGCTCGAAGGTGGTGAAGCGGGCGCCGCACGCCTCGCACTGCCGGCGGCGGCGGATCGCCGCTCCGTCCTCCGACGGGCGGCTGTCCTTCACCTGGCTGTCCTCGTGCGCGCAGAACGGGCAGCGCATCCGCTACCCTTCGTAGATCGGGAAGCGGGCGCACAAGGCGCGGACTCGGCCATTGACCTCGCGCTCGACTTCGCCATTGGCCTCGAGCCCGTTGGCAGCAAGTCCGTCGAGGACGTCGGCGACCATGTCGGCGATGTCGCGGAAATCGCCCTCGCCGAAGCCGCGGGTGGTGCCGGCCGGCGAGCCGACGCGGATGCCGCTGGTCTTCATCGGCGGCAGCGGGTCGAACGGGACGCCGTTCTTGTTGCAGGTGATTCCGGCGCGCTCGAGGCTTTCGTCGGCGTCCTTGCCGGTGAGGCCGAGGGGCCTGAGGTCGACCAGCGCGAGATGGGTGTCGGTGCCGCCGGCGACGAGGTCGGCGCCGCGTTCCTTGAGGCGGCCGGCGAGTGTCTTGGAATTGGCAATGACCGCGCGCGCATAGCTCTTGAACTCGGGTTGCAGCGCCTCGCCGAAGGCGACCGCCTTGGCCGCGATGACGTGCATCAAGGGCCCGCCCTGGAGGCCGGGGAAGACCGCGGAATTGATCTTCTTGGCGATGCCCTCGTCGTCGGTCAGGACCATTCCGCCGCGCGGGCCGCGAAGGGTCTTGTGGGTGGTGGTGGTAACGACATGGGCATGGCCGAAGGGCGAGGGATGCTCGCCGGCGGCGACGAGGCCGGCGAAATGGGCCATGTCGACCATCAGCAGGGCATCGACCCCGTCGGCGATCTCGCGGAAGCGGGCGAAATCGAGATGGCGCGGATAAGCCGAGCCGCCGCAGATGATGAGCTTGGGCCCGTGCTCTTTCGCCAGCCGCTCGACCTCGTCGAAATCGACCAGATGGTCGTCCTGCCGGACTCCATATTGGATGGCGTTGAACCATTTGCCGGACTGGGCGGGCGGAGCGCCATGGGTCAAATGGCCGCCGGCGGCGAGGCTCATGCCGAGGATGGTGTCGCCGGGCTTCAATAGCGCCAGCATCACCGCGCCGTTGGCCTGGGCGCCCGAATGCGGCTGAACGTTGGCGAAGGCGCAGCCGAACAATTGCTTCGCCCGCTCGATCGCCAGGGTCTCGACCTGGTCGGACGGCTCGCAGCCCTGGTAGTAGCGGCGGCCGGGATAGCCCTCGGCATATTTGTTGGTGAGCACCGATCCCTGCGCCTCGAGCACGGCCCGGCTGACGATATTCTCCGAAGCGATCAGCTCGATCTGGCTCTGCTCGCGCTCGAGCTCGGCCCGGATCGCATCGGCGACCGCCGGGTCGGCGTCGGCGAGGCGACGGGTGAAGAAGTCGCTCGGCAGCTCATAGGCCGCGGTCCTGGTGAGCTCGTCGGCGGCAGAGGCCATCAGTCGCTGTCCTGAAGGAGGGAAGAAAGCTGGTCGACCCGGCGCTGGTGGCGCCCGCCGGCGAAGGTGGTGCCGAGGAAGGCGGCGATGCAGGCCTTGGCCATGTCGGCGCCGACCAGGCGAGCGCCGAGCGCAAGGACATTGGCGTCGTTATGCTCGCGGGCGAGGGCCGCCGACAGCGGTTCGTCGACGCGGGCGCAGCGGCAGCGCGGGTCGCGGTTGACGGCAATCGAAATGCCGATTCCCGATCCGCAGACGGCGACCCCCCGGTCCACCTCGCCGGAGCCGACGGCGCGGGCGAGCTTCGAGCCGAACTCGGGATAATCGACGCTGTCGGGGCCGTTGGTGCCGAGGTCGACGATGTCGTGCCCCTGCTCTCGAAGCCAGGCCGCGAGCTCGTCCTTGAGGGCATATCCGGCATGGTCGGCGGCAAGGGCGATGCGCATGGCCATGTCCTAGCGCCCGCGCCCGCCGGATACCACCGCGCAGGCCCTTAAAGTCGCTAATGTCCCGTAGAACACGACCATTTTTGTGACTTTAAGGGCAGAATGTCCGGAGACGGGGCGCAAGCATGGTGCGGCTCGGATCATCGTCGCCCACCCTAGCGCAAAACGGCGGCTGTAGGACAGCGTTTCGTCCGGTCGCCCCGGAGCAGCCCGGGCCCGTCGCGGACGCTGACGGGGTCTAGACGCCCATCAGCTGCTTTGCCGTATCGTGCCACCACTCGGTTCCCCAGAGCCCGTTCACCGCAATCGCGAAGGGCAGGTTTACCGCCAGCCAGATCACATAAGCAGGATGCACGGAGCGATTGCGAGTGACGTCCCACAGGAACATCGGCGCTATCGCCACGAGCGTGTAAAGATCCGCCGACAGCGGGCTTCCAGGCATGGTGTGCGGGAGCCAGGGGATTCGGTCGATGCCGGCGGGCAGTGCCATGACCGTGCCGAGGAACATCATCCTCTTGTGCATGCCGACATTGCGCCCCCTCGCCTTGAACGCGATGGCCAAGAACAGGGGGAACAATATGCCGATGCGGATTTGTAGAAGCATGACGTTCTCGAGGATCCGCACGAGACCGTGCGCTTGATCGCGCGCTTCCGCCGGAGCCGACTGCGCGCCCTGCCACACCTGGTGGTATATCGTAGGCACGAGGATGAAGCCGACGACGACCAGCAGCGCGGCCAGCGCATATCCGACCAGCCCCAGCTGCATGTGATATTCTCGGCGGCCCGTCGCCATGAGCGTGGTCTGCGCCAGCAACAGCAGCATGAAGGCACCCATCAGCACTGCATGCACGTGCAGGACCAGCGGGAAAGGCGGTCGCAATCCCGCCTGAACCATTGCGATCTGCTCAAGCGAGTCCGGAATGAAGCCGGCCAGCACGATCGCGATGAACCATGCCGCCATGAACACGAAGATCCAACGGTCGATTGCATGCGCCCGCGGCGTTCCAGACAATATGTCCGGCCGCTCCGCCAAGCCCAGATTTTCGGCGATCGTCGCCATGACGCTGCCCCCTGCTGCCTATTGCCAGCAGACCTTCCTACAACTTCCCGGACCAGCAGTGAACGTCAGGCTCGTCCGACGTCGGCAGCGCCGAGCGAGCGGCTCAGGCGGCGAGCTTCATCTCCAGCCGGTCCCAAATCTCGACCAGGGCGCCGGTCAGCTCGTCCATCATTTCGGCGCTATGGTGCGGGCCCGGGGTGAAGCGCAGCCGCTCGGTGCCTCGCGGCACCGTCGGGTAATTGATCGGCTGAACGTAGAGGCCGTATTCGGCTAGCAATATGTCGCTGATGCGCTTGGCCTTGACCGGGCAGCCGACGAGCAGCGGCACGATGTGGGTGACGCTCGGCATCAGCGGCAGCCGGGCCTGTTCGAACTTGGCCTTCAGCATGGCCGCGGCCTGCTGCTGGGCCTCGCGCTCCGCCGACGACGCCTTGAGGTGGCGGACGCTGGCCAGAGCGCCGGCGACCAGCACCGGCGACAGCGAGGTCGTGAAGATGAACCCGGGCGCATAGGAGCGGATACAGTCGATGACCGTCCGGTCGGCGGCGACATAGCCGCCCATCACCCCGAACGCCTTGCCGAGCGTGCCTTCGATCAGAGTGATCCGCGCGGCGAGGCCGTCGCGCTCGGAAATGCCGCCGCCGCAAGCGCCGTACATGCCGACGGCATGGACTTCGTCGAGGTAGGTCAGCGCCTGATATCGGTCGGCCAGATCGCAGATTTCGGCGATCGGGGCGACGTCCCCGTCCATCGAATAGACGCTTTCGAACGCGATCAGCTTGGGCGCTTCGGGGTCGGCCTCGGCAAGCAGTTGCTCGAGATGGTCGAGGTCGTTGTGCTTGAAGACGCGCTTCTCGCAGCCCGAATTCTTGATCCCCGCGATCATCGAGGCGTGGTTGAGAGCGTCGGAGAAGATGATGCAGCCGGGTAGCAGCTTGCCGAGAGTCGACAGCGCCGCCTCGTTCGAGACGTAGCCGGAGGTGAAGAGGAGCGCCGCCTCCTTGCCGTGGAGGGACGCCAGCTCGGACTCGAGCTCGACGTGATAATGGGTGTTGCCGCCGATATTGCGGGTGCCGCCCGAGCCGGCGCCGACCTCGTGCAGCGCCTTTTCCATCGCCTCGACCACCGCAGGATGCTGGCCCATGGCGAGATAGTCGTTCGAGCACCAGACGGTGATCGGCTTCGGCCCGTTATGGCCGGCAAAGCATTGGGCGTTCGGATAATTGCCCTTGTGACGCAGGATGTCGATGAAGACGCGGTAACGCCCTTCGTCGTGCAGCCGGTCGATCGCCGCCCTGAAGATGCTGTCGTAGTCCACGTTACCCGCCCAAGCGTTTCTTCGTCGGCCCATTACCGCCGCCGGTCGCCGAATGCCATTGCGAACGACTCGCAATTAAAGGCCTCCGTCATTGCGAGGAGCGCAAGCGACGCGGCAATCCATAGGCGCAGAGCTGGATTGCTTCCCCCGGCTCCATGCCGAGGTCGCAATGACGATCCTAAAGTGTTTGGACCTCTCCCAGACCGTATTGCGCGAGGTTGCCGAGCAGAGGCATCCGCGGCTCGGCGGTGAAGACCATCGTTCCCGGCGAAGGCTGGGCTGGCCAGGCCTGATCGCGGGTCAGCGAAGCGATGCGGCGAGCGATGCCGGCGCCGCCGTCGACCCAACCGAGCCCGGGGAATGCCGAGTCCAGCTCGGCAGCGAGCAGGGGAAAATGGGTGCAGGCGAGGACGACGACGTCGATCCGGTCGCCTCCTTCCCTTTCGAACATTGGCGCTGCCGCAGCAGCGACGGCGTCCGCACTGACATGGTCGCCGGCGAGCCTGGCCTCGGCGAGATCGACCAGCTCGGCCGACCCGTGGCGGACGATCGTGCAGTCGGACGCGAACTGCGCGGCGAGATTGTCGACATAGGGCTGGCGCACGGTCGCTTCGGTGCCGAGCACTCCGATCACCCGGCTTTTCGAAATCGCCGCCGCCGGTTTGATCGCCGGGACCGTGCCGACCACCGGCAGGTCGAGCGCGGCCCGGACATGGTCGAGGGCGATGGTCGAGGCGGTGTTGCAGGCGATCACCGCGAGGCGCGGGCGGAAACGCTCGACCAGCCGGCCGAGAAGCGCGGGCACGCGGCTGGCGATCTCCGCCTCGCTGCGCGTGCCATAAGGATAAGCGGCATTGTCGGCGACATAGACGATCGGCGCGGTCGGCAGCAGAGCGCGCGTCGGCTGGAGCACCGACAGGCCGCCGACGCCGGAGTCGAAGAAGAGCAGGGGGGCGTCAGGTCGCAACATGCACTCCGTTCGGGCTGAGCATGTCGAAGCCCTGCCATCCTCTGCACTAAGGAGAAAAGGAGCCCTTCGACAAGCTCAGGGCAAGCGCTTGTGTGCCCGACACCGAAGGACCCCTCCACCGGCTTCGCCGGTCCCCTCCCCGCGAAATCGGGGGGGGATGTGGTGAGGCCGTTCATCTCCTTCCGGATTTCCCGCCGCGGATGTCAAGGTTGCGCGGGCGAATCCATTTGCTACGACTTCGCAATGCTGACCGCCGACATGCTCCTCGCGCTGCTGCTCGGCTATCTGCTCGGCTCCATCCCGTTCGGTCTCCTGCTCACCCGGCTCGCCGGCAAGGGCGATATCCGTGCCGTCGGTTCGGGCAATATCGGCGCGACCAACGTGCTCCGCACCGGCAGCAAGGGGCTGGCCGCGGCAACCCTTATGCTCGACTGCCTCAAGGCGACCGCCGCGATCCTGCTCGCGCGTGCGCTGTTCCTGGATGGCGAGCGCTTCGCCGCCGCCGGAGCGCTGATCGGCCATCTCTATCCCGTCTGGCTGAAGTTCATGGGCGGCAAGGGCGTCGCGACCTTGCTCGGCGTGCTGATCGCGCTGCTGCCGCTGGCGGCGCTCGTCTATGCCGTCCTCTGGCTCGGGCTTCTGGTCCTCGTTCGAATCTCGTCGGTCGCCGGCATCGCGGCGGCCGTCAGCGCTCCGGTGAGCGCTGCATTGCTGGGCGCCGACGCGCTCTTCCCGATGCTGCTCGGTTTCGCGCTTCTGGTCATCTGGAAGCATCGATCGAACCTCGCCCGCCTCAAGGCGGGCACCGAGCCGCGGATTGGACGCGGCCTGAGCGGCCGCTAATCCGCGGCACCAGTCGGGAAGACGCGCCATGACCGATGATTTGATCGACCGGATCCGGCTGGTCCGAAGCCCCGGCATCGGCCCCGTCACCTACCGCCAGCTGATCGCTCGCTTCGGCAGCCCGGCGGCGGCGCTGGCGGCGGTGCCGGACCTGGCGAGGCGGGGCGGCGGCCGCTCGCCGCCGCTGCGCACCCGCGATGACGCCGAGCGGGAAATGGCGAGGGTCGAGAAGCTCGGCGCCCGCTACCTCGCGCTGGGGCAGGGACTGTACCCGCGGCTTCTCGCCGAGCTCGACGACGTTCCCCCGCTGCTGATCGCCAAGGGCGATCTCAAATTGCTCGACAGGCAAGCGGTGGCGATCGTCGGCGCGCGCAACGCATCGGCCGCCGCCTGCCGCTTCGCCCGCCACCTCGCGCATGACCTCGGGCAGCAGGGTGCGGCAGTGGTCTCCGGCCTCGCCCGGGGAATCGACAGCGCCGCCCATGACGGAGCGCTCGAAACCGGGACAATCGCCGTCGTCGCCGGCGGGATCGACGTCTTCTACCCGCCGGAGAACGAGGCGAGGCAGAAGGCGCTGTACGACCGCGGGCTGGTGCTGGCGGAAATGCCGCCGGGCACCGAGCAGCGCTCGCGCCACTTCCCGTACCGCAACCGCATCATCGCCGGCATCAGCCTCGGCACCGTCGTCGTCGAGGCGGCGCCGCGGTCGGGCTCGCTGATCACCGCCCGGCTCGCGGCCGAAGCGGGGCGTGAGGTCATGGCTGTGCCGGGCTCGCCGCTCGACCCGCGCGCGCAGGGCTGCAACCAGCTGATCCGCGACGGCGCCACGCTGGTGCAGAACGCCGCCGACGTGATGGAGGCGCTTCGCCCGCTCGAGCCGCGAGTCGCGTCGGCGCCGTCGGACTATCGGCTGGCCGAGCCCGAGGCGGCAAATAGCGAAAACAGCGTCCTGTCGCTGGTCGAGGAATTGCTCGGCCCGTCGCCGGTGCCGGTCGACGAGATCATCCGGCTGTCCGGCGCGACCAGCGGCGCGGTGCAGATGGCGCTGCTCGAGCTCGACCTCGCCGGCCGGCTCGACCGCCACGCCGGCGGCAAGGTCAGCCTTCGCCCAGCGAGCTGAGCTCTTCCTGCATGTTGCCGCGAGCCTGCGCTTCGAGCCGCTCGCGGTAGCCGGGGTCGGGGTAGAGCGGGTCGGCAGCGAGGAAACGCTTGAGAAGCTCTGAGCGCCCGGCCTGCCACATCGCATCGGGGACATGGGCATATTCGCGGCGAACACCCTGCACATAAGCCCGGTAGCGGTCGGGGTCAGCGCCGAGGATCGACAGGTCGATCGACACCATCAACGCCCCGAGGCGGTCCGAGGAATCGGCCTTGTGGCTTTGCGTCAGGCGGATCAGGCGGGCGACTTCGGCGGCATCTTGTTGGGGAACGCCGCAGGCGACCATCTCGCGATGTGCCAGTTCAGCGCTGCGCTCCTCATTGTCGCGCCGCCTTGGCTCGTAGACGGCATCGTGCCACAGGATCGCCCAGCTGAGCAGCAGGCGGTCGCGGTCGGACAGGTCGTGGAGCGTGTCGAGCTGGGCAAGGCAATCGTCGAGGTGGCGCTGATCGTGGTAATGGCGGCCCGGCTCCGCATAAGCGGCGCGAGCACGCAGCTCGGCCTCGATGATGCATCTGGCTTGACGCGCGGAATCTTGGGTCGCCACCATCGCGCGTACGTACGTAAAGGAATGGTGGAAGTTTGAAACTCGTCGTCGTCGAATCGCCGGCCAAGGCGAAAACCATCGAAAAATATCTCGGGCCCGGGCACCGTGTCCTGGCGAGCTTCGGCCATGTCCGCGACCTTCCGCCCAAGGACGGGTCGGTCGATCCCGATGCGGGCTTCGCCATGCAGTGGGAGACCTATCCCGACAAGGCGCGCCAGCTCAAAGCCATCGCCGAGGAAGCCAGGAACGCCGACACTCTGATCCTCGCCACCGACCCCGACCGGGAGGGCGAGGCGATCAGCTGGCACGTCCAGGAGGTGCTCCGCAAGCGCAAGGTGCTTCCGGGCAAGGTCGAGCGGGTGACGTTCAACGCCATCACTCCAAGCGCCGTCGGCGAGGCGATGACGCGGCCGCGCGCGCTCGATGACGACCTCATCGACGCCTACCGGGCGCGTCGGGCGCTCGATTATCTGGTCGGCTTCACCCTGTCGCCGATCCTGTGGCGCAAGCTGCCGGGAGCCAAGTCGGCGGGCCGGGTGCAGTCGGTCGCGCTGCGCCTGATCGTCGACCGCGAGCGCGAGATCGAGCTGTTCCGGGCCCAGGAATATTGGCAGATCGCCGCGACGTTCGAGGCCGGCGGGCAAGCATTCCAGGCGCGGCTGGTCCAGCTCGACGGCAAGAAGCTCGACCGGCTGTCGATCGGCAGCAAAAGCGAGGCCGATGCCGCCAAGGGCGTGGTCGAGGCCGGGCGCTTCACCGTCTCGTCGGTCGAGACCAAGCCGTTTTCCAAAAACCCGCCGCCGCCGTTCACGACGTCGACGCTGCAGCAGGAAGCGGCGCGCAAGCTCGGCTTTTCCGCCAGCCACACCATGCGGGTGGCGCAGGGCCTCTATGAGCAGGGGCTGATCACCTACATGCGGACCGACGGCGTCGACATTGCCGAGGAAGCGATCAAGGACGCCCGCCGGGCCATCGCCAACCGCTACGATTCCGGTTTCGTCCCCGACAAGCCGCGCCGCTACACCAGCAAGATCAAGAATGCCCAGGAAGCCCACGAGGCGATCCGGCCGACCGACTTCTCCCAATCCCGCGCCGGCAGCGGCGACCATGCGCGGCTGTACGAGCTGGTCTACAATCGCGCGCTCGCGAGCCAGATGGCCTCGGCGCGGCTCGAGCGGACGACGGTCGAGCTGAGCGACGGAACCGGACGCGCTTTGCTTCGCGCCAGCGGCCAAGTAGTGCTCTTCCCCGGTTTCCTCGCGCTCTACGAGGAAGGCCGCGACGAAAGACCTGAGGACGAGGATGGCGCGCGCATGCCGCTGCTGCGCGAAGGCGACGCTCCCGCCAAGACCGGGGTCGAGGCGAGCCAGCATTTCACCCAGCCGCCGCCGCGCTATTCCGAGGCGAGCCTCGTCAAGCGGCTCGAGGAGCTCGGCATCGGCCGGCCGTCGACCTATGCGGCCACCCTGCAGACGCTGAAGGACCGCGAATATGTCCGGCTCGACAAGGGCCGCTTCGTCCCCGAGGAGAGCGGGCGGCTGGTCACCGCCTTCCTCGAGCGCTTTTTCGAGCGCTACGTCAGCTATGATTACACCGCCGAGCTCGAGGAGGAGCTCGACGACGTCTCCGGCGGGCGGCTCGACTGGCAGAAATTGCTCGACGACTTCTGGCGCGACTTCAAGCCCAAGGCCGGCGAGGTGATGGAGCAGAAGCCCTCCGACGTCACCGCGGCGATCGACGAATTCCTCGAGCCCTGGCTCTATCCCCCGCGGGACGACGGCAGCGACCCGCGCGTCTGCCCCAATTGCGGTAGTGGCCGGCTCGGCCTTCGCGCCGGCCGCTTCGGCGCCTTCGTCGCCTGCTCCAACTATCCCGAATGCCGCTACACGCGGAAGTTCGGCCAGGGCGAGGCGGAAGCGGAAAGCGACGGCCCGACCGAGCTCGGTGACGGGATTTTACTCAAGAGCGGGCGCTTCGGCCCTTATGTCGAGCGCGGCGACAAGCGCGCCTCGATTCCCAAGGACTTGCCCATCGCCGACGTGGATGCGGGCATGGCCGAAAAGCTGTTGTCGCTGCCGCGCGACATCGGGCCGCACCCGGAGACCGGCAAGCCGATCACCGCCTCGATCGGCCGCTACGGGCCGTACCTCGCCCATGACGGCAAATATGCCCGGCTCGGCTCGACCGCCGAAGTGTTCGAGACGGGGATGAACGCCGCCGTGGCCAAGCTTGCCGACGCCGCGGCGGGCGGCGGGCGGCAGCGGGGCGGCGCGTCGCGCGAGCCGATCGCGACGCTCGGGGCTCACCCCGGGAGCGGCAAGGAGGTCAAGGTGATGGCAGGGCGCTATGGCCCCTACGTGACCGACGGGACCACCCATGCGACCATTCCCAAGGCCATCGAGCCCAAGAGCGTGACGCTCGAGCAGGCGGCCGAGTGGATCGACGCCAAGGCGGCCAAGGGCCCGGCCAAAAAAGGTGGCCGCAAGAAGCCGGCAAGGAGCAAAGGCAAGTGATCGCGATCAAGCTCAAGCGCCTGCCGCACGGCGAAGGCCTTCCGCTTCCGGCCTATGCGACCGCCCATGCCGCCGGTCTCGACGTGGTCGCCGCCGAGGATCTTGCGCTAGAGCCAGGCCAGCGGCGCGCGGTGGCGACCGGCTTCGCCATCGCCATTCCGCACGGTTACGAGGTGCAGGTTCGACCGCGCTCCGGGCTCGCGCTCAAGCATGGCATCACCTGCCTCAACACGCCCGGAACTATCGACAGCGACTATCGCGGCGAAGTGAAGGTGATCCTCGCCAATCTCGGCAGCGAGCCGTTCGAGGTTCGCCGCGGCGAGCGGATCGCCCAGCTGGTGCCGGCACCGGTGTTGCAGGCCGATTTCGCCGAGGTCGACGATCTCGAAGCGACCGAGCGCGGGGCTGGGGGCTTTGGAAGCACAGGCAGGTGACAACCGACGGCCGGTCAGGCTGAGCTTGTCGAAGCCCTGCAATTTTCTTGTAAGGATGTAAGGCAGCCCTTCGACAGGCTCAGGGCGAACGGGATGGTTGAACTTACCGACAATGAGCTCGAACGCTACGCGCGGCATATCGTCCTGCGCGAGGTCGGCGGGGTCGGCCAGAAGCGCCTGAGGGCGGCGCAGGTGGCCGTCGTCGGCGCCGGCGGAATCGGCAGCGCGGCAATCCCGGCGCTGGCCGGGGCAGGGGTGGGGAAGCTCGCCATCATCGACGACGGCGAGGTCGACCTGACCAATCTTCATCGCCAGCCCCTGTTCGCGGAAGGCGACGTCGGATCGCCGAAGGCGGAGCGCGCTGCCGAATTCGTCCACCGGCTCAATCGCCATGTCGAGGTGCAAGCGATCCGTGAGCGGATCGCCGCCGAAAATGCCGACTGGCTGCTCTCCGGGCACGATCTGGTGCTCGACGGCAGCGACAATTTCGCCACCCGCCTTGCGGTCAGCGATGCCTGCGTGCGGCTCGGGATTCCCCTCGTGTCGGCGGCGGCGGTGATGTTCCAGGGGCAGGTCGGCCTGTTCCGCGGCCGCCCGTGCTACCGCTGCTGGGTCGGCGACGCGTTCGACGCCGACGATTGCGACACCTGCGCCGAGCAGGGCGTGCTCGGCGCCATGACCGCGACCGTCGGCAGTTTCGCGGCTCTCATGGCGGTCCGAGCGATTGTCGGCATCGGCGGGGACGCGGCCGGCGCCGTCCATGTGTTCGACGGCATCAAGCTGAGCTGGAGAGAGATTCGCGTCCCCGCCGATCCCGACTGCCGCGCCTGCGGCTAGGCGAGCGCCGCCGCGATTCGTTCAACGAGCAGCCGAGCGACCTCTTCCTTGCCCGCTTCGGGCCAGTCCTCGACATCCTCGCCGGTGACCAGATGCACCCGGTTGCGCGTGCCGCCCATCACGCCCGTAGTCACGTCGTTGGCGACCACCCAGTCGGCGCCCTTGGCGGCGCGCTTGGCGATCGCCTGGGCGACGACCTCCTCGGTTTCGGCGGCAAAGCCGACCAGCAGCCGCGGCCTTAGCTTGTGCCGCGCAAGCTCGGCGAGGATGTCGCGGGTCGGCAAGAATTCGAGCTTCGGCGGGCCGTCGCTTTTCTTGAGCTTGGACTTGGCCGGGTCGACCCGCCAGTCGGCGACCGCCGCGACCAGCACTGCCGCGTCGCACGGAAGCGAGCCCATCACCGCCTCGGCCATCTGCTCGGCGGTCTCGACGTCGATCCGGTCTGCGCCGGACGGCGTGTCGAGCGCGACCGGGCCGGCGACCAAGGTCACTTTCGCGCCCGCTTCGGCGGCGGCGGCGGCGATGGCGAAGCCCTGCCGGCCGGACGAGCGGTTGGCGATGACCCGCACCGGGTCGATTGGCTCGTGGGTCGGCCCGGCGGTGACGAGGATGTGCTTGCCAGCGAGGCTCACTTGGCGGCCAGAAGCCCGTTGTCGCTGAGCCACTCGACGATCGCCGGCGGCTCGGGAAGGCGGCCAGGGCCATATTCGCCGCAAGCCATCTCGCCTTCGTCGGGCTCGATCACCCGCACTCCGTCGGCCTTCAGCTGCTCGACGTTGCGCGCCGTCGCCGGGTGCTGCCACATGCGCACGTTCATCGCCGGGGCGACGACCACCGGCTTGTCGGTGGCGAGGAGCAAGGTGGTGGCAAGGTCGTCGGCGATTCCCGCAGCCATCTTGGCGAGGAGGTCCGCGGTTGCCGGGCAGACGAACAGGAAATCCGCCGCTCGGCTGAGCTGGATATGGCCGATCTCGACCTCGTCCTTGAGCTCCCACAAGGTCGAATAGACCGGGCTCTCGGCGAGCGTGCCGAGGCTCATCGGAGTGACGAAATGCTCGCCGCCCTTGGTCAGCACCGGGGTCACGGCGTGGCCCGCCTTTTTGAGCAGCCGCACCAGCTCGAGCGACTTGTAGGCGGCAATTCCGCCCCCGACGATCAGCAGCACCCGTGCCATAGCGGCCGCATAGCGTTCGCGAACCCCCGGCACAAATCGGGCGCGTCGGGCATTTGGCGCGGCATGAGCAGCGCAAGCACGATCCGAAAGGCGGCAAAACACCTCGTCGAATGGGACGAAAAGGCTACGGAGGCAGCCGCCGAGCTTCGCGACACGCCGATCAGTGGAGCCATTGCCCCCGTCGGCAAGCTCGGCGACCAGCCGGAGCTGCGCGCGCTTTCCGCCGTGGTGCTGGTGGCCGGACTCCTCGCGTCGAAGCCGCGGCTGCTGCGCGCGGGATTGCGCATGCTCGTTGCCCATGAATCGGCGACGCTCGCCAAGGACGCGGTCAAGAACCAGGTCGACCGCACCCGCCCGCGGAGCGCCGAGCGGCGGGGGGAGGGCGCGCCGCGGCCCGGCAACAGCAGCGCCAAGGAAGAATCGAGCTTTCCCTCGGGCCACAGCGCGGGTGCGATCGCGGTGGCGAGCGCCTTCGCCCGCGAGTTTCCCGAGCATCGCTCGGCGGCCATGGGGGCCGCACTGGTCATCGCCGCGGCGCAGGTGCCGCGGGCAAGCCATTACCCGACCGACATCCTCGCCGGTCTCGCCCTTGGCCTCGGCGTCGAATCCTTGATCAACGCCGGCTGGTTGCTGGCGGAAGGCGACGATGTTCAGGCAAGCAGCATCACGGCCGCTGCCCCGGCCAGCGCGGAGGAAACGGCGACGATCCCGTAAGCCCACCAGTTGCGCGGTTGGACCACCCGGACTTCGGGAAGCGGCGGCGGCGGCGGTGCGGCTCCGAACGGCGGGTAATATTGGTCCATCCGGTGGATCAGCCTGGGGACCAGCTTGAGGGCGCGAACCGTCTCGGTGATGCGGTCGGCATAATAAGCCTCGGGCCCGAGCTCGGAGCGAAGCCACTCGCGAAGGAAGGGCTCGGCGGTTTCCCACATGTTGATGTCCGGATCGAGCGCCGTCGCCACGCCTTCGTTCATCACCATCGTCTTTTGCAGCAGCAGCAGGTGCGGCTGCGTCGGCATGTCGAAGTCATGGGTGATCGAGAACAGGCTTTCGAGCATCCTGCCGACCGAAATCTCCTTGACCGGAAGGCCGCGGATCGGCTCCCCGGCGGCCCGGAGCGCGGTGGCGAATTCCTCGACGCTGTGGTGCGGCGGCACATATTGCGCCTCGAAATGGATTTCGGCGACCCGGCGATAGTCGCCGGTGATCAGGCCATAGAGGATCTCCGCCAGCCAGATCCGCGCCTGCCGATCGATCCGGCCCATGATGCCGAAGTCGATGGCGGCGACCCGCCCGTCGGGAAGGGCGAACAGATTGCCGTGGTGGAGGTCGGCATGGAAAAAGCCGTCGACCACGGCCTGGCGGAGGAAGGCGCGCACGAGGGTCGCCGCCAGCGCCTTGCAATCGTGGCCGGCGGCGATCAGCGCCTCGCGGTCGTTGAGCTTGATTCCGTCGAGCCATTCGAGCGTCAGCACCCGCCGGGCGGTTCGCCGCCAGTCGATGTCCGGAACGAAATAGCCGGGCTCGGCGACCATGTTCTCGCGAAGCTCGGAAGCCGACGCCGCTTCGCGCTGGAGGTCGAGCTCGCGCAAGGTCCACTGTCGGAAATGGGCGACGACCAGCCGCGGCCGCAGCCGCTGCGCTTCACCGCCATAGGTTTCGACGTGGGCCGCCGCCCATTCATAGGTGTCGATGGCGCGGGCGAATTCGTCCTCGATGCCGGGCCGGAGCACCTTGACCGCCACTTCGCGGCCCTCGGCGGTCACCGCCCGGTGCACCTGAGCGATCGACGCCGAGCCGATCGGCTCCGGATCAAAGCTTTCGAAAAGCCGCTCGAGCGGCCGGTCGAAGGCCTGCTCGACGACCCGGCGGATGGCCGGAAAAGGGGCTGGGGGCAGATCGTCCTGCAGGCGGCTCAGATTTTCGGCGGCGCGCTCGCCGACGAGGTCGGGCCGGGTCGACAGGGCCTGGCCGAGCTTGATCGCCGCCGGGCCGATGTCCTCGAGCGCCCGGGCATAGTCGGGAGTCGGCGGGATGCGAGCGCCGAAGCGGGCGATGCGAGCGATTCGGCGGACCTGCGGCGGAGTCGTCGGATCCTCCTCGATCCCGCGCAGCGCTCCGTGGCGGGCGAGCGTCCGGCCCCATTTGAGCAGGCGCCAGAGATGGGTCACGCGGGAGGTCATTGGACTGTGCTCCTGCGAAGGCAGGAGCCCAGACAGTCTACTTGAACTGGACCCCTGCTTTCGCAGGGGTACGACGAACTTGCGTTCGTCATATCTTCCAGCCCGAATGGATGGTGACGAGACCGCCGAGCATCGTCTCCGCCCGCATATTCGCGAACCCAGCCGCGCCGATCATCCGACGGAATTCGGAGGGACCGGGAAATCGCCGGATCGATTCGACGAGATAGCGATAGCTGTCCTCGTCGCCGGTCACGGCCTTGCCCAGCCGGGGGATGACGGCGCCCGCATAAGCGTCATAGGCCTCAGCGAACCCTGGCCAGTCGCTGCGCGAAAATTCCATGCAAAAGAAGCGCCCGCCGCGTCGGAGCACGCGCCGGGCTTCCGTCAACGCGGCCGGGATGTCGGTCACGTTCCGGATGCCAAAGACGATCGTATAGGCGTCGAAGCTCGCGTCGGCGAAGCTCAGGCCTTCCGCATTCTCCTGCATCCACGTTAGGCCCGCGATCGCCCCAGCCTCGGCGCGCTGGCGGCCGACGGCGAGCATTTCGGCATTGATGTCGGCGACGGTCACCCGAGCGCCTCGGCGAGCCATGCGGAAGGCGACGTCGCCGGTGCCGCCGGCCATGTCGAGAATCTCTTCCCCGGCGCGGGGCTTCACCCGGGCGACGAAACGGTCCTTCCACAGCCGGTGCATTCCGCCGGACATCAGGTCGTTCATCAGGTCGTAGCGGCGCGCGACCGAGGAAAAGACCGCGCCGACGCGCCGGGTCTTCTCCGCCGGTGTCACCAGCTCCTCGCCGAAATTCACCTGTTTCGTCATCGGCGGTGGCCTTAGTGCGGGAAAGGTCAGCGCGAAAGTCGTTCGTCCTGAGCGGAGGCTCCGCAGGAGCCAAAGTCGAAGGGCGGATTGCACGAGGTTGTGCCGACGCCCTTCGACAAGCTCAGGACCAACGAAAAGCTTGGCCTGCAAATGCACGTCACCTAGGCCCGGATCGTGCCCGAGCTTCCCGAAGTCGAAACCACGGTGCGCGGCCTCGCCGCGGTGCTCGAAGGCCGCCGATTGACGAGGGTCGAGCCGCTCCGTCCCGACCTCAGACGGCCAATGCCGCCCGACCTCGGCCAAAGGTTGACGGGGGCGCGAGTCATCGGTCTCGGCCGCCGCGCCAAATACGGGCTGATCGGCACCGATCGCGGCGATACGCTGATCTTCCACCTCGGCATGTCGGGACATTGGCGAATCGACCCGCAAGAGATCGGCGCTCACGACCATCTGCTGATGGAGACCGAGGAGGGCCGGCGGCTTTCGCTGAACGATCCGCGGCGGTTCGGTTCGCTCGACCTGGTGCCGAGCGACGGGCTTGGCGAATGGCCCCACTTCAAGGCGCTGGGCCCGGAGCCGTTCGAACTTGACGGCCGCTGGTTCCGAACCGTCTTCAACGGCCGGACGGCGCCGGTAAAGGCACTGTTGCTCGACCAGCGGATCGTCGCCGGGCTTGGCAACATCTATGCCTGCGAGGCGCTGTACCGCGCCGGAATCCACCCCCGGCGGCCCGCCGGCTCCCTGTCGCTCGCCCGGCTCGACCGGCTCGCCGCGGCCGTTCCGGGCGTGCTTGCCGAGGCGATTGCCGCCGGCGGATCGAGCCTGCGCGATTTCATCGGCCCGGACGGCACGCTTGGATATTTTTCATCGAGCTTCGCGGTCTACGGCCGGCAAGGAGCGAAATGCTCGTGCGGCGCGACGATCCGCCGGATCGTCCAGGGCGGCCGTTCGACCTTCTACTGCCCGCGCTGCCAGCGCTGACAATCGCCTTAGCCGTTGACCGAAGGAGCCGCTCGCTATAGGGAGCGCTCGCGCCGGCGCAGCCTCCAGGGCTTTTGCGCCGCTTTTTCATTGAGACGACGAAGAAGGACCAGCAATGGCGAATACGCCGCAGGCCAAGAAGCGAATCCGCCGGAACAATCGCCGCGCCGAGATCAACCACAGCCGGATCAGCCGCATCCGGACGTTCATCAAGGCCGTCGAGTCGGCTCTCGAGTCGGGCAACAAGGACGTCGCCGCCGAGGCTCTTCGTCGTGCGCAGCCCGAGCTGTTTCGCGGAGTCGCTCGCGGAGTGATCCACAAGAATACTGCTTCGCGCAGGTTCTCCCGGCTGGCCAAGCGGGTTGCCGCGCTAAGCTGAGATCGATCCTCAGGTCGATCGGAACTGCCCCATTTTTGCACGTCCGGACCGGCTGCCTCGAGCCGCGTTGAAAGGGTCCGAATCGGGGGTTCCAAAAAAGCGAGCGATTCCGGCGATTCGCGAGGGCTTTAACGGAAATCTAACTCAGAAATCCGCAGTTTTCCGGGCTTTTCCCGAGATTCTGACGGTTTTCGGCTGTCAAGGCTGATTATTTCACATTTGTGAAAAAATCACACTTGAAAGCCCGCCCCGAGGCTTCCAGAAACACTTTCTCCGGACGCGAATCCGCGTCTCGGGGGCTAGAGCGAAAAGCAGCCTTGAGCGCACGACTCACGTCACGCGTATCGGCCCCTTTTTGCCTCTGGCTTGGGGAGCTCAGGGAGGCGCGGGGCCAGTGCAAGGCGAACAGTCGGGCTCGTCCCAAGTGGCGGTCGAGGCGGGAATTGCGGCGCCGCTAGAGGCGGCGTGGGAATCGATACGCTCAGGTCTGCGCCGTGACCTTGGCGCCCGCACCTTCGACGGCTGGCTGAAGCCGGCAGCGCTCGGGCAATTCGACCCGGACAGCGGCTGCCTCGACATTCTCATGCCGAGCCAGTTCATGGCTGACTGGGTTCGATCGCATTTCGGCGATCGCCTGGCGCTTGCCTGGAAAACCGTGCTGCCGGTCGTGTGCGAAGTGCGAGTCGTCGCCGCCTCCGACGCCCCGCGACCATCGCCGTTACTGATCCTCGAGGAAATCCCGGCGCCGACGGCGGCGGCGCGGGACCCGCAGGCGCCCAATTTCGACCCGCGCTATCGTTTCGAGACGTTCATCGTCGGCAAGGCCAACGAAGTCGCGGCAACCGCCGGCCGAACGCTGGCGACGGCAAAGTCGGTCAGCTTCAATCCGCTGTTCGTCCATGGCGGCACCGGCCGCGGCAAGACTCACTTGCTGCACGCGATCGGCCATGCCTTTCTCGCGACCCACCCCGGCAGCCGGGTGGTGTCGATGTCGGCCGAGAAGTTCATGGTCGAATTCATCCGCGCGCTGAAGGAAAACGACACGATCGGCTTCAAGAGCCGGCTGCGCAGCGCCGACCTGCTGTTGATCGACGACGTCCAGTTCATCGCCGGCAAGGACTCCACCCAGGAAGAGTTCTTCCACACGATGAACGAGATCATCACCGCCGGGCGGCGGCTGGTGATCACCTCCGACCGCGCGCCCCAGGACCTCGACGGAATCGCGCCGCGAATCCTGTCGCGCCTGTCGTGGGGCCTGGTGGCGGACATCAATGCCGCCGACTATGAGCTTCGCTTCAACATCATCGAGGCAAAGGTCGCGCAGCTTCCCGGCGTCGACATGCCGCGCAACGTGATGGAATTCCTTGCCCGCCGCGTGACGTCGAGCGTCCGCGAGCTGGAAGGCGCACTCAACCGGATCGCCGCTTATGCGATGATGACCGGGCGTTTGATCGACGTCGCCTTCGTCGAGGAGGTCCTGGCCAACGTCCTGCGCGCGAACCAGCGGCGGATTTCGATCGACGAAATCCAGACTCAGGTCGCCGAACATTACCGGATCCGCAAGGCCGAGATGACCTCGGCCCGCCGCGCCCGCGAAGTGGCACGGCCGAGGCAGGTGGCAATGTATCTGTCGAAGCAGCTGACCCCCAAGTCGCTGCCCGACATCGGCCGTCGGTTCGGCGGCCGCGACCACACCACCGTCATCCACGCCGTTCGCCAGATCGAGAAGCTTCGCGCCAGCGATGCCGAGCTCGACGCCGACATCCGACTGCTGACTCGCCAGCTCGAAGGCTAGGGTCGGCAAAGAGGTTTTCCGGCCGCCCCAAAGGCCGGGAAGCGGCCCGGTCCGGACTTGCTCCGGCCGGGCCTTTTCCGATTCGAGCAGACCTGCCGGGTCAGCTGCGCTTGCGCGCCGGGACCGTGATCCTCACCGTCTCGCCCGAACGGCCCGGGAAGCCGGTGAACATCGCTTCGATCAGGTTGGGGACCAGGACCCCGAGCTCGTCAGTCTGCGAGCGTGCCTGGGCCTTGCCCTCGAACAACGGCTGATTGTCGACGCGGCGGACGATGTTCATGCCGAGCTCGGACTCGAACACGGTGTACTCGCGGATCGGCTCGCGGAAGCCGCGGCCGTAGCCCGCATAGGGCGAAGAGTACCAGAACGGGTCGTCCCAGCCGTAATAGAAGGGCGAGCGATAGCTGCCGTAATAGCCGTACCGCGACCAGTAGGGACGGCCATAATAGCGGCCCCAGAACGGATCGTAGTAGCCGCTATAGAAGGGATCGCCGTATCGGGAGCGGGCGAGCGGGTCGATCGAGCGTTCAACCCGGCCTTCGTCGACCGCATAGCTAAGCTTGACCAGCATGTCGGCAAGCTGCGGGGAACCGGCTGGCCGATAACCCTTTGCCTCGAGCTGTCGCGACACGAGCGAGGCGTAATGGCCAAACTCAAGGCCGCCCTGAAGGCCGTCGCCAGGAACGACGTAAAAGGTCTGCCCGGCGGGGACGGGCATCGCCTGGTAGCGGGACACGGTGGTCGGCAGGCTGGTTGCGCAGGCGGAAAGGCCAAGCGCGGCGATGCCGGCAGCAGCGGCGATCGCGAGTTTACGGCTACGCATGTTACACCTCGACTCGGAAATCCGATGGATATCCGCCACTTATACCATGAACAGCGCTGAACTGTCGATGAAGCGAGGCGTCAGCGCGACAGGCCGACCGCTCGGTAGGCTTCCGCCAGCGTTGGCTCCGCCAGCGTAGCCGCGCGCTGCGATCCGCGCGCCAGTAGCCGGTCGAGCTCGTCGGGGTCGGAGCGCAACGCCTCGAGCCGCGCGCGCAGTGGTGACAGCAAAGCGATCAGCGCATCGGCGAGCGCCGGCTTGAACTGACCGAAGCCCTGGCCGGTAAATTGCCCGAGCACCTGCTCAGGGGCCTCTCCGGTCACCGCCGCGTAGAGGCCGACGAGATTCTTGGCCTCGGGCCGCTGCTCGAGCAGGCCCGGGTCGTCAGGCAATGGCTCGGGATCCGTCTTCGCTTTGCGGATTTTCTGAGCGATCGCATCGTCGCTGTCGGTGAGGTGAATGCGGCTCATCTCGGAGGGGTCGGACTTGGACATTTTCGAGCGACCATCGCGAAGGCTCATCACCCGGGCGGCGGCCCCGCCGCCGATATAAGGCTCCGGGGGAACGAACAGCTCGACGTCGAAATCGGTGTTGAACTTGATGGCGATGTCCCGGGCGAGCTCGATATGCTGCTTCTGGTCCTCGCCGACCGGCACGTGAGTCGCGCGATAGGCGAGAACGTCCGCGGCCTGAAGCACCGGGTAGGTATAGAGCCCGACCGAGGCGCCTTCGCGGCTCTTGCCGGACTTCTCCTTGAACTGAGTCATCCGGTTGAGCCAGCCGACCCTGGCGGTGCATTGGAGGATCCAGGCGAGCTGCGGATGGGCGGGCACGTCGCTCTGCGCGAACAGGGTCGACTTGTCCGGATCGATTCCGCTGGCGATCAACGCGGCGGCCATCTCGCGGACGTTGGAGCGCAGCTCGGCCGGATCGACGTCGACGGTGAGCGCGTGAAGGTCGGCGAGGAAGAACAGGCACTCGGCCTCGTCCTGCATCCGGACCCAGCGCAGGATGGCTCCGAGCAAATTGCCGAGGTGCAGCCCGCCCGTGGGCTGGATCCCGGAAACGACGCGCATCGCCGCGCTGCCCTGGTTCATGCGGCTTTCCTTCTGCGCAACAGCACCTGGATGGCTTGCCTGTCGATGGCTCCGATAGCCCATGCGACCGCGAAGTAAACGAGGCCGCCGACCGAGACGAGCGCCATGACGCCAATGAGCCGGTCGCCGACTGAACCGGCGAAGCGGCCGGCGAGAAGCCACTGCACGGCGTAAAGCGAAGCGGCCATCGCCGCCGCCGCGAGCAGCTGTCTGACGAGGCGCGAAGCCAGCCACCCTTCGAACCGGAAGTGGCCGCGCCGGGCGAGGATGACGTAGAGCACGAGGGCATTGAGCCAGGCCGATGCGGCCGTGGTCGTCGCAAGCGCCGCGATGCCCATGATCGGGATCAGGATGAAGTTGGCGGTGACGCCAATGACGAGGGCAGTGAAGGCAACCAAAACCGGGGTCTTCATGTCCTTGCGGGCGTAGAAGCCGGGAGTCAGCACCTTGATCATGACATAGGCGGGAAGGCCGGCGACGATGATCGACAGGACGAGGGCTGTGGTCGCGGCGTCCTCGGCGGTGAATCGGCCGCCCTGGAAGAGGGCCGCGACGATCGGGCCCGAAGTGACGGCGAGCGCGACTGCGGCCGGAAGGGTCAGCAGCATGGCGAGCTCGGTCGCCTGCCCCTGAAGGCGGGCCGCGTCTCCGGGCTGCCCGAGGCCGACATGGCGGCTGATCGCCGGAAGGATGGCGGTGCCGAGCGCCGAGCCGATGATCGCCAGCGGCAGCTGGTTCAACCGGTCGGCAAAGCCGAGATAGACCAGGCTGCCCTGCGGCAGGCTGGTCGCGAAATAAGCGTAGAACAGCTGGCTGACGTAATAGAGGCCGCCGCCGAGCGTCGCCGGGATGATCAGGATCAGCAGCTCCTTGACCCGCGGAGTCATCTTCGGCGGCAGCAGCCGCAGCTTGATCCCGGCGCGGACTGTCGCGCCCCAGCAAAGCGCAAGTTGCAGCACTCCGCCGACGATCACCCCCAGCGCCATGGCGCGGGCGGTCTCGGGACCTCCGACCGGGACGACGAGCAGGCCGGCGATCAACGCCAGGTTGAGCAGGGCAGGGGCAAAGGCGGCCGCGGTGAAGCGGGTCAGCGAGTTAAGCACGCCCGAGAACAGCGACACCAGGCTGATGAAGACGAGGTAGGGAAAAGTGATCCGGCTGAGCTCGGTCGCCAGCGCGAACTTGGTCGGGTCGTCGCGCCAGCCCGAGGCGATCACCCACACGAACCCCGGCATGAACACCATGAAGACGAGGGTGATCAGCATCAGCACCGGCAGGAAGACCGCCAGCACCTCCTCGGCGAAGCGCTTGGCCTCGTCCATCCCGCCTTCGCCGTGCAGCCGCTGGCTGAACAGGGGCACGAAGCCCTGGCTGAATGCGCCCTCGCCGAACAGCCGCCGGAACAGGTTGGGAATGAGGAAGGCGAGTGCAAAGGCGTCGGCGGCCATGCCGGCGCCCATGATCCGGCTGAAGATCATTTCCCGGGCGAAGCCGAGGATTCGGCTGACCATGGTCAGGCCGCCGATGGTGCCGCCCGCCTTGAGAAGGTTCATTGGGCGCTCGCTCCGGCCGGAGCGTCAGCCTTGCGAGCTGTCTTCAGGCGAATCGGCCTTGGGCCCGCCGCCGCCGCCTTCGCCTCCCTCGCTGCCGCCGCCCTGGTTCTCCTGGGCCTGAAGCTGGGCCATGTAGGCGGCGCCGAAATCGATCGGGTCGAGCAGGAGCGGCGGGAAGCCGGTTTGCTGGCTGCAGTCGGCGACGATCTGCCGCATGAAGGGGAACAGCAGCCGCGGCGCCTCGACCAGGAGGAAGGGCGCAATTGCTTCCTCGGGCACGTTGCGAAGGCCGAACAGGCCGCCGTAGGAGAGATCGATGAGGAAGTGGACGCCCTGCTCGCTGCGAGCCCCGACCTCGATCTTGAGAACGACCTCGTGGACGTCGTCCGCAACCTTGTCGGAATTGATGTTGAACTGGACTTCCAGCTGCGGTTGCGTCTGCCACTGGAAGACCTGGGGAGCGTTCGGGCTCTCGACCGACAGGTCCTTGATATATTGCGCGAGGGTGGCGGCTTGCGGAAGATTGGCGTCGCCGCCGCCGTTGCCGCGATTGATGGAATCCTGGTCGGCCATGTTCGGTTGCCTTGCAAATCCGGTGTTGATGGCGGAGCCTGACGAAGGCCCACGCGTTGGAGAGCGCGCCTAGCAGCCGCTGAAATGGGGCGCAATGGCGCACGCCGCTCGATCCGGGCTTTGAAACCGCCTCGGGCGCGCATTATGTAGCTGAGCGCGCAATTCGAAAGAAAGTCGAAGTTTGACGGTCATCATCATCCTGGCGCTGGTTGCTTTGTTCATCGGGCTTCGCCTCTACAGCGTGCTCGGCGAGCGCACCGGGCATGAGCAGCAGCCGATCCTCAAGCCTGCGGACCCGGACGCCGTCGTCGAGCCGCGGATGGCGCCACCCGCAGTCGCTCCCGCCTCGACGCCGGACGCCGGCGACATGGCCTATCTGCCGACCGCAGGACCGGGCGTTCGAGCGATCCTCGCCGCCGATCCGGCGTTCGACGTCGCCCGCTTCCTCGAAGGCGCGAAGTCGGCCTACCGGATGATCCTCGAAGCGTTCTGGAAGGGCGACCTTGCGGCCATTCGTCCGCACGTCGACGACCATGTCTACAAGACCTTCGAATCAGCGATCGCCGACCGCGAGGCGAACGGGCTGAGCCTCGACAACCGGCTCGTGCAAATCGAGCAGGCGCTGATCGCCAATGCCTCGCTCGAGCAGACCGTTGCCGTCGTCACGGTCCGCTTCGAAGCCGACATTGCGGCCGTGACCCGCAACCAGGCGGGCGAGGTCGTCGCCGGATCAATGAGCGATGCGGTCCAGACCCGCGACCTGTGGACCTTCCGCCGCGACACCGCCTCCCGCGATCCCAACTGGCTCCTGATCGAGACTGACGAGGAAGAGTGAGGAAGCTGCATCGCGTCCTCGCGCTGGCTTCGTTAGCGCTTCTGTCGGCCTGCGTATCGCGCCCGGCGCAGCCGCCGGTACTGCCGCCGGTCACCCCGACACCGACGCCGACCCCCACCCCGACGC
>DATLWK010000009.1:0-67411 GCA_035576365.1 Sphingomicrobium sp. | reverse complement strand
CACCCCACCCCTAGCCCCTCCCCATCAGGGGAGGGAACCGTCACTGCCCCTGCCGGCCGTATGACGGTCCATCCAGGCGAACACCTCGTCGTACCATTGGATCGAATTGTTGGGCTTCAAGACCCAGTGGTTCTCGTCGGGGAAGCGCAGCAACCGCGACGGGATCCCGCGCCGCTGGAGCGCGGTGAAGGCGCCGAGGCCCTGGGTGTAGGGCACGCGATAGTCGCGGTCGGAAATGATGACCAAAGTCGGCGTCCGCCACTTGGCGACATGGTTGATCGGGTTCCACCGTTCATATTCCTGCGGCACGTCCCATGGAGTGCCGCCGAACTCCCATTCGGTGAACCACAATTCCTCGGTCATGTAGCCCATCGAGCGGGTGTCGAAGACCCCGTTGTGGGAGACAAGGCAGTTGAACCGGTCGGGCCAGTTGCCGGCGATCCAGTACATCATATAGCCGCCGTAGCTGGCGCCCAAAGCGCAGGCGCGGCGGCCGTCGAGCTGGGGATCGGTGCGGACGGCATGTTCGAGGCCGAGCTGCAAATCCTGGAGCGGCTTGCCGCCCCAGTCGCGGTTGATGGCGTCGGTGAAGGCCTGGCCGTGGCCGGTCGAGCCGTGGAAGTCGATGCTGACCACGCCGTAGCCGGGCGAGGCGAACAGCCGCGAGTTCCAGCGGTAGGACCAGCTGTTGCCGAAGCTGCCCTGCGGCCCGCCGTGGACGATGAAGGCGACGGGCAGCGGCGCGGAGCCTCGCGCGGGCTTGACCTTGATTCCCCACACCTCGGCGCCGCCGGCGCCGGCGAAGCGGAAGCGGTCGAAGCGCACCGGGTCGAGCTCGGCGAGGCGGCCGGCGTTGACCGAGGTCAGACGCTGGCTCCGGCCGCGCGAGTCGAGCCGGTAGAGGTCGTCGGGGGCGTGGACGCTGTTGAGCGCGTAAAGCAGCCCGCCGCCGGGCAGCGGCTTGGCGAAATGGGCGGTGCCGTCGCCGGTCAGGCGGGTGACGCGGCCGCTGGCGACGTCAATGCGGAACAGGGGATTGTCGAGCCGCTCGCCGGCTTCGGCGATAAGGCTGCGGCCGTCGCGGGCCCAGGCGATCCCGCCGACCGACCGGTCCCAGTTCTCCGCCAGCGCCCGCACCCGGCCGGTGGCGAGGTCGCGCAGGTGGATCACCTGGCGGTCGGATTCATAGCCAGCCCGGCGCATCGCGACATAAGCGAGGGTGCGGCCGTCGGGCGACACCGCCGGATGGGTGTCGGTCGCGGGATTGTCGGCGGTGAGGTTGACCGGCGGGGTGCTGCCGTCGGTCGGGGCGGCGAAAATGTCGAGGTTGGTCGAGGTCGGCTCGATTCGGCCGGCCTCGCGGAGGACGAAATAGACCGTTCGGCCGTCGGGCGACAGGACGATATCGTCGCCGCCGCCGAACGGGCGCACCGGCACGTCGCCGACGAGGCTGCCGGTCAGCGGCACTCCGACGCCGGCGACCCGGCCACCCTGCAGCGTGAATCCGAACAGCCGGGAGCGCACGGCAGGATCGCGCCACGCGTCCCAGTGGCGGACGAACAATTGGTCGTAGGCGCGGCCGGTACCGCGCGGCTCAGCCTTCGGCACGTCGCGGCAGCCAAGGTCGCGGCAGCGCAGGTCGCGGTCCGCCCAGACGACCAAACGGTCGCCGGCGAGCTTGAAGCCGCCGATCTCGCCTTCGAAGTTGCTGATCTGCTGCGGAGCGCCGCCGATCGGCATCCGCCAGACCTCATTGTCGAGGATGAAGTAGAGCGCGCCGTCAGGACCGAAGACGGGATCGCGGGCATTCTTGTCGGCGAGCGCGGCGATCGGCTGCGGCACCGCGCCGCGAGCGGTAAGATCGAGCAGATGCAACCGGTTGTTGCGGCGGTTCTGGGCGAGGTCGGTGTCCGACAAAGTGAACACCGCCCAGCGGCCGTCGGACGACACTTCGGGAGCGCCGAGGCGGCGCATCATGTGCATGTCGGTGGCGGTCATCGGCCGGGCCTCGGCGACGACCGGGAGGGTGAGAGCGGCCGCGGCGGCGGCGATCAGGATCGAGCGCATCATGACGGCCGCGTAGCAAAGGCGGCGCGCGAGGCAAAGCGGCTAGAGCGGGCGGCCGGTAATCCTCGTGATCTCGCGCCTCACATGCTCCTCGACGATGTGCGGAAGATGATCGTCGAGCCACTGCTTGAGGATCGGCCGAAGCATCTCCCGAACCATTTCTTCGAGGGGGTTGACCGGCGGCGGCGCCGGAATGCTGGCGGTCACCGTCGAGAGGGTCTCGAGCGCGCTTCGACTGGCCTCGGCGGCGGTCTCGTCGAGCAAGGGCGGACCGAGATCGGCCGGAGGCGCCAGCGGCTCGTCGAGCTCAAGAACGTCCCCTTCGTCATCGCCCTCGGGCTCCTCGACGTCGGGCTGCTCGTCGGCAGCGGGCTCCGGAGCGACGGCGGCGCGAAGCTCCTTCTCCTCGGCGATCACTTTCTTGATCGAGGCGAGGATGTCTTCCATCGACGGTTCGCGGCCGGGCGACTGCATGGGCGTGATATTGCCTATTGGCGGGGCGGTGTCACCCCTTGGCGGTCGGGCAATTCCTCGGGAGTAACGGTTCGGGTCGCTACCGGCCGATGCCGCGGGTCGCGGGCCCAGTCGTTCCAATTGCCCGAGACCCGGCGGTAGTTGCCGAGCGGATCGTAGAGCGGGCCGCCCTCGAGGCCGAGATCGTCCGCCTCCGCCTGGCCCATGGCGTTCAAGAGCTGGAAGCCGGTCACATAGGAATCGCGGCGGGCAGTGACCAAAGCGACCTGCGAATTGAGCAGCTCCTGCTCGGCATTGAGCACGTCGAGGATGTTGCGGGTGCCGACGCTTTCCTCGGCCCGGGCGCCCTCGAGCGCGAGCTCGTTGGCGCGCACCGCAAGCTCGTTGGAGGCGATGGCATTGAGCGCCGCCTGGTGGGCGGCAAAGGCGGCGCGGGTCTGGGCGATCACCGCCCGCTCGGTGCCGATCATCTGCTCCATCAACTGGCCCTCGACCGCCTGCGCCTGGCGGATCCGCGCCGACGGCAGCCCGCCCTGGTACAGCGGCACCCGGGCGTTGACGCCGACCGCGGTGCGAGTGCCGGTGGCGCCGAGCGGGCCGGTTTCGCCGGCCAGCGCATTGACGTAATCGCCCGAGCCCACCGCCGAAACGCTGGGCAGTCGGCCCGCCTCGGCAACTCGCACGTCCAGGCCCGCGGCCTCGGCCTGCTGGGTGACGGCGACCAGGTCGGGATTGTTGGCAAGAGCGATCCGAACCGCTTCGTCGGCGCTCGCCGGGAACGGCGGCAGCGGCGGCGGCGGCGCCAGCGTGCCGGGGCGCTGGCCGATCACCCGCCGGTAATTTTCCTCGCTGGCGGCGAGCCGGGCGCGGGCGGTCTCGAGGTTGGCTCGCGACAGCGACAGCCGCGCTTCCGACTGGGCGACGTCGGTGCGGGTCAAATCGCCGATCTCGAAGCGGTCGCGGGTCGCCTCGAGGTTGGTGGTCAGGACTCGCACCTGATTCTGGTTGAGCTCGACGATCGCCCGGTCGCGGATCACGTCCATGTAAGCGGCGACGGCCTCGGTGAAGACGTCACCCTCGACGGCGCGGAGCACCGCCCGCCCGGCCTCGACCCTTGTCTGGGCGGCGCGGATCGAGTTGCGCACGCTGCCGCCGGTGAACAGGGGCACGCTGAGGTCGGCGCCGACCGAGAGGTTGGGGCCGGCAGCCCCCGCCGCGAGAACGCCGCTGCGCGTGAGGTTGCGGTTGAGCCCGGCGGTGGCGGTGACCTGCGGCCGGCCGGCGGCGCGGGCAATGGCGACGGTCGCATCGGTTCCCTTGAGCGCCTCGCGCTGGGCAGCGAGCGTCGGATTGGTCGCATAGGTCGACGCCAGCGCCTCGCGCAATGTGTCGGCCGAAGCGGTGCCGGCGGCGAGCGCGGCCATCAACGCGGCGATGGTGAGCTTGCGAACCACTGCGATGCTCCGCTCTAGAACGTGAAGGCCCGCGGCCTGGCGAAGCCGGGCAAGGCGGCGACCGCGGCGTCGGCGATCGACTGCTGGCCGAAACCGCCGCCAGGCGCCTTGCGACCGATGATCAGCCGAGTGATTCCCCGGTCGACGAGGGCGGCACCGAGGCGACCGCCGTCGCCAAGCTGGGCGACCAGCGCATCGGGCAGGGTTTCGACCGCGCCGTCGATGAGGATGAGGTCGTAGGGCGCGCCGGCCTTGTGGCCGGCTTCGAGCGGCCCCTCGACGACCTTGACCCCAAGCTCCCTGGCCGCAGCAGCAAGCGCCGCCGAGCTTTCGAGAGCGATCACCTCGATTCCGATCGCCTGAAGCACGGCCGCCGAATAACCGGTGCCGGCGCCGACGACGAGCGCCCGTTCGCCCTTTTCTGGCAGCATCTGCGTGAGCAGCAGGCCGAGCACGGTGGCCGGCGCCAGCATGCGGCCGTCGCCGATCGGCAAGGATCGATCAACATAGGCGAGCGGCCGCAAGTCTTCCGGAACGAACTGCTCACGAGGCACCGCCGCCATGGCGTTCAGCACGACTCGGTCGTTGACGCCCTGCGGCCTCAGCTGGCCGTCGACCATCGCCAGGCGAGCGGCGTCGTAATCGGGAATTGGAGTCTGCGCGGTCATTAGTGTTCTATGCCAATAATACAGTCAGGATGCAAGGCTGCTCTTATCGGCGGTAGCCTCCCCAGCCAAGCGCACCGCACCGCCGTTCGTCGAAAGACCGGCGGTTGACATCGCCCGGGAGGCTCCCCATTCCCCCTGCTCCGGCCCGATGGCGGAGTGGTTACGCAGAGGACTGCAAATCCTTGCACGCCGGTTCGATTCCGGCTCGGGCCTCCATCCACATTTCGAGACTTAGGTCTCTGGTTTCATTCGGGAAAAAATGGCGCGGTTCCGCGCCTTTCTTTTCCTCAATCCGTCTACAGAGACGGCCGGTCCGAGTGGATCAGCGGCTGATTCTACGCTCAGTCTCTGCGGCCAAATTCCGGTGCACGGTTTCGGACCATACCCAGTGCACGGTTCGGCCGGGGGTGCAGGACCCACTCATAACAAAACCGGAAATATCACCGGGTGCCTTTTCAAGCCGCTGGTACGCCAAGCTTCTCTGCCACAGCGGTCAGTTTGGCTCGGACCTCATCGCTGGCTGGAAAGATCATGTATCCACTGTCAACGCAGCCCAGCATCATCGATTCGTGCCGGGGCCGCAGCCGCCAATATAAGGCGCTGAGCAGGCAGATCATCGCATCCAGCCGGTCTTGGTCCGCCTTCTTTGGCGCGGGATTCTCTGCGGCAGTTCGGCACCAGTCAGCCAGTTCAGTGAGCGCGAAGCCCTTGAAGGATGCGGCGGCAGCGAGTGCCACGCGTCGCCAATGATCAATTTGAAAGGTTTTGCGCCGGCCTGGATTGTATCGGGGACCTGCCAACCGCCCGAAAAAAGCTGGATCAAGTGAGGGGAGAGCGAGGGCCGGGAACACTTCGATTAGGTGTAACCCGTTCGATGCCATCCTGGCCTCCTCTGGTGCCTCCGATGCACCAAGACTACGGAGGAAGCGCCATACCGGGGAAGCGTCGCAGAACATCCCTATTTTGCTTCGGTTCGCTGGCTGAACACCCCCACCAATCCAACTCACAAGAGACGCTGCGACGCGTTCTACCGGCCTCATGCTGCTTTGGTTTGCCACTACCGTCGGCTGATCGAGCGCTATCAATGTGCAGCCGGAGTCACTTCTAACGTCCGCGACGAACCTCAGGGCTTCACTGAAAGAGGCTAGGCGTGGCGCGTGGAAGTCAGCCGGTTTTCCTGCCCCCACCGAAACCGCGCAAATTGCCCCAGGTGCGGTTGCCTTGTCAGTCCAGGCAGAGTCAAACCCAATGAATGTATCCCTCATGCGCTTTCTCGTACCGGGGACTCCGGGGGCGCGAAAGCAGGCCTTTGCCCATTAGAACCGAGTTAACTGGCCACCGGTCGCGCTTCGCTAAAAGCCCACCAGAGCTATTCACCCCGATCCCCAACTCATGACCAAATTGAAGTTTTGTCATGACTTCGAATACAGCAACTTCCATTGACCAGTGATTGCTCCAGCTAGCACGGAGTAAGCGCGAACCGCTCAGGCGGCGAGCAGAACTCTCGGGTTTGCGGCCACATCATAGTCGAACTGAAGGTCGCGGAATTCCGGACCGTTCTTCGTCCAGCGCTCAAATTTCAGGATGATCAGCCTTTCGCCTTCCGCGACGGGACGAAGCTTCCGCTGCAGAAGGCCGAAGAGCTGATCATCATGTGTGGAGACCAGTACCTGCCGGCGTTCACGGAGTCGTCTTAAAACGTCTACCAACCCCAGCAGGTTGATTGCATCCAAGCTCTGCAGGGGATCGTCGAGGATCGAGAGATTAAGCCGTAGCGACTGAATGCCGAGATTCAGCGCTAAGAAGAGGGAAACCGCGAAAGAATTGAGCTGTGAGCTACTGAGAAGCGCCCCAACCTCGTGCATCGTCTGGTCAAGCTCGGGGTCGGAGATTCCGGCCCGCAATAGCCCCTTACCCTGCTTCAGATCAGTCGCAATCTGAGTGACCTTAAAGGTGGGGTGCGGGTCGATGCGCGAGTAGATAAGCTGGAGCAATGGCCCGAGGCTCTCGACCTGCTTAGCCGTGATTTCCAATGAGGCGCGCCGCAATCCTTCGATGATCTTGCCCGCAAGCATATGCGTCTTGTCTTGCGCGTCGAGGTCGGCGCGGAGAACCGCGATGCGTTGCTCCAGGTCGTTCCTTTGTTTGATCAACTCGCTTTTCTGTCGCTCTTCGCCGAGCCTCACGACCACCAACGTGAGGCGTTCTCCCCGGGCAAGGAGATCTGTAATCTGCTGAACTTGGCGAGAGAGCCGCTCAACTCGCTCGTTCAACACTTCTCGTGCCGTTGATACGTCATCGATTCCGAGGTCCGACAGGCGTGTTCGAAGAAGTGTTTCCTTTGTCTCGAGTTCGAGGAGAGGACGCCTCAAGTCCATCACTCGTGCGCGCAGTTCATTCACGTTCTTAGAAGCTTCGACCTGCTGTGTCTGAAGCTCCGTTAGTCGCCGATCATCTGACTGCGCGCCCGAGAGCCTCTCCACCTGCTCAATGAGTGCTCGGAGGTGGGTTTCAGTCACATGTTTGTCATATGGCTGTGTGCAGACGGGGCAGACTTGGCCCAACTCGTCCAACGCAATCTGCGCCATCATGGCGACCCGCTTAGCATGATCTGCGCTTTGAATTTGCTTCTGGCGCTCTTCTTGCAGTCGCCTGATCTCCGCGGCGACCTGCTGCTCGAGGCTTTGAAGTAGGCTTGCGGCCTCAGCTTCTTTGTTTTCGGCTGCCGCCAATTCTTGGCGCATCTGATCCAAGGGTCTAACCTGACCGTCCTGCAACTCCGAGAGAACAGCCGATGCGATGCTGATCTCACGCTCGAAGGTGATCCGTTGCGCAGCGAGGTCCTTCAGTAGGCGGTCTAGTTCCGAAGCGCTCGTGGGCGAAGCTTGGGCGGTCAGCCGCCCCGTCCCGAGTAGCTCAAGAGCAGCGTTAAAGATGGTATCAGCCTCGCCCTTGATGTCCGCCGTGGGCAGTTGCTGCGAGGTTTCCAGTCTTCCAATTGTTTCCTGTACTCTCGTGAGCTGGTCTTGGAGTGGTTGCAGTTGTTCCTTGCGGGCAGCAGTCGTGCTTCGGGACCACGCGGCTCTGCTTCGCTCGAGTTCATTCTGGAGGTCGATGACGACACCAGCGCCGATAATCTCACTTATGAGCGAGAAGCGCTCGGCAGGAGTATCGGTCTCGATGAATTGGCGAATGAGATCCTGCTGGAGATAGACGCCTCTAGTCAGAATACGGGCGACCGCGCCTGTCGCGTTAGCTCGTTCCGCGAGATGCGGAAGCATGAGACTTATGAGGTGTCCCTCCGCCTGGGCACCCTCCAGAACTGTCTGTCCGTCGACGAGCTTGACTAGCGGGTTCTTTCCGTCCGTCACGCGCGTGATTGAGATCAGCCGGTCTTCTGCCCTCAGCGCCAATTCTACACGAGCAATCCCCTCCTTCGCGTAAAGCGACACAGGACTGCCGTTTGTGAACCGATCTAGGCGACCACTGAGGGCCCACAGAATACCGTCCAGTAAGGAGGTCTTTCCTGAGCCATTTGGGCCGTGACAGATAACAACGTCGGCATCGAGAGAAATGGTCGTCTTCCGAACGAAGCCTCGAAAGCCTTCAAGCGTGATGGTGTGCAGCCTCACTGATGCGCGCCTCGGTCATGAAGCCGCTCAAGCGGAGGCTCTAGTGCACGGAAGGCACTCACCACGGTCCGAACGGCTTCCGGCGCGACCTCATCCTGCAATAAACCAGGGAGCATCTCGAGAATGTCTGCGAACGCTTCGCTTCCTGTGTCCGTTGGAAGCGGAAGAAATGGGTCAAGAAGTCGAAGCACGTCGTTGGTAGTGTGGAGAGTTTCGGCCGTGCCAACAATTTTTCGCACTCTGGTTGTGTCTCGCTCAATCCTTGTAACTTCCGCGCTATCAGGAGCGGACGATTCACAGATCAAAACCAGGTACCCGTCCCAAGCTTTTGGGGCCGACTTCGATAACCGACTGGCAATTAGGCCGACGAGCGCAGATTGGGCGTCGGGCCACTGCAGTGCTAGCTGCGCCCAAGTGGTAAAGCCTGTTACTGCGATAATGTTGTAGGCATCTTCGGCTACCATGCATTGATCGCCCGGAATGTCTACGGGCGGCGACCGCGTAGTGGCGTATCCGTTTGCCCTAAGCTGCTCCTCGAAAAGAGCAAAGACCGCAGACAGGCTGAGGGTCTCAGGCTGCATCGAATAACTCGGTCAGAATGGCAAATGCTGCAGCATCGTTGGCAACCACTGGTTGGGGCGGCGGCGGACCGCTAATCAGCGTCTCTATCACATCCCCCGTCACGATGTCGTCGGGCGAAGCGATCTCATGCGCCTCCGGTATGATGCCGCCTAGGAGAATCGCTCGTGCTGGCTCGTTGGATATTTCGCAAAGTTCCTCGTGTTGATACCGAATTTTTGCCTCTAAGGCAGAAATTTTCCTCGTTCCGCGCCCCGTCGAAACGATCAGACAGCCCAGAGAGCGTCCTTCACGCGCAAGTTTCCAGACGCCATTTTCGCACGGAACCGCCGTCACACCTGTTGATCGACAAAAACCCCCAAGCGCGCTGATTGGCTCGGCGAAAAGCTCGTCGTCCAAGGAGTGGCGCGGTACGTATGACGTCTCCTCGAGCTTGGCTCGTGCACGGAGCTTTCCGATTCCCAACAGACTGACACTGCGGAGACGTTCCGCTGTTGTGTTGAAGTCGTCGATCTGCTCGTCGCTTGCGTGGTTCGCGGTCAGCAGTGCGTCGCAGGCTTCGAGTAAGTCGTCTACTTGTTCGTTGGCAAGGCGTGCAGCGAGGTCTCCCATCACCTCAGTCCATCCACCTTCAATGTATCGCTCTGGCGGTACCCCCAGCTGCGCCGCAAACCCGCTCTGGTCGTGAGTCACTACGTCAGCTTGGTAGAACCTTTCGTTGTGACCCACTGCATCTGCAATCATCTGCACAGTTTTGGTGAGCACGGGGGCTGGTGAGCCCAGGCCAATAAAGAGGACAATGGGTGCTGCCAGTACCTGTTGAGCGATGACTTGCTGCCAGCTCGCCTTCCAAGCTTCATTTATTACCTCGGCCCGAAGCACCAGATTGTCTGGCTCATCGTACGCGTTCCCGTGAAGATGAATTATCGTCGCCGCCGCTGGCAATGGATCGCCGAAGCTTCTCACGGCGTGGACCGTGCAACCGAGTTCAGCTGCCGCGTTCTGGACAGCAAGATCGAAGTTCAGTGAGAGGACATATGTGATCGCCCGTTCCGCCATCATGGCAATTAGCAACTTGTAGCCCCGATTGGGTTTCGCGAGGCGGAAACTGTTCATGGGCAGCTCTGCAACCAGCGTCTGCTGAGACCCCTCCTTCTCGTAGATGAGTGAGGCGAGGACCGCTAAATCGTTCGGATTTGGGCATTCGCCTGGTTGGATCACTCCGTTCTTCAATAGCTGCGCGTGTGCTGCGGCCGACGCTTCTCCGCCGAGCGGGAGGCTTGTTGGGGGCTCGAAAGAGGTTCCAGCGCCAATCACGAGAGCAAGGCGACCGCCTTCATCAGCTACGACGGCATGCAGAAGTGGGGGAGGTATGTCCGCCAAGCTTTACCATGAGATTAGAGCGGTCCGAGCGTCCCTCTTGTTCCGCGTAAGAGACCGTTCGTCAATGGCCGGAGGAACAGGTAACGCTTAGACGACCGGCTGCATTGCAGCCTACCTATAGAGTCTGCGTCCGGGAGATGAGGTCGCGAGGAGAAGGGTTAACAATCATGGCAATAGTACAGTCTTGTCATGAGCTCGGTAGCCCGAGGTTACCTAAATTCAACGAATAAAGAATCGAGTTCGGCCGAGGTAGTGATCAAGGCCACTCGGTCTCGCACGACGCTTCGGTTAAACTCCAAGCGACTCAAACCTCGCCCGTCCACTCTAATTAACTGAATGCGGGAATAGGTGTCGCCGTGCCGCTCAGCGAAAGTGGAAAGTCCCTTCGCCTTGTCGAGATTGTCTGAGAGGCTAGGGTCGTGAGGCTCAAGAACATCGAATAGATAACCGCTGGCATCAGCGCGAACGATCAAGAAGTCGGGGAACATAGGCTTCGCTTTGCCTGCGGTAATATATGGAACTTCCAGGGACCAAGGCTTTCGATCGAGGTTTCGGAGCCAACCAACGACGTCCTCCCGCGATAGTTCTTCGGAGAGCACTGCCTCTTCCCACGGGCCAAGGTTGCTAAGAAATCTCCCATCGTCCTCGACGAAGATGTGCTTCTGCCAGGTCCTCGCGTCAGTAGATCGCCGAGATTCGATACTGTCTGGCATTGTCCATGTGAGAGGTTCTGGGATCGTTGAGGCTGCCCTCAGCCGATCGTATGCCAGCCGCTTGTGCTCGGCCAAGCGGGGAAACTCTGATCGATATTCGTCGTAAAGATTGTTGAAAGCTGCCCTGGATTGGCGCTCGAGGGCTGCGTTTGCCGTCGCATCTCGAGCAACCACAATGAGTTCCAGCTTGACCTCTTCCGCATCGCGCTCAGCGTGCGCTCTCCAATATTCGCGGTGTAAGCCATTGCCGAGTGATCGACCGGCTTCCTCAAACATCCGTTCGATGTCGATTGTCGAAGCTTGGATCTCATATTCTTGAACTGCTTCTTGGTCCCCAGTCACGTTCTCCACGGCAACTGTGTTCACTGCGACCGTGGTAAGTTCCGTGATAGTTCGATCCAGCACCTCACTCTCTCGGAGTATCGCGGCCTGATCCCCGATCCAGGTTACCGCGTCAGCCTTCGCTCGATCCCACGCTTCAGGATCAATTTCGTCGAGGGTCAGCCGACGAGCGATTTCTTGATATCGCCTGACGCTACTTTGAACACGGTGAGCGCCAACTCGATAGGTAATGAGTTGCTGTATGGCCTCAAAGATTGGTGCTGCATCTTGGCGGCGATTGAGAACAACCAGTTCTCGTGCGTCGGCTGCCTCCGCGGGAGGAACTTCCTCGGTGTTCTGTAGCGCCCGGATAACCGCCGTGACCGCGTCTTCGTCAAAGTAGGGCAGGAATAGGTGTACATCGTTCAGTTGTGCGAGGCGTTCGACACGCCTTGCGAGCGGGGTTCGCACCATCCGTCCCAGTAGTTGGGCGATGTAGGTGTGATCCTGCGCTCGGCGGAATGACATCATCACTTCTGCTCTGGGACAATCCCAGCCTGTCGAGAGCGCCATCTTAAAGAAGACGACAGACACATCGGGGTCGTCTTCGATACGGGACGCATCGATTTTGCGGATCCTGCGGTCGCCCGCTGCTACGCGGCCGTCTTCCTGAAGCGCATGGGCTATTTCGCTGTCATCGAGACGACGACCTATCGCCTCTTCAATCGTGCTGATCGCAGCGGCCAAATTAGTTCGAGTTACATGGTTGGCCCCGCCGTCTTCAACCTGGATCACCAATATCGGTCGGACGACCCTTTCACCTTCTTCCGAACAATAGGTCCCCCATTGCTGCTGCATTTCGACGAAGCGTCGTGATGCCTCGGAAAGAAGGCCCATCTCAGCCCTGGTCGGAGCACCCGGGTGGTGGATCAGTATGCGCTCCTTTAGGAGTCCGGAGAGTCTCACTTCTTCAGCTGGAACTTGGACTCTGTGCACCGTGTGCGACGTGTCAGCCAAAAGGTCATTGAAGCGCCTCGGAGTTGCAGAGAGACCGAGGATCAGGGGCATTTTGACCATACCGCTTTCCGCGTGACCTTTTATGAAACGTTGGACGATCGATTGCGCTTCTTCGGTTCGTCTGGCAGTAGACATCCCTCTGTGCGCTTCATCGATCACCACGAAGAACCGATCCGGCATGGCTTCTGAGGTGTTTCTTAGGGTATGCCAGATGGACCAGGTCCGATTGTCCCCCACACGAGACAGGCGTCGATCTGAAGCAAGCTTCTGTGTGTTGAGGAAGTAGACCTTACCTCCCTCGAGTCGCTCGTAGTCAAAGTCTGCGTCGATAGTGATTAGCTGGCTTGCTCGGAATATCTTGTCTGATTGACTCTCGATCTTCCGTTTCGTCTGTTCGTTCAACTCTGGCATGTCAGAGACCCAAAGGATCGCCGCATCGTACAACGGATGCCAATCGACCGGCCAATCGAGTTGGTCATCTGGAGCGTCGAGGATCGCTTCAAACAGGGCCGTCATTATCACGGTCTTCCCGCTGCCAGTTGGCGCCGCCAGCGTGATCGCCTGCGGATTGTTGGTCGAAGACAGTCGTCGTGCTGCATCCAGTCGAATGCGCAGCTCGTGTAGGGCTTGTTTTTGGAACTCGAACAGCTGGATTCTCATCCATGCACCTCCGGCAGAGCGGCGTCCTCAGGGCTCGTGTTGATCGCGAAGTTGGACAGGTAATCCCGATAGAGCTGGAAGGTCTCGACTTCCGCGTTGAACGGCAAAACGGCGGCAAGAACTTCCTCGGACAGAGTTCTGAATGCCTCCTCAGAATCTGTAACGATGAAAACATGCGTGAGGTCGGTCCGACCTACTAACTCGCGTAAGAACCCAGCGACTTGGGATTCCTTCAAGAGAACGGCAAACGGGCTTCCAGCCGGCGCGAACCAATGTGGCAATGTCGTCTCGCCGAGTTCCGGTCGCTGACCGACGCTTCCTGACTTCAGCCAAAGGAGAGGCAAGATTTCTCTGAACGCGGCCCCGAGCTCCACGCGGTTCTTATCGAGGAAGTCTAACTTGAAATAGGCGAGATTTGACGAGAACCCGGCCGACATGGGTAGCTTCCGCTCCTCTTGCACAACTTTAGGCCCCAGCAGATCTTCCACGCGCTCTCGAAGGTTTCGGTAGTCAGATGGTCGCTCCGTAACGATGTAAAACCGTTCGATGTGATCCTGGCCGTCTAGAGCAGTGAGCCATTCTTCCGCTTTCTCAGGATCAAAGAGGATCGAGGCCGGGTAATCTTCGCTGGCGATGTAAGGTTCATCGCCGACAGCGGATTGCGGCAAGCCGTCGATCAAGCTTACGAGCCCCTGTTTACGTTTTCTCGCTGTGCTTGCTGTTTGACCCTTGCCGAGACGAAAATCTGCCGGGGACACAAACGCGACATGCGTGAACTGACGAGGCGTCTCCGTGGATACAGGCCGTCCCGTTAAATACTCACCATCAATGGTGGTGCCGTCGTCCCTGCGTCCGAGAATCGTGTATTTCGACCTAGGCCAGGTGATTGATCGACATATACCTTGAGTCTCCCAAGTCGGATCACCCGGCTTAAGCCCGGCGGCTGAAAGCTCCGCGGCTTCGTCCGCCGATACTTCATTATTCGTGACCATCACGCACTGGCGCTTGCCACCATCCAGAGAGTTTAAGAGATTGATGGCGTTAAGGGTCGTCCCGCTGCCTGCGAAGAAGTCCAGAACAATTGCGCTCGGTTTTCCTTCAACAAAGAAGCGCAGCGTGTCTGCAACCGCATACAGCGACTTCGGGAAAGGGAAGTTCGATCCAGGCAATATGACCTCAGTGAGCAACCTCGTGCCGTATTGGGTTGCGTCATGAGAGCTTATTCGCCACTGGGTTCCGGGGGTGGCTAAAACGAAGGCAGCGTCGGCACCGGCAACAACGAGAGTGCCGTTCGCATCGAGCCCAAGGCTCTGAAACTCCTCACGCTGAACCTTTGCGTATTCACCATCCTTCAAAACCGACACGGTGAAACCACGAGCCTCAGAGCCTGTGATTCTCACGCGGCCCTGCTTCCACCTCTCTCGAAAGGTCCCTACCCCCCATTGCCAGCGGCCTTCGGTGCGGTTCTTTCGGATTGGCAGTATAGCGACGGTGCCTGGAACCGCTGGAGGTTCCGACACGCCGTCGGGCAGCGGCTCGCCGACATCGACAACCTTGGGGCCAGCTGGATCTACATAGATCGGATAGAAGCCGCCGGGGGAGTCGCTTCGCGCAGCACCGGGTCCGCTTCTCCTTAGCAGGTCCCACCGAATCCTCCCCGTGTGCGTGCGGCCCTTTCCGGAAACCCATTCGCGCTTCAACCGAAGGCGCCCCGGTGCATCCTTCCCGAGCATAACAAAAAATATGTATTCGTCGCTTCTACCAAAAGAGCCAGCGCGAGGCACGACGGCAGGGTTGATCAGAGAACTGACCATCTGTTTTTTGGCGCCGGCGAATATTTCCTCCAGTAGAAGTCCGAGCCGCAGATACTCTTTTTCATCGATCGTTACGATCAGAGTAGATGACTCGGGATTCAAGAGTCGCTTTGCTAGCCGAAGCCTCTTTTCCATGAATGACAGCCACTTGCTGTGCCGCCATGAGTCATTTTCGTCGATGTAACTATTGTTATATTTCCAATCGCGCGCGCCTGAGTTGTAAGGTGGGTCAATGTAAATGCAGTCTACCCTCCCTCTATAAGCATATTCTAGCAACTGAAGTGCATGGTAGTTGTCGGCCTCGAGGAGGATGTGCCAGGGCCCTTCCGCTTCGCCATTTTGAATCGAATCTACAGCGGTCAAGGTGGGGTAAATTGCATCTCCAAACTGCCTGATGACCACCAGGTCAGAGATCGCACATTCGATTTCCTCTTCTGCGCCGCGGACCAAGGCCTCAGCTATTCTTTTAAGCTTGGCTCGGTTGCCCCTTAGCGTTGCGACACGCCAGACAGTCTCCAATGAGCTTCCTTTGAGGGCTACTAGGTCACCGCGACGGGGGGGTATGCCGGGAAGAGTTAGTAGCTCTGGTAGGTGCCGCTCGAACACCAGCCCGAATTTCTTGTGGCGAGTTGCTGCATCCCACTCGCGCTGAATCCGATCTTTAAGGCGAGTGTCGTCGATTTGCCTAAGAAGGTCGTGGATTGCTGCCATGGTTACCTGAGGGGTCGGGGAAAAGCCGCATGCCTCACAGATTTCTGGGTAGCGAGCAATAGCGGCCGATGGATGATGGTGGTGTCGACTCCCTTGGCTGGGCGCGCCAGAATTTCATATCAGTAGAGCGGCCTATCGCGGGTCTTCAGAGGGGAGATAGGAGCCCACCCATGATGCATTTGCACTTTTATCATCAGTGGAACCACCTCTGATCAAATCTGGTCTTTCCACGCAAGCGGTGCACCACAAGGGAGCGTCTCGAGTGGCATTGCGAGACGACCGCGCAGGATTTCCTTCTGGAGCTGAGGCGCGAGCAGCCCGAGAATCATTATCCGACGCTGCCGCTGCCACGTGGGGGCTGTCGCTTGTGAATGTGTGCCGGGGTCGAGCGGCGACATGCTATGGGCCTCGAGAAGCCGGTGCGCACTCTTCAGCAGCGCCGCCCCATCACAGGGTGATGCCGTGGCCGGTGCACCCCGTAACCGGCTCGCCGAGCCGCCCCGGAATACTGGCTGCCGGTCAAGGATCAATCTGAGTCCGTCTTCGTCAGCGGCAAAACGGTGCGGCTCAACCAGGTGCTGCAGCCTGTCGATAGCGGCTGAGACAGGTTCGAACGGCTCGAGCAGAGCGTCTGTCGCGAGCACTATCTGGATGCTGCGGCCTCTTAGTTCGATTGCCTCAATGTACTGGCCGGCATCGTTCAGCGCGACCCCCCGCTGCAGCAACCGCGCCATGGTTTCTCGCACGAGCCGCTCCAGCGGTGCTGCCGGCACTCGCGCAGGAGGATCAGTTTCCGCATGCAGAGGGTTAAGAGAACCCGCCACATAATAACGGTACCGCCTGCCGCTGCGGCCATAGCTAAAACTGGTCGTCACCGGCCTCCCCGAGCCATCGCGAATGAGCCCAGCGAGAAGGCATCCGTCGGCGCGCTTCGGGCGACTGCGGCGGGCTCGCCGGTTGGCAATCAATGCTTCCTGAACTGCGTTGAATAGCTCAGAATCGACGATCGCCTCGTGATCGCCTGAGTGCCGCACGCCGCGATGGACGATCTCCCCAAGGTAGAGCCGGTTCTGGAGGAGGTAGTAGAGCGCGCCGCAGCTAAGTGATGTGCCGCCCCTCTCCTGCCCGGTGCGCGAAATCCAGCGCTTGGAGACCATGCCCGCATCGCCCAATTCCTTGGCCAGCTGCACGCCCGAACGCAGCTCCAGATAGCGACGGAAGGTGTGGCGTACCTGTTCGGCCTCGGCCGGGTTGACGATCAGCCGCCGGTCGTGAAGATCGTAGCCGAGCGGTACAGTGCCGCCCATCCACATGCCTTTGGCTTTCGATGCGGCAATCTTGTCGCGGATTCGTTCGCCGGTGACCTCGCGCTCGAACTGGGCAAATGACAACAGCATATTCAGCGTCAGTCGCCCCATGCTGGTGGTGGTGTTGAATGCCTGGGTGACGCTGACAAAGGAGACGCCCCGTGCATCCAGCCGCTCGACGATTTTCGCAAAGTCCATGAGCGAGCGGGTCAGCCGGTCGACCTTGTAGACGACGATGACATCGACCTTGCCGGCGTCGATATCGGTTAGCAGCTGCTGCATCGCTGGCCGGTTGAGATTGCCGCCGGAGAAACCGCCGTCGTCGTAGCGCGTCGCGAGGAGGCGCCATCCCTCCCCGGCCTGTGAACGGATGTAGGCCTCGCACGCCTCGCGCTGCGCATCGAGGCTGTTGAACTCCTGGTCGAGCCCTTCCTCGGTCGATTTGCGGGTATAGATGGCGCAGCGGAGACGCCCGGTCATTTCGGCTGGTCCCTGAGGCCGAAGAACCTGAGGCCATTCCAGCGTGTGCCAGTGATGGCGCGCGCCACTTCCGACAGGCTCCGATAGTCGCTGCCGTCGTACCGAAAGCCTTTCTCAAGCACGTCGACCTCATGCCGACGCCCCTGCCATTCGCGCGCAAGCCGCGCTCCCGGCTCGAGCATCGGCTTCGGAGCCGGCAGGCGATCACTCTTCAGGAGCCGGATGGTGGCCGCGTCGAGCCCGCCAAACGCGTCCGCCTGAATGCGCCAGGCGAGCAGCCGCGCCAGCAACTCTTTCGAGCGCATCTTCGGCGGCTCGCCATAACGCGTGCGCCATTCGCCCCGGAGACCGTGGAGGTCGAGCGCCTCGAGCGCCCGAACCTCCTGCGTTATCCGCCCGGCCTTCTTCATGCCGCCGGCTCAGCCGTGATCGACCAGCGGGTGACGCCGTCGACCTTTGCCCTGGCAATCGCGTAACCTTCCTTCCGCAGGCCGGTCAGCACAGCGCGGGCAGAATGCGGCAGCCAGCCGGTTGCCTCTGTGATTTCGCTGAGCGCGGCGCCGCTCTCGCGGCGGAGGAGCGCCATCAGCCTGGTGTTGTTGCTTCCGGGCTTTGCCGGGGCCGGAGAGGCGGCCTTCTTCGAGTTCTTGTTCATGTGGGTGTCCTTGCTCGGTAGCGGCACCATTGCCGTCCCACCACCCACAGCCCCGCCGTCAGCCGGTCGGGGCGGCAACCGGTTTATTGCCGGCTGCGATTCTCAGGTTCACCAATGCTCTGATTGCGTCACTAGTCGAGCGGAATTTTTCGTCTTTCCGTTGCCGAGCGACTCAGCAAAACTTCAGCCGCAACAGCAAGGGCGGCAATATCGCTGCCGGCGCGCCTTAGAGCCTCAAAATGCCTGCTGCGGTCTGCGCCGGCCGCGGGCAACATGCTGACCGCCGCACTCGCCTCATCCTCCATGATCGAACCGATCGCGACCGAGAGCATCGCAAGCATCTCATCGGCAAATTCACGTTCAGCCACGCTGGCCTCCTGTGTCCCACACATGCTCGGAAGGGCGGGGAAGTCGAGTGCAAAAGCGCGGTGAACGGCCCAGTCCAGTTGCTCAATCGTTGCAAAACATGCCGCGGCTTTCAGCTCTTGCCGGACTGAGCCGGCGCTGCTCGGCTCGCATCAGATACTGGGAGATGCTGTCCACCTGGTCGCTGAACCGGCCGTTCGGGAATTGCGCGATCTCATTTTGCAGATCCTTGATCCAGGGCGCGTCTTTTTTCAGGAACACCCTGCCCTGCTCAATGACACCGCCGGCGTTGAAGAACCGCGTCTTCTTGTCTCCTTCGGGACGGATCGCAATCGGGGCCGGAATTCCGATCGGGCGGAAGGCGCGCATCTGGCTGATCACATAGGTGCCCGCAGCTGCATCCTCGATCAGGATCTCCTTGACGCGCCAGCGATCGGCCTGAGCCACTACGGTTCGATACATCTCCGCAGGACTCAGCCTTTTGCGCAGCACGTCGACCAGATAATGGTCATCCCCATTTTGTGCCCAGGTTGTGCCAACGCTGTAGGAGCTGAACTCGCTATCCTTGGACGCGAAGTCCCAGCTCTGCACATAAGCGCAATCCTGGGGCTCGCAGGGTGCAAAGCGGAACCACTCCCAGCGAACGAGATCATTATCCAGCGGGACCGGGTTTTGCTGATATTGCGCGGCGAAGCCGTGGGCCGACATGTCATTTCGGACAGACTGCAGTTCCTCCGGCGGAAACCGGATCGGGTCGAGCACATGGCCCGGCAAGCGGACAAACAGCCTGCCTTCCGTCCGCTCAACGATCTGCAGCTCCTCGGCCACTGCTGGCAGGCTGAGCTGATGCCAGCCGCCACTGCGGGTCACATGGCCAACCAGGTCATCCTCGTGAAGGCGCTGCATCAGGATCACGATCGCTCCGGTGGCCAGATCATCCAGGCGGCTCAGCAAGGTGTCACCGTACCACTCCTTGACCCGCTCGCGACGCCGGTCGGAAATAGCGTCCTGAGATTTCATCGGATCGTCGATGATGATCAGCTCTGCTCCAAGACCGGTCAGCGTTCCGCCGACAGATGTTGAATCGCGAAATCCTCCTGCAGAGGTCTTCAAATAGGTCTCTGTGTCCTTCTTCGGATCGATCCGGGTTCCGGGGAACAGCTCCTGATACCAGTGGCTTTTCAACACCGAGCGGCAGTCGAGAGCATGCTTTCGGGCCAGCTCTTCATTGTAGCTGATGCAGATGATCCTGGCTGACGGGTTCCTGCCAAGAAGGAACGCGGGAAGCGCCACCGATGCCAGGATCGATTTCAGCGACCGCGGCGGAACCGCAATCGTCTGGCGCCTCCGGCTGCCGTCAACGATCTGCTGAAGGACGTAAGCGATTGCCTCAACTGCAAGCGTCAGCTGGAGATGCTTGCCGGGATTAAGATGCTGAAAGACTTTCAGGGCAAAACTCAGAAAGTCGTTGCGCAGCAACACCTCGAAAAGCTGCCGCGGACTGGGCTTATTCATCATCATTCTCCTCAGACCCACGGCCGTCGGACTTCTCCGAAGACGCCTCAGTCTGAGGCGCGCGAAGGCGGAAATAAGTCTCGAAGATCTGCCGGTCAGTCTCGGCTAGCCAGACGGCTGCCTTTTCTGTTTCGTCCGGGAGGTGTTCCCCGCCAAGCCCCATGCTCGCGGTCATTGAGCGAAAGTCACCTTCGAGCGCTCTCTGGCACAGGCGCAGCGTTATGGCCTCCATTGCCGGCATGGACCTGGTTTTGCCCGCTACTTTCACCTTGACCGGCGCGGTGAACACTTTCCGGACCATTGCCTTGAGGCCAAGCGCACCTTTCGGACGCCCTTTGGGATTGCCCGACTGCCCAGGCTTGAACCGGGTCGCTTTGGGAGGTTTGCCGTAGCCGACCTCGTAATCGCGCTTTTTAGCCATGGCGCGCCTCCGCTTGTTCGGCTGCCAACTGAGCGAAGGTCTTGCCGCTTCCGCCATGGACCGGTTCGACACCGGTGCTCTTCGCAAAGCGCCTGAGGATTACGTCGCAGTAGAGCGGATCGAGCTCCATCATCCGGCAGATCCGACCGGTCTGCTCCGCGGCGATCAGCGTGGTGCCAGAGCCGCCAAACGGATCGAGAATGATGTCGCCGCGGTCGCTGGCGTCGAGGATCACGTCCGAGACGAGCGACAGCGGCTTGACTGTCGGGTGCATTGTCAGCTCATCGGCCCGTGTCGAGGTGAAGCTATTGACCCCCGGATACTGCCATACGTTGGATCGCGATCGCCCGTGCCGGCCGAGCTCAACATTGTTGATATGCGGCCTGTGGCCCCTCTTGAAGACGCAGATCAGCTCATGTTGGGACCTGTACAGGCTCCCCATGGACGGCGCGGTTTTCGCCCACACGCAGACGTTCTTGAGCTCGTCGTAGACCGACCGGCCCGCGCTCAGCATCTCGAACAGATGCCGCCAGTCGATGAAGAGATAGTGGAGCGATCCCGACAGGCTTGCGCGAGCCATTCTCGCCATCGCCCGGCTGAGGAAGCCGATATACTCCGCTTCGCTCATCTCGCCCGAGCCCTGGACGAATTCGCGGTGCTTGCCGCGCCCGCTGACGAAGCCGGATATTCGAAGATTGTAGGGAGCGTCGGCACATACCAGCCGAGCGCGCTCTGCGCCCATCAGCGCCCGGTAGGACACCCACTGCGTTGCATCGCCGCAGTAGAGCCTGTGCGGACCAAGCTGCCAAAGGTCGCCGGGCTCGCACACTGCCGGACCGTCGCCGGGCATCGGCATCTCATCATCGGCGTCGTCTGACGGATCACTGGCAGCACCGTCGAGGATCAACTCGATATCCTCGATCTCGAAGCCGGTCAGCTCGAGATCGAACTCGGAGTCGAGCTCCGCGATCGCCGCAAACTCAAGCGCAAGCATCCTGCGGTCCCAGCCAGCGCGCTCGGCAAGCCGGTTGTCTGCAATCATATATGCCCGTTTCTCCGCCCTGCTCATCCCGCTGAGACGGATTGTCGGCACACGCTCGAGGCCGAGCAGTTTTGCCGCTGCCAGGCGAGCGTGACCTCCGATCACCTCATGGTCGTCGCCAATAAGAATCGGATTGGTGAAGCCGAACCTGTCAATGCTGTCGGCAATCTGCCGGATCTGCTTTGGGCTATGCGTACGACTGTTGTGGGGCGATGGGCGCAGGCGCTCCACCGACTGCATCGTTGTTTTGAGGGTAGCGAGCTTTGAGGCGGAGGTGTTGAACTTTGCCGTTGCCTGCCTCGGGAGGCGCCGCCGCTTACTTTCTTTAATGGCCATCACAAACCTTTCCTGCGAGCGCAGGCACGTCTGCGCCGCGTTCAAAAAGGTTCGGTCGAAAGGAGTCGCGACGAGCATCCCGCATCGTTCGCGTGTCGGGCCTGCGACCGTCCTGGTCGCCGGTCTCCCCGGAACCGAAGAGCAATTCTGAGCTGCGAACGTGCCGCCTGGCTCAGAACTCCCTCCGCGAGCATCCCGCTCGGTGGATTGCAGCTAATGTGCTCTAAATACGACTCAAAATCAACCCGCGCGCGCCTCAGGAAGTGCCAGGCGTGGCCCGGTTCTCAGGCGGCGACCGGCGGTTCAAACATGCGATACGGCGCGAGCGCCTGGAGCAGTGTCCTCGAGGGCCGGGGGCAGCTATAGGCGCCGCCTTCGGTCCAAGATTTGCTCTTTGTAAATCCGAATTGCTCGCCAAGCGTGACCAGCTCGTCATGCGGCGCAATGTACCACTGGCCGTGATTGTGGAAGGCAATCCAGATGTCGCGGCCGACATACTTTCGGTCGATGTACCAGCGCCCCTTGAGCTGGATCTTTTTTAAATCCCCGTCCACCTCGCGGTAGAGAATGAAGTCGACGCCGCCATCATAGACCGGCAGATAGGCATTGTAGCCGCTCTCGAGAGCCAGACTGACAAGGGCGTTACGGTTGATTACCTCACGCACCTGCGACCTGAACCGGCTCATCTTGCGTCCCTGCAGACTATCAGTGACAGCAAGCGTTTCGCTCTAATCGGCTGGAGAAGTCAACAAACAATGTCACTCATCGTCTGTAGAACGATCATCGACAGCCGCTCACGCTTGGCGGCGTGGATATCCGTCAGCGGCTCGGCCGAAACGTTCGGCGCCTGCGTGAGGCGCAAGGCCTCAGTCAGGAGGCATTCGCCGATGAGGCTGGCATTCACCGAACCTATGTCAGCGACATCGAGCGTGGCGCTCGTAACCCGACAGTCGCAGTGGTCGACAGGCTGGCGCGAGCGCTCGGGGTCGCCGCGGGCCGCCTGCTCGATTGATATTCCCGCCGGGGGTGGGACCCGAACCGCTTTTTCACATAACATCCGTTGCCGCACGCGAGCTCGCTAATTCCGTCTTCGCCTATTTTGCGGACGTTCGCGAGTCACGAAAAGTATCGCCCGGATCGACTGGGTGGCAGCATCGAACCTGCCAGGACTCCAGGCGATTCGACGGCCCGGGTCACGCACGCGCCCGCAAACTGGAGGATGGGGCGAGCACAATTCGGGCGGCTGGTAATGGCCGATGATGCCCAGGTCATTGCCTCTTCGCTCGTGCGGCGGAGCTCAGCCGCATGCGGCGCGACGATAGAGCGTTCGTACGGCTCCTACTTACTGGAGCTCAAATACCATGAAAGGCTGGCGTTCGCTTTTCACGAAATGCTGCCAAACCCTCTTGGAAATCCTTCGTTCGGCCAGCGCGTCGCTGGTTCTCTAACTCCAAAGCCAGAACGTCATCTAGTGATAGGTGTGCTGCTGCAGCCACGGACCGCCTTATCAGACCTTGGGCGATCGTCGGCCCTGCAGCTAGCCTCTGAGCAAGTGACTCTCCCGCGGGTCTTAGGTCAACATCATCGACGACCGAGTTGATAAGGCCCCAGTCGCACGCCTGCTCTGCAGGGATTCGGTCCCCAAGAAGCATCATCTGGAGAGCACGCGCACGACCTATGGCATTTGCGACGAGCCACGTAGAGCCGGCATCTGGGACCAAGCCGACATTCACGAACGCTAAAAGAAGGTATGCTGATCGTGCAGCAACAACTATGTCGCCCAGCAGCGCAAGCGAGCACCCGGCTCCGGCGGCTGCTCCCTGAATGGAGGTAACAACTGGAATAGGCAGATCTGCGAAGGCGCAAACCAGGGGATTATAATGTTGCCTGAGTAGCGCACCTAAATCGTTCGGAAAGCCGCCAGAGCCATCCGTCAGATCTGCTCCAGCACAAAAAGATTGCCCTTCCGCTCGTAACAGGAGTGATCGAGCTCCGTCACCGAGGCAGCGTCCAAGTGAATCCTGAAGCTCGATACACATGGCCGGCGTAATTGCATTCAGACGTTCCGGCCGGTTCAGCGAAATGATGGCAACATGGCTTTGGACTTCATAGGTGATGTTCGAATACGACAATGAAAAACACTCTCTATCTACGAACGCATCCTGCGGGCCTCAGCACGCTGAACATACCGGGCCAAAAACACCGCGCCAGCGGCGCCAAAAGCGGTCACCGCAGCGAAGTTAAAGAGGTCGCGGCTGCTGCCACCCACCAAAATTATATAGCTTCCGACGAGAGGGCCAATAATCGCCCCAATTCTAGCGAAGCCGAGTACGAAGCCAATGCCTGCTCCTCGCAGACGAACGGGGTAGAGCAGTACGACGGCAGCTGGGATACAGTAGTGCGCGCCTAATCCAAAAAACCCGGCTGCACATATCATGAGCATCAGGGAAGGCGTCGTGGTCATATACGCGAGCAACGCCGTTATAATGGCTCCTGTGGCGTATCCTACAGCCATTACGCTGTACGGGCCGTATTTGTCTATCAATCGAGCAAAAACCAAGCTGCCCATCAGACCGCCCAAGTTCAGTGCAGTGCTGCCATACACTGCCATGCTCAAGGAATGTCCTGACTCACGTAAAATCGTCGGGAGCCAGTTTAAAATGAAATAGAAAAACATCCCTCCGAGCAGAGCCGTTGCTAAGATCAGCATTGTCGAAGGAAGCCGCCCGCTTTTGAATAGGGCAACCGCGGTGCCCCCTGGTTGCTCATTGCGCTCGCTTGTCAGGAATCTCGAGCCGTGATCCCCTTTACCAATTTGCTTGAGAACCCGCGCCACTTTATCGTGTCTATCTCTCGCCACTAAGAATGGTAATGGCTCAGGTACGTACCAGAACAAAAACGGCAGAATCAGAAGTGGCAGGAGACCGCCAAGATAGAATATCGATTGCCATCCATACTGCCCCATCAGCCAAGCGCTCACCACGCTCCCTAGAAGCGCACCGAGTAGCTGCGTGCAAAACGCAACAGTGACAAGCGTGGCCCGTATACGGCGCGGGGTGTAGGCCGACAGAGTAGTTATGATTGCCGGGACCGCAGCTCCAAGGCCGAGACCAGCGATTGCCCTTAGTGCGCCTAAAGTGAGGAGATCGTCGGCAAAGGCAGTGGCAAAAGTGGTGGCCCCAAAGAGCGCCGTACTCAGCAAAAGAATTCGCTTCGGGCCAAAACTGTCCGAAAGCGGCCCGAGCACAAACCCGCCAACCATTCCGCCGAACAGTCCAGCGCTGAAAATCGGTCCGAGTGCAGCGACGGGTATCCCCCAATCCTGCCGGATTTCTGGAGCGGCAAAAGCGATTACCTGAACATCAAAGCCGTCCAGCATCGATACCAAAGCGCACAGGACGATAATAATCCATTGCCCGCGGCTAACCGGCGTGCTGTCGATGATTGACTCGACGTCGCTGCACGACTCGCCCGACTCTACTGAGGGTTGAGAAATCATTTTATGTGCGCATAGCCAGTTACGTCCGCATAGCCAGGTCGGCTGACCGGCAGCGAGAAAGACACTGTCGCATGTGCAACACAATCGGACGACCCGTCGGATCGCATGCGGACCTGCACAATCGCATTGCGTTGACCCAGCTTGAGAAGTTCAGCGTCCACGAGCAGAGGTGCCGGCTTGGGCGCTTTCAAAAAATGGATCATCAGTGAGGTTGTACAAGCCGTAAGAACAGGGCCTATATGAGCTGCGAGTAGCGCGAAAGCGCAGACGTCGGCCACTCCCATCATGGTAGGACCCGTGAGAGTCCCGCCGGGGCGAAGCGGATGGGTCGAGGGCGTAAAGCGCAGGCAGAGATGCCCGGGGCTCAGCTGTTCAATCTTGCCGAAAATGTCTTCGATCGCTTCCCCAAACGACGTCGTCATGAACTCAGTGAGAGCGGCCCGCTCCAGCAAGATCGTAGCGATGGACGGGTCTGTGGCCACAGGACGCTGAGGAGGTTCGCGCATTTCAACCCCATGATAAGCGCCTTGGCATCGTCCCGTTTAGGCGAAGCAGCCGGCTCGTTGAAGAAACGGTTTGCAATCTCGCTGCAACGCCCCCGCTTCCCGCATCAGAACGTGAAACGCAGCTCGGATCCGATCGTCCGACCAGGCCTAATGGTGCGGACGGGTCCAAAAGCCACGGGTATCATCGTGCCCTCGGTTTCATCGTCCAGAATGTTTTTGGCATACACGGATAGTGATAGGCGCTCGTCAACTGGCCGCCAGGTAAGACTCGCATCCAGGAGTTCCGCGGACCGAATTATCCCGAGGTTATTGTCTGTATAAGGTGCTCGGCTGCGGTAGCTAAAATCGGCACGAGCAGATATTGTGCCGCTGGAGCCTAAACTGACGTCCTGGTTCAGGCCGGCAGCAATTGACCATTTCGCAAGCCGCGGAAGCGTTAGCGCGTAATCAATCTCATTGATAATCCGGTCACCGGATATGTCCTTGCGTAGGGTAACGTATTTGCCGCGCGTATAGCCCACAGCAAAGTTCGCAGATGTCCGACGAAACAGCCTCAGATACGATTCTAGCTCAATTCCCCGCACGATTGCATCGCCAGTATTTTGGTTGATCTGAATCGTGCCGCCCGTTGACGGGTCGAGCTCAACCGTATCACGAAGAATATCATCTATCTCCGTTCGGAAAGCAGCGAGATTGAGCCTTAGCCGGCGATCAAACAGTTCCAGCTTCGCTCCAGCCTCGTAACTAGTGACCTTTTCATCGTCGGTAGCGATTGGAAGCACCGCGGTGCTGTTGTGTCTTAGGTTGTACCCGCCGCTTCGGAGGCCCCTGGTCCAGGACGCGTAGAGAAGAGTGTCGTCGTTCGGTTTCCACTGAGCGCCCAGCTTTGGAGTGAAACCGCTTGCGAGGTGCGTATCAGAGAACGTGTAGACGCACGTCTCCTTTTCATAATCACAGCTTGATGGTGACGTGAGTGGCAGCCGCTGGGGAGCAATCTTTCCCTTTTTCCGCTCGCGCGTGTATCTCACGCCCGCGCTGAAGGTCAGTTGAGGTGTGATATCAAAGTCAGTGCTGGCGAACGCTGCGTAGGAAGATGTGTCTTGGGTCCCGCCGAATGTAGAGAGAAAAGTACCGTGGCTTCTTTGCTCCAAGTAGCCGAGATCCTGAGTAAAATAGTATAATCCCGTCGTCACATCCACGAAATCGCCGAAGCGACCCGCATATCGGAGCTCTTGGCTAAATTGACTCGAGTCAACCTTCCACGCCAAGTGGAAAAGCGTTGCCGGCAAGCCATCAACGTCTGCAAGCATTTGGCTCGTAAGATGACGGTAGCCTGTAATGCTTGTAATGGCCCCGTCGCCGAATGAGACATCACCCGTGATTTCTGCAATCGCCTGCTTCCAGTTGTTCCGGGTAAAGCCCTCTTCACCTGACAGGACGGTAAAGGGCTTAGTAACGCGGGGAACGTTCTGATATACACCCCCATCTCCAGTTTGCCTGCCTACCTCGACGGTTAGAAAGGCACCCAATCCCTCCCCGTTCAAGTTAAAAGCGCCTCGAACGAACCGGGAGACGTCCTTACCTTGCTTCGATGACGTTGTTAGATTGTCGAATCGACCTCTGTTGTGGCTGTAATAGCCGACGAGCTTTCCTGAAAGGGCACCGCTTAGCGGACCTTCGACCGATCCTGCAGTGAACGCACGGAGACCGGACTCGAGGCCGGCCTTTCCTCGAACCGTGGTTTCCTGGCCTGGACGACGGGTGCGCAAGAGCACGGCGCCACCGGTAACGTTTTTGCCGAACAGCACCCCCTGCGGCCCCCTCAGGATTTCAATTCCATCAATGTCGAAGAAATCCATCAGAGTTCCGGTTGTAATTCCGAGATAAACGCCGTCCACAAACACGCCCACGGTAGGATCAAGCGACGGAATCGTCGAATTGACACCGAGCCCCCGAATGGTGAAATTTGCGGCGCCGGCGAGTCCCAGTCCCTCGAGCGCGACGTTTGGTGCTTGATACGCGATTGACTCAAGATCAGTTGCGAAAACCGCCTCTAACTTTTCTCCACTAAAGGCGGTAATCGCCAGAGGAACATCCTGCACGTATTCTGGGCCCCGCTTGCGCCCGTAAACCACAATATCCTCTACCGCGGCTTCTGCAGCGGTCTGGGCGGCGCCTTGCGGCGCATCCGTCTGAGTCTCTCCGGGCCCGGTTGAGGATTGATCGGACGTTTCCTGAGCTGCTGCAGCCCAAGGCGCCAATAGAAAGAACGCAGTTGCGGAAAGCAAAAAGCGAACCTGCCTTGGACGAGCTGTATGCTGGTTCTGAGTGGATGCGCTCGCCTTACCAATCAACATTGTCGTCCTCCCTGCTAGTCCTCGGGCAACTGAGTGCGAATTCCTGGATGACATATTGATGAGTGGCGATTCACCGTTCACCGTACGAGCAGGAACTTCTGTGAGTCAAGCGCTTTTGATCCGCGGCCCATCATTTTAAAGGGAAGCCCCAACCCGCCATCGTTATCCGGATAGCAGACACTTACGGGCAGATTTCTGCTTGACTAATCGATAATGACATACGATTTGTGAATCACGATTCACCGTTCGTCCCAACAATCGATACGAGCTGTTCCAATGACGGAATATGGTGCCTACGAGAACATTCTGCTCGATCGCTGGGGCGAGGGTGTCACGATCACCTTCAATAGGCCTGAGCGGCTCAACCCGTTGGACTGGGACACAATTGCAGAGCTCCGCCGTGCCGTCGAAGCTTTAGAACAAGATAAAACGATAAGGACGGTAGTATTCACAGGATCTGGTCGCGCCTTTTCAGCAGGCGGCGACCTGGATAAGTATATTAAGTTGTTCGAAGTACCGGATGATTTCCGTTTTTTTGTAGAACAGTGGTACAGATTGTTCGAAGTAATGGAAAATTCGCCGAAGATTTATATCGCAGCAATAAACGGGATATGTGTCGCCGGCGGCATTGAACTGTTACTGGCCTGCGATCTCGTTATTGCATCAGAGAACGCGCAGATAGGTGATGGACACCTCAACTTTGGTATGCTGCCTGGTGCTGGATCATCCATTCGGCTTTGGCGAGCAATCGGCTCAATACGGGCTAAACACCTCTTGATGACAGGAGACTTGTTAACTGCCCAACAGGCTTTTGGCATAGGACTTGTCGGAGAAGTCACTCCCGCTGGCGAACTCGAGGAAGGGTACAAGGCCCTCGCGGCGAAGCTCCACGCTAAAAGCCCCGCCGGTATGAAAGGGGCCAAATTTTTGATGAACGAGGCAATTCGGTCTGACCTAGAGCGCGGGCTCAGATTGGAGGTGGCCTACGCATGCAAGTACGCGACCACCGAGAGCGATCCGATTGAGGGCCTTAAAGCTTTCAAAGAGAAGCGATCGCCAAAGTTCAAAGCTCTTTGATGGATTGGACTGGGATATTCTGATGGTGCGCTCGATGTATAGACTGCGAGATAAATACGCGATCGCGGGAATCGGCTTTACCCAGTTCACCAAAGAATCTGGCCGTACGACCCGCAGTTTGGCTTCTGAAGCGTGCTTGAATGCGCTCATCGACGCCGGACTAGAACCGGATGAAGTAGATGGCATCATTAGTTTCAACATGGGTGACTCTGACCCTGGCATTGCGATAGCGACTGAGCTTGGCATATCTAACGCCCAATACTTCGTCGACATTTTCGGGGGCGGGAATGTCGCTGTAGCGTTTATGTTGCAAGCAGCCGCAGTGATCGAGGCGGGTCTTGCGACAAACGTTCTCTGCTTTCGTTCAATGAATGGCCGTTCCGGCCTCCGCCTTGGAGGAAGTCGAGTACAGAAATCGCAAGGCTTTTCCCAGTACACTGCGCCGTTCGGCTTGATGACGTACCCTCAGGCCATGGCGATGTGGTGTCGTCGACACATTTCCAAATACGGCACTACGGCGAAACAGCTCGGCACAATCGCTGTGAACGCTCGAGCGAATGCGGGTCTCAATCAGCGGGCCATGCAGCGCGCACCTATGACGTTGGATGATTATTTCGCTTCGCGCCCCATTGTAGACCCGTTCAGGATGTACGACATCTGTCTTGAATCCGACGGTGCCTGCGCAGTTTTGATCACGTCCTCCGAAAGGGCGAAGGACTTAAAGCAGCCGCCCGTTTACATAATGGGTGGCGCTTACGGCGGTGGGCCGAGCCAAGGGTTTTCGTTCGAAGACATAATGCGATGGCCCGACCCTGCACACAATTGCTTCAAGTACATCGCTCAGTCTTTGTGGACCAGTGCTGGGGCCGGCCCAACGGATATGGATTTCGCGGAGATATACGATTGCTTTACTTACAGCACGATCATGGGCCTAGAGGGCCTCGGCTTCTGTGCTGAAGGCGAAGGTGGTCCCTTCATTGAAACCGGGGCAATCGCGCTTGACGGTACAATCCCCGTTAATACCCACGGCGGGTTACTGTCCGAAGCTTACATTCACGGATTCAACCACACCATCGAGGCGGTTGAGCAGTTGCGCGGGGTCGCTGGTAGTCGTCAGGTTGCTGGCGCTTCCGTGGGGTTGGTTACCGCAGGTGCGATGACATCGGGTGGCGCGATGGTGCTCAGGAATTAGGGACCGGATGATGACGCCACAAAAACCGATGCCAGCGGAGGACGTTGAAAGCGCCCCTTTTTGGTCGGCTTGCAGGGCACACCGCCTTGAAATGCAACAATGCTCCATTTGCAGACATTATCAATACCCGCCGACCACTTTTTGCGAAAGATGCCGGTCTACCGCGCTCAACTGGCACGAAGTATCTGGATTCGGAAAGTTGTTCAGTTGGATAGTTGTTAGGTATGGAATTCCGCGAGAAATATTCGGTGACCTTGTCCCTTACGCTGTTGGTCTTGTCCAACTCAATGAAGGGCCGAGAATCGTTACGAATATAGTTGAATGCAACGTCGAATCTATTTTTGATGGTATGCCTCTAGAAGTTATATTTGACGATGTAGATGACGGTATCACGCTGCCGAAATTTCGCCCTCTTAAGTCGGGACCTAAGCGTCCTGATCTCAGGCCCAGGAGTGCTGAAAATGTCTAACGAGCTAGAGTACATTGTAGAGGACAGTGCGGCGACAATCTGGCTGAATCGGTCCAAGGTGAAAAATTGCATCAGCTGGGACATGCTGATGGGAATGGCGGACCGGGTACGACAAGCTGAACAAGACGAAAATGTCAAAGTCATCATTGTCCGCGGTCGAGGAAATACTTTCTGTTCCGGCTTCGATCTGAACATGGTGGAAGGACAATTTCTGTCTGGTAGGGTGAATAGGCCTCGCGCGCCCCTAGAGATGGTGACCCAAGTGTCGCGGGTATACAACTCATTCCATGACGTAATAAAACCTACTGTCGCTGTCGTGGAAGGATTCTGCACGGCGGGCGGATTTGAGCTGATGATTTCGTGTGACTTCGCCATAGCCGCAAATGACGCTCAAATTGGGGACTTTCACATTAATCGCGGTATGACGGGCGGTGGCGGGCCTATTTACCGATTACCAAGGATCGTCGGCCTACGCCGAGCTAAGGAATTGATGCTTACCGGCAAACTGGTGTCTGGCAAAAAGGCCGCCGAGTGGAACCTTGTCAACGAGTCGCATCCGCCCGACGAGTTAAATGTTCGCGTGGAAGAATTTGTCGAGCCGCTGAAGCGTCAAAGTTCATACATTATGTGGATCACGAAACAGACCGCCAACTGCGGTCTCGATGCAGATCCAAATACGCTCATGGTAATGGAGCACTACGCAACTGCGTGCACGATGCAGTCGAACGATGCGGCTGAGTCCGTACGATCGTTTTTGGAAAAAAGAGAACCGGTGTGGACTAATACGTAGTGGACCGAATGAATTACTTTCCTATCCCAGCCCAGACCTTGGCCGGCCTTCTTCTTGAGTCTGCTCTAAAGTGGTCGGACAGGGTAGCGATTAAGTTTCCCGGCTTCGCATGGACATACGGCCAGCTGGCTGGAGAGGCCTTGGAAGTAGCCAAATGTCTCCGAGGTTTAGGGGTTGGACGCGGGGACCACGTGGGTCTACTTTTGCCTAACGGGCCGGACTTTCTTCGCGCATACTTTGGCGTCGCATTAGCTAGCGCGGTTTCGACCACCCTAAATGTCAGATACCGCCAAGCTGACCTTACCTACGTGATTGCTAAATCTAACATTCGGATCCTTGTGCTCAGCGCTTCACATCGCGACTATTTTGATTTCGAGGGGCTGGTTTCCGCTTTGATTCAAGAGGGGCGGTTTCCGAAGCTGGAAAAGGTCGTTGTTCTGGGTGCAACTGATGCCGGGCCGTTCATCACTGAGGCTCACGCAGCAGCGAGTGCGAAGAATATCTCCGCGGACGCGATAACTAAGGACCTATGCTGCGTAAGTGTCAAAGATCCCTGCTCGATGTTATTTACGTCTGGGACGACGGCTCGCGCGAAGGCGTGCGTGTTATCGCATGAAGCAATTGTGCGCACTGCCTCAAGCTGGAGCCAGTACGGCGTCCGGATAAGCGAGTATGATAAAGTATGGAATCCAAACCCGCTTTTTCACATTGGCGCACTTACGACCTTGGTAGCCAGTATATCGCGCGGAGCATGCTTTTTATCTATGCCCTATTTTGATGCGGACATGGCAGTGGACATGCTTTCGTCCGAAGACGTTTCGGTATTTTTTCCGGTATTCGACTCACTCGCAATGGCAATTCTTGACCATCGGCAGTCTGCCACGGTCCGCACCGAACGCATCAGGTATTGTTTTACTATTGGAAACCCCACGAACATCGAACGGATGAAGGCTTGGCTCCCGCAAGCTCACCATTTTAATGTGTACGGGCAAACGGAAACCAGCGGCTGGTGCATTTTTAACCACAATATGGCCGCCCCTGGTGGCCCAGCAGCAGGGGGGTATCCCATTCCTGGCGTTGAGATGAAGCTTGGGGAGGTGCCGACCGCAACTACCCAGCAAGGACACTCGCTCGGCGAGATCTGCATCAGGTCATGGTGCACCATGACCGAGTATTATGAGGACCCGCAAGCTACGGCGAGGGCCATAGATAAAGACGGTTGGCTACATACAGGGGACCTCGGCTGGCTCGGCGATGATGGTTCATTAAACTTTCATGGGCGCCTCGGCGAAATGCTTAAAGTTGGCGGGGAAAACGTTGCCCCAGCGGAGCTTGAGGAACTAATCGGCTCGCACGAAGCGGTGCGGACCGCCGTCGTGGTCGGCGTCATGGACCCGCGACTGGGAGAGGTTCCCGCCGCGTTTATAGAACTCAATCCAGGTTTCGAGCTGGAGGAGAAAGAGGTGTTCGACTTCTGCAACCGTCAGGTCGCTCGGTTTAAAGTGCCCCGCTATGTACGCTTCGTCACCTCGAACGAGTGGCCAATGTCTGCAACGAAAATACAAAAATTTGAACTGCGAGCCCGGCTGGAAAGAGAGGTATTTGATGCAAACGAAATTGACGAGGCGACCTAAAACCTCGGTGGGAAGCGAAGTTGCGTTGTAGCTCGAACTCCGATGATTTCGTGCGGCTGATTCGAAGGAACCGATGTGGTGTTTAGTCAAAGCTCCAGGTCCAAAGATCTGCAAGAGCGGGTCGCTGATTTTCTCGACCGGTACGTGATCCCCAATGAAACTGTGTATCGGAAGCAACATCAACTACTGCCCGATCGCTGGGATTCTCCACCGATTGTGGAGGAGCTAAAGGCACAAGCGAAGAGCCTCGGCCTTTGGAATCTTTTCCTCACCGACAGTCAACGTGGGGCGGGATTAACGAACCTCGAATATGCACCTTTGTGTGCGGTGATGGGCCGGTCTTACAATTTGGGTACAGAGGTTTTCAATTGTTCAGCGCCTGACACAGGCAATATGGAAATACTTGACCGCTTCGGTACGAATGAACAGAAAGAGCAATGGCTCGAGCCTCTCCTGGAGGGGAAGATTCGGTCCGCCTTCGCAATGAGTGAACCGGATGTGGCTTCTTCTGATGCCACAAATATTAGCCTTGAGGTGCACCGTGAAGGAAATGAGTACGTCCTTAATGGACGTAAATGGTGGATTTCGGGGTCTGGGGACAATCGCTGCAAGATCCTGATTGTTTTAGGCAGGACGAATCCTGACGCCCCCCGGCATCAACAGCATTCAATGATTCTCGTACCGAAGTGCACGCCGGGTGTGACCCTTGTGCGTCCGCTGACAGTCTTTGGGTATGACCATGCTCCGGTGGGTCACTTCGAAATCGAATTTAAGGACGTGCGCGTTCCAACAGAAAACATTCTTCTTGGAGAGGGGCGAGGTTTTGAGATTGCGCAAGCTAGACTGGGGCCCGGCCGGATCCACCATTGCATGCGTCTAGTTGGAATGGCTGAACGTGCGCTTGAGGCTATGTGCGCTCGGGTGAAGTCCCGTACGGCGTTTGGGAAGCTCCTCGCCGAGCAAGCGACGATTGGAGAGCAAATAGCGCGGTCTCGCATAGAAATAGAGCAGGCGAGAGTGCTGACTTTGCATGCTGCACACATGATGGATTGCGTCGGCAACAAGGCAGCCAAAGCCGAGATCGCCATGATCAAAGTGTTGGCGCCGACAGTTGCACTGAACGTACTCGACAGGGCCATTCAAGCTCACGGAGCAGGTGGCCTAAGCGAGGATTTCGGCCTCGCAGATGCCTTCGCCTTTGCACGCACAACGCGTCTCGCGGATGGACCCGATGCCGTGCATTTGGCAGCAATCGCAAAGCTGGAGCTGGCGAAGCCTTCTCAGAACAAGCCCTGGTAACGTAAGGCTTCGTGGCAAGTATCAATCTCATATGTGGGTGGCACTCATGCAAGGGAAGACCGGAGCGACAGGTGAAACCTTCGACACTGTAAAATTGACAGAGTATCTGTACGCTGAGCTCCCTGAGTTCAGGTCTCCCCTCCACGTGGAACAAATTATTGGTGGACGGTCTAACCCAACATTTATATTATCCACTCCTACGGGCAAGTATGTTCTCCGAAAGCAGCCACCTGGCGAATTACTTCCGTCCGCACACCAAGTCGACAGGGAATTCTTCATCATGCGGGCGCTGAGGGAGACAGCGGTGCCTGTACCGGAGGTTCTGATTCTTTGTCAGAACAAGAGCGTGATCGGAACAGATTTTTTTGTCATGAAATATGTGGACGGCCGAATTTTTCGGGACAACAAAATCCCCGAGAGTGATTTTTCAGAACGCCGGGAAATATATTTGTCCATGGCCGTCGCGTTGGCGGACCTACATAGCGTCGATTGGAAGTCTGCAGAGCTCGAGTCTTTTGGCAAGCCAGGACATTATATCGAGCGGCAGGTGGCTCGATGGTCACGGCAGTATGAGAACTCAAAAACGGATGACATACGGACGATGGAACTCCTCGTCGAATGGCTGCCAAGAAACACTCCGGCGGGTCACGAAACGACGATAGCTCATGGTGATTTCCGCTTAGAAAATTTGATTATACACCCTACCCTCCCTGACGTCAGTGCTGTTTTGGACTGGGAGCTGTCCACGTTGGGGCATCCTTTGGCTGATTTGGCGTACAATTGCATGCCTTATCACTTGCCGAGCCACGCTAAAGCATTGGGAGGATTCGCAGATCTGGATCTACAGGAATTGGGGATCCCTTCAGAGCAAGAATATCTAGAAGTCTATTGCGCCAGAGCCGGCCGAACCATCCCAAGCGACTGGAACTTCTTTCTGGCCTTTTCACTCTTTCGAGCTGCAGCCATTATGCAAGGAGTCTATTTTCGAAGCTTACAGCAAAGTGCGACTGGCATGGATGCTGGCGACGTGCATGCTTTGGTTGAGCCCGTCTCCAAGATTGCGTGGGAACTGGTCTCATGACGATCAACCGCTGGGTTTCGCACGCTTACCGCCTCGATCCTTCCGCAATTTGCTCCGTAATCCGCCTGACACGAATGATAGGTAGGCATCTACGACGTGCTTAGTGCGTTTGCCGGAGCTCCGCAAAACGTAGTGCAGGTAATGACGCGCTCCGATTAGCATGCAGGCAACCACCCTGAGCTGAGCGTCTGAATAGCCTTCAAGATATCCCTGGGATTGGCCGCGTTTCAGAGCGCGGACGTAGCGAGAGAGTAATTCGGTCAGGTATTTTTCAAAGGCAGCAGGTGCGGACGTTTCGGCTTCATTTCGGACGCGGGTTAGTCCTGAATGGGTTTTCTCCCATTCCAGCATTGCCCTAAGTCCACGCTCCTCCAGCTCCAAAAGATCGGCAGAGCCATGAACGTGCGGAATTATAAAATCCAACGCCCCCCGCGCGAGCCCAGGGAGCAATTCGTCGAACATGGCCTGACGTGATTCGAAATGTCGATAGAATGTCCCAGCCGCGACGTTAGCTCTTTCAGTGATCCGAGCAACCGACGCTTCGTTGTAGCCCCGTTCACCGATGACCTGGACGGCGGCCCTAAGTAGGGCTTTCCTATTATTCTCTGCCTTGTCAGCACGACGCAGCTTTCGACCTTCTCTCACTGTTTCCACTCGCGCGGTGCTGCTCGCGCGATCACCCGTTTGTCGCCGCTTCGGATTAGGTCCCATATTTGGAGCCTCTCCCCTGTGAAACTTCAGTTCAGTTCGTATAGGCTTGCTTGCCCCACAAAGGCCATCTCGCAGTTAGGTAAGGGGCGAATTCACGCGGGATAATCTATCTGCAACGGGCGACTCCCGCTCCCCAGAATACGGGGTTCACGTTCTCTGCCTATAGAGAACCTCTTTCGCAATAATTTCTTTCATTATCTCGGTTGTCCCCGCGCCTATGTTGAAAAGGCGAACGTCAGTATACCATTGACTGATCGGATACTCCTTCATGTAGCCCCAACCACCGTGAAGCGACAAGCACAAATAAGCTATCCGGTTAGCCAGCTCAGACGCATAGTATTTTATCATGCTTACCTCTTTGACGGTCCGCATACCACGAAGTTGCATCTTCAAAACATGCCGATAAAAGACTTTCGCCATTGTAACTTCGGTATACATCTCTGCAAGGCGATGTGCGTTCGTCTGGAAATCGGAAACGCTTTTTCCGAATACTTTCCGGTCTCTAGTGTACTCATTAGTAATATGAAGCATCTCCTCGCAAGCAGATAGGTAGATCGCGCATGCGATCAACCGCTCTAATCCAAGATCAGCCATCAAAATGTTCCAGCCTTTGTTTTCTCCTCCGAGCAAATTGCCCACGGGAACCCGCACGTCAGATAGGAACAGCTCAGCAGTGTCGCTGGCTAAATTGCCCAGCTTCTTGAGAGGAGCACCGCGTGTGAACCCAGGAGTGTCCGTCGGCACGGCGATTAAACTGATGCCTTCGTGGGGCCTGCTCGGGTTGGGATCGGTCCTTGCGACGATGATGATGATGTCAGCGGCGATGCCATTAGTAATGAATACTTTTTGGCCATTGATAATGTAGTGGTCTCCGTCGCGTACTGCCGTTGTTTTGATTGCAGCTACGTCGGAGCCGCCAGTGGGCTCCGTCAAACCCAGCCCGCAGATGATCTCACCTTGGACGCACCCAGGAAGGTACTTGTCGCGCAGCTCCTTAGGTCCTTCTAAAAGGTAGTTTGCAGACATGTCAGTGTGATCCAGAACGGCAAAACTTAGCCCGCTGACGCGTGATTTGGTCAACTCTTCGGCCAGAATGACCGCATAGAGTAGTCCCGCGTTGCTTCCACCATATTGCTCGTCATAGGAAGTTCCCAGGAAGCCGAGGCTTCCCATGTCTCGCCAAACCGAACGAGGTAAAATTCCCGCGGCGTTCCATTCATCTGCATGCGGATCGACGCGCTCCCGCACAAATCTGCTGACTTGGTCTCGGAAAGAGTCGTGCTCCGCAGTGAAGAAATCATCGTCTAAAGCAATGTAACCTGCCATAATAGACCCTCGTTGCCAGGACTCTACCAACCACGTTTAAGGATGGTGACCCCACAATGCCCCCAAGCGCCAAAGACCTGCGCTAAACCGACACTTGCAGACTGCACCTGCCGATCGCCTGCTTCCCCGCGGATCTGCTTTGCAATCTCGTAGATTTGGCCGAAATGTGAGGCCCCAAGAGGTTCTCCCTTTGCTTGGAGACCCCCGCTCGTATTCACAGGAATGCGCCCGCTTATCTCGGTGGCACCTTCATCTACGAGCCTGCCACCTTCGCCCTTTTTGCAAAATCCCAGTTCTTCGTAATATTCCAATTCAGAAAAAGCGTCGTTGTCCTGGACTTCGGCGACCTGAATGTCCTCGGGCCCTAGTCCAGCTTGCTCATAGGCCGCTTGAGAAGTGCTTGAAAAAACGCTTGGATTGCCTGTTTCTGTGGCGCAAAAGCTACTGGCATTCCGCAATGGGAATTTCGAGACTGAGTGGACGCATGCAGAAACTTCTATAGGGCGAGCTGAGTATCTTCGTGCGATTTTGTCGCTGGCGAGTATTACAGCAGCGGCGCCGTCAACAGGAGAGCAAATCATGAATAGACGCAGAGGGTCGTTCACCATTGTTGACGCCAGAATTTCTTCGACTGTCATTGGCCTCCGGAAAAACGCTTTGGGATTTTTTGCTCCATTGCGTTTTGCTTTTTCCGCGATCTTTGCGATCTGAACTTCTGTAGTCCCATAATCGTGCATGTGGCGCATTGCGTTCAGCGCCCAATATTGCGGATTCTGTGTCATTCCCATTCGGCACTGCCAGTCTTCGTACAACATTTGCGGGGGCATGAATCCCTTGCCAATTTTTTCAACCCCGAAAGCCAGTGCTATGTCGACTTGACCGGACTCGATCATCATCGCTGCTTGACGTATCCCGACAACCCCCGCTCCGCAGGCACCTTCAACGTCCGGGCATGAGATTCCCGTTCGCCCCATAACCTCCATGACTCTGGCGCCAGTTGCCGAGGGCAGAAACACTCGCGAGCAAAATGCCTGTTCAACCTCAGTGAATTGTATCCCCGCGTCGTCCAAGGCGTCTTCGATGGCGTCGGCAGCGAGTTGCGTGAAGTGCTTATTGGGGTGCCGTCCAAATTGAGTCATCCCGACACCTACGATCATGGCTCTGGTCACGAAGCGCGCTCGCAGAGAACGAAATGAAAGGAGACTATCTCTGCGTTAGAACTGTCTATCCAGCCTATGCGGCCGCGCAGACTGACTCGACTTCCGATGATGATTTCAGAAGGATGGCAATCGACCGGTGCCAGAATTCGAGGGCCTCTTCGATCGAGGTCAATCCATGCAAGTGGGCGGGGCGTCCAGGATCCTTCGCATGCATTCGGAGGAGGTGGAGGATGCCGCTGGATGGTGTATGAGTAAACAGTACCGCTGGACGCGAAGGTTTGACGCTTGACCCTCGCGCTCGAACAGTTCTCGCATCGTCGACGCTCGCCGAAAAGAGCAACCTTACAATCGAGGCAGCGGCTGCCCACCAGAACTAAGCTGGCAAGATCCCGTAGATCGCCGTCAAGGAAACCCTCGCGAAAGGGCGCTCGGTCACTCACACCCGACGTGTCACTCGCCTCCATACTGCGAAACCTCAAACATGGAAGCTGTCACGTTTGACTTTCGGCACCTCCCATGTCAACCAAAATGAGCTATGATTCACGATTCACAAAACGTCCAAATGCCGCCCTTTGGCAGTCGCTTTCGCGATCGTGTCGCTATAATTACCGGGTCTTCGCGTGGGATCGGTCGGGCAATAGCGGAGCGTCTGGGCTCTGAAGGAGCCGCGATTATTTTGAACGGACGGCAACGTACACCGTTAGCAGCTTGTGCGGAGCAGCTTCGCTCAACTGGAATCCGAGCTGAATACGTCCTCGGCAATGTAGCCGAGCCAGGAATTGCGGAAGGGCTTGTTGATATGGCAATTTCGCGTTTTTCACGTGTTGATTTCGTTGTGAACAACGTGGGTATCAGCCCGTATTTCGGACCACTCCTCGCTATCGATCGAGAGCGCTTCGAAAGGACGCTTACGGTGAATACCTGGCCCGCCGTGGCTCTTATTCAATTAGTCGTCGCCCAAGGACTCGGCGACGGCGGCGCGATTCTAAATGTCTCCTCGATTGGAGCAAGGCAGGTGCAGCCAGACGTGGCCGCATACACAGCCAGCAAAGCTGCTCTTGACGTCTTGACCAAGGTTTTGGCTCGGGAGCTGGGGCGGAAGGGTATCAGGGTAAACGGAATCGCCCCCGGCTTGGTGCGCACGAGGACATCTAGCGCTATCTCGGAAGGTGAGTTGGGTGATCGAGAGGCTGAAATTTTGCCGCTGGCACGGTTAGGTACCCCTCACGATATTGCCTGCGCAGCCGCATTTCTGCTTTCGGACGACGCCTCGTGGATCACTGGTCACACATTGGTTGTTGACGGCGGTCGACTTCTCGTAGGGGACGAGCCGCGACCCCAAATCGGTGTATTCGCCTAAATCGGCGCTGCAGGCTCGTTTATCTCAGCAGCAAAACCAGAATTCTTGCGAGAATTTTGTCAATCTACTTCGAGGAATTGAGGGTGGAAACTACGTATATCGTTTCTGCGGGTCGGACTGCCATTGGCAGTTTTGGAGGTAGTCTGAAAGATTTTGCCCCCTCGGATCTCGCGTCCAAGGTCCTCACTGAGGTTATCAGAAGAGCTAAGATATCACCTGAAAAGGTCCAGCACGTCGTGTTGGGTCAGGTCATACAAACGACTCCGAAAGATGCTTATCTGGCCCGCGTCGCCGGACGCAGTGCCGGTATTCCCGACCAAGCTCCGGCTCTTACGTTGAACCGCTTGTGTGGATCGGGACTTCAAGCGGTCATTTCCGGTGCGCAGATGATTGCCCTTAAGGAATGCGAGGTGGCGGTCACGGGCGGTGTCGAGGTCATGAGTCGATCGCCGCACGTAGCGCAAGGCATCCGCTTTGGAACTAGGATGGGCACGGTTCCTCTCGTCGACGCGATGGCAGAAATTCTTACTGATCCTTTTGAGGGCTGTCACATGGGCGTGACGGCCGAAAACATTGCTAGCCAATATAATATTAGCCGTGAAACACAGGACGCGTTGGCTGCCGAAAGCCAAGTTCGAGCAGCGCGAGCTCAAGCAGAGGGCCGATTTGACGAGCAAATTGTGCCGATAGAAGTTGTCTCTTCAATAGGCGCGCGCGTGTTCGACAGAGATGAGTGCATCAGGCATGATGTATCCCTCGCCGCCATGGCGACACTTCGACCAGTGTTTAAGGATAAAGGCTCTGTAACCGCCGCGAACTCATCGGCAATAAGTGACGGTGCAGCAGCTCTAGTCATCGCGTCAGAAAACGCTGTTAAAGAAAGCGGATTGTCACCTCTCGCAAGAATTGTTGCGTGGGGGCACGCCGGCGTTGATCCGCGCATGATGGGCATCGGGCCCGTAGACGCTGTACCAATCGCGCTTAAACGCGCTGCGCTTTCAATCGACCAAATGGACGTCATCGAATCAAACGAAGCGTTTGCAGCACAGGCGTGTGCAGTGGCGACGGAACTTAAATTTTCACCAGAAAAAGTGAATCCTAACGGCTCAGGTATTTCGCTTGGCCATCCTGTTGGTGCCACTGGGGCGATCCTTACTGTCAAAGCAGCATACGAACTAGCTCGTGTCGGTGGACGGTATGGTCTGATTACAATGTGTATCGGTGGTGGGCAGGGCATCGCTATGGTCATCGAATCTGTCTTGCCATCACGTACCTAGAACCCCGCAGCTCGGCCATGACGATTGTATCAGCGAGACCGATTTCAGCGTGGTGACACGAGGATTCGCTAGCGTGCGTCGAAAGCGGAAAGCGGAAAGCGGTCGCTGTGCCTTTAGCGGCGGACGTGTGCAAATTGCTGCTTATGCGTTGCAAGTCCCTGATAGGGGCATATAAATTCCCTGTTTTGCGTGAACCCAAACGCCATTCAACCCGATAACCTCGCTCTCTCAGTCCCGGTTTTGGATTCATGTCGGGAATGCGAATGCGGCCTCTTGGATTGCCATTGCCGCAATCATGGTTGGGCTCGTGGGGGGCGCTCCTGTAACGCTAACGTCCGCAATGGGTGGAAAGCGGACGTTCTCAACCCGGTCATGGCCACCACAGTATGACTGCCGCTCCAAAGAGGCTATGAGGACCTTGGTCCGGGCAATCATTGAGCGGGACAGGTTGCTCGGACTTAATTGATAGGCGTAAAACCTAGCTGCCGTAACGGAAGGCACGATGATTGCCCCCATTCGTTGGGCGCGGATGAAGGAAAGGCGCAGTATTGTCGCAGTGGGGCTGCTCACACAGCAAGAGCTTTAATTGCTCGGCCCCACCTTTGACCGCGCCTATCCGATCGATGAGACACCCTGCTTCGGTTAGCTGCTATGGGCGATCGACGAAGCCGACCGGCAGATATGGCGAGCGCGGGATCAGGATGAGGCGATCCCAACCGGGGGGGCAAATCATCCTCCGCCATGGGTGCGAATTCCGCCCGGGTGGTGTTCCCGACGCAGAAATATCAACACGCTATTGGACCGCTTTGGGGGTTAAAAGCTAACATTGGTCAGGGTTCACCGTTGCTCACGACCCGACCGCCATTCGATCCTGTTTTTCAGTCTCGTTTTCCCTGTTCGTGGAGGGCAAATTCCCTGTTCTCTCTTTCAGGGAAGTAGCCCTGAAAACGGCGGAAATCCAAGGCTGGCGCAGGACCAATGAAAGCCGTTCGCCGCCAAAATCAGCAGAATTCCCTGTAAATTCGCCCTTATCAGGGAAATAGGCCGGAAGAGACTTGTGCACCTACGACTGGGTGCACCTCCACCCACATTTCAAGACCTCCAGTCTCTGTTCTCATTGTACAAAAAATGGCGCAGTTCCGCGCGTTTCTTGCCCTGAATCTGTCTACGGAGACTGCCGTGGTGGTTGAACTTCGGCCGATTCTGACCCTCAGTCTCTGCGGCCAAATTCCGACGCACGGTTTCGGGCGCCCAAGGCTAGTGCACGTCGTCTGCGCGGTGCCGGCGATCATGGATTTCGCGGGCCTCGGCGCGATCTTTTCGCCGCTTGTCGTCAAGGTTAAAATATAACCCGGTTCCGGTACCAAATACCCCGATAAAAAAGCCGCCGATCAATAGCCACTCGGTCAAGGTGAGCCCTTGATCCTCTGCTGCCGTTGATGCCGGCTGAAAGCTAACACTCGTGAGGAGGAGCAATGAGCTGAGCACTGCAAGCCCTATTCCTCCAAATATGAGAGCATAAGACAGGGTTGCGCCGGGCCGGATCGTTCGAAGTTTCTGATCGTCGCCGCTCATGCTTCGCGCTCCCCGTTTTATCTTGCATCCATCAGCATCGCGACGCCTGAAACCTGCCCGAATCGTCCATTGCCCGACGCTCGATCATCTCATCGCATTGATCAAGGAAATCTGATCCGCCCAGGCCAGCGGCGCAGCTGCCATCATGGCATTGAGCGCGCCCGCGTAGCTGCCTTGCAGCATTTTCTTCTGGAGCTGAGGAGCAAGCAGCCCGAGCGCCATTATTCGACGCTGGCGCTGCCACGCCGGGGCAGTCGCTTGCGCATGGGCGCTGGGATCGAGCGGGGACATTGCGTGCGACTCCAAGAGCCGATGCGCCGATTTCAGCAACGATGCTCCGTCGACGATAGGTCCAGCCGACCTGGGGATGTCTATTCCTCTCGCCCTCCCGCCGCGGAACACCGGCTTGCGGTCGAAAATAAGCCTGAGGCGATTGCTGTCGGCGACAAGCCGATGCGGCTCTGTCAGCGGCTGTAGCCGGGCAACCGCCCTGCCCAGCGGCTCGAATGGTTCCAATAGGCTTTCTGGCTTGAAGACGATCTGAACGCTCCGGTGATGCAGCTCGACGGCGGAAATCAACGGCAGCGCGTCGGCCAGCGTGATCTCCGGCTGCAGAATTCCCGTCAGCGACTGCAGCACGAGCCGTTCAAGCGCCGCGGCCGGTACTCGCCTGGGCGGCTTCGCCTCGGGACGGCGTGATGGATTCAATGAGCCCGAGACATAGTAGCGATACCGCCTGCCGCCACGCCCGTAGCTGAAACTCGTGGTCATCGGCTGTCCATCGGCATCGCGAACGAGGCCGGCCAGGAGGCAGCTCGCGGACCGTTTCGGATGCTCGCGCCGCTTGCGCCTGTTCTGTGCGAGCGCCTGTTGAACCGCGTCGCACAGTTCCTCACTGACGATCGGCTCATGCTCGCCGTCATGGCTGACGCCGCGATGGACGATCTTTCCCAGGTAGATGCGGTTCTGGAGCAGGTAGTAGAGCGCGCCGCAATCGAACGGTACACCGCCTCGAGTCCGGCTCGATCGGGACATCCAGCGCTTTGACACGACACCATCGCGCCGCAGCTCGTGGGCGAGCTTCACACCGGATCCGAGCGCGAGATATCGGGTGAAGATGTGCCGGACCTGCTCGGCTTCGCTCGCGTTTACAAAAAGGCGGCGCTCGTGGAGGTCGAAGCCGAGCGGCACAGTGCCGCCCATCCACATGCCTTTGGCCTTAGATGCAGCAATCTTGTCGCGGATGCGCTCGCCGGTCACCTCGCGCTCGAACTGCGCAAAGGACAGCAGCACGTTGAGCGTCAGCCGCCCCATCGACGAAGTAGTGTTGAACGCTTGCGTGACGCTGACGAACGATATGCCCCGGGCATCGAGCCGCTCGACGATCTTCGCGAAATCCATGAGTGAGCGGGTCAGCCGGTCGACCTTGTAGACGACGATTACGTCGACCTTTCCGGCATCGATGTCGGCGATCAGCTGCTGCATCGCCGGCCGGTTCAGGTTGCCGCCGGAATAGCCGCCGTCGTCGTAGCGTGTCGGAAGGAGTTTCCACCCCTCGCCTGCCTGCGAGCGGATGTAGGCCTCGCAGGCCTCGCGCTGGGCATCGAGACTGTTGAACGACTGGTCGAGACCCTCTTCGGTCGACTTGCGGGTATAGATGGCGCAGCGGACCTGGGTCATCCAGCCTTCTCCCGCAGCCCGAAAAAGCGCAAACCGTTCCAGCGGGTGCCGGTGATGACCCGGGCAATCTGCGACAGGCTGTGGTATTCCGTCCCCTTGTAGCGGAAGCCGCTTCCAAGCACTTCGACTTCATGACGCAGGCCCTGCCACTCGCGCCCCACGCGGTCGCCAGGAGTCAGAGCTGGGCGCGGAGGCGGCAGGCGGTCGGCTTTGAGGAGCCGGACGGTCGCAGCATCGAGCCCGCCGAACGCGTCGGCCTGAATGCGCCAGGCGAGCAGCCGCGCCAGCAATTCTTTCGAGCGCATCTTCGGCGGCTCGCCATAACGCGTGCGCCATTCGCCCCGGAGACCGTGGAGGTCGAGCGCCTCGAGCGCCCGAACCTCCAGCGTTATCCGCTCGGCTTTCTTCATGCCGAGGGCTCACCTGCAACCGAATAGCGAGTGACGCCCTCGGCCTTTGCCTTATCAATCCTGAAACCTTTCTTGCGAAGGCCAGTAAGCACAGCCCGCGCGCTGTGCGGCAGCCAGTTCGTCGCGTCGGTGATTTCGCTGATCGATGCGCCGCCATCTCGCCGGAGAAGCGCCAGCAGCCTGTCTTTCTTGCTTTGCGCCTTTGCCGGGGTCGGAGACGCGGCTTTTTTTGATTTGTTGCTCATGTGAGTGTCCTTCCACGTGGGGCGGCACCATTGCCGTCCCACCACCCACAGCCCCGCCGGTGAGCCGGTCGGGGCGGCAGCCGGCGGCTGCCGGCTGCGTTTCAGCACGTTCAGCAATGCTCGGTTCGCGTCCGAAGTCGAGCGGAAGTTTGGCTTATGAGCGGTGCGATTTTCAGCGCCGGCGGCGCAGCAGCACTCCGGCAGCCCCCGCCAGTGCCGCAATATCGGTGCCTGCGCTGGCCAGCGATGCAAATCGGGCCTCTCTCTCTGCCGTCTGCGCCGGCAGCGCAGTCACGGCAGTGTCCGCCTCATCTTCCATGATCGTGCCGATGATTACCGAGAGCAGCGCCAGCGCCTCGTCGATCGCCTCCTGCTCTGCCATACGGCCTCCCGGCTGCCACACATGCTCAGGACTGCGAAGAAGTCGAGACGAACAAGAGGTGCGGGTCCGGTTCCGCGGTCAGTCGAGCAGCCGCCCGGGCGCCACTCCTAATGGCTTTGCCAGTTTCCGATCACCGGCGCGGTGGGATGGCGCCTGGCGCGCTCGGCCGCGCTGGACAGGGTAGACATGTAGTTCATCCATCAGCAATGCGCGCCGGAGCACATTGTGCGCTTCCAAGGCAGCACAGGCCTTCATCGCCTGAGCATTCGAGGACCCGTCGCTGAACCTTCAGCGGCGCGGCCAATCGCATGCTCAGGAGATTGTGATGAAGACGCCCGTACGTTCCCGCCGCCGCCCTGCGGCGGTCGATACCACCCCTCCCTCCACTCCCGTCCTTGTCCGTAATTGGCCCGCGGGTGAGCCCCCGGTCAGCTACCGGCTGGTCGCAACCTCCGCCCTCACCCCACCCGACCGTCAGCTCAAGGACCACCCCGACAAACACGTCGCGCAGATCGCTACGAGCATCGGCCGGTTCGGGTTCATCGCTCCGATCGTCGTCGATGCCGATCTCAAGATCGTCACCGGCGTCGGGCGCTTTCTCGCCGCCAAGCTGCTGGGGCTCGACAAGGTTCCGGTCGTACAGGTTGACCATCTCGGCCAGGCTGAGCTTCGCACCTTGGCCATCGCCGATAACAAGCTGTGCGAGCTCGCCCCGTTCAACGGCGAGGTCCTCGGCCTCGAGTTCCGTGATCTCTCCGCCATGGACCTTGGTTATGACCTCGAGATCACTGGCTTTGACGGCGGCACGATCGATGTGCTGGCGACGCCCCCGCTCGTTACCGATGATCCCCCGCCGCCTCCCCTCGACCCGATCGATGCCTCGGTCGCTTGCGAGGGCGACATTTTCCTGCTCGGGGACCACCGCCTGATCTGCGGCAATTCGCTTGAGGAGCACACCTACCGCCTCGTCATGGGTCCCGACCAGGCGCGCATGGTTGTGAGCGACTCTCCCTACAATGTGAAGATCGAGAACAATGTCTCGGGCCTCGGGGAAGTCAGGCACCGGGATTTTGTGATGGCCTCCGGCGAGATGTCGAGGGAACAGTTCACCGGCTTCCTGACGACCGTTTTTCGGCATCTCGCCAGCTTCAGCGTCGACGGCTCGATCCACTACCAGTTCATGGACCACCGCCACCTGCGTGAGATGCTGGACGCCGGCGAAGCGGCCTACACCGAGCTCAAGAACCTGTGCGTCTGGGACAAGCAGGTCGGGGCGATGGGGACCTGCTACCGCAACCAGTTCGAGCTCTGCTTTGTCTGGAAGTCGGGCCAGGCCCCCTACATCAACAACTTCAGGCTCGGCGAGACCGGCCGCTACCGCACCAACCTTTGGAGCTATCCCGGCATGGCGGCGCTCGGGCCGGGCAAGCGCGAGGAGCTCGCCATGCACCCGACCTGCAAGAACCTGCAGATGATCTGCGACATGCTGCTCGACGTCTCGCGCCGCGGAGAGGTCGTCCTCGATCCGTTCAGCGGCGCGGGAACGACGATCATCGCTGGCGAAAAGACCGGGCGCCGGGCTCGCGCCATTGAGCTCGACCCGGCCTATGTCGCGGTGGCCATCCGCCGCTGGGAGAAGCTGACCGGCAGCACCGCGGTCCATGCGGAGCTGGGCTGCACCTTCGACGAGCTCATCGCGCTGCGCGCCGGGCAGGAGGACGCGGCATGAGCAACGACCCGCTGAAACCTCCTGTCCGCACCCGCACCCGGCCGAAGGAAGTGCCCGAGGCCGAGAACCCCTGCGGGCCGCAGGAGCCCGGCTATCAGGTTGGTTACGGCAAGCCGCCGCTCGCCAGCCGCTTTCGGCCCGGCCGGTCCGGCAACCCTGCCGGCAGGCCGAAGGGCGCGAAGAACTACAATACGGTCATGGACGATGTTCTGAGCGAGAAGATCGCGGTGACGTTCAGGGGCAAGACCCGGAAAATCACCGCCTGGGAGGGCGCGTTCCGGCGGCAGGTCCAGAAAGCGCTCGACGGCGACTCCAAGGCGTTCCTCGCCCTCGAGCGTCAGATTCTGAAGGCTGAGGCAAGGAAGGCGAGCGACCCCGCCCCCGGCGAGCCGGAGGTTGCGGAGGCGAGTATCCTCGACATCTTCATGGACATCGCCCGTGAGGCGAGCAGCGGGAAGAAGTCCGGCGAGGACGGAGCGTGATGGTCGGGCTGGGGCGGGAGGAGCTCCGCCAGCTGCAGCGCGAGAACTTCTACGCCTTCCTCATCCAGGCCTTCCACATTCTTCATCCCGGAGAGATCTTCGTTCCCTCACCTTATCTCGAGGCAATGTGCTTCGCGCTGGAGCGTGTGCACCGCGGCGAGTGCAGGCGTCTGCTGATCACCATCCCGCCGCGGTACCTCAAGTCGATCACCGTCTCGGTCGCCTACAGCGCGTGGGTGCTGGGCCGCGATCCGTCCAGGCGCATCCTCGCCGCAAGCTATGCGTCCGACCTCGCCGCCAAGCACTCGCGGCACTTCCGCGCTCTGACCGCTCATCCGGAATTCCGGAGGCTGTTCCCGCGTTACCGGGAAGGCGCCCGTGACAGTGCAACTGAAATCGAAACGACGCTTCAGGGCGCCAGGCGCGCGGTGTCGCTCGAGGGATCGGCCACGGGTTTTGGTGCCGACCTGCTGATCATCGACGATTTGACGAATGCCGCCAAGGCGCGTTCGGCAGCGTACCGGGAGCAGGTGAAGGCGTTCTATGACGAAACCCTCTACTCGCGGCTCAATGACAAGGCCAACGCGCCGATCATTGCCGTCCAGCAGCGCCTGCACGAGGCTGATATCGTCCAGCACCTGCTCGACAAGGGCGGCTGGGAACAGCTCAACCTTCCCGCCATTGCCGAGGAGCCGCAGGTTCTGCCGCTCTACGCCGGGCGCGAATTCCGGCGTGAGAAGGGTGACGTGCTTGCGCCCGATTACGAGCCGCTGGAGGTGCTGCGCGAGATCGAGCGCCAGATGACGCGCAGCAATTTCGCGGCTCAATGGCAGCAGAACCCTACCGCCGAGGGCGGCAATCGGATCCGCTGGGAGTGGTTCGACACCTATGATGAGATGTTGCCGCGCTCCGAGTATCTCTATGTCGTTCAGTCGTGGGATACCGCTTACTCGGCCGAGACCGGCGACTATTCCGTCTGCATGACTTTCGGATTCCGGGACAACAGGTGGCACCTGCTCGACCTGCTCCGGCAAAGGCTGGATTATCCGGACCTGAGGCGCAAGGCGGTGATGCTCGCCGACCGCTGGGACCCGGCTGTGATCATCATCGAGAACATCGGCGCCGGAATGAATCTGGCCAACGAGCTGAGGCGGGGCGATCTGAAGCGCAGACGCGGCAGTGTCATCGGACACAATCCTGAAGGCGATAAGGAACTCCGGCTCGAGGTCCAGACGGCCAAGCTTGAGCAAGGGCTGATCGTGCTGCCGGAAGTGGCGCCGTTCCTTAACGACCTTAAGCGTGAGCTCCTCGCTTTCCCTGCGGGAGCGCACGACGATCAGGTGGACACTCTGACGCAGTTTCTCCACTGGGCAGGTGGTCGCGGCACGGGGCTGCTCGAGCGTGATCCTGTCACGTTGCGCCCGCTCGGCCGGTCGAGACCCCGTGGATATTCGATGAACCGGCGCGTGTCGTACTGTTAGGACATGGGCCGGAGCCGGCTGCCGGGCGATTGAGCGACGCGGGATCCGAACCGCCGCTTCACATAAAGCCCGATGCCGCGCCCGCGATTGCTAATGTCCGCTTTCGACCCATTCCGGACATTCGCCCGGGGCGGCAGTCCTGTTACGCGGGAGGCGTTATAGGCCACGCGTCGCAATATCTAACTTTGTGAGCGGCGCGCCAGAGCTCCATCGGCCTGTTGTCCCGCGACTGTTCGGCGATAGCGATGGCCGCCGCATCGTCCTGCGCCGCGAACTCCCGCGCCTGCTCAATATGGCCGCTGAAACGCTCCATGAAATACAACCGGTAGCCAGGCATTACGCGCCTCCCCGTGTGTTTTGGTCCACGGGCCGGCCCCGCCAACGAATCCCCGGCGAAACGAAAGGCACGCCCTTGTCGCTGCTTCGTTCCGGAGCGCATGAGCCGAGAGCGCATTGTCGCTGTAGGACTGCTCACTGAGCACGAGTTGCACCTGCTCGGCGCTGGTTTCGATCGAGCGTGGCCAGTCGATGAGACACCGTGCTTCGAAGGGCTACTTCAAGCGATCGACGAAGCCGATCGGCAGCTGTGGCGCGACCGGGACCTGGCTGAGAGAGCTTCCCAAGATTGAGACCTCCGGGTGAATTGTTGGACCACTCTCGTCTGCTGCCTGGCTCAAAGTTGCCAGTCGGGAACGCGCCCATTCTTTAAGGACAGATGCACAAACGCTTATCTCGAAGCAGACCCCTGCGCCGTGCGGCTCGATCCAGCGAATGTCGCCTCGCATGGCCGGCAAGTCGGGCAGGATGAGGCGGACGGGTCCGAAGTCACGAATTGGAGTGAGCGTCCGGATCCTTGCCCCACCCGCCGAGATGTTCTCAATGTAGCCGGCATACTCGCGCTTGCCGATGCGAATACGCGCCCGGCAACGGAGGTTCAAACGCGGAGATTTCCTCCGGCCGGCGAACGGATCGCGGAGCGGCGCGTTCAACGTTTATCACCCTCGATTGGCGCAGCCGCGTGGAATGCGGTCTCGCCCTCGGCGGCCGTCAGCTCGCGATAGAAGTTCAGCCCGGCAACACCGTTTCTGGACCAGGCAATACGGGCTGCGACAAAGACCGGTCCTGTCCTAAAGCAGACGTCGTGTCCTTCAGTAATCCTTGTGTCGGCGTAGATTTGAGCACCGCAGCTTGAGATGTCGCGCACCCGGACTCTTTGTGAACCTTCAGCTGAAATGAGCGTGGCGGCCATCACCACGCGCTTGCGACTCTTGGACCGTCGCTCGATCGTTTCCTGGATGGTCATATACGCCCACTGCAATTCGAACGGCGGGCGGAGCCGGAGCAGTGGGGCCACTCAAACCCCGCCCACCGCAGATCTAATCATCCACTGATTGAAATTTTCCTAACAGCTACAAAGCGTTATCTTTAGTTAGCGTTGGTCACCAGCGCCCAACTTAGGCTCACCGGCGATACCGATTACCGCTTCCCCGGCCGATGCTGCGAAGAACCGCCGTCTCTGCAATTGGGTTGGCGAACTGAATTCCGGCTGCCTGTTCGGAGGCCCAAACAATCTCTGCTCGTTCCCATATCTGTCCGCGCCGAAAGATAACTGTACAGCCCACTTCTGGCAGATTATCCCCTTCTACGAGCGCCCCTTCCACGGATAGATCACGAAGCCTCACCGGCACGATGGTGTCGCAGAATTCGAGCGAGGCGGATAGCAGCACTTTGCGTCGCGAACGCTTCCGTTGTTCCACGCCATCTGTCTGATCCATCAAGGGAAACTACTGCAAGCCTGCCCCAACTTCCAGTGACGGAAGTTAACCGCAGCCGTGACTAATCCGGATGCTGTCTGTATATAAAGGGGCTCAGTCCTCCCGGTGCTACATATTGCGCGTCGTTCTCTAGTCCTCCGTTCGAAATTGGCGAGCGCCCTTGCCGAGCGGACACCATGCCGAAGACGTTGAAGCATCAAGCCCCGTTTGGCGAGAGTCTAGCGACGGCTTTCCACCCACTGCGGACATTGCCCGCTATCGACCCAAAGCAGACATTCAGCGTAGCACAGCTCACGACCATGAATCCGTGTTCGAAGTGGCGCGGTGGGGCTGGATCCGAACCCGTCCGGCTCAGGCCCGTCCATCTTCGAAACGCGGCGGCCATGATAGGGGGCTTTTCGGGCTTCTCGACAGCGCCGCTGCCGCTTCGAGCAGCGCCGGGTGCAACGGGGTTGTGAACTTGCAGCCGGCCCAATCGTGGTCCCGCCAGATGACGAGCGCCGTTACTGGGGCGAGGCCCTGCAAAGCGACCCCGAAGTGCTTGCCGGGCCGAAGCCCAGGCCGGTCCTGCAACCGGAAGCCGTAGCAGGATAGATCGAGGGCGACGCTGGCGTCATCCTCGCCATCGTCAAACAACAGCCTCGCGGGGAGATCGACCGTCAGGCGCTCCGCCGCGCGAGCTTCGGGCTGGCACAGCAGGTCTGTGTAGTAATGGCAGGCGCGCAGGTACACCGAGCGCTCGGCCGCGTCAGGCGCCTGCTCGGCGAGCGTCAGCGTGTCGAAGAGGCGTCGAGTGAAGTAGGAGTTATCCATGTCCGTCGACCACTTCTGAGCGGTCGACATTCAGGGCTGGTGGTCGGTTACGCATACCCATGAGCATAATCATCTCCACTTAAGGAGTTGAAACAGCAGCACTTTCACGCAAGACCACGAATCGGTTGATGCAAGTCTGAATGGCTGAGTCAGCTGCTGTTCATTGGCGGCTCAAGGCGCTGCTGGTGACCCAAAGGGACGCAGGGAACTCGCTAGGATCCGAGGTGGCAGTAGTTTCAGTGAGGTTTCCGGCATGTCCGCTTTCCACCCATTTCGGACATTGGCGCTTTGCTCCTGCCGGAATATTAAAAGTGGGGTAACTGATCTCTCAAACTTTAGATTTAAGTTCCGAAGTTAGTCGTCTTTGGGTGGGGCATCCGTAGCAGGACACTTGGGAGGTGATGCAATGTCCGGTTGGAAGCCTCAAACTGTAGGTATCACAGCGGAAAAAAGGCGGCGTACACGCCGGCGAGTACTTGTGCCCGCGACTGTTCGCAGTGATAGCGGGCGCACTAGCGCGATCGTAAGAGATGTTTCGAGCAGCGGCTTGCTTCTGGAAGTGAATCCTCTTCCCGCGACTGGCAGCTACGTCGAAGTCAGCCATGGCGGCCAATCCGCTGTCGCGCGCGTGATGTGGTGCGGCGGCAGATTTGCAGGAGTGATGTTCCAAGACGAAGTCGACGTCGACCGGTGGGTGAAAGGCTTGCGTGAGGTGCGGGCACCTGCCGCAGAAATACGCCTGATCCGAACGCCACAGAAAGCCTACTGTGACAAGGGAGCCGAGGCCAGGCACAAAGGGCAACGGTTACAGTTCCTAACCCTTCTTTTCGGTGCTTGTGCGGCAGCAGGGGTGGTCGCTCTAACTATTTACGGTCTATTGAGCGATGTCGCGGAGCAGGTGCTAAAAACGGCAGTCTGAAAACCGGCGCTGTCGTTTCGAACATCTCATGTCCACTTTCTACCCATTTCGGACATAAGCGGTTCAAGTCCGCTTCGACCGCGTTAAACGGCGTTCGCGAGATGTCCGTTGCGGCTTAATAGCACTCGCGCGAGGGTTTCGGCGGCAAAGCCAACATTCATAATTTGACAACGAATGGAAGCCTAGAAGGGCAGTTGGCGTGGCGGTGGCTTTTGGACGGAGCAGCCGCAGATGAAATTTTTACCGAAGCGAGAGCCAGCCCTGCCTGCTCAGGCTGACATCGGCGCGAGGCTCAGCGCAATTAAAATGCGCAGTAAGGTCGAACTGCCTTGTGGCTCGGATCCTGAGGCGCCGGCAAAGCCTTCGGTACGGTCGCGGCTGTTCTGGACGCCGCATGAGCTGTCGGGAAACAGTGATGTCTAAGCGTCCGGCTCACGTCGTTGGGCCATTGGGTGAGAAGCTCACCCTGGCGGATTTACCGTGCTCCTCAAACGCACGCTGGACTCCCCGCCGCAAAGCGGAAGTTGTCGCCGCGGTGAACGGAGGTCTCATCACCTTTGATGAAGCCTGCGAGCGCTATCAGCTTGACGTGAGCGAGCTTGCCGGCTGGCAAGGCGCTCATGACCGTAGCGGCATTCGCGGCTTGCGAGTGACGCGGTTCCAGCAATACCGCGATCTATGCGAGCGCCGGTATGGAAATTGAGCCGAAGCGGCTATCCAATGTCTAAGCAGCCGCCTCTCAATCGCCTTCGCAGCATCGCCAAGCACCGCTCGATCCGGCGGTCGCATGTCGTGCGGATGAGCGATGATCATGATCGACTGTCAGAAGAGGACCTGCCTCCCGACAGGCAATGCTGACAATCTCGCCAATGTCCGTTTCTCCAGATGAGACTTTGCGGCCGCGATGATGGAGCAGGAGCATTGTCGCATGAGATAATCGTCCGCGGCCGACGCGACGCTACGGACTCCGGCGAATTAGATGCGGCCGCAGCTTCGTGTTACTTTCGGGTGTGCGTGAGGGAGTGGCGTAGTTATGCCAGAGTACAGGCTTTACCGCCTTGACGGCAGCGGGAAGATCGAGGGCGCTCCCATTCAGGTCGACGCGAAAAATGACGATGAGGCGTTGATTCTCGCCCGTGCAAAGAAACTGCCAGCCCAAGGCGAACTATGGCAGGGCAACCGCCTGGTCGCAAAAGTCTCAGCGGTTCTTTGACGCGCTCGGCAGTCCGCTCACCCATCATGCATCAGCAGATATTCGTCAGTGCGGCAGCCGACCGTCATTAACTCAAGTCCGGTGCAATTCAGTCGATCCCTCCGCCACCGTTGCGAATTTCAGGATCGTACTCGTAGATTGGACCATCCTCAGGCGTCGGATCGCCAGTGAAGCGAAGCACGAAATGCAATGTACACGGTTCGCCGCTGTTCCGGTCCACCACTGTGAGCTGGCTGGGTGTCACGTGAAAATCACTAACTGGCGTCTGCGGATCGGTGGACGGTTGAGTAGGACATCCTGTCGAATCTACCCAAAATGCGTCGCCAGGGTTTCCGTGGCCTGCGCCGCAGAAGCGAAGATTTAAACCGGTGCGATCATTGAGGTGGAACTGGATCCGAACGCACGATGCTCCATTAGGTATTTCGATCGGCCCCTTCTTCCTTTGATCGGCGCGGTCGCGCCAACGATGGTTAAATGCCACGACATCGCCGGCGCGTGCCGCGTAGACGTCGACGCGAACCGGCTGTCCGGCAGCCCGTTCAGGCTGCCGCTGATTTTGAAGGTGCTGGTTCATCCCTCTCCCCCTCGCTTTACAATGCTAAAAGCATCGCTACTGGACGAACGGTCACCTGCCCGAGTATCTCTTCGCACTGGCTCGTCCATATGCACCTGACAATTTCTGCTTTCTGCTCAGAAATGGGCTTCCGCCTTTACGCCTATTGAGGCACTGTAGCTACCGTCTCCACTTCGACTAGGTATTCTGGGCGGAACAGTTCTGAAACGTACACCCAAGTCACCGGTGGCGGCTGTACGCCTCTGAACAGCGCAGCTCGCTTCTCGCCAATAGGGGCCCAGTCCGTTGGCTTTGCCGAGACGTAAAACATAAGCTTCACCATGTGCTCGGGCTTGGCTCCCTGCGAGGCGAGGATCAGGCGCACGTTCTCCAACGCTTGCACACACTGCTCTTCGACCGTCGCCGGCAGACTTCCGTCGGGCCTATTTCCGATCTGGCCGGCGACGAACAACAACCGCGTCCCGGCGGGCACCACCTCGACGCGACTATAGTCGCCGATGGGCGGGGCGACCGTTTCGGGGTTCAGTTTTCGAATTGGAGCAGAGCGCATTCCGTGGACTATTGCCGTAAATGCCCCCCAAGGCCAGCGTGCGGTTCATGCCGAGCCGCCCTAATGACGAGGCGTGACTAGCCTTGGGGCTGCACTTGCCACGTGGGGTCCGCTTTCCACCCAACCGGACACGGGGCTGAAACGTAGCTTAATGCTGTCGAGCTTCGAGCCACGCATTGCTACAGGTCAGGTTCACTTCTCGCCTTGCTGATGGCTCACTCAGGTGAGCTTCTACAATCGCTCAATCTTGTTCATCAGTCGCGTGATAACCTCCGCAACACTGCGGCACTGCCCTGATCGAGCAAGACTAAATGCATGTCCGACGGCCGCAGATCGCTTCATTGGCTGCTTCCTAGCGGAGGCAGTGTTGACGCGAACGTCCTCTTTCGACCCAAAGCAGACATTAGGCCAGTTGAGGGGGCTGGTCTGAACTTCCACCATCGGTGCGATCTCTGCCTGCGCGCTATCAGTCATCTTCAGCGAGGGACTGCCGCACGCCAGCGATGCGAGGTGCTATGAATTCCTTGAATGCCCGTACGGGCGGCAGATCGCTGAGATCAGCACGACTGACTAGCAGAACTTCTCCGTCGAACTGCCGCGGAGGAGGAAAGCAGCGCACCAAATCCGATTGTCGATCACCCACAATGATCGGCAATGGACCGATGCCTAAACCGGATTGAACGGCAACAACCAGATTGGAAAGGCTGTTGCTGTAGCTCTGAATCGTGCCGGGAGGGCAGTTGTCCAGCACCCACCTGATCGCCGGAGCGTTGGCGATGTTGCCCTCGCCCGCAACAACGCTGTGCCCCTTCAGATCCCCAAGACCCTCGGGCGTTCCTTCCCTGGCCGCATATCCGGCAGCGCAATAAAAGGCCCAGCTGCTAACGCCAAGCTTCCTGACCAGGAGTCCGTCCTCGGTCGGGCGAACGCCTGCACGAACGGCAATGTCGGCTTCTCCCTTCAACAAATCCAGCATTTCGTTCGTGACGATCAGCTGCACGCGGATGTTCGGGTGCAGCTCGGCGAACTCGGCGAGCGCAGGAGTCAGGATGAGGTTCGCGAACACTTCGTTGGTCGTCACCCTGATGATCCCGCTGAGGCCCCTAGTGCGTTGTGCGGCTCGGTCCGCGAAAACCTCAGCTTCTGCCTCGACGCGCTCGGCAAAGGGCAACAGGTCAGCTCCGGAACTGGTCAACCTGCATCCTGATTGCAATCTCTCGAACAGGCCGACCTGCAAGCGCCGCTCGAGCCGGTCGAGGCGTCTCGCGACGGTCGTTTGGCTGATATTCAGCGCACGCGACGCGGCAACGGTGCTGCCGTGGCGTGCAATCGCAGTAAAGACGCGCAGATCGTCCCAGTCATACACGCCCGGACTCTGCACTTTTGCATAGCGGCGCTGCAAGAGCGTTGATTGCGAGCGGAAATAATCGGGCTGTAGGCTGCCGCCAGTCGCTCAGGTGGGAAAAGGAGAGCCCGCATGGCCACGGCCGCATCGCCCGTCGTTCGCTGGCACAATGACCGCCTGTTCTACACCGGCGCGGGTTTGTTCGTCGCCATCGTCACGTTTACCGGTTTCGCCCAAAGCTACTACCTCTCCCGCTGGCTCGAACCGCCGGCCAATGCTCCGAGGATCACTGCGCTCCTGGCGATCCACGCCGCGGTGTTTACCGCGTGGGTCACATTGATGGTAATGCAGCCGATGCTGATCGCATGGAAGAACCGAAAGCTTCACCGGAAGCTCGGCTATGTGGGAGCGGGCATAGCGGCATCGATGGTGATCTTCGGAAACTTCGCGGCGATCGCTGCAATGGACGGCGGGTTTGTCGGCTTTGGCGACCCGCACGCATTCTATGCCATTCCATTCTTCGACATAAATAGCTTTGCAGTTGTGGTCGCTCTGGCGGTGCTGTGGCGCAACCGCGCAGAGACGCATAAACGGCTCATTCTTTTGGCGAACGTCGCCATCCTGAGTGCAGCAGTCGCGAGGATACCGCTGCCAGCCGTACAGGCCGGTGCACCCTTCACGTTCATCCTGCTGCCGTTCCTGATTGTGGTGGCCGGCGCCCTCTACGACAAGGTCAGCGGCGGCCGCATTCACCCCGTCTGGATCTGGGGCGGCGCAGGTCTGCTCGTGGCGAAGCTCATCCCCTTGCCGCTGATGGGCAGCGGCGCCTGGCTGGCTTTTGCACGGTTCATGTCGGGACTCGCGCTGCCCTGAGTGCGCCCAAATTAATCTTACCGCGTCCGCTTTCCGCCCATTGGGGGAACATTAGCGAGCTCAGGCCTTACGCGGCGGCTGGTTTTATGTTGGCGTTCATGCGGAAAAAGTTGGTCGGGTCGTAGCGCGCCTTGATCTCGGAAAGCCGCTGGTAAGCGGTGCCGTAGGAAGCGCGGACGTCCTTGTCGCTGTCCTCGCCTGATAGCGCATTGGTGTAGCTTGCATCGCTGCAGAAGGGCCGCCAGCTTTCATGGACCTCCCGGCTCCAGCGCACCTGTTCGTCATCCTCGCCAGGATCCTCCCAGCCTGTCAGGACCAATGCGTCCCAACGCGCATCACGGTGCGCAAAGGCGGTGGCATCGGCAGGAACGCGGTTCGCGGCATTGCCGATCTGCTGGAGTAGGAATGCCGTGTGCGGCGATCTCGCGCCAGCAAACTGCTCCGGCATCGCCTTGATCAGCTCGTCGCGCAGACGGGTAACCAGCGCCGACTTCCAATAATAGCGCCTCCCTCGCGGAAAGGACTCGTCGAGCGCTGTCTGCAACGCCAGGTACGGCATCGGGCCGATCTGATCTGCGAGTGGGGAACCGAACTGCTTGACCGACCGAAGCGCCGCCTCGCCGGCTTCGAGCGAGCCGCAGTGACAGGCGGCGATTGCGATCACCTTCATCCCGTCGGGCGTGGTAATCATTGCGCAGGCAGTATTCACTTCGTCCGGGTTGGAATCGCAATAGTCGCGATAAAAGCGCAGTACCTCGGGGGCCTGGTCGAGCGCGTGGATGACCATTCCGCCATATATGGTCGGTCCTACCGGGTGCAGCCGGAGGTCAAAGCGGGTTACGACCCCGAAATTGCCGCCGCCGCCGCGAAGAGCCCAAAACAGGTCTGCGTTCTCCGTCGCGCTCGCGGTCAAGCGCTGGCCGGCGGCGGTCACCACTTCCGCAGCCAGGAGATTGTCACAGGTCAGGCCGTAGCGGCCCGCCAGCCAACCCAGGCCGCCGCCGAGCGTAAGCCCGGCAACGCCGGTGTCGGAGACAGTGCCGCCAGTGGTGGCAAGACCATGCGCCTGCGTCGCTTCATCGACTTGCTTCCAGCGCGCGCCTGGCTGAACCCGCGCCACTCGCGCCGAAGCATCGACTTCAACATTTGTCATCGGCGAGAGATCGATCATCAGTCCGCCGTCGACGACTGCAGCGCCGGCGGCGCTGTGGTCGCCACCGCGGACGGACACCTGCAATCCTTCCGCTTGGGCAGACGCTATTGCCTGCGCCACATCCGACGAGCTCCTGCATCGGGCAATTACTTCCGGCCGCCTGTCTATCATTCCGTTCCAGATGCGACGTGCGTCGTCGTATTCGGGATCGCCATCGCGCAGGAGCGTGAGACGGTTCCTGTCTGGCCGTGGCGATCTGTTGACAGGCGGTTCGTCCACGGTGCCCTCCGAACAAATGTTTTTGCCGTCGGAGACCCGACACTGGGCGTGGTTCAGTTAACGCGATGAGCCAAGGTTTGACCGACGGCCGATTCCGGGTCAAGGCACCATACTGAACGTCCGCTTTCCACCCAAACCAGACATTAGCGGCAGGCGCCAACAGCCGCCGCCTGATCGCCGAGGCGCTGGCGGCGGAAGAGTAGCCTACTTCAGCGAAGCGAGCGCGGCCTCTTCGGAGACCTGCAGCCCTGCCAGCCGGAGCGCCTCGTCGAGCGCCATGTCGGCTGGGACCTCAATGTGGGGCTTCACGCCGACGCCCTCCCATCCCTCGTTGTTGTCCGGGTCGAAGGTGCGGCCCACGGGGATGAATGCCGCATAGCCATGACTGATGGGAATGACGCCGCCATAGTGGCCCATCCCGCGCGTCGTCCTGCCGATCAGCGTTGCCCGACCGGTGCGCTTCAATGACAGCGCCAGATGCTCGCCCGCGGAGCCGGTTCGCTCGGACACCAGCAGATAAACCTTGGCCTTGCTGAGGCTGCTCTGCCGCGCGGCAGGGGTGACAAAATGTTCACGGCGAACCACGCCGTCGGGGCCAACCACCTTGCGTAGCGACCATTCCTCCGGCTCTCCGCCGCGGCGCTGCTCGACGGCTATGCGCGTGTCCATCCCGACCAACACCGTCGGCTTGTCGAACAACTGCGGGAACATCACGTCCATCTCGGAGAGTCCCCCGCCGCGATGAGCGAGCGCGTCGATGATCAAGGTCTTGGCGTCCTTGTGCGCGTCGAGGAAGGCGCGAAGTGCGGCAAGCGTCTCGTCGTTGCCGGGGAAGCCCTCGAAGCGGATGTAGGCGACTCCGTCAGCAAGCCATCCGGATTTGGAGATTGCGCTTCCACCCGGCGGACCCCTGCGCTCGCGTTGTTCGCCGGCTACGCTTGGACGCGGCGGAAACAAACGCAGATGCTTGTCGGGATGCACCGCCTGGAGATCGGCCGTCACCGCCTCGGCGAAAGCGTGGCCGTCGGCGAAGCTCGCATAGGCTCCGGCCGCAAGCTTCGAGCGAAGCATCGATGCGTAATTCTTTGCTACTTCGGGGAAGACGAAATTCTCCTCGAGCTGCGTGGCGAGTCCGCGAACCACAGCTTCCGCTTGAGTTTTTTCGAACGGCGTATTCGCCGCTGGCTGTGCTGACGCGGCCGGCGTGGCGACTTGCGCTTGGGCCGGGATTGAAACGCATGCTGCTGACAGGGCAAGGAATGGCCGGATACCCATCGACGAAACTCCGCTGTGTGATAGGTGCGGAACACTAATGCGGACGTTGCGTCAGATGCGTGCATTTTTGATGCGCCGCGTGCCAAATTTTGGCACTGTGCCGGGCATGCTGGACCGTTTCGACCTCACCCTGCTCAACCTCGTCCAGCGCGACGGCTCGCTTACGGGTGAGCAGCTCGCCGCCCAGGTCGCGCTGTCGCCCTCCGCAATCGCCCGGCGCCTCCGGCGTTTGCGAAGCGAGGCGTGGATCGCGCGCACGATCGCTTTGCTGTCTCCGCGGCTAACCCACAGGCGGCTTCGCGCAATCGTGATGCTGCAACTGAGCGAGCACGCCGACCATCGCGGAAAGAGCGCATTGATCAAGCGCATCGAATCCGCGCCGCAGGTGCAGTTTTGCTACGAGCTGGCCGGCGCGTACGATTTGCTGCTCCTGTTCGATTGTGCCCACATGGCCGAGTTCAACGAAATTGCCGAAGCGGTCCTGGTGGCGGATCCCACGGTGCGCCGCTACGAAACCAGCTTCGTCAAGCGCGAGACGAAGTTCGCGCCCTTCGTTCAGCTCTCTGAACAGCACGCCGGCGGCTAATCGCGCGTCAAGCCGCCTTCCGCTCCGCGATCCAATCGTCGATCTTCTCCAGCACCGGCAGCGGCAGCGCCAAGCCGCCGGGCGCTCCAGTTATGAAAGCCAGCGAAGCGAGCGTCGTTGTGTTGGGAGACGGTGAAGGCCGGCAAGCCTGCGCGAAGCGCCAGAACTGACGTCACGCGATCCAAATCCGAGCCATGCTGGGGAGATGGCGATTTGAAACTCACTCGCGTGACGGCCTTCCCGAATCTGCACGAAACCCTAATGTCCGCTTTCCACCCGTTGCCGACGTTAACCTTGTGCCTGCCGGCGATCAAAGGCGGCCATGGCCTGGCGTCCACATGCGCGTTTCGGTGGCAGACCTGACGCTAATGTCCGCAATGGGTGGAAAGCGGACATTAGTGCCAACTTTATGCTGCGTGGCAAAGTCGGGGAGAATCCCGGCGTCGGCAATAAGCGGCACGGGTGTCGCTTTATACCCGGAGGGTACGAACTGGGCGGCAGTCCCGCCATAGCGGGTATCGCGTCATACCGTTCAGAGTATTGTAAGCAGCGCGCGAGTGCCGGAACTGGCGACAACGTGAGAAGTGTTCACTGGGAGGAGCGGATGCGCAATCTGACCCTAGATACGATCACGGAGGCCGTCATTCACGCCCTGTCGGATGAGATCCCGGCCCGCAACCGCGAGATCCTGGGAAGCCTCGTCCGGCACCTTCACGCCTTCTGCAAAGAGGTTAATCTCAGTCATCGGGAATGGCTCGAAGGCTGCGAGTTCCTGCGTCGCGCCGGTGATATCTCCGGCGACACTCGCAACGAGTTCATCCTGATCGCCAACATCCTCGGCGTCGAAGTGCTCGTCGACATGCTCGACAACAGGCCGATCCACGGCGAAAGCGCCTCGACGGTGCTCGGGCCGTTCTACCGCGAGAATCCGCCGGTCTTGCCCAAGGGCGCCTCGGTCATCCAGAGGGACTTCCCCGACCAGGAGACGCTTCGAGTCCGTGGCCAGATTCGAGACACCGAAAATACCCCGCTGGCCGGCGTCACCATCGACGTGTGGGAGAATGCGCCCAACGGGCTTTACGAGCAGCAGGATCCTGATCAGCCCGACTACAACCTGCGCGGCCGTTTCGAGACAGACACGAACGGGCACTATGAATTCGTGTGTGTACGGCCGGTGCCGTATCCGATCCCTTACGACGGAGCCGCGGGCGAATTGCTCAACTACATGGGCCATCACCCGTGGCGGCCCGGTCACATCCACTTCATGATCTCCAAGCCTGGATACAAGACCCTGATCTCGCAGATCTATGATTCCGAGACCAAGTATCTCGACGAGGACGCCGTTTTTGCCGTGAAAGAAGAACTCATCGGCAGTCTAACGCCCGCGCTCGAAGGCACAGGCACCGATCTGGTCATGGATTTCGATTTTATCCTTCGCGCTGACCCTCTGTCGGCGACAAGCTGACGTAGCAAGTAGGACGCCCTCGCCCGCGGGCTGAAGAGACCCACTTGCGACCGTCGCCCTCGAATACCCTCTTCATGCAGTTGCGGTCCCGTGTCCTTCGTCGCGACCTCGGCTTGTACAGCCGCGACGACAGCCTGCGCGTCGCACGCAACTTGGAGCACGCTTGCGATCATGCCCGGTATCGGGCACTTTCCCATGAGCAAAATCCCCGAGCGGTTTCGCGCCTATTTTCGCGGGCGCGCTCGCGAGGATGCCTGCGCCAGGACCACGCACGGCCATGACGTCAGATGGAGTTTAAACGCCTCAAGTACTTCGTCGCCGTTGCAGAGGAGCTGCATTTTGGCCGCGCGGCTGAGCGCCTCGATATGGCGCAGCCGCCTTTGTCGCGTCAGATCAGCCAGCTCGAGAACGCTCTCGGCGTTCTACTGTTCGATCGTAGCCGCAGCCAAATCCGGCTGACGCAGGCCGGTGAGGTTCTGCTGGAACGCGCCCGTGATATCCTAGAACGTCTGGACAGCGCCTATCGCGAAGTGGAGCATACCGGCAGCGGCGGCTCGGGGCGGTTGCGCATCGCCTTCGTCGGATCGGCAACCCACGGCGTGCTGCCGACGCTCATTAAATCGTACCGCTCCCACTATCCAAATGTAGATCTCGCGCTGTTCGCCATGAACAACGCCGAGCAGAAGCGTGCCTTGATCCGCCGCGAGATCGACATCGCCATTGCCCGGCCTTCGCTGGATGACGAAGAATTCCGCAGCACCGCCCTGCATCACGAGCCACTGATCGTTGCGCTTCCCGACAATTCGCCCCTCAATAGACTGGAGCAGATCGCCCTCACCGATCTTCGCGACGAGACCTTCGTGCTCTATCCCAGGCGCCCGCGGCCGAGCTTCGCCGATCATATTCTGAAGGTGTGCCGCGACGAAGGCTTCGAGCCCGGCCAGACAGTGATGGCGCAGGACAATCAGACGGCGATCAGCCTCGTTTCGGTCGGCGTCGGGATCTCGATTGTGCCGGAATCCGTATCGTCTACGCAGCGCAGCGGGGTCTTCTACCGGTCCTACAACGGCAACAACCCGGGTACGTCTTTGTCCGTCCACGCACGGCGCGATAACCGGTCCCCGCACGTCATCAATTTCTTCGAGATCATCCGCAAATACACGCAGAAGAGCGCCGTGGGGTCGAGGCCGAAACGCGAAGCTCAATCAGTCGATGGACCTCATCTCCGCCGTAATCGGAGTATGGGGGTGGTCTGAGCTCCCGAGATCTCCAAGGTTGTGGGAGCGAAGCCGATCAAAAGCATGTTGCGCAGTTTCGCTGTAGCCGGTGCGAGATGAAGCAGGCAAGGTCAACGGTGCTGCCGCCCGCCTAATTTCTGCAATGGGTCGAAAGCGGACATTTCGCTAGCGTCTACCCTCTTTGGCTTTAGGACCTATGTTGCAGCGCCCACCGGCGCCTACGGGCGAAAGAGAAGGCGCAGTGGTCCACTATTAAAGTTAGGTGCTCTGGCATCTCTGCGGGTTGGCCAGCTGCTCAGGCCGTCTGCACCGCTCCCGAGACCGGCATCACCGGCCGCTTACCTGCGTTCCAACCCACCCAGCTGGTCGCCGCGCCAAGGACCAACCCAGCGGCCACCACGAAGGCGCTAGGCGTATGGGCGATAGCCGCCAGCGCGGAGTGAACAATGGCGAGGTCGCCGAGCTGGCCCATCGCCACCATCTGCGCTGCAATGAACGCGCCGGCAACGAAGAAGGGATGGGCCCGCTCGCCGAAGTGCCAGCGCATGAACAGGCAGAAGGCAAGCGCGCTTGCCATCGCCCAGACAATCGCATGGATGATGAGGTTGAAGTCCTGCGGCCCGGTGACGGTGAGGGGCGGAAGTTTGTCAATCAGCCGGCTAAAGGGCGATTCCCACAGGATCACCGGTGTCGCCAGCATGTAGCCCGAGTGAAGCCACACCTTCCGGCGGTATTTGAGCGCCCGGTAGTAGAGGACGACATAAGCTGCGACCGCGAGCGAGAGGCCGAGGAGAAAGGCGCCGCCCAGCATCGCCCGCACCGGTTCGCCGGCGAGGTATTTCTTGGCAGTGACGTCGATGATCGCAAACAGGCCGCCAATCAGGAAGGGGAATAGCAGCAGGCTCGACTTGCCGATGGCGCGGTGAAGTAACAGGTGCTTGTGATGCACCGTCCAGCTTTGCGCCGCGACCATCAGCACCCAGATGCTGGCGGCCACCCCGTGGGCATGGAACTGCCAGGGGACACTGAGGAAGGGCGCGAAATAGCTCGGCCAAAAGCCGGCAATTGTCACGGCCATAACCAGCAGGACGTAATAATGCGCGTGACGATACGGTATGGAACACCCCCTGTTCCCTCATCACTCCGACATAGCACCTATTTAGCCGAACGGCGACAGGAGGGGGCCGGCGGAAAAAAACCTTGGTCCGCTAGCGCTTAATGTCCGCTTTGGGTGGAAAGCGGACGTTGAAGCGCGGATGCATTATCCTTCGGCTAGGACGATGTCCCACGCATATGCTGCGGCGGCAAAGTCTCCAGACAAAGGCTGAATACGCCGCGCGATCAATGTATTCGGCTCATCAGCGGTCCTTAGAATTTCGTCAGTTTGATTGCGTGCCTCACCAGGGAAATACATTTGCGTGATGAGACGCTCGTTGTGCCCTTGGACGTCGAAATGGATGTGTCGAGTGCGCCGGGCATAAAGGCCTGGCCTGATCGTGCGAAAACGGAAATGGCCCTGTCGATCCGTCTTCAGGAGTGCATAACCTTGGAAGTTCGGATCTGAAGGTAGCCCGCGTTTGGCGTCGCCAGGATGATCATAACGTCCAAAGCTATTCGCCTGCCAAATCTCTACCCGCGCACCGCGAACCGGATTGCCTTTGATGTCCAAAATTCTGCCAATGACGTTGATCGGCTCACCCCGTGCGGCAGCTCGCGCTCCCCTCAGACGCGTCAAGTCCGCGTCAGTATCCGAGGGCTTCTTTACTGGATAAAAGGGGCCGAGGTCCTGGTCGGACGTTTCGATCAAAAGTTGTGAATGGCCGGCTCTCGCCAGCCCGATCAGCGCGGCACTCCCGATCACGACCTGCCGACGGGAAACCTGCATCGCACTCTTGTCTCCGCCAAAGCCAGGCTTGTGAGTTTATCCGTCAGCGGCTCGCCCGGAACGTTCGGCGCCTGCGCGAGGCGCAGGGCCTCAGTCAGGAGGCCTTCGCCGATGAGGCTGGCATTCACCGGACCTATGTCAGCGACATCGAGCGCGGCGCCCGTAATCCGACAGTCGCAGTGGTCGAGCGGCTGGCGCGAGCGCTCGGAGTTGCCGCGGGCCGCCTGCTCGACTGAGCAGACCAGGAGCAGCGCCTGGCTCCGTCAGTTAACAGATGAGGATATCGGCCATCGAGCGCGAGCGGCATGACTGATCAGCCGGGCAGCGCGGGGCCGACAACGCTTAGCCGTGAGAAATTGTACGAGCTGGTCTGGAAGACGCCGATGATCCGCCTGGCCGAACAGTTCGGCATCAGCGATGTTGGCCTTAGGAAAATCTGCAAGCGGCTCGACATTCCGTCTCCGCCGGCTGGCTGGTGGGCGAAGAAGGCCGCCGGCAAGGCGGTCAAAGTGAAGCCGCTGCCACAGTGGCGGCCCGGGATCCCGAAGCAGGCGACGATTGCGCCGACTCCGGACCAGGAAGAAGGACTGCGCCGCGCAGTTGCTCAGCAGGTCGCGCGGATCGAAGAGATCACTGTCCCCGATCGGCTTCCTCGCCCGCATCCGCTGATTGCTGGCTGGATCGCCGGCCACCGGCGCCGGCAGCAGGAGGCGCGCCGCGAGCGTGACCCGTGGCGTCGCAAGCTGCACACTGTGCCGGACCTCACGCCAGCTGAGCGCCGCCGGCATCGCGTTCTGCACGCGCTGTTCCGGGCGCTTGAGAAGAACGGAGCGACAATTGGGGAGAACCAACGCCGGCAGCTGACCGCGACCATATCCGGCGAGGAAATCGCCTTCGTCGTCCACGAGAAATCGCGGCAGGTGACGCGGCCGCTGACCGCGGAGGAGAAGCGCTGGGAGACATGGAACCGGTCCGGGGTGAAGAAGGAGCTCGAGCCGACCGGTCGGTTCGAGATCAAAATCGAGACCTGGACCGACCAGCGCCTGAGGAAGACATGGCTGGAAACGGACAGGAACCCCTTTGAGGCGCTCCTGCCGCAGGTGGTCGCCACACTTTTGGTGCTCGGGCCGATCCTTGCCGGCCAGCGGCGCCAGCGCGAGGAGCAGGCGCGGATTTTGGCCGAGCGTCAGCGGCAGGCCGAGCTCGAGCAGCAGCAGAAGCAGCAGGACGACAATCGCTTCCGTAGGCTGCTGGATATTGCGGAAGGCTGGAAGCGGGCCGAACTCGCGCGCGATTTTATCGCGAGGTTGCGCGAGCTCGAGCTGCCGGAGGCAGAGCCGGTCGAGGGCAGGAGCCTTAGTGAGTGGCTCGACTGGGCTGAGGCCAAGGCCACCCAAGTCGATCCGGTGGGGCAGGGGATCGAACGGATCTTCGCCGACGTTGCACAGGTTAGTGCATGGACGTACCGCGACCGATGAGCGGAAGTTGTGGGCCGCGCCCGAGCTGCGCGACCTACAAATGTGACGCTATTCGCTTAGCGGCGAAAGTGAAACTGAAAGCTGGACCCCTGGCGCTTGAGGCGCAGAGCCGGACAGATTGGCAGTGCTGCCCGATACGTCGCCGCTGAGTTTCAGCGTGGCAGAATTCGTGCCCAGCACCGACTCCATTCCGGGTGTGTTGCTGTGCTGGAAAACGCGTACTTCCGCGTTCGCACTGCCTCCTTTTTCGCTGAACTTGCCCACGTAAGCCATCATGCTGTCACCGCCGTACAGCTTCCCTTCGGTGAGATAAGTAACACCGGAGCCCTCTCCGAGTGGCGTGCTGAACCTCACGAGATAGATACCGTCCTGCAATGCCATTTCTGTTCTCCTGTTAAGTGCTGCCATGGTGCCTGGGCAGCGGAGAACACATGGGGAACACTGCAAGGTGGTTCAAGGGGGCCTATTTCGAACCGCCGCTTCACATAACATCCGCTGCCGCGCCGATGATTGCTAATGTCCGCTTCTGTAATGGGCCTTGGTGTCAAGCTGCCCCGGTCTATCCTGCCGCTGGTTACTTGCTTCTGTCCGTGGTCAGCTGGTGCTGCCACATCATACGGTCAGAGGAAGCGGTGAGCCGGATCTTTCGAACG
>DATLWK010000008.1:0-134886 GCA_035576365.1 Sphingomicrobium sp. | reverse complement strand
CCAACTATGAGAAGGAGCCTACTTCGCCGGAATGAGGTCTGCCCCGGATCGGGGTCCGGGGCTCGGCTTCTCCTCGGCTGAAACTCTCGCCCGCTCCAACAGCGGCCGGAGGTATTGCCCTGTGTAGCTGTCCGCGCAGTTCGCGACCTCTTCGGGTGTACCCGTCACGACGATCCTGCCACCGTTGACCCCGCCTCCAGGTCCCAAATCAATGACGTGATCCGCAGTTTTGATCACGTCCAGATTATGCTCGATCACCACCACGCTGTTGCCCTGCTCGACCAGGCGGTGGAGCACTTCCAACAATTTGCGCACGTCCTCGAAATGCAGGCCGGTGGTCGGCTCATCCAAAATATACAAGGTCTTGCCCGTCGCCCGCCGCGACAGCTCCTTGGCGAGCTTGACTCGCTGCGCCTCGCCGCCGCTGAGCGTCGTCGCCTGCTGGCCGACGTGGACATAGCCGAGTCCGACCTCCTGGAGCATGCGCATCTTGTCGCGGATCGCCGGCACCGCCTTGAAGAATTCGGCCGCGTCCTCGACCGTCATGTCGAGCACGTCGGCGATCGACTTGCCCTTGAACTTCACCTCCAGCGTCTCGCGGTTGTAGCGCTTGCCGTGGCACACGTCGCAGGTGACGTAGACGTCGGGCAGGAAGTGCATCTCGATCTTGAGCAGGCCGTCGCCCTTGCACGCCTCGCAGCGGCCGCCCTTGACGTTGAACGAAAAGCGGCCGGGCTTGTAGCCGCGCGCCTGGCTCTCGGGCAGGCCGGCGAACCAGTCGCGGATCTGGGTGAAGGCGCCGGTGTAGGTCGCCGGGTTGGAGCGCGGCGTGCGGCCGATCGGCGACTGGTCGATGTCGATCACCTTGTCGAGATGCTCGAGGCCGGTGATCTTGTCGCACGGGCCGCAGACGATCCGCGCGCCGTTCAGCGCCCGCGCGGCGCCGGCGTAGAGCGTGTCGATGGTCAGCGACGACTTGCCGCTTCCCGAAACGCCGGTGATGCAGGTGAAGGTGCCGAGCGGGACGCTGACCGTCACCCCGAGCAGGTTGTTGGCGGTGGCGCCGTGGACGGTCAGCTTCCTGCCATTGCCCTTGCGGCGCTTGTCGCGCATCGGGATCTCGCGGCGACCGGAAAGATAATCGGCGGTGATGCTCGTCTCGCAGGCGAGCAGCTCGTCGAGAGTCCCGGCGCAGACCACTTCGCCGCCATGGGCGCCGGCGCCCGGCCCCATGTCGATGACATGGTCGGCGTTGCGGATCGCATCCTCGTCATGCTCGACCACCAGCACCGTATTGCCGAGGCCGCGCAGCCGCTTCAGAGTCTCGAGCAGCCGGTCGTTGTCCTTCTGGTGGAGGCCGATCGACGGCTCGTCGAGCACGTAGAGCACGCCGCTGAGGCCCGAGCCGATCTGTGACGCAAGACGGATTCGCTGGCTTTCGCCGCCGCTCAGCGTGCCGCTGGTCCGGTCGAGGTGGAGATAATCGAGCCCGACATTGTGCAGGAAGCCGAGCCGCTCGTTGATCTCCTTGAGGATCGCGCGGGCGATCTCGCGCTGCTGCGGGCCGAGCCTCGCATCGAGCGTTGCGAACCAGTCGCGGGCGTCGGCGACGCTGCGGCGGCTGGCGGAGCTAATGTCCTCTTGCGCGATCTTCACCGACAGCGCCTCGGGCTTGAGCCGGGCGCCGCCGCAGGTCTCGCACGGCAGGCTCGACTGGTAGCGCGACAATTCCTCGCGCATCCACGCGCTCTCGGTCTGCAGCATCCGCCGGTTGAGGTTGCCGATCACCCCCTCGAACGGTTTCTTGACCTCGTAGCTCTTGCGTCCGTCGACGAAGCGCAGGGTGACCGGCTTGCCCGCGGTGCCGTGGAGGATGACCTGCTGCGCCTGCTCGGGAAGGTCGCGCCACGGCACGTTGAGCTCGAAGTCATAGGCGCGCGCCAGGCTGCTGAGCACCTGCATGTAATAAGGCGAGGGCGGGTTGGACTTGGCCCAGGGGACGACCGCGCCCTTGGCGATGCTGAGATTGTGGTTGGGGACGACGAGGTCCTCGTCGAACACCAGTTTCTCGCCCAGCCCGTCGCAGGCCGGGCAGGCGCCCTGCGGAGCGTTGAAGCTGAACAGCCGCGGCTCGATCTCGGCGATGGTGAAGCCCGATACCGGGCAGGCGAATTTTTGCGAAAAGACGATCCGGCCGGGCACGCCGAAGTCGAGCTTCATCCCCGACTTCGAGCCGCTCCCATCACCGTTCGTGTCGAGCGAAGTCGAGACACGGTCTGCCTGCGTCCCTCGACTTCGCTCGGGACGAACGGACTCTGTGCCACTGGGCGCATCCGCCGGATCCAAATACGCCAAGCCATCCGCCAGCTTCAGCGCCGTCTCGAAACTGTCGGCCAGCCGCGCCTCGATGCCCTCGCGGACGACGATGCGGTCGACCACCACCTCGATGTCATGTTTGTATTTCTTGTCGAGCGCCGGCGCTTCCTCAATGGCATAGAATTCGCCGTCGATCCGCACCCGGGTGAAGCCCGCCTTCTGCCATTCGGCCAGCTCCTTGCGATACTCGCCCTTGCGGCCGCGGACGACCGGCGCCAGCAGATAGTGGCGGCTCCCTTCCGGAAGCGCCATCGTCCGGTCGACCATCTGGCTGACCTGCTGCGCCTCGATCGGCAGCCCGGTGGCGGGCGAATAGGGCACTCCGACGCGGGCCCAGAGAAGCCGCATGTAATCGTAGATTTCGGTGACCGTCGCCACCGTCGAGCGCGGGTTGCGGCTGGTCGTCTTCTGCTCGATCGAGATCGCCGGCGACAGGCCGTCGATATGCTCGACGTCGGGCTTCTGCATCATCTCGAGGAACTGGCGCGCATAGGCGCTTAGGCTCTCGACGTAGCGGCGCTGCCCTTCGGCATAGATGGTGTCGAAGGCGAGGCTCGACTTGCCCGAGCCGGAAAGGCCGGTGATCACCGTCAGGCTTTCGCGCGGGATGTCGACGTCGATTCCCTTGAGATTGTGCTCGCGGGCGCCGCGGACGGAAATGTGGGTCAGCATCGGTTCGAGTTCGTTCCAGCTTTGTTCTTGTTGCTACTCGCGGCGGCGGCTCGGGTCAACGCGGGCGCTGCGATATGGGTGCGCCCCAACATCGCTTCAAACCGCGTCGTAGCCGATCACCATCACCGTCGGCTCAACTACGATGTCGTAGTGCTTCCACCAGCAGCGACAACGCTGGCAGCTGCTGTCTGCGGCTCGGGTAGTAAAGATGGTATGCCGGGAGAGGGGCACACCAATCCGCCAACACGCTGATCAACCGGCCCTCATCCAAGTGGCGCTGCACATAATCCTGAGGCAAATATGCCAAGCCGAAGCCGTCGAGGGCTGCTTCCCGGATCATTGCGAGGGTGTTGAAGGCCACAGGGCCATCAACCCGAACATGAGGCTCGCGCGGGCCCCTCTTGAACCTCCAAGGCGCGTGTTCGCGCGAAGCCCCGAGGCGCAAGTTGATGCAGTCGTGATTGACCAGATCCTGAGGCACCTTGGGTCGCGACCTCCGGCCCAGATAGCCTGGTGCTCCCACGATAGCCATCGCAATGTCCGCAGAGATACGGGCCGCGATCATATCCTTGTCGACTTGCTCTCCGAGCCGGACGCCGGCGTCCAGCCGCTCGGCGACGATGTCGGTCAGGCCGTAGTCGAGAATGATCTCGACCCTGACGTCTGGGTACATGGGCAGGAAAGTCCTCAACACCGGCCAGAGCACAGTTTCTGCGGCGTGCTCGACCGAAGTGATGCGGATCAGCCCGGCGGGTCGGTCATGCAATGCGCTGAGCGCGGCAATGCGGGCGTCCAAGTCGCTCAGCGCGGGAGCGAGGGTTTCAAGCAGGCGTTCACCGGCCTCGGTCGGCGCAACGCTGCGCGTCGTTCGCGTCAGCAGCCGCAGCCCGAGCCGCTCCTCGAGCCGACGCACGATCTGACTCAGAGCAGACTGCGACATGCCCAACCTGACAGCCGCTCGCGTGAAACTGCGTTCCTCGGCAACGGCCAGGAACGCCGTCAGATCGGCCATCTCCTCGCGCCGCATATATTACTCCAGCTTATAGGCTCATCCACATTCTACCGTCTAATCGCTGACCGGGCATACTCTCTATTTGGGTGCACCGACGAAGACCCTCGACGGCTTTTCGATCCGAAGAAGGAAGCACCACCATGGACTTCACCAAGAGCGCGACCGCGCTCGCAGCCGTGTTCATCTCGGCCGGATTTGCGCCGAACGCCGCGCCGGCCAGCGCGGCTCAGCCTGCAACACAGAGTGGAGGTAGCAACATGCAGAACCGTGGATCGCCAGCAAACGCGAACGTCATCGTCTCGCTTGCGGACTTCACCGCCGCGGTCCGTGCCGACCGCACGGTGAAGACAGAGCGAGTCACCTTCAAGAACGGCGCCATCAACATGGCCGGTATCCTATTCTCGCCCGCCAATACCGTTCCCGGCCGGACCTATCCGGCAGTCGTCGTCATCCATCCGGCCGGCGGCATCAAGGAGCAGACCGCAAGCCTCTACGCCTACCGGCTTGCGCAGAACGGCTACGTCGCGCTCGCCTATGATGCCTCCCATCAGGGGGAAAGCGGCGGTGAGCCCCGTCTGCTCGAAGACCCGACGGCCCGCGTGGAGGACATCAGAAGCGCGGTCGACTACTTGACCACCGTGCCGTTCGTCGATCGCGAGCGGATCGCAGCGCTCGGGATTTGCGCCGGCGGCGGTTATGCCATCAACGCGACGATGACCGAGCACCGGATCAAGGCTGTCGCCGGAGTCAGCGCGTTCAACATGGGGGACGGTTTCCGCAAAGGCTGGAGAGGAACGGGGACGGTCGAGGAGCAGCTCGCCACCCTTCAGGGCCTCGGTCAGCAGCGTACGGCGGAAGCCAACGGCGCTCAGCCGGCGATGCTTCCGTACGTGCCGGACTCGACTGAAGGCGTGTCCGAGCCCGACATGGTGGAGGCCAGCGAATATTATCGGCAGGCGAACAGGTGGCGGCATGAGAATTCGTCGAACCGCTTCCTGAACAGCAGCACCGACAAGATCTACGCGTTCGACGCCTTCGACCGTATCGACACCCTGCTCACGCAGCCGCTGCTTTTGATCGCCGGCAGCGAGGCCGGTTCGAAGTGGCACAGCGGGCGCGCCTATGCCTTGGCGAGGAGCGAGAAGGAGCTGTTCGTCGTTCCGGGCAGCACGCACATGAGCCTGTACGACAGGGACGTGGGCAAGGCGCTGCCCAAGCTGCTCGAGTTCTTCGGCAAGCACCTCACAAGCACGCGGTGAAACTTGTCAGGGCAGACGTAAGCTAATCGTCTGCCCTGATTTGCGCTTTACGTGAGCCGATACTCCGCCCTTTCCTCATAATGCGCGCCGTGGCGCGTCAGGCGGCTTTCGAACAGGATGAAGCGATCGACCTGGAACGGTTCGGACGCGAGGCCGCGGTTGCGTTCGAGAAAGTCCGCCACCTCGCGGCCGCGGCGACCTTTCCAGCGGGCGAGCGTGATGTGCGGGTGAAAGGCGCGCCGCTCCGGCTCCAGGCCGACCGACTGGCAGACCCGCTCGACCTTGGCAGCGAGCGCGGCGACCAGCTCCCTGGGTTCGACTCCGGCCCATAGCGCGCCGCCGCTCCGTTGCTCGAAGCGGCCGACGCCCTTCACCCGCAGGCTGAACGGATCGAAGCGAATCGAGCCGAGCGCATGCGCGAGATCGTTCGCCACCGGCCGCTCGACCTCGCCGACGAAGCGCAGCGTCAAGTGCAGATTGTCCTCGCCGACCCAGCGGAAGTCGGCGCTGTCGTCCATCGCGTCGATCAGCAGGTCGCGGACGTCCTCAGGCGGGCGGATTGCGACGAACAGCCGGTGCATCGGCGCAATTTAGGGTTTCGCATCCGTGCTGACGACCGGTTTTCCTTGATAGCCGTTCCCGCTTTCACCATATTCGCTAGGCGAAACGGGCCCTTTGCCCGGCACGAGGGAGAAGAAATGCAGAACCAGTACGACCCGCGCACGACCGGCGTGAACCCTGCCGCGACGACGGTTGGTGTTCCGCGCGCCGCCCGCGATGCGGGCCTGCGGTCCTATATGCTGTCCGTCTACAATTATATGGCGTCGGGCATCCTGCTCACCGGGATTGTCGCCCTGTTGTTCTACAACAGCGGCTTTGCCGCCCAGATGGTTGGCACCCCGCTGCAGTGGGTGATCATGCTCGCTCCGCTGGGCTTCGTCTTCGCGATGAGCTTCGGCCTCAACCGCATGTCGACGGCGACCCTGCAGACGATGTTTTGGGCCTTCGCCACGGCGATGGGCCTGTCGATGTCGTCGATCTTCCTGGTGTTCACCGGGATCTCGATCGCCCAGACCTTCTTCGCGGTCGCGGCCGCCTTCATGGGTCTCAGCCTGTGGGGCTATACGACCAAGAAGGACCTTTCGGGCTGGGGCACGTTCCTGATCATGGGCGTCGTCGGCCTGCTCGTCGCGCTGCTGATCAACCTGTTCATGCAGTCGGCGGCGATGCAGATGGCGATCAGCGCCATCGGCGTCCTGATCTTCGCCGCCCTGACCGCCTATGACACGCAGCGGATCAAGAGCATGTACGCCTATGTCGCCGGCAGCGACATGATGGGGAAGGTCGTGATCATGGGGGCGCTCAGCCTCTACCTCGACTTCATCAACATGTTCATGTTCCTGCTCAACTTCCTGGGCAACCGCGAATAAGCGGTTTCGTCTTCGGAAGGGAATTCGAGGGGCTGGCGGGAGACCGCCGGCCCCTTTTTCATTATCGATTGCCTCTGGCTCGCCCCGGACGGCATTGTTGACCGGTCAGGCGGTCAGGCGGTCAGGCGGTCAGGCGGTCAGGCGGTCAGGCGATCAGGCGGTCAGGCGGTCAGGAGGGGGAAATGCGGACCCTTGTTTTTGTCCTGCTAGGAATCCTGTGCGGCTGCGCGACCGCGGGCGAGCAGCCGCAACCCACGCTTGCGCCGACGATCTCCATCACCGTTCCGGCCGAAGGTGCGTGGCAGGCGCGCTACGCCTTCCCCGGCACGGCTCGCCAGCTGCTTTTCCGACGTTCCACGGATACGAGCCGGATCGAGAGCTGGACCGTGGCTCCGGATTTCGAGATCGTCGAGACACCGCAGGGCGAGGCCGTGCGGCGACGGGATGGCGCCGCTTTCTCGACTGTCTCCGTAGAGATTCCGCCGGTCTACCGGCCTCTGCCGAGCGACTATGCACCGTTCTCGCCATTCGGCGATGGCGGCATATTGTTTCACAGCGGCCGGCTCCTCGCCTGCCTCGATTCCTGCGGCGACGAGTTGGGATGGTTGATCCAGCTGGATGCCGGCAGGACGCCAATCCTGATCAACGGCGTGACCAGGGACGGACGCGCAGAGTGGCTCGACAGCGACTCCGGCCGGATGGTCTATGTCGGAGCTTCTCGCCCGGTTGAGAGCGCTGACCTCATCGCCGTTATCGACGGCTCGCTCCCCGAACGGATCCGCGGCCAGCTGGTCGGACAGCTGCCGGCATTCATGCGGCTGTTCTCGGAGCGCCTCGGCGCGCTTCCCGAAAAGCCCATGCTGTTTGCTTCCTATGACGTCGCCAGTCCTGGTGGCAGGTACGGTCGCCAGGGAGGGACACTGCCCGGACAGGTATTCACCCATTTTTATGGATCGGTCTGGCCAGAGCGAATGCGCGATCCCGCGCTTGCCGACGAGCTCGCCTGGTTCTTCGCCCACGAAGCGGCCCACCTTTATCAGAGACAATTGTTCGCCGATGGCGGCGATGCCTGGATTCACGAAGGCGGCGCGGATGCCATGGCCGCGCTTGCGCTTCGATCAGTGGGAGGCACGACCGCGGCGAACGCCGAACGTCGCATAATCTCGATGCGAAGCGATTGCGTGAAGCATCGCGCAGGGCGCTCGATCCGTTCGGCGATCGAAGGCGGCGCGTTCGACGCCGCCTACGCGTGCGGGCTGCTGGTCAACCTGCAGATCGACTCGGCCGTGCGGGCGATCGCTCCCGGCAGCGATGGTCTGTTCAGCGTGTGGCGCCACTATCTCGACAGCGCCGCTCGGGGCGAGAAGGCTGGCGAAGTCGCTTTCCTCGCGGCGATATCGGCCGTGGCCGGCGCTGATCTCGCCAAGGCAGTCCATCAAGCGGTCCGGTCGGAAACCTGGCCGGAGACCAACGGATCTTTCCGTTAGCCCTGTCGCAGATGCCGACGGAAGAAGCGAAGCGTGCGCGCCCAGGCGAGCTCGGCAGCTTCGCGGTCATAGCGTTCGGCCGAAGTGTCGTTGTGGAAGGCGTGATCCACCCCCTCGTAATAGAAGAAGGTCACCGGCTTGCCCGCTTCGCGCAGCGCCGTGACCCAGGGAAAGCCGGTTCGGTTCACCCGTTCGTCGCGCTCGGCGAGGTGGATTTGCAATGGGGCGTGGACCCTGGCCGCTTCCGAGACGTCCGGAGCCGGGCCATAGAAGGAGACGCCGGCATCAAGCCGATCGCCGGCCGCGACGGCGAGCCGGTTGACGAAGGCGCCGCCCCAGCAGAAGCCGACGGCTCCCGCCTTGCCATTGCCGCCCGGCCGGCGGCGAAGCGTCTCGAGCATCCGCACCGCCGCTTCGGTCGCGGCCGCAAGGTCAAGGCTGCCGATCATGTCCCGGGCCCGGTCTGCGTCGTCCGGCGTCCCACCGGCAGGGGAAAGGAAGTCCGGAGCGATCGCATAGTGGCCGGCCAACGCCAGCCGGCGTGCGACATCGCGGGTATAGCCGTTGAGGCCGCGGTTCTCGTGGATTACGATCACGGCCGGGAGCCGCCGACCGCGCGGTGCTCGCGGCTGCGCCGCGTAGGCGCTGTAGCGAGGCACGGGGTGGACCATACCCGTCGTCAGTCGAGGGTCGTCCGCCGGAACGATGGCCGCGGCGGCGGGCGAGGGGGCGATGGCGCCGATCAAGGCTTCGGCTGCTGCCACGCTTCCGGCCAAGGCGACCATTCGAGTCATGAACGATCGGCGGTCCATGTCGCCGTGGGTGAAGCGATCGTAAAGCGCGACGGCCTGTCTGCGAACCCTGTCGTCGATCATGTCGGCCTCCCCAGCTGCCTCAAGGCATGGACTCTGGCAGCCGGGTTTCGTTCCCGTTAGGGTCCGGCGGATGCGAAGATTGCTGCTATGCTTGGCCCTTGCGCTCGGTGTCGCTTCCGTCCCTGCCGCGGCGAACCCGCTGCTGATCGTCGGCAACAAGGGCGAGGACAGCATCAGTTTCGTCGATCTGGTTACAGGCCGCGAGCTCGCGCGGCGGGAAACTGGGCCGAACCCCCACGAGATCGCGCTGTCGCCTGACGGCAAGCGAATTGCAGTCGTCGCCTATGGCGGCAGCTCGATCGACATTTTCGACGTCGAGCGCCGCGAGCGAGTCCGCACCGTCGCGCTTGTTCCGGACAGTCGACCCCACGGCATATTATGGCTGCCGGACGGGCGCATCATTGCCACCACGGAAGGTGCGCGAACGCTCAGCATCGTTTCGCCCGATCAAGAGCGTGTTAGCGCGATTCCGCTGGGCCAGGATGGCGGACACATGGTCGCGGTTTCACCCAACTTCGCCCGCGCCTTCGTCGCCAACATCGGCTCGGGAACGGTCAGCGTCATCGACCTCGCTCGGGCACGCAAGCTGCGCGACCTGCCGGTCGGCAGCCGGCCCGAAGGCATCGCCGTGACGCCCGACGGCCGGCAGCTGTGGGTGTCGGAGGTCGGCGGTGACGCCGTCCACGTGATCGACGCTGTCACGCTCCGGCCAATGGCCAAGCTGGCGACGGGCAAGCAGCCCATCCGGGTGATCATCAGCCCCGACGGTCGCACGGCAGTGACCTCGAACTATGGCGAGGGCACGCTGAGCCTGTTCGACACGGCGACGCTTCGGCCACGGCGGACGATCACGGTCAGCGGCCAGGCCCAGTTCGGCCAGGTCACCATCCTGTTCGACGCCGACGGACGACGCCTCTACGTCGCCGAAACCGGCATCGACCGGCTCGCCGAGCTCGACATGGCCAGCGGCACGGTGATCGGAAGGTTGCCCGCCGGCAAGAATGGCGACGGGCTGGCAATCGTCCCTTAGGCGGTCGGCTGCGACTGGGCCGCCTGCTGCTTCGCCTGCATTTCCGCGGCCAGCCGATCATCCACCTGGGTCGCCCTGAGATAGGCGTCCCGGTCGGTCATCCTGGCGGCATAGTCCGTGAAAACCGGTCTCGGCTCCAGCAAGTTAAAGCGAAGCATGAAGTTGATGTAGGCGCCGAGCAGAAGGTCCGCGGCGGTGAACCGATCGCTGGCGATGAATTGGCGCCCTGAAACGGCCTTTTCGAGCGTAGCAATCGCCAGATCGTAGGTGCCATAGCCGAACATTGCCTGCTTGTCGGCCGGCGGCTCCCAGCCGGCAGCCCGGTTGCTGAACGCTGCCTCGACCGGACCTGCGAGGAAGAAGATCCATCGATAATAATCGGCCCGCTGGTCGGTGGGCGGCGCCAATGCCGCCTCGGGGAAGGCATCGGCGAGGTAGCAGACGATGGCTGCGACCTCGGTGATCACCTTGCCCTTGTGGACGACCGCCGGAACCTTGCCCATCGGGTTGATCGACAGGTACGGCTCCTGTTTCATCGTCGAGCCGTAGTCGAGAATTTCGGTTTCATACGGCGCGCCGACCTCCTCGAGCATCCAGCGAACCGTCCGGCCGCGCGACATCGGGTTCGTGTAAAAGATCAATTCCGCCATCGCACCCTTCTCCAGTTTCAGGATTCGCCCAGCGACTCTTCGATCATCTCGATCATCGCCTCGAGCGCCTTCAGCCGCACGGGTCCGCGGCCGAGCGCGCCGAACCGCTCGACGCGGTGGCGAGTCGGCCGTCCACGGCAGGCCAAAGCGAGGTGGACCAGCCCTTCCTCGCAGCCGTCGCCCGCAGGCCCGGCAAAGCCGGTGACGCCGACGGCGATATCAGCCTCGGATCGCTCGAGCGCGCCTTCGGCCATGGCCCGAGCCACCGTCTCCGACACCGCGTCGTTCTGCTCGAGAATGTCACGGTCGATGCCGAGCAGGTCGGACTTCGCCTCCTTACTGTAGGTGACGAATCCGCGATCGAAGCCGTGTCCACACCCCTGGATATCGGTGAGCAGCGCCGCGAGCATTCCGCCGGTGCAGCTTTCGGCAGTGGCGAGCTTGAGATCGAGGTCGCACACCCGCCGCATCAGCCGCTCGGCCTTGGCGTCGAGATCGTCCGGCAGAGCCGGCTCGAGCGTTTCGCTCAACCGCGCTCTCCAGCGCGCTGGTCGAGCTGTTGCGGTGCCGGAAGGCCGCGGTCGCCGGCGCTGCGGTCGCGGACCGCGCGGAACTCGCTGTCCTGGCTCCAGTTCGGCCAGGCGCTCGAATTGGCGAGGCCGTAGCCGACGCCGTGCAGCAGCCGGGCGTCCTCGACCATGCCGCTGAAATCCCAGCTCGGGTCGAACTCGTCCGCCGGCTGGTGATATCGGTTGGCGACATAATCATCGATCAGCGCATTGCCGCGCGCCATGCCTCCATTCACCAAATCATTGCCGTAACGGAAGGAGATCGCCGGAACGCCCGCCTTGGCGAACGGGAAATGGTCGGACCGGAAGAACAGCCCCGCCTCGGGGCGCGGGTCGGGAGTGAATGTTCGCCCCTGCTTCGCCGCTTCGGCGATCAACATGTCGAGCAGGTCGACACGCGCGACTCCGGACATGCTGAAGTTGCGCGCTCGGCCATGCACGCCCATCGAATCGGTGTTCAGTAGCCCGGCGGTCTTGGCCAGCGGATAGAGCGGATTGGCGACATAATATTCGGAGCCGAGCAGCCCCTTTTCCTCGGCGCCGACGGCAAGGAAGACGACCGACCGCTCAGTGCGCGGCCGCCGCGCGAATGCCCGCGCCTGCTCGATGACGTGGGCGACGCCCGTCGCATTGTCGACCGCGCCATTATAGATGCGGTCGCCCCGCGCGTCGGGCTGGCCGATTCCGAGATGGTCGTGGTGGGCGGTGTAGATCACCGTTTCGTCGGGACGCCGGGTGCCCTGCAGCAGCCCGACCACGTTGTAGGACGTGATCACCTCGGTCTGCGCGTTGAGGCTGGCATTGAGCCTCGCCCTGAGGTCGGTCGGCTGGAAGTCGCGGCGCTTGGCGGCCTCCTTCGCCTGCTCGAAATCCAAGCCGGCGGCGCGGAACAGCTCGACCGCCGTGTCGCGCTGGATCCAGCTTTCGAACGGCGTATGGGCCGCCGCCGGATCCTGGCGGACGATGTCGAACATGGTGTTGGTGTTGCTGTTCTTGACCGTCGCCCAGCCGTAGGAGGCCGGCTCCGTCTCGTGGACGACCATGACGCCGGCCGCGCCTCGGCGCGCCGCTTCCTCATATTTGTAGGTCCAGCGGCCGTAATAGGTCATGAGCCGGCCGCCGAAGTCGCCTTCGCCGCCTTCGATGTCCGGGTCGTTGATGAGGACGACGAGGATCTTGCCGCGCACGTCCTGTCCCTTGAAGTCGTCCCAATTGCGCTCGGGCGCGTGCACTCCGTAGCCGGCGAAGACCAAAGGTGCGTTGATGTTGACCGACGTATGACCGCTCATCGGTGAGCGAACGGCAATGTGCTCTCCCTGCGTCAACGCCATCTGGCCGGCCGCTGTCTGCACCGTAAGCTGCGGCGTGCCGACAATATCGGACTTCAGCAATGGCACGCGCTGGGTCCACTGCCTGCGGCCATTGACGATATCCCCACCCGGCTGAAGACCGGCCGACCGGAACTCGCGGACGATGTAGTCGACCGTCATCTGCTCGCCCTTCGTGGCCGGCGCGCGGCCTTCGAAAGCATCCGCGCTCAGCGTTTGTACGTGTTTCGACAGCCGCGCGGCATCGAATGCGGGCGAGGTCTGGGCGGCGATGGGAACGGCAGCGAGCGACAAGGCGCCCGCGGCAAGCAAACGGATGGTGTTCACGTCGAACCTACTCCTGCTGCGGTTGGCGGCCGTTTAGGGCGGACCAACCGCTCAGGAAAGGGGTGTCATTCCGTGGCGTCGGTCGCCTTGGCGCTGCCCTTCCTGGCCTTGCCATTGCCGCCGCCCCTGGCCTTGCCCTTGCTCGCTTTCGGCGGTGCGGGCGTGATCTCGAAGACCGGCGCATTGTCCTTGATTCGGACCTTGACCTCGCCGCCATTGACGAGCTTGCCGAACAGCAATTCCTCGGCGAGCGGCTGCTTGATCTTCTCCTGCACCAGCCGTCCCATCGGCCGGGCGCCATAGAGCTTGTCGTAGCCGCGGTCGGTGAGCCACTGCCGGGCCTCGTCGTCGAGGTCGATGTGCACCCCGCGGTCGGCGAGCTGAAGCTCGAGCTGGAGGATGAATTTGTCGACGACCCGGGCGACGACCGCCGGCGGCAGATAGGCAAAGGGCACAATAGCGTCGAGCCGGTTGCGGAACTCGGGCGTGAACATCTTCTTGACCGCGTCCTCCTGCGCGTCCTCGCGCGTCATCTGGCCGAAGCCGATGCTCTCCCGCGCCATGTCGGCAGCGCCGGCATTGGTGGTCATGATCAGGATGACGTTGCGGAAATCGACCGACTTGCCGTGGTGATCGGTCAGCTTGCCGTTGTCCATGATCTGAAGGAGGATATTGAACAGGTCGGGGTGCGCCTTCTCGATCTCATCGAGCAGGAGCACGCTGTGCGGATGCTGGTCGACAGCATCGGTCAGGAGCCCGCCCTGGTCGTAGCCGACATAGCCGGGAGGCGCGCCGATCAGACGGCTGACCGAGTGGCGTTCCATATATTCGGACATGTCGAAGCGCTGGAGCGGAATGCCCATGATCGAGGCGAGCTGGCGAGCGACCTCGGTCTTGCCGACGCCGGTCGGGCCCGAGAAAAGGTAGTTGCCGATGGGCTTGTCGGGATCGCGAAGCCCTGCCCGCGACAGCTTGATCGCGCTGGCCAGTTTCTCGATGGCAATGTCCTGGCCGAATACGACGCGCTTGAGGTCGCCCTCGAGATTCTCGAGCACCTTCTTGTCGTCCGAGGAAACCGACTTCGGCGGAATCCGCGCCATCGTCGCAACCACGGCCTCGATTTCCTTGGGCGTGATCACCTTCTTTCGGCGGCTCGGCGGCACCAGCATCTGCATCGCGCCGACTTCGTCGATCACGTCGATCGCCTTGTCCGGGAGCTTGCGGTCATGAATGTAGCGCGCGCTCAGCTCGACTGCGCTCTTCACGGCGTCCGGCGTGTAGCGGACGTTGTGATGCTGCTCGAAGGACGAGCGCAGACCGGCGATGATCTTGATCGTGTCCTCGACGGTTGGTTCGTTGACGTCGATCTTCTGGAACCGGCGAAGAAGGGCCCGGTCCTTCTCGAAGTGATTGCGGAATTCCTTGTAGGTGGTCGAGCCGATGCAGCGGATCGCTCCAGACGACAGCGCCGGCTTGAGGAGATTGGAGGCATCCATCGCTCCTCCGCTGGTGGCGCCGGCGCCGATCACGGTATGGATCTCGTCGATGAACAGGATGGCGTCGGGCATCTTTTCGAGCTCACTGACCACCGATTTCAGCCTCTCCTCGAAATCGCCGCGGTAGCGCGTGCCGGCGAGCAACGCGCCCATATCGAGCGCATAGATCGTCGCGCCCTTGAGCACGTCGGGAACATTGCCCTCGATGATCTTGCGCGCGAGACCCTCGGCGATTGCGGTTTTGCCGACGCCGGGATCGCCGACGTAGAGCGGGTTGTTCTTCGACCGCCGGCAAAGGATCTGAACCGTCCGGTCGACTTCAGGCATGCGGCCGATCAAGGGGTCGACCTTGCCGGCGCGGGCCTTCTCGTTGAGGTCGACCGTGAACTGCTTGAGCGCGCTTTCCTTCTTGCCTTCGGACTTTTCGCCTTTTTCCTCGGTGCCGCTGACCTCGCGCGGCTCGGCAGGGGTTTCCCCTTTGCCAACGCCGTGGCTGATGTAGGTGACGGCGTCGAGACGGCTCATGTCCTGCTGCTGCAGGAAATAGACCGCGTAGCTCTCGCGCTCGGAGAACAATGCGACCAGGACGTTGGCGCCCGTAACCTCATCCCGCCCGGAAGACTGGACGTGAAGAATGGCGCGCTGGACGACTCGCTGGAAGCCGCTCGTCGGCGACGGATCGGTGCCGGTGTCGGCAACCAGGGCTCCAAGCTCATTGTCCAAATATGATTTGACGCTAGCGCGAAGCTCGTCCCGGTTGACCCCGCAGGCTATCATCACCTTCGACGCATGCTCGTCATCAACCAGCGCGATGAGCAGATGCTCGAGCGTGGCATATTCATGCCTCCGCCGGCTCGCCTCGCCGAGCGCGTTGTGCAGGGTCTGTTCGAGTTCGCGAGCGAAACTGGGCATTGAAACTGAGTCTCCCCGCCCCCTGAAAGCCAGCGGGCTTTGGTGCCAATGTCATACGCGCCAACGCCGCAATCAAGGCCGGGTGCCGCGCTTATCCCCAGATAATGCCCCGGGAAGCCTGTTCGCTGCCTGAACCGGCGACGTTCAGGCCGAAGCAGCAGCCGATCAGGACTTCTTGAACAGCTCCTCGGCGGCCGAGCGGTGACTCTGGGCCCGATCGATGTGGGCCTCAACTCGGGCGATCTCGGCCTTGAGCGCTTCGATCCGCGCATGCAGCTCATCGATGGACATCGGATCGAGGTCCTGCTTGGCGAGCTGCGTCAGCGGGTCGTCCGGCTTGGACGGGAACAGGTCGTCAAGGTCCATGTCGGAATCGTTGACCCTGACCGGCTGCAAGTCAATAAGCGGCGCCATGGCGAACAGCGCCATCCCATCGACGATGCGGGCGATCGTCGCGCCACAACCCGACGGTGCCGAAGAGCTGGCAGTGGTCGGTCGGCCTGTTCCGAGGCCCGGCGCTGGCGAGGTGCTGATCGAGGTCGCTTGCGCCGGCGTCAACCGGCCCGATATCCTGCAGCGCCGCGGACTTTACCCGCCGCCGCCTGGAGCGTCCGACATCCTCGGACTCGAGGTGGCCGGCACGGTGATCGAGTCCGGCGAGGGCGCCGAGGCGCTGGCGGGGCGCAAAATCTGCGCCCTGGTCGCCGGCGGCGGTTATGCCGAATATTGCTGCGCGCCGGCCGGCACTTGCCTCGAAGTGCCAGAGGGCCTCAGCTTGGTCGAGGCCGCGGCCATGCCAGAGACCTTGTTCACCGTTTGGGTGAACCTGGTCGGGCTCGGCTACGCAACCGAGGGTGACACAGTCCTGGTCCACGGCGGCACAAGCGGCATCGGCACCATGGCGATCGCTCTCGGCCGGCTGTTAGGGCTGACCGTGATCGTCACCTGTGGCAGCGACGAGAAATGCTCGAAGGCCGAGGAGATCGGCGCGGCAGCGGCGATCAACTACCGGACGCGGGACTTCGCCGAGGAAGTCGAGCGCCTGACCGGCGGCAGGGGCGTCGCCGTGGTGCTCGACATGGTCGGCGGGGATTATGTGCCACGCAACCTCGCCTGCCTCGCCGAGGAGGGACGGCACGTGTCGATCGCCTTCCAGCGCGGGGCCAAGGCGGAAATCGCGATTTCGGATTTGATGCGGCGGCGGCTGACCCTGACCGGCTCGACCCTTCGGGCCCGGTCGATCGAATTCAAGACGATAGTCGCCGAACAACTTCGCGAGAACGTCTGGCCCCATGTCGCAAGCGGCCGCCTGCGGCCGGTGGTCGATCGCACATTCGGCATTGACGAAGCAGCCCTTGCCCATGCGCGAATGGAAGCGGGCGAGCACGTCGGAAAGATCGTGCTCGAACTGGCCGAGCTTGAGCCTTGCCGTGGCGGCGGTGCCGGACTAGATGGCTGACGACGTTGGCCGCTCCGTGAAGGGGCGGCCCTTTTCATGTTTGGAGATTGCCGCATGGCCCAGCCGCTCATGCCCCACGCCACCGCCGCCTGGCTGGTCGACAACAGCTCGCTGACCTTCGAGCAGATCGCCGAATTCTGCGGACTGCACATCCTCGAGGTTCAAGCGATCGCCGACGATACGGCGGCGACCAAGCTCACCGGCCGCGACCCGATCCGTGCCGGCGAACTGACCCATGAGGAAATCGAGAAGGGGCAGAACGACCCCGAGTACCGACTGCAGATGCACAAGGCGCCGGATCCTGTGCGCCGCACCCGCGGGCCGCGTTACACCCCCGTCAGCAAGCGCCAGGACAAGCCGGACGGAATCGCCTGGATCATCAAGAATCACCCTGAAGTCAGCGATGGCCAGATTTCCAAGCTGATCGGCACCACCCGCACGACCATCGCCGCGATTCGCGACCGCACGCACTGGAACATGGCCAATATCACGCCCAAGGATCCGGTGACCCTTGGCCTGTGCTCTCAGCGCGAGCTCGATGCCGCCATCGCCAAGGCACAGAAGGCTGCGGGCACCCAGGCCCCAACCGACGAGCGGCTGGAAAGCGACCGAGAGGCGCTGATCGAGCAGCTGCGCGCCGAGCGCGAGCAGCATGCCCGCGAAGCCGAGCAAGCGCTCGCCGCGGCCGAGGCGGGCGAGGAGGGACTGGCCTCGGACGAGATCGTCCCGGGCATCCGCGACCCCTTCCGCCGCTGAGGCATTGATTCGACGGCTTCAGAGGGCCATTCCTCCAACATGGACGCGCCCGAACCGCAAAGCGAGCTGAGCTTCGAAGCGGCGCTCGCGCGGCTCGAGGAGATCGTCCGGACGCTCGAGCGCGGCGAGGCGCCGCTCGACCAGTCGATCGAGCTTTACCAGGAGGGCGACCGGCTCAAGCGTCTGTGCGAATCGCGCCTGAAGGCGGCGCAGGCGCGGATCGAGAAGATCGCCTTTGGCGCCGATGGCAAGCCCGCCGGCACGACCCCCTTCGATGCCGGTTGAGGTAATCGACCATTCGCGTGCCCTGCTGGAAAGCGAAACGGCGCGCGTATCCGCCGGGGTCGATGCCTTGTTCGAATCCCTGCTCGTATCGCCCGGTGACGGGCGAGACCGGCTGTTCGAGGCGATGCGCCATGCCGCCATCGGCGGCGGCAAGCGGCTTCGGCCGCTGCTCACCGTGGCTGCGGCTCGGCTGTTCGCGCTCGACCCGGATCGAGCGCTTCGCGTCGGAGCGGCGATTGAAGCGATTCACGTCTATTCGCTGATCCACGATGATTTGCCGTGCATGGACAATGACGATCTCAGGCGCGGCAAGCCCACCGTCCACAAGGCTTTTGGCGACGATGCGGCAGTGCTCGCCGGGGACAGCCTCCATGCGCTGGCCTTCGAAATCCTCGCCGATCCGCTGACACACGAGGATCCGTTCGTCCGCTGCGAGCTGGTCCACGAGCTCGCTCGCGCGTCCGGTCCGGCGGGCATGGCTGGCGGGCAGATGATGGACCTGACGGCAGAAGGCAAAGACCTCGACCTCGCCGCCGTCACACGGTTGCAGCAGCTCAAGACCGGTGCGTTGATCGAATATTCGATCGAGGCGCCGTGCATCATGGCGCGGTTGCCTGCCGAAGCGCGTCGGCCGTACCGAGGCTATGCCCGCAATGTCGGCCTCGCCTTCCAGATTGCCGACGACCTCATCGACCATAGCGGCGACGAAACGTCGGCAGGCAAGCGCACTGGCAAGGACGCCCATGCCGGCAAGGCGACGTTCGTATCGGTGCTCGGCGCCGACCGAGCGCGCCAGCAGGCGCGGTTCCTCGTACAGCAGGCGGCCGAGCATCTCGCCGGCCACGCGGGCGAAGCCGACCTGCTCCGCGCCATCGCGCACTTCGCGGTAGAACGGGAATACTGACCATGACCGACCGCATCGGAGTCTATCCGGGCACCTTCGACCCGATCACCCTGGGCCACATGGACATCATCCGGCGAGCCGCGCACCTGGTCGACCGGCTGGTCATCGGAGTGACGACAAACCCCTCGAAGGAGCCGATGTTCTCGATCGCCCAGCGGCTCGAGATGGTTCGGCGAGAGCTCGCAGAGCTTCCCGGCAACATCGAGGTCGTCGAATTTGATTCGCTGCTGATGGATTTCGCCGAGGCGCAGGGCGCTTCGATAATCGTCCGCGGCCTGCGGGCCGTCGCGGACTTCGAATATGAGTTTCAGATGGCCGGCATGAACCAGCAGCTCAACGATGAAATTGAAACCGTCTTCCTGATGGCCGACGTGTCGCTGCAGCCGATCGCCTCGCGCCTCGTCAAGGAAATCGCCCGCTATGGGGGGTCGATCGAGAAGTTCGTCACGCCCGGAGTCGCCGCGGACGTCGCCCGCTACCTCGAGGGGGCGCGTTAGGGCTGGCGCTAGGACAAGCGCTGCGCTAGTCGCCGGCAATCACCGGGGAGGAAATTCGGATGCCCAAGGCGTTGTTCGTGCTGCCTTTTATCGCCGTGGCCCTGATTGCCGCGAAGCCCGCCCAGCCGGTCGCAGCGGGCCCCAGCATCAACGCCCCGGCCGAGATCGCTGCAGATCTTTCAAACCGGCTGACGCTCGAGCTGTCGAACGGTGGCAAAGTCGTGATCCTGCTCCGCCCCGACGTCGCGCCGGCCCATGTCGAGCGAATTCGAACCCTGGCCGGTCGCGGGTTCTACGACGGCACTCCGTTCCATCGGGTGATCCCGGGCTTCATGGCCCAGGGCGGCGACCCCACCGGCACCGGCACCGGCAGTTCCGACCTGCCCGACCTCAAGGCCGAGTTCAGCTCGCTCCCTCACCTTCGCGGCACGGTCTCGGCCGCCCGAACCAATGAGCCGGACACTGCGAACAGCCAGTTCTTTATTGCTTTCGGCCCGCGCGCCGCTCTCGATCGGAACTATACGGTGTTCGGCCGGGTGATTGAGGGCATGCAGGCAGTCGATGCGATTGCTCCCGGGGAACCGCCCCGCGAGCCCACGCGGATCGTCCGCGCCACCGTCGGCGGCTGATGCGTGTCGACCTTTTCGACTTCGACCTTCCGCCCGATCGCATAGCGCTCCGGCCTGCCCGGCCGCGCGATACCGCCCGCCTGCTGCTGGTTGAAGGCGAGCGCATCGCCGACCGGCAAATGCTCGAGCTGCCCGGCCTGCTCGAGCCCGGCGACGTGCTCTTGTTCAATGATACAAGGGTGATCCCCGCGCAGCTCGAGGGCCGCAGGGGCGAAGCGAGCATCGGCGCGACCCTGCACAAGCGCGAAGGGCCTCGCGACTGGTGGGCATTCATTCGTAACGCCAGGCGGCTCAAGATTGGTGACACCATCGAGTTCGGGGGCGGAGTGACCGCGTCGGCTGCCGAGCGCGGCGAGAACGGCGCCTTCCTGCTGCATTTTCACGGGGAGGAGCCGGTCGAGCTGCTGCTCGAGCGCGCCGGGCGCATGCCGCTGCCGCCCTACATCGCCTCGCGCCGCCCGGCGGACGAAGCCGACCTCGTCGACTACCAGACCATGTTTGCGAAGTCGGAAGGGGCGGTGGCGGCGCCGACCGCCGCGCTCCATTTCACTCCGCGGCTGATCGACGCGCTCGACCAGCGTGGAATTCTCCGCGAAACTCTGACCCTTCATGTGGGCGCCGGCACCTTCCTGCCGGTCAAGGCCGACGATACCGACCAGCACCGGATGCACGCCGAATGGGGGCGGATCAACGTGACGACCGCGGACCGCCTGAACGCGGCCCGCGCCTCCGGCGGCCGCCTGATCTGCGTCGGCACGACCTCGTTGCGACTCATCGAAAGCGCCGCCGACGACCAGGGCATCATCCGCCCGTTCGACGGCGACACTTCGATCTTCATCACGCCTGGCTATCGCTTCAAGGCGGTCGACGGCCTTATAACCAACTTCCACCTGCCGCGCTCGACCCTCTTCATGCTGGTCAGCGCGCTGATGGGGCTCGAGGTGATGCAGGCGGCCTATGCCCACGCGATCGCCCACGGCTACCGCTTTTACAGTTACGGCGATGCCAGCCTGCTACTGCCGGCTGGGGGCTAGCAGCGCTACCAGCGTGCCGCCCGGCGACTGCCGGTCAGCCTCCTGAACAGATATCCGGCACCAATGGCGAAAAGCAGCTTTCTCAACATGTTCCTCTCCTTCGCCAGTATAGCGGATGGCAGCCGCGAGCGTTCCTTCCGCAATAGTGGCCTTGCGCTGGACGGACGCGCCGAAAGGCCGGGCGGCACGCAGCTGTGCTTACGGGTGCCCTCGACGGCATTCCGGGCGAACGGCTAGGGCGACCTGATGAGCCGCTTCGCCTTCACCATATCCGCGACCGACGGCGCCGCGCGCACCGGCGGCATCGCCATGAAACGCGGCGAGATACGAACCCCGGCGTTCATGCCGGTCGGCACCGCAGCGACGGTGAAAGCGATGAAGCCCGACGAGGTTCGCGCCTCGGGCGCCGACATCATCCTCGGCAATACCTATCATCTGATGCTCCGCCCGGGTGCGGAGCGGATGGCCAAGCTCGGCGGCCTGCATCGCTTCATGGGCTGGGAGCGGCCGATCCTGACCGACAGCGGCGGCTATCAGGTGATGAGCCTCACCGATCTTGCCAAGGTCAGCGAGGAGGGCGTCGCCTTCGCCAGCCATCTCGACGGCAGCCGCCACATGCTCAGCCCCGAGCGTTCGGTCGAAATCCAACGCCTGCTCGGCTCCGACATCGTCATGGCCTTCGACCAATTGCTTCCGGCGAGCGCGACCGCCGCCGACCAGCGCCAGGCGATGGAACGGTCGATGCGCTGGGCGAAACGCTCCCGCTCGGCGTTCGACGCCGGCGGCGAACATGCCGAGCGCGCGGCGATCATCGGCATCCAGCAGGGTGGATTGGACGAGGGCCTGCGCAGCGGCTCGGCCGAGGCGCTGACCCGGATCGGCTTCGACGGCTATGCGGTCGGCGGCCTCGCCGTCGGCGAAGGCCATGAGGCGATGTGCGTCGTGCTCGATTTCGCCGCGCCGATGCTCCCCGCCGACCGGCCGCGCTACCTGATGGGGGTCGGCAAGCCGGACGACATCGTAGAGGCCGTCCGCCGGGGGATCGACATGTTCGACTGCGTCCTTCCAACCCGCTCCGGCCGCACCGGCCAGGCCTTCACCGCCGACGGGCCGGTCAACATCCGCAACGCCCGCTTCGCCGAGGACCGCGAGCCGATCGAGCCCGGCTGCCCGTGCCCCACCTGCGCGCGCTTCGAGCGCGCCTATGTCCATCATCTCGTCCGCTCGGGCGAAATCCTCGGAGCGATGCTGATGACCGAGCACAACCTCTGGTTCTACCAGCGGCTGATGCAGGGACTGCGCGATGCCATCGCCGCCCGGCGGCTCGATCCCTTCGCGAAGCAGTTCCTGGAGCGATACCGGCGCTAGCCGGCCAGCTCGAGCTTGTCCTGGGTGCGGAGCTCGAAGTCGCTGGCGTCGTGGCGCTCGTGCAATTGCTCCGAAGGATCGCCGGTCAGCCTGTTGACCATCCGCCCCCGCTTCACGGCCGGCCGGGCGTCGATCGCCCTCGCCCAGCGCTGGACATGTTCGTATTCGTGCGTCGAGAGGAATCGCGCGGCGTCATCGTAGATTCGCCCGAGTCCCAGCTGACCGTACCACGGCCAGATTGCGATGTCGGCGATGGTGTAATCGCTGCCGGCGATATATTCGCTCTCGGCGAGGCGGCGGTCGAGCACGTCGAGCTGACGCTTGGCCTCCATCGCGTAGCGGTTGATCGGATATTCGAATTTCTCCGGCGCGTAGACGTAGAAATGGCCGAAGCCGCCGCCGAGGAAGGGCGCGCTTCCCATTTGCCAGAACAGCCAGGACAGGGTCTCGGCGCGGCCTGGTCCCGAGGCGGGAAGGAACTCGCCGAACTTCTCGGCGAGATGGACGAGGATCGCGCCCGATTCGAAAATCCGCAGCGGCTCGCTTCCGCTGCGGTCGACCAGCGCCGGGATCTTGGAATTGGGGTTGATGTCGACGAAGCCGCTGGCGAACTGGTCGCCTTCGCTGATGTCGATCGGCCAGGCGTCATATTCGGCCCCCGAATGGCCGCGCTCGAGCAGTTCCTCGAGCATGATCGACACCTTCTGCCCGTTGGGCGTGGCCAGCGAATAAAGCTGCAGCGGATGCTTTCCGACCGGCAGGGCCTTGTCGTGCGTCGGCCCGGCGATGGGCCGGTTGATGCTGGCGAACTTGCCGCCGCTCGGCTGTTCCCAAGTCCACACCTTCGGCGGCACATAGTCGGCGCTGTCGGTCATATGGCTTCCCTTTTCTGGTTGAGAAAAGCAGCTAGGGAGCCGTTCGCCGCCTTTCCAGAAACAGGAATGTTCCCGCCCGCCTTCCGGCCCGGCGGACGCGTCGATCGGGCGCTTAGTCGGCCTTGACCGAAAGGAAGCTCGGCAGCGGCCCGTTCCATTCCTCGGCGATGTCCTCGACCACCGGTGAGCGCTCGGCCGGCGGCTCTTCCTTTCGGGCGGGCGCTTTGGCTGCGCGCTTTTGCGGCCTTGCCGGCCCGGCGGCCTTCTCCGCTTTTTGCGCGGCTTTATGCCGCGCCGGCTTCTCCGGCCGCTCCGGCTCGTCGGCCTTATCGCCCGTCGGCTGCCTGCCGAGAAGGCCGGCGACGTCGGCCCGCGCGATTTTCTGGCCGACCAGCTTCTCGATAGCGGCAACGGCCTCGGAATCCTCGCGCGTCGCAAGGGTGATCGCGATTCCCTTCATTCCGGCGCGGCCGGTCCGGCCGATCCGGTGGATGTAATCGTCGGGCTGCCAGGGCACGTCGAAATTGATCACGTGGCTGACGCCTTTGACGTCGAGCCCGCGCGCGGCGACGTCCGATGCCACCAGGATGTCGATCTCGCCATTCTTGAAGCGGTCGAACTCGGCGATCCTCGCCGCCTGCTCCATGTCCCCCTGGATCTGGCCGACGGCGAAGCCCGAGCGCTTGAGGCTGGTGGCGAGCTCGCGCACCGTCGTCTTGCGGTTGCAGAAGATGATCGCGTTCTTGAACTCGTCGGCGCGAAGCAAATCCTTGAGCGCATCGCGCTTCTTGTCGCCGCGGACTTCGATCAGCCGCTGCTCGATGTTGATGTTTGCGGTCGCCGGCCGCGCCACCTCGATCCGCTTGGGGTCGCTGAGGAACCTGGCCGCCAGCTTCTGGATCGGCGGCGGCATGGTCGCCGAAAACAGCAAGGTCTGCCGCGACTTGGGCAGCTTGGCGCAAATCTCCTCGATGTCGGGGATGAAGCCCATGTCGAGCATCCGGTCGGCCTCGTCGATCACCAGCAGCTCGCACCCGGTGAGCAGGATCTTGCCGCGTTCGAACAAATCCTTCAGCCGTCCGGGAGTGGCGATCAGCACGTCGACGCCTTTTTCCAGCGCCTTGATCTGGTCCCCCATCTGAACGCCGCCGATCAGCAATGCCATCGAGAGCCGGTGATACTTGCCGTATTTCTCGAAATTCTCGGAAACCTGGGCGGCGAGCTCGCGCGTCGGCTCGAGGATCAGCGAGCGCGGCATCAATGCCCTGCTTCGGCCCTCGGCGAGAATGTCGATCATCGGCAGGACGAAGCCGGCGGTCTTGCCGGTTCCGGTCTGGGCGATGCCGATGAGATCGCGGCCCATCAGCACGGTGGGAATCGCGGCGCGCTGGATCGGCGTCGGATCGTCGTAGCCGCTGTCCGAAACGGCGCGGAGCAATTGGTCGGAAAGGCCGAGGTCGGCGAAAGTCATTCAATATCCGGAAAAAAAGGAGCGGGGTACCAACCACCGCGGCAAAGGCCGCTACCGTGGCAAGTAAGAAGAAGTCAAGAAAGCCTAACGCCTCGGTCGTGGAACGAGATGCATGAAGCGCTCGATCCGGCAGCTGCCGCCAACCCGGGAATGGACCGAATCCCGGCGTGCGCAGAGCCTGTCGTCCTCGGGCTTCAGATAGAAGCCGCCGTAGAAATCGAGGGCGGGGCAGTCCGAACTGAATTCCGCACGCACCCGCGAGCGATTGAACATCAGGAAATCGACATGCTCGCGTCCGGACAGGCTCGCGCCGCGGATCTCGCCGGTGTCGATGCAACGTGGTCCACGTTGCTCGACCCACTCGATCTCGGGCATCACCAGCCGCGGCCGAAGCGGCACCCGGAGGATCAATTCATCCTGGACGATCAGCCGGCGAACGGTCGTCTGCGGCTCGGCGCCCTGGACCGCGGACATGCCGAACAGCGCCGGGAACAGCGCAAGAAATGTCGAAATGGTCACTGCAACCGGCCCGCCATGGTTCGACGGCTTCGCAGTCAGGGCTTGAACAATCAATGAATTGCGTCCCTCAAATCCAGGAGGGAAGCCAAGGCCTTGCCTAATCGGGGTGCGGCGAATAGAGGCTCCGCGACATAGCGGCCGGATGCCGGCGCTCAGCCGTGCCCTGCGCCAGAACCCCAGGAGATGACTACGATGGCGACTGCTGCGCCGACGCAAACCCTGCCCCTGTTCTACTCAGGGCTCGAGCCCCTCAACGTGGGCCAGCACGGCAAAATGAAGCTCCGGCCGCTCGACAAGGCGCCGGCGATCGGCGCAACCCACGCAATACCGGCGACCATCGACGAATTCGCGCTGCTGCAGCGCTTCTACCCGATCGTTTTTTCGGTCGGCGACCAGCCGATTCCGCTTGCGCTGATGGGACTCAACGAGGGCGTGAACGTCTTCCTCAATGAGGACGGCCAGATGCGCGACCCGCAAAGCAATATCTACATTCCGGCCTATATCCGGCGCTATCCTTTCCTGCTCGCCCGGCTCACCCCAGAGAGCGATGAGCTTTCGCTGTGCTTCGATCCGGGGTCGGGGGTGATCGGCGACTTTGATGACGGCCAGCCGCTGTTCGACGGCGACCAACCGTCGGAGAATGTCAAGGCGGTCCTTCAGTTCTGCGAGCAGTTCGAGACCGCCGGTCAGCGGACGGCCGCGTTCATGGAGGAACTCGAGAAGTCCGGTCTGCTCATGGACGGCGAGGTTGCGATTCAGCCGGAAGGAATGGAGCAGCCCTTCGTCTATCGCGGCTTCAAGATCGTCGACGAAGAGAAGCTTCGCGAGTTGCGCGGCGATGAGCTTCGCAAGATGAACCAGAACGGCATGCTGGCGCTGATCTACGCGCACCTGTTTTCGCTGTCGCAGATTCGGGAAATCTTCGGGCGCCAGGTCCAGCTCGGCAAAGGCCCGCCCGAGCTCGCCCAGCAGGCGCCCGCTGAAGCGTGACCTCCTCGCGGCGGGTCGAGTTGATGCTCGCTCGTCACGCACCATCTGAGGAAGTGCCGGCCGGCCGCGGCTTGCGGCGGCGGCAGCGCACCTGCCGGTGCGTTCCTCCCTGTACCTTGGCCGCCTCGGTGTGACCGGGGCGGCCCTTTTATTCGGCAGCTAGCGGCGCCTGGCGTTCGAGCAGCGCCTGGCCGAGACCGACCGCCAGTCGCTCGAGCAGCAGGGCGGCCCGGTCAAAGCCGGGGCTCGGTTCGCGAAGCCCGTTGCTGAGGTAGGCGCGCCGGTCGATTTCGATCTGCAGCGCATGCACCCCCCCGGCGGGGCGACCGTGCCGCTCGACCACGTGCCCGCCCGCGAAAGGATCGTTGAGCCCCGCAGCATAGCCGCAATGGTGGGCGATTCGCATGGCCTCGGCGGCGACCCAGGGGGAGGCAGTGCGGCCGTGGCAGTCGCCGAACACCACCGGTGGCACGCCTCTTGGAGGTGGCGGCATTGAATGGCAATCGAGGAGCAAGGCGCAGCCGAACCGATCGCGCAATTCATACAGCCGATCCTCGATCGCCTGGTGGTAAGGCCGGTGGGCCTGATCGATCCTTTCCTCGAGCTCGCGTCCGCCGATCGGGCGCCGCCACAGATGGCCGTGGTGCGGCGTGCGGCCGGGGACGATTCCAAGCCCGCCGCGCGACCGGGCTGTCTGGCGCAGCGGGCGCGGCGAGTCGACCACCGACGGATCGACCTCGTCCTCGGCTCGGTTGCAGTCGATCGCGGCGCGCGGGGCCGTCGCGATCACCGCGCCAATTCCGCGCCCGACAGCGCGCCAGGCGAGGCGGTCCACCAGCGGGTCCTCGAGCGACATGAGGGCCGGGCGACCTCCGCTCGCCATATCGACCAGCCAGTCGGGATAGTCGCGCCCGCTATGGGGGACCGATAGCAGCACCGGCAGCTCGCCACGGGCAGGGTGGATGACTGGTCCTGATAGTGGTTGCACGGTCACGCCTGTCCCAGTTTAGGACTCAACAAGGGGCGGTCAACGCATCACGGGACCGATCGCTGCTGGAAAATGTTCAAGGAAGCGCGCATAACTGAGGGACCATGCCGAAAATCCTCCTCGCCGAAGACGATACGTCAATGCGCGAATATCTGCAGCGCGCGTTGACCCGCGTCGGCTATGAGGTTGTGGCAGTGGGCTGCGGCACAGAGGCGATGCCGCTGCTGGAGAAGGAGCGCTATGACCTGCTCCTGACCGACATCGTCATGCCGGAGATGGACGGCATCGAGTTGGCTCAGAAGGCTAGTGCGATCGATCCCGCGATCAGGGTGATGTTTATCACCGGATTTGCCGCCGTCGCGCTGCAGGGCGGCCGTACCGCGCCCGAGGCGAAATTGCTGTCCAAGCCTTTCCACCTCAAGGACCTCGTCGCCGAGGTCGATCGCATGTTCCAGACCGAGGATCAGCACGGCCGGCTGTAGGCCCTTGCGCCTGGCCCGGGCGCTCTCTAAATGCCGCTTTCCCCGACAGTGTGGGCGTGTAGCTCAGTGGTAGAGCACTGTGTTGACATCGCAGGGGTCGCAAGTTCAATCCTTGCCACGCCCACCATTTTTCCGTTTCATTAGAATGCTCTGGCGCGGCGAGCCCTGACGGTCAGCGCGGCTTGACGAATTTGAGAGTCATTCGATCGCTCTCGCCGATGGCGAGATAGCGGTCGCGGTCCCGGTCCTTGAGGGCCAGTGTCGGCGGCAAGGTCCAAACGCCGCTCGGCCAGTCGGCCGTGTCGCGGGGATTGGCATTGACCTCGGATGAGGCGGCAAGCCGGAATCCGGCTTGCTCGGCGAGCCTGGTGACCGTCGAGACCTTGATGTAGCCGCTGGTGCGTTCGCGTTCGGCGTCGGCATTTTCGGGAAGCCGGTGATCGACGATCCCCAGCACGCCGCCGGGCTTCAACATCGCGTAGATCTGCCGAAACGCCTCGGCGCTGTAATCCTGCTTGTCGTCGCGGCGATAGCCCATCCGCCAGTTGTGCACGTTGCGGAAGGTGAGAACGACGTCCGCAATTCCATCCGGGACTCGGGCGGTGCCGGGTTCGAAGGCAGGGAAGTCGGCTTGCAGGATGGGTCCGTATAGCGGCGGGTTCGCTTCCTTGAGCCGATTGATTCCGCCTTGGCCCCAGTCGGGTGCCGCAGCATATAGCCGGCCCCCGCCGGAGTGGAGATAGGGCGCCAGTATTTCCGTGTACCAGCCGCCTCCCGGCCAGATCTCGACGACAACATGATGCGGCTGGACCCCGAAAAAGGCGAGGGTCTCGACGGGGTTGCGGTAGCGGTCGCGCGGGGTGTTCGCGGGCGCTCGGGTCGGCGCCGCGACCGCCGCCTCGATGGCGATGCGATGATCGGCCGTGAAGCTGTCCCCGGGGTCGGTCGTCGCGCAGCCGCTCGCTCCGGCGACGGCCACGGCGGCAGCAGCAAGAAGGGTTATGGTGCGAGCAGGGGTCATCGATTTGGCTCCTCCGGTCATTGGATCGCTTTGGCAGCCGTCGCGGCGGGGCGCAAATCCGGGCCGACCTTGAATCGGGACAGGGCGTTCCCACCAGCGGTGCGGAGTTATCCGCCGAGGCCTGTTTCTGGCGGGGCCAAACGAGGAACGAGCGGGGCCGGTCGACCATTGGGTCAATGCGCGTTCCCGTAAATCGAAGGAGTCGAACCATGAGTGCCAACGGACTCGAGGTCTTCGACAAGACACTCGAGACAACCCACATCTGGCTCAACGAGATCATGCAGGATCTCGGTCCGGACCGACAGGTCGCGTGGAAGGTGCTATCGACCGTCCTCCACAAGCTCCGTGACCGTTTGCCGATCGGCCTCGCCGCCCATCTCGGCGCGCAGCTGCCGCTGCTGGTGCGTGGTGTCTATTACGACCAGTTCGAGCCGGGCAGGCTGCCGACCGAATGCAACAGTCGCGAAGAGTTCGTTGCCGAAGTGCAGGAATGGCTGGCGGATACACGGCCGGTCGATCCGGACCAGGCCGTCCGAGCCGTATTCAAGGTCCTGTCGAAGCACGTTTCCGAAGGGCAGATCGCCAAGGTCAAGGATGCGCTTCCGCGCAGCCTGCGGCAAAGCTGGGAGACGGCCGAGCAGCGTGAGTCGGCCGAATCCGACGCCTGAGCGTTACAGGCACGCCTCGAGATAGGGCTGATCGAAGCCGAACTGCTTGGCCTTGTCGAGCGTGTACGGCCTGAGGCCCATTGAGCGATATTCGCCGATGATCTTGCCGTCGGGAGTCTCGTCGAGATACTCGAACTTGAACAGCTCCTGGGTGACGATGACGTCGCCCTCCATGCCGATCACCTCGGTGATGTTGGTGGTTCGCCGGGAACCGTCGCGAAGCCGCTTCACCTGGACGATGAGGTCGACCGAATCGGCGATCTGGCGGCTGATCGCCTCCTTCGGGATCTTGATGTCCGACATCATCACCATGTTCTCCATTCGCGCGAGGCACTCACGCGGCGAGTTGGAGTGAAGCGTCGCCATCGAGCCGTCGTGGCCGGTGTTCATCGCGGCGAGCAGGTCGAAGCATTCGCTGCCGCGAATTTCGCCCAGGATGATCCGGTCAGGTCGCATACGCAGGGCGTTGATGACGAGGTCGCGGATGCTAATCGCGCCCTGCCCTTCGAGGTTGGCAGGACGGGTCTCGAGGGGGAGCCAATGCGGTTGCTGAAGACGTAGCTCGGCCGCGTCTTCGATCGTGATGACGCGCTCGCCCGGGTCGATCATCTTCGACAGAGCGTTGAGCATGGTCGTCTTACCCGAGCCGGTGCCGCCCGAGATGACCACGTTCATCCGGCTGGCGCCGGCGATCTTCAGCACCGTCGCCATCTTTTCAGACATCGAGCCGAAGCCCTTCATCATGTCGAGCGTGATCGGCTTTTCGGAAAACTTACGGATCGAGATCGCGGTGCCGCGAAGCGACAGCGGCGGAATGATGACGTTGACGCGGCTGCCGTCCTGGAGGCGGGCGTCGGCAAGCGGCGTCGTCTGGTCGATGCGGCGGCCGACCTTATTGACGATGCGCTGGGCGATCTGGAACAAATGCTCCTCGTCGCGGAACTGGATTTGGGCGAGCTCGAGCTTGCCCTTGCGCTCGACGAACGTCTGGTCGGGGCCGTTGACCATGATGTCGCTGATCGCCGGATCGGCGAGCAATTCCTCGAGCGGCCCGAGGCCGAGGAGCTCGTCGACGAGCACTTTCTCGAGGGCGAACTGCTCGCGGCGGTTCAGCGTAATCTTGAGCTCGGCGAGCACCTCGCTGATGATCGGCCGGAATTCCTCGGCAAGCTCGTCCTTGGAGAGGGTCGCCGCCGCTTCCGGGTCAACGCGCTCGAGGAGGCGGGGAAGAACCTGCTCCTTGATCCGGTGGACCGATGCCTCGAAACCTTCCTGGCGGCTGCTGCCGGCCTCGCCGCTCTGATTCTGGCGGTGGTTGAGGCGGTCCATCGCCCCCATCGGCGTAAGCCCGATGTCGCTGGTCGGAATTTCTTCCGGCGGCGACGCCAGCTCCTCGATCGGCGGGAATTGCTCGCCGCCGGCCGGTTGGGACGAAACCGTTCCCGGGCCCGACTTCATCGGCTTGGCAACGCCGAAGCTCGGGCGTCCGCCGCCCATTCCACCACGCTTGCCGAATGCGCTCATGCCTTGCCGGTCCTGTGTTTTTCCGCGGATCCGACAGGGTGAATAGGATGCAAACTTTTAGAAAAAGCTAATTGTGGTTAGCGCTCCGCCTTAGCCGGCGCTCTCCGCAAGTACGGTCAGGCCGCGCTCGGAGACCTCCGCGAAGCCGCCGCTCACCGCGATTCGCTCTGGCTGCGCGCCGGCGCTGCGGTAGATCGCGATGTCGCCGTCGCGAAGCGTCGTCATGTACGGCGCGTGCCCGGCCATAATTCCGGACTCGCCCTCCGTCCCCGGGACGACCACCATGTGGACGTCCTCGGAGCGGACGAGCCGTTCGGGAGTCACGAGCTCGAAATGGAGATCGGCCATCGGCTCAGGCGTCCTGGGCCAGCTTCTCGGCCTTCGCCACCGCTTCCTCGATTCCGCCGACCATGTAGAAGGCGGCTTCGGGCAGATGGTCGTATTCGCCGCTGACCACCGCCTTGAACGAGCGCACCGTGTCCTCGATCTGGACGAACTTGCCGGGGATGTTGGTGAACACCTCTGCGACGTGGAACGGCTGCGACAGGAAGCGCTGGATCTTGCGGGCTCGGCCGACGACCAGCTTATCTTCTTCGCTAAGCTCATCCATACCGAGAATGGCAATGATGTCCTGCAGGCTCTTGTAGCGCTGCAGGGTCTCCTGGACGGCGCGGGCGACCTCGTAATGCTCCTGGCCGACGACGCTCGGCTGAAGAACGCGCGAGGTCGAATCGAGCGGGTCGACGGCCGGATAGATGCCGAGCTCGGAGATGGCGCGGCTGAGCACGGTCGTTGCATCGAGGTGGGCGAAGGAGGTGGCCGGAGCCGGGTCGGTGAGGTCGTCCGCCGGAACGTAGATCGCCTGCACCGAGGTGATCGACCCCTTGTTGGTCGAGGTGATCCGCTCCTGCAGAGTGCCCATGTCGGTGGCGAGGGTCGGCTGGTAGCCCACTGCCGACGGGATTCGGCCGAGCAGCGCCGACACTTCCGAGCCCGCCTGGGTGAAGCGGAAGATATTGTCGACGAAGAACAGGACGTCCTGGCCTTCCTGGTCGCGGAAATATTCGGCGATAGTCAGGCCCGACAAAGCGACGCGGGCGCGCGCTCCGGGCGGCTCGTTCATCTGGCCAAAGACCAGCGCCACCTTCGAGCCTTCGGGCGTCGGGTTGCCGTCGGCGTCCTTGGCGATAACTCCGGCCTCGAGGAACTCGTGGTAGAGGTCGTTGCCCTCGCGGGTGCGCTCGCCGACTCCGGCGAACACCGACGTGCCGCCGTGGCCCTTGGCGATGTTGTTGATCAGCTCCTGGATCAGCACGGTCTTGCCGACCCCGGCGCCGCCGAACAGGCCGATCTTGCCGCCCTTGGCGTAGGGCGCGAGCAGGTCGATGACCTTGATGCCGGTGACGAGGATGCTGGTCTCGGTCGACTGCTCGACGAAGGCCGGGGCGGCGGCGTGGATCGGCGCGAAGCTGTCGGCACCGATCGGGCCCTGCTCGTCGATCGGCTCGCCGACGACGTTCATGATCCGGCCGAGCGTCTGCGGCCCGACGGGAACCTGGATCTGCGAGCCGGTAGCGCGGACTCCCTGACCGCGGGTGAGGCCGTCGGTCGAATCCATGGCGATGGTGCGGACGACATTCTCGCCGAGATGCTGCGCGACCTCGAGCACCAGCCGGCCGCCCTGATTGTCGGTTTCGAGCGCGGCCAGGATCGGCGGCAGCTCGCCTTCGAAGGCGACGTCGACGACGGCGCCGATGACCTGCGCGACCCGGCCGACGAGGTTGCTCGTCTGCGCGGGCGCCTTTGGCGTCTCGGCCGCGGCGGCGGCCTTCTTCGTGCGGGGCTTGGTTTCGGCGGCGGTGGCCATGTCTTACTCTTCCCTTCGTTCCCCGGCGGAGGCCGGGGTCCAGTCCTAAACAAAAATCGGCGCGGTAGCGCCGCCTGGGCCCCGGCCTTCGCCGGGGAACAGGAAATCTAGAGAGCCTCGGCTCCGGAAATAATCTCAACGAGCTCGGTGGTGATCGCCGCCTGGCGCTGGCGGTTGTACTGGATCGACAGGCGGTTGATCATGTCGCCGGCGTTTCGGGTGGCATTGTCCATCGCCGTCATCTGGCTGCCGTAGAAGCCGGCCTGGTTCTCGAGCAATGCGCGATAGACCTGGACGGCGATGTTGCGCGGAAGCAGGTCGGCGAGGATTGACTCCTCGTCGGGCTCATATTCGACCGCGGCGAGCGAGGCGCTGCCCTGGCCGGCGTCACTGGCTGAAGCAGGAACCGGGATGATTTGGTCGACGGTCGGCTCCTGGACCAGGGTCGAGCGGAAGTTGGCATAAGCGAGGTGAACGACGTCGACGCCATCGGTGACGAAGCGGTCGATGATATCCTGGGCGATCGCCTGGGCATCGGCGTAGGTCGGCGCCTTCATGCCGCTGGTATCGTACTGGCCGATGATCGCCCTGGGGTAGAGGCGCTGGATCATCGGCCGGCCCTTGCGGCCGACCAAATAGAACAGCACGGTCTTGCCCTCGCCGGTTAGCTCATCGGCCTTCCTTCGGGCGGCGCGGACGATGTTGCTGTTGAACGCGCCGGCAAGGCCCCGGTCGCCGGTCGCGAGCACAATCAGATGCGTCTCGTCACTGCCGGTGCCGGCAATCAGCTTGGGGCTTTCCGGCGAGCGCGTTACCTTGGCGGCGAGCGAGGCGACGACGTCAGCCAGGCGCGTCGAATAGGGACGCCCCGCCTCGGCCCCCTGCTGCGCCCGGCGCAGCTTGGCCGCGGCGACCATCTTCATCGCCTTGGTGATCTTCTGCGTCGACTTGACCGAGCCGATGCGGATCTTGAGGGCCTTGAGACTTGCCATTCCACTCCCTTCGTCATTCCCGCGAAAGCGGGAACCTAGCCTCGGTCCCCGCTTTCGCGGGGATGACGATATTTGTTAAGCGAACTGCTTGCCGAACTTGGTCAGGGCCTCGCGCAGCGCCTTGGCCGTGTCGTCGTCGAGCTGCTTGGTCTCGCGGATCTTCGCCAGCACGCCGCCATGTTCCGAGCGCAAATAGCTGAGCATCGCCGCCTCGTAGCGGACGACGTTGCGGGTCTCGACCGAATCGAGGAAGCCCTGGGTGCCGGCGAAGATCGACGCGACCTGTTCCTCGACGGGCATTGGCGAGAATTGCGGCTGTTTGAGAAGCTCGGTGAGCCGGGCGCCGCGAGCGAGCAGCTTCTGGGTCGCAGCGTCGAGGTCGGAGCCGAACTGGGCGAAGGCGGCCATCTCGCGATACTGGGCGAGCTCGAGCTTGATCGAGCCAGCGACCTTCTTCATCGCCTTGGTCTGCGCCGCCGAGCCGACGCGGCTGACCGAGAGGCCGACGTTAATCGCCGGTCGGATGCCTTGGTAGAACAGGTCGGTCTCGAGGAAGATCTGGCCGTCGGTGATCGAGATGACATTGGTCGGAATGTAGGCCGAGACGTCGCCGGCCTGGGTCTCGATGACCGGAAGCGCGGTCAGCGAGCCGGCGCCATTGTCCTCGTTCATCTTGGCGGCGCGCTCGAGCAGCCGGCTGTGCAGGTAGAAGACGTCGCCGGGATAGGCTTCGCGGCCGGGCGGGCGGCGAAGCAGAAGCGACATCTGGCGATAGGCGACGGCCTGCTTGGACAAATCGTCGTAGACGATGACCGCATGCATTCCGTTGTCGCGGAAATATTCGCCCATGGCGCAGCCGGTGTAGGGCGCGAGGAACTGCAGCGGTGCCGGCTCCGACGCGGTGGCGGCAACGACGATGGAATAATCCATCGCGCCATTCTCTTCGAGCGCCCGGACGATCTGGGCGACGGTCGAGCGCTTCTGGCCGACGGCGACGTAGATGCAGTAGAGCTTCTCGCTTTCGTCGCCCGACTTGTTGAGCTCGCGCTGGTTGATGAAGGTGTCGAGAGCGACCGCGGTCTTGCCGGTCTGGCGGTCGCCGATGATCAGCTCGCGCTGGCCGCGGCCGATCGGCACCAGGGCATCGAGCGCCTTCAGACCGGTCTGGACCGGCTCGTGCACCGACTTGCGCGGGATGATGCCGGGCGCCTTGACCTCGACCCGGCGCCGCTCGGTGGCCTCGATCGGGCCCTTGCCGTCAATCGGGTTGCCCAGCGCGTCGACGACCCGGCCGAGCAAGCCCTTGCCGATCGGGACGTCGACGATCGTGCCAGTCCGCCTGACCGTCGAGCCTTCCTTGATCTCGGCGTCAGAGCCGAAGATGACGACGCCGACATTGTCGGCCTCGAGGTTGAGGGCCATGCCCTTGATGCCGCCCCCGAACTCGACCATCTCGCCGGCCTGGACCTGGTCGAGGCCGTGGATCCGGGCGATGCCGTCGCCGACCGACAGCACGGTTCCGACTTCCGAGACCTCCGCCTCGGCGTCGAAATTCGCGATCTGGTCACGGATGACGCGGGAGATTTCAGCGGCGCGGATGTCCATGTCTAGCCTTTCATCGCCTGAGCGAGTCTGTTGAGTTTGGTGCGGATGGAAGCGTCGATCATCTCGCTTCCAAGCTTGACGGTTATTCCGCCGAGGATTGCAGGGTCGACGCGCGCCTCGATTGCCACGTCGCGGCCGGCGCGGCCGCGCAGCTGCTGCTTCAAGGCGGCGACCTGGTCGTCCCTGAGCGGGTGGGCGCTGACCACCTCGGCGGTGATCTCGCCGCGATGCTCGGCAGCGAGGCGGCGAAAGGCGCGGACGATCCTGCGCAGCTCGCTTTTGCGGCCGTTGCGGGCGAGGACTCCGAGGAAATTCCCGGTGATCGGGTCGAGGCCGAGCGCTTCGGCGACTGCGGCGAAAGCCTTTCCGGCCTCATCGCGGCCGATCAGCGGGCTGGCGACCAGCTCGGCGAAATCGCGCGAATCGACCAGCGCCGAATCCAGTGCGCCGAGGCTGCGGCCGACGCTGTCGATCTGCCGTTGATCGCGGGCGAGGTCGAACAAGGCGCTCGCATAGCGCCCCGCTAAGCTGGCCCGAATGCCGCCGGATGTCTCCACGCGCGAAAAGCTCCAGAAACGGAATTTGCCCCATGAAAATGAACGAAATAAGCCTGTCCGGGGGACAGGCTTACGACATGCCCCCAGCATGTCTATTCCGTTCATGGGCGCTTTGCAGCCGGTCGGCGGCACGCCCCATGGGTTGGCGCGCCCCTAGCAGGGGCATCGAAGCGATGCAACCGGGTGAGCGGCGGCTTGTGCCCGAGATGGTTTGACCGCAAGGCGTGGGAGGCGCGACCTGATGTTCGCGGCTAGGGTGGGTCGATGCTGATGCCAACATTCGACCAGGAACAGGCCTGGGAAGCCTTCGAGCGCCGCGACCGCGGCTGGGACGGCCGCTTTGTCGTCGCGGTGAGCACGACCGGAATCTATTGCAAGCCGAGCTGTCCGGCGCGGCGGCCGCGGCGGGAGAATGTGCGCTTCTTTGCCGAGGGCGAAGCGGCGCGCTCCGCCGGCTACCGCGCGTGCCTGCGCTGCCGCCCCGACGAGGTGGGACGCGACCGCGAAGCGGTGGCAGCGGCGGTACAGCTGATCGAGCAGGCCGAGGAGCCGCCGAGCCTAAGCGCGCTCGCCGCCGCCGTCGGCTACGCCCCGCACCATTTCCAGCGGATTTTCACCCGCGACGTCGGAGTCTCGCCGGCGGCCTTTGCCCGGGCGGTGCGGGTGAAGAGAGCCGAGGGTGCGCTGGAGGAAAACGGAAGCGTGACGGAGGCGATCTACGAGGCGGGCTATTCCGGTCCGAGCCGCTTCTATGCCGAAGCCAAGGAGCGCCTGGGAATGACCCCCTCGGCCTGGCGCGACGGCGGCCGCGGTGAGACGATCCGCTGGGCGCTGGTGGAGACAATGCTCGGGCGGATGCTGGTGGCGGCGACCGCCAAGGGGATTTGCCGGCTGTCGTTCGATGAGGGCGAGGATGCGCTTCGGAGGCGATTCCCCCACGCGACCATCCGTGCCGACGACGGCCCGATGGCGTCGTTGATCGCCGCAGCGGTCGCGGCGGTCGAGCGGCCCGCCTCGGCCCCCGACCTGCCGCTCGACGTCCGCGGCACCGCCTTCCAGGAGGCGGTGTGGCGCGAGCTTCGCAAAATCCCGGCCGGCGAGACGCGCAGCTATGCCGACATCGCCGCCGCGGTCGGACAGCCCGGAGCGGTGCGCGCGGTCGGCACCGCCAATGGCTCCAATCCGGTCGCCGTGCTCGTGCCCTGCCATCGGGTGATTCGCTCCGACGGCTCGCTCGGCGGCTATGCCGGCGGGCTCGACAGGAAGCGACGGCTGCTGGCGGCGGAAAAAGGTCTGCGCGAGACGGAACTGCCGCTCTAGAGAAAACTGTAGGGATCGACGTCGACCGCGACGCGGACTTTGGCGCCCCATTCGACCTCGCCGAGCCAGTCGCGGATGACGTCCTGGACGTCGAGGCTGCGCGAGGCGTGGACGAGCAGGCGCTGGCGGTGGCGGCCGCGAAGCATGGCGAGCGGGGCGGGGGCGGGCCCGAACACGGCCATGCCCTCGACGCTGGGCGCGGCGCGGCCGATCCGAGCCGCGACCGCCTCGGCCTCGGCCTGGTCCTCTGCCGAGACGATGATTGCCGCCAGCCGCCCGAACGGCGGCATCGCCGCTTCGCGCCGAGCCTCGGTCTCGGCCGCGTAGAAACCCGCGGCATCGCCCGACACCAGAGCCGCGATCACCGGCGCTTCGGGGTCGTGGGTCTGGACCAGCACCCGGCCCGGCTTGTCGCCTCGCCCGGCCCGGCCGGCGACCTGCTGGATCTGCTGAAAGCTGCGCTCTGCGGCGCGCAGGTCGCCGCCCTGCAGGCCGAGATCGGCATCGACCACTCCGACTAGGGTCAGGTTCGGGAAGTGATAGCCCTTGGTGACGAGCTGGGTGCCGACGACGATGTCGATCGCGCCCGACTCCATCTCGGCGACGAATTCGGCGGCGCGGGCCGGCGACCAGATCGTGTCCGAGGTGACGATCGCCGTCCGCGCCTCAGGAAACAGGGCCGCGACCTCGTCGGCGATGCGCTCGACCCCGGGTCCGCAGGCGACCAGGCTGTCCTCCTCGCCGCATTCCGGACAGGCCCTGGGCGGCGGCATGACATGACCGCAATGGTGGCAGGCCAGCCGGTGCATCAGCCGGTGCTCGACCATCCAGGCGGTGCAATTGGGGCATTGGAATCGGTGGCCGCAATGGCGGCACAGGGTCAGCGGGGCAAAACCGCGGCGGTTGAGGAACAGCAGGGACTGCTCCCCGCAATCGAGATTGGCCTCGAGCTCCTCGACCAGCGACGGCGCCAGCCAGCGGCCGCGCGGCGGCGGGTCCTGGGTGAGATCGACCGCGCGAATTTCGGGAAGGCTCGCGCCGGCATAGCGGCGGGGCAGGGTGAGCTCACGGTAGCGGCCGACCTCGGCCATGTGGCGACTTTCGATCGCCGGCGTCGCCGAGGAGAGGATCACCGGAATGTCCTCGAACCTCGCCCGCATCACCGCGACGTCGCGGGCGTGGTACTGGACCCCGTCCTCCTGCTTGAAGCTGGGCTCATGCGCTTCGTCGACGACGATCAGGCCGAGGTTCGGATAAGGCAGGAACAGGGCCGAGCGGGCGCCGACCGTCACCTTCGCCTCGCCGGCAGCGATGGCGCGCCATGCTCGTCGCCGCTGCGACGAGCGAAGGTCGGAATGCCAGGCGGCGGGAAGGCAGCCGAAACGCGCCTCGAACCTTTTGAGGAAGGGCTCGGTCAGCGCGATCTCGGGCAACAGCACCAGCGCCTGCTTTCCCTGCCGCAAGCATTCGGCGATCGCCTCGAAGTAGACCTCCGTCTTGCCCGAGCCGGTGACTCCGTCGAGCAGGACCGGGTCGAACCCCCCTTCGACGCCGCCAGCGGCGTCGCTCAGGACAGGCTTGCCGATGGCGCGGCAAAGGTCGGCGGCCGCGGCACGCTGCTCGTCGTTGAGCAGGGGCGGGGCGAAGGCGGGATCGGGAACCGGGAGCGGCCGGTCGGCCTCGACCGCGACGGCTTCGAGGGCGCCGGCGTTGACCAGCCCGCGAAGGACGGCGTCGCTGACGCTCGCATGGGCCGCGAGCTCGCGGATTGTGCCCTGGCGGCCTTCGAGAGCAGCCAGCGCCTTGAGCCGCTGCGGGGTCATTCGTTCGGGAACCAGGCCGGTCGGCCGATATTCAGTCAGCTGCCGCGGACCCTCGAGCGCCGCCGAGGACGGAATCACCATCCGCAGCACAGACGCGAGCGGGCTCAGATAATAATCGGCTGTCCACTCGGCGAGGCGCCTGAGCGGGGCCGGGATCGGCGGGACGTCGAGGGCTGCGACCAGCGGCCGCAGGCGGTTGTCGCCGACCTCTTCGGTCTCCAGCCGCTCCGGCTCCCACACCACTCCGACCAGCTGGCGAGGGCCGAGCGGAGCGACGACCACTGATCCGGGCTCGACCTGCATGCCGTCGGGCACGCGATAATCGAGCGGCCCGAGCGCGGCGTTGAGTGTTACGATACGGGCGCGGGGGACAGCCAATTGAAACCCAACTCCGTTCGCCCTGAGCCTGTCGAAGCCCTGTCCCCGCTATCAAGAAGAAAAGCAGCCCTTCGACAAGCTCAGGGCGAACGGATGTAGGACGATTCCTACCGCCCGCGTTTCTTGCGGTGGCTGTCGAAGTCGAGGACCGAGCTTTCCTCCTCGCCCTCGGGCAGCAGGCCGAGGCGGCGGGCGATCTCCTGATAGGCTTCGGCGACATTGCCGAGGTCGAGCCGGAAGCGGTCCTTGTCGAGCTTCTCGTTCGACTTCATGTCCCACAGGCGGCAGCCGTCGGGGCTGATCTCGTCGGCGAGGATGATCCGCGAATAATCGCCGTCCCAGACCCGGCCGAACTCGAGCTTGAAGTCGATCAGGCGAATGCCGATCGCCGCGAACATGCCGCACATGAAGTCGTTCACCCGGATCGCCATGTCGGCGATGTCGTTCATTTCGTCCTGGCTGGCCCAGCCGAAGCAGGCGATATGCTCGTCGGCGATGATCGGGTCGCCGAGCGCGTCGTCCTTGTAATAATATTCGATAATGGTGCGGGGCAGCTGCGTGCCTTCCTCGATCCCGAGCCGCTTCGACAGCGATCCGGCAGCGACGTTGCGAACCACCACCTCGATCGGAACGATCTCGACCTGGCGGATCAGCTGCTCGCGCATGTTGAGGCGGCGGATGAAATGGGTGGGCACGCCGATCGTCTGCAGAGCGACGAAGATATGCTCTGAGATCCGGTTGTTGAGCACGCCCTTGCCGCTGATCGTGCCGCGCTTCTGCGCGTTGAACGCGGTGGCGTCGTCCTTGAAATATTGGATCAACGTGCCGGGCTCGGGACCCTCGTAGAGGATCTTTGCCTTGCCTTCGTAGATTTGGCGGCGCCGGGCCATGTCTGTCGGTCTGCTCCCGATGAACGGAGCGGCGGCTATAGGCGAGCGGCAGCGCTGCGGCAATTCGCCAGTGGCTCAGAGACAAATGAGGAGCGCGGTGGCTGCCGCGCTCCTCAGCTTTTCGAAGGTTCGGTCATCGCCGATCAGATGGCGGTGCAGGCGGCCGGCAGTGGGGCCGGTTTCAGGACCGCATCGACCAGTGCGAGTCGACGCTCGCTATCGAGGCCGCGCCAACTGAGCAATGCGTTGCGGCTCGATCGCTGGCCGAGTGCTTTCGCCGCCTGAACCGCGGGGCCGTTCTCGACGAACAGCCTGGGACTGAGTTGATAAGCCATTCTTCGTTTCCTTTGCGTCGCGTTGGGCCGCCGGCGGCCGCGGGTCGAGGGGAGTCTGACGACCGCCGGCGGTGGCATTCCTCTATGCCCTCGCCGCGCCGGCCGCCAATCAAAGGCTCGACGAAGTCCATAAATCCGGCTTATAGGCGGCGACGTGCGCAAGCTTCCTCCGTTAGCCGCCGTGCGGGCGTTTGAGGCCGCCGCAAGGCGGGAAAGTTTCACGGCCGCGGCGGCCGAGCTCGGCCTCACCCAGGCCGCCGTGTCCTATCAGGTAAAGGCGCTCGAGGACCGGCTTGGCGCGCCGCTTTTCGTGCGAGAGCGCGGGCGCGTGCGGCTGACCCCGCTGGGCGCGCGTCTCCTGCCCTCGCTAAGCCAGGCGTTCGACGCCATCGAGGCGGCCTTCGCCAGCCACCGCGCCGAGGATGAGCAGCTGCTGACCATCACCACCACGCATACCTTTGCCAACACCTGGCTCGCCTGGCGGCTTGGGTCGTTCCAGATGGAGCATCCCGACCTCGCCGTCCGCCTGACCACCGACAATGCGGTCGTCGATCTTCGCTCGGGCGATGCCGACGTGGCGATCCGGGCTGGACCAGGGGGCTGGCAGGGCATGGAGCAGCACAAGCTGATGGAGGTGGACTTCACCCCCATGGCCTCGCCGGCCTGCCTCGAGGAAGCCGAGCACAAGCTCGGCAGGGCAATCGCGCCCGGCGACCTGCCGGGCCTGTCTCTGATCAGTTCGCAGGACCGCTGGTGGGAGCAATGGTTCGGGGAGTGGGTCGGCGAGGCCGGCAACCGGCGGACCCGCGGTGGGATTCGCCTCGACACCCAGGCCAATGAAGGCCATGCGGCAATGGCCGGGCAGGGCTTCGCTTTGCTGACACCCTTGCTGTGGCTGGGCGACATCGCCCAGGGGCGGCTGGCGCTGCCCTTTCCGCACCTGCTGTCCAACCGCGGCTGGTCCTACTGGCTGGTCTATCCGACCGAGCGGCGGATGGCGCCGAAGATCAAGCGATTCCGCGAATGGCTGTTGCCGGCGATGGAGCAGGCGAATGCCGAGGCCGCCGCCCTGCATCGGCGCACGGTCGACGCAGGGCGGCCTGGCTGACCCGAGCGATCGCTAGCCGCGCTCACCCGGGCGCGGCGGCCGATAGGCCGGAGGCGGCGGTGCCGGCGGGGCGATAGCCAGCATCTGCGCATGGTTGAGGTGCGCCTGGATGACTGGAACGGCCTGACCGGCGACTGCCCGGAGCGTCGGGTGGTCGCCGCCGTTCGCATAATTCTGGTGAAGGGTCAGCGCTTCCTGGTGGGCGGCCACTTGCGCGTTCTGAAAGGCCATGTCGAACGTCCCCGGCGCGGCCATGCGCAATTGGTCGAGCATCTGCTGATGATGCGGCTCGAGGGCAGGCGGGGGAGGCATGAGCCCGGCCGATTGTGCTGCAGAAATCATCTGGCTGGACATTCGCGTGTGATCGCTGATCAGCATCTGGGCAAAGCCGCGCACTGCGGGGTTGCTGGACATCTGCAAGGCCAGCTGGCTCGACTGGATTTCGAACAGGTCGCCGCTCGCGGCCATGCGCATGTAGGTGGGCGCGGCCAGCGGCGAGGCGGGATCGACGATCGGGACAGGCGGGACAGGGTCGGGCCTGGTCGCGCAGCCGGTGGCCAATGCGGCGGTGCCGGCCGCAGCGAAAACGAGTGCAATTTTCCTCACGTCGCTCTCCTCTTGAGTGCGGCGGGATAAAGCCCGGCGCCAGCCGGTGTTCCCGATTGTCATCCAATATGGTGAGTGAAGCGGCCGTGGCGGGAGCGGCGCGGGCTTGCTAGGCAGCGGCCATGGACCCGAATTCCGAATCCCAGACCATCGACACTCCGTTCGATGCCGCCCTTTCCGAGCGCTACCTCGTCTACGCACTGTCGACGATCACCGCCCGATCCCTGCCGGACGTCCGCGATGGCTTGAAACCCGTCCATCGGCGGCTGCTTTGGGCAATGCGGCTGCTCCGGCTGGACCCCGGCGGCGCCTACAAGAAATCGGCGCGCGTGGTCGGCGACGTCATCGGCAAATATCATCCGCACGGCGACGCGTCGGTCTACGACGCGATGGTTCGGCTCGCCCAGGATTTCGCGCTCCGCTATCCGCTCGTCGACGGCCAGGGCAATTTCGGCAACATCGACGGCGATAATGCCGCCGCCTACCGCTACACCGAGGCGCGGCTGACGGCGGTCGCCACAGCGCTGATGGCGGGGATCGACGAAGGCGCGGTCGATTTCCGCCCGACCTACAATGGCGAGGAAGAGGAACCGGAGGTCTTCCCGGGCCTGTTCCCCAACCTGCTTGCCAACGGCGCCAGCGGGATCGCCGTCGGAATGGCGACGTCGATCCCGCCCCACAATGTCTCGGAGCTGATCGACGCGGCGACCCACCTGATCGACAATCCCAAGGCCGAGGGCAGGGCATTGATGGATTTCGTCGCCGGCCCCGACTTCCCGACCGGCGGAGTGCTGGTCGACAGCCAGGCGGCAATCGCCCAGGCCTATGAAACCGGCCGCGGCAGCTTCCGGCTTCGCGCCAGGATCGAGGTGGAAAGGGAAAAGGGCGGCGGCTGGCGCCTGCTGGTCAGCGAAATCCCCTACGGAGTGCAGAAATCGAGGCTGATCGAGCAGATCGCCGCGCTGATCGCCGACAAAAAATTGCCGATCCTCGCCGACGTCAGGGACGAAAGCGACGAGCAGGTGCGGCTGATCCTCGAGCCGCGCGCCCGCACCGTCGACCCCGACCTGCTGCTCGAAAGCCTCTATCGCCTCACCGATCTCGAGGTGCGCTTCCCGCTCAACCTCAATGTCCTCGACGAGAACCGGACGCCGATGGTGATGAGCCTCAGGGAGGCGCTGTCGGCGTGGCTCAAGTTCCAGATCGAGGTGCTGGTCCGCAAGAGCCAGGTGCGGATCGGCAAGATCGACGACCGGCTGGAGCTGCTCGACGGCTTCCTCGTCGCCTTCCTCAACCTCGACCGGGTGATCGCCATCATCCGCGCCGAGGACGAGCCCAAGCCGGTGCTGATCGCCGAATTCTCGCTGTCCGAGCGGCAGGCCGAGGCGATCCTCAACATGCGCCTGAGGTCGCTGCGCAAGCTCGAGGAGATGGAAATCGGCCGCGAGCGCGACCGCCTGGTCAAGGAGCGCGACGAGCTCGCCAAGCTGATCGAAAGCCCCGGCCGGCAGCGCACGCGGCTCAAGAAGGATCTCGCCGCCGCCCGCGAGAAGTTCGGCGATGCGCGGCGAACCCGGCTCGAGGAGATTGCCGCGACCGCTCGCGAGATCGACTGGTCGGCGATGATCGAGAAGGAGCCGATCACCGTCATCCTGTCGCAGCGCGGCTGGATCCGGGCGATGAAGGGCCATGTCGCGCTCGAGGAGATCGAGCAGCTCAAATGGCGCGAGGGCGACGGCCCGTTCATCCACTTCCACGCCCAGACCACCGACAAGCTGGCGCTCGTCGCCGAAAATGGCCGGGTCTACACTCTGGGCGGCGACAAGCTGCCCGGCGGACGAGGGTTCGGCGAGCCCGTCCGGCTGTTCATCGACCTCGATGCCGAGGTCGGAATCGCCGCCTTGCTGGTCGCCCGGCCGGAAACCAAGCTGCTGATTGCCGCATCGGACGGGCGCGGCTTCGTCACCGGCGGCGAGGCGATGGTCGCCGAGACCCGCAAGGGCAAGCAGCTGGTCAATCTTCGTCCCGGCGCCCGGGTCGCGGTCGTCCGGCCGATCCCGGAAGGCGCGGACGCCGTCGCCGTCATCGGCGAAAACCGCAAGATGCTGGTGTTCCCGCTCGCCGAGCTTCCCGAGCTGGCCCGGGGCCAGGGCGTGGCCTTGCAGCGCTATCGCGACGGCGGGCTTGGCGACGCGATCGCCTTCCGGATCGCGGACGGGCTCAGCTGGCCGCTCGGCGGCGAGAGCGGCCGGACCCGAACCGAGTCCGACTTGTCGCCTTGGCGCGCGGCGCGCGGCGCGGCCGGGCGTCTGCCGCCGATCGGATTTCCGCGCAACAACCGGTTTGCCTGAGCGAAACCCAACCTCGATCAACAACCCCGCGAAGCAGAAGTCGGATACCTGGAGTTAACCTCGTGCGCGTAATAGGCTTGCCATGCAGGCTGCCTCTCAACTCGTTGGCGACCTCGGTTCCGCGCGAGCTGATCGCCCGCCGGTCGAGGTCATTCCAACCGGAGTCGATGACAGCCGGCTCATCGAAGCCCTGCCGATCGCTGCTGGAATCTTCTCGATCAAAGGCGAAAAATTGTGGGTCCATGCCCTCAACCAGCGGTTTCTAGAGCTGGCCGGATGCCATGGGGACCAGTCTTCGTTCGTCGAGATGTTCCGCAATTATTCGCAGGGCCCAGGCGGTGCGTTCATCCGCGCTTTTCTCGACTGCCCGTCGAATGCCGATGACGAGCTCGACCTTTTCGATGGCGACGGTCCCGAGCGCCGCTTTCTCAAGCTTAAGCTGGCGCCGCTTGCGCCCGCCGCCGACGGCCAAGCGCGTTGCCTTTTGTCCGTGGTCGACCGAACGGTCGAGGTGCAGGCCGAGCGCGCTCTCCGCGCCGAGATGCTTCGCGACAGCCTCACGGGACTTCCGAACCGCCTTGGCTTCACCGAGACGATCGAGGGACTCGGCGAGAATGTGGGGCGCGATTGCGAGCATGCGGTCCTGATCGTCGACATGCTGCGCTTCAGCCGGATCAACGAGAGCATGGGCAGCCTCGCCGGCGACGAACTCCTGATCACCTTCGCCCGCCGGCTGATCTCGGCGCTTCGCGGCGGCGACGTCCTCGCCCGCACCGGCGGCAACGAGTTCGGAATCCTCGTCTCGCTTCGCCGCGGCGTCGAGGACGCGCTCAAGACGGCCGAGCGGATCCAGGAAGTGATGTCGGCGCCGTTCAAGATTTCGGAGCTGGAGATCCGCATCGAATGCGCAATCGGGATCGCGCTGATGCAGCCCGGCCACGACGCCGAGGAGCTGTTCCGCAATGCCCAGTTCGCGGTCAAGCAGGCCAAGCAGGCCGGCAAGCCGCAGGTCTATGAGCCCAAGGAGGCGAGCCTCGCCCGCCGGCGATTCTCGATCGAGACCGAGCTTCGCCGCGCGCTCGACAAGGACCAGCTCAAGCTTTTCTACCAGCCGCTGATCAATCTGAAGTCGGGGGAAGTCGCCGGCTTCGAGGCCCTTGCCCGCTGGACCCACGCCGATCGCGGCGAGATCAGCCCGACCGAGTTCATCCCGGTCGCCGAGGAATCGGGCCTGATCCTGCAGCTCGGCCGCTGGGCGATGGACAAAGCCGCTCGGACGCTCGCCGACTGGGATCGGCAGGCCGGCGAGAAACTGCCACTCTACGTCGGGGTCAATCTATCGGCGATCCAGGTCGCTCGGGACAATATCGCCGAGGTGGTCGCAAGCGCGCTTCGCTCGAGCGGACTGACCGGAGACCGACTGTCGCTCGAGCTGACCGAAAGCTCGATCGTCCAGGATCCGGCGCGCGCGACGCGAGTGTTCGAGGCGCTCAAGGCGCTCGACGCGACCGTGGCGATGGACGATTTCGGCACCGGCTATTCGAGCCTCGCCTACCTTCAGCGGCTGCCGATCGACGTGCTCAAGATCGACCGCAGCTTCGTCTCGGGAATGATGGTCGACCCCGACAGCGTCGCCATCGTCCGCGCGGTCCTCAGCCTGGCCGACGCGCTCGGCATGTCGACAACTGCCGAGGGGATCGAAACCGTCGAGCTGGCGACGACCCTGGCGACGCTCGGCTGCGCGAGCGGCCAGGGCTATTATTTCGCCAAGCCGCTCGAGGCCGAAGCGGCGCTCGATTATTGGAAGTCGCGCAGGCGCAGCTGAGCCGACCTCACCTGGCGCTAGCTTCTCCCCAATCGACCGACACGTAGACGCCCTTGCCCCCGATCCGCCTTACCTGTCCGTCTCCATCCAAATATTGGAGGTAGCGCTCGTTGTAGGATTTCTGGAAAATGAAAACGATCCTTGGGTCGTTCCCCGGCGCATAACGGCCCATGCGACCCGAAATGAAGTTCGGGCGGACGACGGAGCCGGCAGAATCGATCTCACTGGTGTAACCGGGGCCAGGATAGGCGCCCGCCGCCAAGGGAGAATCCGAGATCAGGATTCGATCGCCGGAGCCGGAAACCTCAGGATATTTGATGTGGTGCGTCGAGCTGGCGATCGGGTTCGCAGGGTCCGCCGTGCCGTCAGTGTAGCGACGACGAAGCTCTATGCTCGTGGGGGTCAGGACCGTGTACAAGAACGAATTCCCTCCCGGCTCCCAAGGCCCCAACTCCTGAAGATCGGTTACCGTAAAAAGGGTTTCCGGTAGCGGGTTGGGATTGGCGCTGGTGGGCACTGCGACGCGCTTCACGACCCCATCGTTGCCGCAGACCTCCCAATAAAGAACAGAGTTGCCGTCAGGATGGAAGTGGACATCGGCAAGGCGGTAACAGCTCGGCCTGATCGTCCGTATCGTCCCGACTGGCTGGCCGGCGGAATTGTAGTCGAGAAACTTGAGAGTCCAGTTTTCGACGAACGCGATCGTCCCCCCGCCCGGTTTAAGGGCGACGCTGCTGATGAAATCATTGGATTTGCTGCGATGCAGTCTAACCTTGCCGCTGCCGTCAGCGTTGACGAGGTACACTTCCGTTTGCGTCGAATATGCGATTTCCGGGCCGATGCGAGCCCAAGCCGACGCGCTGGTTGCGAGCAGTACGGAGATGATCAGCGGACGGAACATTGCCTTTCTCCCCAGTTCGAGCGGCACGCCTGGCGAGCCACGCCCAAATACACATCAATTTACTTTTGATTTAATCGGTGGTTACATCCCCTGTTTGGGGTAGGCATCGGCGCGGGAGTGGCCGCATGCTGGATAAGTACAGCGCCACTGTTGACACGATCTATGCGGCCGCCACCGGGAGTGCACGGTGGGAAGATGCGCTGCACGCCGTCGAGGAACTAACCGACAGCGCCGGGGCGGTCATCGGCTTCGTGCCGAAGCAGGAGAGCGCGGCCGCCTTCAACCTGGCGGGCCGATTCACCAGCGAACAGTGCGCGACCTATTCCAAGCAATATCAGCCCATCTGCCGGCGCACCCGCTTCATGATGGACCACCCGGATCTAAGCTTCGTCTGCGACTCCATGCTGATCACCGAAACGGAGATGAATACCGACCCGGTCTATGATTGGTTCGGGCAGCACGACCTTCGCTACTTCATCGGCGGTTCCTTGCCTGAGACACAGCAGCACCGGCCTGTCTGGTCGCTCCAGCGCAGCCCGGCGCAAGGCCACGTCCAACGAGAGGACGTCCATCTTTTCAACCTGCTGGCCCCGCACATGGGCCGTGCATTGACGCTCGCAGACCAGATCGGCACGCTTCGAGCATTCCAGCGGTTCAGCTCGGCAATGCTGGAAGCGCTGCCTCAGGCTGTATTCGCGCTTGACGCCCAGGGGAAGCTGCTGTTCGCCAATGGCCCGGGTGGAGCATTGCTTGGCTGCGCCGACGGCTTGACTGCCGGGGCTGGCCATCTCCGGACTTCCAGTTCAACCGAGCAGTCGAAACTGGACCAAATGATACGAAGCGCGATCGCGCCGCTGGACGGCCCGGCCGGCGGCTGGACGCGCGTGTCGCGCCCGTCGGGACGGCTGCCTTACGCGGTCTTTGTTGCGCCTCTATCTTTTGCGGACGATGAGCTGGCCGCGGCCGAGGCGAAGGTGCTGGTGATGGTCCATGACACCGGAGATCATCGCTCGGCCGATCCGGACATGCTGACCAGCTTATACTGCTTGACGGAGACGGAGGCACGCCTGGCTAGCGCCCTGTCGGCCGGCCACAGCGTCGAAAGCGCGGCGGCGCTGCTGCACATTCAGCCGTCGACGGCGCGTGCCCACTTGAAGCACGTCTTCAACAAGGTGGGGGTCAATCGGCAGCAGGACCTGGTTCGGCTTTTGACGTCGCTGTCGGCGCTTTCACCGCCGGCCTGACGTTCACTGTTGCGAATCGCTCGCAATAAGCTATGGCGGGCGCATGGTTCCGCGTCATGCGGGCAAGCTTGCGCTGTGGGCCCTGCTCGCGGTGCCGGCGGCCCTGATCCTCCACGAACACTGGACCTCGCCGGACCTGTGGCCGGGCGACTTTCTGCCGGCGACGGGCGAATGGTCGGCGCGGCTGATCATCGCCGCGTTGATGCTCACTCCGCTACAGCAGCTGCTGCCGCGAAGCTCGGCGGTGCGGTGGTTGGTCCGCCACCGGCGGGCCATCGGCGTCGCAGCGTTTGCCTATGCCCTGCTCCATCTCGCCTTCTACGTCCTCGACATGAAGACCCTGGCCAACATGCTGGCCGAGCTCGGGGCGCCGTCAATCTGGACCGGCTGGCTTGCGCTTCTGTTCCTGCTGCCGCCGGCGCTGACCAGCAATGACGCGGCGGTGCGGGCGCTCAGGGGCGCGTGGAAGCGGCTTCAACGTTTGGCCCACCCGGCGGCGGTTCTGACCCTCATCCACTGGGTGCTCGTCCACGACGGAATGGTCGAGGCCATCCTCCATTTCCTGCCGCTCGCCCTGCTCCAGATCGCCCGGCTGGCGCGCATCTTCACCCTCATCCCTGCAGAAAGGAAAATCGCATGACCTTACGCCTTCTCACGCTCGCCATGGCCGCGGCCGGCATCGCCGCCGCCGCCACGGCTCCCGCCTCCGCGACCGGCAAGATGACCTGCGACGCGCCGCAGGCGCAGTGGAAGGGTATTCCCGCGCTCGAGGCGCAGCTGAAGAAGGACGGCTGGGAAATCCGCAAGTCCAAAGTCGACGGCGGCTGCTACGAAGTCTACGGCACCGACCCCGACGGCAATCGGGTCGAAGCCTATTTCCACCCGGTGACGTTCAAGAAGCTGCTGGTCTCGCGCCGCGGCGAGATTCTGTTCCGCGCCAACTGACCTGGAGAGCGCGCCGCCGGCAAAATGGCTCGCGGCGCGCGTTCCTGATTAATCCTCTTTTTACCCGGGCGTAGCTATCGTCCCCAGCGACTGCGGCTAGTCGTGGGGTATTGCAATGCAGCAACGCATGAACGGCTGGGTGTCGCGAAACGACCGCCAGGACGCTCGAATCGACGCCGTCGTGCACCGCACTGACGGCGACAAGGTGAACGTCACCCTCGCCAACCTCTCCTACGAGGGCTGCAGGATCGAATCCGGCGAGATGTTCCGGATTGGCGAGCGAGTCCGCATCGCCGTGCCACGGGTCGGGTCGATCGACGCCCAGGTGCGCTGGGCGCTCGAGGGCAGCGCCGGGGCCCAGTTCACGTCCGACAGTCTGTTCTAAGCGCTAATCGGGATCGGTGCGTCCACTCCAAGGGCGTCGTTCGTCGCTCCACTCGCGCAACAAGGGCAACGGCCGGATTTGGCGAATCGTTTGCGCTTCCTGACGGTCATTCTCGACGGCCGCCCCATGAGCAGCATCATCAGAGCCATGCAGAACCAGGCCATTCACGACGAACCCAGCATTGTCGAAGCCGAAAACGGCACGGTCCGCCTGATCGGGCCGGCCGGCATTGACGTGCGTTTCACGCCCGGCGCTGCCGAGGAGACTTCGGAGCGCTTGCTCGAAGCCGCGATGAAGGCGCGGGGCCAGCGCTACTTCGAGAGCTAGTCGGTGCTGGTGGGGGAATGCGACGGGAAGGTGCCGATCATCCGCCGCCCGTGCCACAATTCCCCGCGGCGGCGGCCAAGAAGCGCCCTCGCCTGAGCTGCGGCATCCTCGTCGTCGGCCGCGTCGATCACCGTCGCCGATTCGATCTGTCCCGAACCATCGAGCCGGTAAAGGCGATAGGAACGCATACACCCCCTGCGCAAGGCAAAGTAGCATGCGTCGCACGATCGACCTAAATCGCTGTTTTCCGTAGGGGAACAGCGCCAGCCACGGGCTTATTGATAGTCGACGGTGACGTTGAACATGCCAAGGTAGGTGCCGCCTTCGGTCGCCGAGCTGAAGGTGATCGAGCCGCCCAGCGAGAAATTGGTGCCGGGTGCGCCGGAGTTGGTCAAGGTGACGCTGCTGACGGTGTCGACGATCAGCGTCAGCTTGCTGGCGGGGTTGGCCTGGTTCACCAAAGTAACGTTCGGCGCGTTGATCCGCACCACCTGCCTGTTGGTTCCGGAGACATTGTAGATCGCGACCTGCCTCTGGCCGGTGCAGGTGAGATTGGCTCCGCACGTGAACAGCCCGTTGCGTGTCAGCGTAACGGTCGACGTCGACCATGCTCCGTTGCCGAGCATGATCGTGCCGAGGTCGAAATCCTGAACCCAGGTGAGGATCAGCGGCTTGGCGATGGTCGCCTGGACGGTGGCGTTGGCGGTCGACTGTGCAGCCGCCGGCAACGGCGAGAGGGCGAACCCCGCCGCGGACGCTGCGGTCAATGCCTTTGCCAATTGCCTCAAAGTTCGCTGTCCCTCGCCACCCGAAGCAGTGATATCCGGACATGGTCACCTTTCGGTTAACCAACCGGGACGGCGTCACGCTGTCAAAGCGGCAAAGACCGGCCGGATTCACTGGCCGCCGGGTCCCACGGCGTCATCGACCAGCCGGTCGAAAGCCGGCCCCGTCGGGAATCCCGCATCGACCCAACGCTCCTCGATGAGCCGCAGCGTCCGGGCGACGACGGGCCCCGGCGCCAGGCCGCGCTCGATGAGCGTGCCGCCGCCGATCGGCATTCGCGGCACTCGCCACCCCCGCAGCGCCATCGCGGCCTCTGCCTTGCCGGCGATCAACAGTCGGTCGATCGCGCATTCCACGCCGACCCTGTAGGCGAGCGCTTGTGGGGAGCTGCCGAGGTGCCGCTCGGCGCTGCAGGCGAGGCGCTTCCTGGCCTTGTTGGACAGTTTGAGCCGCGCCGCGAGTCTTTCCGCCAGCGGCGGGTCGGGCGGAAGCAGTGCGGCAAGCCGGCGCAGCGGGTCCGCGTCGATCTCGGCCTGCCGCTCTGCCGCGACCACGCCCGTCAGGCGTTCCAACCCGTCGCGGCCGACTTCAGGCAGGACCGGCCCGAGGATCGCATGCTCGATCATGGTCGCCACGGTCGGCGCCGGGTCATCGACGGCGAGCAATTTGATGAGTTCGTCGGCAATCCGTTCGCGTGACAGCGCCATCAGGCTGTTGGCGCGCTCGGCACAGGCAGCAAGCGCAGCGGCATCGGGTTCACCCTCTCCGAAGCGCGCGTGGAACCGGAAGAAACGAAGGATGCGAAGATGGTCCTCCGCGATCCTCGCCAGCGGCTCGCCGATGAACCGAACGCGCCGAGCGCCAAGATCGGCGATGCCGTCGAAATAATCGTGGATTTCGCCCGTCTGCGGGTCGGCCATCAGCGCGTTGATGGTGAAATCCCGGCGGGCTGCGTCTTCCTGCCAATCGTCGGTGTAGGCAATCGTCGCCCGCCGGCCGTCGGTCGAAACGTCCCGGCGAAGCGACGTGACCTCGACCGGCTGGCCGTCGCTGACGGCAGTGACCGTGCCATGGTCGATCCCGGTCGGCACGGCCTTGATGCCGGCGGCCTCCAGACGCTCGACCACCTCGTCGGGGCGCAGCCTGGTCGCGAGATCGACGTCGCTGACCGACAGTCCGAGCAGCTCGTCGCGGACCGCCCCGCCGACATAGCGGGTCATCCCTTCGTCGGCCTGAAGCGCGTCCAGCAGGCGGCTCATTCCGCGGCGGCGGCGCCAGCGAGCAGCGTTCAGCCTCACGTCCAACCGAGCCTTCGCGACAGATTGACCAGCATCGCTGCCGTCGCCCCCCAGATTCGCCGTCCGTTCCAGTCGATCCGGTAATAATGTCGCTTTCGGCCCTCGAACAGCACGGCCTCGCGAAGTTGGTGCGCCGGGTCGAGGACAATATCGAGCGGCGCTTCGAACCAGTCTGCGACTTCCTGGTCGTGCGCGACGAGCGGCAGGTCCGGAGGAACCACTGCCAGGACCGGAGTCACGGCATAGCCGGTGATCGTCCTATATGGGTCGAGCTCGCCGATGACATCGACTGCGGCGGGATCGAGCCCAAGCTCCTCCCAGGCTTCGCGAATCGCGGCTTCGGTCGGATCCTCGCCCGGGTCGACCCGCCCCCCCGGAAAGGCGATTTGCCCGGCATGGGTTCGCATGTGGTCGCGGCGAACGGTAAGGATCACTCCTGGCTCGGGCCGGTCGGTGATCGCGACGAGCACGGCCGCAGGTTTTTCGGACGCGCCTTCGCCGTCGCCGAGATCGCCAGCAAGAAGCCCGCCTGGCGCCGGACAAGCAAGGCTGCTGCGCAAACGGTCGGCAAGTGTCATGCGAGGACAAGCGGGAAGAAGGCTCCGCAGCTCCAAACGCCGGGCGGCTGCTCGCCCTCCGCCAGAGCAATCTCGGCAAGCTCGTAATAAACGGGGCTGGCAAGCTCCGCCTCGAGCCCGTGGCGGACCTCGACCCGGGGCCTTGGCCCGTCATCGTCTGGAACGAGTTTCAGCGGATGGTCGGGGCCCACGATCAAGGCGTCCCCGACGTCCAGCGTCATGGCGATCGTGCGCGCGGGACCCGCTCCTTCGGTTTCCATCCCGACCGCCCGAAAGGCGCAGCGCTCGACATCGATCTCGAGCTTTTCGACCGGGGTGACCAGCATGTGCCGCCCGTCGGCATCTCGGCGGAGCACGGACGAGAACAGCCGGACCATGGCCGGCCGGAGGATGGGCCGACCCTCGTGATACCAGGTGCCGTCGCGGGCAATGCGCATCCCGCTGTGTCCGCAATCGGGAGGGTCCCACTTGTCCACGGGCGGCGTCCGGCGGTCGCCGATCAGTTTCTCCAGCTCAGCCAGGCTCAGGCCTGAAAGCTCGATGGGTGGCCGCGTTTCGGGCATCGCGCCTCTCTGTCATCGCCGACGATGCGAAGCAATCCGGCCTTGCGTGCTCAATCATGCTCCGTCACTGCACCGGCATGGGTGAAGTCGAGGGAAGGACCGCGATCGTCACGGGCGCCGCGAAGCGCGTCGGGCGCGCCATCGCCGCTTCACTGTTGGCCGACGGCTGGACTGTCCTTGCCCACGTTCGTCGCGCGGAAGACCAGGTTCCGGAGGGCGCCGCCAAGGCGGTGGCGGACCTTGCCGATCGCGACTGTGCCGAACGGATCTTCGCTGCTGCCAATGGGCTTCCGGCGGTGCGGTTGCTCGTCAACAACGCCGCCCGCTTCGCCTGGGACGGGTTCGGCAGCTTTGACGCCGCGGAATTCGAGCAGCACATGGCGGTGAACGTGCGGTCGGCGTTGCTGCTTATCGAGGAACTCCGCCGGCGCCATCGCCGGGGCGGCGATGCGCTGGTCATCAACCTCCTCGATTCGAAGGTTTCGAGCCCCAATCCCGATTTCCTGAGCTATACGCTGTCGAAACAGGCCCTGGCGGGGCTGACCGAACTTGCGGCCCGGGCGCTCGCCGGCCAGGGCATCCGAGTCAATGGCATCGCTCCGGCCCTGATGCTGCGGTCCGCCGGCCAGACCGAGGAGAATTTCGCCCGAATGCACTCGCACAATCCACTTGGCCGCGGAGTCGAGCCGAACCATGTCGTCGAGGCCATCCGGTTTCTCGCCGATGCGCCCGCCATCACCGGTCAGGTCCTCACCATCGACGCCGGCCAGCGATTCTGGTCGCTGGAACGCGACGTCCAGTTCGGAGGCGGTGCGGCGTGAGTGGCGATCTTCCCAAGCTGCTGGGGCTCATTCCGCAGCATTTGCGCGTGGCGTCGAGCCGAATCCTGCTCGACCGCCTCGAGGTCCGGGCCGACATCGGCTTCCACGATTATGAGGTCGGGCAGCCCCAGCGCCTGCTGGTCACGGTGGAAATCTGGCTCGAGGACCTCGCGCCACCACCGGATGACGACCCCGCGCGGGCTTGGGACTATGATTTCCTTCGCGAGCAGGTGGAACGGCTCGCCACCGAGCGGCGATACAATTTGCAGGAGACCCTTGCGAACGCCATCTTTGACCGGGTCGCTGCCATGCGCGGCGTCCGGGCACTGCGCGTCGCGACGACCAAGCCCGACATCTATGCGGACGCCGCCGGAGTCGGCGTCGAAATCGCTTCGTTCACCGGTTGCCACCCCGCTGAATAAGCGACTGCTTGCGCGGCAGGAACAAAATGCATTGCACCGCAATTATCGCAGCGATAAGGAGGCGCGCTTGCGGCCGATGATATGTTGATACATCGGTCGCGCCAATCAGCAGGGCAGGGCGCGCGCCTGAACGCCCGGTCTGGCCGTGGCACTCTCCACGGCGTGTCGAGGAGAATTGCGGGTTAATGGCCTACGCCCAACGTAAGGAAATGAGCGGCAACCGGACGGTGGCGATCATTATCGTCGCCATCCTGCATGCGATACTCGGTTACGGCATCGTCACTGGATTGGCCTACAACGTCATCAAGAAGGCTGCCGAAGACCTGAAAACATTCGACGTTGAAGAAGAGCCGCCTCCCCCCGAGGAGAAACCGCCGCCCCCGCCGGAGAAGATTCCTGACGTGCCGCCGCCGGTGGTCGCTCCGCCGCCGATCGTCCGCACCAACATTTCGCCGCCGCAGGTCACCACTGCGCCCGTGGCTCCCCCGCCGGTCGTGACGCCGATTGCTCCGCCCGCTCCGCCGGCTCCGCCCGCTCCGCCGCCGCCACCGCCGCCGGTCAAGCAGGTCGAGGCTCGGAGCGCCGTCGGCAACCTGCAGGGCCTGTTCCGCAACGACGACTATCCGCAGTCGGCAATCGAACGGGATGAGCAGGGGACGGTGGCCGTGCGGCTGACCGTCGGGACCAACGGCCGCGTGTCGGGATGCGACGTGACCCGCTCAAGCGGCTCGCGAACACTCGACAGCACGACGTGCCGCATTCTGCAGAGCCGGGCGCGGTTCACGCCGGCGCGTGACAGCAACGGCAATCCGACCACCGACACAGTCACCCAAAATATCGTCTGGCGTCTTCAATAGCAGCGCCGAGGTTCAAAGTTTTTTGAGAGGAAAGTAGAGAACATGCTCCATCTCCTGACCGCAGCCGCGGCTCACGGCGGCGAAAACCCCTACGGCCTGTTGCCCGCCCTTCAGCAAGGCGGAATCATCGCCTGGACGACGTTCATCATCCTCGTGATGATGTCGATCATCTCCTTCTACATCCTGTTCACCAAGCTGATGCAGCAGCAGAAGATCATCAGCCAGGGCCGCAAGGTCCGGGCGAGCTTCTGGAACTCGCCGAACCTGCGCGAGGCTGCCAACAAGCTTGAGCAGCGCAGCGCCTACCGCGCCATCGTCGAGGACGCACTGGTCGCGCAGGATCAGCACGGCAAGCTGACCGATCCGATCGATCAGCATGACTGGATGACGAACAGCCTGGCACGCAGCCAGGGCGCGATCGGCTCGCGTCTGGCGGAGGGCCTCGCCTTCCTCGCCACGGTCGGGTCGACGGCTCCGTTCATCGGCCTGTTCGGCACCGTCGTCGGCATCTATCGCGCTCTGATCAAGATCGGCGCGGCCGGCCAGGCGTCGATCGACGCCGTCGCCGGCCCGGTCGGTGAGGCGCTGATCATGACCGCTCTCGGTCTGGTCGTCGCGGTTCCGGCCGTGCTTGCCTACAACTGGCTGATCCGCCGCAACAAGGCGATCATGGAGGACCTTGCGGCCTTCACCAACGACATCCACGGCTTCATCATGTCCGAGGGTCGTGTGAAGCCGCTCTTCGCCGCCGGCGCGGCGGCCAAGACCGGTTCGCAGCCGAGGACCGGCACGACTCCGACGCAGCGGCCCGGCGAGCCCGCTCGTACCGGCGCCGAGACGCCGACGGCCTAAAGCGGACATGGACGGCCGGGCGGGGTGGACCCGATCCCGGCCGTCGGACAGGCCCATAGATTAAAGGTGCAGTTGCAATGGGAATGAGAGTAGGCGGCGAAGGCGACGAAGACGAAGCGATTTCCGACATCAACGTCATCCCCCTGGCTGACACGATGCTGGTCATGCTGATCATCTTCCTGATCGCCGTGCCGATCGTGTTGGAGACGGTTCCGCTGTCGCTGCCGAAGGTCGAATACGAACCGACGACGACCAAGCCGGAAAACGTGAACCTGTCGGTCCGCAACGGTCCCGACGGCAGCTGCGAGGTCTATTGGAACCTGACCAAGGTGAATGCCCAGGAGCTTCTCGACCGGGCAGTGACCAAGCTGGAGACGGAGATCGAGAGAGTCGGAGGGGTCGAAAACCTCACCGACGAGACGATGCCGGAGGTCCACATCCGCGGCGACATCGACACGCACTACAAGTGCATCGGCGGCGCCGTCTTCACGATGCAGCGCGCGGGCTTCGCCCGTGTCGGCTTCATTTCCGAGCCGCTTCCTCGCGGCGGCTGAGTAAACGCTTAGGAGACTATCGCCATGGCGATGCAGACCACCAGCAACAACGAAGCCGGCGAGCCGATGATGGACATGAATGTCGTCCCTCTCATCGACATCCTGCTGGTGCTTCTGATCATGTTCATCATCACCATTCCCGTGCAGACGCACGCGGTGAAGCTCGACCTGCCGCAGAACCAGGACGTCACCAACCCGCCGCCGATCGACCCGATCAAGAACAAGATCGTAATTACCGGCGGGGGCGAAATCCTGTGGAACGGGACTTCGGTCAATCAGCAGCAGCTGCGGCTGTATCTCGACCAGACCCAGCAGATGAACCCGACTCCGGAGCTGCATCTGCAGCCTGAGCCCAATGCCCGCTACGAGCTCGTCGACGAGGTGCTCGCCATCACCAAGCGAGCCCGGGTCGACAAAATGGGGTTTGTCGGGAACGAGGCGTATATGAACGCCTTCTAGGCCACCAAAACGATTTTCCTCTCGGTGGGCGGCTCCGCAAGGAGCCGCTTATTTCTTTGGCGTCGCCCCACTGGCGCTGCTTCGGCCGCCGTGCCATTGCTCGCGCCGAGATGGCCACGCCCCAGAATTTCTCCGTCGTCATCCTTGCCGCGGGGCAAGGCACGCGCATGCGCTCGGACACTCACAAGGTGCTTCACCCGATCGCCGGCCGGCCGCTGCTCCTCCACCTTCTCGACCGGGTCGAGGCGCTCGGTGCCGAGAAGCGGGTGGTGGTGGTCGGCAAGGGCCGCGACCAGGTCGAGCGGGCGCTCGAAGGCCGCGGGGTCGACGTCGCTCACCAGGCCGAGCAGAAGGGCACCGGCCATGCCGTGATGCAGGCCGCCGGGGCGCTGGACGGCTATGACGGCGCCGTCCTCGTGCTTTACGCCGACACCCCCTTCGTGCGGCCAGGGACGCTCGAGCGCATGCTCGACCGATTGAACGGCGACGACGGGCCGGGAGTCGTCGTGCTCGCCTCGCGGCCCCTCGACCCGGCTGCCTACGGGCGGATCATCCTCGGCGAGGGCGACCGTATTGCGAAAATGGTCGAGTTCCGTGACGCCACGCCGGAAGAGCGAGCGATCGACCTTTGCAACAGCGGAATGCTTGCGGTTCGCTGCCGCGACCTGTTCCGCTGGCTCGGTCAGGTCGGCAACGACAATGCCGCCCAGGAATATTACTTGCCCGACATCGTCAACATCGCCGCCGCCGAAGGGCGCGAGGCGGTCGTGATCGAAGGGGATCCTTACGAAGCTGCCGGCGTCAACAGCCGCGCCGAGCTCGCTCACCTCGAGCTCGAATGGCAGCGGCGCAGGCGCGAGCAGGCCCTCGACGAAGGTGCCACCTTGATCGACCCGGAAAGCGTCTGGTTCGCGTTCGACACCCGGCTGGGCCGCGACGTGACGGTCGAGCCCCACGTCGTGTTCGGCCCGGGAGTCGAGGTCGCGGACGGCGCCACCATCAAGGCGTTCAGCCATATCGAAGGCGCGGCGATCGGCGCCGGTGCCAGCGTCGGCCCGTTCGCCCGGGTCCGGCCGGGCTCGCGCATCGGCGAGAAAGCGCGGGTCGGCAATTTTGTCGAGCTGAAGAACGCGCATCTGGCCGCCGGCGCCAAGGCGAACCACCTGTCCTACGTCGGCGATTCCGAGGTCGGCGAGGGCGCCAACATCGGTGCCGGGACGATCACCTGCAACTACGACGGATTCGGCAAGCACCGCACCGTGATCGGCGCCGGAGCCTTCATCGGCTCCAACACTGCGCTCGTCGCGCCCGTGGTCATCGGCGACGGCGCGATCGTCGGAGCCGGATCGGTGATCACCAGCGACGTCGAGCCTGACAGCCTGGCTTTGGAGCGCAGCGATCAAAAAGGCATCGCCGGCTGGGCCCGCCGCTTTCGCGAGCGCATGGCCCGGAAAGCGGCGGAGTAACCAAGACCGGGCTCAGCCCTTGGTTTCTTCGGCCGGACCGGCCGCCTCATCTTCCTTCGCATCGAACGGCGCCTGCAGCTTCAGATTCTTACCGCGCTTGTCGAAATCGGCGCGATCCTGGCTCGACAGGTTCGGCCGGCCGGCCACCAGGCCCATGCCGATTGCGCAGCGGGCATAGTGCGTCTCGCCTTCCTCGACGGCGATGCGAAGCACGTCCTTAGCCTCGCTCTTCACCATATATTCGTGAACGCCCGGAGTCGTCTGATGGACGAAATATTTGCCCGGCGGCAGCTTGTTCACGACCTGGCCGGCTTGATGGACCCGGCAGCTGATCAGCGCGCCCATCGCCGAAGGACGATAGAATACCACCTGGCCCATGCCGGGCGGCGGAGGGGCGATCTCGGGCGCAATCTTCGCCGGCATCGGAGATGCTGCTGCAGTGCTCTTGTCGGCCGCCTGTGCCGGCACCGCCAGCGCCGCCAGGGCGCCGATCATCAAAACAGTTTTGAAATGCATGTTTACTTTTCTCCCTTGTCGAAATCAGTCGTCGGTATGGTGATGTGAGTCTCCGCCGCGACGAGCGCGTTGGCGCGGGCGCCGCTTTGGACGTCGACGTTGCCGCCGGTGATGAGCATGCCGGGAATGCCGACGAGCGCCGTTGCGACCATCGTCTCGGTCGTTGCGCTGTGGCCGCTGCTCCTGCCGTAGCGTAGGCGCTTGAGGGGGATGCGCTGCCCATGAAGCTCCAGACGGGGCATGCCGAGCGTCAGTTCGCCGGCCTTGCCCATCATCCGCGCCTTCGAGGCCTGGATGACCTCGGCATGTCCCTCCGTGCCGGCCGGGATCACGATCTTGCCATCGACAGTGACGGGCTCGGCGGTGCGGATCCTGATCGAATCGCCGATCTGGCTCGTTCGGCTGCTTGCCGGATCGACGATCTCGAGCTCGATCACGGTCAGTGAAGGAACAATACAGCATGGAGGCACGGCCGGTGCCATCGGCCGCGCATCGGTTGACCCGGTTGCTGGCGCTGGCGATGCCGCTTCCGGGGTCGGCTCGGCGTGGGCAGTATGCGGCAAGGTCGCGCACGCCAGCATTGCCGACGTACCCAGCAACTTTAGTTTCACGGAAAATTCCCCCTTTCCCGGCGCGGGCAAGCTAGCAGCGGTTTGCTCCGGCGAAAGTGCAAAAATGCTTCGGTTGGAAACTGATGCGCTTGGGCAACAATGGCTGTAGCGAGGGCCCAAGCGCCGAGTCTCAAAGGATGTATCGGGAATGTGCGGAATCGTTGGAATCGTTGCCAGTAAAGAAGTCGCCGGCCGCCTGTTCGATGGACTCAAGCGGCTCGAATATCGCGGTTACGATTCGGCCGGCATCTGCACCATCGACGATGGTGAGTTGAAGCGCCGGCGGGCCGAGGGGAAGCTCGACAATCTCGCCCGCGAACTCAAGCGCGATCCGCTTGGGGGCAGGATCGGCATCGCCCACACGCGCTGGGCGACGCATGGCGCCCCGACCGTCGGCAACGCCCATCCACACATCGTCGGATCCGTGGCGCTGGTGCACAACGGCATCATCGAGAATTTCAAGCCGTTGAGAGACGAACTGATCGCGGCCGGGCGCAAGTTCGAAAGCGAGACCGACACCGAAGTCGTCGGACATCTCGTCGCGAGCGAGATGGAAAACGGGTTGTCGCCTTCGGATGCGGTAGCAGCAGTGCTCCCTCGGCTTCAGGGAGCCTTCGCCATTGCCTTCCTGTTCCGCGAGCATCCGGACCTGCTCATCGCAGCCCGGCTGGGAGCGCCGCTGACCGTCGGCTTCGGCGACGGCGAAAATTATCTCGGCTCGGACGCCCTGGCGCTGGCGCCGTGGACCCAGCGCATCGCCTATCTCGAAGAGGGCGATTGGGCAGTGGTGCGCGGCGACCGCATCCAAATCTACGACCATGAAAATCAGCCGGTCGATCGCGAAATCGTCGACTCGGGTGCCTCGGCAGCGCGGATCGAGAAGGGCAATTATCGCCACTACATGCAGAAGGAGATCTTCGAGCAACCGGTGGTGGTTGCCCAGACCCTGCAAAGCTACCTCCGCCCGTTTGAAGGCAGGGTTGCATTACCCGCCGGCGATCTCGACCTCGCCGCGGTCAACCGCGTGACGATGGTGGCGTGCGGCACCAGCTACTACGCCGGGATGGTCGCCAAATATTGGTTCGAGCAATTTGCTCGGGTTCCGGTCGACATCGATGTCGCGAGTGAGTTCCGCTACCGGCAACCGGTGCTCGAGCCCGGCGGGCTCGCCCTGTTCATCAGCCAGTCCGGAGAGACTGCAGACACGCTCGCCGCACTCCGCCACGCCCGCTCCGAAGGGCAGCGAATCGCCGTCGTGGTCAATGTCCCGACCAGCTCGATGGCGCGCGAGGCCGACCTTTTGCTTCCGACCCACGCCGGGCCGGAAATCGGAGTGGCCTCGACCAAGGCCTTCACCTGTCAGCTCGCAGTCCTCGCCGCGCTGGTCGCCAACCTCGCCTGCGCCAAGGGCAGGATCGGCCGCGACGATGAAAAGGACATTGTCGCCCAGCTTCAGCAGGCGCCAGCGGCGCTCAACTCGGCGCTTGGCCATGACGACGATATCGCCGCCATGGCGCACCTCATCGCCCCGGCTCGGGACGTGCTCTACCTCGGCCGCGGCCCGGATTATCCAATGGCCCTGGAAGGCGCGCTGAAGCTCAAGGAGATCAGCTACATTCATGCCGAAGGCTATGCCGCCGGCGAGATGAAGCATGGCCCGATCGCCCTCATCGACGAGCATGTGCCGGTGATCGTCATCGCCCCTTCCGGTCCCCTGTTCGAAAAGACCGTCAGCAACATGCAGGAGGTGCGGGCGCGGGGCGGCAAGATCGTCCTGATCAGCGATTCGAAGGGGCTGGACCAGGCGGGCGAGAGCTGCATGGCGACCATCGAGATGCCCGAGGTTCACCCGCTGATCGCGCCTCTGGTTTACGCGGTCCCGGTGCAGCTTCTCGCTTATCACACTGCCGTGCTCAAGGGCACCGACGTCGATCAGCCGCGCAACCTCGCCAAGAGCGTGACGGTCGAGTGACCGGCACAGCGCCGAGGTAGGCTTCCGGGAACGTGCGCTGCCGCGACGGGTTGTCGGTCCGAGGTGGGACCATGGCCCCGACCATGACGGACTTCACCGCCGAGCGCGAGCGGATGATCGAGCGCCATTTGCGGCGCCGCGGGATCGACGAGTCCTACATCCTCGAAGCCTTCCTCGCCGTGCCTCGTGAGGACTTCGTCAGCGACGAATATCGGCACCTGGCCTACGGCGATCACCCGCTGCCGATCGAATCCGGCCAGACCATCTCCCAGCCTTACATCGTCGGGCTGATGATCCAGGCCGCCGGAATGCGACCGGGGGAGAAGGTGCTCGAGGTCGGTGCCGGCTCGGGCTATGCCGCGGCGGTAATGAGCCGCATCGCCCGGCAGGTGATCGGGATCGAGCGCCACCCGGATCTGGCGGTCGTGGCCCGGGAGCGGATGGAACGGCTCGGCTACGACAATGTGATCATCGTCGAGGGCGACGGCACCAAGGGCTGCCCGCAGCACGCGCCGTTTGACGCCATCACCGCGGCCGCCAGCGGCAGCCATGTGCCGCGACCGCTGATCGACCAGCTCGCCGACGGAGGCCGGCTGGTGATGCCCGTCGGCGAACCGGGCTGGGTGCAGGAGCTGATCAAGGTCACCAAGCGTCCGAACGGCCAGCTGATCGAGGAGAACCTCGGCGCCGTCCGCTTCGTGCCGTTGATCGGCGAGGAGGGCTGGCGCGATGCTTGATGTCGATGTCGAGCTGCTGCCCGAGCTGATCCGCCGTTCGGCAGAATCCCTGCCCGAAATCGACGATCCCGCGTTCGCGGCAATGTTCGACCGCTTTGCCGACGCCCGCGTCATCCTGCTCGGCGAGGCGAGCCACGGCACGAGCGAATTCTACCGCGCCCGGGCGGCGATCTCGAGGCGGCTGATCGAGCGCCACGGTTTCAATATCGTCGCCGTCGAGGCCGACTGGCCCGACGCCGCGAGCATCGACCGATACGTCCGGCATCGGCCGGGGCGAGAGGGCGAGGAGCGCGCATTCGAACGCTTCCCGACCTGGATGTGGCGCAATGCCGAGGTCGACGACTTCGTTCGCTGGATTCGGCAGTTCAACGCGGGTTGGGCCTATGAACAGATGGCGGGATTTTACGGCCTCGACCTCTACAACCTCAGCGCCTCGATGCGGGCGGTGATCGATTTTCTCGACCGGCAGGACCCCGACGCGGCGAAGATCGCCAGGCAGCGCTACGGCTGTCTCGAGCCGTGGCGCGACAATCCCGCCGCTTATGGCCGGATGGCGATCTTCGACGGCTATGCGCGCTGCGAGGTGCAGGTGCTGCAGATGCTTCGCGACCTGATGCAGCGCAGCTTCGACTGCCTGGGTGAGGAGTGTGACGAGTGGCTCGATGCGCAGGCCAACGCGCGGCTCGTCAAGAATGCCGAGGCCTATTACCGCGTGATGTACGAAGGCGCGGCCGAAAGCTGGAATCTGCGCGACACCCACATGTTCGAGACGCTGTGCCAGCTGCTCGACGCCAAGGGACCGGATTCCCGGGCGGTTGTGTGGGCGCACAACAGCCACATCGGCAATGCCGCTTACACCGACATGGGCCGAAGGCGGGGCGAGCTCAACATCGGGCAGCTCGCCAAGGAACGGTTCGGCGAGGAGGCGCGGCTGATCGGTCTCGGCACTCACAGCGGCACGGTCGCCGCTGCCGACGACTGGGACGAGCCGATGCGAATCAAGCCGGTGCGGCCGTCGCTCCCCGGCAGCTACGAGCGCATGTCTCATGACAGTGGCGTCGAGCGCTTCCTGCTCGACTTGCGGGAGGGGGCCGCGGGCGAGGAACTGATCGAGGAACTGATGGAGCCTCGGCTCCAGCGCTACATTGGAGTTATTTACCGCCCGGAGACCGAGCGCTGGAGCCATTATTCCGAGGCGATCCTGCCCCAGCAGTACGACGCCTGGCTGTGGTTCGACCAAACCAAGGCCGTCACTCCGCTTCCGGGGCAACAGCGTCCGGGCGAGGAGGAAACCTATCCCTTCGGGCTTTGAGGCCCCGGCGCGACGTCAGTTTTCCCAGGGCGAAAATGTTGAGCGGCGAATCCAGCGGCTGGCGAGCCATTTGGTGCCGCTGGTCACTGGCGCTCCGGCATGGCGCATCCGCATGTCCGGGTCGCCGTCGCGCCCGGCGTTGCGGAAGATCAGGGCGTCGCCCGCCTTGCCCTTGGCGGTGATGCCGAGCTCGGGAAAACAGGTTTCGCCGCCCTGGTAATCATCATTCAGCCAGACCAGCAGCGTCCATTCACGCTGATTGCCGAGGCCGGCGACCGCGTCGAGGTGCGGCCGATATTCCTGGCCCGGATCGTAGCGCAGGATCTGAAGCAATTCGCCATTCTCGACTGCAGTGCCGCTCGCCGCAGCGATCCGCCGATTGAGCGCGTAAATGACGAGGTCCTCGTCCATCGGACCGAAGTTCATCCCGCTCGAGGTGCGCACCGGGTGGGGGATACGCCCGCCGCTGCGCGGGTCGATGACGAAGGACGGCTGGAGCTGGGGGCTCGCCCTGGCGGTCAAATAGCTGCATTCGGCCGGGCTCAAGAAATTTCGGACGAGCGTGACCGGCGGGTCGGCGGATAAATGCTCGCGGTCCAGCTGCTCCACGGCTTCGAGCGGCGGCATGGCGTCGAGCAGGGCGAGCTGCGCCCGCGCTTCGGCGTCGCGGTCGGCGACCTGTTCGAGCAGCTTGCGAGCCCTCGCCGGGTCGGCCGGCGCAATGCTGCCGTTGCCGACCAGCACCGCTTCGAGCCGGGTGGCGGGGACATGGCCCTTGGCGCGCGCGGAGGCGAGCAGGCGCAGAGTCGCCTGATGGTCGCGGGGCCCGTAAATCCCGAACAGCCGCCACTGCGCGACTTCGTGCTGTGCATCGGCATCGCCGGCTTCAGCCGCCTGCTCGACCAGCCGGATCGCTTCCTGCTCCCGGCCCGAGCGAGCGAGTTCGCCGGCCCGTTCCATGATCGGGCGGTCGCTCACGGTCCGCGCGCCTTGTCGCGAAGCCTGGCGATGGTCGTCTGGTTGCTGATCTGCTCGACGTCGGTCTTGCAGTGGAGGAGGCGGATGCCCTTCTCATCGAGGGCGCGGTCGAGTGCTGGCGAAAAATCATTGGTTCGCTCGATGGTCTCGGCCCAGCAGCCAAAGGCGCGGGCGAGGCCAGCGAAGTCGGGGTTGGCGAGGTCCGTGCCGCTGACCCGCTCCGGATATTCGCGCTCCTGGTGCATCCGAATGGTGCCGTAGGAGCCATTGTCGATCACGATCACGAGAAATTCGGCACCATATTGCGCGGCGGTCGCCAGCTCCTGGCCGTTCATCAAGAAGTCGCCGTCGCCGGCGAGTGCGACCACCGGCCGGTCGCGGAAGCGCAACGAGGCCGCGACCGCGGCCGGGACGCCATAGCCCATGGTGCCGCTGGTCGGCGCCAGCTGGGTCGGCATCGGCCCGTAGCGCCAGTAGCGGTGCCACCAGCCCGAGAAATTGCCGGCGCCGTTGCAGATGATGGTGCTCTCGGGAAGCCGCTCGCGCATCATTTTGACGCACGGGCCGAGGTCGAGCGCGACTGCACGGTCTTCCTTTGGGCGAGGCTTGGGCTCCGACCAGTCGAGCCATTCGCGATGCGCCTCCTCCCCGGCCGAGAAGCGAACCAGCTCCGGGTCGCTCCATTCGTCGACCATCTCCGCGAACTCGCCCATGTCGGCGCAGATCGGCAGGTCGGCGTGATAGACCCGGCCGAGCTCGTTCGGGTCGGGATGGACGTGGATCAGAATCTGGCCGGGATGGTCGGGCGTGATGAGCGTGTAGCCGTCGGTGGTCGCCTCGCCGAGCCGGGCGCCGACGGCGAGGATCAGATCGGCGTCGCGGATGCGTTGCTGAAGCCCGGGATTGGGGCCGTAGCCGAGCTGGCCGGCATAAACGCCGCAGTTGTTGGGAACCGCGTCCTGGCGGCGGAAGGCGGCGGCAGTCGGAATGCCGTAGCGAAAGGCGAAATTGGCGAAATGATGCGCGGCGCGTGGGCTCCAGTCGGCGCCACCGACGATCGCCACCGGGGCGGCGGATTCCTTGAGCAATTCGAACAAAGCCTGGATAGCGCCGGGATCGGGCTCTTCGGCGAGCGGCGGCACCGGCGGCCGGTCGGCGGCCTCGACCTCGTCGCGAAGCATATCCTCGGGCAGCGCCAGCACGACCGGGCCCGGGCGGCCGGCCGTTGCCACCCGCCAGGCACGCGCGACATATTCGGGAATCCGGCGGGCATCGTCGATCCGCGCTGCCCATTTGGCGATGGGCGCGAAGAAAGCGGGGATGTCGATCTCCTGAAAGCCTTCGCGGTCGCGGTCGGAGCGGGCGACATCACCGACGAACAGGATCATCGGAGTCGAATCCTGGGAGGCGACATGGACGCCAGCGGACGCATTGGTCGCGCCGGGGCCGCGGGTGACGAAGGCGATCCCCGGGCGGCCGGTCATCTTGCCGTCGGCGTCGGCCATGTAGGCGGCGCCGCCTTCCTGCCGGCAGACGACGAGGTCGATGTCGGGCGTGTCGTGAAGCGCATCGAGCACGGCGAGGAAGGACTCGCCCGGAACGGTGAAGATTCGGTCGCAGCCGTTGATCTTGAGCTGGTCGACGAGGATTTGCCCGCCCGTTCTGGTCCCGGTGCGTGTGGTCATGGATGGGCCGTTACCGCCGCGCCGCGGGCGTGCGCAAGTTCCCGCCGCCGGGAAGCGCGAAACGCAGCAAATGCAGCGAGCCCATGCGCGTGCGCGCGCGAGTCAGGGAGTTTGGCGAGCGCCTCGGTCGGCGATGGGCAGCCAGCAATTGGACGGAGGAAGCGGCCGGTGCGTTCATCCGGCAGCCTATGACTCGAATTGGGGCCTGTAGGAAATGGCGGAAGCCCTCCGCGGGCTCTCAATTCGCCCGTCATTCCCGCGAAAGCGGGAATCCAGGTCGGAAAAGATCAGCGGGACCGCCCCCACGGCGGTGACGAGGGAAGAGTGGGTTCCGTGCGCTAGCGATCCCCCATCAGGCCTGATGCACCGCCTTCACGACCTGATATGTCTCCAGCCCCTCTTTGCCGCCTTCAGAGCCGAAGCCGCTGTCCTTGACCCCGCCGAACGGCGCGTCGGCGACCGAGATGGCGAAGGTGTTGATGCCGACCATTCCGGCCTCGATCGCGTCGCCGAGCAGATTGGCCCGGCGGCCATTCTCGGTGAAGGCGAAGGCGGCAAGGCCGTAGGGCAGGCGGTTGGCCTGCTCAATCGCCTCGTCCATGTCCTTGAAGGGGCGCGACACGGCGACCGGGCCGAACGGCTCCTGGTTCATGATGTCGGCTTCCAGCGGCACGTCGGCAAGCAGGGTCGGCTTGAAGAAGAAGCCGGACTCGCCCGGCCCGCCGCCTTCGACCACCCGGGCGCCCTTCGAGCGCGCGTCCTCGACCAGAGCCGCGACCGCTTCGGGCCGGCGCTTGTTGGCGAGCGGGCCCATCTTGGTGTCGGGCTCGAGTCCGCTCCCGACCTTCACCTTGCGGGTGCGCTCGGCGAAGCCGGTGACGAAGGCGTCGTAGATCGATTCCTGGACGTAGAAGCGGGTCGGCGACACGCACACCTGGCCGGCGTTGCGGAACTTCTGCGGGACGACCATGTCGAGCGTCCTTTCGAGGTCGCAATCGTCGAAGATCAGGACCGGCGCATGGCCGCCGAGCTCGAGCGTCACCCGGGTCATGCTGTCGGCGCACAGCTTCATCAGATGCTTGCCCACGGGAATCGAGCCGGTGAAGCTGACCTTGCGGATGACGTCGCTGGCGATGAGGCGGCGGCTGACCATGTCGGGGACGCCGTGGACCAGCTGGAACACGCCCTTGGGAAGGCCGGCGTCGTCGAGCGCGCGGGCGATGGCGAGGGTGTTGCCGGGAGTCTCCTCGGGCGGCTTGGAAATGACCGAGCAGCCGGCGGCGAGGGCGGCGGCGACCTTCTTGGCGAGAAGGTAGATTGGGAAGTTCCACGGCGTGAAGGTGGCGACGGGCCCGACCGGCTCGTGCATCACCCGGCTGAGCTGGCCCGGCGGACGGACGAGGACGCGGCCATAGTCGCGCTTGATCTCCTCGGCATACCATTCGAACAATTGCGCCGCTCCCAGCACCTCGCCCTTGGCCTCGGCGAACGGCTTGCCCTGCTCCTGGGTGAGGGTGCGGCCGATTTCGTCCGACCGCTCCTTGAGCAGCCTAGCCGCCTTGCGGAGGATGGCGCTGCGCTTGTCGACGTCGGTCGCGCGCCACTCCGGATAAGTGCGGCGGGCGGTGTCGAGCGCCTCTTCGAGGTCGGCCTCGGTCGCGAGCGGAAGCTCGGCGATCGGCTCGGCGGTGACCGGGTTGACGACCGGGAAGCTGTCGCGGCCTTCGCCCGCTCGCCAGCTTCCGTTGATGAACAGTTTCAGATCGGCTTCATATCCCATGGGGGAGGCCTTTACGCCTGCCTTGAACGGGCTTCAACGCCTCGCTAGGCGGATGCGAAAAGGAGACGACATGACCAAACAGGAACTGGCGACGCGTATGAACGAGGGGCAGGCCTGGGTGCCGGGCAAGCGCGTCAAGCTCGACTTCGGCGAGCAAGGCGCGATCATGCTCGACGGCCAGGCTAGCCAGGTGACCGAAGATGGCGACGGCGCCGCCGACACGACCATCAAGGTGAGCTGGGAAGATTGGCAGAAGATGGCTGCCGGCGAGCTCGACGGAATGACCGCGTTCATGACCGGCAAGCTGAAGGTCGAAGGCGACATGTCGAACGCGATGCAGCTTCAGGGAGTCTTGTCGAAGCTGCGGTCGTAGGCGTCATCGCGAGGAGCGCAGCGACGCGGCGATCCAGCTGGATTGCTTCGCTCCGCTCGCAATGACGGAGAGGAGTGAGATGCAGAAAATCTACCCCAATGCCGAGGCGGCGCTCGACGGGCTGCTGTTCGACGGAATGACCATCGCCGCCGGCGGTTTCGGCCTGTGCGGGATCCCCGAGCGGCTGATCGACGCCATCGTCGCCAGCGGAGTCAAGGACCTCACCGTGGCCTCGAACAATGCCGGGATCGACAATGAGGGCCTCGGCAAGCTGCTGCGCACGCGCCAGATCAAGAAGATGATCAGCAGCTACGTCGGCGAGAACAAGGAGTTCGAGCGGCAGTTCCTGGCGCAAGAGCTCGAGGTCGAGTTCACCCCGCAGGGCACGCTGGCCGAGCGGATGCGCGCCGGCGGCGCCGGCATCGCCGGCTTCTACACCAAGACCGGTGTCGGCACCGTCGTCGCCGAGGGCAAGGAGACGAAGGAGTTCGACGGGGAGCAGTACGTGCTCGAGCGCGGAATCCGCGCCGACCTCAGCATCGTCAAGGGATGGAAGGCGGACGAGGCGGGCAATCTCATGTTCCGCAAGACGGCGCGCAACTTCAACCTGCCGGCGGCGACCTGCGGCAAGATCTGTGTCGCTGAGGTCGAGGAGATCGTCCCGGTCGGAAGCCTCGATCCCGACTGCATTCACCTGCCGTCGATTTACGTCAAGCGGATGATCCTCGGCGCGCCCTACGACAAGAAGATCGAATTCCGCACCGTACGGCAGAGGGAGGCGGCGTGATGGCCACCGCAGTCGAAACCAAGGGCTGGACCCGCGATCAAATGGCCGGCCGGGCGGCGAAAGAGCTTCGCGACGGCTATTACGTCAACCTCGGCATCGGCATCCCGACCTTGGTCGCCAACAACATTCCGGAGGGAATGACGGTCACCCTGCAGAGCGAGAACGGGATGCTCGGCATCGGGCCGTTCCCTTATGAGGACGAGGTCGACCCCGACCTCATCAACGCCGGCAAGCAGACCATCAGCGAGCTCCCATCGTCCTCCTATTTCGACAGCGCGGCGAGCTTCGCGATGATCCGCGGCGGCCATATCGATTTGACTGTCCTCGGCGCAATGGAGGTTTCGGAAAAGGGCGACATCGCCAACTGGATGATCCCCGGCAAGATGATCAAGGGCATGGGCGGGGCGATGGACCTGGTCGCCGGCGTCAAGAAGATCATCGTCGTCATGGAGCACACGTCCAAGAACGGCGACCCTAAGTTCATTCCCGAATGCACTCTGCCGCTGACTGGCAAGAACGTCGTCGACATGATCATCACCGACCTCGCGGTGTTCCAGCGGCCGGACCATGACAGTTCATTCAGGCTGATCGAGCTGGCGCCGGGAGTGACGGCCGAGGAGGTGCGCGACAAGACGACCGCGAAGTACGAGGAGTGAGGGCTGCCGCCGCCGGGCTGCTCCTCCTGCTCGCCGGCTGCGGCGACAAGCCAGCGACGGTGATCGATGGCTCTTCGCCCGAAGCGTTCGAGCGCACCACCAAGCAGGCGCGGCGCGATATCCCCGACGCCGACCGGCTGGTCTTCGACCGGGCGCTGCGAACGATCGGCGGCCGGCGGCACGCGGCGCGCGATCCGGACGAGCTTGCCCGGGTTACCTTCGACGGAATGACCGCCGAGCAAGTGGTCGCCGACCAGAACGCGCGGGAGAATTAGATGAAGGCGCTGCTTTCGCACGAGCCGGGCGGGCCGGAGACGCTTCGGCTGGGCGAGCTGCGCGACCCGCAGCCGGGACCGGGCGAGCTGCTGGTCCGGGTGCGGGCGTCGGCCATCAACTATCCCGACGTGCTCATCATCGAGGACAGATATCAGATGAAGCCGCCGCGGCCGTTCGCGCCCGGCGGCGAGATCGCCGGCGAGGTCGAAGCCGTCGGCAGCGGGGTCGAGGGCTGGTCGAGCGGCGACCGGCTGATCGCCGTCACCGGCTTCGGCGGGCTTGCCGAGAAGATCGTGGTGCCGGCGACGGCGGCCTATCGCCTTCCCCCGGGGCGCAGCTTCGAAGAGGGGTCGGCCCTGCTGCTCACCTATGCGACCTCGATCCACGCTTTGGTCGATCGCGGCAGGCTGAAGGCCGCCCAGACGTTGTTGGTGCTCGGCGCAGCCGGCGGAGTCGGCCTTGCGGCCGTCGAGATCGGCAAGGCGCTCGGCGCCCGGGTGATCGCGGCCGTGTCTTCGCTAGAGAAAGCCGCGGCCGCCAAAGAGGCCGGCGCCGACGAAACCCTGGTCTATCCCCGCGGGCCGTTCGACCGCGACGGCCAGAAGGCGCTGTCGCAGCTGTTCAAGGACGCCGTCGGTTCCACCGGAGCCGACGTCATCTACGATCCCGTCGGCGGCGACTATGCCGAGCCGGCACTGCGGGCGATCGGCTGGGAAGGCCGCTATCTCGTCGTCGGATTCCCGGCCGGAATCCCGAAGCTGCCGCTCAACCTCACGCTGCTGAAGAGCTGCGACGTTTGCGGCGTCTTCTGGGGCGCGTTCGCGGCGCGAGACCCGCAAGCCAATGCAGCCCATGTCGAGCAGCTGTTCCGATGGTGGGACCAGGGCAGGATCGCTCCGAGGGTCAGCTCGACCTATCCGCTCGAGCGGGCGGCCGAGGCCATCGCGGCGATGGGCGCGCGCCAGGTCATCGGCAAACTTGTGGTCACGCTGGACTGACTGCGCTGCCGCTCCTATCTCGGCGTCAAGCAAAGCAAGGGACAGACATGAGCACATTCGACGACCGCGAGCGCGCCTTCGAGACCAAGTTCGCCCACGACGAGGAGATGAAGTTCCGGATCGTCGCCCGGCGCAACCGGCTGCTCGGCGAGTGGGCAGGGCGGCTGATGAACCTGTCGGACGAGGAGACCCAGTCCTACGCCAAGGATGTGGTTCGCGCCGATTTCGAGGAAGCCGGCGACGAGGACGTGATCCGCAAGGTGCTGGGCGACTTGACCGCCGCCGGGATCGACATCGATGACGCCAAGATCCGTGAGCAGCTCGAGCACAAGACGGTCGAGGCGAAGCGGCAGATCATTCAGGCAAGCAACCTTTAGGGCGATATTGCGATGCCGATGGCGGCGGACGAAATTGAACGGCTGATCCGCGAGGCGATTCCCGATGCCGAGATTGCGATCACCGACCTCGCCGGCGACGGCGATCATTATTCGGCGAAGGTCGTCAGCCCGAGCTTCGCCGGACTGAGCCGGATCCAGCAGCACCAGCGGGTCTATCGTGCGTTGGGCGGCAGGATGGGCGGCGAATTACATGCGCTGCAGCTGGAGACCGCTGCAGCCTGAGGAGAAGTGACGTGAGCGACGCCAAAACCCGGATCGATGAGATCGTGAAGAACAGCGACGTCGTCCTGTTCATGAAGGGCACGACCCTGTTCCCGCAGTGCGGCTTTTCCGGCCGCGCGGTGGCGATCCTCGATCACCTCGGCGTACCGTACGAGACGGTCGACGTGCTCCGGGACCCGGAAATCCGCCAGGGGATCAAGGAATATAGCGACTGGCCAACCATCCCTCAGCTCTACGTCAAGGGCGAGTTCGTCGGCGGTTCCGACATCATGATGGAGATGTTCGAAAAGGGCGAGCTTCAGCAACTGGTCGCTGCGGGCGCCGAATAGCCGTTCGGCAACGAAAAAGGGACGGTGCAAGGGGACCAGAGAACCGCTTGCGACCGTCCCTTTAACTGGCGTGGAACCAAGTGGACGCCAATACAGATGCAATCGGCGTGCCAAGTGACCAAAACGGCTATTTTCCGGTATTTTTTCTTAGTGGCAGCCAAGGGCGTCGGGCGGATGCGTAAAGTTTTCCGACACATTGCAAGCCGGCAGTTCGCGGCTGATGGCACTTTGCCGTCGCTGCGGGGTTTGGCAGCGCAATGACACTTTCCGTACCAAAGGCGCCAAGTTCGCTCGATCGCCCTCTGCTCCTCTGCGACCTGACTCAGAGCTGGTCCGAGGTCGGCGGGGGGGTCGGGACCTATCTTCGCCACAAGCGCAAGCACATCATCGAGCGAACCCCGCACCGCCATTTGCTGATCGTTCCCGGAGCCGAAGATTCGGTGGTCGAGGGAGAGCGGGCGGTGACTGTCACCATCCGCTCGCCTCGTGTTCCGGGCAGTCCCAATTACCGGCTGATGCTGCGCAACAATGCCGTCTGCGAGGCTCTCGAGCAGTTTCAGCCGGATCTCATTGAATGCCAGGACAGCTATAATCTGCCGTGGGCGGCGATTGCGCATCGCAAGCGCCATCCGGCGACGGCGCTGGTCGCCGCATATATGACCGATTTCCCGACGGTTTACGTCGAGCGGCCCTTTTCGAAGGTGTTGGGCCGGGGCCTCGCCGCCGCGGCGGGCAAACTCTGCTACCGCTATTGCGGGTCGCTCTATCGTCGGTTCGATGCCGTCTTTGCCGTCAGCGAGAATGGCGGCGCGACCAAGTTGCGTTCCTATGGCGTCGACCGGGTCGACACCGTCGGTCTCGGCGTCGAGCTCGGCAGCTTCGGCCCGTCGCTCCGCGACCCGAGCCTGCGCCAATCGCTTGGCCTCGACGACGACCACCCGCTGCTGATCTATGTCGGGCGCCTCGATGCGGAGAAGAAGGCGCAGCTGGTGGTCGAGGCGTTCGCGAAATTGCCGGAGGAGCTTGGCGCCAAGCTGGTCCTGCTTGGCGAAGGGCCGCTGCGCGAGGAAATCGCACAGCTCGACGATCCGCGCATCTTCGCGCCCGGCTACGTCCGCGACCGGGCCGAGCTGGCGCGCTGGCTGGCCAGTGCCGACCTCTATGTTTCCGGAATGGCGGACGAGACGTTCGGCGTTTCGATCGTCGAAGCTCAGGCGTCGGGCCTGCCGGTGGTCGGTGTTGCCGCAGGAGCGATGATCGATCGCGTCACCGAGGATCTGGGAAGGCTCGGACCGGTCGACGATGCCGAAGCGATGGCGCGCAACATTGTCGAGCTTTGGGAGGGCGACCGGAAGTTCATGGGCGAGAATGCGTACCTTCACGCCCGCCAGTTCAGCTGGGACCGCAGCATGGAGGCGCTGTTCGGCCGGATCTACCCACAGGCATTCGATCGCCGGGCGCTGCAGCTCGGTGCCCAGGAGCCCGGCCTGGCGGTTCTGGCGCAGCATGCGCTGGCGAGGCTGCGCGCGGCTCGAAGTCGCCGGATGGCGAGCTGAGCGAACAGGCGCGGGTTTCGCGCTCACTTTGCCAAGCATGAGGGTCCGTGGCACAGCCGCGCGGTGGACGCCCCTTACGCATCATTAGAGACGCTGGAGCACGGGATCGGCCGGGTTCTCGCGGAAAATCCGTCGGCTTTCACCTTCACCGGCACGCAAACATACCTGGTCGGCGATCGGGAGGTCGCGGTGATCGACCCCGGACCTGCCGACAAGGCGCATGTCGAAGCCCTGATCCGCGCAATTGGCGGCCGTTCCGTAGTCGCCATTCTTTGCACCCACACCCACCGCGACCACAGCCCGGGGGCAAGGCCGCTGGCGCAAGCCACGGGGGCGCCGGTGGTAGGTTGCGCGCCGCTGGCGCTCGAAACGCTGGGACCGCGGGCCGACGCCGCCTTCGACGGCGACTATGCGCCGGACCGGGTTCTAGCCGAAAACGACGCGATCGAGGTCGACGGCCGGCAGCTGGTAGCCGTGGCTACCCCCGGCCACACGTCCAACCATCTGTGCTTTGCCGATGAAGCGTCCGGCGTCTTGTTCACCGGAGACCATGTCATGGGCTGGTCGACCACCGTCGTCGTCCCGCCGGACGGCGACATGGCCGCCTACATGGCGAGCCTCGACAAGCTGAGGCAGCGGCAGGACCGCATCTATTATCCGGCGCATGGCCCGCCGGTCACCAAGCCCCAGCAATATGTGCGCTCGCTGATCGGGCACCGGATGCAGCGCGAAAAGCAGATATTGCGGCTGGTCGGCGAGCAGCCGCGGGAGATTCCCGACATCGTCGCCAATGCCTATCCCGGACTCGACCCGCGTCTCACCGCCGCCGCCGGCGGCTCGGTGCTCGCCCACTTGCTGGACCTCGAAAAGCGCGGACTCGTTGTCGACGCTGGAGGTGTATGGAAAGCCGCCTGAAACTACCGCTGCTGATCGGCGCGATCGTCGTCGCGTTGGTGATCGGCTTGCTCATCGGCGGCGCCGGCATTGCCGACCGGCTGTTCGGCACGTCCAATCCGCGCGCCATCGCGACTTCCAGCCTCGAATCCATGCGAGCCCAGAACCGGCTGGTGCCGTTCGTCGCCCGCTACGTGTCGGTGACGACCGCTCGGCATACCAGACTCGGCCTTTCGACCGAGCGCACTTTGATCCTTCCCGGGGATGTCCGTTACGAACTGGACCTGTCGAAAATGAGCGAGGACGACGTCCGCTGGGACGCGCGGTCGAAGACGCTCAGCGTGCGCCTTCCCGACATCGAAATCGCCGGGCCCGAGGTCGATCTTTCGTCTGCGCGCGAATATGGGTCCGGCGGGATTCTTGCCGCGCTGACCGATGCGGAGGCGGTGCTCGATCGCTCCAATCGCGCCGCCGCGGTCGAGGATCTGCGCAAGCAGGCCCAGGCCGAAGTGCCGATGCGCCTCGCCCGCGATGCGGCGCGACGCGCGGTCGAGCGCAGCTTCGCGCTTCCGCTTCTAGCGGCCGGCTTCGATGACGTGCGGGTCGTCGCCCGCTTTTCCGGGGAAGAGGGAGGGGAGGCCCCCTCTTATCTCGACCGTTCGCGTTCCTATAATGAGGTGTTAGAAGAGGCTCGCGAGAAGCGCGCAGCCGAAGGGACGCGATGACTGTTCAAACCCAGAGTTTGCGAGGCCTTGATCTGCTCGCCGAGATCGAGCGGCTGAAGCGCGAGCGCAACGCCGTCATCCTCGCGCATTATTACCAGAAGCCGGAGATCCAGGACCTGGCCGACTTCGTCGGCGACAGCCTCGACCTGTCGCGCAAGGCCGCCGCCACCGATGCGGACGTCATCGCCTTTTGCGGAGTCCGATTCATGGCCGAGACGGCAAAGATCCTGTCGCCGGAAAAGACCGTCATCCTGCCCGACATGGATGCCGGCTGCTCGCTCGAGGATTCGTGCCCGCCCGACCAGTTCAAGGCGTTCCGCGAGGCGCACCCCGACCATATCGCGCTGACCTACATCAACTGCTCGGCGGCGGTGAAAGCGCTGTCCGACATCATCGTCACGTCCAGCAGCGCGGACGTCATCCTCAAGCAGATCCCGAAGGACCAGAAGATCATCTTCGGCCCTGACCGGCACCTCGGCGGCTATCTCGCGCGAAAGACCGGCCGCGACATGCTGCTGTGGCCGGGCGTGTGCATCGTCCACCAGGCGTTTTCCGAGACAGAGCTTTTGAAGCTCAAGGGCGAGCATCCGGGCGCGCCGGTCGCCGCCCATCCCGAATGCCCGCCGCACATCATCGACCATGCCGACCATGTCGGCTCGACCAAGTCGATCCTCGATTTTGCGCTGACCAGCCCGGCGGACACGATCCTGGTGGCGACCGAGCCGCACATCATCCACCAGATGGAAAAAGCGGCGCCCGGCAAGACGTTCATCGGAGTCCCCGGCGGCGACGGCAACTGCAATTGCAACATGTGCCCCTACATGGCGCTGAATACGCTCGAGAAGCTGTATGTCGCGCTGCGCGATCTGCAGCCGCGTATCGAGCTGTCGCCCGAGGTCATGGCCAAGGCGCGCGTGCCGCTCGAGCGAATGCTGGAAATGGCCGGCCGAACCGTCGGCCAGGGCGACGTCGGACGGCCGCAGGTCAGCGGCGACTGAAGCGCCACGGAAGGCGACCCCCCACCGCCATCAACCAAAGGTTCACCTTCTCATTGATATTATGCGCAATATTCGTCGCCACAGCTGAAGCGTGGCAGGGGTGGGGTTTATCACAATGCGCGTTTTGTCCGTAATCGCGGCTGCGGCCGCAATTCTGTCCAGCGCGAGCGCCGCGTCGGCTGCCAGCCAGCGCGGGACGCTGATCCTGACGCCGCAGATCGGTGCAGCCCAAGGCGCGCTCGCCGAGCGTCTTCTGCGCGCGCACAATGCCGAGCGGGCCGCACTGCGCCTGCCGCCGCTGACGTGGGATGCCGGGCTTGCCGCCTCCGCTTCGGAATGGGGCAGGGTGCTGGCCGCTTCTGGGACCATGCGCCATTCGAGCCAGTCCGCGCACGGCGAAAATCTGTGGATGGGGACCCGGGGGGCGTTCACTCCCGAGCAGATGGTTGGGAACTGGGCATCCGAGAAAAGGATGTTCATGTCCCAGACCTTCCCCAATGTCAGCCGGACCGGCAATTGGGCGGATGTCGGTCACTACACGCAGATGATCTGGCGGGGCACGACCCACGTCGGCTGCGCGATCGTCTCCTCCTCGTCGCGCGACTTCCTGGTTTGCCGCTACTCGCCGCCGGGGAACGTCAAGGGTCGCCCGGTTTACTAGGTTCGGCCGCTACGCTCACCGGCTCGACGGTCACCGTCGCGCCTGCGGCGTAATGCTTGTCGAGGTGCTTCCGGATGATCCTGAGGTTGCGGCTGTTCGAGCGGAAGAAGAAATCGGGGACGATGCCGACCACCGGGATCAGCCCGACCAGCCAGTCGAAGCCGGTATTGGCGCTCATCCGCGCCATATGCCAGCGCGACATGCCGAGATTGCGTGCCTCCCACATCATATAGGCGCCGAGAACTGCGCCTGCCGTCGTGCCTGCGACAGGCACGAGGCTGAGCATGGCGTCCAGTCCGATCGGCCGATTGAGACCGGGGATTGTGAACATCCGCTCCATCACCCGCTCCAGGGTTTCGACCCGCATTCGCACCGATTCCGGATCGCGGCCGAAGGCCATGTTCCGGCGACGTCCGGTGGATTCGCGCGAAATCATTCGGCTCTCTCTCGCATCAAACGCTGGCCGAGGCCGGTCAGCGGATGGACGGCGAAACGATTGGCGGCAAAGCCGTGGATTCGGTCGGACACCAGCGACCAGCGGATCGGCGCGGTGATGGGCAGGAACAGCTGGAGCTCGTCCATGCGGCGGGAGGCATCAAGCAGCAGGGCGGCGCGCTGGGCCGTCACAGGCGCAGCTCGAGCCGCCGCCAGCAAGTCGTCGATCTCCGGATCGCAGATCGGCACGACGTCGCAGCGGAACTGCCGCAGGAACCATGCCGGCGAGGTGGATGGCGCAACCCGGTCTACCAACGTGAGGTCGGTCGGAACGCCGCGCTCGGACCGCTCGACGCGGATGCCGAGCGCCCCCCAGTCCTCGGCGAGCCGGTCGAGCAGGATCTGACCGCCGGCGCCGTCGGGAAGGGCGATCCGAAGCACCGGCCGCTCGACATTGCCGAACAGCCTGTCCGCGGCCGCGGCAAGCGCCTCGCGCCGTTCAGCGAGCGGAGTCGCCATCCATTCGGGCGCTGCCGGATCGGGGATGCCATGAAGGCCGGTCTCCAGCAGCGTCGCTCGCGGCATCAGCCCGGGAACTGCGAGAGAGGCAATCAGTGCGTCGCGGTCAATTGCCTGAGAGAGGAGCCGCCGAAGCTCGGGATCGGCGAGCGGGCCGTTTCGCCGGGCTGGGACGAGGCCGAAAAGCCCCGAGACGGGATCGAAGCGAAGCGAATTGCGCGGGAGACGCGCCTGCCGAGCTTCCATCAGATCGGCGACGGTGCCGCCAATGACGAGATCCGAGCGCCTTTCCGCGAAAGCGCGAACCGCTTCGGCGGCATTCGCCGCCGACAGCAGGACCTCCTCGCGTTGCTCGTCGTCCTGGTCCGGAAGGGGGATCGTTCGTTCAAGACGAATTTCGCCGCTGGCACCCGGACGTTCGCTAATGCGGAACGGACCGCTTCCAGCTCCCTCGTAAACCAATCCCAGTTCGGGCTGAGCAAGTAGCTGGAGGAGGTTGGGGCGCGGCGCTTTGAGCCGGATTTCCAGAACGCGGTCGGTCATGGCGACAATCTCGTCGACCGCACCGAGCGTGTCCCGGAGCGGATTGGCGCTGGCCGCAGCCAGCTGGCGGCGCAAGATCCGAGCAACCTGATGGGCAGTGATCCTGCGGCCGTTATGCCACTCATCTGCCGCAAGCCGGAAGATGTAGCTGAGCCCGTCGTCGCTGACGTTCCACCGTTCGGCGAGGCCGGGTTCGATCTGGCCGCGGGCGTCGAACCGGACCAGGCCTTGCGCGACGTTGGTGAGGAGAACCGCCGACAGCCCCGAAATCGCCCCCGTCGCGGGGTCGACCAGTCCCGCATCGCCACCGATGACGACAACCCGTGCGGCCCCTTCGGGCGGCTTCCGGCAAGCGGTCGGGGCGGCGATCAGCGCGGCGGCCAGCGCCAGGACGATCAGTCGGGCCATGGCAAGCATGTAGCCGTGGGGCGGGCGTCCCCCAAGCCCCTCGTGTCCGGTGATTCGTCGCGTCGAAAGGCAGCGTTCAGCATGGTTCTGGATATATGGCCACAGCTGTCTTACTGATGTAAGGCAGCTCCGCTTCGCGGAAGGACAGTGGGTGGCAGACAGGGACGGGATCTGGAGCCGGGACGGCAGGAATGTCGAGGAGCTTCCTGACCCGTTCGCCCCGCTACCGGGCATCGGTGTCGAGTTCGGCGAGGAGTCGGCGGAGCTCCCGCCCAAGCCGCGCCGAAAGACTTGGCGGATCGTCCTTTATTCCGTCACCGCGCTGGTCGTCGTCCTGCTCATCTGGCTGATCGTCACCGCGCCCTTGTCGCGGGCGCTCGAGCCGCTCGACGATCCAGCTCTGTTGTTTCTCAGCCAGGAAGGGCGACCGATCGCTCGGCGGGGGGCGATCAAGGAAGCGCCGGTCGACTCAGCCAAGCTCGATCCACTGACGGTCGCCGCGTTCGTCGCGATCGAAGACCGTCGATTCTATAATCATTGGGGCATCGACCCGCGCGGGATCGGCCGAGCAATGCTGGCGAACATGCGCGCGGGGGGAGTGCGCCAGGGCGGAAGCACGATCACGCAGCAGCTCGCCAAAACCAGCTTCCTGTCGTCCGATCGGAGCGTCCGCCGCAAGGCCCAGGAAGTGATCATCGCCTTCTGGCTCGAAGGCTGGCTGACCAAGGACGAAATTCTGTCGCGCTATCTGTCGAGCGTCTATTTCGGCGACGGCGTCTACGGGCTTCGTGCTGCTGCGCGCCATTATTTCGATAAGGATCCCGAAAACCTGTCGCTCGCCCAATCAGCGATGCTGGCCGGTATGGTGCAGGCGCCCTCGCGCCTGGCTCCGACGCGCAACCTCAAGCCGGCGCAAGAGCGCAGCAAGCTCGTTCTCACGGCGATGGCCGAGACCGGCGCCATCTCGCCGCAGCGCGCGCAGTCCGTCAAACCTGCCAGGCCGGTCCGGCAGCGGTCCGCGATCCCGACGGGAACCTATTTCGCCGACTGGCTGGCTCCGGCTGCACAGAAAGCGTTCGATTCGGAATTCGGCGAGGTGCGAGTGCGCACCACGCTCGACGCCGACCTGCAGCGTCTCGCGGTGCGGGCGATCAACACTGCGGGGATCGGAGATGCCCAGGCGGCCCTCGTCGCCATGCGACCCGACGGTCGGGTCGTCGCCATGGTCGGCGGCCGCAGCTACAAGGCGTCGCCGTTCAACCGGGCGACCCAAGCCCGGCGCCAGCCGGGTTCGGCATTCAAGCTGTTCGTCTACCTCGCGGCCTTGCGTGCGGGCTGGACCCCGGACAGCATCATCGACGACCGCCCCATCACCATCGACGGCTGGACCCCGGCCAACAACGACGGCGTCTATCGCGGCCGGATCACCCTTCGCGAGGCGTTCGCGCGATCGAGCAACGCGGCAACCGTCCGGCTCTCCGAGCGGGTCGGCCGCGGCAACGTCATGCGCGTGGCGCGAGAGCTCGGAATCTCCGGTCCCCTGCCCAACAGTCCGAGCATGGCGCTCGGCACCGCGGGCGTCAGCCTGCTCGAGCTCACCGCGGCCTATGCGGCCGTTGCCGGCGGCAATTATCCCGTGGCCCCGATTGGTCTCGACCTCGAGCAGGAAGAGCGCTCGATTGGGCTGTTTGGCCGCTCGGGCCGGATGAGCGACCGCCGCGACCGCGGCCCGATGCTCGAGCTGCTGTTCGAAGCGGCGAACAACGGTACCGGCCGCCGGGCGGCGCTTCAGGTGCCGACGTTCGGCAAGACGGGCACCAGCCAGGACAATCGCGATGCTGTGTTCATTGGCTTTGCCGGCGATCTTGTCGTCGGTGTCTGGGTGGGCCGGGACGACAACAAGTCGCTGGGCCGAATCAGCGGGGGTACCGCGCCGGCGCAGATCTGGCGGAGCTTCATGGCTCCGGCGCTGAGTGTCGACGGCCGCCGCGGGCCGCCATTGCCTCGAGAGTTCCGGCTACCCGAACCGCGACCTTCCGAGTCGCAGCGGCAGCGGCCGAGTCCGCTGCCGGACGAGTGGAGCGAAAACAGCCGCGACATCCGGGAGGCCCTGCGCGAGATCCAGCGGCTGTTCGAGCAGCGCTGAGCGCCTCGGAATTGCACCGACGTGATTAACGCGCGGAAACCTACCGATTTAAATCTTTCTCAACTCCTTGGGCTCTAATCCTCGTGCATCCTACGCGGGGACTGCGCAGGTGGGGGAACAATGGTTCCTCTTGAGTGGAGCCTTAAGGAGACCAGACATGTCCAAGTTTCTGAAGCTGATTCGCAACGAAAAGGGTGCGACTGCTATCGAATACGGCCTGATCGCCGCCCTCATCGCCGTTGCGGCGATCGGCGCGATGCAGGGCATCGGCAGCAAGCTCGGCACGACCTTCAACAACGTTTCGGCGTCGCTGAAGTAAGAATTGCCTTTGAATGAGGGAACGGCGGTGCGGAAACGCGCCGCCGTTTTCTTGTGCAGTAAGGTTAAGTCCTCGAAAGCACGGGGCTTAAGACTTCTTCAACCCAAACCGGACCATGCTGCACGCAGGCCGTCGCTCCGGTGCCGGCTGCGTGAGAATGATTTGGACAGTGGGAGACCGGAAATGAGCAAGTTTCTGAAGCTGATTCGCAACGAGAAGGGCGCGACCGCCATTGAATACGGCCTGATTGCCGCTCTGATCGCAGTCGCTGCGATTGGCGCCATGACGAGCGTCGGCAGCCAGCTCAACACGACCTTCACCAACGTTTCGACGTCGCTGAAGTAATCTCGTTCGAGAAAAAGGGGGCGGCGGCGCGCTCGCGCCGCCGCCCTTTTTTATATGATTACCAGGGCGAGTAGCGGTTGCCGCGCTCGCGTTCGCGGCCTCGGCTGCTCCTCTCCCGATGGAATTCGCGATGACCTTCGCGGTCGCCGCGCTGACGGCTGTACATTCGGCCTTCGGAATCGAAGCTGTCGAAGCGCTCGAGATCCTCTTCCTCGAAACCGACGCGATAACCGCCAAGGCGCGTATCGTAGGTCAGGTCGCTCCACTGGAGCGGATAGTAGCGCTCGCCGAGGCCGAAAAAGCCGCCGTGACGGAGCACAGCATAGACGACTTCGCCGTCATATTTGTCGACCATGAAATTGTAGATCGAACCGAGCCTCTCGCGCCTGCGGCCATAGACCGGCGTCCCTTCGACCTTGTTTGAGGCAATCAGTCGCTCGGTTTCGTCGAGCGGAATGACATTGTCGTTGTAGTCGTCGGATCCATAATCCCGTTCGCTGCGGGAGCGCTCGGCGAAATCGCGATCACGAAGGCGGCCGCGCGACCGGCTGCGATTTTCGTCGCCCATAAGACCGCCCCAACCACCGATCGGACGGTCGCGTCCGCCGAAGTCGCCACGGCCGCGGTTCGGTCCGCGTTCATCGCGGCTGGACTCGAAGAAGGCGCCGCCACCGCGGCCGCGCTCACGGCCGCCGAAATCACCGGAACGATAGTCGCCAAAATAACCGCGCTGGTCGCGGCGGTCGCGGCTCAATGTGTCGTCGTCAAACCAGTCTTGACGGGGCATGTCTTTCCTCCTTGCTGATCAGCGGGGGTCGTCAGCCGGTGGCGCGGAGCGCAGGCGAGGGCGCGGGCCGCGCATGCCGGCCGCTTCTGATCGTCAATGAGCAGGGGGCCGGGCGTGTTCCGCCGCCGGTCGCTGCTATCGCGCGCGCCGCCGAAACAACGCCGCTCTCGCGGGCGGTTTGACTATTCGTGAGGAAAGGATGGTGGAGCCGAGGGGGATCGAACCCCTGACCTTCGCAATGCCATTGCGACGCTCTCCCAGCTGAGCTACGGCCCCGATCCGGTCAGCGCCTTAGGCGAGTTTTTCCCGGCTGGAAACGGGAAAATAGGAACGCTCGGCGCCGGTTACCAGTAACGCTAGCTCTCGTCATCCTCGCTGGCGGTCTCGACTCCGAGATCCTCGTCGCCGGTAGCGAGGTCGACCTCCTCGTCCGGGCTGACCTCCTCGTCCTCGTCGATCGCGAGGTCCTCAGCACCGAGATCGGAGTCGGCCTCCTGCTTCTCGGCGACCGGCTGCGGCGTCTCGAAGGGCAGCGGCTGCTTCGACTTCAGAACCGGCTCGGGATTCCAGTCCATGCCGCACTCGATGCAGTGCACGGGATCGTCCTTGCCGAGGTCATAGAATCGGGTCGAGCACTTGGGGCAAGTGCGCTTGGTGCCCCATTCGGGTTTCACCATGATCGTTTGTATCTCCAGTCCGGGCGGGCTGCCGCGCCGTGGCGGCGGCGGATGCGGCGGGCGCCTTGCCATAGGCAATTCGCCCTGTCAAAGCGCGGCGCTTGACCGAGCACAGCGACAACGAGAACGGTCCGCGGAAGCGGCTGTTGATTGCCGTCGACGGCCCGGCCGCGAGCGGCAAGGGGACGATCGCCCGCTCGCTCGCCCACCACTTCGGCCTGCCGCACATGGACACCGGGCTGCTTTACCGCTCGGTGGCTCTCAACCTGTGGCGCTGGGGCGGCGATCCGTCAGAGGAGTTCGAGGCGCTGCGCGCCTGCGACATCGGCAGCATCGACCCGGACGACGAAGAGCTTCGAAGCGAGCCTGTGTCGAAAATCGCTTCGCGGATTTCCGCCTATGCATCGGTGCGGGCGGCCCTTCTCGAGCGCCAGCGCGAGTTCGCCGAACAGCCGGGCGGCGCAGTCCTCGACGGTCGCGACATCGGCACCGTCATCGCTCCCGATGCGACAGTGAAGCTATTCGTCACGGCCCGGCCCGAAGTCCGCGCCCAGCGCCGGGTGCGTGAGCTGCTCGAGCGCGGCATGCCGGCCCATTACGACGATGTCTTGATCGACATTCGGGCCCGCGACGAGCGCGATTGCGGCCGCCTCGCGGCGCCGCTCCGCCAGGCGGATGACGCCATCCTGCTCGACACCAGCGATCTCACCGTCGACGATGCGACCGCCGAAGCCCTGCGGTTGGTCGAGGAGCAGCTTGCCGCGGCGGGCTAGCGCGATGCGACCGGAGGCCAGCCGAACACCGGCTTGCCGTCGACGTTGCCGGGCGGCGAATAGCGGCAGATCAGATAATCCCATTCCGCGCGATGAAGCGCGCAGCCGACGTGGGTCGTCGTCCGCCAGACCATCTGCGTGTAGTGGGCGACATCCTTCCAATGTCCGGTGCGGCTGACGTTCGGGAAAACGCCGGGGACAAGCAGCCGTTTTTCGTCGGTCCACATCCCGACCAGCTGTTCCGCGGTCATCGTCCCGCCATAGGCCATGGCCAGGTTCTCGCGTTGTCCGGGGCGATCGCCGCGCGGCGAGTGAACGAGATAGCCGAGGGTGGCGAGCACCGGCCCGTAGCTTGCGGCCGAAGCGGCGAGCGCCGGGTCCCAGGCGAGCGGCGGATGCCCGACCGCGGACCGCTCGCGGTTGTGGGCGGCGAGCACGCGGTAGGCGAAATCGTCAAGCGCAGGCGCTGGAGTCTGGGCGTGCGGCTTCGACACCACGTCGGCCGCCTGTGCTGGAACCACTGTCATTCCGGCAGCCGCAATCAGCAATCCGCAGGCCCTGAGCATGGCCACGCTCTAGCCGGCAAAATGCTAAGCCCAGCTCAGCGGTTATGGTTAACGCCAAGGCGCACCTGCGGTTGGTGGCCGGTAAGCGGCGGGCTAACGTTACAGCAGCGTATCGCTCCGCGACCAACGGTTCGTCGTAAACCGCGCGGCGCCATGGTTAACGGCGGCTCCCGGTTGCCAGCCGTTCAGAAAGACCGGCGCAGCATCGGCCAACCACGACAACAGGCGAACCAGGGAGTGCAAACATGAAAAAGACCATGCTGGCCATTGCCGCCGCTACGCTGACAGTGCCGGCCCTGCCGGCGCCGGCCCTTGCGCATGGCTATTACAAGGGGAAGACCTGGCAGGATTCCCGTGGCCGCTGGCGTTGCAAGCGCGCCGACGGGACCACCGGGATGATCGTCGGCGCCGCCGGCGGCGCCCTGATCGGCCGGGCGATCGACACGCGCGGCGAACGCTCGACCGGAACCATCATCGGCGCTGCTGCGGGCGCTTTGCTCGGCCGGGAGGTCGAGCGCGGCCGCGTGCGCTGCCGCTAGGTCCGCCAGAAAAGGCCGGCGTCCCAAACATTGCCCGTGCGGGGCGCCGGCCGACCACTGTGCTACTGTATTGACATTATAATACACTTGGCCTAGCTCCTGCGGGGTTCGGGAGGAGACGGGGTCATGTACAGCCAGGCAGAACTCGATGACGCCGTCGCCGCCGGGGTCATCAGCGCGGAGGCCGCGGCGGCGCTGCGCGCCCATGTCGAGCGGCAGCGTTCCGCGCCTGCGGTCGACGAAGAGCATTTCAGGCTGATCACCGGTTTCAACGACATCTTCGTCGCAATCGCGGCGGCCATCCTGTTGTTCGCAGTGGCCTGGATCGGACAGCGCGCCGGAGCCGCTCTCGGCATTGCCGTCGAACATGGCGACGGGCCGTCGCCGCTCGCGCCGGCGGCCGTCGCCGCAGCCAGTTGGGCGCTCGCCCTGTTCTTTACGGCGAAGCGAAGGATGGCGCTGCCGTCGATTCTGCTGCTCCTGAGCTTCGTCGGCGGAATTTTCCTCACTTCCGCTTTTGCGCTGGTCCTCGCGGTTGGTCCGGAACGGCTCGATGACAACTCGCAGCTGGGCGGAATGCTCGCCGCGATATCGGGTGCGATCGCCGCCGGCGCGGCCTGGCTGCACTGGCGGAATTTCCGCGTGCCGATCACCGTCGCGGCAGGTGCAGCTTCCGTGGCGGGAATCGCCATCGGGCTGCTGATTGCCGCGGTCGGCGATGCCGCAAATACCCGCGATATCGTCCTCGGCTTCATGCTTTTGCTCGGAATCGCCACCTTCCTGTTCGCGATGTGGTGGGACGGCTCCGATCGGGCGCGGGTGACGAGACGCGCCGACGTCGCTTTCTGGCTTCACCTGCTGGCAGCCCCAATGATCGTCCACCCGGTATTCACCCTGTTGGGGCTGAATGACGGCGATGCGACCATCGGCGAGGGCTTTGCGGTGATTATGCTCTATCTCGCGATCGGAGTGACCGCCCTGGCGATCGACCGGCGCGCGCTGCTGGTCTCGGCGCTCGCCTATGTGCTGTGGGCGCTCAGCGACCTGTTCGAGCGCTTCGGGGCGGTCGAGCTCAACGTCGCGCTGACCGCACTGGTCATCGGCTCGGCGCTGCTTTTGCTCTCCGCCTTCTGGAATCAGGCGCGCTCGGCGGTGGTGAGGCCGCTCCCGGACGGGCTCAAGGAGAGGCTGCCGATCGTCAACCGACCGCCGTCCGCAGCGGCGCAGCCTGCCGCCTAGTCGATCAGCTTGATCAGCCGTCGTTCGAGCGGGGCCATGACCGCGCCAAGGTCGTGGCCGCGCTTGAGCACCAGCCCCTGCTCGCCGACCAGTGCGAAAGCGCCCTGCTTCAGTCGGAGCTGCGGCCGTTTCTCGATCCGGACCTCGGGGCGCTCCGATGCGCGGCGGAAGGCCGCGAAAATGGCCGCGTCAGTTCCGATGAACAGCGCGTAGTCGCGCCACTGGCCCGCAGCGACCATGCGGCCGTAAAGACCGAGAATCTTCTTGAGCTCGAGACGGTCGAAGCTGGCGAGTGAGCGCCGGTCCCGGGGGTGCGGGAACGGCGCAACGACGCTCAAGCGCTTTTCGCCTTCGGCGCAGGAGACCGCCGGGTCTTGAGCGCAGCGACCTCCTGACGAAGCTCTTCCAATTGCCGCTCGAGCTCGGCGATTCGCGCCCGCCCGGGGTCAACGTCCTCGCCGCAGGGCGTCCCGTAGGGAACGAAGCCGGGGCTATAGTGGACGGTATCCACCGGCACCGGCTTGGCCGGAATGCCGACGACGGTGGCGCCTGCAGCAACGTCCTTGGTCACCACCGAATTGGCACCGACCTTGGCGCCTTCGCCGATGATGACCGGTCCGAGGATCTGGGCGCCAGACCCGATGACGACGCCGTTGCCCAGCGTCGGATGGCGCTTGCCGCCGACGCCGGTCGACGGGTTGGTCCCGCCCAGAGTGACATTTTGGTAGATGGTGACGTCGTCGCCGATCTCGGCGGTTTCACCGATAACCGTGAAACCGTGGTCGATGAAGAAGTTGCGGCCGATCCTGGCGCCGGGATGGATGTCGATGGCGGTCAGGAAGCGGGCGAAATGGTTGACCATTCTCGCGAGGAAGTAGAGGCGCCCGCCGTACAGCCAATGGCCGAAACGGTGCAGGCCGAGCGCGAGGACTCCGGGGTAAAGCAGCACTTCCCACCGGGACCGTGCCGCAGGGTCGCGTGCCTTCACCGAGTCCAGGTAGGCGATCAGGCTAGAGTCCACCTGCAGTCCTTCCGTAGCTTAAGGGGTCAATTTATGTGCGGCCTCGCCGAAATGCCAGTCGCCTGGAACCGACTCCGTACCGAAATCGTCTTGCAGAGCCTCGAGCGGCTGGGGCAAATCATCGCTGTACAGGGGGAGGGCAAGAGTGCCGGAGTATCTGGCTGATCCATCGGTCCTCCTGCCATTCATCCTGATCGGGTTCGCCGCCCAGCTGGTCGATGGTGCGCTTGGAATGGCGTTCGGAACGATCGGCACGACCCTGCTGGTCAGTCTCGGAGTGCCGCCGGCGGCGGCTTCGGCCAGCGTGCACACCGCCGAGACCTTCACCACCGGAGTGTCCGGCATCAGCCATATTGCCCATCGCAACGTCAATTGGCGGCTGTTCGCGCGGATCGTCATTCCCGGTATCATCGGCGGGGTCGCGGGCGCCTATGTGCTGACGCAAATTCATGCGGAGACGGCAAGGCCAATCGTTCTCGCCTATCTCCTCGCGATCGGTCTCTATTTGCTCTGGCGCGGGGCCACTCATCGCCATACCGAGCGCGAGCCGAAAGTGGTCGAGCCGCTGGGACTTGTCGGCGGCTTCCTCGATGCTGCCGGTGGCGGCGGCTGGGGGCCGATCGTGACTTCCAACCTCATGGTTCAGGGGGCGACGCCGCGAACGACGGTGGGCACGGTCAACACGGCGGAATTCTTCCTGACCGTGACGATTTCGGCAACCTTCATTGCCACCATCGGCCTCGAAGCCTTCAGCATGGCGGTGGTCGGACTTCTCATCGGCGGGGTTCTCGCCGCGCCCTTCGGCGCCATTGTCGCCAAGCGTCTAACCGCCGACCGAATGCTGGTCCTGGTCGGAATCGTCCTCAGCGCGATCAGTGGCTACGGCCTGTGGAGGCTACTGAGCGGGTAATCGCGGCAGGTCATTACAAAGCCTCCCTTTATCGGCTATTCCGATTAACGATGACCGTTCACCTGCCTACCATCAAGCAGCTCCAATATCTGGTCGCGCTTCGCCAGCACGGCCATTTCGGCAGGGCCGCGGAAGCGTGCTTCGTCACCCAGTCGACCATGTCGGCGGGCCTGCGCGACCTCGAGACGCTGCTTGGAGTCATCCTGGTCGAGCGGACACGGCGAGTCGTCCGCTTCACCACTCTGGGCGAAAAAATAGCCGACAAGGCGGTGCGCGTTCTGCGCGAGGCGGAAGAGCTTGCCGACTTGGCCCGGGCGGAGGGCCAGCCCCTCCATGGCGAGCTGCGGATGGGAGTGATCCCAACCATCGCGCCCTTTCTGTTGCCGACCATGCTGCCGCGGCTTCGCGACGAACGGCCGAACCTCAAGCTCTACCTTCGCGAGGAAGCCAGCCAGGCGGCCTGCGAGGCTCTGCACCGCGGCCAGCTCGACTGCGTCCTCCTGGCGCTTCCCTACGCTTGCGGTGACGTCGATTCCGAAGCCTTGTTCGACGACCGGTTGTTCGTCGCGTTCCCAGGCGGCGAGGCCCCGCCAGGCGACACGATCGACGCCGAAGCGATTGACGAGAAAAGGTTGCTGCTGCTCGAGGACGGGCATTGCCTCAAGGACCAGGCGCTGTCCGCCTGCAACCGGCCGGATTTGCGCGCTCGGGCGGCGATGATGGGCACCTCGCTCCACACGTTGGTGCAAATGGTGGACAACGGACTCGGCGTGACCTTCATCCCGGAACTGGCGATCGAAGCCGGCATTCTCGAGGATACGCGAGTCGAGGCCAAACCGCTCAACTCCGGCGAAGGCTATCGGCAAGTGGCGCTGATCTGGCGGCGATCGAGTCCGCGCCGAAGCGAGTTCCAGCTGCTTGCCGCGGCGCTTCGCCGGATCCTCCGCGAGCTCGTGCCCGAGCTCAGCGCTCCGCCGGCGCTCGGGCCGGCGCAAGCGGAGCCGGTCTGACTAGCGAACGGCCGCGGCGCCGGAACGCCGCGGCAGGCCGCCCGGGCCTCAGTCTGCCCCGACCGGCTCGGCGGTGCTGACACCGGCGCCGCTGGTCTTTTCGGTCCAGCCACCGGACTTGCGCGCGAGGTCGAAGCGGTCGGCATTCATCACCTTGGTCCACGCGGTGACGAAATCCTCGACGAACTTCCTGCCCGCGTCGGCGGCGGCATAGACCTCCGAGACCGCGCGGAGCTGCGAGTTCGCTCCGAACACCAGGTCGACTCGGGTTGCGGTCCACCTTTGCTGGTCGGTGCGCCGGTCGGTGCCGATGAAGACATGGTCGTTCTCCGGCTTCCAGGCCGTGCCCATGTCGAGCAGGTTGACGAAGAAGTCGTTGGTGAGCTGGCCGGGCCGGTCGGTGAGGACGCCGTATTTCTCGCCGCGGAAGTTGGCGCCGAGCACCCGCAGTCCGCCGATCAGCACGGTCATCTGCGGGATTGTCAGACGCAACAGCGAAGCGCGGTCGATCAGCAACTCCTCGGTCGGGACCGGATAGTGGACGTCGGTACGCAGATAGTTGCGGAAGCCGTCGGCCTTGGGCTCAAGCACGGCGAAGCTTTCGACGTCGGTCCAGTCCTGGCTTGCGTCGGTACGTCCCGGAGCAAACGGGACCTCAATGTCGTGGCCGGCGTCCCTGGCCGCTTTCTCGACCGCGGCCGAGCCGCCGAGAACGATGAGGTCGGCGATCGAGATTTTCTTGCCGCCGCCGGCATTGGAATCGAAGTCGGCCTTGATGTCTTCATAGACGTTGAGAACCCGGGCCAGCTCCTCCGGCTCGTTGACTTCCCAGTTGCGCTGCGGCTCGAGCCGGATCCGGCCGCCGTTGGCGCCGCCGCGATGGTCGGTGCCGCGGTAGGTCGACGCGGACGCCCAGGCCGCCTTGACCAGCTGCGGCACGGTCAGGCCCGAGTCGAGGATCCGCCGCTTGAGGTCCGCGATGTCGCTCGCCTCGACCAGCCCATGGTCGGCGGGAGGAATCGGGTCCTGCCAGATCAGATCCTCGTCCGGAACTTCGGGGCCGAGGTAGCGAACCCTGGGCCCCATGTCGCGATGGCACAGCTTGAACCAGGCGCGCGCGAAGACGTCCGCGAAATAGTCCGGGTCGTCGCGGAATCGCTCGGAGATCTTGCGGAATTCGGGATCCTCGCGAAACGCCATGTCGGCCGTGGTCATCATCGTCGGCAGGCGCTTGTCCGGGCTGTGCGCGCCCGGCGCCAAGTCTTCCGGAGCCGGGTTGATCGGCTGCCACTGCCTGGCTCCGGCCGGGCTCGTCACCAGCTCATATTCGTAGTCGAGCAGCATTCGAAAATAGCTCGAATCCCATTGGATCGGTGTGGGCGTCCAAGCGCCCTCGAGACCGCTGGTGATCGTGTCGTCGGCCATTCCGCAGCCATGCTCGCTGGTCCAGCCGAGACCCATCTGTGCGACGTCGCCGCCTTCCGGCTCGGCCCCGACCTTGGACGGGTCGCCGGCACCGTGGCACTTGCCGAACGTGTGGCCGCCGGCGGTCAGGGCGACCGTCTCTTCGTCGGTCATCCCCATGTTGTGGAAGGTTTCACGGATTTCCTTGGCCGAGGCCAGCGGGTCGGAGCTGCCGCCAGGACCCTCCGGGTTGACGTAAATCAGGCCCATTTGAACTGCTGCGAGCGGGTTCTCGAGCGCCTTGCCGGCATCCTCGCCCATGCGGGGCGCGGCACCCTTGCCGACCCATTCCTCCTCTGTCCCCCAATAGACGTCCCTTTCGGGCTCGTAGACATCGGCCCGGCCGCCGCCGAATCCGAACACCGGGGCGCCCATCGATTCGAAAGCGACGTTGCCGGCCATGATCATCAGGTCGGCCCAGGAAAGCTTTCGGCCATATTTCTGCTTGATCGGCCAAAGCAGGCGGCGAGCCTTGTCGAGGTTGGCGTTGTCCGGCCAGCTGTTGAGCGGAGCGAACCGCTGCTGGCCGGAATTGGCGCCGCCGCGGCCATCGCCGATGCGATAGGTGCCGGCGCTGTGCCAGGCCATGCGGATGAAGAAGGGGCCGTAATGCCCATAGTCCGCCGGCCACCAGGGCTGGCTGTCGGTCATCAAGGCGTGGAGGTCGCGCTTGACCGCTTCATAGTCGAGGCTCTCGAACTCGGCGGCATAGTCGAAATCGTCGCCCATCGGATCGGAGGGCTGCGGAAGGATGTCGAGCGAGAGCTGGTTGGGCCACCAGTCGCGATTGGTTCGGCCCAGTAGGGATCGGAGAGCCGTCGGCTCCTTCGAGGGATCGCTCAAGGGGCTGCTAGTCTTTGCGTCCATGATTTCGGCCTCTCCTCGCAGATGCTGATGCGCGAGGATCGCCTAGGCTGCGCGCTGGAGCGAGGGAAACGATTAAACTTGGTCAGACAGAGCAGGAAAATCGATTAATCCATATGCTTCAGACCGGCCCGCAGATAATCCCAGCCTGTCACCAGCGTCAGCGCGGCCGCGGCCCATAAGGAAACGATTCCGACCTGGTGAACCCACGGCTGACCGGGAAGCGCACCGGCGAGGATCAGCGCGCCGAGAGCGACCAGCTGAAACGTGGTTTTCCACTTCGCCAGCGCGCTCACCGGTACCGACACCTGCAGGCCCGCGAGGAATTCGCGAAGCCCCGAGACGATGATTTCGCGAAGCAGGATGATCAACGCCGGAATGACATTCCATTCCTCGAGGATTGGCGGATCGCCATCCGCCTGGCGCGAAGCGAGCAACATGACGATGACCGCCGCCACCATGATCTTGTCCGCGATCGGGTCGAGGAACTGCCCGAGCTTGGAGATCTGCCCATGGGCTCGGGCGAGGTAGCCGTCGAAATAATCGGTAATGCCGACGATGCAGTAGAGGACGAAGGTGACCGCGTAGTCGATCGGTGTCGGCCGCCAGAGAAGGAAGACGAGGATCGGCACCGCGAGGATTCGAGACAGGGTCAGAAGGTTGGGAAGCGACAGCATCGCGCCCTCCTAATCGAAACGGCCATGGGCCTGAAGGGCTGGCGGCACGATCGCTTGCCGCGGCGCGAGCAGCCGCTACACAGGCCGACCAATGGACCAGCGGGACAAGCCGCAGAGCGGCGGGGCAGATTGATGCACGACGCCGTTCACCTGCTGCGAACGCGCCGATTCCTGCCGATTTTCGTCACCCAGTTCCTCGGCGCGTTCAACGACAATCTGTTCCGCACCAGCATGGTCATGCTGGTGATCTACGGAATCTATCAGGACGCGACTCAGGAAGCGACCTTCAGCGCGATCGCCGGAGGGCTGTTCATCCTGCCCTTTTTCCTGTTGTCGGCGCTCGCCGGCCAGCTTGCCGACGCAACCGACAAGGCGGCGATCGTACGCATCGTCAAGACTGCCGAAATCATCATCATGATCTTCGGAGCGGCCGGACTCCTGCTGCACAACGTGCCATTGTTGCTCGCGGCGCTGGCGGCCATGGGCATCCATTCGACCTTCTTCGGCCCGATCAAATACGCGATCCTGCCCCAACACCTGCACCACGACGAGGTCCTCGGCGGCACCGGCCTGGTCGAAGCGGGCACCTACATCGGCATCCTTGGCGGCACCTTGCTCGGCGGCATCCTCGTCCTGCAGCGCGGGGACGGTTCCTTTCATGCGGAGTGGGCTGCGGTCGCAGTGCTGATGGTTGCCATTGCCGGGCGCCTCTCGGGCGGTCTCGTTCCCCCGGCGCGGCCGGAAGAAGGGGCGCCGCCGCTCAAGATGGACTGGCACATCATCCGGGCGTCGGTCACTTTGGTTAGCGCCACCCTTCACGTCCCCCGGTTGTTCCTGGCGATCATCTGCATCAGCTTCTTCTGGGCGATGGGGGCGGTGCTCGCCGCGCAATTCCCGCCGCTGGTCAAGAACAGCCTCGATTCCGACCAGACCGTCGCGACCTTGTTCCTCGCCATCTTCTCCGTCGGCGTCGCCATCGGATCGGTGGCGGTCAACCGTTTGCTCAAGGGTCGGGTGGCCGCGACTTATTCGCCAGGGGCTGCACTGGCCATGGGCCTGTTCGTGCTCGACCTGTTCAGGCGCGTCAAAAACTGGCCCGCGGACGGCGGCTCGCTGCTCGGAGTGCAGGAATTCCTGGCCATGCCCGACGGCCCGTGGATCGTTTTCGATCTGCTCGGCGTGGCAATCGCCGGAGGCATGTTCGTGGTTCCGCTCTACGCCTTTCTCACCACCACTGTCGCGAAGTCTCGGACGGCGCGCACCATCGCCGCCAACAATATCGTGAATTCCGGCTTCATGGTCGCAGCGACCGTCATCCTGGCCGTCGCCGTGCAGCTCGGCGTGACCGTCGCCGACAGCTTGCTGATTGTCGCCGCCGCGAGCGTCGTCGCCGCCTGGCTAGGTTGGCGGCTGCATCGCGCGTGCGACTGACTTCCAGTCCGTCAGGCGATTAGCAGGAAGACGAACAGGAAACCGGCAGCGAAGGTGGTCGCAAACAGCCTGGCATCCTCGCCGAGCGCCATTGAGGGTTGCGGCGACTCGTCGAGCACGAAGCTCTGCCGGCGACCGAACAGCCGCGGGTCGAGGGCAATGACTGAGCGCGCCGAACGCATGGGAAATCCTTAACGGTTTTTTTACCATGTCGACAACGCTCGATTTTGCGCGCGCGATCCATCCGTCCCGTGGCGGGACAGGCGGCTCGATCGCAACGTTCGGTGATGGTTGTTAGGCGGCCGACACCCGCCGGTTTTTCGGCGGTTCGCGCGGGGCTAGAAGCTGGGCAGCCTGGTCGGCGGTCATCGGCTTGCCGAAATACCAGCCCTGACCGACCGTGCATCCAAGGCCGAGGACCGTCTCGCGCATGGCCTCGTCCTCGATGCCCTCGATGCACACGGGGACATTGAGGGCGTTGGCAAGCGTCGCGACGGCGCGAATGATTGCCGAGCTCTCACGGTTGCCGTGAAGGTCGGTGACGAAGGCGCGGTCGATCTTGATGATGTCGAACGGCAGGACACGCAGATGCGACAAAGACGAGAAACCGGTTCCGAAGTCGTCGAGGGCGAGGCGGATGCCCTGGTTCTTGAGGCTGGTGACGATGGAACGGGCGAGCTCAAGCTCGGCGAACAAGGAACTCTCGGTGATTTCGACGACCAGCCGCTCGGGCGGGAAGCCTGTCTCGGTGAGCAGCCGGACAATTCGCTCGGCCAGCCAGCCGTCGGCGAGCTGCGAGGGCGCAATGTTGATGGATATGTGAAGCCGCGGGTCCCACTTGGCAGCTTCGAACAGCGCGTCGCGGATGACGTGCTCGGACAGGCGGCCGATAACGCCGATTTCCTCGGCGATCGGAATGAATACGTCCGGTCCGATGATTCCACGTAATGGATGGTTCCAGCGAGCGAGGACCTCGAAGCCGGTGATCTCGCCGCTGGCGAGGTCGACCTGGGGCTCGAAATAAGGCTCGAACTGGCCGTGCTCGAGGCCAAAGCGAATGCCTTGCTCGATCTCCGAATGGGCAAGCAGGGCCTGCTCCATGGCACGGTCAAACCAGATTGGACGACCGATCCGTCCACTTTTCGCGTGATCGAGCGCAATGTCCGCGCGGCGCAGGAGATCGGGAATTCGCAGCTCGCCGGCCGGGGCGGCGGCGATGCCTGAAAAGGCGCCGACCTGAATCATCTTGCCGTCGATTTCCAAGGGGCGAGTCACCGCCTGAAGTGCGGCAACGCCGATCCTCTCGGCTTTGGCCATCTCTTCAACGGGAAGACCAAGGGCAATAGCGAACTCGTCTCCGCTGAGCCGGGCCACGACTCCCTCACCACCGGTGGCTTCGCAAATGGCCGACGCGAGGCGCCGAAGGAACTCGTCGCCGATTTCGTAGCCGTGCCGGTCGTTGATCGCCTTATAGCGGTGGATCTGCAGCGACAGGATGGCGAGTTGCTCGCCGGTGACCAGGCAATGGTCGCTAAGCTGCAGAGCACGTTCCGCAAAGCCTTTGCGGTTGAGCAGCCCCGTAAGGTTGTCGGTCGTGGCGATTATGTCGGCTCGCCGCTCGCCGTCGGCACGCAACTCTGCCTCGTGCAGCAAGTCCGCGTAGCGACGCCAGCCGAAAAGGATCAAGGCAACGTTGAGCGTGAGGGCGGTGCTGGTCAGCTGGGCCTTCTCGCGAAAGCTGTCGTTGCTGAATGTCAGTTGGCCAAAGAACGCGCTTCCGTTCCAGATCAACATGAGGACCGCGACGATCAGGATCGAAAGGACGAGCGCGTCGCGCCGCGCGTTTACGACCGCGCCAGCCCGGCGCTTACCCGCAAATCTGATCCACCTTTGTCCCACGAAGCCAAACTAGCGCCGCAGGCTTAACAAATTTTCTCCGGGCAATCGGCGGGACGGCGAAATCCGTTTCGCCGGCGGCAGCCGGTTCAGTTTCGGCCCGAATGAGGGCTGGTGCGGACGGCGGGACTCGAACCCGCACGCCCTGTCGGGCAGAAGATTTTAAGTCTTCAGCGTCTACCTATTCCGCCACGTCCGCGCCCGGGCAGCGGTTATAACGCCTCGGCCGTCCCGTTCAGGTTCAGCCGCTCCCGCATCTCCTTGCCGGGCTTGAAATAGGGCACGCGCTTGGCGTCCACCGATACGGATTCGCCGGTGCGGGGGTTGCGGCCGATCCGGGCATCGCGTTGCCGCGTCGAGAAGGCGCCAAAGCCGCGCAGCTCAACCCTGCCGCCATTCGCCAGCTGATCAGTGATCGAGTGGAAAATTGCAGTCACGACGCCCTCGATCTCCCGCTGGGTGAGATCGGGAAAGTCATCGCACAGCTTCTGGACGAGTTCCGAACGGATCATTGAGAGTCCCCGCTTCTTGAGCAGAACCAAGCCGCTCCCCCTGCGGCAGTGTTCTGGGGCACGCTGTCAGGAAAGAGCCGCCGGCGCAACCCTTGCGGGCCGCGCCGGCACCTGATTCCTGCTACTTTTTCGACGCCTCGGCCTTTTCCTTGAGCGCTGCTCCGAGAATGTCGCCGAGGCTCGCGCCGCTATCGGACGAGCCGTACTGAGCGACCGCCTGCTTCTCCTCGGAGATCTGCAGCGCCTTGATCGAGAAGTTCGGCTTCTTCGAGCGGTCGAAGCCCGACACCATCGCGTCGAATTTCTGGCCCACCTGGAAGCGCTCCGGCCGCTGTTCATCGCGGTCGCGGCCGAGGTCGGCCCGCTTGATGAATCCGGTGGGACCGTCCGCGACCTGCACGTCGAGTCCGCCATCCTTCACTTCGAGCACCTCGACGGTGACGATGTCGCCCTTCTTGACGCCGGCACCGCCCGGAGCGGCGACTCCGCCGCGCTCGAGCTGCTTCATGCCGAGGCTGATGCGCTCCTTTTCGACGTCGACGTCGAGCACGACCGCCTTGATCCGCTCGCCCTTGTGATGGAGCTGAAGCGCTTCCTCGCCGGACACGCCCCAGGCGATATCCGACATGTGGACCATTCCATCGACATCGCCGTCGAGGCCGATGAACAGGCCGAACTCGGTGGAGTTCTTGACCTCGCCCTCGACTTCCGAGCCGACCGGGTGCTTTTCGGCGAAGGCTTCCCACGGGTTGGCCTGGGCCTGCTTAAGCCCGAGACTGATCCGGCGCTTTTCCTCATCGACCTCGAGCACCTTGACGTCGACTTCCTGGCTGGTGGAGACGATCTTGCCCGGATGGACGTTCTTCTTGGTCCAGCTCATTTCGGAGACGTGGACGAGGCCCTCGATTCCCGCCTCGAGCTCGACGAAGGCGCCATATTCGGTGATGTTGGTCACTCGGCCGCGGAACACGCCCTCGATCGGATATTTCGCTGCCGCGCCATCCCACGGGTCGGTTTCGAGCTGCTTCATGCCGAGGCTGATGCGCTGGGTTTCGCGGTTGATTCGGATGATCTGGACGCGGACCGTGTCGCCGATGTTGATCACCTCGCTGGGGTGGTTGACGCGCTTGTAGCTGATGTCGGTGACGTGGAGCAGCCCGTCAATGCCGCCGAGGTCGACGAAGGCGCCGTAATCGGTGATGTTCTTGACGACTCCGTCGATCACCTGACCCTCGGCCAGGCTCTGGATCAGGCCGGAGCGCTGCTCGGCCCGGGTTTCCTCGAGGATCGCCCGGCGCGACACGACGATGTTGCCGCGGCGGCGGTCCATCTTCAGGATCTGGAACGGCTGCGGGATGTCCATCAGCGGGCCGACGTCGCGCACCGGGCGGATGTCGACCTGGCTACCCGGCAGGAAGGCCACGGCGCCGCCGAGATCGACGGTGAAGCCGCCCTTGACGCGACCGAAGATCACGCCCTCGACACGGTTGCCGGCCTCGAATTCCTTCTCGAGCTTGTCCCACGCGGCTTCGCGGCGGGCGCGGTCGCGACTGAGCATCGCCTCGCCGGCGGCATTTTCGACCCGGTCGACGTAAACTTCGACCTCGTCGCCGACGCTGATTTCGGCCTTCTGGCCCGGCGCTGCGAATTCGCGCAGCGGCACCCGCCCTTCCGACTTCAGGCCGACATCGATCACTGCCAGATCATTTTCGATCGCTGTGACCGTGCCTTTGACGACCTTCCCCTCGAACGCCTCGTTTTCGCCGCCGAGGCTCTTGTTCAGGAGCTCCGCGAAGTCCTCGCGGGTCGGAAATTCAGTGGTCGCCATGTGCCTATAGTCTTCCTAATCTTTCATCTGCCTGCCGCGAGCTGCCCACCATGGGCCGCTTTCCGTCAAGCGGACTTTGCCATTGCCGATGTGCCGCAGCGGCCGCGTGCCGCGGCGGCGTCCGGTGCCAGCCAGCCCAAGCAAAAAGGCGCGTCAGAGTGCCGGTCGTTTCCGGACCCCACGCGCATGCCATTGAGACAGCTCGCCGCGGGGAGTGCAAGCGCACCGCCCCGCCGGACGCGCGCGCCTTAGCGGAGAGGCGGTGCAGAGGCAAGTGAAGCGCCTTCGAGCGCTTGACAGCGGTGGTCGGAACGCTTCGTGCGAATGATCGCGGATACCAGCCCGCGCCCCGTGTGTTGAAGCGGGCGACACGAATTCTTCGGGAGCGACGAGCAATGGCGAAGACAGCAAGCAGGACCAGCACCAAAGGCAGCGGGACGACCAGGAAGGGCTCCTCCGGGACGAAAGCGTCGTCGACGTCCGCCGGCGGGGGTCGTTCGGGCAAGCGCTCCACATCCGGTGCGAAAGCGAATCAGGGCGAGACGACCGCGGCCGATGCGCTGATTAAGCTGATCGAGAGCCCATTGGTTGCCGATCTGCTCGCCGTCGGAGCAACGGCTGCGCTCGCCGCCATCGCCGAGTCGCGATACAGCCGCCGCGAGGACGATCAGCGCCGGGCGGCCAGGACTCTCAAAGCCGCGGCCAAGGCGGCCGCCGCCGCAATGGGCCGGCGCCTGGCAACCGAGGTCGAGGAAATTCAGAAAGCGGCGAAGAAATCTAGGGCCGGCGAAGCAGCGTAAGCTTTGCCCGTCCGACGGTCCGCTCGGCCTCGATCGACCAGTCGCCAACCTCGACCGAATCCGCCCGGTTCGTCTCGATGGACATCCATCCGCCGGGCATCAGCCAACCAGCAGAAGCAACGGCCGCCACTGCGGCCGCGCCCGATCCCGGAGCATAAGGCGGATCGGCAAAGACCAAATCGAAACGATCCGAGGCCGGTAGTTTCAGTGCGGATGCGGCGATTACCCGCACGCGATTCTCGGCGCCCAGGGCACCGGCGTTGGTTCGGATAGCGCGTACGGCGGCAGGGTCCGAATCAACAAAGGTGGCGTGCGCCGCGCCGCGCGACAGTGCTTCGAAACCAAGAGCGCCGCTGCCGGCGAAAAGGTCGGCGGTCGCCAGCCCCTCGAAGCTGCCGAGCCGGCTGACGAGCATCGAGAATAGCGTTTCGCGAACGCGGTCAGCGGTCGGTCGCGTCGAAAGCCCTGCGGGCGCGACCAGCCGTCGCCCTCGCCATTCGCCGGCGATGATTCTCAATTGAGGGAGCTTCGGAACCGGAAAAGCTCCCCGCGGTCGATTTCCGCCACCTGTCCGGGCGCAAGCCCGCCCAGCTCAAACGGTCCGTACGCGGTCCTGATCAGCCGCGAGACCTGCAGACCGAGATGCCCGAGCACCCGCCGGACCTCGCGGTTCTTGCCTTCGGTCAGCTCGAGCTCGATCCAGCAATTGCGGCCGGTTCGGCGCTCGAGGTTGGCATTGATCGAGCCGTAGTGGACCCCATCGATGGTCACCCCTTCGGAAAGCTCCTCGAGCTGCTCCTGGCTAACAGAACCGAATGCGCGCGCTCGGTAGCGGCGAACGACTCCGGTCCTGGGGAGCTCGAGCCGGCGCTTGAGCTCGCCGTCGTTGGTGAGCAGCAGCAGGCCCTCGGTCATGAAGTCGAGGCGCCCGACCGGCATCAGTCGCGGAAGCGATTGGGGCAACCGGTCGTAGATGGTCGGCCGGCCCTTCGGGTCGCGAGCGGCTGTGAGCGTCCCCTGCGGCTTGTAGAAGCGGAACAGCCGCGCCGCCGCCGGCGGCTTCACCGGCTTGCCGTCGACTGTCACGCCCGAAAGATTGTCGAGCAAGGTCGCCGGAGTCGTCAGGGTCTCGCCGTTGATCGCGATCCTGCCGTCGGCGATCATCCGCTCGATGTCCCGCCGCGAGGCCACTCCGGCGCGAGCGAGAAGCTTGGCGATCCGCTGCGGCCCCGCCTCTCGCGGCTCCGGGCGCCTTTTCTGTTGCGCGCGCGGCACATTCGGCCGGGCTTTGTTGCGCCGGGATACCGCGTCGCGTTTCGTTCGTTCCGGGGCCAAGTCGTTTATCCTATGGGTTGCCGATGCTGTTCGGGAAGCGTGAACGTGCCGTCAAGCGGATCCTCGTCGTCGAGGATGAGCCGCTGACCGCGTTCGACAACGAATCAACTCTTCGCGACTTGGGTTATGAAGTCGTGGCGACGCTCGACAGCTTCGGAGACGCCATCCGGATGCTCGAGAAAGAGAAGATCGACCTGATCCTGAGCGACGTCCGTCTGAGCAGCGAGCAGACCGGGATCGATCTCGCCCGGGCGGCGAAGGCTCGCGGCACGCCGACCCTGTTCGCGACGGGATACGACATCCCGAACGCTTCGGAAGTCGCCATCGGCTGCTTGCGGAAACCCTATACCGAGCGCCAGTTGAAGCGTGCTCTCGAATGCATCGACCGGCATCTTTCAGGGAAACCGGTCAAGCCGCAAAAGGGGCTGGAGCTGTTCTTCGCCGGTCAGTCCTGAAGCGCCGCCGCGACTCTTTCGTGGAAGTCGGCAATGCCGCTTTCCAGCGTTCCCAGGGTGACCTTTGGCAATAGTCCGGAGTCGAGGCCACGTTGGCAAAGCGCGGCGGCATGGAAATCCTCGGCGCCGAAGGTGCCGCCGTCGAGCAGGTCCCAGCTTTTCTGCCAATGCGCCTCGGCCTCGTTGGTCGCCGGCGCTTCCGGGATCAGCATGAAATCCTCGACCAGGCTCGATCTCACCGACCGGGGCATGACTACCAGCAGATTAATGTAATCCGGGCTGACGATGACGATTGCGTTGGGAAAAAGGAAATAGGTGTAGGTGACGGCGCGGCGCAGCGCGCTCCAGTCGTCGCGGTCGATCTCGGAAGATAGTCGGCGCGGCCAACCACTGCGCGCTGGTGCGGTCCGATCCGGTCGGCCGCGGTGATTCCATCGGCGAAGAAACTGGCGATTGTCGCCGAATGCAGCCGCTGGACGTGATAGCTTTCGAGGAAGGCATCGACGATCAGCTTCCAGTTCGCCGGCACTTCGTGCGTCCGCCTCTTGTACAGGTGGAGGCCGGCCATTCCGAACGCGTCGAAATCCTCCTCGAGCTCGAACACCGGGCCGAAATCCGCGGCTTCGTCACGGGCGAACCAGATCAGCCCGCCGCTTTCGACGGCCGGAAAATGGATTAGCTGCTTCTCCGCTTTGTCGATGCCGGGGAAGCAGGCGACCCGCGGCAGCGCCATCAAGGCCCCGTCCGCACCGTAGGTCCAGGCGTGATAAGGGCAGAGGATCCGCTTGGCCGGGATTGGATCACTTCCGTCGAGTAGGCGCGTGCCGCGATGGCGGCAGACGTTGGCCATCACATGGGCATTGCCGTTCGAGTCGCGCGACAGGATCAGCGGCACTCCAAAGCCGTCGTGAGTCACCGCAAACTCGGAACTTGGGAGCAGCGCAGTAGGGGCAATCGGCAGCGGCAGGCGCCGGAACAATGCCGATCGCTCGGCATCGAACCGCGCGGGGTCGACATAGACGGCTGAATCGAGCTCGACGATGCTCGAGCCCATGTCGGTTCCGCCGCGGGCAAGCGCTTCTGCCAGCGCGCGTTGGCCGTGGCTCGGCCGGGACCTCGCGGGGGCATCCATGCGGACAATCGTGCGCCTGTTGCGCCCGCGTGACAAGTGAGAGGCTGTTCAGCCGCCGTTCGGCTGCTAGCATGTTGTCTCGAGGTCAACAGGGAGGACGCCGCGAATGGCAACGACGGCAGCGATCGGTGAGCATCCCACAGGGCTGCGCCTGCTCGGAAGCGCGCTGCGCAACCGCAAGACGGCGATCATGCTGGTCTTCGGTTTTGCCGCCGGGCTGCCGTACACATTGTTGATCGGGACGCTCAACGCCTGGCTCGGGGAATGGCAGGTCGACCTTGCGACCATCGGAGTCATTTCGTGGATCGGCCTCGCCTACGCGTTTAAGTTCCTGTGGTCGCCTTTGGTCGACCGAGTCCGCTTGCCTGGCCTCGAACGGCTCGGGCGGCGGCGCAGCTGGCTGGTGCTTTGCCAGGTCATCCTCACGGCGACCTTCTTCGGGCTTGCGCTGTCCGACCCGCGACTTGCACTCGGCTGGTTCGCGCTGGTCGCGGTGATCGGCGCATTTTCGTCAGCCACCCAGGACGTCGTTATCGACGCCTGGAGGATCGACGTCGCCGACGAGCAGGCGCCGGTCGAGATCCTCTCGTCGATCTACCAATTCGGCTACCGTATCGCCGCTTTGATCGGCGGTGCCCTCGCGCTAGTTCTCTCTGAACGCGTCCCCTGGCCGACGGTCTACGCGATCATGGGCGTGTTCATGGCCGCGACCCTGATCGCCACCTTCCTCGCGCCCGACACTCCGCGCACCGCCATCGAGCGCGAGCAGAGCGCGCTCCGCCGCGCCGGTGCGGTCTCGCCGAAGCTGCGCGCCATTGGCCTCGCCATCGTCGGCGCCGGCTGGGTCTGGGCATTGTGGACCGTCGGCTCGTTCATGGTCCGTGTCGTGACCGTCGCTCCCGGCGACGAGACTCCAAACGTCGGCGAGTTCACCCGCAGCATGGGACCGTTGATCGTCGCGGCGACCGTCATCGTGCCGGCAATCGTCGCGGCCGTGTTCAACTGGATGAAGGAGCGGCGCGGCTACGTGCTGAAGTCCGACCAGCCGGCGCCGGACGGTGCCGGCCGGGCTGCCGACCATACTTACAGCGCGCTGATCCTGCCGCTCGGCGAACTGGTTCGCCGCATCGGCTGGGGGGTGATCATCGTCCTCGGCCTGATCCTCAGCTACCGGATCACCGACAATATCTGGGGCGCCTTCGCCTTCCCCTTCTACCTCCAGGAACTGCAATATACCGGCGATGAGGTTGCCTTCGCCTCGAAGATCTTCGGCGTGTTCATGACCATGGCCGGGATCGCCATCGGCGGAATTCTGTTTGCCGTGCTGGGGCGGATGCCAACCCTGCTGATCGGCGCAATCGTCGCTGCCGCCAGCAACCTTCTCTACGCCGATCTGGCCATGGGCGGGCCCTATATCGACGCTTTCGCTCGGCTGTTCTTGCTCGATCAGCTCGGAACGGACCTGCGAATGATCCGGCTGATGATCGCGATTTCCGGCGAGAATATTGCCGGCGGCCTCGCCGGCGCGGCGTTCGTTGCCTACCTGTCGTCGATCACGTCGCGCGAGTTCAGTGCCGTCCAATATGCTTTGCTGTCGTCGCTGACCTTCCTTGTCGGGTCGCTCGGCCGGGCCTGGATCGGGGAGCGGATCGAGCAGATCGGCTATGCGCCCGTCTTCTTCCTCACCGCCGCAATCGGCATCATCGCCGTGGTCTTCGTCATGCTCGAATGGATCCGGGTGGCCTGGGCCGGCCGGCGCCGTGCCGGGGGTGGGGACGTCCTCGCCGCCGACGCCGCGCGTGCGGCGGAGGGTGACACGGCCTAGTCGGGAGCCTCGCCGTTGAGCGCCAGCGCCTGTCCGGCGAGGTAGAGCGAGCCAAACACCAGCACCCGCGCGGGCTGGCGAACGGCCTTGAGCGCGTCTTGCAGGCTCTCGTGCGCGGCCGCGCTCAGGCCCAGGCGTTTCGCCAGGGCCGCCAGTTCGTCCGGCGGGCGGCTGTCGTGGCCGGGCACCGGCACGCAGACGACGGCGGCGGCAAGGCCGGCGAAGGGTTTCAGCAAGTCCCGCGGCGACTTGGTCGACAGGCAGCCGAACACCAGCACCAGCGGGCGATCGCCGGCAAAGCTCCGGCGGACATGGTCGGCGACCAGGCGTGCGGCCGCGCCATTGTGGCCGCCGTCGATCCACAGCTCGCTTCCCTTCGGCAGGAGGTTCGACACTGGTCCGTGCTTCAGCCTCTGCATGCGCGCCGGCCAGTGTGCCGCGCGGACCCCCTCAACCATGGCTTGCGTTGAAACTGCCAGCGCGTCCTGGTGGCGAAGCAGTGCGGCGGCCAAGGCCGCATTGTCGGCCTGGTGGCGGCCGGGAAGCTCGGGCATCGGCAGCTCCACTGCGCCCTTCCGATCGCGATAGTGGATGCTGCCCCGGATCACGCGAGCGTCCCAAGCGGCACCACGCGCTAACCACTGCGCTCCCGCCGCCTCCGCTGCAACCTGCACCTGCCTCGCGACCTGCGCGGGATAGCGCTGGGTGACCAGGGGCACCCCCGCTTTGGCGATCGCCGCCTTTTCAGCCGCAATGTCGCCGAGCGTTCGGCCGAGCCACTGGCGGTGGTCGAGCGCGATCCCGGCGACCCCGCAGACCAATGGGCGCTCGATCACGTTCGTCGCGTCGAGCCGGCCGCCCAGCCCGACCTCGACGACGCAGGCGGCCGCCGGCGTCCGGCTGAAGGCGAGGAAGGCGGCTGCCGTCGTCACTTCGAAGAAGCTCGGCTCGATGCCTTCGCTCGAGTCCAAGACTTCTTCGAGAAGCTCGGCCAGCGGCGCATCGTCGACCAGCCGCCCGGCAATTCGGATCCGTTCGTTGAACCGAACGAGATGAGGACTGGTGAACATGTGCACCGTGTGCCCGGCGAATTCCAGGCACGCGCGAAGAAACGCACAGGTCGAGCCCTTGCCGTTGGTTCCGGCGACGTGGAACACCGGCGGAAGCCTGTCCTGGGGGCGGCCGAGCCGGTCGAGCAGGCGACGGATGCGATCGAGGCCAAGGCGGTCCTCGGCCGGCGACAGCTTTGCCAGCCGATCGATCTGCGCCTGGACTTGCGGGTGCGCGGACGTCGCGAAGTCGGCCATCAGGCCGCCGCCTGCTCCTCCGGCATCAGATAGCCGATCAGCCGGCCGATCACGTCCTTCAGCTGGTGACGAGGCACGACCATGTCAATCATACCGTGCTCGAGCAGATATTCCGCCCGCTGGAATCCGGCCGGAAGCTTCTCGCGGATGGTCTGCTCGATGACCCTTTGGCCGGCAAAGCCGATCAGCGCCCCAGGCTCGGCGATCTGGACGTCGCCGAGCATGGCATAGGATGCGGTAACTCCGCCGGTCGTCGGATCGGTAAGAACGACGATGTAGGGGAGGGCGGCCTCGCGGAGCTCGGCCAGGGCGACGGTAGTCCGGGGCATCTGCATCAAGCTCAAGATGCCTTCCTGCATGCGTGCGCCGCCGGCGGCGGTGAACAGCACGTAGGGGCAATGTTCGGCGATGGCGCTGCGAGCGCCGGCGAGGAGCGCCGCTCCAACCGCTATGCCCATCGATCCGCCCATGAAGGCGAAGTCCTGCACTCCGACAATCGCCTTGCGCCCGTCGATGAGGCCGACGGCATTGATCAAGGCGTCGCGCTCGCCGGTGGCCGAGCGGGCAGACTTCAGGCGATCCGTGTAGCGCTTGCTGTCGCGGAAGCGCAGCGGGTCTTCGCGAACCTCCGGTGCCGGTAAAGTTTCATATTTCGACTGATCGAATATCTGATCGAAGCGGGCCTTCGGGCCGATGCGGTCGTGGTGATCGCAGCGCGGACAGACCCTGAGGTTGTCCTCCCATTCCTTGAGGAACACCATCGTCCCGCACTTGCGGCACTTGTGCCACAAATTGTCGGTGGTCTGCCGCTTGGGCAGGAAAGGAATGCCGCTGCGAACCCGGCTCAGCCAGCTCATGATCTCACCTGTAACGTTCCGCCGGCGCGACTAGGCCCAGCCGCGGCCGCTTGTCCACCCGCTCAAAGCGTCGCCGCGATCGCCTGCGCCGCCCTTGCAGGATCCTGTGCGCCGGTGATCGGGCGGCCGATGACCAGGATCGATGCGCCGGCATCGAGCGCCGCGCGAGGTGTGACGATGCGTTTCTGGTCGCCGGATGGACCACCTTCCGGACGAACGCCGGGGACGACGAAGAAGCCGTCCGGCCAATCCGAACGGGCTGCCGCGACTTCCTCCCCCGAGCAGACAATTCCGTCGAGCCCCGAGGCGCGTGTGAGCGCTGCAAGTCGCCGGACCTGCTCCGCCGGCGAGCCACCGACGCCGGCGGCGGCGAGGTCCGCAGCGTCAAGACTTGTCATCACCGTGACGCCGACTACCCGGGTTGCAGGCCCCGCCGCGGCCTTGGCGGCCTCGAGCATTGCTCGCCCGCCGGCTGCGTGGACTGTCAGCACTGCCGGCTCAAGCGCACGAAGCGCCTCGACGGCCTTGGCGACGGTGTTCGGGATGTCGTGAAGCTTGAGGTCGAGGAAGATCGGCACGCCTAGCGCGGCGATCTCCGCCACTCCGGCCGGACCGTTGGCAGAGAAGAATTCCAGTCCGAGCTTGAGGCCGCCGACGCCGTCGCGAACCGTTTCCGCAAGCGACCGCGCCCGGCCGATGTCCCGCGTGTCGAGGGCGACGTAGATCGGGTTCATATCGCCGGGCCGTGGTCTGCCCGCGGCTGCGGGGGCGGCGCGACGGAGCTCGCGCGGTGACGCTCCAACGGCTCGAGCCGGCGTTGAAGCGACCACATCCGTGCCCTCAGGACCAGCCACGTCGGCAGGAAACCCAGGAGGAACATGAAGCCGAGCAATACCGGAAGCTTGATGTCGACGAGGATGTCGCCCCACAGCCCGACCGTTACGTCGGTCCAGTTGTGGGTGCTGAAGAACACCACCAGCGCGGCAATGACGACCCAGAACAAGGTCTTTAGGAACTGCATTGTTCGCGGCCTCCCGGCGCGGCTTTAAGCGACCCGTCGGACGATGGCCAGCCGACGCAGCCCGTCGCAGCAAAGACTCGGCTCGCCGCAGCGGCCCGTCCGCGGCATTGAGCGGGACTCCTCAAGCCTCCAAGCTCGCATAGGGAGGGGAATATTGAGCAAGCTGGTCATGATCGGCGTCGGCCTCGGGGGCCTGGCAGCCGCAACCCTGCTGGCAACCGGTAACCGGACCGCGCAGGTTCCGGCTGGCCCGCCCGCCGCCCAGGCCAGGCTGGCGACGGTGTCGGTCGCCGACCGCTCAGCTGTTGATTACGCACGCCTCGACGCACGTCTAAAGCAGCTTGTCCAGCGTCCGACGATGGTCGGCCTCGCCGTGGGAATCGTCGAAAACGGCCGTATCACTTTCCTGTCCGGCTACGGCGAGACGCTGGCCGGGTCCGGGGAACAGGTGACTCCCGAAACCGTGTTCCGCTGGGCCTCGGTGTCGAAAGGCGTGGCGGCAACGATGATCGCCAAGCTCGCCGAGCAGGGCAAGCTCAGCCTGCACGGGCCGGTCGCCCGATATAGCGCAACCCTCAAGCTTCCGGCCGGAGCCGAGCACCGAGCGACGGTCGGAGACCTGCTGAGCCACCGGCTCGGGCTCTACCGGAACGCCTATGACAACAAGCTGGAGGAAGGACAGTCGACGCCATTGCTCCGCCAGACGCTTGCGGAGCTCAACCTGATCTGCCCGCCGGGCACGTGCTGGAGCTACCAGAACGTCGCCTACGACGGCGCGTCGGAAATCGTCGAAACGCTCACCGGCCAACAATTCGAAAAGGCTCTCAGGGAACAGCTGTTCGCACCGATCGGAATGACCAGCGCCAGCGCCAGCCGCGAGGGGCTGATGTCGGCTCGAAGCTGGGCCCGCCCGCACAGCGTCGGGCGCCGCCCGCTTGAGGTCAAAGATGCATACTATCGCGTCCCCGCCGCCGGCGGAGTCAACAGCAACATCAAAGACCTCGCCTTGTGGATGATCGCCCAGATGGGTGCGATGCCCGGTGTCTTGTCTCCGCAGGTTCTCGACACGATCCATGCGCCCGTGGTGAAGACCCCGGGCGAAAACCGCCGCATGCGCCGCTTCCTCGAGCGCGTTAAAGAACCGCATTACGGCTACGGCTGGCGAAGCTACGACTATTCCGGTCACCGCGTCATCGGTCATCACGGCGGCGTCGCCGGCTACCGCGCGCTGATCATGTTCGATCGTGCGAAGAAGAGCGGCGTCGTCGCGATGTGGAACAGCAACACGAGCCAGCCCGCCGGGATCGAGTTCGAGGTCATGGACATGATCTACGGGCTTCCGGCGCGCGACTGGCTGGCACTCGAATCCAAGCCCGGCGCTTCGCCGGCGCCGGCCATCGATGCCGAGCCGATGACGGACCAGGGCTCGGAACAGAACAGCTAGGCGATTAGCCGGCGGAACTCCGTGCCGGGCGGCGCATTGGCGGCGCACGAAGGAGACAAGCGCATGGCCTCAACGGAAAAAACCGACGCGATCACCTTGCTTCGGGAAGATCACCGCAAAGTCGAGGATTTGTTCAAGCAGTTCGAGAAAGCCAGCGGTGACGGCCGCAAGCAGCGCATCGCCGAGCAGATTTGCCTCGAGCTTAGCATCCACTCGATGATCGAGGAGGAACTTTTCTATCCGGCATGTGCCGGCAAGGTCGACGAGGATCTGCTCAAGGAGAGCGTCGTCGAGTATGATTCCGCCAAGCTTCTGATCGCTGAAATCATGGCCGGCGGACCAGACGACGAATTCTACGATTCCAAGGTCAAGGTGCTGCAGGAGCAGATCGAGCATCACGTTGAGGAGGAGGAGCAGCCGAAAAAGGGCATGTTCGCTCAGGCTCGCGAGGCCGACATCGACATGAAGGCGCTGGGCGCGCAGCTTGCCGAGCGCAAGCTGCAGCTGATGGAGCAGTTCAAGGACGGGCTCCCCAAGCCCGAGCTGAGCGCGATGTCGGAGGCAGCGACCTGACGCCGCCGGCGAGGCTTTGCCCATCCGCGGCCTCGTCCAGGCCCTGTGGATAGATTCAGTCTAGCGGCGAATCTGTGGTAAACGACTCGCTGTCAGTGTTGAGTTTCCACAGGCGGGCGCTGATGGCGGCTTCGGCTGCCGCCACGTGGGGCGGGAGCGCGGGGATGAACCGCGGTATCAGGGACTATCACATTCGGCGCGAGCAGCAGTGCCGACAGATGGCGCTCGGTGCCGATTGCGCCGAGGCGCGCCAGCGCCACGAGCAACTCGCGGAGCTGCACGCCCAGCAGGCGGCGCGCCTTGCGGAGCCGGCGCTTTAGAAAGTGTCAGCGAGCAGCGAGGCGCTGCGCCGGGCGCTCATCCCAGCCATAGACATCATCGGCAAACGCGAGCGCGTCGCCGCTTGGCCTGGCAGTCAGGTAGGTAACGTAAATCGGCACGGGGCTGGGCAGCGGAACCTCGAGCTCGGGGCGTCCGGACGGCGCGACCGGCTCGCGGCCCATCAGCCAGCGGGCAAGCCGTGGCGCATCCTCGAGACGCACGCAGCCGGAACTGAACGTGCGCCGCGATTCGGCGAACAAGGCTTTGTCGGGAGTGTCGTGCAAATAGATCCCTTCGCCGTTCGGGAACGCGAACTTGAAATTCCCCATCATGTTGCCGGCACCGGGCCGCTGGCGGACCCGTAGCTCGATGCGCCCGTCGGCGACGGCCGCCCAATTGATCGCCGCCGGGTCCGTCGCGCGGGCGTCATGGCCCCAGCCGGCAAGCACTTCATAGCCACGTTGGCGAAGGTAGGTCAGGCCCTCGCTCAGGACCCTCGGGGCAATGTTCTTGCGCAATAGATCCTGAGGCACATTCCAATAAGGATTGAAGGTCGCGTTGCGGATGGTGCTGGCGATCATTGGTGTTGGATGGTCGGGCTTGCCAACGATGACCTTCATCGAATCGACCACCGAGCCGTCTTCGACCATCGTCAGGCGCTGCGACGCGACGTCGACGAGGACGAACCGGCCGGACGCGGGCAGCATCCGGACGCGGTCCAGCGAATTGGCGACCTTGGCCCGTGCTTCGGGCGGCAGCTCGCCTTGCCGCAGGGCAGCCGCGCGAAGCTCAGCGTAAAACGGGTTTACCGCGGCGACCGCGCGCAGGTAACGTTCGAGCGATGGCGCCCGCGCTGCTTGTTCGAGAACGTCGCTGCTTCGCGGCATCTGGGGGACCAGCCGCGGGTCGCCGAAAATCACGCCTTTGGCCGGAAGGCGGAGCGCCTGAACGTAAAGCAGCCATGCGCTCGACAAGGTCCGCTCGGCCCGGCGCAATGCCACCGGGTCACCGTTGGATGCAGCGGCGAGCGCGGCCTCGACCTGGCCGGCGAGCCTCGGCGCATCGCCCAGACCGTCGATTTCGGCGTTGCGGAGGATCGAGACAAGCTGGGCCGCCGCCTCGCGGCCGCCGCCTGGACGGAACCATATCGGTCGCTCGCCGCGCTCCGCGTAAAAGCGATCGATGGTCATTGCCAGCGGCGACGATGCCGAAGCCGCGCTGTCGGGCACCGCCGGAGTTGCCGATGCCATCGCCAACGGTGGCGCGGCGATGGTTGCAACCGTCGCCGCGCCGAAGGTCAAGGCGTGCCGGTACAAGGAGTTCGATGCCACGTCAGGCGCCGATCAGGACGGGCGTGCCCACCCTGGTCGCGCTGAACAGCTTGGACGCGAACTGGTGCGGCAGCCGCACGCATCCGCGCGATGCCGGATAGCCGGGCAGCTGACCGCCATGGAGCGCAATGCCCCAGCGGTCGAGCCGCTGCATGTACGGCATCGGCGCATTGTCGTACTTGCGCGAGAAATAGGTGCGCTGCTTCTCGAGGATCGGGAAAATCCCGGTCGGGGTTTCCTTGCCCTTCTTGCCGCTGGAAACCGTCGAGACGCCAATCAGCTCGTCGCCGCGATAGGCAAAGGCGAGCTGGTCCGACAGGCTGACGACGACGCGCGAAATGCTGCCGCGGTCCGAACCTGCTTTCCACAGATACTGACCGGGGCGGAGTTTCTTGGCGCCGAAGGTGGCGGCCATGTCGGCCTTGGCGATCTCGGCCGCGCTTCGCGCGGTCATTTTGGCTTCCGGCGTTTCGAGCGCCGTTAAGGATGCACTTGCCGGCGCGCCGAGCGCGAGTGCACCCGCCGCCGCCAGCGCGAACGCTAGCTTTTTCATTGCTGTACCGTTTTTCTCTTGACTTTTCCGTTGAAGCTTTAATGCACCCGCGCCGAGTCGGGTTCCTTCAAAACGCGGTTAACTCTTTTCGGAAAGCCGAAAGAAAACGACGACTTACCCATGCGTCCGGTTTCTCGCGCCATCTTCACCGCGCGAAAGCCGGCTTCAGCATGGACGGACGTCGGCGGAGCGCTTACGGCAGCGCCGTGAGCTTCGGGCGCATCCTGGTCACGGTCGGCATCGTCGGGGCAGCCGTTGCGGCGGCCGCGCGGAAGCTCGCATCGCTCCGCCAGCGCCGCGAGGTCGACCGTCGATCCGCCTTGGTCGACGAAGCCGGGATCGAAAGCTTTCCCGCCAGCGACCCGCCGAGCTGGACGCTCGGCGAGGACCGGACACGGTAGGTCGGTTCGATCACGCGCCGACGAGGTAGGCTTCAAGATCCTCGCTACCGCCGATGCGCTCTTCGCCGAGAAAGATCTGCGGGGTGGTTTCGACGCCAAGTTCGGACTTCAGCGAATCGACCTCCTCGCGGCTGGTGAGCTGGCGGTCGTCGATTTCGTAGCCGGCTTCCTCGAGCAGCTGCTTCGCCCGGACGCCATAGGGGCAGACATGGTCGGGGAGCACCATCCGGTAGAGGGTGGCAGAGCGGGCATCGGACATCGGTAATTCCTTTACGCGAACCGGGGGAGCCGCAGGAGCGCTTGAGAAGGGCGGGGGTTCCTTCCATTGACTCGCCTTCGCTACCCGGTCGCTGCCGACAAGCGGCTCACCCCGCGCTGACGAAGCTGTCGAGCACCTTTTTCCTGCCGGCATGCTCGAAATCGATTTCCAGCTTGTTGCCCTCGATGGCGGCGATGGTGCCGTAGCCGAACTTGCCATGGAACACGCGCTGGCCAAGCTCGAGGTCGGTCCGGCCGGGATTGCCGAGACTGACGGCCGACGCCTTCGCCTCGATCACCCGCTGCGGCTCCGGGTTGAAGCGGCCGCCGCGGCTCGCCCGCTGCCAGCCGGGCCCGCGGGTGCTGGCGCGGTTGGATTGGGCCGCGGCAAGATGGGCGAACGGGTCCGACCGCTCGCTCCACTGCGCGCGCCACAGCGACTCGCCGCCGGTCATCGTGGTTTCGTGCTCGATGTGCGCGTCCGGAAGCTCGGCGACGAAACGGCTCGGGATCGAGCTGGTCCACTGGCCATAGATGCGGCGGTTGGCGGCGTGGAGGATGGTGCATTGGCGCCGCGCGCGCGTGATGGCGACGTAAGCGAGGCGCCGTTCCTCCTCGAGGGAGGCAAGGCCGCCTTCGTCGAGCGAGCGCTGCGACGGGAAAATGCCTTCCTCCCAGCCGGGCAGATAGACGATGTCGAACTCGAGCCCCTTGGCGGCGTGGATGGTCATGATCATCAGCCGCTCCCCGAGCCGCGCGGCGTCATTGTCCATGACCAGCGACACATGCTCGAGGAAGGCGCCGAGCGATTCATATTCCTCCATCGCCCGGGTCAGTTCGGCGAGGTTCTCGAGCCGCCCCGCCGCCTCGGCGGTGCGCTCGGCCTGGAGCATCGCCGTATAGCCGCTCTCGTCGAGCAGGATCCGGGCGAGCTCGGCATGAGGAAGCGTTGCCGCCATATCCCGCCAGCGGGCGAGGTCGGCGACGAAGTTGGTCAGGCTCCGGCGCGCCTGGGGGGTCAGCTCGTCGGTGCCGAGGATCGACGCTGCGGCAAGCAGCAGCGGCTGCCGAGTCGCGCGGGCATGAGCCTGGATGCAGGCGACCGCCTTGTCGCCGAGGCCCCGCTTGGGGGTGTTGACGATCCGCTCGAACGCAAGGTCGTCGGCGGGCTGGGCGATCAGCCGCAAATAAGCAATGGCGTCGCGGATCTCGGCGCGCTCGTAGAATCGAAAGCCGCCGATGATCTGGTACGGCAGCCCTATCGCAATGAACCGTTCCTCGAACTCGCGGGTCTGGAACTGGGCGCGGACGAGGATGGCGACATCGTCGAGCGAGCCGCCACGAGCCTGGTGCCGCTCGACTTCCTCGCCGATCCGTCGGGCTTCTTCGGGCCCGTCCCAGATGCCGATCGCTCGCACCTTCTCGCCGTCGCCGGCGTCGGTCCACAGAGTTTTGCCAAGGCGCCCGGCATTATGCGCGATCAGCCCGTCGGCCGCGGCAAGGATGTGGCTGGTCGATCGATAGTTCTGCTCGAGCCGAATGACCTTGGCGCCGGGAAAGTCCTTCTCGAATTTCAGGATGTTGGCGACCTCGGCGCCGCGCCACGAATAGATCGACTGGTCGTCGTCGCCGACGCAGCACAGGTTGCGCCGCGGCTCGGCGAGCAGTTTCAGCCACTCGTACTGGGCGCTGTTGGTGTCCTGATATTCGTCGACGAGGATGTAGCGGAAGCGGTCGCGGTAGCTTCCGAGCACGTCCTCGCGAGTCCGGAAGATGCGCAGCATGTGCAGCAGAAGGTCGCCGAAGTCGCAGGCGTTGAGCGTCTTCAACCGCTCCTGGTAGGCGGCGTAAAGGTCGCGGCCGCGGCCGCTGGCGAAAGCTTCCGCTTCGCCGGCGTCGATTTGCTCGGGAGTCCAGCCGCGGTTCTTCCACCGGTCGATCAGGCCGGCCAGCTGGCGCGCCGGCCAGCGTTTCTCGTCGAGGCTCGCGGCCTGGATCAGCTGCTTGAGGACTCGAAGCTGGTCGTCGGTGTCGAGGATGGTGAAGTTGGACTGCAGGCCGACCAGCTCGGCATGGCTGCGCAGCATCCGCGCCGCGACCGAATGGAAGGTGCCGAGCCAGGGCATCCCTTCGAGCGCGCCTCCGGACAATGACGCGACCCGTTCCTTCATCTCCCGCGCGGCCTTGTTGGTGAAGGTGACCGCGAGGATTTGGCTCGGCCAGGCCAGCCGGCTGGCGATGAGATGCGCGAGGCGCGCGGTCAGCGCGGCAGTCTTGCCGGTGCCGGCGCCGGCCAGGACCAGCACCGGGCCTTCGGTCGTCAGCACGGCGTCGCGCTGCGGCGGATTCAGGCCGGCGAGATATGGCGGGTCTGCGGCTGGCGCTGGGGATTCGGGCACTTGGCGGAGGTAGGCGGCGGGCCTGATTCGGGCAATCCTGCAATGGTTCCCACGCTTGTTCCCGATATCCCCGTTATCCACAGGCTTGCGCCCAAATTTTTTGCTTGGAACGACTCGTGGCGGGGTGCATTGTCATCTGGTGATCGGGACGGAGGTCCCGGCCTCCCCGAGAGCCGGCAACGGCAGGAGGGCGCGGCAGGTGACCAAAGGTCCGATCTCCGCCGGCAGGAATTGGCGAGCTTCTTCGGAAGCGGACCGGGTCCAGCCGGGAAGAGGCGCCGGAAGAGATGATCTTCCTGTCGCGCGACGCGGCTCCAGCTTTTCTTCGGGAAGGTGAGAGCGAAGCGGGACGCGAGAGAGGTCATCCCAAGAAGGGCCGCGGACCATCGGACGGTTTGGCTTTCGAGCCGGCCGGACGGGTCGAAAGACCGGCGATCCTCCGGGTCGTTGGACGAGTAGATCGGTCAGGCTTCTCCGCAAGGAGTGAGCAGTCGGATGGGAAGCGACGCCTGAGCTGGTGAGCCAGGATCGGAGATTGATTGAGAGCGGCCTCCGGGCTGTTCTGGATCAGGAGACGAACACCGGCAGATCCTTCGCTCGGCGCAGTGGGGGCTGGCAGCGATGCCGGCCCCCATTTCTTTTGGGCGTTTCCGCGGCTTGCGACAGAGGTTGAACCTTAGCCGGTAAAGAGACAAAAAGCTTGCTAAGAACCGTAACTTAACATCTACTTGCCCCGCTCGGTGCCGATTCTCCTCAAAGGGGAAAGAGAATGCAACGAGCCAAATTTCTCGCCGTTTTAACCGTTTTCCTCGCCGGATGTGCGATCGTGGACACGGGAGAAATCGATTACCGGCGCGTTGAGCCGGTGCGCAGCGAGCAACTCGCGCGTGCGACTGGATTTTCCGAGCCGGGTGGTGATTGCGCGCCGCAGCCTGGGAACGAACGCCTCGCCCAGTGCAACCCGCTTTTGCCTGCCCCTCTCGTGCGGAAGAATCAAACCATCGGGGCCCCGATCAAACGAAACGACGTTTATTCCGTCAGTCTCGAACATGGCGTGATCGCACATATGGTTGAACCGCGCTTCGCGTTCCGCCGGGCGGCAATGCTTAAGAATCCGCTGCGAAAAGTCGGCGAAGTCCTAGTGCTGGCGACGGTGTTCGAGTTTCCGGCCAATAGCGCAGACACGGCGGCATCGCGCTTCATCGAGCTGACGCAGCTCGGGGATGCGAAGGTGGTCTATTACAGCCCCGACGTTGAAGCGAAGCAGGACTTGAACTTCAGCAACATCCCGCTGCTTCCACCGACGCGGTACAACGGCAATCCCGTAGCAATTCAGATCGTGGTCCTGGAGCTGGATCGGATGAGTGGGCCGATGCAGGGCTTGCTTAAACAGCTTGCTCAGCTCGGCGTCGAATCGAATATATTACCCGGAGGCCCAGCGGCGAGTACTCTCGTGAAGCTCGGAACGAGCATGATCGCGAACGACCACGACGACGTAATATTCGAATATCGATTTGTACTCGATCCCAGCGACGGCACGATGAGTGCGGACACTCCGAGGTTCGAAGCCGGTCGTTACGTCCTGCGGCGCGGAGACGAACGCCGAGCGGACCAGATCTGGCGAAATTTGCGGCTAGATCATAACACGGGAAAACTGATCATTCAGCCAGAGGGCGCTACGGAAGGTGTGCCTTTCGAGGGCGGAACTTACTTCACCGTCAACGTCAAGAAGCTCCCTGCTGGAACGGAGCCCTCAAATTATACTTACTTGACCAATGCGCAGATGGCAGAGCAAATCAAGGCAGCTGCCGACCAGCGTGACCGCGGATTGACCGAGGTCAGTCAAGAAGTAACACAACGTTTGACTGTTCTTCGAAAGAAGGCGTGGCTTTCCAAACTCCGCGAAGAATGGTCCGCAGTTAGAATGGCAGGCCTGGAATTCGGGCGTTTGTCGACTGAGGCGGCCCCCGATAGTTCGTGCGAGCTATCCTACCCCGACGTGGCGAAGCGGCAGATTGCGGAGATGGAGTTGCGAAGCGCCGCGATGCAATTCATGGCGCACTACGACGAAGCGTCGGGGAAGCAGGACGAGTTCACGGATGTTGAGAAACGCGATCTTCTTCGAACCATCTGGAGCTTTTTCACACCGTTTGCTGCTTCAGTGAATTCTGAACAGCTGTCTGAGCCGGCGAATTTTGAAGCGGCATTCGCGGGCTCCAACAAGCCAAGCTTCGTCAGCGCGGTCGTTGAGACGGCGAGCGCCAACTGGAAGCTGAAGACGTGCACTGATCTGATCGCTGCAGGGCTAGCGAAAAAAGTTGGCGTTTAACTGACCAGGGCCGGCCGACAGTCGCTGGCCGTGACTGTCGCCCTCTCCCGGAGTGCAGTGCTCGCCTTCGAGGATCAGGCTTCGAGCCCGTGCTTCAAGGCACTCACCCGGTCGTGGCCCCTGCGCACCGACTGATAGGCGCGCTCCACGGCGGCGCGGGCCTCGCCGGTGAGTTCACCGCTTTCCAGCGCACCTTCGAACTTCTCTTTGAGATAATCCTCGCCGCGCTCGACTTCGTTGACCACGGCCTTTTCGTCGCGGCCCGTGATCGCGGCCTTGAAGTCGAGGAAGCGCTGGTGCGCCTGGCCGAGAAGGCTCTGCTCGTCGCGCGGGTCGCCGCCGAGCCGGCGGACCTCGGAGCGAAGGTCCTCGACGATCTGGTTGCGCTCGGTCGCGCCTTCGCGGAACAGCTGCCGAAGCCGCTCGCTATCGGTGTTCTGCGCGGCGTCCTCATAGCCTTTGACGCTGTCGATCAGCGTGGCGATGAGGGTGTTGAGGGTCGAAATCTGTTCCTGGGCCATTGCATTGCTCCCGTCTGTGAAAATCGTTTCGCCTGCGACGCTGAACGCTCGAAGCGGCAAGGCGATGCGGGTGGCGGCGATTTTTAAGGCGGACGCCGGTTTTCGCTGTCATCCTGTCATGCATCGGCAGCAGGGGGGGCGAGTCGCATGGTTCGATTAGCGGTTGCAGCGGCGTTTCTATGGGCCTTGGCGGCGCCGGCTCAGGGACAAGTTGCGAGAATGGGGGCAGGCGAGTTCCCGATTTCGGCCAGCGTCGAGCTGCCCGCGGGAAGCCGCATCGTCTATGTCAGCGGCAGCGTACCCGATCCAGTGGACATTGCCGCGCCAGCTGGCAGCGTCGAGCGGTTCGGCAATACCGAAGCCCAGACCCGCTCCGTCCTCAAAAAGATCGAGGCACAGCTCAAGCTGCACGGGATGGGCCTGGGCGACGTCGTCATGATGCGCGTCTTCCTGGTCGCTCCGCCCGGCACCGATCGAATGGACTTTGCCGGCATGATGCGCGGCTATTCCGCCTTCTTCGGCACTGCGGCGCAGCCGAACAAGCCTGCGCGCTCGACGATGGAGGTCGCCGGCCTCGTCGATCCGGGTTGGCTGGTCGAGATCGAGGTGACTGCGGCCCGCTGAGCGCTGGCGAGGGGAGCAAGCTCATGAAACTGACTCGCCGAAAGGTCCTCACGCACATCGGGGCCGTTGGCGGTCTTGGCGCCACCTATGCGGCGATGGAGGCGCTCGGGCTTGTCTGGGCGACGCCGGCCAGTGCCGCCGAATTCTCGCTTCCGGCGGAGAGCGGTCGCGGCCGATCGGTCGCAGTGCTCGGCGCCGGGATTGCCGGCCTCGTGGCAGCCTACGAGCTTCGCCGGGCAGGCTATGACGTGGCGGTTCTCGAGGCGCGCGACCGCGTCGGCGGGCGCGTGTGGACGGTGCGCGGAGGCGATCGGATCGATCAGCTTGGCCGCGAGACGCAGCGCGCAGAGTTCGACGACGGCCTTTACTTCAACGCCGGCGCAGCCCGCATTCCGAGCACGCATCGGGTTATCCTCGAATACGCACGCCGTTTCGGCGTGCAGATGGAAACCTTCATCAACGTCAACCGCGGGGCCGGATGGGACTTCAACGGCCGCGTCGTCCCTGAGCGGCGGATGGCGTTCGACATGCGCGGCCGGCTCGCCGAGCTGCTCGCCAAGGCCATCGACAGGCGCGCGCTCGACCAGGTGATGCCAAAGGCGGAGCTGGACTTGGTGCGCCAGTTTCTCAGCCCTTATGCCGCCCTCGACAGGAAGGGGGTGTACCGGCCGGACGGCCGCTCGGGCTTCGCGGTGGAACCCGGCGGATACCGGCAAAGCCCGGAACCGATGCCGCCATTGGCGATGAAGGAGCTGCTGCCCGGGCGCGGCGTCGTCCTTCCCTATCTGTTCGAAACCATCTCGGACATGCAGGCGACAATGCTCCAGCCGGTCGGCGGGATGGACCGAATTCCGGAGGCGATCTACGCGCAGGTGAAGCCATTCGTGCGGCTAGGCACGCCAGTGACGGCGATCCGACGACTTAGCGACCGGGTCCGGATCGAGCACGGCGAATCCACGACCGAGGCGGATTATGCGGTGGTGACGCTGCCGGCGAACCTGCTTGCGCGGATCCCAAGCGACTTCTCGGCCGCGAAGCAGGCGGCGCTGAAGGGCATCGAATATCTGCCGAGCGTGAAAGTCGCGTTCGAGGCTCCACGCTTCTGGGAGCGCGACGACGATCTCTACGGCGGCCTCGCATGGACCGACCGGCTCAACGAGAACGTCATTTACCCGTCGGACGGCTTCAACACTCCCAAGGGAGTCCTGGTCGCTGCCTATGTCGCCGGCTGGACGAACGACGGCAATCCGGAGAAATTTGCGGCATTGAGCGAGGCGGAGCGGATCCGCGTCAGCCGCGAATCCGTCGAAGCGCTACATCCCGGCAAATCGCGGCTGCTGAGCAAGGGCGTGACGGTCGGCTGGGGTCTGGTCCCATGGTCGGAAGGGGTCGGCGCCGTGGGTCGGGAGTTCGGTCACGAACGGCGCGGCGCGCGCTACTCGGAGCTGCTGCGACCGGAAGGACCGATCGTCTTTGCCGGAGAACATTTGAGCTATGTCGGTCTCTGGCAGGAAGGGGCTGCGCTCTCGGCGCACGAGGCGCTGAAACTCGTCGACGCGATGGCACGCGAGAAGGCTGGAACCGCCGCCGCGGCCTGACTAGTCTCAGGTCTGCGCAGTTGATCAGCGAGCGGCGCGAACCTCACACTCCCGGCAGGCGGCTCGCGACTGAGGCCCAGTCGGCGCCGATCCAGAAGACCGCAAGCGGGACGAGCACCGATATGACGCCGAGGCCGAAGGCGAGCCAGGTGGCCGGATGGACATGCCCCAGGCTGCGGCGGTCCCAGATGAACAGCGGCGCGAACAAGGCGAGGCCGAGCAGCATCTGGAAGGTGAATCCGCCGAGGGTCGGCGGGGCGATCGGAAGCCGCCCGATGCCGGGGCCGGCGACCATCAGGATCGCGGCGCCGAGCAGCAGCCTTTTGTGCCAGGGCGCCTGGCGGCGGCGCTGCCAGCCCTGCCAGATGAGGATGGCGAAGGGGATGATCACCGCCAGCGGCACGATCGTCCAGGTCAAGGGGTCGGTGAACGGCGGCTGGTTGGCGCGCTCGACCTGCCAGACGGCAACCAGGTACATCACCGGCACGATCGCCACCGCGACCGTCATCGACGCCTTGCCGAGGCTCATGTGCAGGTCGCGCCGGCCGGCCGCGACCAACTGGGTCTGGGCAATGAACAGCAGCATCCAGGCCGTGAACAGAAGACCGTGCAGCATCACCGCCGGCGGCAATGTCGGGTTCGGCCGCGGCGACGGCACGATGCCGCGCAGGAAGAAGCTCGGCGCGAAGCCGAGGAACATGACCACCACGAGGGCGATCGCCATGCGTGTGTAGAATTTGCGCTCGCGGGTCTGGACGTCCGCGGGAGCTGCGGCAACCGTTGCCATCGCCTTCCTCCCCCAAGGAATGAAAGGCGATGCTAGCGCGAAGGTCGGGTCATGCCTAGCCTTGTCGCTGGCGTGGCGGCGCTGGCGGGGATATCGGGCGATCATGACCGTAGGAGCCGAAGCCGTCGCCGCGACACCCATCCGCGGCTCGCGCGCCTGGTGGGTGCTCGCAGCGCTCGGAGCGGGGCTGGTCGCCGGCATGGCGGCCGGAACTCTGCCCGACGAATCGAGCGCGCCGGTATCGGGCGTCGCCGCGACCGTCGGCGGGCTTTGGCTCGACGCGCTGCGGATGACGGTGATCCCGCTCATCGTCGCGCTGCTTGTGACCGGCGTCGCCAAGGGGGCCGAAGCGGCTCGTGCCGGGCGGATCGCCGGCCGATCGATTCTCTGGTTCGTGCTCGTCTGCACGGCTTCGGCGGTGCTCGGAGCGATCATCATGCCGCTATTGCTGTCGGCGGTTCCGTTGCCGGGCGCCGCTGCCGAGGCGCTGCGATCGTCGCTTGCGGCAATCGACTCCGGCCCGACGGAGCGGCCGCTTCCGGGCGCCGGGGATTTCCTGCGCGCGGTCATACCCGCCAACGTCATCGCTGCCGCATCCAACGGCGACATCCTGCCGCTGGTCGTGTTCACCTTGCTCTTCGCTCTCGCCCTGAGCCGCGTCGGCGACGCTCAACGTCGCTCCGTGGCAGCGCTGTTCGAGGGGATCGCCGATGCTCTGCTGGTGCTGATCTCGTGGGTGCTGTGGCTGGCGCCGATCGGCGTGTTCGCGCTCGCCTTCGTGGTCGGCGCCGGCGCCGGCGGAGCGGCCTTCGCCGGCCTGCTGCATTATATCGTCCTGGTCTCGGCGCTTGGCCTGCTTGTCATGCTTTCGGGTTATGCGATTGCGACTCTCGCAGGCAGGGTGCCGCTCGCCACTTTCGCCAAGGCGATGATCGCGCCCCAGGCGGTGGCGATCTCGACCCAGTCGTCGCTGGCCTCGCTTCCGGCCATGCTGGCGTCGGCGCGAATCCTCGGGCTTCGCGAGCGAGTCGCCGACATTTCGCTGCCGCTGGCAGTGGCCTTGTTCCGAGCGACTGGGCCGGCGATGAACATCGCCGTTGCCATCTACGTCGCCCACTGGTTCGGAATCGACATCGGCCTTCCCGAGATGCTGGCCGGGACGGCGGTCGCGGCGGTGATGAGCTACGCGGCCGTCAGCCTTCCCGGTCAGATCACCTTTTTCACGTCGATCGCTCCGATCGCGATGGCGATGGGAGTGCCGATTGCGCCGCTGGCTTTGCTGGTGGCGGTCGAGACCATCCCCGACATCTTCCGCACCCTTGGCAATGTCACGCTGGACGTCGCGGTCACCGCCGCCGTCGACCGCGGTGAGGACAACGCCCCCGAAAGCTGAACCGGCGCTGACCCCCGTTCGTCGATTGGCCGACTCACGAACGGACTTCGTCGGCGTAACGAACCGTCGACTCCGCTGATCGACCATCGCGCGACTTCGGCCGCCATCCCGCCTAGTTCGACGATGCGGCGCGAGGAGAGAGATTCCACAATCTTCGCAGCCCCAGCGAAGCCCTCGCGCCGCAACGAAACAAGGGAGTGCGACGATGAAGACTCTAATGATGATTGCGGCTTTCGCGTCGTCGGCAGTCCTGCTTCTGCCGACGATTTCGCAGGCCCAGACCGGGCAGCTGGCGGCATATGGCAGCCTCTCCCAGATCGACCAGCTTCGAGCCTAGCTCCCCAGCGCCCGTCCGTCGGCCGGCATCGTCACCGGCGGGCGGGCACCCGCCTATCGGCCGGAAATGCTTCGGACCTTGTCGGTGTACAGGCGGCCGACCGGCTGCTCCGACCCGTCGCCGAGCCGTGCGATCCATCGCCCCGAGATGTTGCGGGTGAAGCCGGTGATGAAATCCCGGCGAACGATCGCCGAGCGGTGAAGCCGCACGAACATTTCCGGATCGAGACCTTCCTCGAGGGCCGCCATCGAATGGTGGATCAGCCAGCTCCGGCGTCCCACGTGCAAGCGCATATAATCGCGCTCGGCCGAGACCCGGTCGATGTCCTGGGCGGCAATTCTGACGAGGCCGGTCAGGTCGGAAGCCCAGAACTCCTCGAGATATCGCGATTGGGTTGCACGTGGCACGACCTCGCCCGAATCGCGCCGCTTCAGATAGGCTCGAGCCCGGTCAAGCGCGCGCCGCAGCCGCTTGGGCTCCACCGGCTTCATCAGATAATCGACCGCTTCGACCTCGAACGCGGCGACTGCGAATTGGTCGAAGGCGGTGATGAAGACGACGGCCGGCGGCCGCTCCCGCTTGGCGAGCGCGCGCGCCACTCCGATGCCATCCTCACCCGGCATGGCGATATCGAGCAGCATCAGGTCAGGGGATAGTGCCTGCGCCAGTCGGACCGCGCCCTCGCCGTCGCTGGCGATTCCGACGAGGTCGATACCATCGCATTGCGCTAGCAGCAGTTGAAGACGCTCGGCGGCGAGCGGCTCGTCGTCCGCGACGAGGACTCGAATTTCTTTTTCAGGCTCCATCCGACCGGTCCAGCGGCAGTGTCATAAGAACACGATAACCACCATCCTCGGTCGGGCCAAACTCACACTGAGCGGCGGTACCGAAACGCGCTATGAGCCTGTGACACACGTTGCCAAGGCCGACGCCGGTCCCGTCCAGCGGCTCGCTGCCGGGGCGAGCCGGTCGATTCCCGCCCGTGTTGCTTACCTCGAGCGTAAGCCGACCCGGGCCCGCCTCGCGCGCGGCAATTCTCAACAGCACCTTGTCGCGTGTGGCAGACACGCCGTGCTTGATCGCGTTTTCGACGATTGGCTGGAGCAGCAGCGCCGGAAGGAGCGCCGACTCGAGCTCCGAGGGAACGTCGATCTCGACCTGGAGCCGCTTGGGAAAGCGAACCTTCTCAATGTCGAGATAGAGCCGCTGGAGATCGATTTCCTCGGCCAGGGTGATGTCCGCGGTTGGCTCGAGCGAGAGGGTGGAGCGGTAGAAGGTTGAGAGCTTGAGGATCATCTCCTCGGCCTCGTTCGGCCGCCCTGACATCACCAGGGATGACAGCGAGTTCAACGTGTTGAACAGGAAATGGGGGTTGACCTGGTAGCGCAGCGCTCGGACCTGGGCCGAGCGTGCGGCGCTTTCCGCTTCGGCTGCCCGGCGTCGCGCGCCGTGCGCTTCCGCCTGCGCCTGTATCGCGAGATAAAAGGCGCTCCACGCGGCGAAGAAGAACAGCCAGATGACGGCGGCGTCGGCCGCAATACGGAATCTTTTGTAGGGATCGAGCTCGCTGATGCGCGGCAGGGTTAGAACCAGGGGCTCGGTCGCGCTCCGCTCGATCCGGATGGTGTGGCCCTTCTCGATGATGACGAAACCTTCCCGCGCTTGGTAGCGATGCTCCTCGCGGCTCTCGCGCATGCTCTTGTCCAACGCCATCAGCAGCGCCGCCATCGATCCGGCGGCGACGAAGCAGCCGATCCCGGCGACAACCGCCTTGCGGCGAAGCGTCTTGCCGCCGGCGAGCCGGATCGCGAGATAAATCAGGACAGTGAGCGCGACCCCGGCGCCGATCGGCAGCAGTCGGTTCTGAAGCATCGTCACGGGGTCCGCGCCAAGGAAAGCGCGGGCGATCAGTGTCACCGCATAGAAAAGCCAGAAGCCGGCGATCGACTTGAGGGCGAGTGGCCAGTCGGCAAGGCGGCCGGTCCGTGGCCGGGGCAGAGTTGCATGCATCGCCGCCATGTTACTTGCACAGCCTGCGTCCGGGCAATGACCCGGCGTCATGTTCGCAGAAGCCGCGGAAACGTCTGTCGAACGACCAACCGACAAACGGGCTGCCGGCCGCAGGAACGGCGGGCCCCGGCCGTCGTTACAGCCGGCACAGTGTTTGGCTCGAGGATCTCGCCATGGACAAAGACAAAAAAGAATCGGTGCCGCCGCCGGTGATCTCGAAGGATCCCGAGGCCGAACTGGAGAAGGAGCTCAGCCGGCACCCGCACGACCTTGACGCCAAGGTGGATGTCGGCAGCGACGAATCGATGGACGCCTCCGACCCGTCGTCGGCATCCCAACCGGGGTGCGACGACGAACCTGTTCCTTCCTCGGGTTTTCCGGACGAAGCTAAGACGCCGTCTTAGAAGCGCCCGAGTTGCAAATATCCAACAGTCGCCGACCAAGCGACGAACCGTGAAGATTTCATGTTGCCGCCGTGACTCCCCCGTGATTCAACATGAATGGGGGGTGGGACCGTGGTTAAGGAATCGGCAACCAAAAGCGCCGCATGATCCCGCCTAGGCGAAAGGAGTCGGGTTCATGATCACGCGCACAAGCCAGCCGGCAAGCGGGGCTTTGCTGATCGCGGAGATGAAGGAGTTTGCGAGCTTTCCGAAAGCTACGCAGCGCTACATTCGCCGTTCCCTCGACGTAGCCTACGGACGCCGCGATGCGATCGAATGCTGGGCCCGAGACGAGGGCGAGGCGGCATCGATTCGTGCCCAGGCGCGTCTGTACAAGCAGCTCGACCACCTGCGCCTGCAGGTGCCCGATGACAGCGGCCTCGACATGATCGAGCCGTTCATGGGCATGCTCGTGGCACTCTCCGCCTTCGACCTCGGCCAGGACAGGCTGCCCAACTTCGCCGGCTATCGCTTCCTCTATGAGCGGCTGATGGGCGCGGCTTCGAGGCCTTGGCTTCCGGCGTCCTTTTGTGCCGCTGCCGCCCTCCCGCACCTGCACCCGGACCGGCGGCGAGTGCTTCTGCAGTCGATTAGCGAGAGCGCTGCAACGGCGCCCGGCTGGTCGAACCGCGAGCCGGTGTTCTGGCCTGAATGGGTCGAAAAAGTCGACCTCAAGACCGCGGCCTAACCGCCCGCCTTCACCGACGGAAATATCCGCGCGAGCTGCCTGATGCTGTCCTCGGCATTCTTGTGGTGGATGAACACGACGCCTGCCGCCTCATAGGCAGGGCGGTGGTTTTCGCGGTCGTCGACCAGGACATCGCCAGCTTCCATATGCTTGTGCTTGTCGCGCGCCATGCAAGTGACGATCGGCACTCCGGGAAAATGCTCGGCCGCCCATTTGACCTTCTGCGGCGCCGCCCACTTGCCGATCGGCAGTCCGGTGAGGATTGTCGGCTTCAAATGCTTCACGGCGTCGAACAGCCGACGTGCGTCCGGCATTTCGGGAAGGCGCGCGTAGAAGTCCGGGGCCTTAGCCAGCCGGCGCCAGAACTCCCCGCGACCATGTTTGGCTTCGAAGGCGCGAGGATGCATTCCCAGCAGCTCGCGAACGCCCGAGTCGAAGTCGGCCAGGACTCCGTCGGCATCCAGGAACAGCCGCGGCATGGTCAGAAGCGAGCGGGCTCGACCGTTATCGTAAGCGGCGCGTCGATCGGCTGCCAGCCGCGGTCGCGCAGCACGTCGTTCGATTCGCGCGCTTTCCTGCCGGGCCCCAGCGACCAGGTGATGTGGTAGATCGATCCGTCGGGCCGGTCGACGGTGCCGTCGAGCTCGACCACCAGGCATTCAAGGCTGTCGCCATCGTCGGCGTGGCCGACCACCCGGGCGTCGACCTCCCGCGGCAGCGGAGTTTCGTCGCTGGCGCCGGTGCGCAAGGTCACGTGGTCGGCGATGGTATTGTCGTAACGCGGCGGGAATCGGCGGAGCAGAATGTCGCGCTCGTCACTCGGTAGCTTCCAGCCGATCACGGATCCGGGTTTGGCCATGCAGGCTCAACCCGCGTCGGCCGAACCGGTTTCCGCCAAATCCTTTTCCTCGAGCCTCGTCACCAGCTCTGAAGCGAACTCGCTGAGGCTGTCGTCGCGCGCGCCCATGATGACGATCCGGTCACCCGGCGACGCTTCCACGAGCAGCGCTTCGGCGATGGCGGAGCGGTCGGCAATGTGTACGGCATCGGCGCCCAGGTCGCGCACCGCCCCGGCAAGCCAGTCGGATCCGCGGACCCGTTCCGTCGTCCCGCCATGATAAACGGGGTCCGTGAGATAGAGCCGGTCGCCGGCCGCCATGCCATCGGCGAAGCTTCGGGCCAGCTCCTCGCCCATCTTCGCCAGCGGCCCGAAGCCGTGCGGCTGGAACAGGATCAGCAGACGTCCGGGGTGGGCGCGGAGCGTTTCCAGTGTGGCGTCGACCTTGTCCGGATTATGGGCGAAATCGTCGATCACCGTCACCCCGCCTGCGGTTCCGACATGCTCGAGGCGGCGCCGAAGCCCCTCGAACCGAGAGAGCGCGGCGGCGCCCTCGGCAAGCGGCACTCCGAGCGCCCGGGTCGCGGCCAGCGCCGCCAGCGCATTGGATGCGTTGTGACGTCCGGGAACCTTGAGCTTCACCTCATGGCTGTCGCCGTCGGCGATGACGGTGAAGCTGGCGCCCTCGGCAAGCAATTCGAGATTCTTGCCTTTGAGCTCGGCGCCCGGGCTATCGAGGCCATAGCCGATGCACTTACCGGCTCCGGCAAGGTCGCCGAGCGCGCGAGTCTCGGGATCGTCGAGGTTGAGCACGACCTTGCGCGCAGAGCCGAGAAAGCCGGCGAACAGCCCGCGGAGCTCGGCCAGCTCCTTATGGTCGAGGCTGATGTTGGTCAGCACCGCGACTTCCGGCTGGTAGAGCGCGATCGAGCCATCGCTCTCGTCCACTTCGCTGACGAACAGCTCGGGGTCGCCGACAAGGGCGCTCGCGAACGGCGCCGAGGGGGTGATGAAATTCTTCATCACGGCGCCGTTCATCACCGTCGGCTGGCGATGGCAGGCCTGGAGAATCCAGCCGATCATCCCGGTCACGGTCGATTTTCCGCTGGTGCCGCCGACCGCGACGCTGCGCTGCGCGGAATTGAGCAGCCGGGCAAGGAATTGCGGCCGGGTGAGGTGCGTCAGGCCAAGCTCGCGGGCTCGAACGACGTCGGCGACGTTGTCCTCGACCGCCGCCGAGGTCACCAGGGTCATGCCCGGCTCGAGGCCGGAACCGTCCTGGGGGAAGAGCTGGATTCCCAGCGAGCGGAGATAAGCGAATTTGGCGGCGGTTCGGCCGGCATCGAGCGAACGGTCGGAGCCGGCGACTCGCACCCCCGAGGCGCGCAGGATGGAGGCGAGGGGCAGCATGCCGCTGCCGCCGATTCCGCAAAAGAAGGTCGGGGTGTCGATCATCGCCGCGGCCCTATTGCCGTGGGGCGTGCAAGACAAATAGGAAATGGCCCATGAAGATCGCCATCGTCGCCCCGAGCTGCACCCTGAAGCGCGAGGCGGCCGATGCGGTCCGCCGAATCGCCGACCGGCGCGGCGACTGCCAGCTGGCCGTGCACCCGCAATGCTTTGCGAGCGACGGCCATTTCGCCGGAAGCGACGGCGAGCGCCTGTCGGCGCTACGCGAAGTCATGGCCGACCCTTCGGTCGGCGCCGTCTGGTTCGCCCGGGGCGGCTATGGGTCGAACCGGATCGCCGAGGCGGCGGCCGCCGACCTGCCGGATGCAGCCCGTGGCAAGCTGTACATGGGCTACAGCGATGCCGGCTTCCTTCACGCCGCCTTCCACAAGGCCGGGCTCGACGTGGCCTGGGGGCCGATGCCGCAGGACGTGATGCGCGATAACGGCGAAGCGGCGGTCGAGCGCGCGCTCGACTGGTTGGTGCGGCGCGACCCGGCGGCGCTCGAGCCCGATCTGCGGTTGCCGGCCATGGCGTTCAACCTGACCGTTCTGGCGACGCTGACCGGCACCCCGCTCGAGCCCGACTTCACCGGCGTCGACCTGTTGATCGAGGAGGTCAGCGAGCACCTCTATCGGGTCGACCGCCTGATGTTCCACGTCACCGCCAGCGCCAACCTGCGCCGCGTCGCCAGGCTGCGGCTCGGAAGGGTCGGGGACATCCAGCCCAACGAGCCCGATTTCGGGCAGGACGAACAGGCGATCGTACGCGATTGGTGCGCCCGGTCGGGCATCGCTTTCGGGGGTTCCGCCGACATCGGCCATGACGCCGGCAACCGGATCGTTCCGTTCCGGACCGCGGACCGCTGATTTTCCCTCTGCAACGGCATTGCAAAGAGGGCCGCTTTGCGCTCTATCTAGAGGGGAACAACAGGAGGGCCTGATGGCAAAAGGGACTGGTCGTAGTGCAGGGGGCGGATTGGCCCGCCCGGTTCAACCGTCTTCGGATCTCGCGGCAATCACCGGCAGCGACCCGCTGCCGCGCAGCCAGGTCGTTTCGAAGGTGTGGGACCACATCCGCAAGAACAACCTGCAAAACCCGCAAAACAAACGGGAAATCATGGCGGACGACAAGCTGAAGAGGGTCTTCGGGGGCAAGGACCGGGTCAGCATGTTCGAAATGAACAAGCATCTTTCGAACCATCTGAAATAATCGTCAGCCGGATCGGCTCAATGAGGGGTCCGCGGTTTTCCGCGGGCCCCTTTTTGCTGCCCGGCCCGCGACTCGGATGGGGCTGCCGATGCCGTCAGCTCGGTGCAGGTTTCCTGAAGCTGACGAGGCCGCCGCCTCGGGAGGGGTGCGGGGCCTCGCCAGGATTGTAAGGGTGTCTACTCGCCGACGTGCCAGCCAGGCGAATTCGAATCGGTGCAGAAGGACGCACCCGGCGCGAAGCCGTTGGGGAAATGGAACCCCGGACCGGGGCCGCCGGGTGTCGCCGCGCCGCGATTGGCCTTCACTGCGGCGCCGACCTGCCTGCCGCTCGGAGGCCAGCTCGTCATCGTGTCGTGGCCGATGCCGGTGACATAGTCGGCGACGACGTGGTGGCCGTGGACATCGATGTCGAGGACATCGGAACAGGTCGGTGTTCCCTGCTGCGCCCCGGCACTGCTCGCGCAGCCGAGGATGACGGCCGCTGCTGCCATTCGTATTTTTTTGTCGTGCTTCGCCTTCAACATGTCGCTCTTCCTCTTCTTGAGTTTACGCACGCACACTTCAGTTGTTGGCGGTGAGGGGGTCGATGATCTGTGGAATCTCGGTGATGGCGGTGACTGGAATGCCGCTCATCTCCCCATGTTTACGGATCGTCTGTTCGCTGTCGGCAAGGTAGATGCAGAAGGTCTGGTCGCCCGCCACATAGCTGTGCTGCCACTGGAGATTGGGCATGAGCTTCTCGATCGCCTGATTGGATGCCCTGGCGGCACCGCAAAGCTCTACGACCGACATTCCCCCAATCCCTGGAATATCGCGCTGAACCATGAATCGTCTAAGATCACCCATGTCGGCTCTCCCGGTCAGATGAGGCCCTGATTCTCTTGCAAGAGCTTTCGACTGGCAAACTAAAGTTTCTGGCGCTGTCTAAAGGTTTTCTTTATGATCACTTCGTGGTCGCGCCGTCGCACTTGAAGTCACTTCAGGCTTTAGAGCTCGCCGCTCGAATGGGTTCGCTGGCGGCAGCCGCCGAGGTGCTTGGAATTTCGCCCGCAGCTGTGGGACAGCGCGTCAAGGTCCTCGAGGACTATCTCGGATCCGAGCTGTTGGTGCGCGGCCGGACGGGTATTCACGCCGCCCCGGCGCTCGTCGAAGCGCTGCCGCATCTCCAACAAGCGTTCGGCGAGCTCAGGATGGCGGCGGACGCGCTCGAGCTTCAGCGTGGCTGCGAAATCCATGTCGCGGCCCCACCCGACTTCGTCGAACTTTGGCTGGATCCTCGGCTGGGCGGCTTCAAAGAGGCGCATCCCCACGTCAAATTCTGCGTGAACGGCGTCGGAGAGGCACCGCTGAGGCTGGGGAAGGTGGATTGCGAAATCAAATTCGCAGAGCCGCCGACCGGGCCGGCCCGAGCCGACATCATGTTCCACGATCTCGTCGCGCCAATCTGCTCGCCGGCAACCTTCAAGCGCAGGGCTGCGCGACCTTCGGAATTGCGACTCGAGGATTACCCGCTCCTTCACCTCGACTTTTACAAGGATGACCCGGCGGTGATTTCATGGCCGGCGTGGATCGAACAAAACGGGCTGGTTCGGACGGAACCCGCCCGCGGCATCCGTTTCCAGCGCATGAAACCGGCACTGGACGCGGTCCTCGCGCATGCCGGCTTCACTCTGTGCGGGCTTGCCCTCACTCGCCATCTCCTCGACAGCGGCAGCATCACGCTCGCTTACCCGGAGAAACAGGGCAAGTGGACCCAATGGGCGTTCATCACCCGCTTTCGCAGCGATTCGCAGAAGCGGACGCCCGTCCGGCTGTTTCGCGAATGGCTGCTCGAAGAGAGCCGCGCGACCTCCGACTGGCTGAATTCGGGTTGCGGCCAGTCCCATTGCGGGTCCTGGACGGCATCGGCGTGAATTGGCCGGGTTGTGTCCTCCCTGTCGCCGCGGCTACCGGCACATTCGCCAGCCGCGCGCGCCGCGCTGCGCCTGGTCGAAGTGAAAATGGTCGGCGTGCGCTTCATTATAATCGGGCGACAGCACGGTCGAGAATAGTCGGCAGGCGCCGTCGCGGACCTCCTCGAGAAAGTCGGCCCGGGGCCCCTCGCGCGGCCAGTCCCGCAAAACGCTGACCCGCTCACCGCCGTCGATCCGAAAGCCGATGATGTCGAGCGCATTGGCTCTCGCATGCTCGCTGAACCTGCCCTCCTCGCGATTATAGAGCCGGCGGCAACTGTAGCTTCCGCTATGGTCAATTGCGCTGGCCTTCCGGCCGAAATGGCGAAGCGCCGCGGGCTGCACGATTTGCCGCTCGAACAAGGCCATGGCCGCCGCGACTGGGCAGCTGGTGACGACTCCAGCCGGTAAATAGACGAGCTCGCGGCCGTCGGCCGCGAAGCGAATGCCGTCGTCGTAGCCGCAGTCGGGGCCGTCGTCTCGCGGCGGCACGGCGGCATCGCCGACCCCGGCGCGCTCGAGCAGCGTCCGGCAAAGCTGCGGATCGTCGGCCAGCGCAGCGAGCTTGCGGCCGGTGAAGGCGCCGATCGGATGATCGAGGTCCAGCTCGGTCCATGGCACGTCCTGGGGGTGGCGGCGGACATATTCGCTGCCGGCAAGGTAGAGGCCGGCAAGGACGACCAGGACGATCAGCCAGCCGACCAGGCGGCGGATCAGCCTCGCCATAGCCCTTCAAGCTTTTCGCTCACCACCGGATAGCCGAGGTTGTCCGGGATGGTGACGAACTTCTCTCCGCCCACCTCCTCGACCCATGGAGTGATCGGCTCGACCGGATGAGCGGCGGCGTCCGCAAGGATCTCGTCGAGGCTGGAGTGGCGGGCGAGCCGCTCGAGGTTGCGGCGGGTTGGGAAGATCAGCTGCGCGTCGCCGCGGCGCTCGCGCTCGAGCGCTTCGGCGGCGCCGATCCAGAAAGCGCTGGTGCATTCACCAGTGAGCGCGTTCGGTTCGCGATCGGAAGCGGGCGCAGCAGCGACAAAGAACAAAGTATCGAAGCGGCGGGTCGCGTGGAACTTCGGCACCCACCGGGCGAAGGGGGTGAGCGCGGCGGCATCCAGTTCCAGCCCGGCCTGATCGAGAAGGCTGGCGAAATCCTGGCCGGCGGCGAGCGCGGCCTGAAGCTCGAGGCAGTGCTCGGCGCGCGGGATTCCCCCCATGGCGACGGGAATGGCGGTTTCCTCGATGGTCTCGCGGATCGCGGCGATCCTCGCCGCTCCGTCGTCGCCGAGGCCGAGCCGGGCCGCGAATTCGCGGTCCTCATCGTCGATTCGGCCGCCCGGGAAGACGAGGGCGCCGCCGGCAAAGGCCATGCCCGCCGCCCGCTCCACCATCAGCAACTCGGGCGGGCCGGAGGCGCGCTCGCGCACCAGCACCAGGGTCGCGGCCGGGATCGCGTCTTGGCTCATCGCCCGCGGCGCTAGCCGAGGGGCCAGCAAAGAAAAAGGCCGCCGGGATGAGCCCGGCGGCAGATCTGAGCGGGAACCGGGGCCCGGCCTACATGCCGCTGACGTCCTCGTCCTCGGCCGGCTCGCGCGTGTCTTCGGCGGTATTGGCTTCCTGGTTGAGCTGCTGCTGCTGGGTGCCGAGTGCCTCGGCTTCGGCCGCGGCATCGTTGGCGGCGTCGTTGGCGAGCAGGTTGAGGTCGTCGGCCGGCGCCTGGTTTTCCTGGACGTTGGCGAGAGAATCGTCGCGGTTGGTGCCGCAGGCGGCGAGCGCGAGCGTGGCACAGGCGGCAAGAGCGACGGCAAGCTTCTTCATCGAATGGATCCCCTTGGACTTAACGAATGATAGGGTCAGTCATATCAGCAGTGTATCGCAAAAGGCCAGTGTCCTGGCAGCCGCAAATTGGCGGCAGACCGGCGAATCCTTGTGATTCGGGTCGGAAATCCCTATCTTGCACCCTGCCGGGGTGACCCGGCTATGCCGGTAGATTGCTAGGTGGAATAGGCATTTCGGACCCGGGGGGCAGTACCCCGGCGCCTCCACCACCAGCGGCGGGCACGGATGGCGACAAGCTTTTCCGCCGCTGCTGATGGGGGCGAAACAGGATCGACGAGTGCAGTAAAGGCCTGGTTGCCGGTCGGTATGAGACCACCGTGACGGCTCATTCACACAAGTGCCAACGATAACGAGGCGCTCGCAATTGCTGCCTAACCGACGTCCTCACGGACTTTAGGTAAGGTGACGAAAGCGCGGTCGGACCCCACCGGGCAACAGAAGGGGATTCCAGCGGCTTGGGGAGCGCCGGGCAACAGAAGCTCCCCACTTCTCACACATATCTGCTGGCGACCGGCCCGGTCCGGCGGCCGGCTTCGACCAGCGACTCGTCGATGATGACGGCGACCATCGATCGGCCACCGCAATCGTCGATCTCGGCGAGCACTGGGGCGGGCAGCCGGCCGACGGCATCGCGCGTGACTGCCGCCATCAGGTCGTCGGCACGGCCTTGGTTCTCGATGTGCCAGCGCATAAGCTCGCCGAATGTCGACGTTCCGGTGCGGCGATAAAGCTCGATGAGCATCCAGTCGAACAGGATCCGCAGCGAAGCTTCGTCGAGCAGGCCGTTCAGCCCCGGGCAGGCGGCGACCAGCCGCAATCGCGCGATGTGCGGGAAATGCTCGCGGAGCCCGCGAACGGCGGCGCGCTGCTTCGCCCGCCGGCCGGCTGACGCGACCAGGAAGACGAGCACGATCGCGCCGATGATCAGCAGCCATTTCATGGCGCCGACTTAGATTCCCCCGGAGGCGATGAAAAGCAGCCGGCCGTGTGTTGTTCTTGTAAAACAGCGCGGCTGCCTCTAACTCTCTCGCCGACGCAACAAGGGGATGATCGCAATGACCGCACTTCGCCTCAAACTGCTGGCGCCGCTCGCAGCCCTCGTGCTCGCCGGGTGCGGTCTCAATTCTGTTCCGACGGCCGAGGAGCAGGTCAATGCCGAATTCGGCAACCTCCAGGCGGAATATCAGCGCCGCAACGACCTCGTCGGCAATCTCGTCGAAACGGTCAAAGCCGCGGCCGGAAGCGAGGAACGGATCCTGACCCAGATCACCGAGGCCCGGGCCCGCGCGACCGCGGTCAACCTCCGGCCCGAGCAACTCGACGATCCCCAGGCGGTGCGCGCCTACAACGAGGCGCAGGCCGGTCTCGCCGGCGCTCGCAGCCTGCTCGGTACCGTGATCATGGAGCGCTATCCCCAGCTTCAGAGCCAGCAGCGCTTCGCCGACCTGATGGTCGCGCTCGAGGGCACCGAGAACCGGATCCGCACCCAGCGCCGCGACTTCAACGAGGCGGTCCGGAGGTATAACACCACCATCCGCACCTTCCCCGACGCGATCGGCGCCCGCATCTTTTACGGGGCCAAGCCCAAGGTTCCGTTCGAATCCGCGCCGGGCGCGGAGGATGCGCCGACGGTCGACTTCAACACCGCGGGTTGATCACGAACCGTCATCGCGAGGAGCGCAGCGACGCGGCGATCCATAGGAAGGTGCTGGATTGCTTCCCTGCGCTCGTAATGACGGTGCTGCTGTTTGTCGCGGCCCCCGCCGCGGCGCAGAATTTCCCGCCGTTGACCGGCCGCGTCGTCGACCAGGCGGGGCTGCTCAGCCCCGAGCAGGCGATCGACCTTTCGAGCAAGTCGGAAGCGCTCGAGGCAGCGACCGGGCGGCAGTTCGTCGTCGCCACGGTGCGCAGCCTCGATGGCCTGGCGATCGAGGACTACGGCTATCGGCTCGGCCGCCATTGGGGCATCGGCCGGGAAAAGGAGGACGACGGGGTCATCCTCCTGGTCGCGCCCAGCGAGCGAAAGGTGAGGATCGAGACCGGCTATGGTGCCGAGGGCTTCCTTCCCGACATCCTTGCCGGGCGGATCATCCGCGACTCCATCCTGCCGCGCTTCCGCGACGGCGACATGGCGGGGGGGATCATGGCCGGTGCCGACGCGATCCTCGAGCAGATGCAGCTGCCGCCTGAGGAAGCGCAGGCGCGCGCCGACCAGGTTCGCCAGGCGGAGGCGGGCCGCTCGTCGCGCGGCTTCAATCCCATGCCGATCGTCTTCTGGGTGATGATCGCGATGTTCGTTCTGATGTCGATTGCCCGTTCGGCGTCGGGCCAGCGCTATCGCGGCAAGGGCGGAAAACGCCGCCGTCGCCGTGGTGGCGGCTTCGACAGCGGCGATTTGGCGATTGTTCTCTGGGGCCTCAGCGAGCTTTCGCGGTCGAAGGGGCGCGGCGGCTGGGGCGGCGGCGGTGGCTGGGGC